>NZ_JARWME010000001.1:1002500-2097500 GCF_030757975.1 Rhizobium sp. AN73
CGAAAGACTTCGTCGCCAGCAGCGCCGCCGCCCTCGTTCAGTGAGCGGACTTATAAGAGAACCCAACCAAACAAGTCAACACACCAAAATACAAATTCTGGAAAAAATGATCATCTAACTGATTTAAAACGGCTATTTGAAATTAGTCATACAGATTAACGGATTTTAACGCTTTTCCGGCCGAATAGCGGAAGCTGGTGCATTCCCTCTAAGCACATCGGCCCTTTCCATGGGTACTGTAGGGATCGTGCCTGACCAGACCTCAGTCGGAAGACGGGCTGAAACGGGCGACCAGAGCGTGCGCGTTGCCTGGATAGGTGAAGCGTACATAGGTGACGGCACCCGAATTGCTCCATGTGCGCCGCTCCACGACGAGGCAGGCCTGCCTGTCGGAGATACCCAGCAGGCGCGCAATCTCCTTCGAGGGCGTTTCGGCGCTGATCCGGTGTTCGGCAGTACTCCATGGAACATGGCCGAGCAGCCAGGGTCCGGGCGCAATCTCGCTAAAATCGACTCCCGCAGCCTCCGGTACGGCGGCCAGATTGACGAGACGCTGTTCGACGCAGAATTCCCGCGTGCCCGCAAAATGGATGCAGACGATATCGAGCAGCGACGCGCCGATGGCAACGTCGAGACTTGCACGATCCTCGCGCTTTGCCGCACGCGAAGCGCTCTCGAGGACTTTGAAGTCATAGTCGAGACCAAGAGATTCGACCTCGGCCCTGATGTCGTGAATTTCGAGGACCGCAGACTGGATCTGGGGTTGGCGAACAAAACTGCCGGATTTCTTGCGGCGCTCGATCAGGCCAGCCTTCACGAGCTGACCCATGACCTTGTTGACGGTCATGCGCGAGCAATCATAATGGTCGGCAAGATCGACCTCAAAAGGCAACCGGTGACCCGGCGGCCATTCGCCCGATACGATCCGGCCCTCGATATCGCTGAGGATACGCTGGTGCAGGGTTTGCCCGGCCGATGCTTTCGTCACGTCCGCAATGCCTTCCAACGGCTCGATCTCGTTCCTATCGAGCGCATATCAGCTATCGACAAGTTCGGCCATGACCTTGTTGAAACGATCCGATATTTCGCGGCGATGGACGTGTTGGCCGGCTTGCACCAGCTTTTTACCGCGCACCCAGACAGAATCGACATTGACGCCGCCCGCAAAAATCCACTGGTCAAGCATCTGGGAGACCGGGAGATAGGAAACGGCAGCGATATCAAGCGCGACGAAATCTGCACTTTTTCCCTGTTCGATGCCATTTTGTGATGCCAGCGCCCTGCCACCGCCTTCAAGCGCCCGCCGGAACAGCTTTTCACCCGTAGAGTGGCCGGCATCGGCGATGACATTGCGTGCCCGAAGCGACAGGCGCTGCGAATATTCAAGCGTCCGCAATTCTTCCGGTACGGAAATGAGAATGTTGGAATCCGAACCTACGCCATAATGGCCACCTTCCGCGAGAAAATCAGGCGCCGGGAAAATGCCGTCGCCGAGATTGGCTTCCGTGATCGGGCAGAGACCGGCGACGGCGCCGCTTCTGGCCATGCGGCGCGTTTCCGCTTCCGTCATATGTGTCGCATGGATAAGGCACCAGCGATCATCGACCGGCGCATTCTCCAAAAGCCATTCAACCGGCCGTGCACCGGAAAAAGCGAGCGAGATCCTCGATTTCCTTGACCTGTTCCGCCACATGAATGTGGATCGGCCCACCTTTTGCCAAAGGCACGATGGCCGCCAGCTCATTGCCGGTCACGGCGCGCAGGCTGTGTGGCGCGATGCCGAGCGTAGCGCCGGGAAGCCGGTCCACTACGGACTGTGCACCCTGCATCAGCCTTTCATAACTGTCGAGCGAATGGATAAACCGTTTCTGCCCGTCGATCGGCGGCTGACCACCGAAACCGGAATGCGCGTAAAATACCGGCAGTAAAGTCAGACCGATACCCGTTTGCGCGGCGGCAGCGCCGATACGTTCGGCCATTTCAGCGATATTGCCGTAATGCGAGCCGTCCCTGTCATTGTGCAGATAATGAAATTCCCCGACCCGTCCGAAACCGGCTTCCAGCATTTCCATATAAAGCTGGGCGGCAACCGCCTCGACGTGGTCAGGCGTCATGGACAGCGCGAACTTGTACATGACCGTGCGCCAGCTCCAGAAGCTGTCATCGGCAGGCCCGCGAATTTCGGCTAGTCCGGCCATGGCTCGCTGAAAGGCATGGCTGTGGAGATTGGGCATGGCCGGCACGATGACAGCATGGCGCTCATCCAGCGGCTGCGGAGAAACACCGGTTTCGACGGATAAGACAATACCATCCTCACAAAGGATGCGGACATCCTTCGCCCACCCCTCAGCCAGAAGTGCTGCGTCCGCGTGAATTGCCGTCATGCCACCCTCTCCTCTTGTTCTCTTCAGGCAAGGTCACTTCGAACACGAAATTCCGGCTTGCCAAGGCAATTATTATGTATATACATTTGAGCCATAAAGGAAAGGCGAAAAGCAAATGCCAGGGAACAAATCTGCAAAGGAAATGGCGACGGGAAACGCCACAGCATTGTGGCGCAACGCCCGGCTGGCAACCTTAAACCCCTTGATGGAAGGCATCGGCGCAATCGAAAACGCCGCCATTGCCGTGCGCGATGGCCGCATTGCCTTTGCCGGCCCTGAAAGCGATCTGCCCGCCGATCTGGCAGCGGCCAATGAGATCACCGATTGCGGTGGACGGTGGATCACCCCTGCTTTGATCGACTGCCACACACATCTGGTCTTCGGTGGCAATCGCGCCATGGAATTCGAGATGCGGCTCAACGGTGCGACCTATGAGGAGATCGCCAAAGCGGGCGGCGGCATCGTTTCTTCGGTGCGCGACACGCGCGCTCTTTCGGAAGACGCGCTGGTTGCGCAGGCATTGCCCCGCCTCGACACACTTCTGGCCGAGGGCGTCTCAACCATCGAAATCAAATCCGGTTACGGTCTTGATATCGAGACCGAACTGAAAATGCTGCGCGTTGCCCGCAAGCTTGAAACGTTGCGGCCGGTGCGGATCGTCACCAGCTATCTGGCCGCACATGCGACACCCGCCGAATATAAGGGTCGTAACGCCGATTACATCTCTGAAGTGGTTCTGCCGGGGCTGGAAAAAGCCCATGCGGAAGGGCTTGCGGATGCGGTCGACGGTTTTTGCGAAGGCATCGCCTTTTCCGTCGAGGAAATAACCCGGGTTTTCGAGGCGGCAAAACAGCTCGGACTTCCCGTCAAGCTACACGCCGAACAGCTTTCCAACCTCGGTGGCACGGAGCTTGCCGCATCCTATGGCGCGCTTTCCGCCGATCATCTGGAATATCTGAACGCAGTGGGCACAAGGGCGTTGGCGAAAGCCGGAACGGTGGCCGTGCTGCTGCCTGGCGCATTTTACGCACTTCGGGAAAAACAGCTTCCGCCGGTTCAGGCCCTGCGCGACGCAGGCGCCGACATTGCGCTCGCGACCGATTGCAATCCCGGCACTTCGCCGCTCACCTCCCTGCTTCTGACCATGAACATGGGTGCCACGCTTTTCCGCATGACGGTGGAAGAGTGCCTGACGGCGACGACGCGCAATGCCGCAAAGGCGCTTGGCCTGCTTGCCGAAACCGGCACGCTGGAAGCCGGAAAATCCGCCGATTTCACTATTTGGGATATCGAACGCCCGGCCGAGCTCGTCTACCGCATCGGTTTTAATCCGCTCCACGCCCGTATTTTTAAGGGACAGAAGGTTTGCCAATGACAATCATGCTTCACCCCGGCAACGTGACCCTTGCCGATCTCGCCGCGATCTACTGGAACAATGGCACAGCCAAACTCGACCCTTCATTCGATGCCGGCATAAAAAAGGCGGCGGCACGCATCGCCGAGATCGCCGCCGGCAATGCGCCAGTCTATGGCATCAATACCGGTTTCGGCAAACTCGCCTCGATCAAGATCGATGCGGCCGATGTAGCGACGTTGCAGCGTAATCTCATTCTTTCACATTGCTGCGGCGTTGGTGCGGCGCTTCCGGAAAATGTCGTACGCCTGATCATGGCGCTGAAGCTGATTTCGCTCGGTCGCGGCGCATCCGGCGTGCGGCTGGAACTTATCCGCTTGATTGAAGACATGCTGGAAAAAGGCGTTATCCCGGCCATTCCCGAAAAGGGTTCGGTCGGCGCATCCGGTGATCTCGCGCCGCTTGCCCATATGGCCGCCGTGATGATGGGCGAAGGTGAGGCTTTTTATGCAGGCGCGCTTCTGCCTGCCGGCGAGGCGCTCAGAAAAGCTGGGCTGACCCCAGTGATTCTTGCCGCCAAGGAAGGGCTGGCGCTGATCAACGGCACGCAAACCTCGACCGCGCTGGCGCTCGCCGGTCTTTTCCGCGCCCACCGTGCGGCACAGGCCGCGCTGATTACCGGCGCGCTTTCCACCGATGCCGCCATGGGTTCTTCCGCTCCCTTCCACCCGGATATTCACACATTGCGCGGCCACAAGGGCCAGATCGATGCGGGAGCCGCACTTCGCGGGTTGCTGGAAGGATCCGAAATCCGCGTCAGCCATATCGAAGGCGACGAGCGGGTACAGGATCCCTATTGCATCCGCTGCCAGCCGCAGGTGGACGGCGCCTGCCTTGATCTTCTGCGACAGGTGGCCCGCACGCTTGAAATCGAAGCCAATGCGGTGACGGACAATCCGCTGGTACTATCTGACAATTCCGTCGTTTCCGGCGGCAATTTCCACGCCGAGCCTGTGGCATTTGCAGCGGACCAAACGGCGCTCGCCATTTGCGAGATCGGCGCGATTGCGCAGCGTCGCGTGGCGCTGCTTGTCGATCCCGCCCTCTCCTACGGTCTTCCGGCCTTTCTTTCCAAGAAACCAGGGTTGAATTCCGGCCTGATGATTGCCGAAGTCACCTCCGCCGCTCTGATGAGCGAGAACAAACAGATGGCGCATCCGGCCTCGGTCGATTCCACTCCAACCTCCGCCAATCAGGAAGACCACGTCTCCATGGCCTGCCATGGTGCACGCCGCCTTCTGGCAATGACGGAAAATCTCTTTGCCATCCTCGGCATCGAGGCGCTTTCGGCGGTTCAGGGCGTGGAACTTCGCGGGCCGCTGAAAACCAGCCCGGAGCTGCAAAAGGCAATCGCCGTGCTGCGTCAGGCTATCCCTTCGCTGGAAGAAGACCGTTACATGGCTCCGGATTTGAAGGCAGCGGCAGAATTGATCGCCACCGGTGCTCTGGTCTCCGTGATTTCGGAAGGCATTTTGCCGAAGCTGGAGGTTTAAGATGCGCGTCTTCGACATCAGGCAAGGCTCATCGCCCGTCATTCTTGGCCTGCCCCATACCGGCACCAATGTGCCGGCGGAAATCTGGCAGCGCCTGAACGACAACGGCAGGATACTCGCCGACACCGATTGGCATATTCATGATCTCTATGCGGATCTTCTGGACGATGCGACGACGGTGCGCGCGACCTTTCATCGTTACGTGATCGACGCCAACCGTGACCCGGAAGGTGTCAGCCTTTATCCGGGGCAAAACACCACGGGGCTCATTCCCGAAACCGATTTCGACGGCAAGCCGATCTGGAATGAGGGGCAGGAACCTGATCAAGACGATATCGCCTATCGGCTGGAAAATTTTCATGCGCCCTATCACACAGCGCTGGTGACGGAAATCGAACGGGTAAAGGCGATCCACGGCATCGCCATTCTCTATGATTGCCATTCGATCCGCTCGCATATCCCGTTCCTGTTCGAAGGCAAGCTGCCGGATTTCAACATCGGCACGGATATGGGCAAGACCTGCGATCCTGCCATTGAGAAAATAACGGTCGAAGCAGCCGCTGCCGCGGAAGGTTACACCAGCATCCTCAACGGCCGTTTCAAGGGTGGCTGGACGACGCGCCACTACGGAAAGCCCGAAACCAGCGTGCACGCCATTCAGATGGAGCTGGCGCAATCCACCCATCTGACAACGGAGACACCGCCCTTCGCCTATGACGAAGCCAAGGCAGCCAAACTTCGCATCCACCTGAAAAACATTCTCACGCGCATCGAAACGACCGCGCTGACACTGGCACACACAAAAAGGGGAACCAAATGACCAATCCTCGTCATAACATCCGTGACGTCCGCGCTGCGCGTGGAACCGAACTGACGGCGAAATCCTGGATGACCGAAGCGCCGCTTCGCATGCTGATGAACAATCTCGACCCTGAAGTGGCCGAAAATCCGCACGAACTGGTGGTTTATGGCGGCATCGGTCGCGCTGCCCGTACCTGGGCTGACTTCGACAAGATCGTCGCAACCCTGCGCGATCTCAACGAAGACGAAACCCTGATGGTCCAGTCCGGCAAGCCGGTCGGTGTGTTCCGCACCCACAAGGATGCGCCGCGCGTATTGATTGCCAACTCCAACCTCGTGCCTCACTGGGCAACCTGGGATCATTTCAACGAGCTGGATAAGAAGGGTCTCGCCATGTATGGCCAGATGACCGCCGGTTCGTGGATCTATATCGGCAGCCAGGGCATTGTACAGGGCACCTACGAAACCTTCGTCGAGGCCGGCCGCCAGCATTATGGCGGTGATCTCAAGGGCAAGTGGGTTCTGACCGGCGGCCTAGGCGGCATGGGCGGCGCCCAGCCTCTCGCCGCCGTCATGGCCGGTGCCTGCTGCCTTGCCATCGAATGCAATCCCGACTCGATCGATTTCCGCCTGCGCACCCGTTACGTCGATGCCCGCGCCGAAACACTCGATGAGGCGATGGAAATGATCGAGCGCTGGACCGCCGCCGGCGAGGCGAAGTCAGTCGGCCTGCTCGGCAACGCCGCCGAAATCCTGCCGGAAATGGTCCGCCGCGGCATCCGGCCGGACATGGTAACCGACCAGACCTCGGCACATGACCCTATCAATGGCTACCTGCCGAAGGGCTGGACGATGGCCAAGTGGAAGGAAAAGCGCGAAAGCGATCCGAAAGCTGTCGAAAAGGCCGCGCGCGCCTCGATGCGCGAACATGTCGAGGCGATGATCGCCTTCCAGGACATGGGCATCCCGACCTTTGACTACGGCAACAACATCCGCCAGGTGGCGAAAGAAGAGGGGCTGGAAAACGCTTTCGCCTTCCCGGGCTTCGTTCCGGCCTATATCCGCCCGCTGTTCTGCCGCGGCGTCGGCCCGTTCCGCTGGGCTGCCCTCTCGGGTGATCCGGAGGATATCCGCAAGACCGACGCCAAGGTGAAGAAACTGCTTCCCGACAACAAACACCTGCACAACTGGCTCGACATGGCCGCCGAACGTATCGCCTTCCAGGGTCTACCGGCGCGTATTTGCTGGGTCGGTCTTGGCGACCGTCACCGCCTCGGACTTGCCTTCAACGAAATGGTCAGGACCGGCGAACTCAGCGCCCCGATCGTCATCGGCCGCGACCATCTCGACAGCGGCTCCGTCGCCTCGCCCAACCGCGAGACCGAAGCCATGAAGGACGGTTCGGATGCCGTATCCGACTGGCCGCTGTTGAATGCGCTGCTTAACACCGCGTCTGGCGCGACCTGGGTTTCCCTGCATCACGGCGGCGGCGTCGGCATGGGCTTCTCCCAGCATTCCGGCATGGTCATCTGCTGCGATGGCACCGATGATGCGGCCCGCCGCATCGAGCGCGTGCTTTGGAACGACCCGGCAACCGGCGTGATGCGCCATGCCGATGCCGGTTACGAGATCGCCGTGGACTGTGCGAAAGAGCAGGGCCTGCGACTGCCCGGCATTCTCGGCAATTGATCCTGTTCGGCCGGGAATACGTAAAAACGGTTTCCGGCCAACACCTTGCGAGAGTAGAAACATGACCCTGATGCGCGCAAGCAGCTACAAACGCATGCCATGGAAAAACGGTGGCGGCGAGACGGTGGAAATCGCCGTCTTTCCGCAAGGCGCTTCCGTGGATGACTTCGACTGGCGCATCAGCATGGCGACAGTTGCCAGCGACGGCCCCTTCTCCATCTTTCCCGGCATAGATCGCACCCTGTCGATCCTTGAGGGAAACGGCATGGCGCTGGCGATCGCGGCAAATGATCCACTGCTCTTGACGATCGAAAGCACCCCCCTGCCCTTTCCGGCGGATGTGCCCGTGAATGCGACCCTACACAATGGTCCAATCGTCGATCTGAATGTCATGACCCGTCGTTCGACCTTTCGCCACACCGTGCAGAGACAATCCGGCACGGTTTTCGCGGAACCAAGCGAGGGCACGACGCTCGTTCTTGCGCTCGATCCACTGACGATCTCCACCAAGAACGGCAAGGATCGTCTGGAAAGACTGGACAGCGTGCTGATCGAAAGCGGTCTGCCATTCACTGTCGAGGCCGATCACAGTGCAGGCGCGTTTTTCCTGATCGCGCTCGAGCGCATCTGAAACAGCTGGAACTTCAATCCAGCCCCAACGGATCGGCCACCCGCGGCCAAAGCTGCAGGCTTGCCTTGCGATAGGCCGTTTTTGCCGGGTCGGTCGGATAGGATGTCGGGGCGGCGATATAAACGATCTCTGACGCGATTGGCGCGAAACCGGCATGGAAGTGGTTAGTTGACTTCACCAGAAGTACATCTTTCCTGGTGAAATCGATGCCGAGATTGGAAAAGATATCCGGCTCATAAGTTTGGGTGCGGCTGGTAATGAGGATGATATCGATCTCCGTTCCGACCGGCCGGACAACCGCGGCGCGGCCAAGCGTGACGCGGCTGTTGCGGAAACTTTGCCAACCCGCTTCGGCGGTGCGCATGACCCTGATCCGGAAGTCGAGCGGCTCGCCACCCTCCGGGCTTGATTTGCCGCCGATGCGCAAATCGATCTCCGCCCCCTCGCCCGCCGCATGGCAGAAGGACACGGCTATCGGATCCCATATCGTCGCAACGCCGATATTATCCATGCCGCGCTCCACCATGCGCCGCAAAATATGGGTGGCATCACCCGCGACACCGCCGCCCGGATTGTCCCATATATCTGACACCACGACCGGCATATCCGGATTTTCGGCGCGAATGGCGCGAGCCTTGTCGAGACCCGCTTCCGTATCGAACATCGGCATCGCGGTCAGCCTGCGCATGGCGTAAAGCTCATGGCCGAGTTTTTCGGCCAGCGCGTCGCCTTTTTCCCTGTCGCCGTCCGTAACGACGACGATTCGCGTGCCCATATCCGGTACATCGCCCGCCATGAAACCGTGAATAACGGAAATGGACAGGATACCCTCCTTGCCCTCCAACGCCTTCAACCGGTCGACATAGGAGCGCATCGGCTCGCGGCTGGTGGGATAAATGGTGATCATGCGGCAATCGAATGTGGAGATGACCGGCTTGATCTCACCTCGCAGGGTGCGCAGCGCCAATTCCACGACGTGCTCCCCACGCTCCTCGAAATCCGTATGCGGGAATTCCAGAAACGTCGCCATGATATCGAGATTCTCAACCCGTAGCGCGGTCAGATGGCTATGCGGATCAAATTCCGCCGCGACCAGCACGTCGGGGCCAACCAGAGCGCGGATACGCGACAGGAAATCGCCTTCCGGATCGTCATATCCCTGCGCCACCATGGCGCCATGCAGGCCAAGAACCACGGCATCGACCGGCAGCGCGGCAACAAGCTCGGCAAGAATGGTATCGCGTAATGTTTCATAAGTCTGGCGCTGAATAAGCCCCGCCGGTTCCGCCCAGCAGGAGGTACCCTCGATCACCGTAAACCCTTCCGCCTTGCCGCGACGACGCAGAATTGGCACCGGCGACGAGCAGAGCGTCGGTGTTTCCGGATGTTCACCCGGCCCGGCATAAAAAGCCGCGCGAAAAGCATCCATATCCGTCGGAACGGGCGAAAACGTGTTGGTTTCGGTGGCGAGCGACGCCGTGAATATGCGCATGACTGTGATTCTCGTTGCCGGTACCCGCCTTTCGGCGGCATTCTTTTCGCAATTTAATTAGCCGGGTAATATTACCAGACGGTACCGCGTGCCGCGACGTCCTCCACCCGCGTCACGATGCCGTTCCGATGGAACACCATCCTGTCGAAAAGATTGCTGACGACGCAGGTGTGGTTCGGCACAACTTTGACCACATCGCCGATTTCAGGCCGGCCGGAGACGCAACCGGACAGATCGACGACCGCATGTTCTTCCGAAAGTGATATGATTTTTGCACCCTCATAATCTTCGATCAGCCCGTAATCACTGAAACCAAGGAGATCGGAGGTCAGGGCCTTGGAGCCGCTATCGAGCACGACGCGGTCCGCCGTTGGCTTAGACACCACGGTGGCGAGAACATGCATGGCCAGATCACCGGCGGTGCAATGCCCGGCGCGCAGCATCGAACGGTCATTATAGACATAGGTGCCCGCGCGGTGTTCGGTCGCGGAGGGAACGAGATGAGCGGAGAAGAAATCCGGCGAACCGCCGCTGGAACGAACCGGGCAATCAATGCCTTTCTCCGCAAGCAACGCCATGGTCTCGCGAATGAAACTCTCCACCTTTTCAGCACCACCCGGTGCCGGATAGGTCAAAATGCCCTTGAAGTGGAGGCCCGGTGCCGCAACGATCTTCTCTGCAAGCTCCAATACGGCTTCGGGGGTCTGTACGCCGCAGCGTTTTCCGCCTGTATCGCATTCGACCAGTACGGAAAGCGGTCTCCCCGCATTGAACGTGCTCGCAAGGCCGGCAATGGTCACGGCGCTGTCGGCAACAACGCTCAGCCGGCCAATGCGCGCATTCAGCGCCTTCAGGCGCGAAAGTTTTGCCGCACCGAGGATATTATAGGTGATCAAGATATCGTCGAAACCGGCATCCGCGAAAACTTCGGCCTCGCTGACCTTCTGGCAATTGATGCCGATGGCGCCTGCCTGAAGCTGCTGTCTCGCAATAGCCGGTATCTTGTGCGTCTTGATATGGGGGCGGAAAGCCTTGCCATGACCATCGAGATAAGATTGCGCCCGCAAAATATTGGCGGCAAGCCGATCTTCATCGATCACCGGCATTGGCGTCGAAATCGCGTCGATTGGAGTGCCTTCATCGGGCCAGGGATAGGTCATTATACACTCTCGAAATCAGAAAACATGGTAATTAAACCAGTGGTTTGTAGGCGATAACGTCCATTTCTACCTTCGCATCCACCATTAGCGGCGATTGCACGGTCGAGCGAGCTGGCGGATGATCGATGAAATGTTTCTGGAAAACCGCGTTGAAACTCGAAAAGTCCCGCGCATCGTCCAGCCAGACATTGACCTTGACCACATCAGCAAGCGTACAATCGGCAAGTGCCAGAACATCCTTGATATTGGCGACAACCTGCTCGGTCTGGGCCACGATGCCACCGGTCACAACTTCGCCGTCGACGGTTGGTACCTGTCCGGACACATAGACAAAATCGCCGGCCCGGACGGCTTTGGCGAAAGGCCGACGCTGACCACCAGCCTGGGTGTCAGCCGTTTCGAACCGCACCAGCTTCTGCTTTTCCATTGACGCCTCGCAAATAATTTTCATTAGCTTCATAATTTTCGGGTTTTATAGCCGGTTTAGCGGCGATATTCCATAAGCGATGTAAATTATTTAGCAAATGAACGAATCTTAAGCGTATTCCGAT
Source organism: Rhizobium sp. AN73 (assembly GCF_030757975.1). NCBI lineage: Bacteria > Pseudomonadati > Pseudomonadota > Alphaproteobacteria > Hyphomicrobiales > Rhizobiaceae > Rhizobium > Rhizobium sp. AN73. The sequence continues at coordinate 1,014,116 of NZ_JARWME010000001.1, forward strand.
CGCGTCGGAGCTGTCGCGTTGACTGCATTGTTTCGGTAAACGATGCGACGCGCACAATCACACGCCGTGTTTACAGGATACTCTCTGCCGTCATCGCGTAATTTGTCCACGCAAGGTTTTCAGGATCTGCATCCTGCCGGACAGATGAGCCACCGCATTACGGATGATCCCTCAGCCATAGGATAGAGAAGTTTGCCGCGGCTAACTCCAGATTCCTAAGAGCCCGAGAAAAGTCGCGACTGGCAAAATTGTTAGGAGCGAAGTCCACATGACCGCTCCTTCCGCCAATTCAACCGTGCGCCGCCACCCGGCCGCTCGACTGTACTCTATCCGTAACGGCTTGCGCGATTTTTTGCGCCTGTACGCGAATATCCGGCACTGCGGTTATTTCCCAGAAGCGGCCTGCCGTCAGCGCTCCAGCGGCAAACAGGCCGGGCCAGATTTTCCCATCTGCGCATAATAAACGCGACTGGCCATCAACCTCGACGCCAAGACCAAAAGCGTCGAGCAGAATAACGCCATCATCGCGCATGGTTTCCAGAAGACGTGAATGGCCAATGCCCGCCCTCTCCATGCCGGTACAGTTGATGACCCAATCGACCTGAAGCTCCTTGAGCGTCTGCGTATGCCGGCGGCGATAGAGCACGGCGATCCCGTCATCCTGCTCGTCGAGAGAACGAAGATAACCGGCATGAATCTCCAGAACACCTTCAGAAAGAAGTGTCTCGAAAGCTCTGTGTACCTCAGGTGCGATCCGGTGCCGGTGGATGTTCCACCAGGGCAAGGCGTGCCGAAGGAACCGGGCACGCTGCTCGGTCGTCAGGCTCTGCCAAAGCGACTGGGTCTTCGGTCGCAGACCATCCATTACCGCCCGCCATGGCGTTCCATCACTCACCTGCTTGCGCAGAGCCTGTAGCCGGCGGCTGATCTCGATCGACCCTTCGGGCATGCGCGGATCGGCAGGTGGCAATGGTGGACTGATATGCGGATGCGGCACCAACCCACGTCGAGACAGGACGTGGATCGGTCCTCGGTGACCTTTTCCTCTCAGGGTCAAAACCTGATCGATCATCGTCAGGCCCGAACCCAGAATACAGATACGGTCTCCCGCCTTCACGCGCGACAGCCATCCGGGCTGCCAGCAGTGTCCGATCACACGCTGCGCCCTGCTCTCCTCTTTCACCAGAGTTTGCACCGGCAAACTCGCCACCCCCACACCCAGACACAAAACAACGTTCTGCGCGCGCAACGTCTCACCATTCTCCAAAGCAAAGGAGAATCCGTCGTCGCTATCCGGCCTGCAGGCTGACGCCTTCGCCCGGACGAAGTCCACTCTCGCCCGTTGATCACGACTTCTAAGCAGAGTGGCTAGCCTGTCCCTGAGATAGAGACCATAATCCCCGCGCGAGGCGAATGACAAAGGATCGTCCCCAAGCCGGTTTTCCGTCAGCCAATTAAGAAAGTCATCCGGGCGATCCGGGAAGACGCTCATCCGCCCGGCCGGTACATTGAGCCGATGATAGGGCAACTCGGTGCGATAAGCCGTACCGCGTCCGAAATCCGATTCGTCACCGACAATAGCAATCGAGGCTTCGGCAGACAGAGATGACAAAAGATGAGCAGCGGTACAGATGGCCGAGAATCCCGACCCGACGATAGCGACATCATAGGACATTCATTCCTCCAACCTTCGACAGCACGAACAGTCAGGCGGTGGGCGCCGGACCCATTGATACTCTAGTCAATGAGTAGAGATTAAACACCTCCGAATGTCCACCCTTCACTTTCCGCTATCGGATCAGCCATTACGCATTGGCAGGTGGCTACCAAAGTTAGCCGCGGCAAACTTTCATCCCGCTCGCTATCGGAACAGACAAAAAAGGGGCTCGAGCACTGCATCATAGAGAAGACAAAAGTGAAATTAGCCGCGGCTAACCGACAAGCTGTCACAAAAAGCAAATCTGATTCTTCCACAATGCCTTAGCGGCACTTTTGCATCTGGGAAAAAAGCCTATTGCGCCAAAAAGAGAATCGGCGCTTATATCTCAGTTGCGGAAAAAACCGTCTTTTTCGAAAAAAACCGCAACTGCAATTTCGAGCGAAAGAAGATCCATGACACAGAGTGCCGACTCAAGACTTGCTGCAGGGGCACCCGACCTGACGAGCCTTATACAACAGCATTCGGCTGCGTTGTCAGCCCAATTGCAGGCGCATAATGCAAATACGTTTTCGCCGCATACTGAAAAGAGCATGCGCCACTTCTCTCCTGCGGAAACCGCCCGGTTGATCGGTATCGGCGAAGCCTATCTTCGCCAGATCGCCGCCGAGCGTCCGGAGCTGGATGCGGCGCAGGCCTCCGGCCGTCGTTCCTATTCGGTTGAAGATATGGACGAGATCAGAAGGTTTCTCGATCAGGGCGCGCGCGGTACACGCCGCTATCTGCCCCACCGTCGTGAAGGTGAGGAATTGCAGGTCATCGCGGTCATGAACTTCAAAGGCGGTTCGGGAAAGACCACGACGTCAGCGCATCTTGCTCAATACCTGGCGCTGCGCGGCTACCGGGTTCTTGCCATCGATCTCGATCCGCAGGCCAGTCTGTCCGCTCTCTTCGGCCATCAGCCGGAAATGGATGTCGGCCCGAATGAAACGCTCTATGGTGCGATCCGCTACGACGACGAACGCCGGCCGATCGCCGAGATCGTTCGCGGCACCTATATTCCCAACCTTCACATCGTTCCGGGCAATCTGGAACTTATGGAGTTCGAACACGACACGCCGCGCGCACTGATGCGCCGCGCACCCGGCGACACGTTATTTTTCGCCCGTATCGGTCAGGCAATCGCCCAGGCGCAGAACTTCTACGACGTTGTCGTCATCGATTGCCCACCGCAACTCGGCTATCTGACGCTCTCGGCGTTGACGGCAGCGACATCGGTTCTCGTTACCGTTCATCCGCAAATGCTGGATGTGATGTCCATGAACCAGTTCCTTGCCATGACCGGCGATCTTCTCGCTGAAATCGGCCGGGCCGGTGCTCGATCCGACTATAACTGGATGCGTTACCTGATCACCCGCTTCGAACCGAGCGATGGGCCGCAAAACCAGATGGTCGCTTTCCTGCGCTCGATCTTTGGTGAAAATGTCCTCATCCACCCGATGCTGAAGAGCACGGCCGTTTCGGATGCCGGATTGACCAACCAGACGCTTTTCGAGGTGGAAAGAACCCAGTTCACTCGCTCGACTTATGATCGCGCGCTGGAAGCCATGAACAACGTAAACGCTGAAATCGAAGGACTGATTAAAAAAGCGTGGGGTAGGGCAGCATGAGCAGAAAACAGATTTTTGCAAATCTCGGTACGCCGGGTACAGACAACGACGCCGCTCCCGAGCGGTCCCGCCCACGTGTCAGACCCATCCTCGGTTCTCCCGAACTGGTGACGGATGTCCTGAACTCGCCGGTCGGAATGATCGGCCAGTCGTTGAATGAAGTATCGGAACGCTCCAAGCGTGCTGAAGAGATCGAAAAGCGGCTCGCAGAGGGTCTGACGATCGTTTCGCTCAATCCTGGCGATATAGACCCGTCTTTCATACCGGATCGCATGCCAGCCTCTGAAGAGGCGGATGCGGGCCTGGTGGAAGCCATTCGCGATCAGGGTCAACAGGTTCCCATTCTGGTGCGCCCGCATCCCGATTTCCCCGGCCGTTATCAGGTTGCCTTCGGCCATCGCCGTCTGCGCGCTGTTTCCAACCTGGGTATTCCGGTCAAGGCTGTCGTTCGCGATCTCAGCGATGAACAGCTGGTCGTCGCCCAGGGACAGGAAAACAACGAGCGTCGCGACCTTACCTATATCGAAAAGGCGCGTTTCGCCCAGAAACTACAGATACGATTTCCACGTGACACCATCATGGCAGCGATGTCGCTACACAAGGGCGATCTTTCCAACATGCTGTCGGTTGTCGGGCGCATTCCAGAGGATCTGGTCGATCTTATCGGTCCGGCGCCAACTGTCGGCCGCCGTAACTGGATGGATCTCGCAGATCAACTTTCCTCGTCACAGGTCAAGGAAGCAGCGCGCGCCTATGTCAGGGAACCTTCCGTTGCCGCTCTTCTGTCCGAAGATCGTTTCAAATCGCTTCTGGATTTTCTGAAGCCTAAGGCACAGGCGAAGAAAGCCGGTGTCTGGTCTTCGGAAACGGGCAGCAGACTGGCGAAAGTGGTCGAGAGCGACCGCAAGCTGGATATATCGATCGACAAGAACGAGGCACCGGAATTTGCCGATTTCGTTCTGGAACATCTTCAGACGCTGTTTGCCGAATACCGGTCCAAGCAGTGATTTCTAACACTTACGACTAACAGGAGACGCATCACAAAAGAAAAAAGCCCCCGAACGTTGCCGCACGGAAGCCTTTCTTTGATCTAAGCAACCAAAGAATCTCATTTCCGCGAATCATAGTCAAGAGTCTTGGCATCGAATTTTTCGGTGAGCGATTTTCTTTTGCCTTGTGAAAGGTGAAAGACATGGACAGCACATGTGTAACGACGCCCTTTGGGCGGCGAGCGATGTCATTTGGCGTTCTCGCAACGCAGTTTGCCGCACAGAAAAACAAAAAGACCGAAACGGTCGATAAATGGAAACTCTATCGTTCGGTCTGTGAAGCCAGGCCATTGCTCGGTGTGACCGATCGTTCTCTCGCGGTATTGAACGCGCTTTTGAGTTTCTATCCGAAAAACGAACTCTCCAGCGAAGCCGGATTGGTTGTCTTTCCGTCGAATACGCAATTGTCGCTGCGTGCCCACGGCATGGCGGAACAGACATTGCGCCGGCATCTCTCGGCTCTTGTCGAGGCGGGTCTCATCATCCGCAAGGATAGCCCGAACGGAAAACGTTACGCCCGTAAACATAGGGGAGGGGAAATCAGCGAAGCCTACGGGTTTTCACTGGCGCCGCTTCTTGCCCGCAAATCGGAAATTGAAGAACTCGCCGAACGCATCGTTCGCGAGCGGCTCGATCTTCAGCGCCTTCGTGAAAACATCAGCCTTTGCCGCCGGGATATCCAGAAGCTTTGCGAAATGATCGCCGAGAGCGGTGAAGTTGAGACATCCGAAGGATTCCAGACGCGCTACAATGCCATTGCCCAATCCCTCGGCCGCAACTCAAAGCCTGCTGAACTCAAGGAAATCGCCGGTTTCTTGGTCTCTTTGCGCGCAGAAGTGACCAACTATCTGGAAAATATTGAAAAATTGGAGAAATCGGGCGGCAATGACTGCCAAAATGAGCGCCACATAAAGAATTCAGAATCCGAATCCATATCTAAACCGCAAGATTTGCGTGAACCGGCAATCGTTGCACCTACCGACACGGCAGTCGTACAGCCAGCATATGCTGCACCCATCAGTGCAAGACCTTCCCCGCAGCAGCCAAAGCCAGTTCCTCATAAGCAATTTTTTGTTCCTGATATTGTTTTGGTTTTGAAGGCATGCCCGGATATTTCCCTCTATGCCCCCGGAGGAGCGGTAACCGGCTGGCGCGATCTGGAAGTGGCAACATCCGTGATCAAAACCATGTTCAACATCAGCCATTCGGCTTACCAGGAGGCCCTCACCGCCTTCGGCCGACAGGGAACAGCAGCTATCCTTGCTTGCCTGCTGCAAAAGGCTGACCAGATCAGCTCGCTTGGCGGGTATCTGCGTAATCTGACCCGTAAGGCCCATGAGGGTGGATTTGATCTTCAGGCCATGCTTCTGGCGCAGTTACGCGGGCGAACGGACACGATGGAGAAAGGCATGGTAGGGTAAGTTCGTTCAGGCGAGGGAAAACGGCAGCGGCTTGCGAAGCTCCCCATCTGGAGCTACATTAATCTTGTTTCCGCAAGACCCCTGAGATTCGTTGCAAGGCTGCTGGTGTTTACACACAGATAGTGGCCGGAGGGGCTCCTATGGTTAATGCAAGGTAATGAAAGTTAAGTGCCGATTAGCTTTCGTTTGCGTTTTTCCGTGATTGGTTTCAATCGCTTGAGTCTGAGGCGTTTTTAGCGGAAACTTGCCACCGAGGGCCGGAAAGTGTGACTTTTACGCGCTTCAAAGTCTGGCGAACCGGGTCTGGAGGAAGCAGAAATGATAATGCTGCACCAGCCGGAGGCGTCCTGCTTTCCCGAGAAGAACGATCCGTTGCAACTGGCAAACTGCCCAGCATGCGCACAGGTAATTTGGTAAGGCCATGCGCTGAAATTGAACCTTCACCAGGGTTCCGCGTTTCCGCTCTATTGCTGCAACGGATTGCTGACCACATGATTTTTTCAGATGATATGGAGCTGGCCGTCGCTCTCTACATGGCGGATAACGCCCTGCCCCGGCAGACGGCCATTAAGAAGCTTTTGCAGGCGGGGCTTGAAGGGAGCGGCCACCTGACCGGCGGCGCGGGCCGGCCGAGGGAAATCATCGATGGGCAATCAAGCGCAGATTATGTGCAGTATGGCACTTATCTCGACGGGGACACTTAAGGATTTCGGTGTCAAGCACTGATCAAATTGCGCGTCCTGTCGTGCCACAACCGAAGGCTACGGGCATAGGCCTCTTCAAAGGGCAGGGCCATATCGTTGACCAGCATCAGGGCGGTGGCCGCCGTGGAGATGATGATGGTTTCCGCCCGCTCATCTCTGGCCGCTCCCGTCCAGACCGCCCGCCAATATTCGAAGGTAGTGAACATGGTCGGCATTTCAGCCGGTGGCGTTTCGTGGGCGGGAACGACGACCTCTACATCCCTGCCCTTGGAAAGACCGAAAATACGAGTGCTGCGGAACGGCGTGAATTGCGCGAAATCCCGCGTATTGCCGAGAATGGCAAGGTTCTCGACGGAAAGCAGCCGCGCCGTGTCGCGATGAAGCTCCTGATAGGAGGGACGGGCGACACCGATGATGACGTTTCTGGCGCGAAGCGGATTGAGAAGATGCACGACGGTATTCAGTGGCAGGCGCATCTCCAGAATACCGTGCAGGCCAAGCAGGCTCTGAAATTGTAAAGACAGCCCGCCGATCGGCAGATAGGCGATGCCTTCCGTGGCCGTCGCTTTTGCAGCCTGCGAAAGAGACTGGCAAAGCGGAATTCCGCATGCCTGCGCCGCGAGTTCGAGCTTGCCGCCGTTTTCTCCCTGGCCCACGTGCCCATGCAGCAGGACGCTATATCCCGCCATGGCAACGAGGCGGGCGGAATGCAGGAACCACGGCGCGTCGCGATGTTTCGGCGACATATAGGCAGGCCAGTCCAGATCCACCGACGCGGGCTGCTGCCGGTCCCTTTCGATATGCCGCCACATGGCTTTTATGAAACCGGCAAGTTCCGCCGCGGTCACGCCGCGATAATGCATGGTCGCGAGCAGCGCCCCGATCTGTATGGGGTCGGCATCGCCATCGAGAATGATCGAGAGCGCATCCATCGCCTCCTCCTGGGCAAGCGGACGGCTATTGCCGATACCCATCGCCGAGGTTGCGATATATTTGGCGAGCCTGTGCTGCGGATCGGCATTGTGGCCGATGCGGGCAAGGCGGTCCGCTATATTTTCCGGTGTCGGCTGCCCTTCCAGAAGAACGCTTGGGCGTAGCGAAAGAGGCGGCGCCTTCATCAGCACCGGCCGTTCCCAGCCGCTAACATTGGCAGCGGCGGAGGCTGCCGGTTTTTCCTGTGAATAATCGATCAGGTTTTCCGCCTCCGCCGCCAGCGAGCGGATGCGCAGCCGCATGTTTTCTGCAAAGGGGGTAGGGCGCAAACCCTGGCCGGTACGCACAAATAACTGGTCGTCGTATTTCTCCCGCAGCTGCTGCAATATTCGGCTCATCGACGAGATTGGCAGTCCCATGCCGGCCGCAGCGCGGCTGACACTTCCTTCCCGAAGCAACGCATCAAAAGCGACAAGTAATTTCAGCTGCCCAAGCCGGTCAGGTTTGGTTGGGGAGGCTGGTTCTTCTTTTCTCTTTTCGGTTGTCATCTTGCGGTTTTTTTAACTCCGCTCCCAATCTGGGAGCCCTTTTTGCAATTTATGGAATTTAGAACCGTTCGAAAACAAACGCATTGCACCTGATCCCCCTCCTAAATAAGTGGGGTTAATTTCTCAAGTTAAATGCGGGGGCATAACATGGAATTGAAGTACCGCGGTCAGGATAGGGCCGCGACGATCATGAAGGCCGGACTTTCGGCCGCGATGGCGGGAACGGCTCTCAGCGTTGCCTTGCCTGCTTTCGCACAGCAGGCGACCCAAGGAACCACCGTTCTTCAGCAGATTGTGGTAACCGCGTCGGGCTTCGAGCAGAATGTGAAGGACGCTCCCGCCAGCATCACGGTTGTGACGCGGGAGGATCTCGAAAAGGGCTCTTATCGCGATCTGACCGATGCCTTACGCGAAGTTCAAGGCGTGTCAGTCACCGGCATCGCCAACGAAAAGGACATTTTCATTCGTGGATTGCCTGGCGCTTACACGCTGATCCTCGTTGACGGCAAACGACAGAGCACCCGCGATGCCCGCACCAATGGAAACTCCGGCTTCGAACAGAGTTTCGTGCCGCCGGTGTCGGCAATCGAGCGCATAGAGGTCGTGCGCGGCCCGATGTCCTCGCTTTACGGTTCCGATGCCATGGGCGGCGTCATCAACATCATCACCCGCAAGGTCGGTGACGTCTGGTCAGGCTCCGTCACCACCGAGGGCACGGTTCAGCAGCATTCCAAATTCGGCAATAGCGGTCAGGTCTCCTGGTATGCCAATGGGCCGATCCTGAAGGATCGGCTGGGCCTGCAGATCTGGGGCAGGGGCTTTACCCGCGGCGAAGACCGTATTCTGAACGGAACAACCGCCGCGAAGGAATATGATTTCAACGGCCGTCTGACCTTCACGCCGAACGAAGATCACGACATTTATCTCGAGGGCGGCAAGGCGCGGTTGCGCCGCAGTGCCGAACCCGGTGATTCGCTGGCGGCGACTGATGCCAACGGCACCTACAACACCAATACGCGCGACCATTGGTCATTGTCGCATACCGGCCGGTGGGGGCCGACCACATCCGAATTCTCCTTCCAGCAGGAATGGGCCGAGCGCACCAACTTCACCAGAAACGTCCGCACGGGACGCGTTACTGAAAACCCGCGCTCGCCGGAGGTTCGCAACACCGTTCTCGACGGCAAGTTCACCACGCCCTTCGAGTTGTTCGGCGGCCATACGCTTGTCACGGGCGGTCAATATTTCGAGGCCCGGCTGAACGACCAGAATCCGGGACGCCGCACCGGGCGCGACGAAACTTTCTCGGCGACGCAATGGGCGCTGTTTGTCGAGGATGAATGGCGCATTGTCGATAATTTTGCGCTGACGGGCGGTCTTCGTCTCGATAATCACGAAAAATACGGCAATCATTTCAGCCCGCGCCTTTATGGCGTCTGGAGCGCGACGGATGAGTTGACGGTCAAGGGTGGTATTTCCACCGGTTTCCGCGCGCCTGAAATCCGCCAGATCGCACCGGGTTATGCCTATACGACGGGCGGCGGCGGGTGCACCTATGGCCCTGCCGGCACCTGCGGCGTGATCATCGGCGATCCGGGTCTGGAAGCGGAAAAGAGCACGAGTTATGAATTGGCAGCGCTCTGGGACAATGGCGATGTCGCCCTTGGCGCCACCTATTTCTACACCGATTTCAAGGACAAGATTTCCAACGCGCTGGTGCTCAATCCGGATGGAACGCCGGCCCGCTGGAGCGAAGACCGCAACTATCGCCTCTGGTATAACTACAATATCGACGATGCGGTCATTCAGGGGGTGGAGCTGACGGCGGCATGGTATGCGACGCCGGAACTGACGCTGCGCGGTAACTACACCTACACGCATTCCGAACAGAAGACCGGCGATTACGAAGGTTTTCCGCTGGCGCGTACACCGGAGCACATGGCCAATCTGAGGGGTGAATGGGTCACCCCGGTTGAGGGGCTGGAAGCCTGGGTATCGGTGAATTACCACGGATCGGAAATCAATGCCGGCCCGCGCATCGGCACGAATGGCAAGCCGGTCACGATCAACGGCAAGGCCGGGCGCAAATATGACGCCTACACCACCCTCGATATCGGGGCGAAATATGCGCTGGCTGAAAATGTCGATCTCAATGCTGCCGTCTACAATGTCTTCGACAAGGATGTCGGCACCGACGATTTCAACACGGTCATGGAAGGCCGCCGTTTCTGGATCAGCATGACAGCGAAATTCTGATCCGGGCATCGTCCGTTTTTATGACATTGAAGAGGCGCCCATTCAGCGCCTCTTTTTTGTTGCTTCCTCTTTGTCGAACAGCCAATGCCCATTGACCTCAAGCATGGTTGAGGAATTATATCGGCTGGTCTTTAAACAGGAGCCGTGGAATGGAAAATACCGCATTCAAACGCAGCCTGACGGTTGGCGATGTGGCCCGTCGCTGTGGCATCGCCGTTTCGACCATTCATTTTTATGAGGCGAAGGGGTTGATCGAGGGATGGCGTACCGCCGGAAACCAGCGCCGTTATCATCGCGCCGTCCTGCGGCGTATCGCCATCATCCGCATCGCCCAGCGGGCCGGTATCCAGCTCAGCATCATCCGGGATGCCATGGCGGATTTGCCGCACGACCACGTACCGACGGCGGAGGACTGGCGCAGGTTCTCCGAGTCCTGGCGCGAGATGCTCCAGCTTCGCATCGACAGCCTGCTTCAGTTGCGCGACCAGCTTACCGGCTGCATCGGCTGCGGTTGCCTCTCTCTGGACGACTGTCCCTTGCGCAATCCCGGCGATATTCTGGGTGGCGACGGGGCAGGTCCGCGTCGCCTTGTACCGGCTGAATGAACGAGGTTTCTTGGCTTGCTGTTTTAAAAGCTATTGTCCTCACTCCGCGTCGGCCGGAACCCAGACGCTGACGCTGCCGCCATTGGTGGGGAACAGACCCTTGCCTTGATCATCAAGGGCGATCTGCTCGTCACGGTGACCGAGAAAGTCGCGCCACACCGCCCCTGCCTGTTCGGAGCCGAGATAGATCTGTTTTTCCGCCGGCTCGCCGTTTGACATCACCACCACGCAGCCCGGCTCATCGGCAGTGCCGTGGCGAATAAAGGCAATGCAGCTCGGATCGTCGAGAATATCCGTCTGGGCGCCGTTGGCAAAGCCGCTGCGCGCCTCGATGAGTTTCGGCAGGCATTCGATAGCCGGCATGTCGATCTCATACTCGTTGCCGTCATTGCCGGTGTCGGTGTAACGGGTGCCGAACAGATCGGGATAAAAGACGCACGGAACGCCCTGTTCGCGCAGCAGGATGATCGCATAGGCCAGAGGCTTGAACCACGGCTCCACCGGCGCTTCCAGAGATTGCAGCGGCTGTGTGTCATGGTTGTCGACAAGCGTGACAGCGTGGTCGGGAACAGCCGAAACCAGCGATCCGTCGAAGATGGTGCGCATGTCAAAATCGCCGCCCTGTTTGGAGGCGTCGTGGAAGCGGTGGTGAAGGGCGACATCAAACAGCATGAGCTGTTTGTCGACCAGATCGAGATAGCTTTTCAGCGCCTCTATGTCGGGGTGCCAATATTCAGCGACGACGAAAAGACCGGGATCGACCGTGTCGCGCATATGGCCGACCCAGTCGCGGAAGAACCAGGCTGGAATATGTTTGGCGGCATCCAGACGGAAGCCATCCACCTGCACCTGCCCGGCAAGCCAACGGCCCCAATATTTCAGTTCCTCGTAAACGGCCCTGTTTCGGAATTCGACATCCGCGCCCATCAGATAGTCGAAGTTGCCGTTTTCCTCATCGACCTCTTCATTCCACTCGCCATCGCCGTACTCGTTGACGAGGCGGAAAATGCCGTCCTCGTTTGGCTCCTCGATGTGGTCGACACCGCTGAAGCACTTGAGGTCCCAGATGAATTTGGAATGTGTGCCGTTGCGGCCCGGAAAGGTGAAGCGCGTATAGGCGAGCGCTTCGAAATCCTCGTCGTCTATCTCGGTGCGGTCTTCGGGATTGACGCGGCGAACCCGCACCTTCTCCTTTTCATCCGCACCCATCTTGTGATTGAGAACCACGTCATGAATGACGCGAATGCCGTTTTCCTTCAGCGTTCGGCCAGCCTGTTCGAGAGCGGCGCGATCACCATATTTGGTCGCTATGGTGCCCTTTTGGTCGAATTCGCCGAGGTCAAAGAGATCATAGGTGTCGTAACCCACCGAATAACCGCCGGCGGCACCCTTGTAGGCTGGTGGCAGCCAGACATCGGTGATGCCCATGCGGGCAAGGCTTTCGGCCTTTTCGGCCACCTCGCTCCATAATTTCCCTCCGTCTGGATAATACCAATGGAAGAACTGAAGCAAGGTGCGTCCGGCCATATTTCCCTCACGTTGGTTAGCAGGTCGCGCCATAAACGGACCGGCGGCGAAAGGGTTCCGCCGCCGGTATCGACCGAGCTTCGATTGTGGGGGAGGCGGCTTCCCGGATGGGGCGGTGGCCTCGTCTATGTGCTAGTCGGCAATTTCCAGAAGTGCCGCGCCGGCCTGCAGATAATCGCCTTCCTTGACGATCAGGCGGACCTTGCCGGCCTTCGTCGCGACGATTTGTGTTTCCATCTTCATGGCTTCCATGACGGCCAGAAGATCGCCTTTGGAAACGGCTTCGCCATCCTTGACCTTGAAGGATTGCAAGGTGCCGGAAACGGGCGCAGTGATTTCGCCTTCCTTCTCTTTGACCGTTGCACCGGGGGCCGTTGCATTGCCGCCGCTGACAGCACCGAGGCCGGAGAGCAGCAGGTTGGGCAGGCCGACCGAGACACGCTTGCCGTCGATTTCGAGAAAAGTGCGGGTAATGGAAGGATCCTCAGCCGGTGCCGGTCGTTCCATGGCATCCGGCATGGCGGCGAAATCGGTCTCGATCCAGCGGGTGTGAACCTTGAATCCGTCAGTGCCGATGAAGTCATCAGTCTCGATTGCGGCGCGATGGAACGGCAGGACCGTGGCGATACCTTCGATGCGGAATTCCTTCAGCGCGCGGCGGGCGCGGCGCAGAACCTGATCGCGGTCCGCGCCCGTGACGATGAGTTTTGCCATCAGCGAGTCGAACACACCCGGCACACTGGAGCCGCTGACAACGCCGCTATCCACGCGGATGCCGGGGCCGGAAGGCGCATCGAAAACCGAGATTGAGCCAGGTGTCGGCAGGAACCCCCGACCGGGATCTTCGGCATTGATGCGGAATTCCATCGAGTGGCCGCGCGGTTCCGGCGTTTCAAGCACCCGCAGCTCGTGGCCTTCGGCAATACGGAACTGTTCGATGACGAGATCGATGCCGGTCGTCTCCTCGGTGACGGGATGTTCCACCTGCAGGCGCGTATTGACCTCCAGGAATGAAATCGTGCCATCGACGCCGAGCAGGAATTCGACGGTGCCAGCACCGGAATAACCGGCAGCAGCGCAGATCGCCTTTGCCGCATCGTGGATTTTCTGTCGCTGCTCGGCAGACAGGAATGGAGCCGGGGCCTCTTCGATCAGCTTTTGGTTCCGGCGTTGCAGCGAACAATCGCGGGTGCCGAGCACGAGCACATTGCCGTGCTTGTCGGCCAGAACCTGCGCCTCGATGTGGCGGGGCCGGTCGAGGAAACGTTCGAGAAAACATTCACCGCGACCAAAAGCGGCCGTCGCTTCGCGAACGGCAGATTCGTAGAGATCGGCGATCTCTTCCATCTTCCACGCAACCTTCAGGCCGCGACCGCCACCGCCATGCGCCGCCTTGATGGCGACGGGCAGGCCGTGTTCTTCGGCAAAGGCGGTCACTTCGGCGGCGGTGGAGACCGGGCCGTCGCTTCCGGCGACAAGCGGCGCGCCAACGCCGGTGGCGATGCGGCGTGCTTCGACCTTGTCACCCAAGGCTTCGATGACATGTGGGTCCGGACCGATCCAGCTCAGGCCGGCGTCGATAACCGACTGCGCAAATTCGGCGCGCTCGGACAGAAAACCGTAACCGGGATGCACGGCGTCCGCACCGGCACGTTTGGCAATCGCGATCAGCTTGGCGATATCGAGATAGGTCTCGGCGGGGCGTATGCCCTCCAGCGCATAGGCCTCATCCGCCAGCCGGACGAAAAGAGCATCCTGATCGGGGTCGGCATAAACGGCGACCGATTGCAGGCCGTAATCGCGGCATGCACGGATGATCCGCATCGCGATCTCGCCGCGATTGGCAATCAGCACTTTTTTCATCGCTATTCTCCCTACAGACTTTTGGCCGCGGCGATTTCGGCGAAGGGGCCGATCGGGCGGAACTGGATTTTGGCGTTGACGGGGATTTGCCCCGCAAGATCGAGATGATATTCGGCGACCGCGCCGATGACGGGATAACCGCCGGTCAGCGGATGATCGGCGAGGAACAGTACGGGCTGGCCACTATGGGGAATCTGGATTGCCCCGGTGGCCGTGCCTTCGCTCGGCAATTCGGCGCTGTCCCTGCGCTCCATAGGCACCTCGCCTGCAAGACGGATGCCGACCCGGTTCGATTGCGGCGTGACCTGCCAGAGCTGGCCGGTCAGCGTATCGAGGCCCTTTTGCGTGAACCAGTCGGTACGCGGCCCGAGAACGACGTCGAGTGTCACGACATCACCGGTTACGGGCGGATCAAAGGCTGGAGCCTCATCGATCGACACGCTGGAGAGATTGTTCTTTTCACCCTTCAGCAGCAGGATCGTACCTGCGGTCACGCTTTCGGGGCCGACCACGGCAAGTGTATCCGTCGCAAAACTGCCCAGCACGGGCTCTACATCGAACCCACCGCGCACGGCAAGATAACAGCGCATGCCTTTTGGCGGTTGGCCCAAGGTGACCACATCGCCGGGTTCGAGGGAGACGGGAACATAGCTTTGCGCGGACAAACTGCGATCCGCCGTCGTGATCGTGACGGGGCAGGGCGCGCCGGCAATGCCGATGACGGCGCGGCTTGTGCTTTTGAAGGAAAACCCGCCGAGCGTCAGTTCGAGGCACGGCGTGTTGACGGGGTTGCCGACGATACGGTTGGCGGCATTAAAAGCGCCGCGATCCAGCGCGCCGGAAGCCGATACGCCCTGTCCGGTCTGGCCGAAGCGTCCGAGATCCTGAAAAATGGCGGGCATGGGTGCTGCGAGCACCTCGAAATGCGGGCCTTCTTTTGTGGTCTCCGGCCGGGAGGTGCGCGGTGCCGGGGCAGGGACATCAACCGTTCTTCCGGCCTTGTCCATATCGAAGAAACGTACACGATAACCCGGTTGGAAAAGCGCGCCGGGATCGCGGTCGATATCCCACATCTTTTCCGGCGTGGTGCCGATGATCTGCCAGCCGCCGGGGCTGTTTTGCGGATAGACGCCGCTGAAGGCGCCGGCCAGTGCTACCGAACCCGCCGGAATGCGGGTGCGCGGGCTTTGACGGCGCGGCACATGTAGTGCCGGATCGCCGCCGACCAGATAACCGAAACCGGGAGCGAAACCGCAAAAGGCCACGGTGAATTCGCTTTCGGTGTGGCGGCGAATGACCTCGTCGACGCTCATGCCGGTCAACGCGGCAACGTCGGCCAGGTCTTCACCGTTATAATGGACGGGGATTTCCACCAGATTGTCCGAAGGCGCGATTTTTGCCGAAAGATCACGGCTTGCAAGCCGGGCGACCAGCGCTTCCGCGCCAATCTTTTCTGGACGGAAGCGGATCATCAATGTTCGGGCGGCCGGAACCGTCTCTTCGATGCCTTCGACCGGATCGTTCTGAAGCGAAGCGAAAAGCGCCAGCGTTTCGTCAAGATCGGCAAGTTCGACAAGAATGGTGGTGAGGCTGACGGGGAGAAAGCGCATCATATCCTCACGCGTGATAGGCGGAATCGGGAATGTCGGTGATGAACATGTGTCCGGGCGCATGGGTGATCGCAAAGGGTACGCCGGATGCCATGACGGCAGCCTGAGGCGTCACGCCGCAGGCCCAGAACACCGGAACCTCACCGGGCTCGATCCGCACCGCATCGCCGAAATCCGGTTTTGCTAGATCGGCTATGCCGATTTCTTCCGGCGCACCGACATGCACGGGCGCGCCGTGAACCGCCGGGAAACGCCCGGAAATGGTTGCGGCATCTGCCACCCGTGACGCGGGGATCGGCCGCATGGAAACGACCATGTTGCCCTTAAAACGTCCGGCCGGGCGGCAGGGCCGGTTGGTCAGGTACATCGGAACGTTGCTCTTGTCGGTCATGTGACGGATTTCGATGCCCGCTTCGACCATCGGCGTTTCGAAGGTGAAGCTGCAGCCGATCAGAAATGCGACGAGATCGTCACGCTCTGCCCAGGCTGCCGTTGCATCCGCCGTTTCCTCGGCAAGCTTGCCGTCCCGCCAGATGCGGTAAAGCGGTAGGTCGGTCCTGAGATCGGCACCGGGGGCGAGAAGTGTGGTGGGTGAGCCGGGATCGGAAACATCGAGCACCGGGCAGGGCTTGGGATTGCGCTGCGCATAAAGCAGGAAATCGAAGGCCCAGTCGCGCGGAAGCACGATCATGTTGGCCTGCGTGAAGCCGGGAGCGATGCCGGAGGTCGGCGCAATAAGACCGTCGCGATAGGTGGCGCGGGCTTTTCGTGCGGCTTCCGCGTCCGTGTGGTTTAGAAAGGATGTGGGTATCGTCATTGGCCGCCCCTTTTAAAGAGTAGGTGCGAAAGAGCGAATTTCGATGCCTTCGGCTTCGAAACGGCGACGGATTTCCTGGGCGATTGCGACCGCGCCGGGGCTGTCACCATGCACGCAGATGGATTGCGCCTCGATTTTTATGATGCTGCCGTCGATGGCCTCGAGTGTGCCTTCACGGGCAAGCCGCACCATACGGTCAGCGATTTTTGCGGCGTCGTGCAGAACGGCACCGGCTTCACGGCGCGAGACGAGCTGGCCTTGCGGTGTGTAGGCGCGATCCGCGAAGGCTTCGGCGACAACGGCAATACCTGCCTTACGGGCGAGATTGAGGATGGGCGCATTGGCAAGACCCATCAGCACCAGCGAAGGATCGACGGCCTTGATGCCGTCGATGACCGCCTGGCCCTGTTTCGCGTCATTGGCAATACGGTTGTAAAGCGCGCCATGCGGCTTCACGTAGCGCACCGTTGTTCCGGCCGCAGTTGCGACGCCCTTCAGCGCGCCGATCTGGTAGATGACATCGGCGATCAGCTCATCCGAGGTCACGTCCAGATCGCGGCGGCCAAAGCCGACGCGATCCGGGTAGGAGACATGGGCGCCGACAACCACGCCTTTTTCGGCAGCGGCCTTGACGGTGCGGTAGATGCCGGCCGGGTCGCCTGCGTGAAATCCGCAGGCGATGTTGGCGCTGGAAACGATGGCGAGCATCGCCTCATCGTCCCCCATGCTCCACGCGCCGTAACTTTCGCCAAGATCGCTGTTGAGATCGATAGCGGCCATGTTTGCCTCCCTTTAATTTATCAGTAGCCGAGCAGGGCAAAGATCGCGCCTGCCGACTTATAGGCCATATACCAGGTGAGTACGCAGGTCAGCACGCCAAGCACGAGCAGCCAGCGCGGGTAGCGGTAGCCGTGCATCAGATCGGCGCGTTTCCATGCGGCATACATGAAGATCGAAAGGCCGATCGGCAGAACGAGACCGTTCAGGCCGCCGACAAAGACGAGCATGGCTGCGGGCGGTGTGGTGATAATGACGTAGGCGATCAGCGAAATGGCGATGAAGCCGACGGTGGCCAAATTGCGCTGGCGTTCCGTCATATCAGGCTTGAAAGCGGTGAGGAACGAGACGGAGGTATAGGCCGCGCCGATGATGCTGGTCATGGCCGAGGCAAGGAAGACCGCGCCGAACAGGCGGAAGCCGACGCCGCCGGCTGCGGCATGGAAAGCCTGGCCTGCCGGGTTTGCTGCCTTGCCCGAGAGATCGATGACTACGCCGCTTGCGACGACGCCGAGAATGGCGAGAAAGAGCACGTAGCGCAGCACGCCGGTAATGGCGATGCCGCTGAGTGCGGCGCGATTGACAGCGCTGATGTTTTCAACGCCGACCATTCCCTTGTCCAGCAGGCGGTGTGCGCCGGCATAGGTGATGTAACCGCCGACCGTGCCACCGACGATGGTGGTGATGGTGACGAAATCGATGGTGTCTGGCAGGAAGGTCTGGCGGAAGGCTTCCGCAACCGGCGGGCCGGAGACATAAGCCGCATAAACGATCAGCGCGAGCTTGACGAAAGCGGCCACGAAAACGACACGGTCCATGGCGATGCCCGCCCGGCGGGACAGGAAGATGCCGATGGCCGCCAGCGCGCCGATCGCGCCGCCGATCTTCGGATCGAGATCGATCATGGCGTTGAAGCCGAGGCCGGCGCCGCCGATATTGCCGACATTAAAGAACAGGCCGCCGATGATGACGAGGATGGCGAGCAGATAACCCGAACCCGGAATGGCGGCATTGGCGATGGCCGGTGCCCGCATGCGGGTGATGGTGACGATACGCCAGATATTGGCCTGCACGACGAAGTCGATCAGGATGGAAATGAGAATGGCGAACGCGAACGCGGCGCCCAGTTTCACCGTGAAATTCGCCGTCTGGGTGATGAAGCCCGGCCCCACGGCGGACATCGACATCAAGAACATTGCCGAAAGTAGGGCGTAACGCTTGTTCCTTGCCTTCTGCGCAACCTCGTTCGGGTCGGCAAGCATGGGCTCTTTCTGCTCCATGGATTTTCTCCGCTTCTGTCGCAATCCGCCCCTCGCGGATGCTTTATTCCGCCGATCTTGTCTTGTTCCATGAAATTGTCAACATTGTTCAACAATATAAAGGTATCGTTCTTTTATATTGTCTATTTGTTGGACGTTATGAGCATGATTTAGTCACGTTTTTTTGGCGATTTGCTGAAGCTTTGTGCTATGGGCAATCATGCCGTGCCCGAACATGCCTGTCACGGAATTCCCAATGCTGCATTGCTCTTAAGGAAAGCGCCATGACGGAAACGATAGAGGGTCTGCCGCTTGCGGATCGATTGGCGAAGGATATCCGCACCCTGCTGATTTCCGGCGAGCTGATGCCGGGGCAGCGCCTTTCGGAAGCAGCCTTCAGCGAGCGTTTCGACGTCTCCCGCAATTCGCTGCGCGAAGCCTTCCGTCTTTTGACCAAGGACGGCCTGTTGCGCCACGAGGCCAATCGCGGCGTTTTTGTCGCGGTTCCGACCATGGCTTCGGTGATCGACATTTATCGGGTACGACGCATGGTGGAATGCGGCGCGTTGCGTCAGGCCTGGCACAAGCACCCGGCCATAAGGGCAATGCAAGTGGCGGTCGATGACGCGAAGATAAAGCGCGAAGAGGCGGATTGGCTGGGTGTTGGCAGCGCCAACATGAAGTTCCATGCCGCCGTGGTCGATCTTCTCGACAGCGCCCGTCTCAGCGATTTTTACGAGCGCATTGCCGCCGAGCTGAGGGCTTTGTTTCGGCCTGCTGAAAGACCCGGAGCAACTGCATTCCCCCTTTGTGGACATGAACAGCAAGATCCTGTCGCTGATGGAAGAAGGCAAGGCGACTGAAGCCGGCGACGAGATGGAACTCTACCTCAATCTCTCCGAAAGAACGGTTTTGAAGGCGCTCGAACGCGCATCCTGAGATATCAGGCGGAGCGGGACGAAAACGTCCCTTTCACATCCGCCCCATTTTTGTATCGGCGGCTGATTGCCAAGTTTGTTGCGGTGCGTCATCAATGCTGACATGACGCTTCGCGACCTCACCATTCTCGTTATAGACGAAAACGCGATCCGCGCCTCGATCATCGAGGAGGGGCTGCGCGAGGCTGGATATCAACGGGTGACGGTCATCCATGAGGTGCACGGTGTGGCGCGGACAATCGAGACGCTGCAGCCGGATGTCATCTTCATCGATCTTGAAAATCCCAACCGCGACATGATGGAGCATCTGTTCCAGCTGACGCGCACGGTCGGCCGGCCGATCGCCATGTTTGTTGACCGCTCCGACACGGCCTCCATCGAGGCGGCCGTCGAGGCGGGGGTTTCCGCCTATGTCGTCGACGGGCTGAAGAAAGAGCGGGTCAAACCCATTCTCGATATGGCGGTCAGCCGCTTCAACGCTTTCAGCCGTTTGCGACAGGAACTTGCCGAAGCCAAATCCGCGCTGGAGGAGCGCAAGGTGATCGAGCGCGCCAAGGGCATTTTGATGAAGATGCGCGGCCTTTCCGAAGAGGAGGCCTTTGCGCTTTTGCGGCAAACGGCAATGAACGAGAAAAAGAAAATATCCGAGATCGCGCAAAGCGTGGTCACCGCGGCCGGTCTGTTGATGTGACAAACCCGCCGGCGGGACAGTCGAGGAGTGTATGATATGGCGGCACAGGAAAAAACGGCCGGGTCAAAAGGTGGGATGACGCAAGCTGCGGGTGCGCCGACAATCGTGGGCAGCGACCGGCAGAAAATCCTGCGTGCAGGTTTCATCCCGCTTGTTGACGCCTCCGTCCTGATCGCGGCGGCTGAATTTGGCTTTGCCGAACGGGAGGGCCTGTCGCTCGATCTCGTCAAGGATGTGTCCTGGGCGAATGTGCGCGACCGGCTGGCGTTCCGCCAATTCGACATCGCCCATATGCTGTCGCCGATGCCCGTCGCCTCCATGCTCGGGCTAGGCTCCAACCCCTCACCGACGATAACGCCATTTTCTCTCGGGCGCGGCGGCAATGCCATCACGCTTTCGACGCGGCTTTTTACCCGGATGAAGGCGTTGACGGGGCTTTCCGAAACGGCGGGAGCGCTTGAAAACGCGAAGGCCTTGAAGCGGGTGCTCGATGATATGCGGGCGCGGGGCGAGGCTCCGCCGACGCTCGGCATGACCTATCCGTTTTCGTCGCATAATTACGAATTTCGCTACTGGCTCGCGGCCGGCGGCATTCATCCCGATCACGACGTCAAGCTGGTGGTCGTGCCGCCGCCATTGACCTCGGATGCGCTGGCGGCGGGCGCCATCGACGGTTTCTGCGTCGGCGCGCCATGGAACATCGTTGCCGCAGAACGGGGCGTTGGCAGGATCGTCGCCGCCAAGCAGGATTTGTGGCCTTCCGCACCCGAAAAAGTCATCGGCATGCGGCCGGAATGGGCTGAAAGCCAGCAGGAAACGGTCGGCCGGCTGCTGACGGCGCTCGATGCTGCCGCACGTTGGTGTGATGTTGCGGAAAATCACGACGACCTGAGCCGGGTGCTTGCTGATCCCCGCTATATCGGTGCGCCGGAAAGCATCATCCGTCATGTGCTTGCCGGTGAATTCAACATCGACAGCCAGGGCAACCGCCGGGTCATCGACAAATATTTCCTCTTCCACGGCGGCCACGCCAATTATCCGCGCCAGAGCCAGGCATTGTGGATTTACAGCCAGATGATCCGCTGGGGGCAGGCGGAGTTTTCGCAAAGTGGCGTGGAAGCCGCCCTGTCCGCTTACCGGCCGGATATTTATCGGGCGGCGCTGGGCGATGCCAATGCGCCTGATGATGCCGATATTCGTATCGAAGGACAGGACGAGGGCGACCGTTTTGTGGACGGCTTCGTCTTCGATCCCGCTGACATTACAGGGTATGTGAATGGCTTTTCCGTGCGCAGTTCTGCCGCTGTTTCCACCTCTCAAGGCGAGGCCTGAGAGCAGCTCAGCCGGGCCAGCTGCGCAAATTTCAAGCGCGGAATTTTTCCAGTTGCGCAAACGATAGACAAAATTGCGGCTGGTTGAAATTTAATCGCCTGACGGAATTTCTGAAATTCAGTTTTATTTCCAATAGTATAGCTTCCGTATAACAAACTGGCACGCCTCTTGCTTCTTCCTGTTTGCACCGGTCAACGGCGATCGGGGCAAGCAGGGCGCGGCATAGGCGCTTTCAGAGACATAGACGTCGCAAGGTTTTGCTGCTCGGAACACCTCCCGTTCCGAAGGCGCAAACACCGAGCGGCGTTTTTTTATTTTCAGGTTTTTTCGCAAGCGAAAGCGTCACCTCAAAAGGTGACCCAATAAGGGGAAGATGCGAATGAAAAAGATATTCTCGGGCGATGTCAGCCGCCGCACGATACTGAGGACGACAGCCACCGCAGCCCTCGTCACCGCCGTACGCACCGCCTTTCCGTCAGGCGCTTTTGCAGCCACCGCTGAGCCGGAAGTGAAGGGTGCGAAAATCGGCTTTATCGCGCTGACCGATGCCGCGCCGCTCATCATCGCGGCTGAAAAGGGACTGTTCGCCAAGCATGGCATGCCTGACGTCGAGGTTCTCAAACAGGCATCCTGGGGTGCGACGCGCGACAATCTCGTGCTCGGTGGCGCATCGAACGGCATTGACGGCGCGCATATTCTGACGCCGATGCCTTACCTCATGCATACCGGCAAGGTGACCCAGAACAATGTGCCGGTGCCGATGGCGCTCATCGCCCGCCTCAACCTCGATAGCCAGGGCATTTCAGTCGCCAAGGAATATGCCGAAACCGGCGTTCAGCTCGATGCTGCCAAGCTGAAGGCGGCTTTCGAGAAGAAGAAGGCTGAAGGCAAGGAAATCAAGGCCGCGATGACCTTCCCCGGCGGCACGCATGATCTATGGATTCGCTATTGGCTCGCCGCCGGTGGCATCGACCCGGACAAGGACGTCTCCACCATCGTCGTTCCGCCGCCGCAGATGGTTGCCAACATGAAGGTCGGCAATATGGACGTCTTCTGTGTGGGCGAACCCTGGAACGAGCAACTCGTCAATCAGGGCATCGGCTTTACCGCCTGTACCACCGGTGAACTCTGGAAGGGGCATCCCGAAAAGGCACTCGGCATGCGCGCCGACTGGGTAGAGAAGAACCCCAATGCCGCCAAGGCGCTGCTGATGGCTGTGATGGAAGCTCAACAATGGTGCGACGGCATGGACAACAAGGAAGAGATGTCCACCATTCTCGGCAAACGCCAATGGTTCAATGTGCCGCCGAAGGATATCCTCGGCCGCCTCAAGGGCAATATCAATTACGGCAACGGCCGCGTGCTGGAAAATACCGGCCTGCAGATGAAGTTCTGGCAGGATCACGCGTCCTACCCCTTCCGTAGCCATGACAGCTGGTTCATCACGGAAAACATCCGCTGGGGCAAATTCGCGCCTGATACCGATGTGAAGGCGCTGGTTGCGAAGGTCAACCGCGAGGATATCTGGCGCGAGGCGGCCAAGGATCTCGGCGTTTCCGACATTCCAGCTTCCGCGTCACGCGGCAAGGAAACCTTCTTCGACGGCAAGGTCTTCGACCCCGAAAACCCGTCCGCCTATCTCGAAAGCCTTTCCATCAAAGCGGCCTCCTGAGGAGGAGACAAGGGTGTCGCCCCTCGTCCGCCAGTTCCGGCCTTTGAACGGTCGCGACTGAAGACCGGATGAGGGGCGAGACCCTGACCGCAACCGACATCAAGAGGAAATGCCCATGTCCGCATTGGCCCGAAAATTCAAGGAACAGCCGCAGCAACCGGCGGCGCAAAAGGCAAACGTGGTGACCCTTTCGCCCAAACAGTCGCCGCGGATTGATCTGCGTAAATGGGGTGCGGCAGCGGCCCGCAACATCATACCGCCATTTATCGTCCTCGCTGTCCTGCTGGGTGTCTGGCAGGTGCTCTGTTCCGCCCCAGGCTCCTCGCTGCCGCCGCCGAGCCAGGTTTTTGAGGAAAGCTACGATCTCATTGTCTCGCCGTTCTTCCACAATGGCTCGCAGGATATCGGCCTCGGCTTGCGTGTACTGGTCTCGCTGGAGCGAGTGGCTTACGGTTTCGGCCTTGCGGCCATTGCCGGCATCATTCTCGGTGCGGTGATCGGTCAGTCGATCTGGGCGATGCGCGGCCTCGACCCGATCTTTCAGGTTCTGCGCACCGTGCCGCCGCTCGCCTGGCTGCCGCTATCGCTCGCCGCCTTTCAGGACAGCAATCCGTCGGCCATTTTCGTGATCTTCATCACCTCCATTTGGCCGGTCATCATCAATACGGCGGTCGGCGTGCGCAACATTCCGCAGGATTACCGCAACGTCGCAAAGGTGCTGCGGCTCAACCAGATCGAATTTTTCTTCAAGATCATGCTGCCTTCCGCTGCGCCTTACATCTTCACCGGCCTGCGCATCGGCATCGGCCTTTCCTGGCTCGCCATCGTTGCGGCGGAAATGCTGACCGGCGGTGTCGGCATCGGCTTCTTCATCTGGGATGCGTGGAACTCCTCGCGCCTGCCCGACATCATCGTGGCGCTCGCCTACATCGGCGTTGTCGGCTTCATGCTCGACAAGCTGGTGGCGGCGCTCGGCAAGGTCATCACCCGCGGCGCTGCGGCAAATTGAGAGGGCAACAATCATGAACGCTTATTTGAAGCTCGATCATATCGACAAATATTTCGACAAGGGCGGTTCGCGCGCCGAGGTGCTGAAAGGTATCAACCTCACTATCGAAAAAGGCGAATTCGTCTCCGTCATCGGCCATTCCGGCTGCGGCAAATCCACCATGCTCAACCTCATCGCCGGGCTGACAAAAGTCTCCGCAGGTGCGGTGCTGCTCGAAAACCGGGAGGTCAACGAGCCCGGCCCGGAACGCGCCGTCGTGTTCCAGAACCACAGCCTGCTGCCCTGGCTTTCGGTCTATGAAAACGTCAACCTCGCCGTCGAGAAGGTCTTCCGCAACACGAAGACGCGGGCCGAGCGGCATGATTGGGTCATGCGCAATCTCGATCTCGTGCAAATGGCCCATGCGAAAGACAAAAAACCCTCCGAAATTTCCGGCGGTATGAAACAGCGCGTCGGCATTGCCCGCGCGCTCGCCATGGAGCCGAAAATCCTGCTGCTGGACGAGCCCTTCGGCGCGCTGGACGCGCTGACCCGCGCTCACCTTCAGGATGCGGTAATGGAAATCCACGCCCGGCTCGGCAACACCATGGTCATGATCACCCACGATGTGGATGAGGCGGTGCTGCTTTCCGACCGTATCGTGATGATGACCAACGGTCCCGCCGCCCATATCGGCGAAGTGCTTGATGTGCCGCTGCCGCGCCCGCGCAACCGCATCGAGCTTGCATCCGACAAAACCTACCTCAAATGCCGCGAGGCCGTGCTGAAGTTCCTTTACGAACGTCACCGCTTCGTCGAAGCCGCGGAGTAACGACCATGACGCAAAAACTCGTCATCATCGGCAATGGCATGGCGCCGGGGCGCATGCTGGAAAACCTGTTCGAAACCGCCCCCGGCCTCTACGACGTCACGATTTTCAACGCCGAGCCGCGCGTCAATTACGACCGCATCATGCTCTCGCCAGTGCTTTCAGGCGAAAAGAGCTATGAAGACATCGTCATCCATGGTGACGAATGGTATGCGGCTAACAATGTGACGCTGCACAAGGGCGCAAAGGTCACCGGCATCGACCGTGACAAGAAAACCGTGACCAGTGAAAACGGCATCACGGCCTCTTACGACAGGCTGGTGATCGCCACCGGTTCCCTGCCCTTCATCATTCCCGTTCCCGGCCATCAATTGCCCGGTGTACTCGCTTATCGCGATCTCGACGATGTGACGAAGATGCTGGAAATCGCTGAAGGCAAAGGCCGCGCTATCGTCATCGGCGCGGGTCTTCTTGGGCTGGAAGCGGCTTACGGCCTCAAGCGTCAGGGCATGGATGTCACCGTCATCCACCTGATGCCGACGATCATGGAGCGCCAGCTCGACCCGGCAGCGGCCTATCTTCTGGAAAAGGCGCTGAACGAGCGCGGCATCGACATCATCACCAAGGCCAACACCAAGTGCATTCTCGGCGAGGACAAGGTCGAGGGCATCGAGCTCGAGGACGGCCGGATCATCAAAGGCGATATGGTTGTGATGGCGGTCGGTATCCGTCCGGCCTCGGGTCTCGCCAGGGAAGCCGGCATCGCCGTCAATCGCGGTATCGTGGTGGATGACGGTATGATGACGTCGGACGCCTCAATCTATGCGCTCGGCGAATGCGCCGAGCATCGCGGCATGTGCTATGGCCTCGTTGCGCCGCTTTATGAATCGGCCCGCGTGCTCGCCGACCGGCTTTGCGGCGGTTCGGCCGAATATCACGGCTCCGTCACCAATACGAAGCTGAAGGTGACGGGCATCAATCTGTTTTCCGCTGGTGATTTCGCGGAAGGTGACGACCGCGAGGAAATCGTGCTGCGCGATGCCACCGCCGGCGTCTACAAGCGGCTCATCCTCAAGGAAAACCGCATCATCGGTGCGGTTCTCTACGGCGAAACGGCGGATGGTTCGTGGTTCTTCGATCTGATGAAGAAATCGACCGATATTTCCGCCATGCGCGAAACCCTGATCTTCGGCCAGGCCTATCAGGGAGGGTCTCCGCTGGACCCTATGGCGGCCGTTGCAGCCTTGCCGGATGATGCGGAAATCTGCGGCTGCAACGGCGTCTGCAAGGGCAAGATCACCTCGGTCATCACCTCCAAGGGGCTGAGCTCTCTGGATGATGTGCGCGCTCACACAAAAGCGTCCGCCTCCTGCGGCAATTGCACCGGCCTTGTCGAACAGCTGATGACGCTGACGTTGGGCGACAGCTACAACCCCGCTGCCGTGCAGCCGATGTGCAAATGCACCGATCTCGGTCATGACGATGTGCGCCGCCTCATCAAGGCCAAGGGCTTGAAGACCATTCCCGCCGTGATGCAGGAGCTGGAATGGAAAACCTCCTGCGGCTGCGCCAAGTGCCGCCCGGCGCTCAATTATTATCTCGTCTGCGATTTTCCGGATGAATATGCCGACGATTATCAGTCGCGTTACATTAATGAGCGTGTCCACGCCAATATCCAGAAGGACGGTACCTATTCCGTCGTGCCGCGCATGTGGGGCGGCGTCACATCGTCCTCCGAGCTCCGGGCAATTGCGGATGTGGTCGACAAATTCGAAATCCCGATGGTGAAGGTGACCGGTGGCCAGCGCATCGATCTTCTCGGCATCGAGAAGGAGGATCTGCCGGCGGTCTGGGCCGATCTCGGCAAGGCCGGTTTCATTTCCGGTCAGGCCTATGCAAAGGGGCTGCGCACGGTGAAGACCTGTGTGGGCGAACAATGGTGCCGCTTCGGCACGCAGGATTCCACCGGCCTTGGCATCCGCATCGAAAAATTCATGTGGGGCTCGTGGACGCCAGCCAAGCTGAAACTCGCGGTTTCCGGCTGTCCGCGCAACTGCGCGGAGGCGACGTGCAAGGATATTGGCGTCATCTGCGTCGATTCCGGTTTTGAAATCCATTTCGCCGGTGCCGCCGGTCTCGATATCAAGGGCACGGAAGTGCTCGGTCTCGTCCATACCGAGGACGACGCGCTGGAGCATATCGTCGCTTTGACGCAGATGTACCGCGAACAGGCGCGGTATCTCGAGCGGATCTACAAATGGGCCAAGCGTATCGGCTACGACGAAGTACGCCGCCAGATCATGGACGATGCCGACAAGCGCAAAGCTTATTTCGACCGCTTCGTCTTTAGCCAGAAATTCGCGCAGATCGATCCGTGGTCGGAACGTGTGTCCGGCCATGACAAGCATGAGTTCAGGCCCATGGCGGCAATCGGTTTCAGTGAGGCGGCGGAGTGAGAACGATGGACAGCAACTGGATCGATATTGGCGACATTTCTGACATCCCGCTGCGTGGTGCGCGTTGCGTGAAAACGCCAATGGGCAAGATCGCCGTGTTCCGCACGGCGGAAAATCAGGTCTTCGCGATAGAGGATCATTGCCCGCACAAGGGCGGGCCGCTGTCTCAGGGCATCGTGCATGGGGCTTCGGTGACGTGTCCTTTGCACAATTGGGTCATTTCGCTGGAGACGGGGAAGGCGTTGGGTGCGGATGAGGGTGAGGTGAGGACTATCCCTGTCCGTAATCTCGACGGGCGGCTTTCGATAGCGCTTGAAACTCTGATGATTGCGGCGGAGTGAATTGCGATGGCGGCGATGGTACCCCCCTCTGCCCTGCGGGGCATCTCCCCCTCAAGGGGGGAGATCGACAAGGTGAATGCTCCCAGCATCTCTACGGGCGGCGGTGTACGCTGTGAATGGAGGGCGGTGCCGCAATTGATCTCCCCCCTTGAGGGGGGAGATGTCCGGCAGGACAGAGGGGGGTAAACGCCGCGCACAGAGAAGGCAAACCCATGCCCGTTGAAACAAAAACCACCTGTCCCTATTGCGGCGTCGGTTGCGGCGTTATCGCCACTATCAACGACAATGGCGTCGTTTCCGTAAAGGGCGATCCGGATCACCCTGCCAATTTCGGAAGGCTGTGCTCCAAGGGTTCGGCTCTGGCCGAGACCATCGATCTCGATGGCCGCCTTCTCCATCCCGAAATCGATGGCAGGCGGGCGACGTGGGACAAAGCGCTCGATCTAGTTGCTTCCCGGTTCTCGCAGGCCATTACCGAGCATGGCCCGGATTCAGTTGCCTTTTACGTCTCCGGCCAATTGTTGACGGAAGATTATTACCTCGCCAACAAGCTGATGAAGGGTTTTATCGGCTCGGCCAATATCGATACCAATTCAAGGCTTTGCATGTCGTCTTCGGTCGCCGGCCATCGTCGCGCTTTCGGTGCTGACACGGTGCCGGGCACTTATGAGGATATGGAGCTTGCCGATCTGGTTATCCTCACCGGCTCCAATCTCGCCTGGTGCCACCCTGTTCTCTACCAGCGACTCGCTGCCGCAAAAACAGCAAGGCCGGAAATGAAGGTCGTCGTCATCGATCCGCGCCGGACGATGAGCGCCGATATTGCCGATATGCATCTCGCCATTCGCCCGGATGGAGATGTGGCGCTTTTTGTCGGCTTGCTGGCGCATCTTTCCGATAGTCCCGCAATCGATCACGGCTATGTGGAAAACCATACGGTCAGCTTTGGCGCTGCGATGCTGGCAGCAACCGAATACAGCCTGCCGGAGATTGTCGAAGCGACTGGCCTGACGATTGCAGAACTGATTTCCTTTTACGAATTGTTCGAACGCACGGAAAAGACCGTCACCTGTTACAGCCAGGGCGTCAACCAGTCGCAGAGCGGCACCGACAAGGTCAACGCCATTATCAATTGCCATATTTCCACCGGCCGCATCGGCCGGCCGGGTATGGGACCGTTTTCGCTGACCGGCCAGCCGAACGCCATGGGTGGGCGCGAAGTTGGCGGGCTGTCAAACATGCTGGCCGCCCATATGGCCATCGAAAGCGCCGAGGACCGCGACCGCGTCCAGCGCTTCTGGGCCTCGCCTGCCATTGCGCAAAAGCCTGGCCTGAAGGCGGTGGATATGTTCAGGGCGGTGGCCGATGGCCGCGTCAAGGCGCTGTGGATCATGGCCACCAACCCCGTCGTTTCCATGCCGGATGCCGGTGCCGTCGAGGCGGCGATCAAGGCCTGTCCTTTTGTCGTCGTCTCCGATGTCATGGCCAGTACCGATACCGCACGCCATGCCCATGTCCTCTTGCCCTCGCTCGGTTGGGGTGAAAAAGATGGCACCGTCACCAATTCCGAACGGCGCATTTCCCGCCAGCGCGGCTTTCTCGATGCTCCGGGTGAAGCAAAGGCCGACTGGTGGCAGATGGCGGAAGTGGGTCGGCGCATGGGTTTTGATGCCGCCTTCGCTTATGGCCAGGCATCGGAGATTTTCGCCGAGCATGCTGCTCTTTCCGGTTTCGAGAATGCCGGAAGCCGTGATTTCGATATAAGCGGGATCGAACGGGCTTCCTACGAAACGATGCCGCCCTTTCAATGGCCGAAAGCCCGGCCCGGCGAGACCGCCGTTACCCGGTTTTTCGCGGATGGCCGTTTTTACCATGCGGATGGAAAGGCGCGGTTCATCGTCACCGCTTTGCCGCAGACCGACAGGACATCGCCCGATTATCCGCTGACGCTGAATACCGGCCGCATCCGTGATCAATGGCACACCATGACCCGCACCGGCAAAAGCGCGCGGCTCACCGCCCATATCGCCGAGCCTTTCGCCGAACTTCACCCGCGCGATGCGCAGGCGCTGGGAATCGAAAGTGCCGATTTGGTGGAGTTGGAAAGCCCCCATGGCAAGGTTCTGTTGCGGGCGCTGGTCAGCGAAAGGCAGGCACGCGGATCGGTCTTCGCGCCGATGCACTGGAACGATCAATTCGCCTCGCGGGCGCGCATCGATGTGGTTGTCGCGCCGGTCACGGATCCGCATTCCGGTCAGCCTGCCTCGAAAAATGTGGCGGTGAAGGCAAGGCGTTTTGAGGCAAAGACTTATGGATTTGCCATCTCCCGCGTACGGCCCAACGCGCCGGATTGCGCCTACTGGGCCATCGCCAAAGCGGATGGCGGCTATCGCATGGAGCTTGCCTTTGCGGAAGAGCCGCAGGACTGGACGCTCTGGGCGCGGCAGGTTTTCGGCATCGATATCAGGATCGAGCCGCTGGGTTACAGCGACCGGCAGACGGGCGATCTGCGTCTCGCTTTCTTCGACGGCGAAACCCTGCTGGCGGCGCTGTTCATCGCCAAGGAGCCGGTGGCCGTTGCCCGCAACTGGGCGATATCGCAGCTTTCCGAGCGCCACGAGGATTTGCGCATGCGTTTTGCGCTGGTCGCCGGGCGGCCGGGGGCGGGGCGAGCTGATCCGGGCGCGACGGTCTGCTCCTGCTTCAATGTAGGCGTGAACCAGATCACGGCCGCCATCCGCGATGGCTGCCACAGCGTCGAAGCCATCGGCAAGGCGTTGAATGCCGGAACCAATTGCGGCTCCTGCCGCGCTGAAATCAGGGGGATCATCGATGGATGCCTTAAAACCGCAGCGGAATGAACCGGCCCGTATGGAAAAGCTCGCCAAGTTGCCGGTCTTCTGGGGGCTCGAGGGCAAGCGCGTGGTGCTAGTGAGCGGATCGGATGGAGCCGCATGGAAGGCGGAATTGCTGCTGGCCTGCGGGGCGCAGCTTCATCTCTATTGTGAAGAAAGCGAGCTTTCGGAAAGCTTTGCGGCGCTCGTCGCAAAAAGCCCGATGCTGAAATGGCATGACCGTTCGTGGGGTCCGGATATTTTCAAGGGCGCTGAACTGGCGCTGGCGGATTGCGAAACCGATGAGGAAGCCGAAAGATTTTACAATGCCGCGCGCGCGGCCAGCGTTCCCGTCAATGTCATCGACAAGCCGGAATTCTGCCAGTTCCAGTTCGGCTCCATCGTCAATCGCTCGCCGGTGATGGTGTCGATTTCCACCGATGGCGCCGCACCCATTCTGGCGCAGGCCATTCGCCGTCGCATCGAGACATTGCTGCCGCTGGCGCTGAAGGATTGGGGCGCGCTTGCCCAGACGATCCGCGAGCGCGTCAATCTGCGGCTCGCTCCCGGTGCCGCGCGGCGGTCTTTCTGGGAAAAATTTGTCGATCGGGCGTTTACCGAAAGGCTGGATGAGGGAAGTGAAGAACGGCTGCTTACGGATATCGGAACGCAGGCCGGGCGAGGGGGGATCGGGTCGCGGCCTTGTGACGCTTGTTGGTGCCGGACCGGGCGATGCCGAACTGTTGACACTGAAAGCGGTGCGCGCCCTGCAGGCGGCTGACGTTATCCTGTTCGACGATCTCGTTTCAGCGGAAGTGCTGGAACTGGCGCGCCGCGAAGCGAAGCGAATGCTGGTCGGTAAGCGTGGTGGCCGGGAAAGCTGCAGGCAGGAAGACATCAACGAGATGATGATCCGCCTCGCCAAGGCCGGAAAACGGGTGGTGCGGCTGAAATCCGGCGATCCGATGATTTTCGGGCGTGCCGGCGAGGAGATCGCGGCGCTGGAAGCCGAAAATATCCCGGTCGAAGTCGTTCCGGGCATCACCGCCGCAAGCGCCATGGCCTCGCGCCTCGGTGTCTCCCTCACGCATCGCGACCACGCTCAGTCGGTTCGCTTCGTAACCGGCCATTCGAGGCAGGGAAAGTTGCCGGAGAATATCGACTGGAAATCGCTTTCCAACCCGGGTTTGACCACCGTTTTTTATATGGGTGGACGGACCGCCGCCGAGATACAGTCGTCGCTGCTCGCCCATGGCATGCCTGCCTCGACACCCGTTGCCGTCATGATTTCCGTCAGCCGTTTAAACGAACAGCGCTGGTGCGGTTCGCTCGCGCAACTGGCTGCGGCAATTGAGAGGCTGGGGGTAAACGAACCCGTGCTGATCGGCATCGGTGATGCATTTGGTGCCGCATCCTCGGCGCTTTCCGGTGCCGGCACGCAGGAGGCATCTCTTACACCAATTCAAAAAGCCGGCTAATAAGTTTGCTGGGCGGTACAGGCGCGTCTTTTGCGCATGTCCGCAAGTCGGCTGCTATCACCGCCATAAAACCGTCCCTTGACATTGGTTTTTCGTTCGCTCTTCAATAAAACGAAAAAATTGAAAGAGGAGGGAGGGTGAAATGCTGCTCACACCGCGTCAGGATGAAATCGTTGCGCTGGCGAAAGCGAACGGTCGGGTGCTCGTCGATGAGCTGGCCTCGCGGTTTTCCGTGACCCCCCAAACGATCCGCAAGGACCTGAACGATCTCTGTGATACGCGAGTGCTGACGCGCATCCATGGTGGCGCGCTTTTCCCGAGCGGCAATGAGAACGTCAAATACGAGGCGAGGCGCGCGATCGCCTCTTCCGAAAAGCAGGCGATCGGGGCCGCTGCCGCTGCCCTCATCCCCAACAACTCTTCCCTGTTCATCAATATAGGCACGACGACCGAGGCGGTGGGTGAAGCGCTGGCGGATCATCACGAGCTGATGGTCATTACCAACAACATCAATGTTGCCAATAGATTACGAGTTTTTCCCGGCATCGAGGTGGTGATTGCGGGCGGCGTCGTGCGCGGTTCCGATGGCGGCATTGTCGGCGAGGCGGCGGTGGATTTCATCCGGCAGTTCAAGGTCGATTTTGCTGTCATCGGCGTTTCGGCGATCGATGAGGACGGCGCCTTGCTGGACTTCGACTTTCGTGAGGTCAAGGTTGCGCAGGCAATCATGTCTAATGCGCGCCATGTCATTCTCGTGTCGGATTCGCTGAAATTCGAGCGCACAGCACCGGTGCGCATCGGCCATCTTTCGCAGGTTCACACCTTCATCACAGATCATTGTCCGGTCGATTCAATCCGTTCCATCTGTGCCGATCATGACGTCCGGCTGATCGAAACCGAGGCGCGAGAACCCTGATCTGCACCGTGCCGGAATTTCGTTTGACATTCGTTTTGTCTTCAAATTAGATGTCTGTGCTTTCAATATATCGATGAGGAGAGCGTCGATGAAAGCACGGGAGGGTCCATGTCTGACGAGGCAATCCACGATGTTTTCGTGATCGGCGGCGGCATCAACGGCTGCGGCATTGCGCGTGACGCCGTTGGCAGGGGCTATTCCGTCGCACTTGCGGAAATGAACGATTTTGCCTCCGGCACCTCGTCTGCTGCTACCAAGCTCATCCATGGCGGCTTGCGTTATCTCGAGCATTACGAGTTTCGTCTGGTTCGCGAAGCGCTGATGGAACGCGAGGTGCTGTGGGCCATGGCCCCGCATATCATCTGGCCCATGCGGTTCGTCCTGCCGTTCCAGAAGGGCGGCGTGCGCCCGGCCTGGCTCGTGCGTCTTGGGCTCTTCCTTTACGACCATCTCGGTGGTCGCAAACTTTTGCCTGCCACCCGCTCACTCGATTTGCGCCGTGATCCAGCCGGAAAACCGCTGAAGCCGGTTTTTGCCAAGGCATTTGAATATTCCGACGGCTGGGTGGACGATGCCCGCCTCGTGGTGCTTAACGCCCGCGATGCCGCTGATCGTGGCGCCCTGATCCTCAACCGCACTCAGGTCGTTTCGGCTCGGCGCGAAGGCGCGTTCTGGAGGGTGGAAACGAAAAGTGCTGCCGGAGAAACCGCGACCTATCGGGCGCGCATGCTGGTGAATGCCGCTGGCCCCTGGGTGGACAAGGTTCTGTCTTCGACATTGGGCAAAAACAACGTCCACAATGTCCGCCTCGTGCAGGGCAGCCACATCATCGTGCGCAAGAAGTTTTCTGATCCGCGCGCCTATTTTTTCCAGAATCCGGACGGGCGCATCATCTTCGCCATCCCTTACGAACAGGACTTTACGCTGATCGGAACGACGGATCGCGACTATACCGCCGATCCCCGTGCTGTTAAGATCAGCGACGAGGAGATCAGCTATCTTTGTAGCGCGGCGAGCGAATATTTCGCCGAACCGGTGACGTCTGACGATATCGTCTGGACCTATTCCGGCGTGCGACCACTGTTCGATGACGGCGCGTCGAAGGCGCAGGAAGCGACCCGCGATTACGTGCTGAAAACGGAAGGGGCTGAAGGCGAAGCGCTGCTTCTCAATATCTTCGGCGGCAAGCTCACAACCTATCGGCGGCTTGCCGAACATGCTCTTGAAAAAATCGGCGATGCGCTGGGTGAAAAGGGTACGCCATGGACGGCGGGTTCGCATTTGCCGGGTGGAAATTTCGGTGCCGAGGCCTATGCGGGAGAGGTTGCGGCCTTGCGGTCGCGTTATCCTTTCCTTGATGAGCGTCATGCCAAGCGGCTTGTCCGCTGCTATGGAACGGATGCGGTGTCGATAATCGGCAATGCGGGGGAGATCGCAGCGCTGGGACGGCATTTCGGCGGCACGCTTTACGAGGTCGAGGTTCGCTGGCTGATGGCGCGGGAGTGGGCGCTAACGGCGGAGGACATTCTGTGGCGCCGCACCAAGCAGGGGCTTTTCTTTGCCCCCGAAGAGGTGTGCGGGCTGGAGAATTATATCGAAGACATTGCGGGTGGACGCTTGAAGGCAATCTGACGATCCGATCGAAAAGCGGAGGAGGCTTTGGATCACCATGCTT
The DNA here is from genome assembly GCF_030757975.1 of Rhizobium sp. AN73. Taxonomy (NCBI): domain Bacteria; kingdom Pseudomonadati; phylum Pseudomonadota; class Alphaproteobacteria; order Hyphomicrobiales; family Rhizobiaceae; genus Rhizobium; species Rhizobium sp. AN73. The sequence goes on from NZ_JARWME010000001.1 coordinate 1,048,962, forward strand.
GAATTGCGAAACGTCTCGAAGATGGTCGGCGGTGAATATCATATTCACCCGACCGATCTGACGTTGCAGCGCGGAAGCCTGAACGTCCTGCTTGGACCGACACTTTCGGGCAAGACGACGCTCATGCGGCTGATGGCCGGGCTGGACAAGCCAAGCGGCGGCACGATCCTTTTCAACGGGGAGGACGTGACGGGGTGGCCGGTGCAAAAGCGCAACGTCGCCATGGTCTATCAGCAGTTCATCAATTATCCGGCGCTCAGCGTTTACGAAAACATCGCCTCGCCGATGCGTGTTGCTGGCAAGGATAAGGCGACGATCGACAGGGAGGTCAGGAAGGCCGCCGAGCTTCTGAGGTTGACGCCCTATCTAGATCGCACGCCGCTCAACCTTTCCGGTGGCCAGCAACAGCGCACGGCACTTGCGCGCGCCATCGTCAAAAACGCCACTCTGGTGCTGCTCGACGAGCCGTTGGCAAATCTCGATTACAAACTGCGCGAGGAGTTGCGCGAGGAATTGCCGCGCATCTTTGCGGAATCCGGCGCTATCTTCGTTTATGCCACGACCGAACCCTCCGAAGCCCTGCTTCTCGGTGGCAATACCGCGACCCTGAACGAGGGAAAGGTGACGCAATTCAGCCGTACGATCGAGGTTTACCGGCGTCCGGTGGATATAGTGACTGCGAAAATCTTTGCCGATCCGCCGCTCAACACCATCGATGTCATCAAGACAGGTGGCGCTTTCACCCGCGCCGACCACGCGGTCGTGACGGTTCCGGCGCATCTTGCCGCCATGCCGGATGGTCCCGTGACCATCGCTTTCCAGCCGCATCATCTGTTCCCGCACCAAAAGGGGCAGGCGGCGCAATCCATCCGGGCGCGAACGCTGATTTCGGAGATCGCCGGATCGGAGAGCTTCGTCCATGTCGAATTTTCAGGCCAGCGCTGGGTCATGCTGGCGCAGGGCATTCACGACATCGAGCCGGACACGGAGATCGAGCTTTTTCTCGATACGCGGCACCTGATGGCTTTCGATGCACACGGCCACGCCATCGGCGAAGCGGCTTAAGGGAGATCGATCATGGCACGCATCACGCTCGATCACATTCGCCACGCTTATAACGCCAAGGCGCAGGCTGCCGGTGATTATGCGCTGAAGGAAGTGCATCACGAATGGGAAGACGGCGGCGCCTATGCGCTGCTTGGCCCTTCCGGTTGCGGCAAGACCACGCTGCTCAACATTATTTCCGGGCTGCTGCGCCCTTCCGAAGGCCGCATTGCCTTTGACGGAACCGATGTCACCGATCTTGCCACCGAAGACCGCAACATCGCCCAGGTGTTCCAGTTCCCGGTCGTTTACGACACGATGACGGTTTACGACAATCTGGCTTTTCCGCTGCGCAACCGACAAGTGCCAGAGGCGGACGTAGACCGCCGCGTACGCGAAATCCTCGAAATGACCGATCTTTCCGGCATGGCCAAACGCCACGCCCGCGGACTGACGGCTGACCAGAAGCAGAAGATTTCGCTGGCCCGCGGGCTGGTACGTTCCGATGTCAATGCCATCCTCTTCGACGAACCGCTGACGGTGATCGATCCGCATATGAAATGGGTGCTGCGTTCGCAGTTGAAGCGGCTGCACCGCCAGTCCGGTTTCACCATGGTCTATGTCACCCACGACCAGACCGAAGCGCTGACTTTCGCCGACAAGGTCGTGGTCATGTATGACGGACAGATCGTTCAGATCGGCACGCCCGCCGAACTTTTCGAGCGGCCGGGACACACTTTCGTCGGTTATTTCATCGGCTCGCCCGGCATGAACGTGCTGCCTGCCAGCATCGACGGCGCGACCGCAATGATCGGTGGTCTTGGTGTGCCGCTTGCCGGTGTGCCGAAGGTTGACGGAAAGCAGCGGATCGAGATCGGCATCCGCCCGGAATTCGTCCGGCTGGAACGGGGCGGCATGCCGATTACCGTGGATGAGGTTGAGGATATCGGACGCCGCAAGATCGTTCGCGCCCGGTTCGCCGGCCAGAAGCTTGCGATCGTCGTGCCGGAAGAGGACGAAATTCCGGCGGAAGCGGGCGTTCGCTTCGATCCGGCCGCCATCGGTGTCTTTGCCGATTCCTGGCGCGTGAAGATGGGAGCCTGACCATGGAAAAGAGCTGGAACAACAAAGCGTGGTTCATGGTGCTGCCGGTTCTGGTGCTGGTTGCCTTCTCCGCTGTCATTCCACTGATGACGGTCGTGAACTATTCGGTGCAGGACACCTTCGGCAACAACCAGTTCTTCTGGGCGGGAACGCAATGGTTCCAGGAAATCCTTAGCTCCGACCGCTTCTGGAACGCTCTGGGGCGCAATCTGGTGTTTTCCGGCATCATATTGGCGATTGAAATTCCGCTCGGCATATTCATCGCGCTCAAGATGCCGAAATCCGGCATCGGCGTGCCGGTCTGCCTCGTCACGATGGCACTGCCGCTGCTGGTGCCGTGGAATGTGGTCGGCACGATCTGGCAGGTGTTCGGCCGCAGCGATATCGGGTTGCTTGGTTATTACGCCAATCAGCTTGGGCTCGACTACAACTACGTCAATGATCCGGTCGACGCGTGGATCACGGTCGTCATCATGGATGTCTGGCACTGGACGAGCCTTGTCGTGCTGTTGTGTTACGCCAGCCTGGTCTCCATTCCGGATGCCTATTATCAGGCGGCACGCATTGATGGCGCATCCCGTTTTGCGGTGTTCCGGTTCATTCAACTGCCGAAGATGAAGCGGGTGCTGTTGATCGCCTTCCTGCTGCGCTTCATGGACAGCTTCATGATCTATACCGAGCCGTTTGTCGTAACAGGCGGTGGCCCCGGCAATTCCACAACCTTCCTGTCCATCGATCTCGTGAAGGTAGCGCTCGGCCAGTTTGACCTTGGGCCTGCGGCAGCCATGTCGCTGATCTACTTCCTCATCATCCTGCTGCTGTCCTGGGTGTTCTACACCGTGATGACCAGCCACGACGCGGAGACTTGAGACATGAGCGCCTCTGATGTCACCACAAGCGTGGAACTTAACGGCATCGGCAATCCGCCGGTGAGAGCCGCTTCGGTGGGAATGGCGGGCATTGCCGCGAGTTCACGGTCGCGCCGCCGCCATGGGCCGTCGCGTTTTTCATGGCTGGTGCCGACGATCTACATCATCCTGCTGCTCGTGCCGATCTACTGGCTTATCAATATGAGCTTCAAGACGAACACGGAAATCGTCTCGTCGATGACGCTTTATCCGCATCAGCCAACGCTGCAGAATTACCGGACGATCTTCACCGATTCATCCTGGTATTCGGGTTACATCAACTCGATTACTTACGTCGTGATGAACATGGTGATTTCGGTCTCGGCAGCGCTTCCAGCGGCTTACGCCTTCTCCCGTTACCGTTTTCTGGGCGACAAGCACCTGTTCTTCTGGCTGCTGACCAACCGCATGGCGCCGCCCGCCGTCTTCGCGCTTCCCTTCTTCCAGCTCTATTCGGCTTTCGGCCTGATCGACACGCACATTGCCGTGGCACTGGCGCATTGCCTGTTCAACGTACCGCTGGCGGTGTGGATCCTCGAAGGCTTCATGTCGGGCGTGCCGAAGGAGATTGACGAAACCGCCTATATTGACGGCTATTCCTTCCCGAAATTCTTCGTGAAGATCTTCATGCCGCTCATCGCTTCCGGTATCGGTGTCGCCTGCTTCTTCAGCTTCATGTTCTCATGGGTCGAGCTTCTGATCGCCCGCACGCTGACGACGACCGACGCCAAGCCGATCGCTGCGACCATGACGCGAACCGTTTCCGCCGCCGGCATGGACTGGGGCCTGCTTGCCGCCGCCGGCGTGCTGACGCTCATTCCGGGCGCGCTGGTGATCTGGTTCGTCCGCAATTACATCGCCAAGGGCTTTGCGCTGGGGAGGGTTTGACCATGACGAAGATGCCCGATTTTACCTGGATGGCGTGGACCTGGCAGACGGCAGCGTTTTTCGGCGCCATTGCCGTGCTGCTGGTCGGCATGTGGTTCTGGGAATATTTCTCACCCGGCGGCAACCCCCGCTTCGGCCTGCTGCGTTTCGAGACCACGCGCGGCGACCGGCTGTTCATTTCGCTGCTTGGCAGCGCTTTCATTCATCTCGCATGGCTCGGGCTGGTCGGTCCGAACCTGTGGTGGGCTCTCGCTCTGTCGGCGGTTTACGCAATTGGCGTTTTCCGTTTCGTCTAGAGCAGGAAGAAAGGTGCGGCGGAGGAAAACCGCACCAGGGAGACTTCGTGCAATCGCAACCCTTGGGAGGACTGATATGCGACGGCATCTGATGACGACGACGGCAGCCATGCTGCTGGCAATGACGGGTTCCGCTTTCGCCGGAATGGAGGAGGCAAAGCAATTTCTGGACAAGGAAATCGGCGATCTATCGTCGCTTTCGCGCGGCGATCAGGAAAAGGAACTGCAATGGTTTGTCGATGCCGCAAAACCTTTCGCGGGCATGGACATCAAGGTCGTTTCCGAATCTCTGACCACCCATGAATATGAATCCAAGGTTCTGGCACCGGCCTTTACCGCCATTACCGGCATCAAGGTCACGCACGACATCATCCAGGAAGGTGACGTCGTCGAAAAGATCCAGACCCAGATGCAGACCGGTCAGAACCTTTATGACGGCTGGGTCAACGACAGCGACCTCATCGGCACGCACTGGCGTTACCAGCAGGTGCGCAACCTGACCGATTTCATGGCCAAGGAGGGTAAAGACGTTACCAACCCCGGCCTTGATCTCAAGGACTTCATCGGCAGTGCGTTCACGACGGCACCGGATAAGAAGCTCTACCAGCTTCCCGACCAGCAATTCGCCAACCTTTACTGGTTCCGTTACGACTGGTTCAACGACGACAAGAACAAGGCCGATTTCAAGGCCAAGTACGGTTACGACCTCGGCGTTCCGGTCAACTGGTCGGCCTATGAGGACATTGCCGAATTCTTCACCGGCCGCGATGTCGGTGGCAAGAAGGTCTTCGGCCATATGGACTACGGCAAGAAGGATCCGTCGCTCGGCTGGCGCTTCACCGATGCCTGGCTTTCCATGGCCGGCAACGGTGACAAGGGCCTGCCGAACGGCCTGCCGGTCGATGAATGGGGCATCAAGGTCAACGACAAGTCCCAGCCGGTCGGTTCCTGCGTCGCACGCGGCGGCGATACCAATGGTCCCGCTTCGGTCTATTCCATCGAGAAATATCTCGAATGGCTGAAGAAATATGCGCCGCCGGAAGCACAGGGCATGACCTTCTCCGAATCCGGACCGGTGCCGGCGCAGGGCAACATCGCCCAGCAGATCTTCTGGTACACGGCGTTTACCGCCGATATGGCCAAGCCCGGCCTGCCAGTCGTGAGCGAGGACGGTTCGCCGAAATGGCGTGTGGCACCTTCGCCGCATGGCGTCTACTGGAAGGACGGCATGAAGCTCGGTTATCAGGACGTGGGTTCGTGGACGCTGATGAAATCGACCCCCGACGACCGTGCCAAGGCCGCATGGCTCTATGCGCAGTTCGTGACCTCTAAAACGGTAGATGTGAAGAAGAGCCATGTAGGTCTCACCTTCATTCGTGACAGTACCATCCATCACCAGAGCTTCACGGACCGGGCCTCCAAGCTCGGCGGCCTCATCGAGTTCTATCGCTCGCCGGCTCGCGTGCAGTGGTCTCCGACCGGCACCAACGTTCCTGACTATCCGAAACTGGCACAGCTTTGGTGGCAGGCGATCGGTGATGCATCCTCGGGTGCAAAGACCGCTCAAGCGGCAATGGACTCGCTCTGCGCCGAGCAGGAAAAGGTCATGAGCCGTCTGGAACGCGCTGGCGTGCAGGGCGATATCGGCCCGAAGCTGGCGGAAGAACATGATATCGACTACTGGAACAAGGACGCCGTTTCGAAGGGTCATCTGGCGCCGCAGCTGAAGATTGCCAACGAAAAGGAAAAGCCGGTCACCGTCAATTACGACGAACTGGTCAAAAGCTGGCAGAAGTAATGTCTGCGTGAAATCTTAAACCGGGGCGGCTCTGGCCGCCCCGTCATTGCGTTTGAAAGGGAGTAGCATAATGGGCGGTTATATTCTGGCGATCGATCAGGGAACGACATCGACGCGGTCGATGGTCTTTGATCGCGACATGCGGGTCATCGGTGTCGGACAGCGAGAATTTCCGCAACATTTCCCGGCCTCCGGCTGGGTCGAACATGAGGCGGAGGATATCTGGAAAAGCGTGCTTGAAACGATCCGGCTGGCGCTTGCCGATGCCGGCATCGCCGCTTCCGATATCGAGGCGATCGGCATCACCAACCAGCGCGAAACGACCGTGCTGTGGGACCGCAACACGGGCGAGGCCGTGCACCGGGCCGTGGTCTGGCAGGATCGCCGCGCCGCGCCGATTTGCGAAGATCTGAAGCGAAGGGGGCTGGAGCCGCTCTTTTCAAAAAAGACCGGATTGCTGCTCGATCCCTATTTTTCCGGCACCAAGCTCAAATGGCTTCTGGATAGCGTCAGCGGCCTTCGCGAAAGGGCGGAGAAAGGGGAAATCTGCTTCGGTACGGTCGACAGTTTCCTGATCTACCGCCTCACCGGCGGTCGCCGCCATGTGACCGACGCCACCAATGCCTCGCGAACGCTGATTTACAATATCGAGGACAATGCCTGGGATGACGAGCTGTTGTCGATCCTCAACATTCCCCGCACCATGCTGCCGGAAGTGCTGGATTGCGCTGCCGATTTCGGCGTGACGGACAAATCGCTGCTGGGTGCGGAAATTCCGATCCTCGGCGTGGCCGGCGATCAGCAGGCGGCCGTCATCGGTAATGCCTGCTTCGAGCCCGGCATGATGAAATCCACTTACGGCACCGGCTGCTTTGCGCTTCTCAATACCGGCACGGATCGCGTCGCCTCCACCAACCGGCTGCTGACGACGATCGCTTACCGTCTCGATGGCGTGACGACCTATGCACTGGAAGGATCGATCTTCATTGCAGGTGCTGCGGTGCAATGGCTGCGCGACGAGCTGGGCTTTATTTCGGTTGCCTCAGAAGTCAGCGCGCTTGCCGAAAAGGCCGATCCCAATCAGCGCGTCTATCTGGTCCCGGCTTTCACCGGCCTTGGTGCGCCCTATTGGGATGCCGAAGCGCGTGGTGCGATTTTTGGCCTGACGCGCGGCACCGGACCTGCGGAGTTTGCGCGCGCGGCGCTGGAAAGCGTGGCCTATCAGACATTTGATCTGCTGGATGCCATGCGCAAGGACTGGGCGGGCGACAACGGTAAAACGGTTCTGCGGGTTGATGGCGGCATGGTCGCCTCCGACTGGACCATGCAGCGGCTGGCCGATGTTCTCGCCGCACCGGTCGACCGGCCGGTATTCCTGGAAACGACCATTCTGGGTGCCGCCTGGCTCGCAGCATCGCGCGCCGGCATCTGGCCAGACCGCGAGGCGTTTGCCGCCCATTGGAGACGGGACCGCCGTTTCAATCCCGATATGGATGAGACGGAGCGGAAAAGCGCCATCGCCGGCTGGCGTGATAGCGTCGGCCGTTGCCTGTCAAAACGGGAAGGCTAAAGCATTTCCAGCAAAAGTGCGGAGCGAATTTGCGGTCGCAAATGCGCCAAGGGCGCTACGCGAAACTGCCCGGTGCGATGCTCTTGCTGGAGACCAGATCGGAAAGGGCGCGCACCAGTTTTGTGTCCGCACCCTTGCTGGGCTGAAGCACAAATTCCACATCCTCGAGTGCCGGCAGCACGTCCGCCGCAATCTCCTTGAGACCGGCGGGCGCCATGCTGCGGGGTTGCACTAGAATACCCATGCCTGCCCTTGCTGCGGCGGTAAGTCCAGAGAGGCTGCCGCAGGTGCAGACGATGCGCCATGCAAGCCCGGCCCGGTCCAGCGCTTCCTGCGCCGCCTTTCGGGTGATGCTCGGCGGTGGGAAGGCAATCAGCGGCAAGGCGTCCGGCTGGTTCAGCATCCGCTCCGGGTCGCGCGCCAGCCATACGAGAGGTTCGCGGTAAAGGAAGTGGCCAAGCTTGTCGCCGAGCCGGCGTTTGGCGAGCACGACATCCAACTCGCCATTGTCCTGCATCTGGTAAAGCACGCCGCTCAGCGAAACCGTCAGTTCCAGATCCACCAGCGGATAAAGACGGATGAATTCCTCCAGAATGGCGGTCAGCCGGCTGGCGACGAAATCTTCGGAAACGCCGAGCCTCAGCCGCCCGCGCAAACGGGTTTCGCTAAACAATGACGCGACCTTGCTGTCGATCTCCAGCATATTACGGGCATAACCAAGCAGCGCCTCGCCTTCGCCTGTCAGCTTCACCTGATGGGTGCTGCGCGCGATCAACCGGCGGCCAAGTGTTGCCTCCAGCCTTTGAATATGCTGGCTGACAGTGGATTGGCCAACGCCCAGCCGTTCGGCCGCCAGCGTAAAGCTGCCGGTTTGCTGAAGCATCACGAAGCTGGCAAGATGTTGAAGGTTCAGCATTTATCTAACTTTGTGATAACTGTTAGTCTTTGCATCCGAATTCATGATGAGCGATAGTGGCGGATATTTCAAGCAAAACCGATGCCGGAAAGACCTTCCATGACCCGCTTCCTGCCCGACCGTTTCACCATGATGCTGGTGGCCACCGTTATTTTGGCTTCCTTCTTGCCGATCAGCGGCCAGCCAGCGGAATATTTTGGTCTTGCGACGAAACTGGCAATCGCATTGCTGTTTTTTCTCCACGGCGCGCGACTTTCGCGGGATGTGGTGATTGCGGGCATCTTGCACTGGCGCCTGCATCTGGCGATCCTTCTCGTCACCTTCGGCCTTTTCCCGTTGCTGGGCGTGGCCATCGGTTTCATTCCCGAAAGTATTCTGCCCGCACCGCTTTATATGGGCGTGCTGTTTCTCTGCGTTCTGCCGTCAACCGTGCAATCCTCCATCGCCTTCACATCCATGGCGGGCGGAAACGTGCCTGCCGCAATCTGTTCGGCCTCCGCATCGAATATTTTTGGGATGGTGCTGACCCCGCTGCTGGTCGGTCTGCTGTTTACGGTCGGTGGCCATGGCGGCGGATTTTCGCTGGATGCGTTCCTGCAAATCTTCCTGCAACTGCTCTTGCCCTTCATCGCAGGCCAGGTGCTGCAGCCCTGGATCGGAGACTGGATCAGGGCACGCAAGAAATTGCTGTCCCCGGTTGATCGTGGCTCCATCCTGATGGTGGTTTATCTCGCCTTTTCCGAGGCGGTTATCGAAGGCATATGGCAGACGTTCTCCGTACGCGACATCGGCGTGGTCATCGTCATCAACACGGTTCTTCTGGCGCTGGTCCTCTGCGTGACAATGTTTGGCAGCCGGGCGCTTGGTTTCGACAAGGCGGATGAAATCACCATCACCTTCTGCGGATCGAAAAAGAGCCTTGCCAGCGGTGTACCCATGGCGGGCGCGATCTTCGCTGGCCAGAGCATCGGCGCGATTGTCCTGCCGATCATGCTTTTCCATCAGGTTCAGCTGATGGTCTGTGCGGTGCTGGCTCAGCGTTACGCCCGCAAGGCCCATGAAAAAGCCGCGATAGCGAAACTGGCTGGTGCGGAGGCTGCTGCAGCGTCCGCCCGCTAAGGAGCGATTTTCACCAGACAAAAAAACGGCCCCGCAAGGGGCCGTTTCTTTTTGCATTCTAGAAAAGCTTAGTTGACCTGGGCCGGCGTGATCTGGGCTTCGATCGTCTTTGGCGCGTCGGCACTGTCGGACGAGATCGCAATGCGGCGCGGTTTCATGGCTTCCGGAATATTGCGGACGAGATCGATGTGAAGCAGGCCGTTCTTCAAGGAAGCGGTCTGGACTTCGACGTGGTCGGCAAGCTGGAAGCGGCGTTCGAACGCGCGTGTGGCGATGCCACGATACAGGAATTCGCCTTCGGACGACTTCTCATCTGCGGACTTCTCGGCTTTCACCGTCAGCGTATTGGCGCGGGATCTCGATGCTGAGTTCGGTTTCATCAAAACCGGCGACGGCCATGGTGATACGATAGGTGTTTTCACCGGTCCGCTCGATATTGTAGGGCGGATAGGACTGGGCCTGTTCGGGCTGGCCGAGGCCGTCGAGCATCGAAAAAAGGCGGTCGAAACCGACGGTGGAGCGATAGAGGGGAGAAAAATCGACGTGACGCATGGTGTCCTCCTTATGAAGCGACTGTTTGCGGTTAATCCGGCGTCCCGTTCTGGCGACGGCCGGACATATGGCGCGGTCCCGTTCTGGCGACCGCATGAATGAGATGGGAATGGCTTGATGCCGCGTCAAGGGGGCGCATCAAGGCGGAAAAGGCGAGAGCAACATGAACCATGGCTGAACATCCGGTTCCAGCATCGTTCAGTTTGAGAGCCATAAACATCGGTCATCGGAGACATGCTCCGTGGCAGAAGCAATAACGTCCCTTCTTCTTCTGTCCTATTCGCCGGAACCGCGACTGCTTTAACCGACGGTTCCGGCAATTTTTTCTTTGACCTTCGCTCGCCGCCGACCTATCCCGAAAAGGCAGAGAAGCCGGAAAAGACCGATGATCGAAGCCACATTGCGCGAGAGCGAAGACAACCCGGTTCCCGGCAACCATACCGTCGGTTATTTCACCGGCCATGGTGGCAAACAGCTTCGATATGCGATCTTCCGCTCTGGTCGGCACATCGCGCGCGGAACCGTGGTTCTGCTGCACGGCCGGAACGAATGTATCGAGAAATATTTCGAAACGATCAGCGATCTGACGGCTCTAGGTTTCTGGGTTGCGACCTTCGATACACGCGGGCAGGGCGGTTCCGAGAGGCTGCTGAAGAAGCCGGGCGCCGGGCATGTGCGGCGGTTTTCCGATTATCAGCGGGATATTAGCCTTTTTCTCGAACAGGTGGTGCTGCCGGATACGCGGCTACCATTCTTCATGATCGCGCATTCCACCGGCGCGCTTGCGGCACTTGCCGCAGCACCCGGCCTGTCGAACAGGATCGACCGTCTGGCGCTTTGTTCGCCCTTTATCGAGTTGGACAGCCAGCAATCCGTTCCTTCGCCCGTCATCCGGCTGGTCGCGACTGTTTTAAGTCTCATTGGCCTTGGAAGTATCCAGCTCGGCAAGGACCAGCGTGAACGGGATTTTGACGGCAACCCGTTGACCTCGGATGCCAGACGCTTTGCAAGGAATGTTTCTTTGCATCGGCAATGTCCGGAACTGTTCATCGGTGCGCCCACGGCCCGTTGGGTCTATGAAGCGCTGAAGACCATGGCGCGGGTGACGCGTCAGGACCATTTGACGAACATAACCATTCCAACGCTTATTCTGGCGCCAATGCTGGATACGATCACGCCCTATAAGGCGCAGGAAGAGTTGTCGCGCAATTTCCGGGCGGCGCAGCTTCTTCCCGTAACCGGTGCACGCCACGAATTGCTGCATGAGCGCGACGTTTTCCGCAAACAGGCGCTGGCGGCCATCGACGCGTTTTTCGCGCCGGAATGATGCGGGGATGGCGCGGTTTGCGCCATCCAATTTCAACGATACGGTCTATAGTTTTGAAAGAATGGCGAGTGCCTGTTCGTGCACGGCTTTGGAGCCGGCAGCGAGGATGCGGCCGCCATTTTCCGGGCGCCCGCCATCCCAGGTGGTGATGATGCCGCCGGCCTGCTCGATCACCGGAATGAGCGCGCCGACATCATAGGGCTTCAGGCCGGATCTGATCACCAGATCGACATGGCCGGCGGCGAGCAGGCAATAAGCGTAACAATCCACGCCATAACGGAAAAGGCGGACCTGGTCCTGCACCTTATCGTAAAAGGGCTTTTCCTCAGCGGTGAAGATGTGGGGTGTCGTGGTGAACAGTACGGCATCCGACAGTGACGTGCATTCGCGCGTATGGATCTTGCGCTCGCCATCCGGTCCGAAATACCAGGCGGCTTCGCCGTCGGCAAAATAACGCTCTTTGGTGAAAGGCTGGTCCATGATGCCCATCGCGGCGCGGCCGGACGACTGGAAGCCGATCAGCGTACCCCAGACCGGCACGCCGGAAATGAAGGCGCGTGTGCCGTCGATCGGATCGATAACCCAGATATGTTCGCGGTCGAGACCGACGTTGCCGTGTTCTTCGCCAAGAATACCGTGCTGCGGGAAATGTGCCTCGATGAGGGCACGAATGGCGGTTTCCGCTGCCTGATCGCCTTCCGTTACCGGATCATAGCCACCGTCCTGCTTGTTGGTGACGGCAATGCCCGTGCGGAAGCGGGGGAGCGTTTCAGCGCTGGCGGCGTCGGCAAGTTTGAAGAAGAAATCCCGGTCGGGCAGCATGCGAAACCTCATTGCCTGAATTATGTCGCGAAATGCATAGACCGGAATCGCACCCGCCGTCCACTCGTACGGATGTAGGGGTGGGTGTTTCCATATTTTCAGCATAAGCCTAAAAAATATGCACAAAATAAAATGATTGACAATTGGGCATATAATGCGTAGCGTGACCCTGCAGTCTTTGACTGTAAATACCCTCCTTGGGTGTTTCCTCCCTAGACTTGACCGCGCCAAGGCGCGGTTTTTTTTGCCCGGCACGCGGCCAGGCGGTCTGAACAGAGATTTGAGATATCCGGGAATTCGAAGCGTTATTCGGCGGCGAGTGAGGTTTCTATCGCGTATTCCGAAACGAAGGCGCCAAGCTGGCGCATGAAAATCTCTAGCGATGCCTGAATAGCCGGAAAATCGGCTTTTTTCGAAAGCGTTTTTTCGTCGACGTAAAGCGCCCGGTTGACCTCGATCTGGAGCGCGTGGAGGGAGCGGATCGGCCGCCCGTAATGTTCGGTGATGAAGCCGCCGGCATAGGGCTTATTGCAGACCGCGACGAAACCCAGCGCTTCGAGAAAATGCAGGGCGGCGCGGGAGACTTCCTGGGAAGCGCTGGTGCCGTAACGATCGCCGATAATCACATCCGGCCGCAGGTTGGAGCCGGCGACACGGATATTGCCCGGCATCGAATGGCAATCGATCAGCACCGCCATGCCGAAATTGGCATGGGTGCGGGAGAGCAGCCTGCGCAGGCAGGCGTGGTAGGGCTTGTAAATCGTCTCGATCCGCGAAAGCGCCTCGTCCACCGGCAGGCGGTGAGCATAGATGTCCATATTCTCGGCGACGATGCGCGGCACGGTGCCCAGACCGCCGGCAACCCGCATGGAGCCGATATTGGCATAGGGCGGCAGGGTGCCCTCGAACATGCGCGGATCAAGCTCGTAGGGCTCACGATTGACGTCGAGGTAGGCGCGGGGAAAATTGGCTTTCAGCAGCGGCGCGCCGATCTCGGGCGCTGCGGCGAACAGCTCATCGACAAAGTGATCTTCAGAGCGCCGGATCTCATGCAGAATCGAGCCGCGCCGACTCTAGAAAGGAGATGGGATAACAGCGGCCGCTATGGGGTGAATTATAGACGAATGGCAGGGTTTGAACGGCAGGCTCCGTTACTTCGAACAGCTCATATTCACCCGTTATCCAGTCCATTCAGGGCCATTTACCATGTCGCAAACTATCAGGATGTTCATGTTGCCAGTTACGGTGCGGCAAGTCCATACTATCGCCCATGCAGCGCTATACCGATTCTCGTCTTCACATGATATTTACCGTGAAAATCCTATAATCGGGCTAGGGTATCTCAAACATTGAGCAGTTACGGTCACTTATGATGAATCAGAAAATTCTTCTCGCTGAAGACGATAACGATATGCGCCGCTTTCTCGTCAAGGCGCTGGAAAAAGCCGGTTACAAGGTTTCTTCCTTCGATAATGGCGCAAGCGCTTACGACCGGCTTCGCGAGGAACCTTTCTCGCTGTTGCTGACCGATATCGTCATGCCCGAAATGGATGGCATCGAACTGGCCCGGCGCGCTACCGAACTCGACCCGGACCTGAAGGTGATGTTCATCACCGGCTTTGCGGCCGTCGCACTGAACGCCGATCTCGAAGGCTCCGAAGGATGCGAAAGTCCTTTCCAAGCCGTTCCATCTGCGCGATCTGGTGGATGAGGTCAACAAACTCCTTGTGGCGTAAGGGGTCTCAAAAAACCTTCACAAAACCGAAAAAAAGCAGTTGACGCATGAACCGGTTTTGTGGTCTATCCGCCGCAACGGAGGGCGTGTAGCTCAGCGGGAGAGCACTACGTTGACATCGTAGGGGTCACAGGTTCAATCCCTGTCACGCCCACCATCCGAATTCTTAAGTATCAAGGCCTTGCGATAAATCGCAGGGCCTTTTTACATTGCGGCCTCAGGTTCGCTGAACCTTCTGATGAGATCGCTTTTCAGTGCGCATGGCCGCTCTTTGCACTTTCTGCAAAGAAATCCCCACTTGCCGGCGCAAGCGGGGATACGGGTGGTGTTGGAACAGTGTTTGCTAGAAACTCACCGCGTTCTGCAGCGTCCGGTCTTGGTCGTTTCCTTGTCGCCATCGTCATAGGCAATGCCAATCTTCTCACCTGCAAGAGAGGAGATTTTGCCAGCGTACCACTGTCCACCGCCCTTGTAGTTGCACTCGACCCGCGTACCGATCATCCAGTCGTAAGGGCGCACCTTGTTCATTGCGACCGTTTCGCGATCGCCATCGTCATAACGAATGGTGACCTGCCCACCGGAAACGCCATCAATAACACCCGGGAACCAGTATCCGGCCCCCTTATAGTTGCCCAGCACCCAGTCGCCTTTGGTCTGCGCTGAAACAGAAGATGCAAAAGATGAAGCTGCACCAAGAATAATTGCGGTAATCAAAATTTTCTTCACGGTATTACCCCCCAGGGCCAAGCCCATAATCGCTCGCTCAAAATGGCGGAAGCGGCTCAACAATGATTGAGCAAATTCTTGATAAGCGAATTGACCTGAATATGGCATTAATACTCCCGGTTGATTCTACGATGTGTAGGCCTAAATCTTTTTTCCGTTTTGGATCAACGTTTGCGCTGAAATCTCAGCTTTCGTCCTATACTCACAAGCGGCGTCTTCAGGTTGTGGGAATTGGCAAGCGACATGCTATCGGGACTATGATGGGAAAGACGCTCTCCTGGGTTACTCCGTATGACTTGCAATAAATTTCACTCAGAAAAATAAAATTCAAACCGCATTGACGCGTGTTCGGTTTGCCGATATCTCAAGTGACATGCAATAAATTACACCACTTAAAATTTATTGCGGACTAAGTCATTGTCCTTGGGAGGGGAATATGTTGGCTTTTCTGAAATCGACCGTTGCCGCGGGTGTTTTAGCCGTGGCGATTTCCGCTGGCGCCGGCTCTCAGGCCGCTGCTGCGGGTAAATTCGCCTGCGAACCGGGCGAGACCTATGTGATGAACGTCATGGTCTCCAGCCACCCCTATTGGGTGCCGGTCTTCGAGGGCTTCAAGCAGGCAGCAAAGGCGCTCGGCTGTGAGGCTGTTTTCACCGGCACGCCCGAATATGACATCACCAAGCAGATCGCTTCCTTCGAGCAGGAACTGGTGAAGAAGCCGAAAGGTATCTTGCTGCATCCGATGCAGGCCGATCCCTTTATCGAGCCGATCAACAAGGCGATCGACTCCGGCGTTTCGGTGACGACTTTTGCGGCGGATTCGCCGAAGTCGAAACGCACCGCCTACATCACCTCGGACAATGTTGCTGAGGCGAAATTCGCGGCTGACGAGATCGTCAAGAAGCTGGGCGCGAAAGGCGAATATGCCGTCCTCGAAAATCCAGGCCAGAGCAACCACGATCTGCGTGTCACCGCGCTCATCGACTATATGGGGCGCACCTATCCGGATATGAAGCTGGTCGGCCGTCAGGCGACCAACCAGGATGCGAACGTCGCCTATCAGGCGGTCGGTGCCATGTTGCAGGCCAACCCCAATCTTGGTGCGCTATGGATTCCCGAGGCCGGTTCGGCCGAAGGCGCAACGACTGCCGTTCTCGAGGCCAAGAAGAAGGTCCTGATCCTGCATGCGGATATTACCCCGGCGACGCTGGAGCACATCAAGCAGGGCAATATCTACATGTCCGTCAATCCCAATCAGGGTGTTCAGGGTTTCATGGGTTTCATGAACACCTTTCTGGGTGCCCACTCGGACCTGATCGACCCGTTCAACGACTATAAGGTGTCCGGCTTCAACCCGATGCAGGTTCCTTCGATGGACAATGGTTTCGCCGTGATCACCAAGGCGAACGCCGCTTCCTTTGATCTCAATGACTATATGAAGGGGCGCTAAGGCGCCGCCCTGAAACCGGCGAGGTTTATGCCTCGCCGGTCAAAGGGGAGCCACGTTCGGGAGGGGCGTTATGGGCGAGGTCATCCTCAACATGACGAATATTCACAAGGCGTTCGGCCCCGTGCGGGCATTGCGCAATGCCGCCTTTGAGCTGCGACGCGGGGAAATCCATGCGCTCGCAGGCGAAAATGGCGCCGGCAAATCGACGCTGATGCATATCATCGATGGCATTCTGCAGCCGGACGGCGGTGAAATCCTGCTGGACGGCAAACCGGTCAAGATATCCTCGCCCAATGCGGCGAACCGGCTCGGCATCGGTTTCGTCCATCAGGAGATCGCGCTTTGCCCGGAGATTTCGGTTGCCGAAAACATGTTCATGTCGGAGACCGGTCAAAGCCGTTCCTGGTTCATGAACTATAGCGACCTCGGCAAGCGGGCCGCGACCATCCTGCGGGAAATTGGCGACATCGATCCCGCCAGCCGTGCCGGCGATCTGTCGATTTCGCAACAGCAGATCGTCGAGATAGCCAAGGCGCTGACGCTGGATTGCCGTATCCTGATCCTCGATGAACCGACGGCTGCTTTGACGGAGACGGAGGCCCAGACCCTTTTCAGGATCATGCACCGGCTGGCGGAACGCGGGATTGCGATCATCTATATCTCGCACCGGATGGCGGAAATTTTTGAACATTGTGACCGCATCACGGTGATGCGCGATGGCTGCCACATCAGGACCGAGAATATCGCGGAGATTTCTCCGGAGGAAGTCGTCAACAGCATGGTGGGGCGCGTGCTCGACAAGCTCTACCCGCCGAAACTTGCGGAAGAAGAGAAATCGAATGACGTCATTCTCTCTGTTCGGGGATTGAACGAGGGAAAGCGCGTCTTCGATGTCGATTTCGATCTGCGACGCGGCGAAATTCTGGGGCTTGCCGGCCTGATCGGCGCGGGGCGAAGCGAGATCGTGCGGGCGGTCTGCCGGCTGGAGGGAAAACCGAAAGGCGAGGTTACGTTGCGTGGCCGGCCATTGAGGCTGAAAGATTATCGCGACAGTATCCGCGAGGGGCTCGTCTATCTGTCGGAGGACCGCAAGGGCGACGGGCTGTTTCTCAACATGTCCATCGCCGCGAATGTCTCCGCGCTCGATGTCGGCAGAATATCGAACGGCATGGGTTTCATCGAACGGCGCAAGGAAATGAAGCGTGCTGACGAGTTGGGACGTCGGCTGAAATTGCGGGCGAACAGCGTCGGTGACGCGGTCTCGACCTTAAGTGGCGGCAACCAGCAGAAGGTAGCGCTGGCGAAGATGCTGTCGGTGGAGCCGCAGGTCGTCTTTCTCGACGAGCCGACACGCGGGGTGGATGTGGGGGCCAAGGCCGAAATCCACCGCCAGATCCGTGAACTGGCGCGCGAGGGTGTCGGCGTGATCGTCATATCCTCTGAACTGCCGGAACTCATCGGTGTCAGCGACCGTGTGCTGGTCGTGCGCGAGGGGCGCATCACCGGCGAGGTCGCGGGTGAGGACATGACGGAAGAAAAGATCATGCAGCTTGCATCGATCAATATTGTGCAGAGCCCGGCGGGCGCCTGAAGGAGCGGGAAAATGGCAACATCGGAAACACCTTCGGGCATTGCAGAGGTAGCGGTTCGTCGCACCGGCTGGTGGGAACCAGCGCTCAAAGCGCGGGAAACCGGGCTAATCGTCATCATCCTCGCGCTTTTCGCGGTGATGTCCTTCATATCCCCGTATTTCCTGACCGTGGACAATCTGCGGGCCATGGCCATGGTCTTCGCGATCGAAAGTATCGTCGTGGTCGGCATGACGATCCTGTTGATCTCGGGCGGCATCGACCTTTCCGTCGGTTCCGTCACGGCTCTTGCGATGGTGGCTGCCGGCTGGCTGTTCCTTAACGGCGTCGATCCCTGGGTTGCGGCCGGGCTGGCGATCTGCCTGACGACATTGGTCGGCATGGCCATGGGATTTCTGACGACGGTCATCGGCCTGCATCATTTCATCGTGTCGCTCGGCGTCATGGTAATTGCGCGCGGCGTTTGCCTGCTGGCAACGGGTGGCCGCCCGCTCGGCCTCTACTCGCTGCCGCCGGAATTCAAATTCATCGGCCAGGGCGCGCTTGGCGGCATTCCGCTGGTGCTGATCATATTTGCGGTGGTGGTCGTCTGCTTCGATCTGCTGCTGCGGCGCACGACCGCTTTCCGCAAGGTGTTCTATACCGGCAGCAATCCCAAGGCCGCAGCCTATTCCGGCATCCGCGTCGGCCGGGTGGTCTTCGCCACCACCACGCTTTGTTCGATGTTGTGCGGTGTGGCCGGCGTCATCTACATGGCCCGCTTCGGATCAGCCCAGCCGAGCTTCGGCGTCGGTATGGAGCTTAACGTGATTGCGGCGGCGGTCATCGGCGGCGCCAGCCTTTCGGGTGGCTCGGGCACCATTCTCGGTGCAATCCTCGGGGCGATCCTTCTGTCGGTCGTCTCCAGTTCGCTTGCCTTGCTCAACGTGTCTGTCTACTGGCAGGACATCATCAGGGGCAGCATATTGCTGACTGCGGTTCTGTTCGACCACTATCTGGTCAAGCGTCGCCGCTGAGCGCCCGTGGTAATTGGAGAGATACGATCATGCTGGATACCAAGGACGACTTCGATCAACAGAGGCAGATGTACTCCGTCCTGGTGCTGCATTTCATCGAGGGTGTGAAGCAGTCGGAGATCGCCGAGCGGCTCAATCTTTCCCACACCAAGGTAAACCGGATGATTGCGGCGGGTCGCAAGGCGGGCATGGTGAAGATTACCATCGCCAGCCCCTATCAAAGGCTGGTCGACCTTGAAAATGAGATCACCCGCCGTTTCGGCCTCAGGCAGTCTGTGGTCACACCGACGGTATCCGATAATCCGGAAACTGCCTTGCAAATGGTGGGTCGGGTGGCCGCCAACCACTTGCTGGAGACGATCCGTGACGGCGACGTGATTGCGATTACGGGCGGCAAGGCGGTAAGTGCGGTTGTCGACAATCTGGAGGCGGAGCGTCGCTTCGATGTGCGGGTGGTGCCGCTGACCGGCGGTGTGCAGGGCAAGCACTATACGGATGTCAATCATCTCGCCACCCAGCTTGCGGAAAAGCTTGGCGGCAGCGCTTCACTCATTCATGCGCCGCTGTTTGCCGAGGATGAGGAACAGCGCGATCTCCTGATGAATGTCGCATCGATCTCGCGAAGTGTTCGACTTGGCGCGGCAGGCGCAGGTGGCTCTGGTCGGCATCGGCTCGGTGGAGGCGCCCGGTTCCGGTTATTACGATCTGCTGCCGGATGCCGCCCGTGGTGGGCAGGCGCTGGTGGATGCGGGCATTGCCGGCGAATTTCTCGCCCATCTCACCACGGCGGATGGGCAGCTGGCGCGGATCGATCTCAACTCGCGCGTGGTGGCGCTGGACCCGGGGCAGCTTGCCCGGTGCCCGAACATCATCGGCGTTGCGGCAGGCGCCATCAAGGCCGGACCGGTGGCGGCCACGCTTGCCGGCCGCTATCTGACCTCGCTCGTCGTGGACGAGGCGATCGCCGGCTATTTACTGAATCAGGAAGAAGGGGAAACTTCGTGACGGACAATTCAATATTGACCCGGACGATTGGTGAAAGCGGTATCAGCGCATCAGCCGTAGGGCTGGGCACCTGGGCCATCGGCGGCTGGATGTGGGGCGGCACCGACGAGCGGCAATCCATCGCCGCCATCCAGGCCTCCATCGACGCCGGCATTTCCCTGATCGATACCGCGCCGGCCTATGGCATGGGGCTTGCGGAAACCATCGTCGGCAAGGCGATTGCCGGCAGGCGCGACAAGGTGGTGCTGGTCACCAAATGCGGACTCGTCTGGCATGTGAACGAGGGCGCCTATTTCTTCCATCAGGATGGCAAGCCGGTTCACCGTTATCTCGGTGCCGCTTCGATCCGATACGAGGTCGAAGAGAGCCTGAAGCGGCTCGGAACCGATTATATCGACCACTACGTCACCCATTGGCAGGATGCGACGACGCCGATTGCCGAGACGGTGGAGGCGCTTGTGCGCCTGAAGGACGAAGGCAAGATCCGCTCGATTGGCGCGAGCAACGTCTCGCCGGACGATCTTGCGGCCTATATCGCCACCGGCGCGCTGGATGCCATTCAGGAAGAATATTCCATGGTGAAGCGCGATATCGAGACGACGCTCCTGCCGCTTTGCCGCAAGAATGCCGTTTCGGTTCTCAGCTATTCGTCGCTCGCGCTCGGTCTGCTCTCGGGCAAGGTCGGGCCTGAACGGGTCTTTGCCGAAGACGACCAGCGCAACAACAATCCGCGTTTCAGCCAGGCAAACCGCGAGAAGATCGCGCGGCTGATGCACGCGCTGGAGCCGGTGGCCGTCGCGCATGGGGCGTCGATTGCGCAGGTGGTGATCGCCTGGACGATCGCCCAGCCCGGCATAACATTCTCGCTGTGCGGCGCGCGCGATCCGGCTCAGGCGGTTGAAAACGCCGCTGCGGCACGTCTACGCCTCACGGATAGTGAACTTGCTCTCATCAGTGCTGGCGTTGCCGAGCATCTCGTGGGGCTCGATGCCTGAAACATGTAGCTGAGGCGGGGTTTCCGGCGAATACGGCATAATTTTCGCCACCCTTCTCTCTCGTCGCTTTAAACGTTCAACAACATTGGGACGCTGGTCATTAGCCGGCGAACGGTATTTCTATGCCCAGTTTTCGCGAGGACGCTCTGCGCCGCATCCGGCAAGACGGTGATTTCGATGCCGTCGTCATCGGCGGCGGCATCAATGGCATCGCTGCCTATCGCGACCTCGCCTTGCAGGGGCTGAGGGTGCTTCTGGTCGAGCGCAACGATTTTTCCTCCGGTTGCAGTGCCGCCCCTTCGCGCATGATCCATGGTGGCCTGCGGTATCTCGAAAATGGCGAATTCGGCCTTGTGGCGGAATCGCTTCGGGAGCGCGATGCGCTTCTAACGCTGGCACCACATATGGTTCATCCGCTGCCGACGACCATTCCCATCTTCTCGACATTCAGCGGCCTGTTCAATGCGGCGGCCACCTTCGTCGGGTCCGGCGGAAAACCCGCCAGCCGGGGGGCACTGGCCATCAAGGCGGGCCTCATGCTCTATGATTTTGTCACCCGTAAAAATCGCATTCTACCCCGCCACACGTTTCGCAATGCGCGCAAGACTTTGCAGCGCTGGCCGGGCCTGACACCTGACATCAGATATTCGGCCACCTATTACGATGCGTGGATAAGCCAACCCGAAAGGCTTGCGCTGGAGCTTCTGATCGACAGCCGGGCCGATGCGCCGCAATGCGTTGCACTGAACTATGCCGAGCTTGTCCGCCGTGGCGGCGAATACAGTCTCAAGGTGGAGGGCATGGCGGAAACCTTCCCCATCCGTCCACGGATCATCGTCAACGCGACAGGCGCCTGGATCGACGAAACGATCGGCGCGCTGACCGATGCTCCGGCCGCAGAAAAAGTGAAACCCACCGTCTCCGGCACCAAGGGATCGCATCTGATCCTCGCCAACGAGGCGCTTCTCAAGGCCCTGAACGGCCATATGATTTTTTTCGAGAATGCCGACAACCGCGTCTGTATCCTTTTTCCCTATCTCGGCCGGGTTCTCGCGGGTTCGACAGATATCAAGGTGGATCGTCCCGAGCGGGTGCGATGCGAACCGGAGGAACGCGATTATATTCTCGAGGCAATCCGTCAGGTCTTTCCGCAGATTGCCATAGACCAGTCAGACATCGTCTTCAGTTTCAGCGGCATACGCCCGCTGCCGCGCAGCGATGCCGCCTTTACCGGAAGAATATCCCGCAGCCATTTCATCCATCGCGTTGAGGGCGATCCGCCGCAGCTCTGCATGATCGGCGGCAAGTGGACGACGTTCAGAGCTTTCGGCGAGCAGGTGACCGACGAGGTTCTGGCTTTTCTCGGGCGCAAGCGGCTGACTGGCACCATGAACCGCCCGATCGGCGGCGGCAGGAACTTCCCCACCGGTGCCGGACGCCTGCCGGACCTACTGTCGGAGGAGTTTTCGATCGACAGGCACCGAGCCGAGCATCTGGCAACGGCCTACGGCTCACGCGCCTTCGAATTGATGGGCTTTTGCCGTGGTCGCCCGGACGACACGCCGCTTTGTGAAAACCTGCCGATTACGGCTGCGGAGGTGGTCTGGCTGATCCGCACCGAACATGTCCGGCATCTGACAGATATCATCCTGCGGCGCACGACGCTCGCCATTACCGGCGTCATCGATGCCGACCTGATCGATGCGATCCTTGGCGTTGCAGCGCGTGAGCTGGGCTGGGCGCCACAGCGGGCGGCAGAGGAACGGCAGCGGCTGATTGATGAACTTGAGACCTTTTACGGGGTCACGACAGCAATGCTTAAACACAGATGCAAGGAGAATGCATGATGATGCGGATTTCGAAAAAGGCGCGTATGAACCGGCTGTTCCGCAATGGCGGATGCCTGGATGTTGCCATCGATCATGGGGTTTGCAACGAACCGAGCTTTCTCATCGGGCTGGAGGACATGGCCCAAACCGTCGACAGGCTGGTGGAAGCGGCACCCGACGCCATCCAGATGACCTATGGGCAGGCGGACCTGTTGCAGCAAAGGCCGGATCGCGACAAGCCGGCGCTCGTCATGCGCATCGATATGGGCAATCCCTATAATTCGACGCGCCACAGGACCATGTGGTCGCAACTCCAGAATTATCACGATCCGATTATCGGGGCGCTGGAAATGGATGCCGCCTGCGTTGTCGTGAACCTGTTCATGCTGCCGGACGAGCCGGAACTGTTCCGTCAATGCGTCGAGAACATCAGCCGCGTGCGCGCCGATTGCCATCGTTTCGGCATGCCGCTGATGATCGAGCCGCTGGTGATGCTGCCGAATGATGTGCGCGGCGGTTATCAGGTGGATGGCGACGCTGAAAAGATCGTCACGCTGGTGCGTCTTGCCTCGGAAATGGGAGCCGATATCATCAAGGCCGATCCCACCAGCAATCCGCAGGATTTTCACAAGGTGATCGAGGCCGCGCGTTGCCCGGTGCTGGTGCGGGGCGGGGGGCGTGAGGACTTGCGCAATGTTCTGGCGAAGTCGGCGGCTTTGAAGGCAGAGGGCGCGAACGGGATGGTGTATGGGCGTAATATCTACCAGCACGACAATCCGAAGGCCGTTGTTGCGGCCTTGATGGCCATCATCCATCAGGGTGCGAGCGGCGAGGAAGCATGGGACATTTATAATCGTGGCTGACAAAAATCATATTTTGGGTCTGGATGTCGGCAACACGGTGATCAAGGCCGTGCTGTTCGACACGGCCGGCCGGCAGGTCGCGCAACACGCCATCGACGGGCATTCCACATTTCCGCAGCCCGGCTATGTCGAGCGCGATCTAGAGGAATTATGGCGCAACGGATGCGAAGCGATCCGCCAGCTTCTGGTGAAATCGTCTGTCGATCCCGCGAGCATCCTCGCGGTCGGCTGCGCCGGCCATGGTAACGGTCTCTACCTGCTGGACAAGGATCAGCAGCCCCTGATCGGCATCCAGTCGCTTGACAGTCGCGCCGCCGATGTGGCGGCCGAGCTTGACTGGAAAAGCGGGGCGCAATTGCAGGAACGTTGCCTGCAGCGGCCATGGCCCGCTCAGACGCCTAGCCTGCTGGCCTGGGTAAAACGGCATGCACCGGATATGTACGCCCAGATTGGCTCGGTGCTGTTCTGCAAGGATTTCGTCAATTTTCGTCTGACGGGTTGCCTTGCGAATGATATTTCCGATCTCAGCGGCGCGGGGCTGTTTGCCTTCCCCGAAGCGAAGCTCGACCGGGAACTCCTGGCGCTCTATGGGCTTGACGATGCCGTTGCCTTTTTTCCGCGCCTCGTGGAATCGGCGGATATCGTCGGCCATCTGACAGCTGAGGCTTCGGGTCTGACGGGGCTTTCCGAAGGCACGCCCGTTATCGGCGGTTTCTTCGATGTCGTCTCCAGTGCCATGGGCTCGGGCGTCATCAATGCCGGGGAAGCGTCCATCATCGCCGGCACCTGGAGCATCAATCAGGTGTTTGCGGATAAACCGGTCATCAGTCCCGATGTCTTCATGGTCACCACCTTCGGCCGCGACCGCTATGTCAATATCGAATCCAGCGCCACGTCCGCCGCCAATCTCGAATGGTACGTGCATCGTGTTCGCGCCGACCATGGCGACCATGCCTTCGAGCGGTGCAACGAATTGGTCGGCTCCGTCACGCAACGCGCCGACGACCCGTTCTTCCACCCCTTCATCTTCGGCTCGCGGCTGGGTGCGGAATTCCGTGGTGGTTTTTACGGTCTGGCGGGTTGGCATGGCGAAGGCCATATGCTGCGGGCACTGTTCGAGGGTGTCTGTTTCGAACATCGTCGCCATATTGGCGTCCTGCGGGAAGCGGGACTGCCGGTCGACAGTGCCGTGATGTCCGGCGGCGGCTCCCGCAGCCAGCATTGGCCGCAGATCATGGCCGATGTTCTGGAAATTCCCCTGCGTGTCGCGGAAGCCCGTGAGACCGGCGCGCTCGGCGCGGCAATCGGTGCGGCCGTCGCGATCGGTCTCTATCCTGACTACGAGGAGGCGGTCGCGGCGATGACGCGTGTGGCGAGCGCCTACACGCCGGATGCGGGGCAAGTCCCGCATTATCGGCGGCGCTACGGCCTTTACACACGGCTCACCGAACAGTTGCGCGGTTTTTGGAACGCCCTGCGTTTACAGGGGCAATGAGCGGTTTCCGCCTGGCGGGGGGCCGAAGCAATACGGCAGGATAAAACCACAAGCGCAGATATCCCTGCGCTTGTGTTGCGATTTATGCGCCCGGTCCGGGAATGTTCAGATAGGTCTTGAGGAAGCTGCGTGTTCGCTCCTGTTGCGGCCGGACGAAAATTTCGGAAGGCGGACCTTCTTCCACCACCAGCCCTTTGTCCATGAATAAGACTCGGTCGGCGACCTCCGCGGCGAAACGCATTTCATGGGTGACGATCAGCATGGTCATGTGCTCGCGGGCCAATTGTTTCATCACCTGGTTGACCTCCTCGACCAGTTCGGGATCGAGAGCCGAGGTGGCCTCATCAAACAGCATGACCTTGGGCCGCATGGCGAGCGCGCGGGCAATCGCAACCCGCTGCTTCTGACCGCCGGAGAGCATGGAAGGATAGGCGGCGGCCTTGGTATCCAGCCCCACCTTGGCCAGCAACGACATGGCAAGTTCCGTTGCAGCGCTCTTTGTCATTTTCTTGAGGGTGATGGGGCCGAGCGTGATATTTTCCAGCACGGTGAGATGCGGGAACAGGTTGAAGTGCTGGAAAACCATGCCCATTTCCTGGCGCACGGCGTTGATGTGGCGCTCGAAAGCCCGGCCTTTGAGGGGCTGGTTCACCTGTATGCCTTCGAGATAAATCTCTCCGGCATTGACCGTTTCCAGATGGTTGATGGAGCGCAGGAGCGTGCTCTTGCCGGAGCCACTCGGCCCGATGATCGCGACGATCTGTCCCTTTGCGACGGAGAGATTGATATTCTTCAGAACTTCGAGAGGGCCATAGGACTTGGCCACATTGCGCACGTCCACAGTGGGCTGGAATGCGGGCTGGGAAACGGTCATCGGATAAACTCCATCTTTTTGTCGGTCCTGCGCAATGCGAATTCCAGCGTCACGTTGATCGCGTAATAGATCGCGGCGGCGACGAGATAGAATTCGAAGGGACGATAGGTTTCGCTGATCGCCTGCTGGGAGGAGAGAACCAGTTCCGAAACGCCGAGAACCGAAACGACAGCGGTGTCCTTCAGCATGGCGATCATGTTGTTGCCGAGCTGCGGCAGAGCGCGGGCAACGGCCTGCGGCACGACGACGTAACGCAGCGTCTGCACTTTGCTGAAACCGATGCTGCGGGCGCCCTCGGTCTGGCCGTTATCGATGCCGATAATGCAGATGCGGATGATATCGGCGTTGTAGACCGCAAAATGCAACCCGAGGCCGATGATGCCGGTCCAGATTGCCGGCATGTTCACGCCGATCTGGGCAAGGCCGTAATAGATGAAATAAAGCTGCAGCAGAAGCGGCGTTCCCATCAGTACCCAGCTGACGAAACGCACGGGATATTGGGCGATGCGCGGAGCATAAAGCGTGGTGAGTGCGAAAAGCACGCCGCCGACGAAGCTGATGGCGGCCGCACTTGTCGCGATGATGACCGTCCACAGCGCGCCATTCAGGATCGCGGCTGCAAAGGGCGGAACAATGGTGAAATCCAGCATGGGCTGCCTCCTATTTCAGCGCAAAACGGGCATCGAGAACGTCGATCAGACGGGCAAGCGCGAAGACGAGCACCATGTAGATCGCCGCCGAGACGGAGAAGATTTCAAAGGGGCGATAGGTTGAGC
This sequence comes from Rhizobium sp. AN73, assembly GCF_030757975.1. Classification (NCBI taxonomy): domain Bacteria; kingdom Pseudomonadati; phylum Pseudomonadota; class Alphaproteobacteria; order Hyphomicrobiales; family Rhizobiaceae; genus Rhizobium; species Rhizobium sp. AN73. The sequence continues at coordinate 1,075,659 of NZ_JARWME010000001.1, forward strand.
CGATGAACCGCTGGGCGGTATAGGTCAGTTCCACAACCGAGATGGCGGAAACCAGCGAAGAGCCTTTCAACAGCATGATCGCATTGACGCCGATGGAACGGATCATCAGACGTCCCGCCTGCGGCAATATTACCAGCCTCATCGTTTGAGCGCGGCCGAAACCGATCGAACGGGCGGCTTCCGCCTGTCCCGTGTCGACTGTCAGGATCGCGCCGCGTATCGCCTCGGTGAGGTAGGCTCCGACGTTGATACCGAGACCGATCGCTCCGGCGGCAAAAGGGTCGAGGTCGAGACCGATCTGCGGGCCGCCGTAATACAAAATGAAGAGTTGCAGGAGGCAGGGTGTCCCGCGAAAGACGCTGACATAGGCGCTCCCGACGAAACGCAGAAGTTTCGAGCGGGAAAGACGCGCCGCGGTCGCCAGTGTGGCGAGGACGAGACCGAGAGCCAGAGCCAGCGCGGTGATTTCAATCGTGACGAGCGCGGCTTCCAGAAAGAACGGAAAAACCTGCACAATTAAGGAGAAGCCCATAATGCCTCCTCTCGAACTGAGAAAGGAAAGGGAAGGTTCACGGATGGAACCTTCCTCCCAGGGTTTGCGTCGGGGCAGCTATCAGCGAATGTCGCGTCCTACCCATTTCATCGAAATCTTCTCGTAGGTGCCGTCGGCGCGCATGTCGTCCAGCGCCTTCTGGATGGCATCCTTCAGCTCGGTGCTGTTCTTGCGCAGCGCGATGCCGATGCTGTCACCGTTTCCTGCGTCGGGAATGGCGATTTCGCGCACGCTCTGGCCGCTGCTTTTCGAGGCGACGAGGACGGGAATGGAATCGGCGGCGATGGCGTCGATGCGGCCGGCCTGCAGGTCGAGCAACGCCTCGGAAAGAGCCTTGTAGGTCCGCACCGTCCAGCCACCTTGCTGGCGCGCCCACTTGTCGCTGACCTCGCCGAGCGTGACACCCACCGCCTTGTCCTTCAGGTCGCCGAGCGATCTGGCCGACGATGCTTCGGGCACGAAGACGGCCCTGCCGCTGTGGTAATAGGGGCCGGCGAAGGAAACGGCCTTTTCGCGTTCGGGGGTGATGGTCATGGAACCCACGACCGCCTCGTATTTGCCTGAAATCAGGCCGGCGATAATGCCGTCCCAGGCCGTCGTCACCACGACCGGCTTCACGCCAAGCCGCTTTGCCAGCTCGTTGCCGATATCGACGTCGAAACCGACGACCTCGTTCCTGTCGTTGACGAAGCTGAAAGGCGGGAAGCTGCCGCTCATGGCGAAGCTGAAGGTGCCGCGTTCCCTGATCTTGGCGAGATCGTCGGCGGCGGCGGAAAAGGGCGATACCAGCGCCGCGATGGCCAGCCCGGCGAAAGCGATTTTATTGAGGATCGACATGGGGAAACTCCTTTGTTCTGACGTGCATGCGTTTTGCCGCGGACAACGTGATGCGCTGTCGCGAAGGCGAAAAACGGTGAAAAATGCGTGTTGAGGAAATGCCCGTTGCAGCCCCGGATCGTACCGGGATGACGGTGCAGGGTTCTTTCCGACGGCAGGCGTCAGAACATGAGCAATAAATTCTTTGCTTTAATCATCATGACGGAGGCCCTCCCAAGCCCCTGGATTACAAGGGATGCCACGGCGTCACACCGGGGATGGCGGGAGTGGCGCGGCATCGATAAAATCAGTCTTTATTTTCACTTCAACAGCTATAGCGAAGTTGAAAGACTATAAAAAATGGCATTTCAGTGCATTTTTTGCCGGATTTTTGAGCGATTTGTATAGTTGTGTTGGCAAATTCGACAATCGCTCAAAATCCGTTGCGGAGCGCTATCACCGTGGCGTCAGGTGAATGCCGGCAAGCGTGCAGCGCACAGAACCGCCAGCCTTTTCGATGGTCGGTATATCCAGCGGCACCGGAGCGGCGCTCTCGCGGATCGCGTCTATCTGTTCTCTTGTCAGCGAGGCGAATGCGGTGGTTGAGAGCGCAAGGATGCGGCCATCGCGTCCCTGCAGCTCGAGCGCATTGCCCGCAAAGCTGCGGATCTGCGCGTTGGTCAGCGCGATGACCCTCCGCCCCGAGCGCTCAAGCCGGGTAACGATTTCCGCGCGACGGCGGTCGTCGGCGATCATGTCGAGACCGATCATTGCGTAATCCGTGCCGATGCACATCAGGACATTGGTGTGATAGACCGGCACGCCAGCCTCGTCACAGGCGTCGAATACCATCGGTTCGAAATTGAAATGGGTCGAGAAGCGCTCGAGTGCGATCGGATCGGTGCGGTCGGAGCGCACGGCGTAAGCGACACGATCGATATGATCGAGCACCATGGCGCCGGTGCCTTCCAGAAAAAGGCCATCCGGTTCCAAACCGGAATAATCGATGATGTCCTGAATGCGGTAACGGCTCTTCAGCATTTCGATGACATCCTGGCGCCGCTCGTGCCTGCGGCTTTCGGCCTTCATCGGATAGATGGCGACATGACCGCCCGCATGAGTGGAAAACCAGTTGTTGGGAAAAACCGAGTCCGGTGTGCGCATGCCTTCGTCTTCGAAGAGGTGAACGGTCACACCGTGACTTTCCAGCGTCTGCGCGGCGCGGGTGATTTCCGCATGGGCGATTGCGCTGAGGTCCTCGCCGCTGTCGGGCGTTGCCTGAAAGCGGTTGTCGGCGGCAGTCTCGGTATTGACCGTGAAATGATGCGGTCGCACCATCACGACGGCGGCTGGCGCCTGAATGGAGTAGGTCTTTTTCATCGTCTTGCTCCTCAGGCCCGGGCGCGTTGCAACATGCCGAAAAGGTCGCGCGGGTCATCGGGATCGGCGATGATGTCGATCTCCTGATAGAAGCTCGAGCCTTCGAGTTTTCCGCGCACGTAACGCAGCGCGGAAAAATCCTCGATGGCAAAACCGACACTATCGAACAGGGTGATCTGGCGCGCGTCACGCCGGCCGTCGGCCTCGCCGAGAATTACTTTCCAAAGCTCGGTCACAGGATAATCCGGATCCATCTGCTGAATTTCGCCCTCGATGCGCGTCTGCGGCGGATATTCGACGAAGGTGTCGGCGCGCAGCAGAATATCTCTGTGCAGCTCTGTCTTGCCGGGACAATCGCCACCGATGGCGTTGATGTGCACTCCGGCACCGACCATGTTGTCGGTCAGGATTGTCGCATATTGTTTGTCGGCCGTGCAGGTGGTGATGATACCGGCCCCTTCGATCGCTGCCTGGGCCGATTTGCACGGGGTCACCGTCAGGCCGCTTTCCTTCAGGTTGGCGGCGGTCTTTTCGGTGGCGTGGGGATCGATATCGTAAAGGCGCACTTCCTCTATGCCGAGCACCGCCTTCATTGCCAGCGCCTGGAATTCCGCCTGTGCCCCGTTGCCGATCATTGCCATGACTTTGGTGCCCTTGGGCGCCAGATGCCGGGCAGCCATTGCCGAAGTGGCGGCGGTGCGCAGCGCTGTCAACAGGGTCATTTCCGTCAAAAGCACCGGATAACCGGTGGAGACGGATGCAAGCAGGCCGAAGGCGGTGACGGTCTGCAGCCCCTCGGCCATGTTTTTCGGATGGCCGTTCACATATTTGAAGCCGTAAATTTCGCCGTCGGACGTTGGCATCAGTTCGATGACACCCTCGCGCGAATGGGAGGCGACGCGCGGCGTCTTGTCAAAGCGTTCCCATCGGCGAAAATCCGCCTCGATGGCGTCGGTAAGCTCAACGAGCATCGGCTCCATGCCGATATGATGCACGAGGCGCATCATGTTCTCGACGCTGACGAAGGGGATAAGGGCTTTTGCGGAAGGGGACAGGGGCATCTGGGCAACTCCTCACTTGCTAGAATGAGGATAGCCGCGGGACCTGTTCAACCGAAATCGCAGAAGCTTGTTGTTTCTGAAGCTATTTTGAACAATATGTTCAGTCCAATTGTCAATTCGGTCAGGTACTCAAATGAGCATAGCAAAATACATACCTGATGAACTCGACCGGCAAATCATAGCCCATCTGAGGGTCGATGGCCGCGCCTCACTTGCCAAGCTTTCCGATGCGCTGGGCGTGGCGCGCGGTACGGTTCAAAACAGGCTGGACCGGCTGCTAGAAACCGGCACGCTGCTTGGTTTCACCGTACGGGTGCGCGAGGATTATGATGACCGGGCGGTGCATGCGATCATGATGGTCGAGGTCATGGGCAAATCCACCACGCAGGTCATCCGCAAGCTGCGCGGCATTGCCGAGATTTCCTCGCTGCACACCACCAACGGCAATTGGGACCTCGTGGCCAATATCCGTGCCGGAAGCCTTTCGGATTTCGACCGCGTGCTGCGCGAGGTCCGCATGATAGACGGCGTCTCGAACAGCGAAACCAGCCTCCTGCTGAGCAGCGTTTAAATGCAGGCGGGCGGACGCATCGTTCAGACGAAATCACGTTTTTCGCGGCCTGACGAAGCGCTGTTCCAGAACCTCGCTTCCCCACTGGCTGCCGGGACGTTCCTCGACACATGCAAACCCCTGGGCCTCGTAAAGATGCCGTGCGGCCAAGAGCCCGTTGAATGTCCATAGATGGGTTTCGGTAAAGGCCTTCGCATCCGTGAAGGCGAGGGCGGTTGCCAGCAGTTTGCGACCGACGCCGCCCCCGCGCACGCCATCATCGACGATGAACCAGCGCAGATGCGCGGTTCCCGGACCCAGATCCTCGCCGTCGATTGCGACCGAGCCGATGATGTCTTGTCCCCGCATCGCGACCCAGATTGCATTTTGCGGACTTTCGAGCCGATTGCAAAAGGAGGCGAGACCTTCGGCGACAACGGATTCGAAACGCTGGCCGAAGCCTGATGTCCGGGCATAATAAAGCGCATGCATCTGCGTTATGCGGGCAATAAGGCCCGGCCGGTACCCTTCGACGATCTCGATCGGGGGAGCAGTGGCGTCGGCCCGGTCTCCAAGTGCATCGGCATAAAGACGTAGTCCTTCAAGGATGGTTCGGCTATCCGCAGGGGCAAGCCGTGTCAGCGCACTTGACACCTGCCGGTTCGCAAAGGCGTGGATGGCTTCGACCCGTTTTTGTCCTTGTCCGGCCAGACGCAGTCGCTTGATGCGGCTATCCTCTTCGTCCGTCTCTTCCAGAACGTCGCCTGACAGAACGAGTTTCCGAAGCATGCGGCTGACGCTCGATTTTTCAAGCCGAAGCAGTTTTCCGAGATCGCGCGCGGTGATGCGTGGACATGCTTCGATTTCGATGAGGGCATGCACGGCGGAAGGCGGCAAATCGGTGCCGGCGAAATCTCCCCCCATAAAACCGAGTTCGCGGACGAGACGGCGCGAGGTGGAGCGAATGTCGTTTATGGGGAAAGGTTGTTCAGACACGCTAAATCCATTATGGTTGCATGATGCAACCATAATCATATTCGACCGGGCTTGCCAAGATTACCGCCGCGCAAAATGCAGTTTTCTCTGCTGGAGCTATGGAACTCGGTTGTTGGGCATCGGAATGCGAGGCTAAAACCGATATAGCCAATAGCAGGACAACCCTTCAAAACCGCTTCAGCGGGTTTCCCGGGATTATTCACCGCAGGTAATTATCCGGCTATATTGTCGATGCGTTCGAGAAGCTTCGATTTCCTTGATCTAGTCGCGGAACCGCAGGTTCCGGCGTGTCAGTTGGTCGACGGTGGTGCAGCCCATCAGCTTCATGCCGCGTTCGATTTCGATCCGCATCAACTCAAGCGCCCGTTCGACACCGGGTTGTCCGGCGGCGGCGAGCGGGAAGAGGTAATAGCGACCGAGCCCCACTGCCTTCGCGCCCAGAGACAGGGCTTTGAGGACATGGGTTCCGCGCTGTACGCCACCATCCATCATGACGTCGATCCGGTCACCGACCGCATCGACGATCTCGGCCAGCTGGTCGAAGGCGCTGCGCGAGCCATCAAGCTGGCGACCGCCATGATTGGAGAGCACGATGCCGCTGCAACCGATTTCGACGGCCCGTCTGGCGTCTTCCACGGACATGATGCCCTTCAGACAAAAAGGTCCGCCCCATTCACGCACCATCTGCGCCACGTCGTCCCACGTCATGGATGGGTCGAGCATTTCGGTGAAATAGCGGCTGATGGAGAGCGCGCCGCCATTCATTTTGATGTGGCCGTCCAGCTGCGGCAGGCTGAAGCGCTCATGCGCGAGGTAATTGATGCCCCAGGCCGGCTTGATGGCGAATTGCGCGATGCCGGAAAGATTGAGCTTGAACGGAATGGCAAAGCCAGTGCGCTTGTCGCGCTCCCGGTTTCCACCCGTGATGCTGTCCACCGTCAGCATCATCGTCTGCACGCCCGCAGTCTTGGCGCGCGCCATCATATCGCGGTTGAGGCCGCGGTCCTTGTGGAAATAGAATTGATAGACCTGCGGGCCGCCGCTGATCCGGCGCGCTTCCTCCAGGCTGGTGGTGCCGAGTGAGGAGACGCCGAACATCGTGCCGTATTTTCCAGCTGCCGCGGCGACCGCCCGCTCCCCCTGATGGTGGAAGAGACGTTGAAGCGCCGTCGGGGAGCAATAGACCGGCATTGCCAGCTTCTGGCCCATGACGGTGACAGACATGTCCACGTCGGCCACGCCCCGCAGCACGTCGGGAACAAGATCGCAATTTTCGAAAGCGGCCGTGTTTCGCCGGTACGTCACCTCGTCGTCGGCAGCGCCGTCGATGTAATTGAAGATCGGTCCGGGAAGGCGCTGTTTTGCCATTCGGCGAAAATCGTGGAAATTGTAGCAGTCTTTAAGTTGCATTTGTTACTCCACCGATCCGCTCTGCAAGCTTTAAAAGATGAAACCTATCCCGGGAATTTGGCGCCTCATGCGTCCGTCAAGTCGCCTCAGCTTCGCAGGCCCGGTGCTTCCTGTCCGGTGCTTTCGACATATTCCGTGTATCCGCCGCCAAATTGGTGGATGCCGTCAGGCGTCAGTTCCAGCACCCGGTTTGAAAGGGCGGCAAGGAAATGGCGGTCGTGCGAAACGAACAGCATCGTGCCTTCATATTCCGACAGGGCCTTGATCAGCATTTCCTTGGTGTCGAGATCGAGATGGTTCGTCGGCTCGTCCAGCACGAGGAAGTTTGGCGGGTCGAACAGCATGGCGGCCATGACCAGACGGGCTTTTTCACCACCGGAGAGAACACGGCAGCGTTTCTCCACATCGTCGCCGGAAAAACCGAAACAGCCGGAAAGCGCGCGCAGCGGCGCTTGGCCCGCTTTCGGAAAACGTTCCTCCAGCCATTCGAGAATGGTGCTGTCGCCGTCCAGAACATCCATGGCGTGCTGGGCGAAATAACCGAGCTTGACGCTGGCGCCGAGCGTGACGTTGCCGGAATCCGGCGTGGTAGTACCGGTTACCAGTTTCAGCAAGGTCGATTTTCCAGCACCGTTGACACCCATGATGCACCAGCGTTCCTTGCGCCGCACCATGAAGTCCAGTTCGCCATAGATCGTGCGGCTACCGTAAGCCTTGTTCACTTTCTTCAGCGCGACGACATCCTCGCCGGATCTCGGCGCCGGCGCAAATTCGAAAGCGACCGTCTGGCGCCGCTTGGGCGGCTCGACGCGGTCGATCTTTTCGAGTTTCTTGACGCGGCTCTGCACCTGCGATGCGTGCGATGCGCGCGCCTTGAAGCGCTCGATGAACTTGATTTCCTTGGCGAGCATCGCCTGCTGGCGTTCGAACTGCGCCTGCTGCTGCTTTTCGTTCTGCGCCCGCTGCTGTTCGTAAAAGCCGTAGTCGCCGGAATAGGTGGTGAGGTTGCCAGCGTCAATTTCGATGATCTTGGTAACGATGCGGTTCATGAATTCGCGGTCGTGCGAGGTCATCAAAAGCGCGCCGTCGTAGTTCTTCAGAAAATCCTCAAGCCAGATCAGGCTTTCGAGATCGAGATGGTTCGACGGTTCGTCAAGCAGCATCACGTCCGGGCGCATCAAAAGGATGCGGGCGAGCGCCACGCGCATCTTCCAGCCGCCGGAAAGTTTGGCGACATCGCCGTCCATCATTTCCTGGCTAAAGCTCAACCCGTCCAGAACCTCGCGCGCGCGGCCCTCCAGCGCGTAACCGTCCAGTTCTTCATACCGCGCCTGCACTTCGCCGTAACGCTCGATGATGGCGTCCATTTCGTCCATCCGGTCGGGATCGGACATGGCGGCTTCCAGCTGCCGGAGTTCGGCTGCCACTTCGCTGACCGGGCCGGCGCCTTCCATGACTTCGGCCACGGCGGAGCGGCCCGACATTTCACCGACATCCTGATTGAAATAACCGACCGTCATGCCCTTTTCGACGACGACCTGTCCCTCATCGGGTTGCTCCTCGCCGGTCATCATCCGGAACAGCGTGGTCTTGCCGGAGCCGTTCGGGCCGACAAGGCCAATCTTCTCGCCGCGATTGAGCGCAGCGGAGGCTTCGATGTAAAGAATGCGGTGACTGTTCGACTTGCTGATATTTTCAATGCGGATCATGACAGGGCCTGTGAATGGGAGCGCCCTCCTATGCCACGGGTCGCCGCCGCTGTCACCTGCCGCGCACGCCTTGCCAGCCATGCAACCCGGCAAGGTCGCCACGGAGATATCACACAGAAGAAGCGAGGCCGTTTCCGTGGCGCGCGTTTGCCAAATTTTCCGTCAGTTGGTCAGCGTTGCTATGCTGCCGGCAGCCTTGCGGGCGATTTCGCCGAAGGCGGTGACGATCTGCTCCATGTTTTCAGGCGCGTAATAATTGTCGAGGCTGGATGCGCAATGCTGCAACAGCGACTTGCCCTTGTCCGGCGCCATAAAGGCCACGCTGAAAATCTTGATACCGTCTTTCTTGGCGGTATCGCAGGTGTTGCGCACGGTCTGATCGATGCTGGCATTCCAGGAGGCGCTATTCCCCGTCATTTCGCCATCTGTCATAAGAACGATGTAGCGCTCGAAGGATTCGTTTCCCTGCGTTTTGTGTGCTTTCGCTTCTTCGATATTCGCTTGTTTAAGGGCATTATATGCGGCGTTCAGGCTGCTGCGGGCATCCGTGCCGCCGGATGGAAATTCTGGAATCTGTTTGTCGACATAGCTAACAATGCCGCTTGTACCCCAGGTGATGGGCTGAGCCGCATAGGTCTCATGCGTATAGACCGAGGCACCCGTGCGAACGAGCTGTGAACCGCCGATGGCGGTGTAGGTCGGGTCGGCCTTGTTCAACGTGGCGACGAGAAAGCCGACCGCGGTCTTCAACGATGTGGCCTTGTTGACGTAGCAGGGCGAAGTATTTTTGAGATTGGGATAATTACCCCAGTTATCGGCCGTGTAATTCTGGCACGAGGTTTTTTTGGTGTTGATCGTATCCGTCTTGAAGGACATCGAACCCGAGCGGTCGAGCACCAGATACATGGAGATCGGCGCGCCCTTGTTGACGGTGCTCTTTGCGGTGCCGGTCGCCGCAATGTTGATTGTTTTTGCCCCGAAAAACCCCAGCAGCGGATTGAGCTTCATCTGATAGTGGATTGTCGTCTCGATGGTGTAGGTCTTGCCGCGCGCACCGTCCGTGATACCAAGATTGACCGGAGAGTTCTTCTCGAGTTCCTTCTTCTCTTCCTCGGTCAGGGTCTTTTCCATCTGGCTGGCGATGAAGGCCTTGGCGATTTCCTTGATTTGCTCGTCGGTCAGATCGCCCTCTTTCAAACGGGCCTCGGTCGCGGCCGCAAGGGCCGCCGAATCCGCCGTATTCTGCAGGTCCGCTTTCACCTGCATCACATTCGCCAGTTCCATGCCGGCTCCGGCAACGCCCAGTAGCACCGGCAGCAATATTGCCGTCATCATGCCGAAATTGCCACTCGTATCGGCAAGGAAACGGCGCTTCATTTTTTGATGTGCGGAGGGGATCATAACGGGCTCACGATTAAAATATTCGATTGAGCGCAGGAAACCCGTAAACGATGTAAAATCCGCTAATGCAAACGGTTAAATTTTATATGCTGTTCAAATTGATGCAGTTTTTCAAGTATTTTAAAGAACTAATTTGAGTATGGTCAGAATAACACACAGTGTGTCATTACTGGACGGGAATGACGTCGACGGCCTGTTTTATCTGCTGGTTGCCGTAGCTCTTCAATACCCCGATCACCGGCGCAACATCGGAATAATCCCGGCCATAACCGACGACGATGTGATCGCTTCCCGCCACGATGTCATTGGTGGGGTCGAGTTCCAGATAACCCTCCGCCTCGCCGCACCAGATGCGAACCCAGGCGTGCATTGCATCGGCACCCTCCAGGCGTTCCTTGCCCGGTGGGGGGATGGTGCGCAGAAAGCCGCTGACGTAGCCGGCGGGAATGCCGAGGCTGCGCAGCGCCATGATCATGATATGCGAGAAATCCTGGCAGACGCCGCGTTTCAGCTTGAAGGCTTCCGATGGTGTCGTATCCACCGTCGTCGCCTCGCCGTCATAGGTGAAGTCCGTGTGGATGCGTTTGCACATCGAGAGCGCGATTTCGCGAATGGTCATTCCGGGCTTCAGCAATTCCCGCGCATAGGCGGATATCGCCGCATCCATTCCCAGTCTCGGGCTGGCGCCGATGAAGTGGTGCGGTGACTGGAAGTCGATCGACCAGACCTCGGCAAGCTCCTGCGGCAGGCGTGAAAGCTCGGGTGAAAAATCGGCCGTCAGCGCCGGAGCTTCCACCATCACACGCGCCTGCATGCGGATATCCAGCTTCTCGTGCGGTGCGCGCAGATGCACTGATGTGGCCGATTGATGAAAGAAATCCTCGAAGGTGGCGCGTTCTTCCGGCACGGGCGAAACATCGATGGTACCGGCGATGAACCGCTGCCGACCCGGGATCGAGAGCGGCAGCACGCGGATGATGTGGCGTGCGCCGTGGGCCGGCGTGTCGTAGGTGTAACCCATATGCAGGGAAAGATCATAAAGCATCGGGTTATCCGAGATAGGTCTGGGCCAGAACATCGGAGAGATGTTCCATGTCCGTTTCGAGCTGGCGATAGATTGCGCCGTTCATGTTTTCCGGCGTCATGACGGCAAGGCCGGAATGTAGCCGCATCGCCTCACGGTAAAAGGGTGACATCTGGCCGTTCATAAAGGCGTTTGGAAGCTGCTCCACCTCCGTGCGGATTTCGTTCAACTGAAACAGGATCGACCGTGGATTGAGTGGGTCGAGTGCCAGAAGATCGGTGACGGTCAGCCCCGCCGTGCTGACATTGTAGCGGCGGCGATGGGTCATGACACTGTCGCCGATTTCCAGCAGCATGTCATAGGATCCATCCGGCGCATCCGGTCCGGTCATATGGCCGAGAAGCCGCGTCATATGCAGGCCGCGCTCGAGATAGCGGCCGATCGACAGGAAACGCCAGCCGGTGAACCGGTACATGTTTTCGTGCACGAGGCCGGCAAAGCCCGCAAGCTTGCGCAGAAGGATCGTCATGGCATGGGTTGCGTCGTCACCGGGCGCCACCTTTGCGTGGAACCGGCGGGCGGTCTTGGCAAGGTCATTCAGCGCCAGCCATCCATCCGGCGAAAAACGGTCGCGGATGTTGCTGGCGGAATAAAGCGCGCTGTTGATATTGTTCAGCAGGTTTTCCGGCACGGCATCGTTCATCTCCACATCCAGCGCTTCGAGATAACGCGTTACGTGCGCAAGCAGGGGCTGGCGTGGGTCGGCGGATTCGGCATAACGCCCGTGCCAGGCGCGCAAAATGCGCAATGCGCCTTCAGAACGTTCGATATAGCGGCCGAGCCAGAAGAGGTTGTCTGCGGCGCGGCTGGGCAGGCTGCCCGGCATGTTGCGGGTGAAGCTTTCTTCCGCCGGCAAAAGCGTGGTGCGTTCCACCGGCTTGTCGCTGACGATCCAGACATCCGCCGCACTGCCGCCCGATTGCATGGCGATGGCGGAGACATCGTTGCTGCTGCCGATCCGTGCAAAGCCGCCGGGCATGATCTGCCAGCCGTCCTGAGTGCGGGCGGCAAAAACGCGAAGGCTCATCGGGCGCGGCACGAGTTTGTTGTCGATATAAGCCGGTGTCGTCGAAAGCGTCACCACCTCCTGACCCACCAGCCTGTGGCCGTCGGAGGCGAGCCAGTCGCTGATCGATTCCTTCGCCGTTTCGCGCAGGGACGACCCCAGTACCGATTGGCCGTTATCCTCGAAGAATGGGAGGCGGGAATAGGCGGGGCCGATGACCATGCCTTCGATATTGCCCGCCACATGGCGTCGTTCGGATTCCTGCCCGCACCACCAGGTCGCGATCGACGGCAGCTTCAGATCTTCGCCGAGCAGGTGGCGACAGACGCGCGGCATGAAGGAAAGTAGAGCCCGCGTCTCGAGAATGCCGGTGCCGAGCGCGTTGACGATGGTCAATGCTTCGTTGCGCAGTGCCTGCACCATGCCGGGCGTGCCGATGTGGGATTGCTGGTTCAGTTCCAGCGGATCGGAATAGGAGGCATCGAGACGCCGCCAGAGCACACCGATCGGCTTCAGCCCTGCGACCGTCCTCACCATCACGCGGCCATTGACGACGGTCAGATCCTCGCCCTCAAGCAGCATGAAGCCGAGATAGCGGGCGATATAGGCGTGTTCGAAATAGGTTTCGTTGGCGGGGCCGGGCGTCAGAACGGCGATCCGGTCGTCAGGGTGCTTTCTGTGCGACTGTAAGGTGTCTCGGAAAGCGCCGAAGAACGAGGCGAGACGATGAACGTGGGTTTCCGCATAAATGTCGGAAAGAGCGCGCGTGGTCGCCACCCGGTTTTCCAAGGCGAAACCCGCGCCGGAAGGCGCCTGCGTCCTGTCGGCCAACACCCACCAGTTTCCATCCGGTCCGCGCCCGATCTCGAAGGAGCAGAAATGCAGATAATGGCCGCTTGCCGGTTTTACGCCGACCATCGGCCGCAGATATTCCGGATTGGAGGCGATCAGCGCCGGCGGCACGTAACCTTCCTTCACCAGCCGGTTTTCGCCGTAAAAATCGGCGACCATGGCCTCCAGAAGATTGGCGCGCTGTTTCAGCCCCTCGGAAAGAACGGCCCATTCCTTGTCGTCGATCAGGACAGGAATATGGGAGATCGGCCAGTTTCTTTCGCTGCTGCCCTTGCTGTAATCGCGGTAGAACACACCCGCATCGCGCAGATAGCGGTCGGTGCGGGCAAAACGTTCATGCAGTTCGCGTTCCGACATGCGCGAAAGGGCACCGAGCAGGGTTTTCCAGACCGGTCTGACCTTGCCGTTGGTATCGAGCATCTCGTCGGCGACGCCAGGCAAGGTGGAATAATCAAGCCCGCGCGGTGGCGCGCTCGTTTCCGTCTTGCGTTCCGTTGCCGGGGCTTTGGACAATTTACACTCCGTATGGCCGGCGCAGATCGAGCGTCAGCGGAAATTCTGGCGACACGGTTTCCGCCATCAACGGATATTGCCCGGCCGTATGTCCCCATGGTTCGAAACGAGCGAGGCGACGTGCCTCGGCCTCGTTGCCGTTGACGGGAAATGTCTCGTAATTGCGCCCGCCCGGATGAGCAACATGGTAGATGCATCCGCCGATCGATCGTCCCGACCATGTATCATAAATGTCAAAGGTCAAGGGCGAATTGACCGGCAGCATTGGATGCAGGCCGGAGGATGGCTGCCATGCCTTGAAGCGGACGCCGGCGACTGCGACGCTGCGGTTCTCCGTCGCGGTCAGCGGCACCGCGCGTCCGTTGCAGGCCACGGTATAACGGGCAGGGTTGGAGGTTTCGAGGCGCACCTGCAGGCGCTCGACGGAGCTGTCGACGTAACGCACGGTTCCACCGATTGCGCCCTGTTCACCCATCACGTTCCATGGTTCCAGCGCCTGGCGCAATTCCAGTTTCGCGCCCTCGTACTCCACCTCGCCAAAGAAGGGGAAACGGAATTCCTGCTGGGCGGTGAACCATTCCGGCTTCAGATCAAAGCCGTTTTCCCTGAGATCACCGAGCACGTCCATAAAGTCGGCCCAGATGTAATGCGGCAGCATGAAACGATCGGCGAGCGCCGTGCCCCAGCGCACGAATTTGCCGGCAGCCGGGTTTTTCCAGAAACGGGCGATGAGGGCGCGCACCAGCAATTGCTGAGCCAGCGACATGCGGGCATTCGGCGGCATTTCGAAGCCGCGGAACTCCACGAGGCCGAGGCGGCCGGTCGGTCCGTCCGGCGAAAACAGCTTGTCGATGCAGATTTCGGCGCGGTGGGTGTTGCCCGTCACATCGGTCAGGAGGTTGCGGAACAGGCGGTCGACCAGCCATGGCAATGGTGGCACACCCTCGCCGGGGGTGGGGACCTGCGCGAGTGCGATTTCCAGCTCATAGAGACTGTCGTGGCGGGCTTCGTCGATGCGGGGCGCCTGACTTGTCGGGCCGATGAACAGACCGGAGAACAGGTAGGAGAGCGACGGATGCCGCTGCCAGTGCAAGACAAGGCTTTTCAGAAGATCGGGCCGGCGCAGGAAGGGGCTGTCATTGGGGTTGGCACCGCCCACCACCACATGGTTGCCGCCGCCGGTACCAGTGTGGCGGCCATCGATCATGAATTTGTCGGCGCCAAGACGCGTCTGTCGCGCTTCTTCATAAACAGCCGTGGTGATATCGACGCAATCCTTCCAGCTTGCAGCCGGGTGGATGTTGACCTCGATAACGCCGGGATCGGGCGCGACGCGGATGACGTTGATGCGTTCGTCATGCGGCGGGGCATAACCTTCGATATGGACGGGTAGCCCGAGATCGGTCGCTGCCGCCTCCGCCGCCGCGACCAGTTCGAGATAATCCTCGATGCGTTCGACCGGCGGCATGAAGATGCAGAGCCGTCCATCGCGCGGTTCCACCGACATTGCGGTGCGCACCGCACCACCGATTTCTCCAAGCGTCTGCTCGATGCGTTCCTGGCCGGAAGCTTCATCGGCATGGAAAGAGGCTTCCGGCATGGTGCGTCCGGAAGGCTTGAATATGTCGGGAAGTGGCCCTCGTGGGATCGAAGGGTCAGCCTCGTGAATATAGGGATAGGCGGATGGCGGCACATGCGGCAGGGTGCCGAGCGGAAGGCGGTAACCCACCGGACTGTCACCCGGTACGAGAAAAATCTTGCCGCGCCGCGTCTTCCATTTCTCGCTGACCCAGCGTTTGCCGTCGGCCTTGGCGTTCCAAGCCTGCACCGGAAGAATATACCCCGTCGGCGTCGTCAGGCCGCGTTCGAAGACGCGGGCGATACGGTTTCGCTCCTCGGGGTCTTTCAGCTTCGAATTGGACGGATCAACATTGTCGGGAAGGCTGCCTTCCTTGATGATCCACTCGGCCGGATCCTCATAGGCTGGAAGCACCAGATCCGGCTCCACGCCGAGATGGGTGGCGATACCGTTCAGCAGTTTTTGTGCGTCGCCAGCCGCAACGCTGGTATTTGCGCCTTCTTCGGCAATCAGCGCCGGGTTCTGCCAGATCGGCCGTCCGTCCTTTCGCCAGTAGAGCGAAAAGGTCCAGCGCGGCAGGCTTTCGCCCGGATACCATTTCCCCTGCCCGTAGTGCAAAAAGCCGCCGGGGGCGAAACGTTCACGCAGGCGGCGGATCAACACGTCCGCCTTTTCGCGTTTCGTCGGCCCAACCGCGCCGGTGTTCCACTCGTCGGACTCAAAATCGTCGATGGAAACGAAGGTCGGCTCGCCGCCCATGGTCAACCGGACGTCATGGGTATTGAGAACCTGATCGACCTTTTCACCGAGTGTGTTGAGATTCTCCCAGCTCTCGTCGGAAAAGGGTTTGGTGATGCGCGGCGTTTCGGCAACACGCCGGACCTGCATGTCGAAAGCGAATTCCGTATTGGCTTCGCCGAAATAACCGCCGGAAATCGGTGCGGCATTGCGGAAATGCGGTGTTGCCGCCAGCGGAATATGGCTCTCGCCGGTCATAAGCCCCGAAGTGGGGTCGAGACCGATCCAGCCGGCGCCCGGCATATAGACTTCGGTCCAGGCGTGCAGATCGGTGAAATCCACCTCTGTACCGGACGGGCCGTCCAGTGCCTTGAGATCGGGCGTCAACTGGATGAGGTATCCCGACACGAAACGTGCAGCAAGACCGAGATGTCTCAAGATCTGCACGAACAGCCAGCTGCTGTCACGGCACGAGCCCTTGCCGGAAGCCAGCGTTTCTTCCGGGGTCTGCACCCCCGGCTCCATGCGGATAACGTAACCGATTTCCTGCTGCAGACGGGCATTGAGGCCAACGACCATATCGACCGTCGGCTGTCCGGGTGTGTGGTCGACGGTGGCCATGAAGGCGGAAAGCAGGGGGCCGGTTGGTTCCGGCTTCATGTAGATGGACAGGTCTTCCCGCAACTCCTGCGGATAATCGAACGGCCACTTGGTCGCCTCTTCCTCCACGAAGAAATCGAACGGATTGTAAACCGTCATATCGGCGACAAGATCGACCTCGATCTTAAACTCCGTCGCCGGCTCGGGAAAAACGAACCGGGCGAGGTAGTTGCCGTAAGGGTCCTGTTGAAGGTTCACGAAATGATTGGACGGCGAAACCTTGAGCGAATGGCTGATGACGTGGGTTCTGGAGTGCGAGGCGGGCTTTAATCTTATGATCTGCGGTCCAAGGCGAACCGGATTGTCGTATTTGTAATGCGTCAGATGATAGATGCTCGCTTTGATCGCCATTAATCTGCCTTGCCCGGTTTTTCCGGTTTATGCGGTTTGTCCGCCCCTCTGAAATTATTCGGATTTTGTGCAATGCAGGAAAAGAAAGCAAGGATCATTTCCGGGGGCAATCGCATTGTTGGTAGAGGCCGCGATGTTTGCCTGCACGAAGAATTGCCGGGGCATTTTTATCGTCGCCTTGGGGATTTCGCCGGGGTTGTGGACAAGGTCGAATGGCGTGTTATTGCTTGGCATCGCAAAGCGCAGGATCGCGAACCGCTTTCTTTGCTGACTGACGTTTCGGAATGGAATGAATGGCAACCACGGTGACCGACGATCAGCGCAAGAGTGCGGCTAACCTTTCGAGTTTCGATCTCGATTTTCGTGCGCAACTGCGCATGATGGGTAATGCCTTCTGGACGTCACCGGTGCGCAACCGGCTGATATTGCTGTCGATTGCCCTGCTCGCGGTGATATTGCTTACCGCTTATGGGCAGATCAGGCTCAACGAATGGAACGCGCCGTTTTACAACGCGCTGGAGCGGCGCGACCTTAATGCCTTCCTCCACCAGCTCGAGGTCTTCGCGATCATTGCCGGGCTGTTGCTTCTTCTCAATGTGATCCAGACCTGGCTCAACCAGATGACGGCGTTGAACATGCGCGAGGGGCTTGCCAAGGATATGGTGGACCAGTGGTTGAAACCGGGGCGCGCCGCCCGTCTTGCCGGTTTCGGCACGATCGCGATCAATCCGGACCAGCGTTTGCACGACGATGTCCGCAATCTTGCGGAAAGCAGCACGGCGCTTTCCATCGGTCTCGTGAATGCGACGATCCTGCTCATCAGTTTTATCGGTGTTCTCTGGAGCCTGTCGGCGGGTTTCTCCATAACGATCAACGGCGATGCGATCCCCATTCCGGGATATATGGTCTGGGCGGCAATTTTTTATGCGGGCTCGGCATCCTTGCTCAGCAACCTCGTCGGTTACCGTCTGGTCGGGCTGAACGCTGAACGTTATTCAAAAGAGGCCGAACTGCGCTTTTCCCTGATGCGCGCCAGTGAAAATCTGGCGGCGATAGCGCTTGCGCGCGGTGAAAAAAACGAGCGGCGGCGGATCGGCGTTGATATCGATGCCGTGCTCGGCGTGATCCGGGGACTTGCCATCGCAATGACGCATTTAACCTGGGTTTCGTCGGGTTACGGGTGGTTGGCGGTCGTCGCGCCTATTCTGATTGCCGCACCGGTCTATTTTTCCGGCAACCTTACCTTCGGCGGGCTGATGATGGCCGTTGGTGCTTTCAACCAGGTCAATACGGCGCTTCGCTGGTACATCGACAATTTCGGGCCGATTGCCAGCTGGAAGGCGACATTGCAGCGCGTTTCTGTGTTTCGCAACGCCCTGATCCAGATGGACAGCGTTGAACAGCATGGCCTGGCGATCGATCTTCAACGGAGCGCGGACAATGAAAAGATCCACCTCCAGTCGGTGATTATCTGCCGCGATGCGGGTGGGCAGGATCTGGAACGGGGTTTCCGGCTGCGTGAGGCTGAGGTTGGCATCGGGCCGGGCGATCGTCTGATGATCAATGGTGAGCAGGGCGTGAACCGGCGGCTGCTGTTTGCCGCCATGGCGGGTCTGTGGCCATGGGGCCAGGGCAGAATAGAAATGCCTGAACAGTCCGATACGCTTTTCATCGCTCAGCACGGCTATTTGCCGACGGGTACGCTGCGCGAAATTCTGGCCTATCCGCGCGCGCCCCAGCGGTTTGCGGAGGAGGACTATGTCGCGGCGCTCACCGAATGCGGGCTCGGTGAAATGGCGCCCCGGCTCGATGAACACATCCGCTGGGACAAGAAGCTGGATTCGGATGAACAGGCCAGCGTCAGGATCGCCAATGCGCTTTTACTGAAGCCGAAATTCATCGTCATCGACGATTTGCTGGAAGGGCTGGAAAAACAGACGCAGGATATGCTGGCCGAGGTTCTGAATGGGATCGATGGCGTGGCCATTATCTATATTGGCAGGTCCGAAACATTTCTGTCGGTTCTTTCCCCGGCTTTGGCCCATCTGGATCATGCCCCCACGAAAGAAAGTATCGTGAAGCCGGATATCGCCCCGTAGTGAGCTATCGGGCTATACGGCCCGTTGGCCTGACCTTGGTTTGATCAAAGCCGCAAGTGCCATTTTTCCAGGTCGAGCCGCTGCTGTTTGCCAAGGCTTGTGGTGCCCTCTGGCCCCATCTGCGAGCGAAGGGCAAGGGTTCCCGTCGCCAGACTGATGGCGATGACGCTGGCAACCGCAAGAATGATACGGTCGTAGCGCTGCTGTATCGTGTTGTTTCCACTCCAGTCATAGGCCATTCGCACGCCCTCGCGTTTTTTGGAATCGTGCCCCATCATGGTTAACCGAAGCTTACGATGGCTTCGTGATTCCTTGCTGTTTTGGAAGGGCTGCTGCGAAAAATCGGCTATTGGCTGATGGTACGCGGTTGTTTAAATCCGGCGGCGGGAGGTTCTTGAAAGGAATTTGAGACATGGATCAGCAACCGCCCGCCGATATGGAACTCACGCTAAGAACGCTTGCGATGCCGGCCGACGCCAATCCCGCCGGCGATATTTTCGGCGGCTGGGTGATGTCGCAGATGGACCTTGCGGCCTTCGTCCGCGCCAATGATGTGGCAGGCGGGCGCACCGTCACCGTGGCGGTTCATGAAATCGTCTTCAAGAAACCGGTCAAGATCGGCGATACATTGTGCGTCTACACCAAAATCGAAAAGGTCGGCCGCACCTCCGTCACGCTCAAGATCGAGGCGTGGACCCGCAGGCATTATCAGGATTCGCGGGACAAGGTCACGGAGGCCGTCTTCATCATGGTCGCAGTGGACGACAATGGTGAGCCGCGCCCCGTCCGCAAGGAGGCGTGAGGCGCTTCCGTGCGAAGCAAACTCAGGAGCGCGCGCAAGAAGCCGAAAGTGCATGAGGCGCGCTTCGGCTTCGGCAATTCGATGCCTGGTCGCCCAATACTTTAGAAATATCCAATTTATTTATCAATTTTTGCGATCAAGGTATGGAATAGGGCGGGGATCAGGCTGTGACCATTCCAGGTGTTGTTATTGTTGGTGGCGCTCACGGCACGCTTGCCCTTGCCCGCAGCCTTGGCGCCCTTAATGTGCCCGTGCACTATCTCACTCATGATTCACCCCTGCCGGGCTGGTCGCGTTTCGTGAAGGAAACGATCCGCTGGGCCGGTCCGCATGATGCGGGGGCAATGGCGTTTTTGCGCGACATGGCGGAGAAGCATCATCTGAAAGGTTGCCTTCTGGTGCCGTCGGGGGATGGTGAGGTTCAGCTCGTTTCGCAACATCGCGAAGAGCTTTCCGCCCTTTATAAGATCGTCCTGCCGGACTGGGCGTCCCTGCAATGGATCTGTGAGAAACCGCTGCTCTACAAACGCGCGGCGGAGCTCGGTGTCAGTTTCCCCCGGACATATGCTCTGACATCGGCCACGGATATCGATGTGTTGGACGTGACGTTTCCCGTTATCCTCAAGCCGAATATGGGTGGTGGCGACACCGCGATCTCCCGGGCAAAGGTTATTCGCGCCGATGACAGGCAGGCGCTGAGAAAGGCTTTTGCCGATGCGAGCGGCGAGATCGGCGCGGATAATGTCGTCGTGCAGGAACTCATTCCCGGCGGGGGAGAAAGCCAGTTTTCCTATGCGGCGCTCTGGCGGAACGGAGAGCCGGTTGCCGAATTCACCGCCCGGCGCGCGCGCCAATATCCCGTCGATTTCGGTTATACCAGCACCTGCGTCGAGGTTGTCGACAACCGGCAAGCGATCGATGCGGCCCGGAAAATATTGAAATCGGTCGGCCACAGTGGGCTGGTCGAGGTGGAATTCAAACGGGACGGCAGGGATGGATCGCTGAAACTTCTCGATGTCAATCCGCGCCCGTGGTCCTGGTTCGGCCTGTGTTCGGCCGCCGGCATCGATCTTGGCGCCCTGCTGTGGCGGGTCGCCAATGACACGCCGACCGGCGAGACCTTCGATGCGCGGCAAGGTGTGTCCTGGTCCTATCTTGTCCGTGATGCCATTGCCGCGTTCACATTGAACCGGCGGGGGCAGGCAGGCATTGGCGACTATGTCGCCTCTTTGCGCAAAATCCGCAGCTGGGCGGCTTTTGCGGCGAACGACCCCTTGCCGGGCCTGATCGACCTGCCGCTCACGGTCTGGAGAGTTATCAAAAAACGGGTTTTGCCCGGTCTGAAGTTACGGTAATCGGCAATGGTGTTTTTGCGGTCGGTAAAACGCTCCCTGAAATACGGGGTCATAAGGGCGGGGCTTGAGGTGGCTTCACTGCCGGCGGTTCGCGCGACTTTTCCGTCCTTTGCCGGGCGTGGTGTGATCTTCACGCTGCACCATGTTCGCCCGGACGAGGAGGTGTCTGCTTTTGCGCCGAATGCGCACTTGTCCATCACGCCGCAATTTCTGGAAGAGGCGATAGAGGCCGCACTTGAATGTGGTCTCGTTCCTGTTCATCTGCACGATCTGCCGGGCTTGCTCGCCGATAATTCCGATAAGCGGACGTTCTGCGCCTTCACGCTCGACGACGGTTACCGTAACAATGCCGAACATGCCGCGCCGATCTTCCGCAAATACGGCGTTCCCTACACGATTTTCATTACGCCGGGTTTTGTCGAGCGGACGCGTAGCATGTGGTGGGAAACTGCCGCCGCGCTGATAAGACAAGCCGCGTCGTTCGAATTCGATTTCGGGGCGGGGCCGGAACAGGTGAAATCCGCCAGCCTTTCGCAAAAAGCGGCGGCATTTGCGCGTCTTGAAACCTTCGTCCAGGGTTTCGCAGAGGATGAGGCCGTGGAGAGGATCGATAGTGCCGCGAGGCAAAGGGGCATCGATCCGATCGCAATCGTTGACGAACTCGTCATGGACGCGGTGGAACTGAAGGCTCTGTCGAACGATCCTCTGGTTCATCTCGGCGCGCATACCATGACGCATGTGAATATGCGCAAGATCGATCCGGCGCGTTTGGTCTACGAGATCGATGAGTCGACACACCGGGTCGAGGCCTATGTCGGCCACCGGCCCCGGTCCTTTTCCTATCCCTATGGCTGGTGGAAAGCCGCCGGAGAGCGCGAGGCGAAGGCGGTGTTTGATGCGGGATTTCCCGTGGCAGTCACCACGCAGGCCGGTGTTCTCGGACCTCACAGTCTCGAAAAACCGATGCTGTTGCCGCGCGTTTCGCTGAACGGACGTTTTCAGAAAAAGCGTTTTGTCAAAGCGCTCATCTCAGGCCTGCCTTTCCGGTTCATCTAGCGACGACACCCTCCCTGCCATCTTCCGTTCATGATGACGCCACCCGCGGGTTCGGCTAATCGCTCGGCCGCGTTATTTTTGTTATTCACATCCATTTATCTATTGATTATAAATAAATTTATCGAAGGAAAACATTACAACTTTTCTTAAGGTTTCGCCCGTGCTGTTGATTTTTGCCGATGACCTGACTGGCGCGCTTGATGCGGCCGCTCCCTTTGCGGGACGCGGGCTTGCGACCGAGGTTGCAATCGGCCTCGACGGTGTTCCTGCAGCTTTGGCGGATGCGCCGACCGTCCTCAGTGTCAATTTGGGGTGTCGTGACGGTGACGCGGATGAAGCCCGCCGCCGCACGCAGGAGCTGCTGGCGCTGGTTCCGAGCGATACAATTCTATTCAAGAAAATCGATTCTCGCCTGAAAGGGCATATCGCCGCGGAAATGGACGCGGTTTCCTATCGGCATGCGCTTGTCGCGCCCGCCATTCCGGATTTCGGGCGTGTCGTCACTGACGGTGCCGTGTCCGGTTTTGGTGTCGACGACACCATTCCGGTCCATGAAAGGTTGGGCGGCCACGCCAGTCGCTGCACCATACCCGATACCCGCTCGCAGGCAGACCTCAGGGAGGCTCTGCTGGCCGGACGGGCAAACGGGGTTGATCTTCTGGTGGGCGCGCGGGGGCTGGCCGAGGCACTGGCCGAAATGATGACGGCGCGGACGATGCCGGAGACAGCAACCATTTCCGCTGGCAAGGGGCTTTTCGTCATCGGTTCGCGTGATCCCATCACTGTCGAACAAATTGAAGTCCTCCAGAGCGCCGGGTTGGCGTCGGTCATTGATGCACCCAATGGCGTCGTCCCGCTCCACGTAAACCCCGGTTCGGCATTGACGCTCATTCAGGCGACGCCAGGTGTGGACGATCTTTCGCCGGTTGAGGTCTCCGAGCGGCTGGCGCAGGGCGCCGTGCCGCTTTTCACGGCCGGGGTGGCCACGCTGCTTCTATCGGGCGGGGCCACGGCTGAGGCTGTGCTACGTGGCATGGACATTTCACGCCTGCGCCTTGTCGGCGAATGCCTGCCCGGTCTCGGTGTCGGCTGGGCCGGGAACCAATGTATCATTGCGAAGTCTGGCGGTTTTGGGCAAGCTGACACGTTGAAACGGATTGCGAAAATGATGCTTGGCGAAAATCACGCTGGAGAGAGCTGACCAGATGGGGCTGATGAAAGAAACGGCGCGCAAGGCACTTCCGGACATTATTTTCGAGAGAATGCACCGGGCCATCAAATCCGGTGCCTACAAGGCGGATGAGCGACTTCCGACCGAGCATGAACTCGCCATGGAATTCGAAGTGTCGAGACCGGTGGTCCGCGAGGCGCTACGGCGGTTGCGCGAGCAGGGGTTCATCTATTCCCGGAGAGGCTCCGGCAGCTATGTGCGGGCGTTCGGCCTGCGCGAGCCGCTGGGTTTCGGCCAGCTCGAAAATGTCGCGGATCTTCTGAACTGTTATGAATTCAGGCTGACGCTGGAGCCGGCAGCGGCCGCTGCTGCGGCTTTGCGGCACGATGGCGAGAGGCTGTCAGCGATAAAAAAGGCGCTCGAGCTGATGCGGGACGCCACCAATCGCCAGTCGCACCGCGAAGATGCCGACTATCAGTTTCACCTCGCCATCGCGCGGGCGGCAAGAAACAGCTATTTCTCCACCGCGATGGAGGCCCTGAAAGATCATATCGCGATGGGGATGAAGTTCCACGGCATGTCGGTTAAGCGTGAGGCATCCGGCCTTACGCGTGTTTTTGCC
Organism: Rhizobium sp. AN73; assembly: GCF_030757975.1. NCBI lineage: Bacteria > Pseudomonadati > Pseudomonadota > Alphaproteobacteria > Hyphomicrobiales > Rhizobiaceae > Rhizobium > Rhizobium sp. AN73. The sequence goes on from NZ_JARWME010000001.1 coordinate 1,099,423, forward strand.
GAGCATGAGGCGATTGCCAATGCGATTGCCGATGGCGATGCCGAGGCCGCCCGTCAGCTGATGCTCCAGCACCTGACAGGATCGCGCGACCGCCTCTTCGAGTCTTCGCACACGGATTAAGGAACAAGCTGAAAGCCGATGCGCGTAACCGCGCACCGGATTTTCGCTCAGAAAGCGCGGCGGTAAATGCTGAGCACGTCCTCAAGGCTCATATCAACGGGATTGTTGTCCATCAGCCGACGGATTGCGTGCGCATCCTCGGCGTAACGGGGAAGATCGGTCTCGCTCGCACCGTGCTTGGCGAGCGACATTTCGATGCCGAGCCCAGCGCAGAAATCCGTTGCCGCCTTGCGAAGGTCATCCGGCGAAAGATGCTCGCGAAGCCCGAGCGCTCCGGCCACTTCTGCCGTTTTTGCCGAAACAGCAGGCTGGTTGAAAGCCAGAACATGTGGGAACACGATGGCGTTCGCCAGCCCGTGCGGCAGGTTGAGAAGCGTGCCGAGCGGATAGGCGATGGCGTGACCGGCCGCCGTATTGACCGGGCCAAGGCAGATGCCGCCATAATAGGAGGCAAGCATCATTCCTTCTCGCGCTTCAGTATCCGTGCCATCGCGAACGGCGCGCGCCAGATATTTGCCCACCAGCGCAAAACCCATGCGCGCGAAACCGTCGATCATCGGGTGGGCCTTGCGGTTGGTGAAGGCTTCCACGCAATGCGCCATGGCGTCCACCCCCGTGGCCGCCGTGACGGCTGGTGGCACGGAATAGGTGAGTTCAGGATCGAGCACGGCGAAATCCGCGATCAGGTAAGGGCTCTCCACCGCGATCTTGTTGCCCTTGACGGGATCGGTGATAAGCGAGCGGATGCCCGCTTCCGAGCCGGTGCCGGCGGTGGTGGCGATCTGCACTAGCCTTGTTTCGCGCCCGGCGACCCTGTTCGGTCCTGCCACATCCTCAAGCGTCTGGCTGGAATTCCACAGTGCCGCGACCAGCTTTGCCACATCCATCACCGAACCGCCGCCGAGGCCGATGACGAGATCGGGTCTGGCAGTGCGCGCTGCCGCCAGCGCTGCATCGAGCGTTGCCGTGTCCGGTTCGCCGGGAATGGTGTCGAAGACGGTGAAAGGGCCCTGCAATTGCAGCCGCTCGGCAAATTTCGCTGTCAGCGGTGTGGCTATCACCAGGGTGGACGCGGATTTGCCCGCCCATGCGCCGACCTGCGAAATGGTGCCAGCGCCAACGGCGAGCCTGCGCGGCTGGTGGATGAGAATGGAAGCTGTGGTCATGGTGCTCATCCCTTCGCGCTCTTGCCGGCCACGAGCTTGCGTGCATAAGCGATGGCCTCATTCATGTTGCCGTGGTTGGCGATGCCTTTTCCGGCAATGTCGAAGGCTGTGCCATGATCGACGGAGGTGCGGTCTATCGGCAGATCGACCGAGACATTGACGGCGGTATCGAAGGCCACGAGCTTGATCGGGATATGGCCCTGATCGTGATATTGCGCGACGACGAGATCGAAAGCGCCCGAATAGGCGCGGTGGAATACGGTATCGGCGGAAATCGGCCCCTGCACCTCGATGCCTTCGGCGCGCGCAGCGGCAACCGCCGGCGCAATCTGGTCGTCATCCTCGGTGCCGAACAGCCCGTTTTCACCGCAATGTGGATTGATGCCGGCAACCGCAATGCGCGGCCGCTCGTAACCGATGCGCTTCAGGTGGGCGTTACCGGCGCGGATGGTTGCCAGAACCCGCTCCGTCGTCGCCCGGCGAATGGCTTCCTGCAGGGAAACATGGGTCGAGACGTGAATGACCTTCAGCCGTTCGGAGGCGAGCAGCATATAGGCCGCCGAAGAGCCGGTCAGGCTGCGCAGCATGCCGGTGTGCCCGTCATAATGGTGGCCCGCAAGGTTCAGGGCCTCCTTGTTGATCGGCGCGGTGACGATGCAGCCGATTGCGCCCGCTTCGGCATCGCGAACGGCCTTTTCGATGAAACGGAAAGCGGCGTCTCCGGCCACCGGCGAGAGCGTACCCCAGGGCAGCGGTGCGCCTTCTATCGACAGGTCGATGACGTGGGGGGCAAGATCGATGTCAATGCTGAGCGCACCTCGTGCTGCTTCCAGCGTGGCGAGGTTTCCGTAAATCCGCGTCGCAGCGCGATCCGAAGCCGACATTTCCGAAAGCGCGCGGACGGTGATTTCCGGGCCGACGCCGCAGGGGTCACCCATGGTGATGCCAATGATATTGCTCATCTTTCTCTCCCGTTCTTGGCGTCGGCCCAGCCGGGCGCCAGCCGGACATATTTGATTGCGCGACGATGGTAGGTGTAGCTTGCGTGCAACGTACCGTCCGGCGCTTCCAGAAGCCATGGATAGGACATTTCCAGATTGCGACCGTCGGTCGAGTCGTTCGACAGGCAGGTGCCCGGCCCGTCCTCGATCAGGATCCGGGAGGGGAAACTGCGCCCGTCGTCATCGGACAGGCAGATGGAGACCGGCGCGCGCGGCACGCCCCAGACGGGTATGCATCCGCCGCTCGGATCGGCATCGGGCCTGTTGTCTTCCTCTCCCAGCTCGTCATAAAGCGAAGCGCGGCGGTCGCTCGATTGGGCGGCGTTGACGGGGTTGCAGATCATCGCCAGCCTGCCGTCACCGAGCCTGATCGCGGCGATGGAGGAATTGTTGTTCGGCACGTCGGTCGGCTGCGGCTGCGACCATGAGCGACCACCATCGGCGCTTTCCGTGCGATAGACGAAATCGGCCTGTCGGCGGCGGAAAAAAGCGTAGTAACGCTCATCCTCCCCCGCAACCGGACTCATATGCACGCAGCCGGTCGAGCCCGCCAGCTCTTCCAGTTGCCATGTGGCGCCATTGTCCTTCGATATGCCGAGCGCTGCCGTATCGTGACTGCCGTTCCATTTCTGGCCGGGACGCTGGACGCAGCGGAAGATCGGCAGCAGCCATGCGCCGTCGTCGCGGATGCGCAATGGCGCGCGGATGAAGCAACCTTTCGGAAGATCGAGAAAACGCCCCTCTTCTGAGATGAGCTTTTCCGGTGCCGCAGCGTCGCGGCGGATTCGCGCCATGCGGATGCGGCATTCGTCCTGATTGCCGGAGGGCTGGGAGGTGTGAAACAACCAGAGAACACCGTCCGGAGCGTTGAAAAGAACCGGGTTCTGTTCGGAATGGGCAGGGTCGTGGCTCAGGCATTGCGGCGCGCCCCAGCTCGTTGCGCTGGGTATCAACACGGATGCGAAGATCGAAATATCCGATTTTCCCTCCAGCGTGCCGCCGAACCATGCGCATAGCAAAGTTCCATCATCCATGAGGTGCAGGAAGCTCGCATGGTTCTGGATCATGGGCGACGGCAACAATGCTTCATGCCGGTTTTCCGAAACGGTGTGGATCGCTCCGGTCATAGCGTAAGCGATGTCATCAGGGGTCATCGTGGTCTCCTCTTGCCCGATGAAAATGACATATTCGAAAAGTTGTCAAGTTTATTTGATTAAAAAATTCGGCGAAAAATTTTCGTAACTGAGAGTTATTTCATTGTTTTATATTGATAATATCAAATATATTTTTGCGTATAAAAATTCGAAATGAAAAATAAATTGACAAAAAATGTTTGAGCGTCGATGCTCTGCTCACGGGTGGAGGAGACAATCATCCGCACGCCATGCTCCTGAATGAAGGAGACGGGATTTTTTTCGGAGACCCCTTGCGGCACGCCGCCATGTTGCTGAATTTCTGAATCTGGGAGGAGAACGGAATGAAGAAGTCACTGATTGCGGGCGCCCTTGCCATGGGTTGCCTCAGCGCCGCGATATCGCCGGCATTTTCGGCATCGGGGCCGATCAAGATCGTGCTGGCGGAAGAGGCGGACCTGCTCGAGCCTTGCATGGCAACCCGCTCCAACATTGGCCGCATCATTATGGAAAATGTCAGCGAGACGCTGACCGAGCTTGATGTGCGCGGCAAGAACGGTGTTCAGCCGAGGCTTGCCGAGAAGTGGGAGCAGAATGCCGACGGAAGCTGGCGTTTCCACCTGCGTGAAGGCGTGAAGTTTTCCGACGGCACAGGTTTTGACGCAAAGGACGTCAAGCACAGCTTCGAACGCATCATGAGCGACAAGAATGCCTGCGAATCCCGTCGTTATTTCGGTGGCATGACCGTTACCCCCACGATCGTCGACGAACACACGATCGATTTCAAGACTGAGCCGGCCCAGCCCATTCTGCCGCTGTTGATGTCGCTCGTCACCATCGTGCCTGAAGAAACCAAGATGGAATTCATCCGCGAGCCGGTCGGTACCGGCCCCTACAAGCTGACCAACTGGACGCCGGGTCAGCAGATTGTTCTGACCGCACGCGACGATTATTGGGGTTCCAAGCCGCAGGTGACGGAAGCGACCTATCTTTTCCGCGCCGATCCTTCGGTTCGCGCCGCCATGGTGCAGACCGGTGAAGCCGATCTTTCGCCTTCCATTTCCCAGCTCGATGCTACGAACGCAAAGACCGACTTCTCCTATCTCGACAGTGAAACGGTCTATATGCGTCTCGACCACAACATCGCGCCGCTGAACGACGTTCGGGTGCGCCGCGCGCTCAACCTCGCCATCGACCGGCAGGCCTTCCTCGGTACACTGGTACCCGAAGGTGCCGTGCTGGCTACGGCGCTCGTTCCGCCGACCACGCTTGGCTGGAACCCGGACGTCAAGGTTTTCCCCTATGATCCCGCGGCCGCAAAGAAGCTGCTTGAGGAAGCCAAGGCTGCCGGCGTGAAGGTGGATACGCCGATCACCATCATCGCCCGCACCGCGAACTTCCCCAACGTCACCGAGATCATGGAGGCGATCCAGCAGCAATTGCAGGAAGTCGGCTTCAAGATAGACCTGAAATTCGTGGAAGTGGCCGAGCACGAAAGCTACTATTCCAAGCCCTTCAAGGAAGGCCGCGGACCGCAGATCGTTGCCGCCATGCACGACAATTCCAAGGGCGACCCGTCCTTCACCATGTTCTTCAAATATGCGACCAAGGGTACGCAGTCCGGCTTTTCGGATCCCAAGGTGGATGATTTGATCGAACGCGCCTCCGCAGCCGTGGGTGATGAACGCGCCAAGCTCTGGTCCGAGCTCATCGCTTACCTGCATGACGACGTGGTTGCGGATGTGCTGCTGTTCCACATGGTCGGCTTCTCCCGCGTCTCGGAGCGCCTGGACTTCAAGCCGACCATCGCCACCAACTCGATGCTGCAGCTTTCGGAAATCGGCATCAAATAAAGCCGGTCTCTTATGAGCCAAAGAGCGGCGGCAGGGTGAAAGCCTTGCCGCCCGCGTTGAAAAACCGGAGGCAATCATGCTGAGCTTCATCCGAAAACGTTCCGTTGCGAGCCTGATCTCCCTGATCGGCCTCATCGTGATGGTTTTCTTCCTGTCCCGTCTGACGGGGGACCCGGCCGCGCTGTTCCTGCCGGTGGAAGCGTCTGAGGAATTGAAGCAGCAGTTTCGCGCATTGCATGGCCTGAATGACCCGCTGATGGTGCAGTTCCTGCGTTATGCTGGCGATGTGATGACGGGTGATCTCGGAGAATCGCTCCGAAAAGCCCGCCCGGCGCTGGATGTTGTGCTGGAGGCTTTCGTCTGGACCCTGTGGCTTGCGGTCATCACCATGTCGCTGGTCACCACCGCCGCAATCGTCGTTGGTTCGCTTGCAGCTTTCCGCTCCGGCGGGTTTTTCGACCGCATGGCCTCGACCATCTCGCTCATCGGCGCCTCGGTGCCGGATTTCTGGCTGGCGATCGTGGCGATCGTGGTGTTTTCGGTCAATCTCGCCTGGCTGCCCACCTCAGGCACGGGCTCTGTGCTGCACTGGATATTGCCGATCTCGGTCCTGTTCGTGCGCCCCTTCGGCATCATCGTGCAGGTGGTGCGCGGCTCGATGATCGGCGCTCTGTCTTCTGCCTATGTCAAAACGGCACGCGCCAAGGGCGTGAAATCGGGTCCCATCATCTTCATCCATGCCCTGCGCAACGCCATGCTGCCGGTCATCACCGTCATCGGCGATCAGGCGGCAAGCCTTCTTAACGGCGCGGTTATCGTCGAAACCATCTTTGGTTTTCCGGGCGTCGGCAAGCTGATGATCGATTCCATTCTTCAGCGCGATTTCAACGTCGTGCTGGCCGCCATTCTGGTGACCGCGCTTGCGATCTTCCTGATGAATCTTCTGATCGATATCGCCTATGCGCTTCTCGATCCGCGTATCCGGCACTGAGGAGACGTCAATCATGAGCCTTTCGAACACCGATACCCAGATCATTCATGAGCCATCCTTCGCAACGCGCATGCTGCGCATGTTGTGGGCGGATAAATTCGCGCTCTGCGCCGCGATCTTCCTCATCGCCGTCATTATTCTCGCCTTTGTCGGCCCGGCATGGCTCGGCGATCTGGCGACCAAACAGAACCTGCGCGGACGCAACCTCGCCCCGTTCGACTGGCAGCGCGAATGGTATTTCTGGCTGGGGGCGGATGCGCTTGGTCGCCCACTGTTGGCACGCATCGTCGCCGCCACGCAGAATACGCTGATGATTGCCGCTGGCGCCGTGCTTCTGTCCGCCGTCACCGGCACCGTGCTCGGCCTGATCGCCGGTTTTTCCTCCAACCGCGTCGGCCAGATCATCATGCGGCTTGCCGATGTTATCATGTCGTTTCCGTCGCTGCTGATCGCGGTCATCGTGCTTTATCTGCTCGGCTCCTCCATCCTCAACCTGATGCTGGTGCTGGCGATCACCCGGATCCCCGTTTACATCCGCACCACCAGGGCAGAAGTACTGGAGGTGCGCGAACGCATGTTCGTGCAGGCGGCGCGCGTCATGGGCGCATCGGGCAAACGCATCCTGTTCCGGCATATTCTGCCCGTGGTGTTGCCGACGCTGACGACGCTCGCGACGCTCGATTTCGCCTATGTGATGCTGGCGGAAAGCGCGCTGTCTTTTCTTGGCATCGGCATCCAGCCGCCGGAAATCACCTGGGGCTTGATGATCTCGCAGGGGCGGCAGTACCTCACCAATGCCTGGTGGTTGTCCTTCTGGCCGGGCCTTGCCATCATTCTCACCACCCTTTCGCTCAACCTGCTGTCCAACTGGCTGCGCATCGCGCTCGACCCCGTGCAGCGCTGGCGGCTGGAAATGAAAGGCCGCAAGCATGGCTGACCATCTTCTCGACGTGCGCAACCTTTCCGTGGAATTTCACACCGCAGGCGGTGTTGTCCATGCGGTGAAGGATATCTCCTACCATATCGACCGTGGTGAAACGCTGGCGATCCTCGGAGAAAGCGGCTCGGGCAAATCGGTGTCGTCCTCGGCCATCATGAACCTCATCGACATGCCGCCCGGGCGTATCAGCGGCGGCCAGATATTGCTTGATGGCAAAGACCTTTTGACAATGCCGACCGAGGCGCGCCGCGAAATCAACGGCCGGCGCATCGCCATGATTTTTCAGGACCCGCTCAGCCATCTCAATCCCGTCTATACCGTTGGCTGGCAGATCCGCGAGGCGATGACCACCCATGGCATGGGCAAAGCGGAGGCCGGGGCGGAGGCGAGGCGGCTTGTCGCACGCGTCGGCATTCCCGATCCCGACGGGGCGTTGAAGAAATACCCGCATGAATTCTCCGGCGGCCAGCGCCAGCGCGTGATGATCGCCATGGCGCTCGCGCTCCGGCCCGATCTCCTGATCGCCGACGAACCGACCACCGCGCTGGATGTGACCGTGCAGGCTGAAGTTCTTGCCCTGCTCAAGGAATTGCAGCGGGAAACCGGCATGGCCGTGCTCATCATCACCCATGATCTCGGCGTCGTCGCCGAAATCGCCGACCGGGTGGTGGTGATGGAAAAGGGCATGCTGGTGGAGGTCGGCACGGTGCGCGAGGTTTACCGCAATCCCCAACACCCCTACACCCGCAAGCTCATTAGCGCCGCTCCTGGCAGGGGTGAAATGCATACGCCGCAGGCAGCGGGCGAACCGCTCCTTCGTGTGCGCGATGTGCGCAAACGTTATGGGGCATTCGAGGCGCTGAAGGGCGTTTCCTTCGACCTTATGGCGGGCGAAACCATCGCCGTCGTTGGCGAAAGCGGTTCCGGCAAATCAACGCTCGCGCGCATTCTGCTCCGGCTCGACGAGCCGGATGCGGGTAGCGCCGAGTGGAAGGGGCGTGATCTCTTCCAGCTTTCGCCTGCTGAGCTTTTTGCGCTTAGACGCGATCTACAGATGGTGTTTCAGGATCCAACCCAGTCGCTAAATCTCCGCATGACGGTGTTCCAGTTGGTTTCCGAAGCCTGGGTGATCCATCCGGACATATTACCCAAAGCGAAATGGCGCGAACGGGTCGCGGAATTGCTGCATCAGGTTGGTCTCTCGCCGGAACATATGGGCCGTTATCCGCATCAGTTCTCCGGTGGCCAGCGGCAGAGGATTGCCATTGCCCGTGCGCTGGCGCTGGAGCCGAAGCTCATCATTTGTGACGAGGCGGTCTCGGCGCTCGACGTTTCGGTTCAGGCGCAGGTTATTGCGCTTCTGGACAAGCTTCGTCGCGAGATGGGCCTTTCTTTCATCTTCATCGCTCATGACCTGCCCGTGGTCCGGGATTTTGCCGATCACGTCATGGTCATGCAGCGGGGAGAGGTGGTGGAATTCGGCACCGTTCGGCAGGTTTTCGAGGCGCCGCGCGAAGCCTATACGCGTGCGCTCCTTTCGGCCAGCCTCGATCCCGACCCCGATATGCAGCCTATGCGTCGTCCGGCCGGTGCCGATCACACTATTGGAAATCCAAGCGGAGTTCTTTCATGACCAAACAAGCCTTCGTCGCGCTCGTCACCTGTTTCAACGAGGACGAAACCATCAATTACGAGGCGACCCGCGCGCAGGTGCGCCGCCAGGTGGCGGCCGGCAACAACATCATGTGCGCCGGCACCAATGGCGATTTCACCGCGTTGACGCATGGGGAGAAAATCCGGCTGACCGAAGAGGTGGTGGATGAAGTGGCAGGCCGCGCCCGGGTCATCGTCAATGCCGGCATGCCGGCCACTTTTGAAACCCTGCAACTCGCCAAGGCCTTCGACCGCATCGGCGTCAACGGTATCGCCGTCATCACACCCTTCTTCATCGCCTGTACACAGGACGGGCTGATCCGCCATTTTTCGACGGTGGCCGACGCCGTCGAAACACCGGTCTATCTCTACGACATTCCCGCCCGCACCCAGAACCACATCGAGCCGGAAACCGCCCGCAAACTCGCGACCCACGGTAATATCGCCGGCATCAAGGATTCCGGCGGCGCGCAGCAGACGCTTGAAGCCTATCTTCAGGTAGCAAAGGAGGTGCCCGGTTTCGAGGTCTATTCCGGCCCTGACCACCTCGTTCTCTGGTCGTTGCAAAACGGCGCCGCCGGCTGCATTTCCGGCCTCGGTAACGCTATGCCAGATGTACTAGCTGGCATTCTCAACGCCTTCAACGCAGGCGACATCGCCGAGGCCGAACGCCAGCAGGCAACCTATGCGGCCTTCCGCACCGATCTCTACGCACTCGGTTTTGCACCCGCCATGGTCAAGCGTTCGCTCTACCTTCAGGACCCATCCGTCGGCGCCAGCCGCCAGCCGGCGCTGCTGCCGGATCAGGAACAGGATCAAAGAATTCTTGAAATCTTGCGTCGGTATCAGCGGCTGTGAGGCCGCCGTCCGAATGTGACGCACACGGTTGAAGCCCGAGGCGTCACTTGGAAAATCTCTACAAAAATGGACAAATGCCGCAGTCTTTCTCTGGTCGTGTTCATGACGAATAATTTGTGACACAAACAAGAGATTTCCCTTGTCAGTCCCGCCATTGATGTTTATGAGGAGCGCGCAACGCAAGCGTTCGCGCATGCGGAGAGGTGGCAGAGTGGTCGAATGCACCGCACTCGAAATGCGGCATACCTGCAAGGGTATCGTGGGTTCGAATCCCACCCTCTCCGCCATAAAAAATCTTGGACCGTAAGGTTTTTCCCGAAATAAGCTGTTTTCTTTGGCCGTCGATGCCTGTGCTTATTCTCCGATTTCCCTGAGGATTGTGACGTGTAGAATGTTTGGATTTAAATGCGGCCAGGATAATCCTTTGGATTCATTTTCGCGTGGACCTACGCATCGTCAACAACAACTGTTGGAGATCACGAAGGCGACGATCCGGAAGAATAGGGGATGCTGGGAAGCGCAGGCTCACATCCGCCATTGCCTCTCGCGGCGGACGCGCTATCATGACTGTGTTGTAGGGCGGTAAGCTTTGGGAGGAGCGATACGTGAGACGGATGTGGCCAGACGAATTTGCCTTTCTGCTAGACGGTGCGGAAGAGGTTGACCTGCATATTCCACCGGTGGCACACGACGATAATTCGCCCGGAGAAGCGATATCCAGGAAGGCCTTGAAAGCCCGTATCAGCCAGCAGGATTTTGAGAAGATTTGGCCTCTGGCAGAGGCCCGCTATCGGCTGAACGGCAGGTTTTCGGGCAAGGCGATTACGCTGATCGTCAACAATCCTCATTACCAGCAATGGCACCCCTCCGACGGTGGCAGCGTCGAGAGCGTCTCCGATAGCGGTCAGAAATACACGACACGCTATGTGATCGTGCACTTTCTTCTGGATGATGTTCGCGAGCTTGTTGAAGCCTGAAGTCTGCAGGGTCGGTTCTTGCCAGTGATTGGTCGAGTGGCCTCGAAAGCCATATGTCGTGACATTTCGAAACTCGGTGGTGCCGGGACAATCCTTGGCACCCCTTCGGGGTCATCCTGCGCGTGAGCTTCAATATCTGTTGGAGATCACGATGGCGACGATCAGAAAACTCATAGGAAGCTGGTAGGCTAGGTGCATCGGCGCGGTATTAGGCCTCGCTGTAAATCATTCGATACGAAGCTCGAAGCAGAAAAGCAGGCCTGCGGTCTCGAAGCTGGGTAGGCAGGTGCCGCTCCAGATACGAAAACCCTCGAGCGCACAACGCTTAGGCAGCGTCCTGAGCGCTGCCAACGGGAGGTTTCTCCTCTCAATTGCGGCTCCACTATGTGATCGTTACCGGCTCTTGCCGCATCTCCCAAATCTAAGAATTCTCAGAACATCCAGCAGGAGGTCACCATGCCGTCCATATCAGAGGCCGGTCATCTTCAGGACCGCCTCCGGAAGCCTGTTGCCGACGACTTCAATTTTCGCGAGGATCGCGTTGATTTCGGCAAGGTCGGCCGAGGTCAGTTCAAGATCGACGCTACCGAGGTTTTCTTCTAGGCGGTGCTGCTTGGTCGTGCCGGGGATCGGGACGATCCATGGCTTCTGTGCCAGTAACCAGGCAAGGGCTACCTGAGCGGGTGTCGAGTGCTTGTTGTCGGCTATGACCTTGATGGCATCGACCAGCGCGAAGTTCGCCTTGCGGGCCTCGGGGGAAAATCGGGGAACGGCATTGCGGAAATCGGTCGGGTCGAACCTGGTGTTTTCGTCGATCTTTCCCGTCAAAAAGCCAGCGCCGAGAGGGCTGAAAGGCACGAAACCGATTCCGAGTTCCTCGAGTGTGGGTAGCAACTCGGCCTCAGGCCCACGCCAGAACAGGGAATATTCGCTCTGGACGGCGGTGACGGGCTGAACGGCATGAGCCTTGCGGATGGTGCCGACACCTGCTTCGGACAGGCCGAAGTGCTTGACCTTGCCTGCATCGATCAGGTCTTTTACAGCGCCTGCGACATCCTCGATCGGAACGGCCGGATCGACGCGGTGCTGATAGAACAGGTCGATGTGATCGGTCCTCAGTCGTCTGAGGCTCGCTTCGGCGACGGCTTTGATATGCTCGGGGCGGCTATTGGTGCCGCTGCGACGTTCGCCTGTTTCAAGGTCGATGTCGAAACCGAACTTGGTGGCGATGACCACCTTGTCACGTATTGGGGTGATCGCCTCGCCGAGAAGTTCTTCGTTGACGAAAGGGCCATAAGCTTCGGCCGTGTCGAACAGCGTGATGCCTTGCTCGTGGGCGAAGCGGATCAGCTTGATCATCTCGGTCTTATCGGCAGCTGGCCCATAAGCCGAACTCATGCTCATGCAGCCAAGGCCGAGGGCGGAGACTTCGAGGGTTCCGATTTTGCGTTTTTGCATGTTTCTACTCCTTGGATCAGGCCGCACTTTCTGTCGGTACAGCCTCTGCTTCGGGGGACACCTGCCGCGCGGCGGCCGGTACGATGGTTAAAAGCGCGATCATCAATGTCGCCATAAGCATCACGGTTCCGGCGTCGAAGGCGTGCGACACACGGTAGGCGGTGAGTTCTGCGCCGCTGAGGCCGGCAGAACCGATTGCCGCAATGGCGATCAACAGGCTGAGGCCGACAGAACTGCCCATCTGGTGGGCGACATTGACCGCGCCGGATGCGGCCCCGGCATCCGAATGATCCACCCGGGCAACGCCGGAGGAGGTCAGCGGGCTCAGTGTCAGGCCCTGACTGATCCCGATCAGTATCATCGGCATTGCGATTGCAGTCCAGTAGTTGGAGCCTACACCTGCGCGGCTGAGCCAGCCCATGGCGACGATGCCGATAACCATGCCTGTAACGAGAACCAAGTTACGCCCGAAACGCTGGATGAGGCGCGGCACGATCATGGCGATCGGTACGTGCAAAATCGTGGCCGGCACGAAGGCGAGACCTGTGAGCGCCGGACGGAAGCCAGCGACTTCCTGAAGGTAAAGCGTCGTGAAAAAGAAGAACCCGACCATCGCGCCGAGATAAAGGACGCGGGCGCCGTAAGCTCCCGAACGCTCGATATCCGAAAACAGGCGAAGCGGAAGAATGGGTTGCTGTGCGCGCCGTTCGATCAAAACGAAGAGGCCAAGCAGGATGACGGAGACGATGAGGGTTGCAACGGTGATCGTGTCCCATCCCGCCTGCGCCGAACGGATGAAGCCGTAGACGAGCCCGCTCATGCCGACTGTCGAGGTGAGTGCTCCGGGAACGTCGAAGGTTCCGGGCCGTTTTCCCGTTTCGGTGATGTAGGCGCGTGCCGCGAGGATCATTGCGATGCCGATTGGCAGGTTGATCAGGAAGCCAACACGCCACGAGAGCCAGTCAGCGAGAAGGCCGCCGGCAATCAGTCCGACAGTAGCTGAAACGCCAGCGGCGGCGCTATAAAGCGACACAGCCCGGATGCGTTCTTCGCCTTCTTCGAAATTGGTCTGGAGGAGGGCCAGCGTCGAGGGTGCGAGGATAGCGGAGCCCAGCCCCTGTATCGCCCGCCATGACAGCATCCAGGCGGATGATTGTGAACCCCCGATGGCGACGGAAGCCAGCGTGAATATTGCCATGCCGATGATGAACATCCGTCGGCGTCCCAGAATGTCGCCAGCACGAGCACCCAGCAGCAGGAAGCCACCGAAGGTCAGCGTATAGGCGCTCTGTACCCAGGCGAGCCCGGCGTCGGTGAACCCCAGTTCGTGGTGGATTTTCGGAAGTCCGGTCAGCACGACCGAGATATCGAGGACGATCATCACGTAGCTGATGAGGATGATCGCGAGGATTGCGGTCTTGTTTGTGGGGGAAGTGGTGTGTTGTCTGTCTGACATCGGAGATCCGTTCTGCGCTTGGCCCCACCGTCCTTTACGGCGAGGCTGCGGTTTTGATGCCAGAAAGATATTCCTTGCCGACCTTTTCGATTAGAGGCAGTAATCGGCATGAGGCTATAAGGATACCTAATGAATGCCGCAGGAAAACTTCAACGATCTGGTCGCCTTCGTCACGGTCGCGCGTGAGCAGAGTTTTACCCGGGCGGCCGTCAAGCTGGGTGTTTCGCAGTCCGCGTTGAGCCAGACGGTGCGCAGCCTTGAGGAGCGATTGGGTCTGAGGCTGCTGACGAGAACGACGAGGCGTGTCTCACCCACGGCTGCCGGTGAACGCCTGCTCCAGACAGCAGGCCCAAGGTTCGATGAAATTCAGGCCGAGCTTTCGGCGCTCAGCGACATGCGGGATAAACCCGCGGGAACCGTGCGCATCACGGCGGGGGAACATGCCGCGATCTCCGTTCTTGCTCCCGCGCTTGACAAGATCCTTCCGAATTACCCTGATATCAGTGTCGAGATTATCGTCGACTACGGGCTGACGGACATCGTCGCAGAGCGCTACGACGCCGGAGTTCGGCTCGGCGAACAACTTGCCAAGGACATGATCGCGGTGAAGATCGGCCCGGAGATGCGCATGGCCGTGGTTGGAGCGCCATCCTATTTCCGGCAAAACCCCTGGCCGGAGGTGCCAGAGGATCTGACGGCACATAATTGCATCCAGATACGCATGCCGACCTATGGCAACATTCTCGCCTGGGAATTCGAGAAGGATGGGCATGAACTCAAGGTGAGAGTAGAAGGGCAACTCGTCTTCAACAACATCGCCATGCGCCTCGATGCCGCGAAACGGGGTCTTGGCCTTGCCTATATGCCAGAGGATCTGGTTGCGGAGGAGATTGCGAAGGGAGCGCTGATACGGGTTCTCGAAGACTGGTGTGAGCCTTTTTCCGGCTACCACCTTTATTATCCAAATCGACGCCACGCTTCTCCGGCTTTCGCTCTCCTGGTGGACGCTCTTCGATACCGCGGATGATGGGCTAATAAACTAAAAGTGATTGATAAGTGTAGCTAATGGCTTCAATCGAAAATGGATATCTAATCACCGGAATGCCGTTCGCGTAGCCTTCTTTCAACGTCATGTTGTGAGAGAGCCATGCCCAAAATTTTTACCAAAACCATTTCAGCCTTCGTATTTTCCGCCATCGCTGCATCCTCGAGCGTCGCCTTTGCCCAGACAGCGACAAAGGCCGAGCCGCTCGTCATCGAGCAGCAGGGCAGCTTCGCGGTCGGCGGCACGGTGTCGAGCAAGCCCGGCACCTATAATAACAACGCACCGACGGCCGAAGGCCAGACGCTGCATGGCGACCACGCCTATGTCTTCTATCAGGTTCCGCCAAACCCGAAGCCGCTGCCGATCGTCATGCTGCATGGCGCGTTTCAGTCGGCGCGCAGCTGGGAGACGACGCCGGACGGTCGCGAAGGCTTCCAGAATATCTTCCTGCGCCGTGGATACTCCACTTATCTCGTTGATCAGCCGCGCCGAGGCCGTGCGGGCAACAGCACGGTTGCAACGACGATCGAGCCGACACCCTATGACCAGCTCTTTTTCGACCAGTTCCGCATCGGCAAATGGCCGGACTACTTCGGTAATGTTCAGTTCTCCCGCGATCCGGCGGCGCTCGACCAGTTCCTGCGTTCGGTCACGCCGAACACCGGGCCCTACGACGCCAAGGTGATTTCCGATGCCATGTCGGCCCTGTTCGACAAGACCGGTCCTGCCATCCTGTTCACGCATTCGCAGGCAGGCGGTCCCGGCTGGCTGACGGCGATCAAGAACCCGAACGTGAAGGGCATCGTGGCGCTGGAACCCGGCAGCGGGTTTATCTTTCCGGAGGGCGAGGTGCCCCCGGATATGCCGAGCGCCGCCGGTACGCTCAAGGGTGAGGCCGTTTCCGTTTCCGACTTCGAGAAGCTGACGCGCCTGCCGATCATCATCTATTATGGCGACAACTTCCCGACTGAACCGACCGCGGAACGTGGACAGGACAACTGGCGCGTCCGGCTGGCCATGGCGAAGCTGTGGGTGGAGACAGTCAACAAGCACGGCGGCGATGCAACGCTCGTGCACCTGCCGGATATCGGCATCAAGGGCGGCACGCATTTCCTGATGTCGGACCTGAACAATGTCGAAATCGCCGATCAGGTCTCGAAATTCCTCGCCGACAAGAAGCTCGACTGATCAGCCGCGCCAGCCAGCAGACTTTATTCCCGATCCCCGACGAAACGAGGAGCCTCACTATGGCGAACGACATCATCAACGGAAAGAGACGCGAATTCCTCGGAGCATCGGCTCTTTTCATCTCCGGTGCAATATTAGGAGTGTCAACCATGACGACAACCGAAGCTGCCGCAGCCGACTACAGGCAGAACCCTTTCACGCTCGTTTATGACGGCGCGATCACGAAGAACGAGCCCGGCAAGGTGAACATCCACCCGGTAAGGTACAGACTGAACGGCCTCGACATTGTCGCCAACGTCTATACTCCGGCCAACTACGATCCCGGCAAGAAGTATCCTGCCATTGTGCTTGCGCATCCAAACGGTGGCGTGAAGGAGCAGACGACGGGCCTCTATGCCCAGCATCTGGCGGAACGGGGCTTCATCACCATCACGGCCGATGCCGCCTATCAGGGCGGAAGCGGCGGTGCGCCGCGCAATGTCGATAAGCCTCAGTTCCGCATTGAGGACATCCACGGAATGGCCGACTTCATCAGCAGCTTTGCCGGTGTGGATACGGCGCGCCTGGGGTTGCTCGGCATCTGCGGCGGTGGCGGTTATTCGCTGGCGGCGGCGAAGACCGACAAGCGCTTCAAGGCCCTGGCAACGCTCAGCATGTTCAATTCCGGGCGCGTCCGCCGCAACGGCTTCAAGGACAGCCAAATGGATACGATCCAGAAGCGCCTCCAAGTCGCCTCTGCGGCCCGTGCGCAGCAAGCGGCCGGCGGCGAAGTGCTCTATGCTGGCGACGCGAACCTCACGGATGCGCAGATCGATGCCCTGCCATTCGACCTTTATCGTCAAGGCTATCGCTACTACTGGCAAACCAATGCGCATCCCGGCTCGACATTCAAATATACGATGAGCAGCCTGATGGACCTGATGCGCTGGGATGCAACGGACGAGATCGAACTGATCGACGTTCCGTTGCTGATGATCGCCGGAAGCGAAGCCGACACGCTTTACTTGACGGAAGATGCGTTCCCCAAGGCCACCGGCACGAAGGACAAGGAACTCTTCCTGATCAAGGGTGCAAAGCATATCGAGACCTATTGGGTGCCCGAATATGTCGAAGCGGCGCTTGATAAGCTTACCCCGTTCTTCGGCCGTACGCTGGTCTGACACCTTCCGTCAGCGGTTCGCCCACCTGTGACCGCAGGTTCAGGGCTCCTGATAGCGATGGGCATCTTGATGCCCGCCGCTGCCGTCAAGCACGTGCCCAATTTAAGGAACTTCCCTTTGAAACCATTCGCCAGAAGTCTCTTTCTCGCTACGAGCATCACTCTCATCAACGGTGCCATTTCCATGACCCTAGCCCAGACAGCGACGCCTTCGGCACAGCCGGAAAAGCAGCAGACACGCGCCCAGCAGTTGATGGGCGACACCGCGCCGAAATTGGCCGAACTCACGGATGAGGTCCTTTATAACGACATCTGGGAGCGCCCCGGGATTTCCAAACGTGACCGAAGCCTCGTGACGATCACGGCGCTGATCGCGCTCAATCGTCCCGACCAGCTTCGCTCCCACATTCGTCTCGGCCTGCAGAACGGGCTGACGAAAGAAGAGATCGTCGAAACCATCACTCATATGGCGTTTTATTCGGGCTGGCCGAGCGGCGTTTCCGCCGTTGCTATCGCCAAAGACGTGTTTGCGGAGAAATAATCCATGAACACGAAATCGATGATTACCGCCGCCATGGCCTTCAGCGCCACGGCAGCATTCGCCGAACCGGATCGCGCCGTAACGGTCACCCGTTTCAGCAATCAGGCGACGACTACGGGGTCGCCGGACTATTTCACCGGTTCCGTCAAGGTGCAGTCCCGCTTCCAGACCCCATCACCGGCCCGGGTCGGTGGCGGCCTCGTATCCTTCGAACCCGCCGCCCGCACCGCGTGGCATACGCACCCTCTCGGTCAGACATTGATCGTGACGGAGGGTTCGGGGCGGGTCCAGCATTGGGATGGCGAAATCCAGGAGATCGGACCCGGAGACGTCGTGTGGATTCCTCCGGGCGTCAAACACTGGCACGGCGCTTCGCTGGAAAGCGGAATGTCGCACATCGCCGTGGCTGAAGCTCTGGACGGCAAGACAGTCGACTGGATGGAGCATGTTACCGACGAGCAGTACGGGAAGACGAACGGAGGTGTGGATGAATAAGGTCATGCAGATGGCCGGCGTTGCAGCCTTCGTAACAGGCGCCGTGTTTCTCGTTGGCATGCAGGTCCGCGCCGAGCCCACCCGGGCGACGATGCCGGACATCGACAAGCTCATCCATTATACGACGGTCGAGCGGGGCGAGGTCACAGAGCATATCATGACTACTCGCGAGGCGATCGAGGCCGTCAAGCGCGGCGATCCCATTCCCAACGGCACCCATGTGGCGCTGGCCGACTATCGTGGCGGCAAGGTCTTCCGTTACTTCATCATGGAGAAAGGCGAAGGTTGGGGACAGGATTACGACGAGAACCGCCGTACCGCCGACTGGCAATTCCAGTGGTTCAAACCGGACGGAACAATCAACATGGAGGAAAACACCGCCCGCTGTCAGCGCTGTCATACGTCGCGATCCGACAGGGACTTCTTGTACACGTTCAACGATATGCGCCGGTTCGAACTTAAATGAACGGCATCTTCCGGCTTCGCCTTGTCCTTGACTTTCTTGCAGTCGGGCTGGTCATCGCATGCCTTGCGTATTGGTGGCTGGACAACCTGTCGCACGAGCTGTTCGGTACCGTTCTTTTCACGCTGGTGATTGTTCACAACGTCTTCAATCGCCGCCGGTATGGCGGTGTGACGAAACGGAAGCTGGATGCCGTTCGCGTGGTCAATCTGGTGACGATCGCCTGTCTGGTCATCGCGATGACGATCATGCTCGTGACGAGCCTGCTGATATCCCGCGACGTCCTGTCCTTCATGGCGCTCGACGGTGCCTTCGCCGTTCGAGAAGCCCATATGTTCGCGGGATATTGGGTGCTGCTGATCATTTCCCTTCATCTAGGCACACGCTGGCAGGTCGTCATGGAAGTCTGCGGCGGGTTGATCGGCATCTCCGGTCACAATGCTTATCGTATGGCAGTCCTGCGGTTGGTGACCGTCACCATAGCCGCATGGGGCGTCAGGAGTTTCTTCGAGATGACGTTCGGATCGAAGCTGATGCTGAGCTACTCGCTGGATATGTGGGACTTCAACCAGTCGACGCTGGGGTTCTTTGTAAACTACGCCTCCATCGTCGGCCTGTTTGTGGCCGCGATGCATTACGCCCTGATGTTGATCCGAAAAATAGGTTGGAACAGGGCTTTACCGGGTTAAACAAGACAACTCACGTCCACAAACTTTCGGGCGTAAGAATATCGAACGGAACGATACGTTGTTCAATGGAGTGAGTGTCTCGGCGATCGATTAATCGAAGCATGACGTCGATCAGCTCGGTGGGCATCTTGTCGAGGGGATGAGATAATGACGCTGTAATCAGCCCCTCACCAAGCCCCTTGCGAGTTTCCGGCCCAACGTCACTACAGACGATCCTGATCTTGTTCCGCCGTTCCGGTGATAGCTCACGCATGGCTCGCAGGACGCCTGATATGCCTCCGCCATTGACGAAAATTCCTCTCATATCGGGTTCCTCCGTGATCAGTCGTCTCACGATCTCGTAGGCGTTTTCCGGAACTTCGTAGGTGAGAAGTGTTTCGCAGACCTGAAAATCGGGTGCGTTTTCACGCATATAGGACCGAAAGCTGGCATCGGCGATATCCTGGCACTGATAACGATTGCTGCCGACAAGGGGGAATACTCTTCCGGGCCCATCGGACATCTTGCTGATAAACCAGGCGGCGGTTCGTCCACGCTTCCAATTGTCAGTACCCACAAATCCGGCGCGACTGGCGGCAGACAGGTCGGTTACATATGCTACCACCGGCACCCCGCTGCCGCGCAACTCGTCAATCGCTTGGCTGACCAATGGGTGATCTGCAGTAATGATTGCGACCGCATCCGCCGACTTGCCGATTTCCAGCAGATTGGCAGAGACTGCCTCCGGGGATAGATCGTCTTCAAATATAACTTCCGGTTCGATGACGGCGTCGACCCGCCTGTGAGCCGCTGCCTTAATCCCCTCAGCCCACAGCTGATAAAGGGGTCTGTGTGACTGCTGCATGAGAAAGCTGAACCGGCGTTGTGGCAGGTTGTCTTGCTTGCGCTGACGCAACGCGCCAAGCCCGTAAAATCCGATTTTATCTGCCGCCTGCAAGATTCGCTCGACGGTGTCGGCACGCACAGAGCCCGTCCCGTGCAAAAGCCGGTTGATCGTGGACAAGCTGACCCCGGCCGTATTCGCCAGATCCGATATTGTGGGCCTATTCATCAAACGTCCTCCATGTGTCATTTGTGAATGACACTTTTTGAAACGAAATATACTTCAACGCGTCATGTTGATTTCATTTTGGCATCCTGCAAGCTACAGATCAACTCGCATTTGGTCCTTGGGGACGATGAAATGGGAGGAGAAGTTATGAAAGGAATTAAGCGCGTTTGCGCAGCGTTGCTTGCGACAACTATTGTGGCATTTGCCGTGCCTTCGGCGATGGCGGCCAATATCGCCGTTGTTGGCGGCAAGAACGATGACGCATTCTGGAACCTCATCAAAAAAGGCATTGATGACGCGCGGCTGGTCGTGGAGGCCAACGGCGGCAAGGTGAATTACCTGCGCCTTCAGACCTATGACAACTTCGCCCCCGACGTTGTCCAGCTCATTCAGACAGCCATCAGCCAGAAGGTCGACGGCCTCGTCATTCCGAACTGGGTCCCGGAAGGTGAGGATCCGGCCATCAAGGCAGCGGTTGCCACCGGCATCAAGGTTATCCTGATGAATGCGGGTGGGATCGACAAAGCCAAGGAACTTGGCGCGATCAATTATGTGGGTTCTGACGAGTATCTCGCCGGTGTGGCCGGTGGCGAATATTTCTTCAAGAACGGCAAGAAGAACGTGCTCTGTGTGAACACGGTGCCGGGCGCTGCCAATCTCGAGGCGCGCTGCAAGGGTGTCATCGATGGGATCACCAAGGCCGGTGGAACAGCCAAGCAACTGCCGTTGCCGGCAACCAGCTTCGGGGACGCGACCGCAGTTGCAGAGGCCATCAAGGCAACGCTCCTCCAGGCCGCGTCGATCGACGGGCTCATCACGATCTCCGCGGGTGATGCGGACTCGGCCGCAATTGGTATTCAGCAAGCGGGAAAGACCGAGACCACGCTTCTCGGAACCTTCGATCTCAACCAATCCGGCCTTGACCGCATCAAGCAAGGAACGCAGGGCTTTGCGATCGACCAGCAGCCTTATCTGCAGTCGCTCCTGGCAGTCACTCTTCTTGCTTCCGCAATCGACTTCGGAACGGTTCTTCCAACGTCTCCGGTGCTGACCGGCCCGGGCATCGTCGACAAGTCGAATATCGAAGCAACCTTGACGGGTGTCTCGAAGGGTGTGCGCTGACGCTAATCAATGTCTCGCGTCGATCCGCTGCAGCAGCGGTGGATCGACGGTGCATCCGCACCGTGAACGCTGATTGGCGACAGACCAATTCTCTGGGAGGAATTACATGAAAAACCTGTCCCTGGGCGATCTTATTCGACGCCCTGAATCCGGCGCCATCCTTGGCCTCGCTTTCGTGCTCATCTTCTTTGTCGTTTTCGGGAGCATAGAATTCCTCAAGCCGGCAGGTGCGGCTAGCTGGCTAAACGTTGCGGCAAATCTTGGCATCATAGCGATCCCTGTCGGGTTGCTGATGATTTCCGGCGAGCTGGATATTTCCATCGGCGCAATGATCCCGGCGGGCGCGCTTACGGTCGCAATCATTACCGGTCACTATCACATGCCGATCTGGATGGGCATTCTGGGCGCTTTGAGCCTGGGCCTGGTGGTTGGCCTGATCAACGGCTTTCTGGTCATCCGTACCGTGGTGCCATCGCTAATCGTGACACTGGGGACCTTGTTCGCGGTACAGGGGCTGATCCTCGGCTTTTCCGTGCTGCTTACCGGAACGACAAGCGTGGCGCTTAGCCCTGCTGAGTCCGGCGTCATTGCAAAGTCGCTGTTCGGCTCCTTTGTTGGCGGTAGCTTCCAGGTAACGATTTTCTGGTGGCTCGCGCTGACGGCGCTCTACATTTTCTATGTCCACTTTTCGCCTTTCGGAAACTGGATCTTCGCCATGGGCGGTGACCGTGTCAGCGCAAGAAACGCCGGCATTCCGACCGACAGGCTTACCGTGACGCTGTTCGTGCTGTCGTCGGTCAGCGCCGCTTTTGTCGGCATGTGTCAGGCCATCCTCTTCAACGTCGCGCAGGTCTCGGCCGGCATGACCTTTATTTTCAACTCCATCATCGCGGTCGTGGTCGGCGGAGTTCTGCTCACGGGGGCTTTGGCTCAATCGTCGGTATCTTTCTCGGGACGGTCACCTTCGCGATCGTCAATCAGGGCATCTACTTCACGACGTTTGACCGCAACTGGTCGAGCTTGATCATCGGCGTCATGCTGTTGTTGGCGGTGTTGATGAACAACACGTTCCGCATCATGGCCCTGACCTACTCGCCGAAGAAGAAGTGAGGTCAGCTATGAGCACTCCAATTCTCGAACTCAGAAACGTCAATAAGTCTTTCGGCCCGATCGACGTTCTCAATGATATTTCGCTCCAGGTTAATGCCGGCGAGGTCCTGTGCCTCCTCGGCGACAACGGAGCCGGAAAGTCCACCCTCATCAAAACGCTGGCGGGTGTCTACAAGCCCAATACCGGCGAGGTGCTGATGGATGGAAAGCCAGTGGACTTCCAGGGGCCTCGCGAAGCTCAACAGATGGGCATCTCGACCGTGCACCAGTTCGGCGGGACCTTTCCCCTGATGAGTATCGGTCGCTCGTTCTTCATCGGAGCGGAGCCGACAAAGGGTTTCTGGCCCTTCAAGGTCTACGATCGGAGGAAGGCCAACGAGATAGCGGTAAAGGCTGTTCAGGAGTTTGGCATAACCCGGATCGATGACGGTGACCGGTTGATCGGCGGTCTTTCAGGCGGCGAACGTCAGTCGCTTGCGATCGCTCGCGCGGTCCATTTCGGCGCCCGTGTTCTCATCCTTGACGAGCCGACTGCGGCGCTCGGTGTCAAACAGGCATCCCACGTCCTTCGCATCGTCCTCGAAGCAAAGAAGCGCGGCATAGCCGTCATCTTCATCACGCACCAGGTGACGCATGCAATGGCCGTGGGCGACCATTTCGCGGTCCTCATCCGCGGAGCAGTCGCCGCCAATTTCCGAAAGGGTGAAAAGACCCGCGAAGAAATTACCGATCTCATGGCAGGCGGCGAGGCGCTAGCGAACCTGGGTGCCGAAGTCGAAAGCTACATGGCGACGCATGAAGGGCATCCGCCCTCTGTGACGCGCAACTGAATGAACAGGGAAATAGACCCATGAAAATCGCCATAGACCCGTTTATGCATCGCCATCTCAGCCTCGAGGCTCTTCCGACCAAGGTGAAAGAGCTAGGCTTTGACTGGATCGAACTCTCGCCCCGCGCGGACTTCCTCGAATGGTTCAAAGCGCCACGCGTTTTTCCGGAACGTATCAAGACCTTCAAGAAGGCGCTGAAGGACGCTGACGTTGGCATCGCCTCGATCCTGCCTATGTATCGCTGGGCCTCCAATGACGAGACCGAGCGACAGGCAGCGGTCAAGCACTGGAAGCGCGCCATCGAAATTGCGGTCGAGATGGAAGTCGATACGATGAACTCCGAATTCGGCCGCGGCCCGCATCCCGACAAGGGGTCATGCTATTGCTGCCATACCGGCTCGATGATCGAGGCCTGCGAGGATGCCTGGTGGCGCTCCATGGAAGAGCTGGTGCCGATCTTCGAGCGTGAAGGCATCAACCTGCATGTGGAGCCGCACCCGGAAGACTGGTGCGAGACGCTGCAGCCGGCACTCGACATCATCCGCACCGTCAATTCGAAGAATGTGAAATTTCTCTATTGCGCGCCTCACACCTTCTATTTCGGCGACGACACCAAGGCGATGCTGCGCGAAGCGAAGGATGTGCTCGCCCATGTGCATGTCGGCGATACCTTCAACCACAAGGCCAGCTCCGGCCTTCGCTACATTCTCAACCCGCCTGGCACCCAGGCGCGGGTGCACCAGCACTTGAACATCGGGCAGGGCGAGGTTCCGTGGGATGATTTCTTCGGCACGCTCTCCGAGATCGGCTTCGACGGCATCGTAACTTCCTGCGTCTTCGCGTGGGAGGACAAGGCCGATGAGTCCGGGCGGTTCATGTGCTCCGAAATCAGCAGATACATCGACAAGTATCAGAAGTGAGGCCTGGGATGCGGCCTCAATAGTCCACCAGAGGGCGGGCTTCTTACAATGACTGTTTGCGCAACCGGCGGGCCCTGTCCGCCGATCGGCGGAGCTATGCCAAACACCAGAGCCGGCGTATGCCGGAGGAGTAACTGAAATGATCAATGGTGAAAGACTTATCTCGCGCCCGCTTCGTTGGGGCATGGTTGGCGGCGGCCGGACCGGTCAGGTTGGCTACAAGCACCGCACCGGCGCATTGCGTGACGGCACCTATCGTCTGGTGGCGGGCGCATTCGACCTCGACGCTGCTCGGGGCCGTGACTTTGGTGTCAACCTCGGCGTAGAGGCGGACCGTTGCTACGACGACTACAGGGAACTGATCGCTAGGGAGACGGTACGCGAAGATGGCGTCGAGGTCGTTTCGATCGCGACGCCCAATTTCACCCACTACGAAATCACCAAGGCGTGCCTGGAAGCCGGTATCCATGTGATTTGCGAAAAGCCGCTGTTCTTCACTGTCGCCGAGTGCGAGGAAATCGAGAAACTGGCGAACGATAAGGGGCTTATCGTAGGGGTCACTTACGGCTTCACTGGTCATCCGCTTGTGCATCAGATGGCGGCCATGGTTGCCAGGGGCATGCTGGGCGATATTCGCATCGTCGATCTTCAATATACCCACGGATTCAATGCCGGCGATGATGTCGGTGCTCCGGAAGCCGTCAAGTGGCGCACCAATCCGAAAACCGCAGGCCCTACCTTCGTCCTCGGCGATATCGGGACGCACCTCTACTACCTGTCCGAAATCGTGTTGCCGCACCTGAAGATCGAGAAGCTCCTCTGTGACCGCAAGGCGTTCATCCCGACCCGCGCGCCACTGGAAGACCATGCGACTGTGCTCACGCACTACGACAACGGTGCTCGCGGTCGTCTGTGGGTCTCGTCTGTCAATGCCGGAAACATGGGCTCGCAACGATACCGCTTCGTCGGTTCCAAGGCGTCCGTGGAATGGTCGGACAGCCATCCTGACCAGCTGTTCTACGACGTACAGGGAGAGCCGAACCGCATTCTGCACCACGGCATGCCGTATCTTGAAGAGGAGAGCCTTGCCGTCGACCGGATGGGAGCACTTCACACGGAGGGCCTCGGCGACAGTTGGTCGAACATCTATCTCTGGATCGCTCAGGCCATCGACGCCAGGAAACGCGGTGATGAAACCTTCCTCCAGACCCACCACTATCCCGGCATCAAGGCTGGCACGGAAGGCGTGCGTTGGCTGGAGAACTGCGTTCGCTCGGCAGATGCCGGCGCCGCCTGGGTTGACTTCAAGTAGTTGCTCCCCGGGGGGCGTGCATACCTCCCAGGCGCGCCTCCACATCCGTTCGAACACTGGAAAGACAAGTTCATGAAACTCTCGATTTGCACCGACGTCATGGGTGATCTGTCCTTTACGGACATGCTCGACAAATGCGTCAAGCTCGGCGTCGAAGGCATTGAGATGACCGGGGGTGGCTGGTCCCGTGCCCCGCATTTCCGTGCCGACGAATTGCTGGCCGACAAGGGCCTTTTGAAGACCAAACTCAAGGAGATCGAAGCCCGGGGGTTGGAAATCGCTGCCCTCAATTGCTCGGCGAACCCGCTTGATCCGGGTGACATGGGCAAGCGCCATCGCAAGGAGATGGAGGAGACGATCCGCCTCGCCGGCGAGATCGGCATCAAGACCATCGTCACAATGTCAGGGCTGCCGGAAGCCGCACCCGGCGATATGGTGCCGAACTGGCTCGTCTACACCAAGAGCTGGCCGGACGAGATGCCGGAGCGTGATCGCTACCAGTGGGAGGACCGTGCATTCCCGCTGTGGCACGATCTCGTAAAGCTCGCGAAAGAAGTCGGTGTTGAGAAATATGCGCTCGAAAACTTCTCGGCAATGCTCGTCTGGAACCCGGAAACGCTGTTTCGCCTGCGCAACGAGGTCGGGCCGAGCGTCGGCATGAACCTCGATCCCAGCCATCTGTTCTGGAAGGGCGCCGATCCGATTGCGTCCGCGCGAGCGCTCGGAAGCGCCATCCACCATTGCCACGGCAAGGATACCCGCATCGAGCGCGGGCTGGCAGATGTCAACGGCCTTCTGGAAATGAAAGACGTGACTGACGTTGCCAACCGTACGTGGAACTATGTCGCCGTTGGTGCCGGGCATGACCTGCAATGGTGGAAGGAGTTCTTCTCCGTCGTCCGCATGGTTGGCTACAACGGCTGGGTCAGCCTCGAGATGGAAGACTTCACCATGTCGACCGACGCCGGCATCCAGTCATCCATCGAAGCGCTGCAGGCGACGATCAGCCGATGACACAGCCATACAAGTTCATCGTCACGATTGAGCTTGTTCCGGGCGCGCGAGACGAAATCCTCGCCCGCGCCCGAAGGGCCAACTAGTAACAAGGACTGAAAACGGATGTCATGAGCAGGCATACGCTGAACGCCTGCTCAAAGACCACACGCAACGTTTCCTCGAGTTTTACGAACCATTCCACCGGTCGTTTACCTTCGAGACAATCACGGCAGGTACCTGATGACCAACCCAATCACCATAACGACGGCTCCCTGTTGCTGGGGTGTCGATGATGTCAAAAATCCGCATCTTCCCGCGTGGGAAAAGGTGCTTGATGAAGCGCAAACGGCCGGTTTCGGTGGTTTGGAGCTTGGGCCCTACGGTTATCTGCCACTCGATCTGGTGCGTGTGTCTGATGCGCTCGATAAGCGTGGTCTGAAGATCGTTGCAGGCACGATATTCGACGATCTCGTTTCTCCGGCAAACCGTGACAACCTGTTGCGACAGGCCGATGAGATATGCGCGCTGATCACTCGGCTGCCCAAGCCCGAAACCCATCCGGGTCAGCGCTATGCAGCGCCTTATCTCACCGTGATGGACTGGGGGCATGATGTGCGCGACTTCGCCGCGGGCCATTCTGATCGGGCTCCGCGCCTCGATAATGAAGCCTGGCAGGGCATGATCGACAACATTTACGCGATCGCGGCACTCGCGCGCGACAAATACGGAGTGCATGCGACGATCCATCCCCATGCGGGCGGATATATCGAATTCGCCGATGAGCTGCAGCGCGTTGTCGACGATATCCCGGCCGATCTTGCAGGGCTTTGCCTGGATACCGGCCACATGGCCTATTCCGGCATGGATCCAGTCGATACGCTTCGGAAATATTGGGGGAGGGTCGACTACATCCATTTCAAGGATATCGACACCAAGATCTATGCACAGGTCATGGAAGAGCACATCCGTTTCTTCGATGCCTGCGCAAAGGGCGTCATGTGCCCGATCGGCCGTGGCTCGATAGACTATCAGTCCATCCGGGCGCTTCTGAGCGAACTAGACTACGGCGGCTACATCACCATCGAACAGGAGCGGGATCCGCGTAATGCGGGTAGCATCCTGGACGATCTGGCCGCGAGCCGATCCTTCCTGGCGCGTACCGGGTTCTGAGGAGGGAGGTTTCAGATGAAACCACTCGATGTCATCACCATCGGCCGGTTATCTGTCGATCTCTAGGGCCTTCAGATTGGCGGCCGGTTGGGAGACATCGGCTCGTTCAACAAGTATATTGCTGGTTCCCCGACGAACATCGCCTGCGGTGCTGCCACAGGCTCGGCCTGAGCTTTGGTTTGGTCACACGCGTCAGCGACGAGCATATGGGCGCTTCATTCGCGCGCAACTGATCCTGAACGTCTGACCACGCTTGTCTAGCTCGGTATTCGCGGCGAGGACACGTTTCAGCTAATTTTCTACCGCGAAAGTTGCCCCGATATGGCGCTTTGCAAGACCGACATCCAGCAAGATGGTGATGTCTGGTTAAATTCGCGAAACCGATTTTGGACGGATGTGCCGGGATCAGGCAGCGGTGCCAGCGTCAGCGTTCCAATGTGCCATGGCCTGACGGCGATGCAGGCGGGTGACTATAGTAGAGCGTTTCGACAGAGGCGTTACGAAGAGGTTTCGGACCGCCGAAAAGATTGAAACGAAACTGTGCAATCCGCGCGGTCACCGAAATCCATTTGATGTTTTAGCGACGGCCTTCCACGGCGGAACGGATATGCGAGCGGCTAACGCCGATGTCGGAAAGGCTTCTGTCATCAAGCGCGCTCAGTTCGGCCATGGCGCGACGATTGCGGAAGTAGTTACGAACGGTGTCGTGAAGTTTCATTTTCATAGGTTCCTTCGATGGTGTTGCGCAAAATATGCCCACTCAGACGCGAAAAATACAGGCATTTGCCTGCATGGAAGACATGCAAAAAACGAAACACGGCGTCTGGAATGGAGAAATGGCTGCAGGCATAAGGAAACGCTATAGCGGCAGAAAGGACTTGTGTTGGCAAAACGTCCGGGGATGAACCTACTCTGCCTGAATGATTAACATGACGTTGATCGACAAGAACCGCAAAAGCGGCAAAGGCTCGCCCGGCATCAAGCCGGAACAGATAAATCCGAAAAGGAGTGGGAACATGAAAAACGGCATTACTCGCAGACTTCTACTGGTTTCCGCAGCAGTCGCTCCAATCCTGAGCCTGTCGCCAGCCATGTCCGTCTCCGCTCATGCGGCCGACACGATCAGGCTTGGCCTCGTGGCGCCGATGAGCGGCCCCAATGCGCGCTACGGCGCTTTCTCGATGCATGGCGCGGAACTCGCGGTAAAGGACATCAATGCGGCCGGCGGCATCAACGGCCAGCAGATCGAACTCTTCAACGCCGACAGCCAGGGCACGCCGGTTGAAGGCGTTTCGGCCACCCGCCGCCTGATCGACCAGGACGAGGTCGATTTCGTGATTGGCGATGTTTCCAGCTCGGTCACGCTCGCCATGCAGCCTGTCGCTGAAGATGCGGAGGTTCTGCTTCTGAATGCCGCTTCCTCCAACCCGAAGATCACCTATCAAGCGGGTGTCGGCGGCTTCAAATGGACCTTCCGCAATTATCCAACGGATGAGAACCGCGCGCTTGTGGTGGCGAAATACGCCGCCGAACAGCGCGGTTTCACCAAGTTCGCGGTGCTGTCGGTCGACAGCGATTACGGCCGTTCCGCCATCACCTTCACCAAGAAATACCTTCCCGACTTCAAGGGCGAGATCCTCAGCGAAGATTACTACAAGGAAGGCGAGGTCGACTTCCGCAGCGTGCTGGCGAAGATCCGCGACAATGGCGCGCAGGCGATCATCATGTACGGTCTCGCCGATACGACCCCAATTGTTGCCCGCCAGATGCTGGAACTTGGACTGGCCGGCAAGGTCGTGCTGATCGGTAACGGTGAATTCAACACCGAAAAGACAATCAAGGCTGCGCCCAAGGCCATGGAAGGCGCTGTGGAGGCTGCCGCCTGGCTGCCGCAATTCGATAGCCCGGCCAGCAAGACCTTCGTCGAGAAATTCACCGCCACATATAAAGAGGCTCCGAACAATCACGCCTATGTGCATTGGGATACCGTCAACCTGCTCGCCCAGGCGATCAAGGAAGCCGGAAGCTCCGATCGCAAGGCGGTCCGCGAGGCACTCTCCAAGATCAAATACAAAAGCCCGGTCGGCGAGGTCACCTTCGATGACCACAATCAGGCGCGCCTTCCGATGATCCTTCTCCAGATCGAGAACGGCAAGCCCAGCATCAAGGGCGCTTATACGGCGGAAATCCAGTACCCTGCGAACTGACGGACCGGAAGGGGTACAGCCATGTTCTCGACAATTCTCGAGCAAGTCGTAAACGGGATCGTCACAGGTTCCGTCTACGCGATCGTCGCCGTCGGCATGACCATGATTTTCGGAGTGCTGAGAGCCATCAACTTCGCTCATGGCGAATATTACATGCTCGGAACCTTCGGGGCGTGGTTTGCCGTCGATTATCTCGGCCTTTCCTATGAAGCCTCGATTGTCGTCGGTGTTCTCTCCACCGTGGTCGTGGCCTATGTGGTCGGCCAGCTCGTGATGCGCAGAATGGTGGGAGCGCCGGCGGAGTCCGGCGTTCTCGCCACCCTCGGCATCGCGCTGATCCTGCAGAACGCTGTGATTTTCGTCTTTGGCGGCGGCTACAAGTTTTTCGCCGGCGGTTATATCGAGCCGATTTCCATCTTCGGCTTCACGCTGGCGCAGCAGCGCATCATCATTTTGGCCGTGTGTCTGATTGTCTTCGTTGGCCTTGAACTGATGGTCACCTACAGCCGTCTCGGCATGGCGATGCGGGCGGTCTCGCAGAACGTCGAATGCTGCGGCGTGGTCGGTATTGATGTGTCCCAGGTTGTGTTGCGGACCTTCGTCCTCGGAGCGGCGCTCGCTGCACTCTCGGGCGTTCTGACCGCTCCGGTCAATGTCAGTGTCTATGGCGGCATGGGTGAACTCATTACCTTCAAGACCCTGCCGATCATCATCATGGGCGGTCTTGGAAATGTGCGGGGAACCTTCTTTGCGGCCATGATCCTCGGCATCGCCGAAAGCCTCGTCGCCACCTATGTCGGGCTGCAATTCCGCGACACCGTTGGTTTCGCAACGCTGATCCTGATGCTGATGTGGCGTCCGCACGGCCTGTTTTCGACGCAGGCGCGCTTCTAAAGCCGCCCGCCGAATTTTCTCGAATTTTGAGGACTAGACATGTCTCTCACAGACACCGTTCCCCAGGCACGCCGCCGCGATCTGCGCATTCCGCTCGCCGCCGTCCTGATTATCGTCGCACTTGCCGCACCCTTCATCGGCACGCGCTACGTCACGCACTCGCTCATCATCGCGCTCATCTTTATGTTGCCGGCGCACGGGCTCAACCTGCTGGTAGGCTATACCGGTCTGCTATCACTGGCTCAGGCGGCATTCTTCGGCATCGGAGCCTATACGGCCGGCCTGCTGGCGGTGCATTTCGAGGCGCCGTTTTACGTGAACCTCATCGCCTCCGGCCTCGTTACCGGCGCGATTGCCCTGCCGCTCGGCATTCCGGCGTTGCGTCTTCGTTCAACGTCCTTCGTCATGTGTACGCTCGGTTTCGTCATTATCGGCCAGGCGATTGCCAAGAACTGGATCTCGTTGACCCGTGGCGACATGGGCCTCTCCGGCATCCCAAAACCCTATTTCGAACTTGGCCCGCTTTCCTTTACCGTCAGTGGAACCACCAATTTTTATTATCTGGCGCTCGCCATCTGTGTGCTGGGTACGCTTGCAGCATGGGCAATCGTCCGCTCACCTGCGGGCCGCAACATGGTCGCCATCCGCGAAAACGAGACGCTGGCGGAATCCCTCGGCGTCCCGACATGGCGCTATAAGCTGATCGTCTTCATGCTCAGCGCCGTTTTTGCCGGGGTCGGGGGCTGCCTTTACGCCCATTATCTGACGGTGGTCAGCCCGCTGACTTTCCAGATGTATTATTCAACGACGATGCTGATCATCGTTCTCGGCGGCGGCGCGGGCATGATCTCGGGAACCGTATTCGGCAGCCTGCTCTTCGTCGGACTGACCGAGGCGCTCCGCGTTGCTCCTGAAGTGCGGATGATCGCTTATGGCTTCTGCCTTCTCGTTCTCGTCTTCTGGTTTAAGAAGGGTTTCGCCCCCCTGATCAATCGCTTCTGGAACGCGATCGGAGGCTCGAAATGACGGCTCATCTTCCCATCCTCGAGATAAAGAACCTCAGCAAGTCCTATGGTGCGGTCAAGGCGGTCAACGATGTCAGCATGCACATCAATCGCGGCGAGATTGCCGGGCTGATCGGCCCGAACGGCTCCGGCAAGTCCACCTTCTTCGATTGCAGCACCGGACTTGCGAGGCCGGACACCGGCAAGGTGATCCTGGACGGACAGGATATCACCGGCTGGTCGCTCAACCGCATCGCCCGCGAAGGCCGTATGCTGCGCTCTTTCCAGAAGACGGTCACCTTCAAGGCGCTCGATGTCGAGGAGAACCTTGTCATCGCGGGCCAGATGTTCACCTTTCCCTCGCTGTTGTCGACATTCGGTCTCGGCGGCATGTCGCGCCGCCGCGTGGCCGGGCTCAGGGAGCGTGCACGCGAACTGATCAAGATGGCGGGGCTGTGGGATGTTCGCCACCAGCCCGCCGGCAATCTTTCCGGCGGCCAGCAGAAGCTCATTCAGTTTGCTTCGATGCTTATGCCGGAACCGAAGCTCATCCTGCTGGACGAGCCGATGGCGGGCATCAATCCGAAGATCATCGAGCGCGTGGTGGAGACAATCCAATATGCGAACAAATCGCTTGGCGTCAGCTTCCTCGTCATCGAACACAATATCGATGTCGTCACCAGCATCTGCCAGCGTGTCGTCGTGCTCGATCAGGGAACGAAACTGGTCGAGGGGCTGCCGCATGATATTATCAAGGACCAGCGTGTGAGGGAGGCCTATCTTGGAGGCTAACAGCAATCTTTCCATCAAGAGCCTGCGCGCGGGTTA
The DNA here is from genome assembly GCF_030757975.1 of Rhizobium sp. AN73. Lineage (NCBI taxonomy): Bacteria > Pseudomonadati > Pseudomonadota > Alphaproteobacteria > Hyphomicrobiales > Rhizobiaceae > Rhizobium > Rhizobium sp. AN73. The sequence goes on from NZ_JARWME010000001.1 coordinate 1,132,053, forward strand.
CGGCAATCTCGATATCCTCAACGGCGTCGATCTGGATGTGCCGGGCGGGCAATTCGTGGCCCTCATGGGGCCGAATGGCGCGGGCAAGTCCACCCTGCTCAAGACGCTTTACGGCATGACCACCATCAAGGAAGGCGGCATCGACTGGCGCGGCAAGAACATTGCCGGATTGTCGTCGCGCGCCATTCTGGGCGAGGGAATATCCTTCGTGCCGCAGGGCCGTTGCAACTTCCCGGTCATGACTGTCGATGAAAACCTGCAAATGGCCGCCTATACCATCCGCGACGCCAAGGTGAAGGCGGACAGGGATTATGTCTACGACCTTTTCCCGATCCTGAAGACACGGCGCTCGACGCTTGCAGGCAACATGTCCGGTGGCGAGCAGCAATTGCTCGAAGTGGCGATGGCGGTTCTGCAGCGGCCGAAAGTGCTACTGGTCGACGAGCCCTCGGTCGGTCTGTCGCCGGCCGCAATCGGCATCGTGTTCGATGAACTCCTGCGCCTGCATGCGAACGGCATGACAATCCTGCTGGTCGAGCAGAACACCAAGAAGGCCATGGAGGTGGCGCAACGTGCGGTCATCCTCCGTCTCGGCAAGGTGATCTGGGACGGCAAGCCGGCGGATATCACCCATGACGAACTCGGCGAACTGTTCCTGACCGGAAAGATGCGTGGCGAACTCGAAGCCGCGCACTGACAAGCCCATAACGATAGATCTAGACGAGGAAATCCCATGAGCACTTTTGTGCCTGCATCACGCGTGTCGAGAATAAAGGTATCGCCGAGCACGGCGGCTGCGGCCCGCGCCCGGGAACTGAAGGCTGCCGGTCGCGATATCGCCGACCTGACGGTGGGCGAACCGGACTTCGATACACCGGAGGCGGTCAAGGCTGCGGCGCATGCCGCCATCGACCGGGGAGAGACCAAATACACCTCGGTCAACGGCACGCCGGCACTTCGCAAGGCGATCATCGGCGACTTTCAGAAGCGTCTCGGCATCACCTATGGCGATAGTGAAATCTGCGTTGGTGGCGGTGCCAAGCAGATCCTGTTTCTGGCGCTGATGGCAAGCGTGGAAAATGGTGCTGAAGTCATCATCCCGGCTCCCTACTGGGTGTCTTACCCCGATATGGTCATCGCCAATGACGGCACGCCTGTCATCGTCGCATGCCCGGAGGAAACGGGGTTCAAACTGACAGCCGAAGCGCTTGAGGCGGCGATCACTCCGAAGACGATGTGGCTGATCCTCAACGCGCCGTCAAACCCGACGGGTGCGGCCTATACCGAGGCGGAGCTGAAGGCGCTTGGCGACGTACTGTTGCGGCATCCCCATGTCATGGTTCTGTCCGACGATATTTACGATCAGGTCTGGTTCAAGGATGAGCCGATGAAGACCCTCGTTGCCGTCGTTCCGGAACTGAAGGATCGGGTGCTACTGACCAACGGCGTTTCCAAGTCCTATGCCATGACGGGATGGCGGATCGGTTACGGGGCAGGGCCTGCCGCGCTCATTGCCGCCATCAACAAATTGCAATCGCAGATGTCATCCTGCCCATCATCCGTTAGCCAGGCCGCCGCCGCACATGCGCTTTCAGGCGACCAGACATTCGTGACGGAAAGCGTTGCGGTCTACAAAAAGCGGCGCGACTACGCCTGTGAGCGTCTGAATGCGATCACCGGCCTCTCCTGTATGGTTCCGGACGGGGCATTCTACCTCTATCCGAGCTGCGCCGGCGTGATCGGCAAGAAGACTGCGCAGGGCAAGGTGATCGAAAACGATCTCGATTTTGTCCTCTATCTTCTCGACAGCGTCGGTGTGGCGGCTCTTCAGGGCGCAGCCTACGGGCTTTCGCCCTATTTCCGCATCTCCTTTGCCACCTCCATGGAAGTGCTTGAGGATGCCTGCAACCGCATCAAGCGTGCGGTGGAAGCGCTGCGCTAACAAATCGATCGGGCGCGCAGAAGGAGCTGTCCACTTCTCTTGCGCGTCCCGCAACGCTTGGTGTTCGAATGAACGGAAAAGCGCCCTATCCCATTGAAATTACGCATCGTCCTTGCAGAAATAGATTCCTGTTTCTGCGCTGATACGCTAGGGTTTCCGCAAAGAGTGGGAACCGATGAGCGTCGACTTCAAAAAACTCAAAAGCTTCGTCAAGATCGTCGATACCGGCAGCGTTTCGCGTGCCGCCGGCATCCTTCGTGTGGCGCAGCCGGCGCTGTCGCAGCAGATCGCATCGCTGGAACAGCACTTCAACCACCAGCTTCTGTTGCGGAGCAATGTCGGTATCACGCCAACGGAAGCCGGGATGATCCTATACCGCCATGCGCAGATCATGCTGAAGCAGATCGAGCAGGCGCAGACCGACATTGACCGCTCCGCGCGTTCGATCTCCGGTCGCGTTTCCATCGGGCTTGCGACATATTCCTCGTCGAGTGCGCTGTCGCTGCCGCTTATCAAGGAGATGAGGGCGCGATTTCCTGCCATCACGGTCCATATCAACGACAGCTTCGGCCATATCCTCAGCGAGCTGATCATGACCGGCAAGATGGACATGGCACTCATTTACACTTCCGATCCCATCAAGGGCGTGACGCTGGAACCGCTGTTCCGCGAAGAGATGTTCCTTGTCTCGCCCACTGACATGGTGTTGCCCGCCGAACCCGGTCAGCCGCTTCCACTCTCTGTGCTCGATGGTCGTCCGATGCTGCTGCCAAGCAAGGCGCATTTCCTTCGCCGGCTCATTGATGAAGGACTGGCACGGGCGCGCGCGAAGCCGGAGGTCATTTCAGAGCTGGAATCCGTGCCAGCGCTCGGGGCTGCGGTATTGGACGGCCTCGGTTCGACGATCCTTCCGGCCTCGGTGGTTCTGGAAACATCCAGCTTCAGAGGTGCGCAGCTGCATCCTCTCACGACCCCTGTCATCGATGCCACGGTTTCGCTTTGTGTCTCCGATCACATGCCGCTTTCCGAACCGGCGCTGGCGGCGCGTTCCGTGCTTCTCGAAATCGTCACGAAGCTGAAGAGCGGGCATCATCCGGGCATTCGTGCCGTGTGAATTCGCTATAAGCAAACCCTATGGCGGCAGACCGAGGTTGTGTTGGTAAAGGCCGGCCGAACGTTACAATTTCCCATCAGTGAACGGGCCCAACCTCTGGGTCCACAAAGCAGCAAAAGACGCTGCATGGTCGCTCGAGGGAAACAATGGCAAAACTGGCTTTCGATACTGGCGGTACCTTTACCGATTTCGCGCTTCTGGACGACAGCGGCGAACTCCACCTCCATAAAGTCCTGAGCACGCCGAGAAATCCGGCCGAAGCCGTTGTCCAGGGCGTGTCCGAACTGCTCGAAAAGCATGCGGCTGCGATCGCAATCGAGAACCTGCAGGTGCTTGGCGCAACCACCGTCGTCACCAATGCCGTGCTTGAACGGAAAGGCGTGGAAACCGGTTTCGTCACCACAGACGGCTTCCAGGACATGCTGCGTATCCGCAACGAGGGACGCTACGACCTCTATGACCTGAACATCAAATATCCCGATCCGCTGGTTACCCGCGCCAACAGCTTCGGCGCCGAGGAACGTATCGCCGCCGACGGCGAGGTCATGACGGAACTCAAGGAGGAGACCGTCCGCGAGATCGCGGGACGGCTTAAGCAGAAGGGCATCCGCTCGGTGGCGGTCTGCCTGCTGCATGCCTACAAGTATCCGCAGCACGAGCAGCGTGTCGCCGCACTTCTGCGCGAAGAAGACCCTGACCTCTTCGTTTCGCTGTCTTCCGAGGTCTGCCCGGAAATGCGCGAATTCGACCGTGCCTCGACGACCGTTGTCAATGCCTATACCCGCCCGCAAATGTCAGGACACGTCGCCCATCTGCAAAAGGAGTTTGCCAACAGGGGCATCGACCGGCAGGTTCTCTGGATGACGTCTTCTGGCGGGCTTGTCCCGAGCAGCCGCGCGGCCGAGCTTCCCGTCCGCCTGATCGAATCCGGTCCCGCAGCGGGTGCAGTGGCCGCCGCCGAATTCGGCCGAACGGCGGGCGAGGCGAGCGTTCTCTCCTTCGATATGGGCGGCACCACCGCCAAGCTCTGCCTCATTCCGGATGGCGAGCCGAATGTCGGCACCGATCTCGAAGTTGCGCACTACCAGCGTTTCCGCAAGGGCTCCGGTTTTCCGCTGAAAATACAGTCGATCCAGATGATCGAGATCGGCGCCGGCGGCGGTTCCATCGCGGCGAAGAACCCGCTCGGCCTTCTCGATGTCGGGCCGCATTCCGCCGGTGCAATGCCGGGACCGGCAGCATACCAGCGCGGCGGAACAGAGCCGACGGTAACAGATGCCGACATCCTTCTCGGTTACATGGGAACGGAATCCTTCGTCGGCGGCTCGTTCAAGGTTTCAAAGGACGCTGCACATGAGGCGATGTCCAAGCTAGCCGTCTCGCTCGATGTATCGGTCGAGCGTTGCGCCTGGGGCATCCACGATCTCGTCAATGAATCCATGAGCAAGGCCGCCGCCATGCATGCAACCGACCTTGGCGTCGATCCGCGTTCGTTGCCGATGGTCGCCTTCGGCGGCGCAGGTCCGGTGCATGCCTATGGTATCGCCCGCAAGCTCGGCATCTCGCGCATCATCTGCCCGACAGGCGCCGGCGTCAGCTCCGCCATCGGCCTGTTGATCGCGCCCGTTGCCGTTGATCTCTCCGCAAGCCACCCGATGGCGATTGATGCCTGGGATATCGATGCGATGAACCGTCTGCTCGACGATCTTTCCGCCCAGGGCGCTGAGGTCGTTTCGGCGGCGGGCATTCCCAAGGACACGATCACCAATCGTTATACTGTGGATATGCGCCATGTGGGGCAGGGCCACGAGATAACGGTGGTGCTTCCTGACCGCAGCCTGTCGAAAGAAGCCTTCCTCGCAGAATTGCGTAGCAGCTTCTTCAAGCTCTACCGCGAATTGTTCGGCCGCACCGTCGCAGCACCGCTGGAAGTCATCACCTGGCGTCTGCGCGCCAGCGGCGAGAAGGATCAGGTCACCCGGCCACATGAAACTGTCGTTGCCGAAGCCAGAAAAGGCAGCCGCCAAGTCTATTTCCAGGAAGCGAGCGGCTATGTCGAGACCTCGGTCTACGACCACTACAAGCTGCCGGTCGGCCATGAGGTCAAGGGGCCTGCCATCGTCGAGCAGCGTGAATCGACAGCTGTTGTCGGGCCGAGCGGCACCTTCCACGTCGATGCCCACGGCAATCTCGTGATCAACATTCTCTAAGGGGCAGTCAGATGTCGAAACCCGCAACCGATTTCAACGATCCGATCAACCTTCAGGTTATGTGGAACCGCCTGATCTTTATCGCCGATCAGGCCGATAACGTGCTTGGCAAGACGGCGTTTTCGCCGATCGTGCGTGAGAACCATGACTACGTCACCGTTCTTCTCGACAGCAAGGGCAGGGCGCTTGCGCAATGCACCTGGTCGATCCCGGTCTTCATCACCTCTCTGCCTGCGGCTGCGCAAAAATATTTCCTGCCGAAGTTTCCGGTTGAAAAGCTCGAAGAAGGCGATGTTCTGGCTACCAACGATCCCGAAATCGGAACCGGCCATTTGCCTGACGTGACGATGATCACGCCGATCTTCAAGAACGGCAAGGTCGTCGCCTATGCGGGATCGATCGCCCACCTTCCCGACATTGGCGGTGCGCCGCTGCATTCGGAAGCCAGCGACATTTTCGCGGAAGGCATCCGCTTTCCCATCGTCAAGCTGCTCAAGGCGGGTGTCCCGAACGAGGACGTATTCGACATCATCGCAGCCTCCGTCCGTCTTCCCACGGAAGTGCGCGGTGATCTGGAATCAATGATCGCCGCCAACAATGTCATGGGCCGTGAATTGGTAAAATTCCTCGATGAATACGGGCTGGACGATGTCGACGGACTTGCCGACGCCATCCACACCCGCTCCGAGGCGCAGACCCGCAAGGCAATCCGCGAATGGCCGAACGGTACCTATTCCGCCGAGGTCCTGCTCGACGGTTACGACGTCGACGTCAAACTGAAAGCATCTGTTATCGTCAGGGACGATTCCATCCATGTGGACTATACGGGGACGTCGGATCAGGTGCTGCATTCGATCAACTGCCGCACCAACTACCGTTACGCCCATTCGGTCTACGCATTGAAATGCCTGCTTGATGCCGAGACCCCAAATAACGAGGGCTGCATCGTTCCGATCACCGACGAGGCGCCGCTCGGCTGCATTCTCAATCCGCAGGAATGGACGGCGGGCAATTCGCGCAATCTCATTGGCCACGTCATTCCCTCGCTGATCTTCAAGGCGCTGGAAGGAATCGTGCCGGAAAAGGTGCTGGGCGATAGCGGCGGCGCACCGATCTGGGCTGCCAATTGCGTCGGCCAGCGCAACGATGGAACACAATATGCCTCCGTGCAGAATTTTCACGGCGGGCAGGGCGCGCGCGCCGAATTCGACGGGCTGGATACGCTGAGCTTCCCGTCCAACTGCAAGGTCACGGCCGTTGAAATGTTCGAGGTCGCCGTTCCGGTACTGACGGAACGCAAGGAATTGATCGCCGATTCCGGCGGTGCCGGCAAACATCGCGGCGGCCTCGGCCAGCGCGTCGTTTTGCGCAATCTCGGCAAGAACCCGATGAACATCTATCTCGCATCGGAACGCGTCCGCCACCCATGCTTTGGCGTGGTGGAAGGCCAGAGCGGTTCCGCCGGCAAGGTGATGAAGGAAGGGAAATCGCATTTCCCGAAGGGCAAGGTGGTTCTTCAGACGGGCGAACGTCTTGAGGTCCAGACGCCCGGCGGCGGCGGTTGGGGCCGTGCCGCCGAACGCTCGCGCGAATTGATCGAGCAGGATATTTCCGAAGGCCTGGTAACCTCGAAGGCGGCGAAGGAAATCTTCGGCTATTCTGGCGCCATTGCTGCCGCAGCCGAATAGGAGACGATGATGGGACTGCTGAACGGAAAGATCGCGCTGGTAACCGGTGCTGGCTCGGGCATCGGCCGCGAAACCGCAATCCTGCTGGCGAAAGAAGGAGCAACGGTCGTGTTGACCGGCCGCCGCCTCGATCCGCTGCGGGAAGTCGCGGAGCTGATCGAAAAGAAGAAGGGCAAGGCCATCGCCCGCACGCTGGACATTGCTTCGCGCGAGGCGATCTTCGACACGGTCAAGTCGATCGGGGAGGCAGTCGGTCCAATTGATATCCTCGTGAACAATGCCGGTTCCGCCAGCAAGGTACTCAACGCCCGCTTCATCAGCGAGGAAGAGTGGAACGCTACCATCAACGTCAATCTGACGGCGGTGTTCAATCTGACGCAGGCCGTGCTGCCGGAGATGATAGCGAAGGGTGAGGGGACCATCATCACCGTCTCGTCGCTCGCCGCTGTCAATCCCAACCTGCTGGGCGGTGTAGCCTATGGTGCGGCGAAGGCGGGCGTGAAGAATTTCATGACCTTCCTGCACAATACCTACCGCAACCAGGGTATCCGGGCGACGACCATCCTGCCGGGCGAGACCGACACGCCGATCATGAACAATCGTGCGCGTCCACCTCTCGAGGAAGAACGCGCCGTGATGATGGACCCGCATGACGTGGCGCGCGCGATCGTACTTTGCGCCAGCCTTAGCAGTAGCGCGGTCATTCCGGAACTGCACATCTGCCCAACCCATATGCGCGATACCTCAAAGGATATCGACGTCGCGCGCTGGGTAGGGGCACCGGACGATACGCCGGATATGCCGAACAAGAAGTAAGGGAGAGACTTCCATGAATGGAGCAAAGCTGCGCGCCCGTCTTGCGGCGGGTGACGCTATCAGCATGTTAACGCCGCACCATACACATTCAGGTCTTTCCGCCCGGCTGGTGGAGCTCGGCGCGGATGCGGTCTTCGTCGATTGCGAACATGGTACATGGAGCTTCGAGGATGTGCGTGCAACCGGACAGGTGGTGCGCTCTGTGGGTGGTGCTGCAATCGTCCGGCCGCATTCGCACGAACGGCCGATCATCATCCGTTATCTCAATGCCGGTGCCGACGGGATCATGGTCCCCATGATCGGCAATGCCGACGAGGCGCGTGCGATTGTCGATGCGGTGCGTTACGCCTTGCCGTCCGACTATGAGAAACGGCTGGTGATCGCCATGATCGAGACGGTCGATGCAATCGACGCGCTCGACGAAATGTTGACGGTAGAGGGAATCGACGTCTTCTTCATCGGCCCCGGCGATCTATCGCAGGACATGGGATACCCGCCCGCTCCCCCATTCGGTGAACCGCGCCCTGATGTGGTGATGGACAAGGTTGCCGTTGCCGTGGACAAGATACGCGCGGCAGGAAAGATCGCCGGCACCCTTGCGACACTAGAAGAGATTCCGCACTGGCGTGATCGTGGCGTGCAGTTCTTCTACATCCATACGGATCCATTTCTACGACGTGGTATTACCGGCATCAAGCAGACGCTGGGGCGGTGAGGGCGATCTTCTCTGTCGCTCCATAAAGGCGCGGGATGCTGAGTAGCCCCTAGATTTGTAGACCCCTTCTTTCCTGATTTTGAGGTGGGAGGCCTATATGGGCGGGAGCAAATACACGCCGATCATGACCGGAGCCCATACTGCGGGACTGCCAGCCCTCGCTGGGGGCAACAGCAAGGGTGGCAGCCTAAAAACCAGCTATCGAGTGACCGGATTGCTACTGATCAGAACTTGTAGCTGGCGCCGAACAGGACCTTGTGCTGTGTGGCACCGAAATCTCCAACGCTCGAGCCGAAGTCTTTGCTCCCGAAGTCCGAATAGCGATATTCGCCACGCACCAGGATGTTGTCAGTAAAGGCGTGCTCTACACCACCACCTGCTGTCCAGCCGATGAGAATGTCGTCCTTCTTGCCAGCTCCCGCAACGTCGACTTTGACGCCTGCCGCAGCAACACCTGCCGTCGCGAAGAACAAGGTCCTGTCCCAGGCATAGCCGACGCGGCCTCGGCCCGATGCATCCCATTCAACAGTTGCGTCGCTGCCGTCTTCAAAATTGTAGTTGAAGTCGTTTTCGATACCAAAAACGATGTTTCCATGTTGGAAATTGTATCCGGCATGGGCGCCGAATGAGCCGCCGTCGAGATCGATGTCAGAACCAAGAACGGTGGCCTGATTCCAGTTATATCCGCCCTGTGCGCCGAGATAAAAACCAGACCAGTCATAAGCGGAGTAGACCTGCTGTTCACTTGGAGGCGCAGGTTGTTCGTAAACGAGATCAGCGGCTAGAACGGGAGCGGCGGAAGATAGCGCAAGCGCTGCAAAGGCCAAAAATCTGAACTGCATGTCAATGTCCCTATGTCAAATGTGCAGAGCGAAGTTCGCGCCGATTGGCCCGGCCTTGCTCATGCACTCGACTATGGCGCATGGGTTTGTTGCAGAGTGTCTTTTCAGATTATGTTTTGTTGCGATGCAGCACTTCTCCGCGATGGGCACCATCGAGTTCTCTCTGTCATGGCCAAAGAAACACTTGTGCAGGAAGGCCTTGGCCCGTCCTGTTGACTTGGGGTCGCCTGCTTCTCGCGTGCATCGTGCAACAGACGCCGAAGTTGCCGGGAGGATACGCCGTCGGCATGCATCACCTGGCGGATAAGCGGGTCACTGAGAACGTCTTCGATTGTCAATTCGGCTTTGGACATTGTCGTCTCCTTCATCTGGAGGATTATGGACGACCGAAATAACTTGGCGATGTCAAAAACAGGCCCAAACCAAGGCAATATATTCGATTAGATTGCGACGTGTGACGATCGCACCAGGCGTGCACCAGGATGTGGAAAAGATGAGCACCGCGGTCGAAACTCGGACCGCAATGAAGATGCCTGACCATTCAGCAAGGCATGGTTTTGGCTGCAAAATTAGAGATTCAATGACATCGGATGAATAGGCGTACAATTCATGCGTGAGTATCGAATTCGCTAGTCGTATCTGCAAAACATTGACGACGGGGAATTTCGACAAAACCGGCGATGATCCCTGGCTTCCCGATATGCGGCCTCGTCTCGGCGTTCAATTTCGTCACGCCGTGCTTTCTCGCGCTGCCAAGTCTCTCGCGCACGGTCGCGTTGCTCCGGTGTCCCATAGAAATCCCGGGAATATGGATAATCGTGTCGTCGATCATAGGGGTAGTTGTCGCTTACGCAGCCGGACAGGACTGGTATAGCAAGTGAACAAAGCAATATGGCCGTCCATATTTTCATTCTGGTCATCCTCGAGAATTGAACGCGTGCAACGCGGGTTGCAGCAATCTGCCGGCAACGATGCGTCTCAAGTTCAAATCAATCCAATCCCGACGCTTTGATCACTGCATCGCGGCCAAGCCTCAGCGCCGTGAAGGGGAGAGCGGCGGTCTGGGTCAACACGTAACCCGCCCCGTTCAGCGCGGACGCACCGGCTTCCCTTAAGGGATCTTGGCTTTCGAACTCTGTGGCTTCAGTCGGAACTGCAGCGGATGTTGTGCCGACAACCAGCGGATCACGCGTTTCACAGACTGGTTTGCACTGATCGAAACGCAGGACATCTGACGAGCTTGCGGTTGATGTCGAGCGGTCAGGTTTGCCGAATTGTACAGGTTCGTGAAGTGGGCGTTTCGTTGGTATTGCGACGTGCGGAAGCGATGCGACCTGCGTTTCGCTGATGCCGTTGGTTGCAGGTGCGGTGTTGACGACGTCACGCAGTCTGGTTGAAGGGGCCACAATTTCCCGCTCGACGGGAGTGGAGGCCATTTCCTCTTTCGCATCGAGGCCGTTTGCCGGCATCAGATCGCCATAGGCGAAAACACAGATCGCACCGAGCAGGAGACCGCCGGCTCCAAGTGCCATTCGTGTGCGATTGTGCCGGTGTTTCGGGATGGTGAGCTCAAGGTCATGGCGGTGTTGCCAAACGCGCTCGACACGGATGACATCCGCATTGGACGTTTCGGCGGGAGTGATGATATCGCCTTCAAGATGACCGGACATGTGTTGCCTTTCGTTAGGACCACAATATGAATTCTTGCTTCGCCGGCACGTGAGACACTCACAAGCAGGTTGTCGCCGCCGCGTGTTGCCTTAACCAGGTAACGTTCACCGACATCCTGAACATTGCGCACGCGGTAGCCGCGATCCTCGAGCAAGGTAATAACGTCATCGGGACCAAAGCTGGCGCGACCGTTCCATCTGTTCCTTGCATCGTGATTGCGGTTCCACGCATGCAGGAAACGCGATTCTGTGTTGCCGTCGACTGAATAGGGATCAGAAGATCCGTCATCATAGATGACGGTCTGGGAAAGGGCGGGGCTTGAAGCACCAATGGCCAAAGCGACCGTCACACCTAGAGCTATCGCATTGCGTCTCATTCTCTTTCTCCTTGGCTTATGCCTGCAGACCGTGATGATTACGTTCAAGGGAACAACTAGTCCTTGGGCGGCCTGCAGAACACGCGATGTCTGGCCGGATACACCCCTTGGACAGTGACACCATGCATCCGTTCACCGTTGCGGTGTGTCGTTTGATATTTAGAAATGTTGCGACTGTCCTCGCTACCGAAGTTGGGTCAGAAGCGCATCCGCACCCTTGTCAATCGCCACCTGGGAGGCCTTCAGAGCGCCAAAGCTGGCTCCGACATTCATCGCATTCGGGTATTGTTTGCTCACATAAGCGGACAACAAGGTGTTGCTCGTCGCGTCGTAAATCTCGACAGCGTAGGCGACCGAACCGGTCATCGAACCTTCCTTGTCTCTTGCGGCCTGTACGGCGTTGTAGACGCCACCGCCGACATCAAGGTGAGAGAACGGTCCAAGGAAGGGCGTTGTTGTTTTTGCACCCGTCAGCGTCAGATGGATGCGCAGTGTTCCAGGTGCAGGCGAATTCACGACCGAAAAGCGCGTACGAAGTTTTTGCGTGAACTGAGACTGCATGTAGCTGGCCAGCGAGGCCTTGTCCTGCTCACTTATTTTGACGAACTGATTGTCCTGACCTCGATAGACGGTCACTGGGTCGACGATGACCTTGTCATATTGCTTCCAGTTGGCGTCGCTATTGTATCGATAGGGAACCCGACCGCTTCGGTCACTCGGATCGGCTTTGAGGTGCTGCGCCGATGCGAGGCCGGCATAGGCCGTTGGATCGGCGGTTGTGCAGCTGGCAAGAGCCCAGATGGAGACGAGAAGCGAGACGCTGGCTTTGGACAGGATATTCAATGTTTTTTGGCTCCAGCCGATGTTAGCGCCGGGTGGCGGGTGTGGCTGGATGAGCGATAGCCCAATGCGGCGTTACTGTGTTTTCAGTAATGTTAGGAAATGTTCGCGGATGCGGGCACCCTATGCCCTGATGGCACCGAACCGCGATGCTGGGTTTATGTGCTTTCGACGGAAGGCAGGCCGATCTCCACGACAAGCCCATTGGGTTCCCGGTCAAGCAACCGGAATGTGCCCTTATGGCCTATGGTTACGATCCCTTGAGCGATGGAGAGCCCCAATCCGAAGCCGCCGCTCTTTGCCCCTGTCTGCCGGGATTCATCAGCCTTGAAGAAGGGCTCAAGTACACGATGCTTCAAATTGTCAGGCAACCCCGGCCCGTTGTCCGAAACGCGGATCAGCACGCCGCCGTCCTGGTTGCTGATCAGTTCGATTTCGATGTGTTCCGCAAATCTCGAAGCGTTATCGACCAGATTGGAAATCGCTCGCGTCAGACCCTGCGACATACAGGTATACTTGAGCCTGCGCGGACCCACGAAGCGAACGTCGACGCCCGTATCCGCAAAGTCGTTGGCGATGGTTTGAAGCAAACTTGACAGGTCGATTTTGCGTGGCGGCTCGAACCTGTTGTCTAGAAAACTCAGGCTTGCATCAATCAGCGACGACAGCGTGGTGATATCAGCCAGCATAAGCTCCTTGAGCTCAGGTTCGGATGAGCGGTCGATGCGCATGCGCAATCTTGTCAGCGGGGTTCGAAGGTCGTGGCTTATGGCGCGGAGCACCCTCGTTCTCTCTCGCAGCATCGTCTGGATTCTGCCTTGCATGACATTGAGGGAGGCTGCGAGGCTGCGAATTTCGGATGCGCCTTCGGCTTTGAAGGGTTCCTCCGAATGGTCGTCCATGCTCACCCTCTGAGCGGCCGCGGCGAAGCGGACAAGCGGTTCCGTTATCAGCCAGCTGCCAATATAGGCGAGCAAAATGAGAGGTATGACGATTTTCAAGATGCCGCTCGCCATTGCCGGCGCCAGCCAGACACTGGTTGGGAACTGCGGCATGGCGAAAGAGAGCGCCCTGTCGTTGTCGACCTTGATGGTCAAGACAGGGGGGCCGCTGTTTGCGCGAACCGCGTTCCGGAGCGACGTCCAGATCCCGTCGTTGATCAGGTCTTTGATTTGCTGCAGAACCTGCGGCGTGGGTATACCCGCCTGATAGGAAATTGTGGCATGTGAGGGCGAGGCGCGCTGTACTGAAATGCCCATACGCTCGGCAAGCTGAAGCGCGGCATTTTCTTCTACCGGGTTTTGGCTATGCGCAAATTGTTCGAGGATGGCCTCGACGCGACCCGTGAACAGACCAATCTCGATACCCTTGTCGTGCCGGCCGTAGATAAACGGTTCCGACAATGCCGCAACAGTTGAAACCAGTACGACCAGTAAAAGGGCGAGGAAAAAAGCTGTTTGCGGATCGAGGCACTGCGCAGCCCCCTCATGAGACACGTTCTACTTTCGAGGCAAACAGGTATCCGCCCAACCGAACGGTCTTGATAAACGTCGGATCCTTGAGGTTAGGCTCAATTTTCTGACGAACGCGGCTGATATGGGCATCGATACTACGCTCGATTGGCCCCGCCGAACCCGCGTGGGTCATGGCCAGAAGCTGCTCGCGCGTCAGAATTTTGTTTGGATGGGAGCAGAAAGCCCAAAGCAGGTCGAACTCGGCTGTTGTCATCGAGACCTGTGCCCCGTCGGCATCGAATAGTTGCCGGCTGCGCGGGTCTATGATCCAGCCTGAAAAGGTCATTGGTTCAAGCTCAGCCTCTGGCTCTTGCTGTCGGTCCGCCGCTCGCCGAAGAATGTTCTTGATACGGGCCAACAACTCACGAGAATTGAACGGCTTGGTGACATAATCATCCGCACCCAGTTCTAGGCCGAGGATGCGGTCGATATCTTCCCGCAAGGCCGTGAGCATCAGTATCGGCGTCTTTCCAGTCGCCCGCAGGCGTCGGCAGATGCTGAAGCCGTCTTCTCCGGGGAGCATGCCATCGAGGAGGATCAAATCAAAGTCATGGCGCGATAGCGCATTGTCCATTTCTCGGCCATTGGCCGCCGATGCGGCCTGGAATCCGTGAGCGGTGACAAGATCGACCAGCATGCTTGCAATGGCTTCGTCGTCTTCAACGATGAGGATGCGCGCCTGGGTCTGTGAGGCCGTTTTATGAGTAGCGGTGCTTCCGTGCTGCGGGGATAGTGCCATGACTGTCAACTCTTGTCAGGTCGGACCTGTGCAGGTGCCGGTTTGTCCGCAGCCTACGCGCCGCGTTCTACCTTACCTCTATATTATCTCCTGCAAAACTTTATTCAGATATGTTGCAATATGTTGCGGCGCGTCTAGTGCTTGCTACCGTAGATCTGCAAGGGGCCTGCGCGAAACTGGCTGTCGACGATCACGGCGGCTGTGTAACATCCCCTAACCGTCAGCAGCGAAAAGAAGGCCGCCGAGGCACACGCTATCAGATAGTGTCTGGATCGCGACCGACATGGCAGTCTTTCTGCCAGGAGCGTAATTGAGTGTTTGGCAAACCGTCCAAGCGCCACGAGTATGAATATGGCCAGGATGACATATCCACTGAGTGACGCGGCATTCACCAACCAGAACATCACGAGACAGCCTCCCAAGAATAGCCATTCCTGTTTCGGAACCGCGACCCGCCAAAACTCGGAGGTGCGCGACCATCCATACGATTTTCGGTGTGAACTCTCGATTCCCACAGCCGTTTCAGCCGGCTTGCGTTTCGCTATCCTTGGAAAAACACGCGAAGCTGGTAGAGGCGTAGCAGAATCCGGCGCCGGATCAGGATTGAACATCCATCAGTCCTTTGCGATGACGCGAGAGCCTGAGCGCGTTCGCGGCAATGCTCCACCAGCGAGGTTTGCGCGGGTCATTTATCTGGGCAGATGCTGCCCGCCCAATAGCGGGATCCGGTCTCGCGGGAGTTGGACTGGCAAGGAAGCCAACGCGCTCAAGGAATGCCTTGCTGTCAAATTGCTTCGACACACCGCCGCCTGAGATGCTGTTGTGAAAAAAGACTTCGATATTGATGACCGGAATGGCGCGAATGTTGCGGACCAGATCGATATCCGGCCGCGTCGTGACTGCGAAGACGAAATCTTCGGAGCGGAGAGCATCGAAGGCCTGTGGTACCGTTGATACCGCGACCGAGGCATGTCCATATTCCGCAAGCTTGTCGACAACCATTGTCGCAGCGGCATGTGGCAGAAAAACTAGTATCTTCGGTTGACTGACTGTCTGACGCATTAAGTCTTTTCCTCGTCCGGGTGATGAGGAAACTTATCTCGCCCATATGCAGCACAGTGTTCGGTTTTATTCGGTTTTATGCGCGCCCGGTGTGGCGATATGGGCCGCCATCGAAATGTTCGCGCCGATTTTCAGCGTTTTGCTATCCCACAGGCCAGGCGGGCCACTTTTAGATCGCGAGAAAGACGCACCGTCCGCTTGAAAAAGGCGAGCCGATACGTCGTTCTTGTTGAAGTATCGGAACTTGAAGCTGCCGCCAAACTGACAAAATATGGGGAATGTTAGCCCTGCAATGGACGCCAATATGGCTGCGGTTATTCCTCCCTATGTCGCCGCGCAATCTCACGATCGAGGGTCGGGAATTGGTTGTTGCAACGAGTGCATAAAAAAATACGTCAGGGTTGACTCATTTATGAAACCGGTTACATTCGCAAATGTAAACGGTTTCATCGGTTAAAAACCGTGCTTGGAGGAGCAAATTTCCATGTTTAAACATTTGATGGCTGCCGCCGCTGTGGTGCTGGCGGCTGGCACGTCCGTGCACGCTCAGGAGCAGAGCTTCAAGATCGGCCTTTCCAATTCTTTCGTCGGCAGCGAATGGCGCACGCAGATGATCGAGGAAGCCCAGGCTGCTGCGAAAGCGTGGGGCGAAAAGGGCGTCAAGGTTGAAGTCGTCGTTCAGAGCGGCAATGTCGATGTGCAGGGGCAGATCGGCCACATCCGCAATTTCATGAACCAGGGCGTTGATGCGATCCTCATCAATCCCGGCAGCCCGACTGCTTTTGATCCGATCTTCGCTCAGGCGAAGGCGCGCAACATCCTCGTCATCGCAACCGACGCGGAAGTGTCTTCTAAGGACGCGATCTATGTCGGCATCGACCAGAAGGCTTGGGCGGCACAGTCCGCGCAATGGCTTGCGGATTCGCTGAAGGGCAAGGGAAGCGTTGTCGCGATCAACGGCATCGCCGGCAATCCCGCCAATGAAGCCCGCGTCGCCGGTTACCGCGAAGTGTTCAAGAAATACCCTGACATCAAGGTACTGAACGAAGCCAATGCGAGCTGGGATCAGGCGCAGGGCCAGCAGGCCATGCAGAACCTGCTTGCCACCTATCCCGATATCAGCGGCGTCTGGGTGCAGGACGGCATGGCCGATGGCGCATGGCGCGCAATCGAAGCCGCCGGCAAGACCAAGGACATTGCCGCGACAGGTGAAATCCGCAAGGACTTCATGACGCGCTGGGAAAAGGAAAAGTTCAACTCCGGTGCTTCGGTCAATCCTCCGGGTGTCATGGCCAGCGCGCTCAACGTTGCGGTGCTGAAGCTGCAGGGCAAGGAATTCAAGGACGGTATTTTCGGCGGCACCTATGGTAACGCTGTCTATATTCCGATCCCCTTCGTCAGCACCGACAATCTCGCGGACAATATCAAGGCCGCCGATGGCAAGCCGGGCTATTGGTCCGTCACGGCAACCGTGACGCCGGAACAGGCTGGCGAGTTCTTCAAGTAAGACCGGCTTCGGGCTGGCGGCAATTGCCAGCCCGAATTTCATAATTTCGAGTGTGGACGGCGCGTTCTTTGCCGCGTCCGCCGATGACGAGAACAATGACAAGTACAATTCGGGGACATGCGATGGCGAACGCTTTGGAAGCGGCCGGCATAACGAAGAATTTTGGCGCCGTGCGTGCGCTTTCCGCCGGCAGGCTGACCGTTGGCCGTGGCGAAATCCACGCGCTGCTGGGCGCCAATGGCTGCGGCAAGAGCACGCTCTGCAAGATCGTTGCGGGTGCGGTTGAGCCGACCAGCGGCACGATCACGTTCAACGGTGAAGAAGTACGCTTCAAAAGCCCGCGTGACGCCGAAAATGCTGGCATCGCGCTGTTTTACCAGGAACTCAGCCTCATTCCGCAGCTTTCCGTCGCCGACAATATTTTCCTCGGTCGCGAACCGAAGCGCGGCGTTTTTGTCGACAGCAAGGCCTTGAAAACCGGGGCGCAGAAGCTGATCGCGCTTTTTGACGGGGTTGCGGGGGAAGGGTTGGAGCCGGATGCGATCGTTGGCAATCTGCCGCCCGATCAGCGCCAGCTCGTCGAAATCCTCAAGGTCTTCGCCCAGAATGCCAGCCTCATGATCATGGATGAGGCGACGGCGGCTCTCGACGGCCGTCAGTCGCAGCGCTTCTTTGATATCCTCAGGGCCAAAAAGGCCGACGGTGTCTCCACCATCATGATTTCCCATCGGCTCGATGAGGTTTTCGCGGTCTGCGACCGCATCACCGTCATGCGTAACGGCGCGACCATTTCTGAACTCGATACCGCCGCGACAACCCGCGAAGCCGTCGTGCACGACATGGTCGGTGATGTGCGCGCAGCACCCGCCCGCCAGCAGGGACGCGCAGGCGCAGCACCCAGCCTGAAAGTAACGGATGTTGCGGGCGAGGGCGTTCGCGGTGTCACTCTGGAAGCCTATCCGGGCGAAATCATTGGTCTTGCCGGCCTGCAGGGGCAGGGTCAATCGGCCCTGCTGAGGGGCCTTTTGGCGCCAGCCCCTTTGCCGCCGGGCATGTTCAGTTCGAGGGCTGTGACGTCGTCATCGGTAAGCCTTCGCAGGCGGTTCATAACGGTTTTGCCTATGTGTCGGGCGATCGCGGTCGCGATGCCTCGCTTCAGGGCCGCTCGATCTTCGAAAATCTCGTTGCAGCGCTCATGGTACGCGAAAAGATGCGGCTGGTCCGGCCCGCGACGCTGAAGCCGCGTGTGCAGAAGGTCGCGGACGATATGAAGACGAAGTTCGCCGGCATGGACATGCCGATCGGCACGCTTTCGGGCGGAAACCAGCAGAAGATCTTCATTTCCCGCTGGCTTGCCACCGCGCCGAAACTGCTGTTGCTCGACGATCCGACCAAGGGCATCGATCTTGGCGCCAAGGCCGATCTCTTCGCGCTGATGCGGCAGCAGGCCGATGCCGGCGCGACTATTCTTCTCTATTCCTCGGAAGATGCGGAAATCCTCGAATATGCCGACCGTATTCTCGTGTTCAACGGCGGACGCATTTCTGCGGAGCTGACCGGAGCCGATATGACATCTGTCAACATGACCCGCGCCGCCTATGGAGACGCCGCATGAGCTCTTCTGGTTTTCTGCGCAAGCAACCCTGGATCATAACCCTTGTGGTTCTGGCCGTTCTCATCGGCGTGAACACGTTTCTGCAACCGTCCTTCGTGCAGCCGGCCGTATTGCAGTCGAACCTGACGACGTTTCTTCCCCTGATCCTGGTCGCCATCGGACAGACCTATGTCATTCTGGCGGGAGACATCGATCTGTCGGTTGGCAGCATCGTGGCGCTCGCCAATGTCGTCACTGTCAGTGTCGTCGCCGCACTTGGCGGCACGGCAGGTGCGGTCGTCGCCGGTATGGGGGCGGGAGTTGCGGTCGGACTGATCTGCGGGCTGGTCAATGGCCTCTTCATATCCGGCCTGCGCTTCCAGCCGATTGTCACCACCTTTGCAACCGGCATCGTCTTCGCCGGGCTTGCGATCTGGGTCTTGCCGCAGGCCGGTCTTCCGGTGCCGGAAGCCTATTGGCAGACCTATTCCGGCAGCTTCATCGGCCTGCCCTTCGTGCTGTGGGTTCTGCTTGCCGGTATCGCCTTTACGCTGATCGTATCGCGCATTCCGTTCCACGTGCATTTGCTGGCCGTCGGCGGCAATCGCACCGGAGCCTTCCAGACGGGTCTGCGCCTCTCCGGCATTCGCATCGGCGCATACATGATTTCCGGTCTGTTTTCGGCACTGGCAGCGCTGTGCCTGACGGGCGAGACCGCCTCTGGCGATCCCTTGCTTGGTGCAAGTCTGGCACTGTCCTCCATCTCGGCAGTGGTTCTCGGCGGCACTGCACTTTCCGGCGGCTTTGGCAGCTCGACCGGGTCGATTGCGGGAGCGTTGGTGCTCGGCATGATCGGCAATGTGATTTTCTTTGCGGGGCTACCCTTCGAGTACCAGACATTGGTGCAGGGTCTGATCGTGCTGACGGCGCTTGCCGGTGGCGTTCTGGTGACGAGGCGTTGACATGACCAATCCCAGCTTGCAAATCAAATCCCTCCTTAGCGATCCCCTGACCATTGCCATTGGCGCGTCAGTCTTCCTGCTGCTGGTCGGCGAATTATTGTCGCCCGGTTTTGCGCAAGGCTCTCAGATCGTGCGGCTGCTGACGATTGCCGCCATTCTCGGCATCGTCGCGGCGGGCCAGAACCTCGTCATCCTCGGCGGGCGCGAAGGCATCGATCTTTCCGTCGGCGCGATGATCTCGCTTGGCGCGGTGCTTGCCGGCAACATGATGAACGGCCAGAATGCGGGTATTCCGCTTGCTATACTGGTCGCGGGCGGTATTCCCTTCCTGATCGGCCTTATCAACGGCCTCGGCATCACCTTCGTGCGCATTCCCCCGCTGGTCATGACACTCGGTATGACGGCAGTCATTCAGGGCGGGCTGGTGGTCTATTCGCAGGGCGTTCCCTCCGGTGCGGCCGCACCCCTATTGGCAGGCTTTATCAACCGGCCGCTCGTTTTCGGCATTCCCGGCGTTCTCTTCGTCTGGCTTGGCATTGCCGCGATCATGTTGTTCGTGCTGCGCCGCACGGCGTTCGGTTTCTCCATTTACGCCATCGGCTCCAATGAGCGGGCGGCAACATTGGTCGGATTGCCCGTCTCCCTGATCCGCACGCTGCTTTATGGCCTGTCCGGCCTGTTTGCCGGGCTGACCGGGGTCTGCGTGATCGGTTATACCGGCACCTCCTTCATTTCCGTCGGCGACCAATATGTCCTTCCGTCGATCATCGCGGTCGTCATCGGCGGCACTTCGCTTGCCGGCGGTGCGGGCGGATATATTGGAACGATGGCCGGGGCAGTTGCACTCACCATTCTGCAAAGCGTACTGATAACGCTCAACCTCGATGTATGGGCCCGGCAGATCATATTCGGTGTCACGTTACTTGCGCTGATGCTGCTTTATGGCCGCCAAAAGCAGCTGCGTGTGTGACAGATGAGCAAAGATCAAGGTTCGAATATCAGGGAAGTTGCAGCTCTTGCGGGCGTGTCGATCGCGACCGTATCGCGGGCGCTGCAGCAACCCGACAAGGTTCGCCCGGAAACCAGGAAGAAGGTTTTCGACGCCGTCCGGCAGGCGAACTTTGTTCCCAACGCCCAGGCCGCAAGCTTCAGGCGTCAATCCAACAACACCGTCATTCTTCTCGTTCGCGATATAGGCAACCCCTTTTATCTCGAAATCTACAAGGGTGTGGAGGAGGCCGCGGGGGAAGCGGGCTTCAAGGTCCTGATGGGTGACGCCCGCAACGACGAAAACCGCGTGGCGACCCATATCGATATGGTGCGGCAGAAACATGCCGATGGCCTCATCCTGATGACCGGCCAGTTCCCGTCCGAGCTTCTCGATCAGGGCGACGCGCTGCCGCCGATCGTCATCGCGTCTGAAACCGTACCCGGCCTCGCACTGCCTACGGTCAAGGTGGACAACCGCGCCGCATCCAAAAACGCCGTGCATCATCTGATCGAGGCGGGGCACACGAAGATCGTGCATCTTGCCGGCCCCTTCCCGGAAAGTCTAGCGCAGGAACGTTTCGACGGTTACCTCGATGCGCTTGCCGAAGCCGGCATCGGCTATGCCGACGAGCTGGTGGTGACGGGCGATTACAGCATCGAAGCAGGCCGACAGGCGATTGCCAGCCTTCTCGAAGGCGGCATTTCCTTTACCGCCATCTTCGCATCAAGCGATCAGATGGCAATTGGTGCCATCAGCGAGCTACGCGGGCGCGGGCTTTCGGTTCCGGCCGATGTCTCGGTCATCGGCTTCGACGATATCATTTTCGCCAATGCCTTCGAACCGCCGCTGACGACGGTGCGCCAGCCCCGGCAGGAAATGGGTCGCAAGGCCATGGCGCTGATGGTCGACCGGTTGAACGGCAAACGCACGGCCGAAACCATCGTGCTGGATACGGAACTGGTGGTACGCGGCTCGGTTGCGCCCTGCCGTTCGCCGCACCGGTAGCGGCCACGCCAGAATTGTGAATGCAAGGAGTACGGACATGAAGACGATCAAAGGACCCGCGATTTTCCTCGCGCAATTTGTCGGGGACAAAGCCCCCTTCGACACGCTCGACAATCTCGGCCAATGGGCGGCTTCCCTCGGTTACAAGGGCATTCAGGTGCCGACCGATCCCAAGTTCTTCGATCTCGAGAAAGCCGCCTCCTCCAAGGGCTATTGCGACGACATCAAGGGCCGTCTGGCCGAGACGGGTATCGAGATCACCGAGCTTTCGACCCATATTCAGGGTCAGCTCGTCGCTGTTCATCCTGCCTATGACGAGATGTTTGATGGTTTTGCGCCGACTGAGCTGCGCGGCAAACCGCGGGCGCGTCAGGAATGGGCGGTCAATCAGCTGAAGTGCGCGGCAAAAGCCTCGCGGCATCTGGGTCTGAAAAGCCATGCGAGTTTTTCCGGCGCCCTTGCCTGGCCCTTCGTTTACCCGTGGCCGCAGCGTCCGGCGGGTCTTGTCGAAATGGCCTTTGCGGAACTCGGCAAGCGCTGGACACCCATTCTCGATACATTCGAGGAGAACGGTATCGATCTCTGCTACGAGCTGCATCCGGGCGAGGATCTGCATGACGGTGTCACTTTCGAGCGTTTCCTTGAAGCCACCGGCAATCATGCGCGTGCCAATATCCTCTACGATCCGTCCCACTTCGTCCTGCAGGCGATGGATTATCTTGAGTTCATCGACATTTACCACGAGCGCATCCGTGCCTTTCACGTCAAGGATGCCGAGTTTAATCCGACTGGTCGTTCCGGCGTCTATGGCGGCTATCAGGGCTGGGTTGACCGGCCGGGGCGGTTTCGTTCGCTCGGCGACGGGCATGTCGATTTCGGCGCGGTGTTTTCCAAGCTCACCCAATATGATTTCGATGGATGGGCCGTGCTGGAATGGGAATGCGCGTTGAAACACCCGGAAGACGGGGCGCGCGAAGGTGCAGGCTTCATTGAAAATCACATCATCCGCGTGACCGAGCGGGCTTTCGACGATTTCGCCAAGAGCGGCGTCGATGATGCCGCTAACCGTCGCCTTCTCGGTCTTTGAAAGGGATAGCCATGTCCGCCGCAACAGCAAAATTTAATAGCCGCCGTATTCGTCTCGGCATGGTGGGTGGCGGTCAGGGCGCCTTTATCGGCGCGGTGCATCGTATCGCAGCGCGGCTGGACGACCGTTACGAACTGGTCGCCGGCGCGCTCTCCTCCAACCCGGAACGCGCCAGCGCCTCGGCAACCCTGCTCGGCATAACGCCCGAACGCTCCTACGCTTCGTTTGAGGAGATGGCATCGGCCGAGGCTGGCCGGGAAGACGGTATCGAGGCCGTGGCCATCGTCACCCCCAACCACCTGCATTTCGCCCCGTCCAAGGTCTTTCTCGAATCCGGCATCCACGTCATCTGCGACAAGCCCGTCACTGCGACGCTGGAGGAGGCCAAGGAACTGGCGAAGATCGTCAGGGCATCCGACAGGCTGTTCATCCTCACCCATAATTACACCGGCTATGCCATGTTGCGGCAGATGCGGGAGATGGTCGCGAATGGCGACATCGGCAAGCTGCGCCATGTCCAAGTGGAATATGCGCAGGACTGGCTGACCGAAGCGGTCGAAAAGACCGGAGCAAAGGGTGCCGAATGGCGCACTGATCCGAGCCGCTCTGGCGCGGGCGGGGCAATCGGCGATATTGGCACCCATGCCTTCAATGCGGCTGCCTTCGTCACCGGTGAAATTCCCGCGAGCCTCTATGCCGATCTGACTTCGTTCGTTGCGGGCCGGCAGCTCGATGACAGCGCCAATATTCTGCTGCGTTACGAAAGCGGCGCAAAGGGCATGCTCTGGGCAAGCCAGATCGCGGTCGGCAATGAAAACGCCCTGTCGCTCAGGGTCTATGGCGACAAGGGTGGGCTTGAATGGCACCACCGCGTGCCGGACGAGCTGTGGTTCACACCTTACGGTGAGCCGAAGCGGCTGATTACGCGCAATGGCGCGGGTGCAGGCGCTGCCGCCAACCGTGTCAGCCGCGTGCCATCAGGGCACCCGGAGGGATATCTCGAAGGTTTTGCGACGATCTACCGCGAAGCCGCAGACGCAATCATCGCAAAAAGGGAGGGAAAAACAGCCGCCGGGGATGTGATTTATCCCGGCATAGAGGACGGCCTTGCGGGTCTCGCATTCATCGATGCGGCCGTTCGGTCCAGCCTGACCTCGTCCTGGGTAATGATCGACATCTAGACCACTGGATATCGGGGACTGACGACGCAGGGCATCGGAGGTTGTGCTCAGCATTACCCGGCTAATTGTTCGGAAGAGCACGGGCAGGCGTGTCGTCACATTGATCAAACGGAAAGGGAGTTACGCGTTTGAAAACGTTCAAGTCAAAATTAGCTAGCATGGCATTCGTCGTCGGACTGGCGGTCGGTATCGCAAACCCGGGTTTTGCCGATGACAGCAAGACGCTGCCGATTGCTGCGCAGATGTACACCTTGCGCAACGCCGGAACGCTTGAGGAGCAGCTTGCCATCCTCAACCGCGCTGGCGTTTCCGCCGTGGAAACGGTGGATATGCAGAAGGTCAGCGCGAGTGAGCTGAACGCGCTGCTGGAAAAGCACAAGATCAAGGTCATTTCCTCGCATGTGCCGATCGACAAGCTGCGCGGCAATCTCGATGAGGTCATTGCCGAACAGAAGGCCGTCGGCAATCCTGTTGTGACCGTGCCTTATCTCAAGCCGGAACAGCGCCCGACGGACGCCGCCGGCTGGACCGCCTTCGGCAAGGAACTCGGCGGATATGCCGACAAGCTGTCTGCGGCTGGTCTCGCCATGGCCTATCACAATCATGATTTTGAAATGGCCAAGTTCGATGGCAAGACGGCGCTTCAGCTGCTGCTCGATGCCGCGGGCCCGAAACTGCAGGCCGAACTCGACGTCGCCTGGGTGGCGCGCAGCGGCAATGATCCGGCTGAGTTCCTCGGTACGCTGAAAGGCCGGGTTTTTGCAATCCACGCCAAGGACAATGCGCCTGCCGGCACGGCCGAAAACGAGCGCGGCTTTGCAACACTTGGAACCGGCGTTCTCGACTGGAAGACAATCCTGCCGGCGGCCAAACAGGCCGGCGTAAAGTGGTTCATCCTTGAACACGACCTTCCGCTCGATGCCGAAGCGGTCGTGACCAAGGGCAACGCGTTCCTGAGCGAACGCCTGCCGACCATTCAGTAAACACTGCCAGTAAAACCAGAACCGCTCCCCGGCGGCCGGTTTCGCCGGGGCGCATGAGGTTCGACAGACGCATATCCAGTTTCCGCCGCGCTGCGACGGGAAGCGCTTCGTCTCGTCGACTTTTTATCCAAGTACCAATCGGAGGAGTTATCATGGCAGACAATCATTATGATGCGATTGTTGTCGGCTCAGGCATCAGTGGAGGCTGGGCGGCAAAGGAACTCACGCAAAAGGGCCTGAAGGTCCTGATGTTGGAGCGCGGCCGCAACATCGAGCACATCACCGATTATCAGAATGCGGACAAGGAAGCCTGGGATTATCCCCATCGCAACCGCGCCACGCAGGAGATGAAGGCGAAATACCCCGTTCTCAGCCGCGATTACCTGCTGGAAGAGGCCACGCTCGGCATGTGGGCCAATGAGCAGGAAACGCCCTATGTCGAGGAAAAGCGTTTCGACTGGTTTCGTGGTTATCACGTCGGCGGCCGCTCGCTGCTCTGGGGACGCCAGACCTATCGCTGGTCGCAGACCGATTTCGAGGCCAATGCGAAAGAAGGCATCGCCGTCGACTGGCCGATCCGTTATGAAGACGTCTCTCCCTGGTATGATTATGTCGAGCGTTTTGCCGGCATCTCCGGCAGCCGCGAGGGGCTGGATATTCTCCCTGATGGTGAATTCCTGCCGCCGATCCCGCTCAATTTTGTTGAACAGGACGTGGCCAGCAGGCTGAAGAAAGAGTTCAAAGGCACGCGTCACCTCATCAATTCGCGCTGCGCCAATATTACCCAGGAACTTCCCGATCAGGAGCGCACACGCTGTCAGTTCCGCAACAAGTGTCGGCTGGGCTGTCCCTTCGGCGGCTATTTCAGCACGCAGGCATCGACCCTGCCTGCGGCACTCGCCACCGGCAATCTCACACTCCGGCCTTTCTCCATCGTCAAGGAAATCCTTTATGACAAGGACAAGAAAAAGGCGCGCGGTGTCGAGATCATCGATGCAGAAACGAACCTGACCTATGAATATACCGCCGACATCATCTTCCTGAACGCCTCGACACTGAACTCGACCTGGGTGCTGATGAATTCCGCCACCGATGTCTGGGAGGGCGGGCTTGGCAGCAGCTCCGGCGAACTTGGCCACAACGTGATGGATCACCATTTCCGCATGGGCGCCACCGGTCAGGTGGAAGGTTTCGAGGACTTCTACTTCAAGGGCCGTCGTCCGGCGGGTTTCTACATTCCGCGTTTCCGCAATACCGGCGACGACAAGCGCAAATATCTGCGTGGTTTCGGGTATCAGGGCTCGGCCAGCCGTTCGCGCTGGGAGCGGGAAATAGCCGAGCTCAATATCGGTGCCGATTACAAGGAGGCGCTGACCGAGCCGGGCGGCTGGACCATCGGCATGACCGCCTTTGGCGAAATGCTGCCTTATCATGAGAACCGCGTGAAGCTGGACCACGACAAGAAGGACAAATGGGGCCTGCCGGTCCTCTCCATGAATGTCGAGATGAAGCAGAACGAACTCGACATGCGCGAAGACATGGTCAATGACGCCGTCGAGATGTTCGAGGCGGTCGGCATCAAGAACGTCAAGCCCTCTCGGGGCACCTATGCGCCGGGCATGGGTATTCATGAAATGGGAACGGCCCGCATGGGACGCGACCCGAAAACCTCCGTCCTCAACGGCAACAACCAGGTCTGGGATGCACAGAACGTCTTCGTGACCGACGGTGCCTGCATGACCTCGGCTTCCTGCGTCAACCCGTCGCTTACCTATATGGCGTTGACCGCGCGTGCCGCCGAATTTGCCGTTTCCGAACGCAAGAAGGGGAACCTGTGATGAACAGACGCGAACTGTTGAAACTGATAGCCATTGCAACCGGCCTTCCCTTGATCGGCACGGATGTGGTGACTGCAGCTGAAAATGCCGCCAAGCCCGCCGGCAACGGCCATGTGTTCAGCCCGGAAGATATCCGGTTTCTGGACGAGGTTGCGGAGACCATCATCCCCCGCACTTCCACGCCGGGTGCGAAGGATGCCGCCGTTGGCGCATTCATGGCGGTCTACGCCGCCGACTGTTACACCGACGAACAGCGCACGCTTTTCCTTTCGGCAATCCCAGAAATCGAAAAGCGCAGTCAGGCCGAACACAAAAAGTCCTTCCTGGACCTGACGGCAGAGCAGCGGCAGACGCTTCTTTCCGCGCTGGACAAGCAGGCCAAGGCGGAACAGACGCCGACAAAGCCGCATGCCTTCACGCTCGTCAAGCAGCTGACGCTGCTCGGCTTCTTCACCTCGAAGATCGGCGCCACGGAAGTTCTCGTCTATGACGAGATTCCCGGCGGTTTCGAAGACCGTGTTCCCCACAAAAAGGGCACGCCCGCATGGGGCACGACCTGAATAGAACCGTCCGGCCCGTCCGTATTTGCGGGCGGGCCGCACTCATGCAGCAAGACAAGGATGAACCGATGCGCAATACAATCATCATCACGGTGGCAATGCTCACCGCAAGCGCCATTCCGGCTCTTTCAGAGGGCGATGTTGTGAAGGGGGAGGCGGTCTTCAAGCGCTGTTCCGCCTGTCACGCCATCGGCGAGGGTGCGAAAAACAAGGTCGGTCCGCAGCTTAACGGGATTATTGGCCGCGCGGCTGGCGGCGCGCCTGACTACACCTATTCCAATGCGATGAAAAAGGCGGGCGAGGACGGTCAGGTGTGGACTGCGGCGGAACTGCGGGACTTTCTCAGCTCTCCCAAAAAGAAGATACCTGGAAACAAAATGGCCTCGGCTGGTGTCAGCAAACCCGAGGAGCTGGACAATCTCATTGCCTATATCGAAGGTACAGCTTTGAAACCGGCCGAATGAGGGCACATAATTTGACGGACTAAATAGCCGGCGAAATCGGCTTCGAGAATTTGACCTGACATCATCCCGGAATGCGCGGGCTCGGAGACCGGATGAACGTCTTTGAGACGCCGCGGGTAGGGTCCCGCTATCATCCCATGACGCTCCACGCAATTGAGCCGAGAGCGTAGAAGCCGAAGAGAATGAGGACGCCTCCGGAAAGACGCGCAACCCAGCGGGCAAAACTTTCCGGCAGGCGCTGTCTCGCCAAGGCTATGCCGCCACTCAATGCAAACCACCATAATAGAGACCCGGCGAAGACGCCAACAACGACGATGGCGGCGTTTGTCGCTCCCGGTACTTCCGCAAGTCCCAGACCGGCAAATATTCCGGCAAAAGCCAGAATGGTCATGGGATTGGTAATGGTTAGAAAGAAGGTCGCAGCAATCGTGCCGAACAGGTTTCGCGCGTTCACCTGCGCGGCCTGTTTTACTGGGCTGGGCGCAAGACTTTTCCAGCCGAGCCAGAGCATGAACAGGCCGCCCGATATTTTTAGCGGCGCATCGATTATGGAGAGCGTTGCGGCAAAGGTCGCAAAACCGATTGCAGCCAGGCTCGCATAAACAGCATCTGCGATTGCCGTTCCCAGCCCGCCGGAAACGCCAGCCCAGAAGCCGCGTTCAAGGGTCCGGTTGATGCATAAAGCACCGATCGGCCCAAGAGGAGCGGCAACGGCCAGACCCAGTATCATGCTCTTCCCGAACAGAAGGATATCCATCAGGCGGTTCCTTCTGTTGGCGTAAAGGGGCCGCTCACGACCGATGAAAGTGCGATTACCGTTTCGCTACGGGCCAGAAAACCCTGCCCTTTCATATCGGCCAGAAACGACTCGACCTCAGCCAGTGAAGCAACATGCACCTTGATAAGATAGGACCATGGACCCGTGACATGGTGGCATTCGGCAATGGTCGGATGAGCTTCCGCATAGGCGCGGAAAATCCCTTCATCTGCATCCTGTGACAATGCGATCCAGACAAATGCGAGAACCGGTAGTCCGACGGCTGCTGGATCCGCATCCACGGTGAATTTGCGGATAGCCCCGCTCGCGTTCAGCCGCCTGATCCGTTCATTAACTGCGGAGGCCGACAGTCCAACGATCGAGCCGATGTCAGCGAGCGCACGCCGGGCATCCTCTGCGAGAAGAGTCGTAATTTTGCGGTCAATGTCATCCATAGCCGCAATATATGCAGTAAAATCAAAAGTGACAATATATTTTATCGTTATTTATGGATTATCAGGAAATTATGCGGAATCAGTTGTTGCTCGCCGTAAACTTTGCTTCACCGACAAAAACAAGATGTGCCGCTTTCCTACAGGATCTCCCGCTTCAGAAGCTGTTCAAGCCAATCGGCAAAGACCTGAAGCCTCCGCGAAAGATGCTGACGGTGCGGATAGAGCAGTGTCATCGGCATCGGTGCGGCCCGGTGATCAGGCATCACCTCGACGAGTTCGCCTGCATCGAGGTGATGTTTGACGTCGTAAGCCGGGATCTGGATAAGCCCGAGGCCGGCAAGGCAGCAGGCGATATAGGCTTCAGCACTGTTGACGGTGACGCGGGCACGCATCGGCAACATCCGGACACCGCCATCCCCAACCCACTCCCAGTCCTCAATGCGGCCGGTCGACGGTGAGGCATAATTGACGGCGAGATGCTCACCAAGATCGTCCGGGGTGTTGGGTGTGCCATGTCGGGTGAGATAATCGCGGCTGGCCACATTGATCAGCGCGAGGTCTCCGATCTTGCGGGCGATGAGACCGGAATCGCTCAAGGGGCCGACACGCAGGACGCAGTCGACGCTCTCCTCTACGAGGTTGACCGTCCGGTCGGTCACCCGCAACTCGATGTCGAGTTGAGGGTGACGGGCAAGGAACTCCGGCAGCGCCGGTGCAATGATCAGCCGGCCGATCCGGCCCGGCACATCGATGCGGAGCTTCCCGCTCGGCCCGACCGATGTCTGCCGGAATAATCCCTCGGTCTCCTCGACATCGGCGATCAGCCGCAGGCAACGCTCGTAGAAGGCGGCGCCGTCCTGGGTTGGTGAGACCTTTCGGGTGGTGCGGTGCAGAAGACGCGCGCCGACCCGTGCTTCGAGGTCGATCACGGCGGCGGACACCGACGAACGCGGCAGCCCTAGCGTATCGGCGGCGCGGGTGAAGCTCGCACATTCGACGACACGGACGAAGGTGCGAAAAAGATCGATGCGGTCCAGCGACGTTATTCCCTTGATTGTCCGCGATTCCTGACAGGTGATGTTAGATTGAGCGGCTTTATGGCAAATATATAGACGATACGGTGCGTTGCAGGAAGCGGTTGCCTGACAGGCCGCAAGATAATCCAAGGAGCCAAACGTCAATGACCGATCACAGCATCAAGGGTAAAACGGTTCTCATCGCTGGTGGCGCGAAGAACCTCGGCGGACTGCTTGCCCGCGACCTCGCCGCACAAGGCGCCAAAGCGGTCACCGTTCACTACAACACCGGCGCTACAAAGCCTGCGGCCGACGAGACTGTAGCGGCAATCAAGGCGGCGGGAGCAGGCGCTTTTGCCTTCCAGGCCGACCTCACCACAGCCGGCGCCACCGAAAAACTATTCACCGATGCCAAGGCGGCGATGGGTGGTATTGATATCGCCATCAATACGGTCGGTAAGGTGTTGAAGAAGCCGATGGTCGATATCTCGGAAGCAGAATATGATGAGATGACCGCGGTGAATTCGAAGAGCGCTTTCTTCTTCCTGAAGGAGGCCGGCAAACATGTCAGCGACAACGGTAAGGTCTGCACCTTGGTCACCTCGCTGCTTGGTGCCTATACGCCCTTCTATGCCGCCTATGCCGGTACCAAGGCTCCAGTGGAGCATTTCACGCGGGCGGCTTCAAAGGAGTTCGGAGAGCGCGGCATCTCGGTGACGGCGATCGGCCCCGGCCCGATGGATACACCGTTCTTCTATCCGGCAGAGGGTACCGATGCCGTTGCCTATCACAAGACGGCGGCAGCGCTGTCTGGCTTCTCGAAAACCGGCCTTACCGATATCGAGGATATTGTCCCCTTCATCCGTTTCCTCGTCTCGAATGGCTGGTGGATGACCGGCCAGACCATTCTCGTCAATGGCGGTTACACCACCAAGTAGTTCGTGACGTGGCGGGGACGACCCTCGCCACCTCTGTTTCCCGACGTATGGTTTGACGAAGCCAAATTCGCGTTGGCGCTCCGGGGGGCTCTTCTCTTCCCACACCATGCCGGCAAGGATATCGTAAGGGATCCGAGCGTGTTTTCTTAGAAAGGATGACGCATGCACATGCTGATGGTCATTGTTGGCGGGATTGTCCTGCTCGGAATTTTCCTTCTGTTCGGCCAGCTTTGGGGCAGCGCAATGCCGGCACTCGCGACCGCGGCGAAGCTCTTCATTCCGGTCTGGTTTGCCGTATCCGTCACCAACCTCTGGGTCGGTGTCAACAAGGCGGGGTATACCCTGGTGCAGGAGTTGCCCATCCTGGCCGTCGTCTTCATCGTGCCGGCTGCCGTTGCATGCATCGCCATCTGGCAATTCAGCCGCTCCTGACCCCCGGGTTTTGACCGTCGATCATCAATGTTACGCCGGCTACTGATGTAGCAAACACTGCTGGTCAATCGGCTAGCTCATTCCACTCTTCGCACAGCAGCGACATCAGGATCATTCACTCTGATGGCTCGAAAGCGCTCGAGGCCCAGACGCGGGATGTGGATATTCTGGAACCCTGCTTCAATTGCTCATAAGGGCCGGTGGTACGGCCCTTATGACGCGGTTTTGAGCGATATGTTGCTCAGCTTCCAGAGCGCTGATGCAGCTGCGGAATGAACAGGTCGGTCCACGTCGCGGGCTTCACTTTGATAGTTCCAGCAAGGTGCATGAAATCAGCGAAGTCCATCACTTTATTGGGCGTGGTCGAGAACTGCGTATCCTTGTCCTCAAGCATGGTCAGCACATCTTCCACCGAAACCTTCACGTTGGAGTTTTTCACATATATTTCGGCAGCGGCTTTCTTGTCCTTGGCGATGAATGCATTGGCTTCGTCGAGGGCTGCCAGAAAGGCGTCTGTCGTCTTCGGGTTTGCATCGACGAAACGCTTTGGCGCGAATGTGACATCGAGTGTGATGTTGCCGATGACATCCACCGAGTTCACGACGCGATGGATTTTAGGGTCCTGAAGTTCGAGATAAGAAAAGGGCGGCGAGGTGAAATGCGTGGTGATTTCGGTCTGGCCGGCCTTGAGCGCTGCGAGTGCTTCCGGGTGAGGCAAGCCGACCGTTAGCGGATCAAGCTTTGCATAGTTTTCGCGGCCGAACTCGTGCGCAGCGATCATCTGCAAGACAACCGCGGACAAAGATGTCTTGATGCCAGGAAGGGCTATCTTGTCGCTAGGGCTGAGGTCCTGCAGTGTTTTTACCTTCGGATTGTTGCTGTTCAGCCAGAGCGACGTGGAGCTGAGCGCGCTGACGCCCACGACTTCGACATTCGGTATACCTTTGGCCTTGGACCAGAGGGTAATAAAGCCCGGTGCGCCCGTACCGGCGAAATCCAGAGTGCCGGCCATCATCGCATCGTTGATGACATTGCCGCCATCGAGCATCAGCCAATTCACCTTGATATCGCCGAGACCAGCCTTGGCGGCCTGTTCCTCAAGCATCTTCTGATCCGCCATGACGATCAGCGGCAGGTAAAGGATACCAAAGCCTTTGGATATCCTGACTTCTTTGACTTCGGCGTGGGCAGTGGTTGCTGCAACTGCAACGCCAAGTGCCGCGGTGAATGCGAGCGCCTTTGTATATTTCCAGAAATTCATGATCTTTCTCCTCCCAGATAACCGGTCAAACCGGATGTCGATTGCCGTCAGTGCTGCATGCCCCAGCGGCGAATGGTTTTTCTTTCGATGGTCGCGAAAATCAGGTTCTCCACGAACAACCCGATCAGGATGACCGTGAACAGTCCGGCAAAAACGTTCGCTGTTTCCAGCTGGTTACGATTTTCAAAGATGAACCAGCCAAGGCCGCCCGAGCCGGATGATACGCCGAAGACGAGTTCGGCAGCGATCAAGGTGCGCCAAGCAAAAGCCCAGCCGACTTTGAGGCCGGTCAGGATCGAAGGGAAGGCCGCAGGAATAAGCACAAGGCGCACCAGTGTCAGCCCGCGCAGCCCATAATTCATACCGACCATGCGCAACGTGTTCGATACCGAGCGGAACCCTGCATGGGTGTTGAGCGCGATCGCCCAGAGGACAGAGTGCACAAGCACGAAGACGATGCTGCCCGAACCAAGCCCGAACCAGATCAGCGCCAGCGGCAGCAGGGCGATTGCCGGTAGCGGGTTGAACATGGATGTCAGCGTTTCAAGAAGGTCCGCACCGATGCGTGAGCCGATCGCGAGAGTGGTCAGAAGCGCTGCCAGCAGAATGCCAATACCGTAGCCTATCACCAGCGTCTGCAGTGATGTCCATGCCCGGGCAGGGATAGTGCCGTCCGCGACATTGGCAAGGAATGCCGAAACGGTTTCGGAAAAGCTGGGAAACAGCAGCGGATTGCCGAGCCAACGACCATAGATCTCCCAGATTGCCGCAAGCGCCAGAAGAATGGCCGTCTTGCGGACAAAGCCGATGCGGTAAATGCGCTCGAAGATTGACAGCGTTTTTTCGACCGCAGGCCCATTGGTCTGGGGCTCAGTGTGAACCACTTCTGGACGAAGGGTTAGAATGCTCATTTGGAATCCTCCCGTTACCATGCCGCTGGCAGCGCAAGTTGCACCATGCGTCATGTCCGTATATCGCGTAGTGAAAGTGTACCGCCGGCTTGGATCGGG
This sequence comes from Rhizobium sp. AN73, assembly GCF_030757975.1. Taxonomy (NCBI): domain Bacteria; kingdom Pseudomonadati; phylum Pseudomonadota; class Alphaproteobacteria; order Hyphomicrobiales; family Rhizobiaceae; genus Rhizobium; species Rhizobium sp. AN73. The sequence goes on from NZ_JARWME010000001.1 coordinate 1,165,623, forward strand.
CCGGCATTGCATCAATGCGCAAACAGCATGTCGTTGATGCGCGCTTCCAGTTCTACCTGGCTTGTCGTACCCAGTTCTTCGGTCGGGATGCTGTTCAGCTCGGCCTTGACCTGTCCCGGATGGGGCGACAGCAACAAAATGCGGGTGCCGATGCGGATGGCTTCTTCGATCGAGTGAGTAACGAAAAGCACGGTGAAATGCGTGTCGTCCCACAATTGCAGCAATTCGTCCTGCATCTTGCGGCGCGTCAGCGCGTCGAGGGCGGCGAAAGGCTCGTCCATCAGCAACACGTCCGGTTCCATCGCCATCCCGCGAGCAATTGCAACACGTTGCTTCATCCCGCCTGACAGCATGTGGGGAAAGCTATCGATGAATTTCGTCAGGCCGACCTTGTCGATATAGGAGCGGGCACGCTCCCGGGCTTCGGCTGCACTCAGGCGGCCGCTCGATGTCAGCGCGAACATGACGTTCTCACCCACGGTTTTCCATGGAAGAAGCTGGTCGAACTCCTGAAACACCATCATCCGGTCCGGTCCGGGTTCGCTGACATCCTTGCCCTTAAGGCGGATGCGGCCCTCGCTTGGTGTGATGTAGCCACCGATCGCTTTCAGCAGTGTTGACTTGCCGCAACCCGAAGGGCCGAGCAACACAAAACGATCCGCCTTGTAGACTTCGAAATTGACACGATGCGTAGCTGTCACCAAAACGTCTGGCGTCTTGTATTGAAGCGTCACGCCATCAACGGTGAGCAAAGGCGCGGGTGTGCCTGCAGTGGAATGCATGTTCATAGGTCCTCCCGGATCGTTCGTCGTCCGCACTCCCAGCGAACTTGACAAAACCTTCATACAGCAAGACGCTGACTCTAAACTGACTGACGCCTGACGATGACTTCAGGTGGCTCTCATGGGGGGAAGGCGTGCGCATACTTGTCGTGGAGGATATGCCCGATATCGCGAAGGCGATCGTTTCGCGTTTTGAAGCGATGGGACATGCGGTTGATTGGGAGGCGAACGGCAGGACGGCCGGCGAACTGCTGGCCGTTCAGGTCTACAACCTTGTCATTCTTGATATGACCTTGCCGGGCGAGGATGGTGTTTCCATCCTCAAGACAATGCGCCGGCACAAGAACAGCACGCCGGTTCTGGTATTGACGGCGCGCTCTGCTGTGGATGATCGCATCACGGCGCTCGATCTGGGAGCCGATGACTATCTGACGAAGCCCTTCGATTATCGCGAACTCGAGGCGCGGGCGCGGGCGCTCCTGCGCAGGAGCGCCGGGCTTTCCGACAATATGTTGCGCTTTCATGAACTCGAGATCGACCGTGGCGGCCGTACGGCGTCCGTCGATGGAATTGCGCTCGAACTGACACGAAGGGAACTGACCGTCCTTGAAATCCTCGCAACGCGCACTGGGCGTTTCACCTCCAAGGAGGAGCTGGTGGATCAACTTTTCAGCTTCGATCAGGAACCAAGTCCGAACGCGGTCGAACAGTTTGTGACCAGGTTACGCCGCAAGCTCGCCGGAACACCGATCGAGATCAACACGATGCGTGGGATAGGATATCAGCTTGCGCGCCCGTGATCTCCCACGGTCGCTGCATGCGCGCATCATATCCTTCATCGCATTTATTCTCACCACCGGTGCTGTCGTACTTTCGCTTGCCGCCTGGCAATATGCCGACATCGCAGCGCGTGAAGCCTATGACAAGCTTCTGATCGGCGGAGCAATCCAGATCGCCGAGAATGTGTTCGTGCAGGGGGGCGTGGTGACGCTCGATCCGCCGGTGGCGGCCCTTTCGACGCTCTCTTCCTATGATCAGGTTTTCTATCGCGTCATTGATCCGCGCGGCGTGACCGTTGCCGGATATGCCGATCTTACTTCGCCGGCATCTGCCGCTGCCAGTCGCCAGAATGTGGTACTCAATGACGGGCTTTATCAAGGTCTTCCGGTGCGGTTTGCCACCATCTCGCGCATGGTTGACGCCCCCGATGTCGGGGGCTGGTCGCAGGTCGTCGTTGCGCAGACCGTACATGCCCGTGCGGCGCTCAGCTGGGATCTGACGCTGAAAGCATTTACGATCATCGCTGTTATGAGTTTTCTCGCTCTTCTGGCGGGCGCGTTTTCCGTGCGCTTCGCGTTGGCGCCGCTGGTCCGCATAGAAAGGGAAATCGCTGCAAGACAACCGGACGACATGCGGCCCATCGATATCGTGCCGCCGCTGGAGGTGCGCGCGCTGGTCAGCGCCATTGATGAATTTATGCGACGGCTTTCCGAACGGATTGCGGTGATGCAACGGTTTATCGCAGATGCGGCGCATCAGATCCGCACACCGCTTGCAGCGCTGGATGCGCGTCTCGAGCTTCTCACCAATGACGCCGATCCGGCGGATCATGCTCGCCAAATCGAAGGTATTCGTGAGAAAAGCGGCGAACTTGCCCGTTTGACCAGCCAGCTGCTCGGTCACGCCATGATTATACATCGGACGGAATCCGTACGCTTCGATAGTGTCGATCTCAACGCATTGGCCAAATCCGTGCTCGCGCAGACGGTGCCGCTTGCCTTTGAACGGGAGGTTGCCGTTTTATTCAGCCCGGCGGCTGGCGGATGCATCGTGCAAGCCGATGCCATCAGCATTCGCGAGGCGTTGGCAAATCTCATTCACAATGCGCTGACGCACGGCGCGGCGAGCCGGCTTGGCGTCACCGTCGGTTTCGACAACGGAAAGGCCTGGATTATCGTAAGCGATGACGGCCCCGGCATCCCTGCTTCCGAATGGGCAAGGCTTTGTTCGCCGTTCCAGGTGGGTGCGGCTGACGGGAAGGGATCAGGCCTTGGCCTGGCAATAGCCTCTGATGTCGCCAAGGGTCATGGGGGATCATTGGAATTCGGTGGAGAGCCAGGCAGATTTGATGTGAAACTGATCTTTCCCGGATCGCATTGAGCCGCGATCACCTTGGAACGCGGCTCAGCGGTGGATTGAGACTGGTTCTAGCGGCGAGCCGACTCCATGTACGCAGCTGTCACGCCCATTCATCTCATTGACTGGCGATCATGGAGATTTCCTCCTTGAGCATAAGTGCATATTGCTCAAGAGAACCTGGCACCAGCTTTGCGCAAAGCAGCGTGAAACCCAGTGAGGCACTTGCTTTGTTGCCGTCTGTGAAGATCGGCACGGCAACGCCGGCGATGCCTGGTATCAGCTCGCCTACATCCACAGCGTAGCCGCGCTCCCGGGTATCGGCGATAAGTTTGCGGACCTTTTCTTCGGTCAGATCCCGATAGGAAGCATAACGTGCGGCGTTGGCGCGAATGATGAAGTCCTGCTCGTCCTCATCCAAGAAGGCGAGCATTGCGATGGATCCGGGTCCGACGCCCAGCGCAACTGCCCCGCCGATCGATCCCGTCAAGGTTGGAACCACGCATTCTCCGTCGCGCCTGTCGAGGCAGACGGAATCGTGATTTTGCCTCACCATAAGGTGGATCGTATCGCCGGTACGACGGCGAATGCGGGTCAAGGCTGCCTCGCAGCGGTTGATGATACCGGGACCTCTGGCGGCACGCGCACCATAAATCGCCATGCGTCCACCCAGCCTGTAACAGCGCTTCTTGTCATCGCGGGCAAGGAGCTTGTGACCCACGAGCGTATTGAGAATGCGATGACAGGTCGCGGTATTAAGGCCTGAGCGTTCCGTCAGCTCCTTGAGGGTTATGCCGTCGACGCCACCATCCGCAACAAGGTCCAGAAGGATTACGGCGCGGTCCAGCAATTGTGCGCCCGTGGACGAGGTTTGTTTGGTTTTGGTCATAATTTCTCATATTGTAAAAAACAGACTGGTAATAGCTTGTATAATGAGAAATCTGAGTATTCAATGATGAATATTAAGTCTCCCCACGAAGTGTCTATATAAAAGGCAATCGGCCGGTGTGGATTTAATTATTCTGAAACCACTCATTGCAGCGGGCGGAAAGCCTGCCGATAAAAAACTGGGAACCAGCATGATCAAGAAGACTCTGATGCACGTGCTCGTCATGGCGAGCGCGCTTTCGGCCAGCACGGCCATGGCAGACACGCTCGCGGACGTAAAAGCCCGTGACAAGCTCATCGTCGGTGTAAAGAACGACTACGCGCCATACGGTTACCTCAACGACAAGGGCGAAACTGTCGGCTTCGAGATCGAGTTGGCGAAATATGTGGCGAAGGAGTTGCTGGGATCCGAGGACAAGATCGAGCTCGTCCCGGTTGTTGCAGCCAACCGTATTGAATTCCTGACGGCAGGTCGTATCGACGTTATTTTTGCGACGCTCGGCATTACGCCAGAGCGCGAAAAGGTCATCGATTTCACGACCCAATACGTCTCTGCGGGAGGCCCGTCCGTGTTGATGGCCGGCGGAGCGACCTTGAGCAAATGGGAAGAGCTGAAGGGACGTCCGGTTTGTGGCATCCAGGGTTCTTACTTCAACAAGAAGATGACCGAAGAGTTCGGCATCCAGCTGGTCAACTTCAAAAGCCAGCCGGAAGCCTATCGTGCCCTGAAGGACAATCGCTGCGTCGGAATGGTCTTCGACGACATGACGCTGCGGATGAAACTGCGCGAGGCGGATTGGGCAAGCTACAAAATCGCTATCCCACCCTATGAGTTCGCGCCCATGGCCGGTGGTTTGCGCAAGGACGAAACTGCATTCCGCGAGGCCGTAGACAAGGCGATCCATAAGGCAGAAGGCGAAGGCAAGCTGATCGAGTGGGAAACGAAGTACGGCATGCCGGCTTCCGATTATATCGCGCAGCGGGCCAAAACAGCCGCTTCCGCCAAGTAAACCGTATCGAGATAATCATTGTTCGGTCTTGACTTCTCCTGGCTCGGTGACCCGGCCTACCAGCAGTGGCTGCTGGTAGGCGTCACCAACACAATCGAACTTGCGGCACTCTCTTCGGGTGCCGCAATTATCATCGGCATGCTCGGTGCGCTTGCTTTGACGCTCCGGATTTTCTGGCTTGAGGCGCTTGTCGAACTTTTCGTCGAGTTCTTCCGTAATACCCCGCCGCTGCTACAAATGCTGTTTGCGTATTTTACTCTGTCGACGCTCGGCTTGAAGGTCACGGATCCGGCAACGGGCTTGTCCATGCCGTTGCTCAGCGCCTTTGCCTGCGCGGCGATCTCGCTAAGCCTGTTTGGCGGTGCTCTTGCGATCGAAGCTTTCCGCTCCGGTATCGAAACCATGCCACGGGCCATCATCGAAGCCGCGCGTTCCCTCGGTTATAGTCGCTGGGCCCGGTTCTGGCGGATAGAGGCGCCAATCGCAACGCGCATATGTTTGCCGGCGCTGACCAATATCCTGACCAATCTGTTCAAAACGACCTCGCAGGCATCGGTGATCACCGTACCGGAGCTGATGTACTACGCGGGACAGATCTATAACGACAACCTCCGCACACTCGAGGTGATGCTGCTTATCCTCCTCATCTATGTGTGCCTGGTGTCGGTCATCACCTTTGCGATGGCAAGGCTTGAAGCCTGGATGGCCTTCCCCGGCTATGGGATGGGACGTTGATCATGAATTCGGTACTTACTTACGAAAACAAGAAGCGTGCTGTCCTGCTGTTCATTGCGCTGGGCGTGATTGTCTGGATCCTCATTGATGCCCATGCGGGCGGATCGGAACAGTGGCAGCGCGTGGCGATCCGTTTGCCGCTCATCCTGACGGGATCGGGTTCGGGTTGGCCGGTAACAGGCGGCTTTGCGCTTAACATCGCGCTGTCCATTGCATCGATGGCGGTTGCCACCGCACTCGGTACTGCGCTGGGGCTGGCGACGCTTTCGAGATCGGCACTTGTGAGAATTCCATCACTTGCGCTGATGAACTTCCTGCGCAACTCGCCGTGGCTCGTGCTGTTGTTCGCGATGCTCTACATCATTCCGTTCGAAATCCATGTCTTCGGGTTGAGCGTGCCTTTCCCGCCGTTCGTGAAGGCCGTCATAGGTCTGGCTCTGCCGACCGGCGCGAACTTTTCGGAAGTCATCCGAGGTGCGGTGCAGTCGATCCATAGCGGGCAATGGGAAGCGTCGCGTTCGCTCGGTTATACGACGATGCAGATCTATCGCCATGTCATTCTGCCCCAGGCTTTCCGCCGCATGATCCCGGGCTGGATGAACCTTTATGCCCTGCTGATGATTGCCACTGCTCTCGCCACCGTGACGGGTATTCAGGACGTACTCACCATCCTGAACACATCGCTCGCAATGGAGAGCGAGCGCGCCATCGTCTATTTCTACGTAACCATCCTCTTCTTATTCTTCGCTTACTGCTACCCCATCGCGGTTTTCGCGCGGCGTCTGGAGCGTGCTGTCAAAGGAGACAATCTGTGAACCGTTCCCACGCTTTGATAGAGATCGAAGACATCCGCAAATCCTTCGGGACGTTCGAAGTGCTCAAGGGCATTTCGCTGACGGTAGCCAAGGGTGAAGCCGTCTGCATTATTGGCCCTTCCGGCTCGGGCAAATCGACCATCCTGCGCTGCATCAACGGCCTCATACCGATCGACAGCGGCTCCGTCCGTGTCGGTCAGCACCGTGTGCACGAGATGAAAGACGAAAAGGCCATGCGGCCATTGCGCCATCAGGTCGCGATGGTGTTCCAGCAATATAATCTTTTCCCGCACCGGACCGCGCTGGAAAATATCATGATGGCGCCGGTACAGGTTCTCGGGCACGACAAGTCCGAGGTCGAGGACCGCGCTCGCAAGCTGTTGAAAAAGGTACGGCTTTCGGAAAAGGCCGACAGCTACCCCGGCCAACTCTCCGGTGGTCAGCAGCAGCGCGTCGCAATTGCAAGAGCGCTTGCGATGCAGCCGGACATCATCCTGTTCGACGAGGTTACCGCCGCACTCGACCCGGAAACGGTGAAGGAAGTTCTCTTCACTATCCGGGAGCTTGTGGAAGATGGTCTGACCTGCGTGCTCGTTACCCACGAAATGAAATTCGCACGGGAAGTCTCGCACCGGGTCTGCTTCACCGATCGCGGGTTGATTGTTGAAAGCGCTCCGCCAGCCGAATTTTTCGACAATCCGCGAGATGAGCGCACGCGCGAGTTTCTGGGTCAGGTTCTCTGAACATGGATACGGGCCGAAAATTGTCAGGCCCGCATCGACTTACTGGTGCGTAGACCGGCTGGAATGCCGATCCCGTGCCGATTGCGATTGATGAAAGGCGAGCGCCGTCGCTCGATGAACCATGCCCAATTATGATGAGATTTATTCCAAGGATTTCAAGGAAGCGCCCTATTGGTGGGAGGCTGCCGAACCGGAAACCAATCTCGATCCGTTGCCTGAGAAGGTGGATGTGGTCGTTATCGGGTCCGGTTATGCGGGAATGAACGCGGCAACGCATCTGGCGCGCGCGGGCCGTTCCGTTGTGGTTCTGGATAGCGACCGGATCGGCTCGGGTTGTTCGACGCGTTCCGGCGGCATGGTGTCGAGCGGACAGAAACTCGTGGTCGGTGGCGCCATCAAGGGCATCGATCCGGCTCTCATTTCGCGGCTGATTGGTGAAAGCAACGAAAGCTTTGAATACCTGAAAATGCTGGTCGCGACGGAGAACCTGGACGCGGGTCTTGAACTCAAGGGGCGTTTCTTTGGTGCCCACGCTGCCGCGGACTTCGAAACGCTGAAACGCCATGGCGCGCTGCTGGCGGAAAAGACAGGCGTAAAAGTACATTTTTTCGATCGCGATCATCAACGCGAGGTGATCGGATCGGATTATTATAACGGCGGCATGGTCATTGATGACTACGGCGGTCTCCACCCTGGCCTGTATCACAAGGCATTGCGCGAGCGCGCCAAGGCTGCAGGCGTCCAGTTGCGCTCGCATGCCCGAGCCGGCATCGTCAAGGACGGTCCTAACCGTGAAAAGATCGTACCGACTGCGCGCGGTACTATTCGTGCGACCAATGTAATCGTCGCCACGAATGGATACACCGAAGCCGATGCCACGCCGGAACTGGCACGGCGGCTCGTTCCGGTGAAAAGCTACCAGATCGCGACGGAAGCTCTGCCGGCTGAGATATTGGCAGAACTCATTCCGCAGTCCCGGATGGTTTCCGATACGCGGCGCGACCTGATCTACAGCCGCGTGTCTCCAGACGGAACCCGTCTGCTGTTCGGTTCGCGGCCGGGTATTTTCGAAATGACGGAGAAGCAGGCCGCCAAGCGGATCTATGCCCGCATGCTCGCGATCTGGCCGCAACTCGCAGGTGTCAAGATCACGCATTCCTGGGTTGGAAGCGTTGCCATGACCGTCGACAAGCTTGCTCATATTGGCGAGCGGGATGGAGCCGATTTTGCAGTGGGCTGCAACGGCAACGGCGTCGCACTAATGACCTATCTGGGTTACCAGACCGCCCGAAAAATTCTCGGCGAGCAGAACGCGCCGTCCGCGTTCGACCGTGAAAAGTTCACTGCTGTTCCGTTCTATTCCGGAAAGCCATGGTTCCTGCCGGCATTTACCGGCTGGTATCGTTTGCGGGACTTCCTCGATCGTCCGAGGGGCTGAAACGTGGAGATCGCAGACGCTTGTGACGCGCCTGTGGCCAAATTTTCTTTTTCTTACATGCACAGATCACGGAGATAACATGAGCGACCTTGAGGTTATCAAGATCAAGTCCGGCAGCCTTTACGAAGAAAAGGCGAGCTATTCACGCGTAACCACCGTTGGAGATATGATCTTCGTCTCCAACACGGCCGGCATCGATTACAAGACGCGTGTCATTTCATCTGATATTCGCGAGCAGACCATGCAGTGCTTCAAGAATATCGAAGGCGCTCTTGCATCCGTCGGGGCAACGCTTGCGGATGTCGTTCGCTCGCGGGTCGCGATACCACGCGCGGAAGACAAGGATGCGGTGCTTGCCGTGCTCGGCGAAAAATTCCGGGGCATCGATCCGGCATCGACCATAACGGCCACACCGCTGGCTGGCGAATACCGCGTCGAAATCGAAGTCACGGCCTATCGCGGCGTCGGCAAGACCGAAGCCAGGTACATCAAGATCGATCTCTAAAATTCACCTCGGGGCATCGGGTCAGTTTTCAGTCCGATAAAGGACGCCCGATGTCGTCTCCATGCTTTCGAAAGGCCCGGGCGATGTCTCTTTCCATACCCCTCTCTCCATTTCAGGGTGACGAGGATTTTCCTTCCAAAGCGGATGTCGTCGTCATTGGCGGGGGGATCATCGGCATCAACACGGCGTTGACGCTTGCCGAGCGCGGCGTATCGGTGGTGGTCGTGGAAAAAGGTGTCATCGCCGGCGAACAATCGGCTCGGAACTGGGGCTGGACGCGCCAGATGGGCCGCGATGCCGCCGAACTTCCTCTTACCATGGCAAGCCTGCGGTTATGGTCCCAGATGAACGAGCGGATTGGGGCTGAAACGGGCTGGCGCAGAACCGGCATCACCTATCTTTGCTACAACAGGCAGGACATGGATATCTGGGGCGGCTGGTACGAAAAAGGCAAAGCCTACGGCCTGGATTCTGCAAATGCTCACCGGGCAGCAGGTTAATGCACTTCTTCCGGGTTCCTCCGGCGGTCTTATCGGCGGTCTCCACACGCCATCTGACGGACGAGCCGAGCCAACGATTGCGGCAGTTGCCATGGCCGATGCCGCGCGCCGCGCCGGGGCACGCATTCTCACGCAATGTGCGGCAAGAGGTGTTGAGCGAAGTGCGGGCAAAATATCCGCCGTCGTGACGGAACGGGGGCGAATTGCCTGCTCCTCGGTCGTTCTGGCGGGCGGTGTCTGGTCGCGGCTGTTTGCCGGAAACATGGGACTGGATTTCCCGCAGCTCAAGGTCATGGGCACCGTTGCCCGCGTGACCGGCGTGGAAGGCATTTCGGACATGCCGGTCGCTGCCTCCGACTTTTCCTACCGCAAGCGTCTGGATGGCGACTACACCATCGCATTGCGCAATGCCAACATCGCCAACATCGTGCCCGACAGTTTCCGGCTGTTTGCCGAATATATGCCGTCCTTCGTGCAGACGTGGCGCGAACTCAAGCTTCGGGTTGGGAAAGATTTTATCAAGGAAATGTCTGTGCCGAGGTCGTGGAGCCTCGATCAGCGGACACCTTTCGAGACTGTGAGAACGCTCGACCCGGTTCCGGCGCAGTCCTTTAATCGCAAGGCGCTCGCCAAGCTGGCGCAGGCGTATCCGGCTTTTGCAAAGGCCAAGATCGTCAATGAATGGGCCGGAATGATGGATGTCACGCCGGATGCCGTGCCTGTCATCAGCGAAGTGGCTTCAGTGCCCGGCTTTCATATTGCGTCCGGTTTCTCTGGCCACGGCTTCGGCATCGGCCCGGGCGCGGGACAGTTGATGGCTGATATCGTGATGGGAACGACGCCGCTCGTCGATCCGAAACCGTTCCACATCTCCCGGCTACGGCCAAATTTCGCCAAAGCCGCATAACGCCTCAAAGGTTGGGAATATGTCAGATTGCATGAAACCGGTCGTCATGATCAGCGGGGCCTCGCGTGGAATCGGTGCCGCCGCCGCCCAGGCAATGCTGGATGCGGGCTGGGCCGTCAGCCTTGGCATGCGAGACACTTCCGTTTCGAAGTTTTCCGGCGCGTCGGTTCTCAACTGTCGATACGATGCGCTCGATCCGGGGTCGGAGAAGGAGTGGGTCGCGGAGACTATCTCGCATTTTGGCGGCATAGACGGCCTCGTGCTGAATGCCGGCATCATGATGAAGCGTACGGTGCTCGAGGCCACCGACGAAGACTTTGACATGATGTTCGCCGTCAACGTCAAATCCCCGATGCGGCTGAGCCAACTTGCCTGGCCTCATCTTCAGAAAAAACCGGGCCGGATAGTCGTGATGTCGTCACTATCAGGCAAACGCGTGCGCTCCGCAGGCGCCGGTCTTTACGGGATGTCGAAGTTTGCGCTTACGGCACTTTCGCAGGCGCTACGCCAGTGCGGCAAGGAAAGCGGTATTCGGTCCACGGCCATTTGCCCAAGTTATGTCGCCACCGATATGGCCCAGGGACTTGCCAGCGCATCGGAAGAGGAACTGACGAGGCCGGAAGACATCGCCATTCTGATACGGACGATTCTTTCGCTTCCTCCAAGTGCGAGTATTGCCGAAGTGCCGGTGAACTGGACCGTTGAAGAGTGTTATTGACCGCACAGTGACGTCAGCGGCTTTCGATTGTTTGCCACCAGCCTGCCGTAGCCAATGGCGATGCATCCCGCTGCGCTTCCCCTTACCACCGCCAGCCAGGGTGGTTTCGTCGTTTCCGATACGACACAGCGTGGCGCTTCCTCCGGATATGAGCATTGCTATCCTTCCGAAAGACGTCGACATTCGCGATGAGGTCGGCTTTTACACGGCGGGATACGAGAAACAGGACGACCGTCTTATCGTTCATCGTCGACTGGTCCTGAAAGCCAGAGAGCTGGAACCGACAGGCTACCCGGATCTGGAACGGCTAATCTACGCGGCCCAGAACGATTTTACCGCTATCGTGACGACGAACGCTGCGCGAACCGAAGCCCAACCGGTGAGTGGGGATGTCGGCAAAAGCCATTCGTGACAGGCGCGTCCGGGGAGATTTCCTATTCCTGGCTTTCGAGCCGATAGCGGGTGCCTGGATATAATAGCCGCACGGACGTTACCGCATGGCTGGAGGACCAGGTTCGACGCCGCACCTGAAGGCAGGGTTCGTGCCGGCCAATCGCTAGCAGTTTGCATTCCCAGGGTTGAGGCGCTGCGGCCTCGATGAACTGTTCGGTGCGGGAGATCGGCGCCACCGCCGTCAGATACGCATTCGGGGTCAGGGAACTGAAATCCTGCCGGAGATATTCCGGGGCGACTTCCGCATTGACGAAGCGGTCTTCCAGCTGGATCGGCACGTCGTCCTCGTGATGGACAATGATCGAGTGGAAGATCTTCGATCCCACTTCGATCTCCAGCGCGGCGGCAAGTTCGGGACCGCATACCTCGGTTTGCGCCAGTATCAGATTAGGCAGGTGTGAAGAGCCGCGTTCCTTGATCTCGTCCGCGATATTGCGCACGCCCATCATGCCGGCGCTTCGCTTTTTCAAGGCAACGAACGAGCCTCGCCCCTGAACGCGCACGATGACGCCTTCGGTGGCAAGTTCCCGCAGGGCGCGGTTTGCCGTCATCCGGCTGACGCCCAGCGTTTCCACCATCTCGTTTTCCGAGGGAACCCTGTGGTGCAAGGGCCATTCGCCGCTGGCGATCTTTTCCTTGATTTGCGTTTTCACGCGCTCATAGAGCGGCAGAGAAGGGTGTTCGCTGGATACGGAAAGGCGACTTTCGATCACGGACGGCATTGGAACTCCCTAAAAAACAGTCGGCTGCCTAAAATATAATCAGAGTTGGCGGCGTATGTAAAATATCATCTTTCCACTTGCTTGTCTTCTAAAACCATGCAAAGTTACATATACAACTTGCGAGGCGCCCAATGAAGGGTGGAAGGGTCAATCTTTTGCGAGCACATTTTCTCGCGGATGACTGAGGTGAGGATGTTCGCATGCCAATCGGCTCTGAGGGAGAAATCAGGTCCATTGTCTCCGATATTAAGGGGGACGGGCTATGAATGAGCATTTTTACGTATCGCCCACGCTTCCATTGACGCCTATGCGCGCTTGCTCGTTTCGTCCCGCGGCGGCCGGATTTGCGAAGGCATCCAGAACGGGCGATGACGATTTTTGCTCGTGGAAAGTGCTGGAAGATCACTTGGCCATAAGGCCGCGGGTCTCCGAAATCGACGTGACTTCTGCGAAGTTGTATAGTGAACTTAAGGTAAGTAACCTGGGTCGCTATGGCGCATTTCCTCGCCGTCGACAGGGAATCAGCGCCCGAACCCACATACATTCCGGTGAAACACCGCTTCTCATATTGCGAACGGGCAAACCATGATTTGTCCGGCTAATCCAGCATCGCTCCATGCCTACATGTCCGGGAGAACCCGTAGCGGTACCGCATAAGTTTGTGCCGATAGAAATGCCAATCATCAATCAAAAGGGGAATAAAATGTTGAATACAAAATTGAAATTCGCGCTTGCCACCACCGCCCTGCTTGCGGCGCTGCCGATGGGTTCTGCCCATGCCGCCAGCTACTGCGGAGAGGGAAAGACCGTCACTTTTGCCGGCATCGACTGGGAAAGCGGCTCCTTCATTACTGAAGTCATGAAGACCATCCTGTCCAAGGGATATGATTGCAAGGTCGATTCCATTCCCGGCAATTCCGTGACGCTGGAACAGGCGACCGCCAACAACGACGTGCAGATTTTCGCTGAAGAGTGGATCGGCCGGTCCGATGTCTGGAACAAGGCCGCTGCCGCAGGGAAAGTGACTTCGGTCGGCAAGACCTTCGTGGGTGCCTCCGAGGGCTGGTTCGTTCCCGAATACGTGATTAAGGGTGATGCCGCCAAGGGCATCGCGGCAAAGGCCCCCGACTTGAAAAGTGTCGAGCAGCTTTCCGATCCCAAGATCGTTGCGCTGTTCCAGGATCCGGAAGAGCCGTCCAAGGGACGTTTCCTCAATTGCCCGTCGGGCTGGACCTGTGAGGGCGTCAATACCGCCAAGCTTGAGGCCTACAAGCTCGACAAGCCCTATGTGAACTTCCGTCCCGGCACGGGCACGGCGCTGGATGCGGCGATCAGCTCCGCTTATCTCCAGGGTGACCCGATCCTGTTCTACTATTGGAACCCGACGGCGATCATGGGCAAATACAAGCTGGTGCAGCTTGCCGAGCCTGCTTACACCGAGGCTTGCTGGAAGGAACTGACGAGCGCCGACGGTAAACGCGAGGCCGGATGCGCATTCCCGGCCGTCGAGGTCGCCTACGGCGTTAACAGTGATTTCGCCAAGGCCGCCCCTGATATTATGGAAGTCCTCGGCAAAGCCACTTTCCCGCTCGACGAGGTCAATTCCAGCCTCGCCTATATGGTTGACGAGAAGACCGATGCGGTTGCCGCAGCGACGCGGTTCCTCAAGACCAAGGCCGATATCTGGGGCGCATGGGTGTCACCGGAGGCCAAGACTCGTATCGAAGCGGCGGTCAAGTAGCAATCGCGGGGCCGCGCACCGGTTTGGGCGCGCGGCCTTTTCTTTTCCCGTCAGGGCCGGAACCCGTCGAGGACGGAAAACGGCAACGTACGAGGGCGTTACCCGATGTTTCCTGAAACTTTTCATATTTCCGTTCGCGGCCCGATCAACGAATTCGTCCAGACACTGGTGGTCAATTACGGTTTCGTGTTCAAGGCGATTTCGCAGACCATTCTGCAGGTCATCCTGTTCATGGAATGGATATTGCGCGGTCTGCCGTGGTGGGTGGTTTTCATCGCGTTTCTGGCGCTTGCATGGTTTGCCGCCCGCAAAATCTCGCTCGTTCTCATGGTTGGGGTCATGTTGCTGATCGTCGGCGCTCTCGGCCTCTGGGACCTGACGATGCAGACATTGGCGCTGATGCTCATCGCCAGCCTGATTTCCGTCGTCATCGGCGTGCCGGTCGGTATCTGGCTCGCCAAGAGCCAGATCATGCGGCGCATAACGTTACCCGTTCTCGACGTCATGCAGACGATGCCGAGCTTCGTTTATCTCATTCCGGCAATCATGCTGTTTGGTCTAGGCAAGGTGCCGGCGGTCCTCGCGACCATCATCTACGCCGTGCCGCCATTGATACGCCTGACCGATCTCGGCATCCGGCAGGTCGACAGCGAAGTGGTGGAGGCGGCGACCGCTTTTGGCGGCAGCCCGTCGCAAATCCTGTTCGGGGTCGAGCTTCCGCTTGCCACGCCGACGATAATGGCGGGTCTGAACCAGACGATCATGATGGCGCTTTCCATGGTGGTGGTCGCGTCCATGATCGGCGCCCGCGGACTGGGGGAACAGGTTTTGAACGGAATTCAGACGCTCGATGTCGGAAAGGGTCTCGAAGCGGGGCTTGGCATCGTCATTCTCGCAATCGTGCTTGATCGTATTACGCAGGGCTTTGGCCAATCCAGCCGGAAGGAACGCGGCGATGACTGATATTGCAATCCGTAACGTTTCCAAGATTTTCGGCAGCAACTGGAAGACCGCACTCGCCATGACCCGCGACGGTGTCGACAAGGCCGCGATATTGGCCAAGACCGGTTGCAGCGTTGGCCTCGACAATGTCAGCCTCGATATCGCCGGCAGCCGCGTCTTTGTCATCATGGGGCTGTCCGGTTCCGGAAAATCGACCCTCGTTCGCCACATCAACCGCCTGATCGAGCCGACAAGCGGTGAAATTCTCGTCGGCGGCAGCAATGTGCTCGATCTGAACCCAAAGGACCTGCGAAGCTTCCGCAATCGCCGCGTCAGCATGGTGTTCCAGAATTTCGGGCTGATGCCGCATCGCACCGTCCTTCAGAACGTCATCTACGGCCAGCGTGTGCGTGGTCTTTCCACGGCGGAAGCGGACCCTATCGGCATGAAATGGATCGAGACGGTGGGGCTTGCCGGTTACGAGAACAAGATGCCGCATCAGCTTTCCGGCGGCATGAAGCAGCGTGTCGGCCTTGCCCGTGCGCTTGCCGCCGATACCGACGTTATCCTGATGGACGAAGCGTTTTCCGCCCTCGACCCGCTGATCCGCGCGGATATGCAGGACCAGCTTCTGCAACTGGAAAAGAACCTTTCGAAAACAATCGTCTTCATCACCCACGATCTCGATGAGGCGCTGCGCATCGGTGCACAGATCGCGATCCTGAAGGACGGAAAGCTGGTGCAGGTCGGAACACCGGACGATATTCTCAATCGCCCCGCCAGCGACTATGTCGCCCGGTTCGTGCAGCGCCGTGCCGGTGCTGGAAATGCTGCCGGACATGCCCATCATGATTGAGACCGTCGTCATCGATCGCGGTGCTTCCTGGCGGGATATCGCCGCCGTGGCGAAAGGTGCCCGGCTCTCCCTGGCGGATGCCGCCTGGGCACGCATCTCCGCCGCGCGAGATATTGTCGAGGCGCTCGTTGCTAAGGGCGTGCGCGGGTATGGCATCAATACCGGCGTTGGCGCCCTCTGCGATGTTATCGTAGATGAGGACCGGCAGCAGGCTCTGTCGCGCAACATCCTGCTCAGCCATTCCTGCGGCGTCGGAGAACCGCTGGAACGGGAGAAAACCCGTGCCGTCATGGCCGCGCAAATCGTCAATTTTGCCCATGGTTTCTCCGGCATAAGGGTGGAAACCGTCGAAGCGTTGCTTGCCCTGTTGAACGCGGATGTGCTGCCTGTCATCCCCTCGCGCGGCTCGGTCGGATACCTCACGCACGCGGCGTCCATCGGGCTGGTCCTGATCGGCGAAGGCGATGCGATCCATAAAGGCGAAAGACTTGACGGCCGACAAGCGCTGGCGGCAGTCGGTCTTCTGCCGCTTGTGCCTCTGGCCAAGGAGGGCTTAAGCCTCGTCAACGGAACGCCTTGTGCCACCGGGCTTGCATGTCTGGCATTGGCGCGCATGGAAAGCCTGCTGGACTGGGCGGATGCGGCGGCCGCGATGACCTACGAAAACCTCGGAGCGCAATCCGATCCCTTCGCAGCGTCACCGCTTGCTCTGCGTGTCTCCGCAGGGCTTCAGCTTGTCGGAAACAATCTTCGCCATTTGCTTGCGGGCAGCCCTCTGCTGGCTCGGTCGGCGGGTTCGCGCACGCAGGATCCGCTCAGCCTTCGTGCAGTACCGCAAATCCATGGCGCCGTCCGCGATAGTGTCATGCAGATCGGTGACGTGGTGAACCGTGAATTGGCGAGTGTTACGGACAATCCGGTCGTCGCCGGGTCGCCGGATGCGCCGGAAGTGCATTCGCAGGCCCATGCCGTTGGTGCGGCACTTGGGCTTGCCATGGATGGCCTCGCCGTTGCCGCGGCGGAGCTGGCAAGCATTTCAGAACGCCGGATCGATCGTCTCGTCAACCCGCTGGTCAGCGGCTTACCGGCGTTTCTGGCGGAAGGCAGCGGCGTTTGCTCCGGTTTCATGATCATTCAATATACGGCAGCGGCCCTGGCGGCAGAAAACCGGCGGCTGGCAGCACCGGCAAGCCTCGATGGCGGCATAACCTCCGCATTGCAGGAAGACATTCTCACCCACGCCACGCCGGCTGCCGACAAGGCGCTTTCAATCGTCGCCAATCTGGAAACGATCCTCGCAATCGAGATCATGAGCGCTGCGCAGGCTTATGACATCCAACCGGAAAAATGTGGCATGGCGCCGGGCACCGATGCGCTCTATCGGCGTGTTCGTGCTGTGGTCCCGTTCTATCGTGATGATCGGCCACTTAACCGCCTGCTTGCCGTCATAGGGAACATGCTGCACACCACCACCCCTCAAATGGAGACACCCTGGTCGTAAGTGGGGATGCCTGGGGGCTGGCATCGGAGGAGTGTTCGTTTTCTACCCGCGCCGTCTTTGATCTTTCCAGCGGCAAGGCGACTATTGCCGCCCAGGGGATTTTGCCAATGTGGTGCGGCAAAGATTTCCTCCGAATTAAAATAGTTTTCCTATAAAGAAGGGAAAACACTTCATGCCGGAGGACCCCATGGCAAAGGACAGCACGAAGACCGAGCCTGCGCTTCTATCGCAGGACCCGCATGCGGTTCGCGAGCCGAGGGTCAATAATCTCGAAATGGCGATCGGCCATGAGGTGCGTGCCTATCGCAAGAAGCTCGGTATCACGGTCACCGATCTCGCATCCGCTACCGGCGTATCCGTGGGCATGCTCTCAAAGATCGAAAACGGCAATATCTCCCCGTCGCTCACCACGTTGCAGACTCTCTCGAGGGCATTGGGCGTGCCGATCACCGCGTTCTTTCGCGGCTTCGAGGAGCCGCGCAGCGCCACCTTCGTCAAGGCGGGGCAAGGGGTGAACATCGAACGCAGAGGCACCCGCGCCGGCCATCAATACAGCCTGCTGGGCCATATCGACAACAATACCAGCGGCGTGACGGTCGAGCCCTATCTCATCACTCTGACGAAAGACTCGGACGTGTTTCCGACCTTCCAGCATGAGGGCATGGAGTTTCTCTACATGCTGGAGGGAGAGGTGGTTTATCGCCATGGCGAGCAGCTTTTCACCATGCAGGCCGGCGACAGCCTGTTTTTCGATGCCGATGCGCCGCATGGGCCGGAGGAGCTGGTGAAACTCCCCGCCCGCTATCTGTCGATCATTTCCTATCCACAAAGGCGGCTGGCCAATGATTGATAAGTTGCCTTAGAAGAAAAAAATATTCCTGATAGTTGATTTGTGAAATTTCGCATGTTAGCCCTTCATTCAGAAACGAATGGAGGTGCCTGTCGATGTGCGGCATTGTTGGACTATTCCTGAAAGACAAAAGCCTCGAACCACAGCTGGGTGAGCTGCTTTCGGACATGCTCGTCACCATGACGGATCGCGGGCCGGACTCTGCCGGCATCGCCATCTATGGAAGCGTTGCCGATGGCAGGGCGAAGGTGACCGTCCAGTCGGCCGATCCTGCCACCGATTTCTCCGGCCTGACCGAAGCGCTGGAAGAAAATGGCGTCGAGGCCTCGGTCACGGTGAAAAGCACCCATGCGGTGCTGGATATTCCCTCCGATAAGCTCGACGGCATTCGCGCGGTTCTCACCGTCATCCGTCCGGATATCCGGGTCATGGGTTCCGGCGATAGCGTCGAAATCTACAAGGAAACCGGTCTGCCGAAGGATGTCGTCGCCCGTTTCGACGTGCGCTCCATGGCCGGCAGCCACGGCATTGGTCACACCCGCATGGCGACGGAATCTGCCGTAACCACGCTCGGTGCGCACCCCTTTTCCACCGGTGCGGACCAGTGCCTGGTGCATAACGGTTCGCTCTCCAACCATAACAATCTGCGTCGCGAGTTGGTGCGCGAGGGCATGACTTTCGAGACACAGAACGACTCGGAAGTAGCCGCCGCCTACCTCACGGCGGAAATGGCCAAGGGTAAGGACCTGGGCGAGGCGCTGACCGGCGCGCTTGATGATCTCGACGGTTTCTTCACCTTCGTCGTGGGCACCAAATCCGGTTTCGGCGTGGTGCGCGATCCCATCGCCTGCAAGCCGGCAGTGATGGCCGAGACCGACCAATATGTTGCTTTCGGCTCCGAATACCGCGCGCTGGTCAATCTGCCCGGTATTGAAAATGCCCGCGTCTGGGAGCCGGAACCGGCGACCGTCTATTTCTGGGACCATGAAAAGGCTGCCTGAAACCGTCATTGGCGCATATTGCGAAAGTCATAATCCATGCCAGTTTTTGATCTCTCCCACGCGCCGCTGCGTGAACTCAACAGTGCGCTGCACGGCCTTTCCTCCGGCGTAAACGACACCCAATTCGAAGTCGTCAATCCGCGCGGTCACCATGCCGTCGCTGTCGGCATCGACAGCCCCGTGATCGTCGATGTGCGCGGTTCGGTCGGTTATTATTGCGCCGGCATGAATGATGGTGGCACTGTCACGGTTCACGGCTCGGCCGGACCGGGTGTCGCAGAAAACATGATGTCCGGCACTGTCGTCATTGAAGGCGACGCCTCGCAATATGCCGGCGCCACCGGTCGTGGTGGGCTTCTCGTCATCAAGGGCAATGCCGCCTCCCGCTGCGGTATTTCCATGAAGGGCATCGATATCGTCGTGAAGGGCAATATCGGCCACATGTCCGCTTTCATGGGCCAGTCCGGCCATCTCGTCGTCTGTGGTGACGCGGGCGATGCGCTCGGCGATTCCCTTTATGAGGCGAAGCTCTTTGTGCGTGGCTCGGTGAAAAGCCTGGGTGCCGATTGCATCGAAAAGGAAATGCGGCCCGAACATCTGGAGAAACTAGCCGAACTTCTCGAAAAGGCTGGCGTCACCGATGTCAGCCCGAGTGAGTTCAAACGCTACGGTTCGGCCCGCACGCTCTACAATTTCAACATCGACAACGCCGACGCGTATTGAGGCGAGGGATTTTCCGATGAGCTATCACAACCCCTTCACCCCACCGCGTAAATCCGCAACCTTTGATGATCATACGCTGGCGGAAATCCGCCGTGCGGCGGCGACCGGCATTTACGATATTCGCGGCGCGGGCACCAAGCGCAAGGTTCCGCATTTCGACGACCTGCTGTTTCTCGGTGCTTCCATCTCGCGTTATCCGCTCGAAGGTTACCGCGAGAAATGCGACACGACCGTCACGCTGGGAACGCGCTTCGCCAAGAAGCCGATCACGCTGAAAACCCCGATCACAATCGCCGGCATGAGCTTCGGTGCGCTTTCCGGCAACGCCAAGGAGGCGCTTGGCCGCGGTGCGACGATTGCCGGCACCTCCACCACGACGGGTGATGGCGGCATGACGGATGAGGAGCGGGGCCACAGCCAGACGCTGGTTTACCAGTATCTGCCATCGCGTTACGGCATGAACCCTAGGGATTTGCGCCGTGCGGACGCCGTCGAGGTCGTTGTCGGCCAGGGCGCGAAACCGGGCGGCGGCGGCATGCTGCTTGGCCAGAAGATTTCCGATCGTGTCGCCAATATGCGCAACCTGCCGAAGGGCATCGACCAGCGTTCCGCCTGCCGTCATCCTGATTGGACCGGGCCGGACGATCTGGAAATCAAGATACTCGAACTGCGCGAAATCACCGATTGGGAAAAGCCGATCTACATCAAGGTCGGCGGTGCGCGCCCTTATTATGACACGGCGCTGGCGGTGAAGGCCGGTGCCGATGTGGTGGTGCTTGATGGCATGCAGGGCGGAACGGCGGCCACGCAGGATGTCTTTATCGAAAATGTCGGCATGCCCACACTTGCCTGCATTCGCCCTGCCGTGCAGGCGCTTCAGGATCTGGGCATGCACCGCAAGGTGCAGTTGATCGTCTCCGGCGGTATTCGCTCAGGTGCTGATGTCGCCAAGGCGCTGGCGCTCGGTGCAGATGCAGTCGCCATCGGAACGGCGGCGCTGGTGGCGCTGGGTGATAACGATCCACATTGGGAAGATGAGTACCGGAAGCTTGGCACCACCGCCGGCGCTTATGATGACTGGCACGAGGGCAAAGACCCCGCCGGCATCACCACACAGGACCCGGAACTTGCCGCGCGTCTCGATCCAATCGCGGCCGGTCGCCGCCTTGCCAACTATCTGAAGGTGATGACGCTGGAAGCGCAGACCATCGCGCGCGCCTGCGGCAAGAACCACCTCCACAATCTGGAGCCGGAAGATCTGGTGGCGCTGACGATGGAGGCTGCTGCAATGGCACAGGTGCCGCTGGCGGGAACAAACTGGTTCCCGGGGAAAGGCAGCTTTTAAAAATACTGAACAGACGGGCGGGCACATTTGGGAGGATGTGCCCGTCCTTTTTCGATGAAGTGTCTGATATTCAAAAAAAGGGGAATGACGTGACACTGGACCTCTCCACATTTGCTGCCGAAAAAGGCATCAAATATTTCATGATCAGCTATACTGATCTCTTCGGTGGCCAGCGCGCCAAGCTGGTTCCCGCAGAAGCCATCGGCGATATGCAGAAAGACGGCGCGGGTTTTGCCGGTTTCGCCACATGGTTCGATCTGACGCCGGCGCATCCCGATCTTTTCGCCGTGCCGGATGCCTCTTCGGTCATCCAGCTTCCCTGGAAAAAAGATGTCGCCTGGGTCGCCGCCGATTGTGTCATGGAAGACCAGCCGGTGGAGCAGGCGCCGCGTGTCGTTCTGAAAAAACTCATCGCCGAAGCGGCCGGAGAAGGGCTGCGGGTCAAAACCGGCGTGGAACCGGAGTTCTTCCTGATTTCACCGGATGGCACCAAAATCTCCGACGAATACGATACGGCGGAAAAGCCGTGCTACGACCAGCAGGCGGTGATGCGCCGTTACGACGTGATCGCCGAGATTTGCGATTATATGCTGGAGCTTGGCTGGAAGCCCTACCAGAACGACCATGAGGATGCGAACGGCCAGTTCGAGATGAACTGGGAATATGACGATGCGCTCCAGACCGCAGACAAACATTCCTTCTTCAAGTTCATGGTCAAATCCGTTGCCGAAAAGCATGGGCTGCGCGCCACCTTCATGCCGAAGCCTTTCAAGGGGCTGACGGGCAATGGCTGCCATGCCCATATTTCGGTCTGGGATCTCGACGGCAAGGTCAACGCCTTCGCCGACAAGGCAATGCCTTTTGGCCTGTCGGCCAAGGGCAAGACGTTTCTCGGCGGCATCATGAAACATGCGTCCGCTCTTGCGGCCGTCACCAATCCGACGGTCAATTCCTACAAGCGCATCAACGCACCGCGCACCATTTCTGGTGCGACCTGGGCACCGAACACGGTCACCTGGACCGGCAATAACCGCACCCACATGGTGCGCGTGCCGGGGCCGGGGCGTTTCGAACTGCGCCTGCCGGATGGCGCCGTGAACCCCTATCTGCTGCAGGCCATCATCATCGCCGCCGGCCTCTCCGGTGTCCGCTCGCAGGCCGATCCCGGTCCGCATCATGATATCGACATGTATCGTGAAGGCCATAAGGTGACGAATGCACCGAAACTGCCGCTCAATCTTCTCGATGCGCTACGCGAATATGAGAAGGATACGGAATTGCAGCAGGCGCTGGGCGTCGAATTCTCGAAGGCCTATCTGAAGCTCAAGCAGGGTGAATGGAACAGCTATTGCTCGCAGTTCACCGCCTGGGAGCATCAGACCACGCTGGACGTCTAAGTTCGGTTTCCCCCGCGCTCGGCAAACAGCGCGGGGTTTTTCAATATCGATGCCGCTGGCTTGGGCAACGGGTCGGAGAAGTTCTCGGTCCTCGCTCTGTTCGGCAAGAGAGTGCCAATTATTCCAATAGCCCGCGCATGATCAGTTCGAGGTGAATCTCCAGAACCGCCTGCCTGTCCAGAGTGCGCCGGTCGTCGAAAATCAGCCTGAAAACCAAGGTCCCGATGATGGGTGACAAGACGACCTTGGCGAGTTCGGTGGGGTTGGCTTTAAACTTTTTCTTCGCCACGCCTTTCTCTAGGATCGCGTCGATGTGTGCCAGCACCGGCGCCATCAACACATCGTGGTGTCGGTCGATGAGATCAGGAAACTTTGCACCTTCCGCGACGACGAAGCGGAAGAGTTCCCGCATTCTTCTGTTGTCGACGAAGGCGTCGAACAGGAATTCGAGCAGCAGGCGAAGTTCCTCGACGGGATCGTCGGAAGTGCGGGCATAGGCCCTGAATTCCTCCTGGAACGGCGCGGAGACGTGCTCGATCATTGCCTCGAAAAGCGCTTCCTTGGTTTCGAAATAGACGTAGACCGTACCTTTCGTCACCCCTACTCGCTCGGCAATGTCCTCGACCCGGGTCGCCGTAAATCCCCTTTTGGTGAATTCCTCGAATGCGGCATCGAGAATTTGCAACGGACGTTGTATCTTCTGTTCTGCGCGTGTCAGTTTTGCTTTCGCCATAACCCGGATCCTTGCGTATTTTTCGGCGCGTGCCCTTTTGTCCGTCGCAATCGGCGGAAATGACAGGTGGCTTGCCTACAGCACCGCCGTAAAAACCGGAATCGATTTTTACAAGACGCGGTGCGTGGTTCAGTATGTCAGAGCATCCCCCGATGCGTCCGAAGGCGCGCGCCGGGCAAAGTCGGAATGATCATTCGGGGAGCCCGGTTTGACGTCCGGACAGTTCCCGATTGGTGGCATAAGAATTTCATTGACTATTCAGTCAGTCAAATATTATAGGATGGGGCGAAGATCAAGAGGTCACCATGAAAAGCATTCTTTTGGCAGTGGCGGTCGGCAGCATTTTCGCCTTGTCGTCCTGCAGCAATGAAGAGCCGCCCGCCGAAAAGCCGCTGCGTACCGTCGATGTCGTCGCGGCGACGAAAAAGCCGGTCGATCGCGGCAGCGTCATCACCGGTGAGGTGAGGGCGCGGGTTCAGACGGACCTGTCCTTCCGGGTCAGCGGCAAGATTACCGAGCGGCTGGTGGATGTGGGCGCGGGGGTAAAGACCGGCCAATTGCTCGCCCGCATCGACCCTGAGGAACAGAAGGCGGATATCGACGTTGCTCTCGCCAACCTGCAATCCGCCGAAGCGCAGATGACGCAGGCGCAGCTGGCATTCGACCGCCAGCAAAGCCTTTTCAAGACGCAGGTAACTTCGCGCTCCGCGGTCGACAAGGCGCAGGAAACCCTGCTCACCACGCAAGGGGCGGTCAGATCGGCACAGGCGCAGCTGGATACGGCGCGCGATGCACTGTCCTATACCGAGCTCAGGGCAGATGCGGATGGCGTGATCACGGCGCGCAATGTCGAGGTTGGTCAGGTGGCGCAGGCGGCCCAGCTCGTCTTCACGCTTGCGCATGACGGGCCGCGTGATGCGGTTTTCGATGTCTACGAGTCCCTGTTCCTCGAGCGCGACATCGACAATCTCGTCAATGTCAGCCTCCTGTCGGACCCCACCCGCAGCGTCGAGGCGCCGGTGCGGGAGGTTTCCCCGACGATCGATCCGGACAATGGAACGATCAGGGTCAAGGTTGGCCTCAACGGTGATCTGACCATGCCGCTCGGCGCGCCGGTCTCAGGCCATTTCCGCTTCAAACAGGTCGATGCGATCGAGCTTCCCTGGTCGGCAATGGCGTCGCAGAACGGCCTTCCTGCCGTCTGGGTGGTCGATCCGCAATCCTCGGAAATCGCCATGCGCAGGGTCGAGGTCGCCGATTACGAGACGGGTCAATTCGTCGTCGCGGGAGGGCTTCTTCCCGGCGATCTCGTCGTGACCAGCGGGACCAAATTTCTCCGCACCGGTGAAAAGGTCGCCTATGAAAAGGGGCAGGCACAATAATGTTCAAGATAAACAGAAGCTTGTTTCTGCTGATTCCGGTGGTCGCACTCTCGTCCTGTCAGGAAAAGCAGGAAGCCCCGGCTGAAGCGCCGCGCCCGGTTCTTTCCGTCGTTGTGGAAGAGAAGCCCGCCGATGCGTTGCGGCTGACCGGCACGGTGGAGTCGCGCATTCAGACCGATCTCGGTTTTCGTGTTCTTGGCCGGATCATTGCCCGCAACGTCGATGTGGCCGATCTGGTCAAGAAAGGTGATGTGGTGGCGTCGATCGATCCGCTCGCGCTCGAACTTTCGGTGAAGAGTGCGCAATCGGACCTCTCCAATGCCGAAGCGCAATTGGCGAATGCGGTGACGACCGAGCAGCGCCAGCGCGTGCTGGCGGAGGCGCGCAGCGGCACGGAAGCAGCACTTGAAGAGGCCGAACAGGCCACACGAACTGCGAATGCCGCCGTCGCCAAAGCCCGTGCAAATCTGGACAAGGCCGAAGAGCAGCTGGGTTATACGCAGCTGCATGCGGAATTCGACGGCGTGGTAACCGCAACGTCAGGCGAAATCGGTCAGGTCGTCTCGGCTGGCCAGACGGTTGTAACCATCGCCCGCCCGGAAGTGCGCGATGTGGTGATCGACGTTCCGCAATTTGCGGCGCAGAGGCTGGAGATCGGATCGACCTTCGAGATCGCCTTGCAGCTCGATCCGAAAATACACACGACCGGCGTGGTGCGTGAGATCGCACCGGAAGCAGAAACGGCGACGCGCACGCGCCGCACGAAAATCAGCCTGCAGGATGCGCCGCCGGCATTCCGGCTCGGATCCGTCGTCACGGCCTCGGCACTTGCCGCATCCGAACCGCAGATCGAGCTTCCTTCCTCAGCCCTGCTGAAAACCGATAGTGGATGGGGTGTCTGGATCGTCAATACCGACACCGCCACGGTGACTTTGCGTCCGGTCACACTGGAGGGCGAACCCGTTGAAGGCGGCAGCGTGCGCATCACCGGCGGCGTCAAGCCCGGCGAACGTGTCGCCAGCGCCGGCGTCCACAAGCTTAGGGATGGACAAGCCATCAGGATCGATCAGGAGGTCCGTCTGTGAAGAAATTCAATCTCTCCGACTGGGCGCTCGAGCACCGTTCGCTCGTCTGGTATTTCATGCTGGTCTTCGTTCTTGCCGGCGTTTTCTCCTACCTCAACCTCGGGCGTGAGGAAGATCCGAATTTCACCATCAAGACGATGGTGATCAGCGCCCAATGGCCCGGCGCCTCGGCGGAAGAAGTGGCCCGGCAGGTGACGGACAGGATCGAGAAGAAGCTCGAGGAACTCGACAGCCTCGATCATCTGCGCAGCCAGACGGTGGCTGGCCGGACGACGATTTTCGTTGAACTCGTGCCGGAAACCAAGGCGAAGAATGTAGAGCCGACATGGGTGCGGGTGCGCAACATGATCGGGGACATCAAGGGTGAGTTTCCCTCGGGCGTCGTGGGCCCGTTCTTCAACGACCGTTTCGGCGATGTCTATGGCAATATCTACGCCTTCACCAGCGATGGTCTCAGCCAGCGGCAATTGCGCGATCTGGTGGAAGATGCACGCGCGAAGGTTCTGACCGTCGACAATATCGGCAAGGTCGATGTCATCGGCGCGCAGGACGAGGCGATCTATCTGGAGTTTTCCACGCGGCAGATCGCAGCGCTCGGTATCGATCAGCAATCGATCATCAAGACGCTGCAATCCCAGAACGCCGTCACCCAATCCGGTTTCGTCAATGCCGGGCCGGAGCGCGTGGCGCTGCGCGTCAGCGGCCAGTTCACCTCGGAAGACAGCCTGCGGGCCATCAACCTGCGCGTCAACAACCGGTTCTTCCCACTGACGGAAGTGGCGACGATCCGGCGCGGTTATGTCGATCCGCCGTCCTCGCTGTTCCGCTTCAACGGGCAACCGGCCATCGGCCTTGCCATAGGCATGAAAACCGGTGCGAACCTCGTGCATTTCGGCGAGGAGCTGGATGCGCAGATAAAACGCATCGTGGCGGATTTGCCTGTTGGCGTCGATGTGCACCGGGTATCCGATCAGCCGGCCGTGGTCGATGAGGCGGTCTCCGGTTTCACTTCGGCCCTGTTCGAGGCGATTGCCATCGTGCTCGTCATCAGCTTCATCAGCCTCGGGCTGCGGGCGGGCATGGTGGTTGCCGTCTCGATCCCGCTCGTGCTGGCGATCACCTTCGTTTACATGGAATATACCGGCATTTCGCTGCAACGCATCTCCTTGGGCGCCCTCATTATCGCGCTCGGGCTTCTCGTCGACGATGCGATGATCGCCGTCGAGATGATGGTCGCGCGCCTTGAGGTCGGCGACGATCTCAGAAAAGCGGCGACCTATGTTTATACTTCGACAGCTTTCCCGATGCTGACCGGTACGCTGGTCACCGTCGCCGGCTTCATTCCCGTCGGCCTCAACAACAGCGCGGCAGGCGAATTCACATTCACCCTGTTCGTGGTGATCGCCGTTTCGCTGATCGTGTCGTGGATCGTCGCAGTTGTGTTCACGCCGCTGCTTGGTGTCGCGATATTGCCGAAGGTGATGAAATCGCACCACGAGAAGAAGGGCCGTTTTGCCTCCGCCTTCTCCTGGCTTCTGGGCAGGGCGCTGCGCTGGCGCTGGGTCACGATCATTCTCACGATTGCGCTGTTCGGCCTTTCCGTCGGCGGCATGAGCCTTGTGCAGCAGCAATTCTTCCCGGCCTCAGACCGCGTGGAACTGATCGTTGACTGGAACCTGCCGCAGAACAGCTCGATTGCCGAAACCAACCGGCAGATGGCACAGTTCGAGCAGGAAGCGCTGGCGAAGAACGCGGATATCGACCATTGGACTACCTATGTCGGTGAAGGCGCGCCGCGTTTCATCCTCTCCTTCGACGTACAGACACCTGACGTCACCTTCGGCCAGACGGTCATCGTCACCAAGGGGCTGGATGTGCGTGACAAGGTCCGCGCCGAGTTGCAGGATTATCTGAACCGCACATTTACCGGCACTGACGCCTTCGTGAAGTTGCTCGATATCGGCCCGCCGGTCGGGAAACCGGTGCAATATCGCCTAAGCGGTCCTGATATCCAGAAGGTTCGTGAGCTTGGGCAACAATTGTCGGGCATCGTCGGCGAACATCAGCTGCTGTCCAACATGGTCATGGACTGGAACGAGCCGACGCGTGTGGTCAAGGTGGACGTGCTGCAGGACAAGGCCCGCCAGCTCGGCGTCTCGTCGGAAGATATCGCCAATGCCATGAACAGCATTGTCGAGGGTTCCACGGTGACGCAGGTCAGGGATGACATCTATCTCGTCAATGTGGTGGCGCGGGCGCAGATGGCGGAGCGTGGCTCCATCGAAACATTGCAGAACCTGCAATTGCCGGCGACCAACGGCAAGGCCGTGCCGCTCTCGGCTATCGCCAATTTCCGTTACGAGCTGGAACAACCGACCATCTGGCGCCGTGACAGAATTCCGACGATCACGGTCAAGGCTGCCATTATCGGCCCGACGCAGCCCGCCACGATCGTGGAGGAATTGAAGCCGAAGATAGAGGCGTTCCAGAAAACGCTTCCCGTCGGCTACAAGCTGGAAACGGGGGGTTCGGTGGAATCCAGCGCGGATTCGCAAGCGCCGATCGTTGCCGTGGTGCCGCTGATGCTGTTTGCGATGGCGACCATTCTGATGCTGCAGCTGCAAAGCTTTAGCAGGCTGTTTCTCGTCTTCGCCGTGGCGCCTACCGCTCTTATCGGCGTGGTGGTGGCGCTGCTGCTCTCCAATGCGCCGATGGGCTTCGTCGCCATTCTCGGCGTGCTGGCGCTGATCGGTATTCTGATCCGCAACTCGGTCATTCTCGTCGTCCAGATCGAACATCTGAGAAGCGAGGGGGTCTCGGCATGGCGCGCCGTTGTCGAGGCAACCGAGCACCGCATGCGGCCGATCATGCTGACGGCTGCGGCGGCCACACTTGCTCTCATCCCCATATCGCGGGAGATTTTCTGGGGGCCGATGGCCTATGCGATGATGGGCGGCATTGTGGTCGGCACGGCGCTCACGCTGCTTTTCCTGCCGGCGCTCTATGTCGCGTGGTTCCGCATTCCGCGCGAAGATGACAAGCCGGAAGGACAGGAAATCAAGGCGTGATATCCGATAAACAGCCACACCCTTGCAATCGCGAGGGTGTGGCGCAGGCATAGAGGGCTTTCCGCCTAAATTCCGTAAATATGCCCGCCATCGTTGTTCCCCCGGTGCGGATAGTGTTAGGAAGATCGGCTTAGCTGTGGGAGCAGCGCCATTCTGCAAACGGCTGCTTCTCCCATGGTAAGGACAGGTCACAGGTGCCGGAGGGTTGCAATATGGGCGGGTTTTCGGATTGGCTTGCGGATGCAAAGCCGATCAATCGCAAGAATGCCGCGGAAGTGGTGTTCGAGGATATCCGCTCCGCCATTACCTCAGGGCAGCTTGCGGTTGGAACCCGGCTGCCGTCCGAAACCCATCTGGCGGAACGATATGGCGTCAGCCGGCCGATCGTCCGCGAGGCGCTGCGCTCTCTCCAGACTCTGGGGTTAACGCAGACCCGCACGGGAAGCGGCACCTACGTCATGACGGTGACGCCGCCTTCCGAACTGAGTTACGGCGCCTATTCCGCCCGCGATCTGACCGAGGCCCGCCCCTTCATCGAGGTGCCGGCTGCCGGCTGGGCGGCGCTGCGGCGCACCGACGCCCAACTGGAGATTCTGCTGGAACTATGTGACCGGATGGAAGCCGAAGAGAGGCCGCACCCCTGGGTGTTGCTGGACGGGCAATTCCATTGCGCGATTGCGGAAGCTTCGGCCAACGGGCTGTTTGCCAAGGTCGTGGCCGATGCCCGTGAAGCCTTATCCCAGCAGTCCGAAATGGTGAACCTGATGGCAGGCCGCCGTGTCGCATCG
The DNA here is from genome assembly GCF_030757975.1 of Rhizobium sp. AN73. Classification (NCBI taxonomy): domain Bacteria; kingdom Pseudomonadati; phylum Pseudomonadota; class Alphaproteobacteria; order Hyphomicrobiales; family Rhizobiaceae; genus Rhizobium; species Rhizobium sp. AN73. Next base: position 1,195,387 of record NZ_JARWME010000001.1, read on the forward strand.
AATGTCGAGCACCGCCGGATCGTTGAAGCAATCCGGCGGGGTTCTGCGCCAGAGGCGCGCGAGGCGATGGAACTTCACCTGGGCCAGGTGAAGCAGGTGGTGACGACGATCATTGGAGAGGATCGGCCTCGCCACCCGTAAGAGCGGGCAGGTTGGCTAGGTGCCGGGGGCTCAGCGCCCGCTGCAGTTCCTCGGCTGTCAGGTACCCGCGCTCCAGAGCCACCTGCGGCACGGTGCGGCCGCTGGCGAGCGCCTCTTTCGCAACCTCTGTCGCCGCATAATAACCAATCAGCGGATTAAGCGCGGTTGCGAGACCGATCGATTCCTCCACACGCTGCGCCATGATGGCTGGATTGGCCACGATGCCGTCGACGCAGCGTTCCGCCAGTGTCCGGCAGGCGGCACTGAGCTGGCTGATGCTCTGGGAAAGGGCGCGCACGATGATCGGCTCAAAAGCGTTTAGCTGAAGCTGTCCTGCCTCGGCGGCCATGGTGATGGTGATATCGTTGCCGATCACCGCATAGGCCACCTGATTGACCACTTCGGGAATGACCGGATTGATCTTGCCCGGCATGATGCTAGAACCCGCCTGAACGGAGGGCAGGGTGATTTCGCCGATGCCCGCGCGCGGGCCCGAAGAGAGCAGGCGAAGGTCGTTGCAGGTCTTCGACAATTTGACGGCGACGCGTTTCAACACGCCGGAGAGGTGAACGAATGCGCCCGGATCCTGCGTCGCTTCGATCAAGTCAGCCGCCGTCACCAGCGGTCGACCGGTCAGCTTGGCCAGATGCTGGCACGCCAGAGCCGCATAACCGCGCGGTGCATTGAGCCCGGTGCCGATGGCGGTGGCACCGAGATTGATCTCATGCAGCAGTGCGGCGGATTCGATGAGGCGGGCCTGATCTTCGCCGAGCATCACCACGAAAGTGCGGAATTCCTGACCGAGTGTCATCGGCACGGCATCCTGCAACTGCGTGCGCCCCAGCTTGATGAAGCCGGAAAATTCCTGTGCCTTGCGGTCGAAGGCGTCTTTCAGCACGCCCATGGAGGCCGCGAGATCGTCGATCGCCTCAATCGTCCCGACATTGATCGCGGTCGGATAGGCGTCGTTGGTCGACTGGCTGAGATTGACGTGATCGTTCGGGTGAAGGTGGGCATAATCGCCCTTGGCGTGGCCAAGCAGTTCAAGCGCCCGGTTGGCGATGACCTCGTTGGCATTCATGTTGGTGGAGGTACCGGCTCCGCCCTGAATTTCATCGACCACGAACTGATCGTGAAGCGCGCCGGCACGGATTTCGCGGCAGGCCTTGGCAATTGCTTCCATCCGCTCGCTGTCGAGCAGTCCCAATTCGTGATTTGCGAGCGCGGCTGCTTCCTTCACATAGGCCAATCCCCTGATGAGATAGGGGTTGTGGCCGATGGTCACGCCCGTGATCTGAAAGTTTTCCACCGCGCGCGCCGTGTGCACGCCCCAATAAACATCTGCCGGAATTTCCTTGGTTCCGAGCAAATCATGCTCCCTGCGCGTCACGCCCACTTTTTCCTCCAATGGCTCAAAGCGTTATCTAAATCTGTAAAGCTGTCTTACAGATTTTTCGACCTTAGTCCCTCGTCCTGCGAAGGTCAATAATGATCGGATCCCCTTGACGAATGGCAGTATCTGCAATTATGAGGACAAAAATCTGTCATGCAGCTTTACAGCGTGCATGAGCATGCTGGCCATATTCCCAGCGCGGACTGTGCCAGTTCCCATTCTGATTTCCGGCGTAATGCCGGCTGCAAAGCAAATTCATCGGGAGGAGAAATATCGATGCAATCCGTGAAAAAGGTGCCCGCCGAACGAGAGGTTTTTGCCGAGGAAGACCTCGGCTACCATAAGGCTCTCAAACCGCGCCAGATCCAGATGATCGCTATCGGCGGCGCGATCGGAACCGGGCTGTTCCTCGGCGCTGGTGGTCGGCTGGCGCAGGCAGGCCCCGCACTGGTTTTCGTTTATGCGCTTTGCGGCTTCTTCGCGTTTCTCGTGCTGCGCGCGCTCGGCGAACTTATCATGCACCGCCCGAGTTCCGGTTCCTTCGTTTCGTATGCCCGCGAGTTCTACGGCGAGAAAATGGCCTTCGCCGCCGGCTGGATGTACTGGCTGAACTGGGCGATGACGTCGGTGGCAGACGTGACCGCTGTTGCGCTCTACATGAATTTCTTCAAGCAATATGTTCCGTGGCTGGCCGGTATCGACCAGTGGGTATTTGCGATGACAGCACTTCTGGTGGTGCTGGCGATGAACATGCTGTCGGTGAAGGTGTTCGGCGAACTGGAATTCTGGTTCAGCCTGATCAAGGTGCTGGCGCTTGCCATTTTCCTTGTCGTCGGTGTTTATTTCGTCATCTTCGGCACGCCCATCGAAGGCCATGTTACCGGCTTCAGCATCATCACCGACAATGGCGGCTTCTTCCCGAACGGTATTCTTCCGGCCTTCGTCATCATTCAGGGCGTGGTGTTCGCTTATGCCTCGATCGAGCTGATCGGTACGGCGGCTGGCGAAACCGAAGACCCGCGCAAGGTGATGCCCCGCGCCATCCGCGCCGTGGTCCTGCGTCTCGTGGTGTTCTATGTCGGCTCGGTGCTGCTGTTCACGCTGCTTCTGCCTTACACCGCCTACAAGGCGGGTGAGAGCCCGTTCGTAACCTTCTTCGGTTCCATCGGCGTGCAGGGCGCGGATGTGATCATGAACCTCGTCGTTCTGACCGCCGTGCTGTCCTCGCTCAATGCCGGACTTTATTCCACCGGTCGTATTCTCCATTCGATGGCGGTTTCCGGATCGGCTCCGGCAGCGCTTGCGAAGATGAACAAGGCTGGCGTGCCCTATGGCGGCATCGCGGTGACAGCGGTCGTGACCGTTCTCGGTGTGGCACTGAACGCCGTGGTACCTGCCGCCGCCTTCGAAATTGCGCTCAACCTCTCGGCGCTCGGCATCATCTGCGCATGGGCCGTTATCGTGCTCTGCCAGTTGAAGCTCTGGCAGCTTTCCCAGCGCGGCGAGTTGGTGCGTCCGGATTTCCGCATGTTCGGCGCGCCTTACACCGGCATCCTCACGCTCATTTTCCTGTTCGGTGTGCTGGTGCTGATGGCTTTTGACTATCCTATCGGCTCGTGGACGATCGCATCGCTGCTGGTCATCATCCCGGCGCTGGTAATCGGCTGGTATCTGCTGCGTGACCGTATCCATCGTCTGGCCGGTGAGCGTGCGGCAGGCGCGGGAGCATCGCATTGAGCGGGCAGGGTGAAGCTCCATTGGTGGCGGTCATCGCCACCGGTGGCACCATTGCCAGCAGGCGTGGCGCCGATGGCGCCAGCACGCCCAGCCTTTCAGGCGAGGACCTGCTGGCACTGGTTCCGCAGATCAGTGCACGGCTGAAGCCGGTTGATCTGATGGCGAAGGACTCTTCCAGCCTGACCTTGGCCGACATGCAGCGCATCAGCGATGCGGTTGGCGTCGAGCTGAATGATCCCGCCGTGGCGGGCGTTGTCATTCTGCATGGAACCGACGCGATGGAGGAATCCTCGCTGCTCGTGCATCTGCAGCACGTCATCAGCAAGCCGGTTGTCTTCACCGGCGCACAGTTTACCGCCGACCATCCGGATGCGGACGGGCCGGCCAATCTGGCACAGGCCATAGAAACCGCGCTCGATCGGAAGAGTGTCGAACGCGGCGTGCTCCTATCCTTTGGTGGCCGCTGTCTGCCGGCATGGGGGCTTTATAAGCGCAGCGCGGATGCTGCGGATGCCTTCCGTTCCGCGCGACCTGTGGCGCATGGTGGCGGGCTGAACTTCGCCGCTCCCGTCACCGCTATGCGGGTCGATATCGTTGCCATTCATCCCGGCTGCGATGCCACCCATATCGATGCGAGCCTGCAGGCGGGTGCCGGCGGCATCGTGCTTGCCGCACTTGGTTCCGGCAATGCCAATCCGGGCATCGCGGCGGCCGTGAAGCGCTGTGCCGAGCGCGGCGTGCCCGTTGTTGTTTCCAGCCGGGTGCCGGAAGGCCTGCTGGTGGCGAGTTACGGCGGCGGTGGCGGCGGTCACGATCTCGTCGCAGCCGGTGCCATCCATTCGTCCACGCTTCGTCCGGGTCAGGCGCGCATCCTGCTGGCCGCATTGCTTGCCGGTAAAACTCCTGCGGAAAAGATCATTTCCGCTTTCAAGGACAGCCCGCTCTCCTAAGTAGCGGCAACGGTGCCCGCGCTGGCGGGCACCAGAATTCCTATGGGATTCCTATTTTATTCCATCTGCGGCCGTCTCGAACCTTTATGCGGTTTGGGCGCATTCTCCCATGTGAGAAGCGATGGTGTTCCCTTCTCAGCCAGAAAGAATGAAAAGCGACGTCCCACATGACGGCGCTTTTCTTCCTGTCCGGCTCCTCGGTGAAAAAAGGAGTCCCATCGATGATGGACATTATTCTGATCGGCGCGGCGACGTTGTTCTTTGCGCTCTGCTTTGTCTATACGCGCGCCTGCGACCGGCTTTAGGCGGAGGTCGAGATGATATTCGATTATGTTCTGAGCGGTGCCGTGACCGTCTTTGTCGCCGCCTATCTCACATATGCTCTCATTCGCCCCGAACGCTTCTGATCGGGAAGCGGCCGTTCGAGCATCGGATTTTCCGAAAACCGCATGACATTTTTCGGTCCGATGCTTTATTGAAAGTTCAATACCATGACCCTCAATGGATGGTTTCAGGTTCTGCTTTTCTGCGGGATCGTTGTCGCGCTGGTGAAGCCGCTCGGCTTCTATATGGCGCGTGTTTATAGTGGCGAACGCACCCTGCTTTCGCCGGTTCTTGCCCCCGTCGAGCGTGGCCTTTACGCCCTTGCCGGGACGAGCGAGCGCGAGGAACAGCACTGGACGACCTATGCGGTTTCCATGCTCCTCTTCAACCTCTTCGGCTTTGCCCTGCTTTATGCGCTGATGCGCTTCCAGGGCGTGCTGCCATATAATCCGGAAGGAATGGCAGCAGTTGGACCTGAACTGTCGTTCAACACGGCAGTCAGCTTCGTCACCAATACCAACTGGCAGAATTATGGCGGCGAAAGCACCATGTCCTATCTGACCCAGATGGCCGGTTTCACCGTGCAGAATTTCGTTTCCGCCGCGACCGGCATGGCGATCGCCATCGGCCTTATCCGCGCTTTCGCGCGCGCGTCTGGCAAGGCCATCGGCAATTTCTGGGTGGATATGGTGCGCTCGACGCTCTACATCCTGCTGCCCGCCTGCATCGTGCTGACCCTGGTTTACGTATGGCTCGGCGTGCCGCAGACGCTTGGCGCTTATGTCGGTGCCCAGACGCTCGAAGGTGCGCGGCAGACGATCGCCGTCGGCCCCGTTGCGTCACAGCTGGCGATCAAGATGCTCGGCACCAATGGCGGCGGCTTCTTTAATGCCAATTCGGCGCATCCGTTCGAAAACCCTGATGCCATTTCCAACATGATCCAGATGGTGTCGATCTTCGCGATCGGCGCGGCCTTCACCAACGTTTTTGGCCGCATGGTCGGCAATGCTCGTCAGGGCTGGGCGATCCTCGCTGCCATGGGCGTTCTGTTCATCGCCGGCGTTGCCATCACCTATTGGGCGGAAGCGGCCGGAAACCCGATCATGCATAGCTTCGGCCTGGCCGGCGGCAACATGGAAGGCAAGGAAGCTCGCTTCGGCGTGGCGCTTTCGTCGCTCTTTGCGGTCATCACCACCGCCGCATCCTGCGGTGCGGTCAACGCCATGCATGGCAGCTTCACGGCGCTCGGCGGCCTTGTGCCGCTCATCAACATGCAGCTGGGTGAGGTGATCGTCGGCGGCGTCGGTGCAGGTTTCTACGGTATTCTCCTGTTCATCATCATCGCCATTTTCGTGGCGGGACTGATGGTTGGGCGCACACCGGAATATCTAGGTAAGAAGATCGAGGCCAAGGAAATGAAAATGGCGGTTCTGGCCATTCTCTGCCTGCCGCTCGCCATGCTTGCCTTCACCGCCACAGCCACCATCCTGCCCTCGGCTGTCGCGTCGATCGGCACGGCGGGCCCGCACGGGTTCTCCGAGATCCTCTATGCCTACACGTCGGCTGCCGCCAATAACGGTTCTGGCTTCGGCGGTCTCACGGGCAATACGACCTGGTACAACATCACGCTTGGTTTCGGCATGTTGATGGGACGCTTTCTGGTGATCATCCCCGCACTGGCAATTGCCGGTTCGCTGGTTGCCAAGAAGACCGTTCCGGCATCGGCGGGCACCTTTCCCACGGATGGTCCGCTGTTCGTTGGTCTGCTCGTCGGCACGATCCTTATCGTCGGTGGCCTTACCTTCCTGCCGGCCCTGGCGCTCGGTCCGGTCGTGGAGCATCTGGTCATGGCAGCCGGTCAGGTCTTTTGAGGTGGCGATATGACGAAGGACCCTTCCCGACATAACCGCACCCTTCCGGCTCGCACTGGTGCTCCTGTCAACAGGAGCGCCGGTCCCGGCGGCTGGTGCGCATCCAATCTCATTCTTGCGATGATGGCGGCCCTGTTCGCCGTCGTCTGCGCTCTCGAAGTTCTCACGGGCTGATCGACCCTCATCGGTCGCCCTGTTTCAAACGCTGGAGTCTCTTCATGAGCCATTCCAAACAAGCGAGCATCCTCGATTCTCGCATCCTCGTCCCGGCCCTTGCCGATGCATTTAAAAAGCTCAATCCGCGCACGCTTGCGCGCAATCCGGTCATGTTTGTCGTGGCGACCGTGTCCGTGCTGACGACCGTGCTGTTCATCCGCGATCTCATCGTCGGCAACGCAAATCTCGGCTTTTCCTTCCAGATCAATCTCTGGCTCTGGTTCACCGTGCTCTTCGCCAATTTCGCCGAGGCAGTTGCCGAAGGGCGCGGCAAGGCGCAGGCGGATTCGCTGCGCAAAGCCCGCACGGAAACCCAGGCGAAGCTGCTGACTGGCGATGACCGCGGCCAATATAAGATGGTGGCGGGCACCAGCCTGAAGGTGAACGATGTCGTTCTCGTCGAGGCCGGCGATATCATCCCCTCGGATGGTGAAGTCATCGAAGGTGTCGCCTCCGTCAACGAGGCGGCGATAACAGGCGAATCCGCCCCCGTCATTCGCGAATCCGGCGGCGACCGCTCGGCCGTCACGGGCGGCACGCAGGTCCTGTCGGACTGGATAAGGGTTCGCATTACCGCAGCTGCAGGCTCCACCTTCCTCGACCGGATGATTTCGCTCGTCGAAGGCGCTGAACGCCAGAAGACGCCGAACGAAATCGCGCTCAACATTCTGCTTGCAGGCATGACGCTGATCTTCGTTCTGGCCACGGCGACAATCCCGAGCTTTGCGGCCTATGCCGGTGGTTCGATCCCGATCATCGTGCTGGTGGCGCTGTTCGTGACGCTAATCCCAACGACGATCGGCGCCCTTCTGTCGGCCATCGGCATTGCCGGCATGGACAGGCTGGTGCGCTTCAATGTGCTTGCCATGTCTGGCCGCGCTGTCGAAGCCGCCGGCGACGTCGATACGCTGCTGCTCGACAAGACCGGCACCATCACGCTCGGCAACCGGCAGGCCACCGAATTTCGCCCCGTCACCGGTGTTTCCGCACAGGATCTGGCCGATGCGGCACAGCTTGCATCGCTTGCCGACGAGACGCCGGAAGGTCGTTCCATCGTGGTTCTCGCCAAGGAGAAATACGGTATCCGCGCCCGCGACATGCAGAAGTTGCACGCCACCTTCGTGCCGTTTACCGCCCAGACCCGCATGAGCGGTGTTGATTTCGAAGGCTCCTCCATCCGCAAGGGGGCGGTCGATGCCGTTCTTTCCTATATCGATGGCGGTGTTCCGCAACAGGGCAATGTGGCGCTGGCCGTTAAAAACGAAACAGATGCCACGCGCGACATTCGTGCGATCGCGGAAGAGATCGCCAAGACCGGCGGCACGCCGCTTGCCGTGGTGCGGGATGGAAAGCTGCTCGGCGTCGTGCAGCTGAAGGATATCGTCAAGGGCGGCATTCGCGAACGTTTCGCCGAGCTCCGCCGCATGGGCATCCGCACGGTGATGATCACCGGTGATAATCCGATGACCGCTGCGGCCATCGCGGCCGAGGCTGGCGTGGACGATTTCCTCGCCCAGGCGACGCCGGAAAACAAGCTGGACCTCATCCGCGAGGAACAGGCAAAGGGCAAGCTCGTCGCCATGTGCGGCGATGGCACGAACGACGCACCGGCGCTGGCGCAGGCCGATGTTGGCGTTGCCATGAATACCGGCACGGTTGCGGCACGTGAGGCGGGCAATATGGTCGATCTCGACAGCGACCCGACCAAGCTCATTGAGATCGTGGAAATCGGCAAGCAATTGCTGATGACGCGCGGCGCGCTGACCACATTCTCCATCGCCAACGACATCGCCAAATATTTTGCCATCATCCCGGCGATGTTCCTGGCCTTTTATCCGCAGCTCGGCGTGCTGAATGTGATGGGTCTTTCGACGCCGCAAAGCGCGATCCTGTCGGCCATCATCTTCAACGCGCTTATCATCATCGCGCTCATTCCGCTCTCGCTGAAGGGCGTCAAATACCGCCCGATCGGCGCCGGCGCGTTGCTCTCGCGCAATCTGGTTATCTATGGTTTCGGCGGCATCGTCGTGCCCTTCATCGGCATCAAGGCCATCGATCTCGCCATTACGGCACTCGGTCTCGTCTGAGGAGTAAAGAAAATGTTGAAACAGCTACGTCCCGCACTGGTCTTGATCCTCGCCACCACCGCCATAACCGGCCTTGCCTATCCTCTGGGGATGACGGGCCTCGCGCAGGCGATCTTTCCCTTCCAGGCGAATGGCAGTCTTGTCGAGAAGGGCGGCACGGTGGTGGGGTCGCAATTGATCGGGCAGGCCTTCACCGGCGAGAAATATTTCCACGGCAGGCCTTCCGCCGCCGGCGACGGCTACAATGCCGCTTCGTCTTCCGGCTCCAATCTCGGACCGACGAGCGCCAAGCTCATCGACCGGGTGAAGCAGGATTATGAGGCCGCAAAGGCCGAAAATCCCGCAGCCGAGGTTCCGGCCGATCTGGTGACGGCGTCCGGTAGCGGTCTCGACCCGCATGTATCGCCGCAGGCCGCCTATTTTCAGGTTTCCCGCGTCGCCAAGGCAAGGGGCGTGGATGAGGCATCGTTGCGCGCCATCGTCGAACGCCACGTCGAAGGGCCGGAACTCGGTTTCATGGGCGAACCAGTCGTAAATGTTCTGGCTCTCAACATGGCTCTTGACGCAGCCGGCTCATGACCTGAAATGGCTATGGCTTCTTTGGAGGCCATAGCCTCGACCACTGGTGGGTTAAATGCCTGATGATAATCGCGATATGCCGAGCAGACCGTCGCCGGATGCGTTGCTGGAAAACGCCCGGCGCGAGGCGCGGGGCCGGCTGAAGATTTTTCTTGGCGCAGCCCCCGGCGTCGGCAAGACCTATGAAATGCTGATGTCCGGCCGGGCAAAGCTTGCGGATGGCGTCGACACCATCATCGGTGTTGTGGAAACGCATGGCCGCAAGGAAACCGAAACGCTGGTGCAGGGTTTCGAAATCATTGCGCGCAGGCGCATCGATTATCGCGGCCAGGTGCTGGAAGAGATGGATATCGATGCCATCCTCGCCCGTCGCCCCTCTCTGGTGCTTGTCGATGAGCTGGCCCATACCAATGCCGCCGGCAGCCGCCACCCCAAGCGTTATATGGATGTTCAGGAAATCCTCGCGCAGGGTATTGATGTCTATACGACGCTCAACATCCAGCATGTCGAAAGCCTGAACGATGTCGTGGCGCAGATCACCCGTATCCGCGTGCGTGAAACGGTGCCGGACAGTATCATCGACCGCGCCGACGATGTTGAAATCATCGATATTACCCCCGACGATCTGATAAAGCGCCTGCAGGACGGCAAGGTCTACATGCCCCGCACCGCGCGGCGCGCCATCGAGAACTATTTTTCGCGCGGCAATCTGACGGCTTTGCGTGAACTTGCGCTGCGGCGCACGGCCCAGCGGGTCGACGAGCAATTGCTCAACCACATGCAGTCGCACGCCATTTCCGGCCCATGGGCGGCAGGTGACAGGGTTCTGGTCTGCCTCGATCATGGCGGCAACGGTCCGGGTCTGGTGCGATATGCCCGTCGGCAGGCGGATCGTCTGCGCGCGCCTTGGACGGCGCTGCATCTCGACACGCCCCGCTCGCAGCAACTGTCGGAAGTGGACAAGGACCGGTTGGCCGGCACCATGCGGCTCGCCCAGCAGCTCGGCGGCGAGACAGTGACCTTGCCGGCGCTCGATCTGACGCGAGAGATCATCTCCTACGCCAACGCCAATAATTTCACCCACATCATCATCGGCCGTCCCAGAAAATCCTGGTGGCAGAGAATTCTGCAGCGATCGCTGACGCATGATTTGATCGACCATGCCGGCGATATCAGCGTGCATGTCATTTCCGGCGATAAAAAAGAGGAAAAGCCGGCGCAGAGCGCGAAGCTTGCGTCGCCGCCATCGCGCCAGTCGCTGCGGGCCTATCTCAACAGCACCCTGTTCGTCGGGCTGGCGATAGTGGCCGGCATCGTGCTGGATCAGACGCTCGACGTCCAGAATCTGGCGCTCGTCTTCCTGATGGCGGTTCTGGCCGCTGCCGTGCGCGGCGGGTTGGGGCCGGCGCTTTATGCATCGGTGCTCGGTGCCGTCGCCTTCAACTTCTTCTTTCTGGAGCCGCGTTACACGCTGACGGTAAGTGCACCTGACAGCGTCGTTGCCCTGCTGTTTTATTTTGGCGTGGCGCTTATCGGTTCCAACCTGACGGTCGCCGTGCAGCGGCAGGCAGCATCTGCGCGGGCAAGGGCGCGAACCACCGAAGACCTTTATCTGTTTTCCAAAAAGCTGGCGGGCACCGGCACGCTGGACGACGTGTTGTGGGCAACCGCTTTCCAGATGGCGTCAATGCTGAACGTCCGGGTCGTCCTGCTTTTACCGGAAAACAATACGATAGTCGTCAAGGCAGGTTATCCCCCTGACGATACGCTGGTGGATGCGGATATTGCGGCGGCCCAATGGGCGTGGGAACACAACAAGGCCGCCGGCAGGGGCGCGGATACGTTGCCCGGTGCGAAACGCCTTTATCTGCCGCTGCGCACCGGTAGCGGCGCAGTCGGCGTGGTGGGACTGGACGACGACCGGCTCGGCCCGCTTCTGACACCGGAGCAGCAGCGCATGTTCGATGCACTGTCCGATCAGGCGGCACTCGCTATCGAGCGCATCCAGCTCGTCTCGGATGTCGACCGGGCAAGGCTTGCCGCCGAAACCGACCGGCTGCGCACCGCGCTTCTGACCTCCATCTCGCATGACCTCAAGACGCCGCTCGCCGCCATTCTGGGGTCGGCCGGAACGCTGAAGGATTTTGCCGACGACATTCCGCCCGATGCGCGCACCGAACTGCTTTCAACCATCGTCGAAGAATCCGAGCGGCTGAACCGCTTCATCGCCAACCTGCTCGACATGACGCGGATCGGTTCGGGCGCTATGGAGCCGAATTACGGGCTGCATTTCATCGGCGACATGGTCGGGACAGCACTTTCCCGCGCGGCGAAAATCGTTGTCAGGCACGAGATCGTTCTGGATATTCCCTCCGACCTGCCGATGCTGAAGGTCGATCCGGTGCTCTTCGAGCAGGTTCTGTTCAATCTCATCGACAATGCGGCCAAATACGCACCCGAACAAACCGCAATCGAGATTCGTGGCTGGCGGCTGGGCAGACATGTCTTCCTGTCCGTTGCGGATGAAGGGCCGGGGATTCCCCCTGATGATACGGAGCGGGTGTTCGACAGTTTCTACCGGGTGCGCAAGGCGGATCATGTGCAGGCCGGAACGGGTCTCGGGCTTTCCATCTGCAAGGGGTTCATCGAGGCCATGGGCGGGTCGATCCGCGCGGAAAACAGATCGGGCCGTTCAGGTGCGCAGTTTACCATCAGCTTGCCGGTTCCCAATGAGGCACCTGTGATAGATCATGATTAGGGCGCGATTTCAGGAGAGAATCACTCATCTGCTTCACCGAGCCGCTAAAGGAGATCGGGAATGACCAATTCCGCCGTCCGCATTCTGATCGTCGATGACGAGCCGCCGATCCGCAAGCTGTTGCGGGTGGGCCTCTCGACGCAGGACTATGCGGTCAGCGAAGCGATGAATGCCCGCGTCGCGATGGAACTGGTGAATGAGGACAAGCCCGATCTCGTGGTTCTCGATCTCGGCCTGCCGGATATGTCGGGCCATGATCTCCTGGCAAAATGGCGGGGCGAGGGGCTGGCCCTGCCCGTCATCATCCTTTCCAGCCGAACGGACGAGGCGGGTATCGTCAAGGCGCTGGAACTGGGGGCGGATGATTACATCACCAAGCCTTTTGGCATGAACGAGCTTGTCGCCCGCATTCGCGTCGCCTTGCGCCATCGCCTGCAGACGCAAGGGGAAAGGCCGGTGTTTCAGACCGGAGACCTGTCGGTGGATCTCGTCAGGCGTATCGTCAAGGTGGAGGACCGGGAGGTGAAGCTCTCGCCCAAGGAATATGACATCCTCAGGGTTCTGGTCCAGCATGCGGGCAAGGTGCTGACGCATCGTTTTCTGCTGGAACATGCGTGGGATGAACTGACCGACGTGCAATATTTGCGGGTCTACGTGCGCCAGCTTCGCCAGAAGATCGAAAAAACTCCGGATCAGCCGCGCTACATCCTGACGGAAACCGGCGTCGGTTACCGGCTTCAGGAGGTCTGAGGGCGCCGTCAGGATACGACGCCCGCAGGGATTTTGTCAGACGGCGGCGCAGATCGACAGGAATTCGTCCACGTCTGCCTCGGTTGTCGCGAAGCTGGTGACCATGCGGATCAGTACTTCGTCCTTTCCGACCTTTTCAGGCATGTCGCGCGGCACCAGCCAGTCGTAGAACTTGGCACCCTTTTCCGTGGCGGCCTCGGCGGCGGCTTTCGGCAAAATGGCGAAAACCTCGTTCGCCGTGGTCGGCCATGCCAAACGGGCGCTGTTGAGCGAGGCGAAACCGGCGCGCAGCCGGTTGGCCATGGCATTGGCATGGCTTGCGAGACCCAGCCACAGATCGTCCTGCAGATAAGCTTCGAATTGCGCGGCGATGAAGCGCGATTTCGAAAAAAGCTGTGCGGTGCGCTTGCGCAGGAAGGCGAAGTCTTTGGCAAGTGCGGGATCGAAAAACACGATGGCTTCCGCGCACCAGCAGCCGTTTTTCGTGCCGCCAAAAGACAGGACGTCGACGCCGCGCTTCCAGGTCATTTCCGCAGGCGTGGTGCCGAGCGCTGCAAGCGCATTGGCGAAGCGCGCGCCGTCCATGTGCAGCGGCAAGCCGTTCTCCTTGGCGATTTTGGCGATCGCGTCGATTTCATCGAGCGTATAGACCGTGCCGGCCTCGGTTGCCTGCGTCATCGTAATCGCTGCGGCGCGCCCATGGTGAACGGCGTCCTGCGGATAGCGCGCGATACGTTCAATCAGGTTTTCCGGCAACATCTTGCCATCAGGCCCTTCGACGGCGACCATGCGCATGCCGGAGAAGAAATCCGGTGCGCCGCACTCGTCCTCGATCACATGAGCTTCGGAATGACAGAAGGTCAGGCCGCCGGGGCGGGCGATGCTCGCCAGCGAAAGCGAGTTGGCCGCAGTGCCGGTGGCGACGAAGAACACCGCCACTTCGCGTTCGAATATTTCGTTGAAGCGCTTTTCTATGGAAAGGTCGAGGGCGCTGGTGCCATAGGCGGCCGCAAACCGGGTGGATTCCCGCGAAAGCCGTTCGTTGATGGCAGGGTGGGCGCCAGCCCAATTGTCTGAAGCAAAAAACATCTCTGTAGGCTTTCCGATGGCTGGGGTTCTGGTTTTGAAAATGCATGGGACGATGTTCGGCAAAGTTCTATGACCTAACATTGCGATTGGCAAATCCGGCAATGAAAGCAACGGGTCGGCACGATTTGCGACAAGAAAGTTTCGCGCAATAGGTCAGTATCGAAACTTCGCTGCAAAAGGGCCTATCGACTAATTGGATTCGCACCCTTGCTAAATCCGCCCGTTTCTGCCAAAATCCTACTGAATTGAGACAGCTTTGCTGTCCTAAATTTGACCAAGCCGGATTGAGTGCGGATTTTGCGGGAAGCGAAAATTCGTGTCGAGCCGGATCTTTGCATGAAACCATGCAAGTAATTTTGCAGGAGGGACAAAAATGATGAACAAGCCGCAGGCAGAGATTGCAGCCGCCGCCCTGACCACTGACTGTCCCACCGCGGCTGCGGCCGCACCCGTTTCTGCGAAGGGGCGTTTCGCGGGCGGTTTGCCGGAAAAGCAGGGTCTTTACGATCCGGCCAATGAACATGATGCCTGCGGCGTCGGCTTCGTTGCCCATATGAAGGGCGTCAAGTCGCACCAGATCGTCAAGGACGGCCTGTTCATCCTCGAAAACCTGACGCACCGTGGTGCTGTCGGTGCCGACCCGTTGATGGGCGATGGTGCTGGCATTCTCGTGCAGATCCCCGACCGCTTCTTCCGCGAAGAAATGGCGGCGCAGGGCGTGACGCTGCCAAAGGCTGGCGAATACGCTGTCGGCCACATCTTCATGCCGCGCGATCCGGCCCGCATCGAACACTATAAGAAGGTCATCATCGACGTCATCGGCGAGGAGGGGCAGCAGTTCCTCGGCTTCCGTGACGTTCCGGTCGACAATTCCTCGCTTTCCAGGGCGCCCGACATTGCCGGGACCGAACCGCACCACGTTCAGGTCTTCATCGGCGCCGGCCGCGATGCCGCGACCAATCATGACTTCGAGCGCAAGCTGTTCCTCATCCGCAAGGTTCTCTCCAACCGCATCTATGACGAGGGCGGCGGCAAGGAAACGCAGGATTTCTATCCCGTCTCGCTGTCCTCCTCCACCATCGTCTACAAGGGCATGTTCCTCGCCTATCAGGTTGGCGCCTATTACAAGGATCTGGCGGACCCGCGTTTCGAATCTGCAGTTGCGCTGGTGCATCAGCGTTTCTCCACCAACACCTTCCCCTCGTGGAAGCTGGCGCATCCTTACCGCATGGTCGCCCATAACGGCGAGATCAACACGCTGCGCGGCAACGTCAACTGGATGGCGGCGCGTCAGGCATCCGTTTCGTCGGCGCTGTTCGGCGACGACATCTCCAAGCTCTGGCCGATCTCCTATGAAGGCCAGTCGGATACCGCCTGCTTCGACAACGCGCTCGAATTCCTCGTGCGCGGCGGTTACTCCATGGCGCATGCCGTGATGATGCTGATCCCGGAAGCCTGGTCGGGCAACCTGTCCATGTCGGCGGAGCGCAAGGCGTTTTACGAATATCATGCTGCGCTGATGGAGCCGTGGGACGGCCCCGCCGCCGTTGCCTTCACCGATGGCAAGCAGATCGGCGCGACGCTCGATCGTAACGGCCTGCGCCCGGCGCGTTATCTCGTCACCGACGACGATCGTGTCATCATGGCATCCGAAGCCGGCACACTGCCGGTGCCGGAGGAGCGGATCATCAAGAAGTGGCGTTTGCAGCCGGGCAAGATGCTGCTGATCGACATGGAAAAGGGCTCGATCATTTCCGATGAGGATGTGAAGCACGAACTTGCCGCCAAGCATCCTTACCGCACCTGGCTCGACCGCACGCAGCTCATTCTTGAGGATCTGAAGCCCGTGGAGCCGCGCGCGCTGCGCCGCGACGTGTCGCTGCTCGATCGTCAGCAGGCCTTCGGTTACACCAGCGAAGATACGAAGCTCTTGATGTCGCCGATGGCGACGACGGGCCAGGAAGGCATCGGCTCGATGGGCACCGATACGCCGATTTCGGCGATGTCGGACAAGTCGAAGCTGCTTTACACCTATTTCAAGCAGAACTTCGCGCAGGTCACCAATCCGCCGATCGACCCGATCCGCGAAGAGCTGGTGATGAGCCTCGTCTCGTTCATCGGCCCGCGCCCGAACCTTCTCGATCACGAAGGTGCGGCCCGCGCCAAGCGTCTGGAAGTGCGCCAGCCGATCCTGACCAATGGTGATCTGGAAAAGATCCGCTCCATTGGCCACACGGAAGACCGTTTCGACACCAAAACGCTCGACTTCACCTATGATGTGGAGCGCGGTGCGGAAGGCATGCCTGACATGCTCGACCGCCTGTGCGAGCGGGCTGAATCCGCCGTTCGTGGTGGCTACAACATCATCGTTCTTTCCGACCGCCAGCTCGGCCCGGACCGCATTGCGATCCCGGCGCTTCTGGCGACGGCCGCCGTGCACCATCACCTCATCCGCAAGGGTCTGCGCACCTCGGTCGGTCTCGTGGTCGAAACCGGTGAACCGCGCGAAATCCACCATTTCTGTCTGCTCGCCGGTTATGGCGCGGAGGCAATCAACCCCTATCTCGCTTTCGATACGCTTCTCGACATGCATAAGCACGGTGCGTTCCCGAAGGAAGTGTCCGACGACGAAGTCGTTTATCGCTACATCAAGGCGGTTGGTAAGGGTATCCTCAAGGTCATGTCCAAGATGGGCATTTCCACCTACCAGTCCTATTGCGGCGCGCAGATTTTCGACGCCATCGGCCTGTCTTCGGAATTCGTAGAGAAGTACTTCTTCGGCACCGCCACCTCTATCGAGGGCGTCGGCTTGACCGAAATCGCCGAAGAAACGGTAACGCGCCACACGGCGGCCTTCGGCAAGGATCCGATCCTCGCCACCACGCTCGATATCGGCGGCGAATATGCCTATCGCATACGCGGCGAAAGCCACGCCTGGACGCCGGATGCCGTTGCTTCGCTGCAGCACGCCGTGCGTGGCAACAGCCAGGATCGCTACCGCGAATTTGCCGTCATGGTGAACGAGACGGCGCTGCGCATGAACACCATTCGCGGCCTGTTCAAGGTGAAGTCGGCGGAAGCGCTCGGCCGCAAGCCGATCTCCATCGATGAGGTCGAGTCGGCGACGGACATCGTCAAGCGGTTCTCCACCGGCGCCATGTCCTTCGGCTCCATCAGCCGTGAGGCGCATACGACGCTCGCTATCGCCATGAACCGCATCGGCGGCAAGTCCAACACCGGTGAGGGCGGCGAAGAATCCGACCGCTACCTGCCGCTGCTGAACGGCAAGCCGAACCCGGAACGCTCTGCCATCAAGCAGATCGCATCCGGCCGCTTTGGCGTGACGACCGAATATCTGGTCAATGCCGACATGTTGCAGATCAAGGTGGCACAGGGTGCCAAGCCCGGTGAGGGCGGACAGTTGCCCGGCCACAAGGTGGATGCGACTGTCGCCAAGACCCGGCATTCGACGCCGGGCGTCGGCCTCATCTCGCCGCCGCCGCATCACGATATCTACTCCATCGAAGATCTGGCGCAGCTGATCTACGATCTGAAGAACGTTAACCCGGAAGCCGATGTTTCGGTGAAGCTGGTATCGGAAGTGGGTGTCGGTACGGTTGCGGCCGGTGTGGCCAAGGCACGCGCCGACCATATCACCGTTTCCGGTTTCGATGGCGGTACGGGCGCTTCGCCGCTCACCTCGCTGAAGCACGCGGGTTCGCCGTGGGAAATCGGCCTCGCCGAAACCCAGCAGACGCTGGTGCTGAACGGCCTTCGCTCGCGTGTTGCGCTACAGGTGGACGGCGGTCTGAAGACCGGCCGCGACGTCATCATCGGCGCGCTGCTCGGTGCGGATGAATTCGGCTTTGCCACCGCGCCGCTGATTGCGGCCGGCTGCATCATGATGCGCAAGTGCCACCTCAACACCTGCCCCGTCGGCGTCGCCACGCAGGACCCGGTTCTGCGCAAGCGCTTCAAGGGCACGCCGGAACACGTCATCAACTACTTCTTCTTCGTTGCCGAAGAAGTGCGCGAAATTCTGGCCTCGCTTGGCGTTACCAAGCTGGACGAGATCATCGGCGCTTCCGAACTGCTCGAAAAGGATGAGATGCTGGCGCACTGGAAGGCCAAGGGTCTGGATTTCAGCCGCATCTTCCACAAGGTCGAGGCTCCGAAAGACGCGACCTTCTGGACCGAGCGCCAGAAGCACCCGATCGACGACATTCTCGATCGCAAGCTGATCGAAAAGTCCCTGCCGTCGCTGGAAAACCGCGAACCCGTGGTGTTCGAAGTGCCGATCCGGAACGTCGACCGCTCCGCCGGCGCCATGCTATCAGGCGCGCTTGCCAAGCGTTGGGGCCACAAGGGCCTGAAGGACGACACGATCCACGTGACGCTGCGCGGCACGGCGGGACAGTCCTTCGGCGCGTTCCTGGCTCGCGGCATCACTTTCGATCTGGTAGGCGACGGCAACGACTATGTCGGCAAGGGTCTGTCGGGTGGCCGCATCATCGTGCGCCCGCCGGAAAATACCCGTATCGTTGCGGAAAACTCGATCATCGTCGGCAACACCGTTCTCTATGGTGCGATCACCGGCGAGTGCTATTTCCGCGGTGTTGCGGGTGAGCGCTTTGCGGTGCGCAACTCCGGCGCCGTCGCTGTTGTCGAAGGTGTCGGCGATCATGGTTGCGAATACATGACGGGCGGCATCGTGGTCGTTCTCGGTGAAACGGGCCGTAACTTCGCGGCCGGCATGTCCGGTGGCGTGGCTTACGTTCTCGACGAGAAGGGCGATTTCGCCACCCGCTGCAACATGGCCATGGTCGAGCTCGAGCCGGTTCCGGAAGAGGACGACATGCTTGAGAAGCTGCACCATCACGGCGGCGACCTCATGCACAAGGGACGTGTTGACGTCTCCGAGGACATGACGCGCCACGACGAGGAGCGTCTTTATCAGCTCATCTCCAACCACTTCCACTACACGAATTCGTCGCGTGCCAAGGATATACTCGATCGCTGGAGCGAGTTCCGTCCGAAGTTCCGCAAGGTCATGCCGGTCGAATACCGTCGTGCGCTTGAGGAAATGGAGCGCATGCGCATGGGCGTGGCGGCGGAGTAATCCGCCGCGTGAGGACACTACACCAACTGGTCTCGCTGATGATCGCGGTCGCCGTTCCCGCGGCGATCTATTGGACAAGCGGCGAGACCGGATTTGAGTTCATCGTATTGGGGGCGGTTATTGGTTTCGCCACCTGGTACTGGGGCCCGACAGGCGCTCCGCTTTGATGTGAGGACATATACGTGGGCAAGGTAACAGGTTTTCTGGAAATCGACCGGCAGGTGGGCAAGTATCAGCCCGCATCGGATCGTATCCGCCATTTCCGCGAATTCACCATTCCGATGTCGGATGCCGAGGTGCAGAAGCAGGCGGCACGCTGCATGGATTGCGGCATTCCATACTGTCACGGCCCGACGGGCTGTCCCGTGCACAACCAGATCCCCGACTGGAACGATCTGGTCTATAACAACAACTGGGAAGAGGCGATCCGCAACCTCCACTCCACCAACAACTTCCCGGAATTCACCGGTCGCGTCTGTCCCGCACCCTGCGAGGAAGCCTGTACGCTGAACCTCGAGGATGCGCCGGTCGCGATCAAGACCGTCGAACAGGCGATCGCCGACAAGGCTTACGAATTGGGCTTCATCGTGCCGAAGCCGGCGACGATCCATACCGGCAAGAAGGTCGCCATCATCGGTTCCGGCCCGTCCGGCATGGCGGCTGCGCAGCAGCTTGGCCGCGCCGGTCATGAGGTTCATGTCTATGAGCGGGAGACAAAGCCCGGCGGGTTGCTGCGTTACGGCATTCCGGATTTCAAGATGGAGAAGAACTTCATCGACCGCCGTGTCGAGCAGATCAAGGGTGAAGGCGTTACCTTCCATTGCGGCGTTAATGTCGGCGTGGATGTGACGGTTGAAGCGCTTCTGGCCGATCACGATGCAGTTCTTTATTGCGGCGGTTCGGAAACCCCGCGCCCGGCCGGTATCGGCGGTGCCGATTTCAATGGCGTTTATGACGCCATGCCTTATCTCGTGCAGCAGAACCGTCGCGTCGGCCGTGAAAACATCGACAGCATCGGCTGGCCGGCCGATCCGATCCTCGCCGGCGGCAAACATGTTGTCGTCGTTGGTGGTGGTGACACGGCCTCTGACTGCGTTGGCACGGCTTTCCGTCAGGGTGCGGTGAAAGTCACGCAGCTCGACATCCGCCCGATGCCGCCGGAAAAGGAAGACAAGCTCGCGGTCTGGCCCTTCTGGGCAACCAAGATGCGCACCTCGTCCTCGCAGGCCGAAGGTGCCGTTCGCGAGTTCCAGGTCGCCACGCTTGAATTCGTTGGCGAAGACGGCGTTCTGACCGGCGTAAAGTGCTGTCAGGTGGATGATCGTCGCAAGCCCATCGCCGGCACGGAATTCATCATCAAGGCCGATCTCGCCTTCATCGCCATCGGTTTCTCCGGTCCTTTCACGGATGGCGTGCTGAAGGAAATGGACGGCAAGCTGTCGCTCAATACCGATCGTCGCGGCTCCACCAACGTGATCGCCAACGAAACGGACTACAAGACCTCCGTTGATAAGCTGTGGGCGGCGGGTGACGTTCGCCGTGGCCAGTCGCTGGTGGTCTGGGCGATCCGCGAAGGCCGTCAGGCGGCGCGTGCGATCGACGAAGAGCTGATGGGCGCAACCGTCCTGCCGCGCTGAGGGAGTTGAGGCGGCGCAAGCCGCCATGACCAAAAGCGAAAGGCCTGTTGTGAGTGATACAACAGGCCTTTTGTTTGACTGGAAACCGTAGCGAAAACTGCGAAGGCGCTGTTTCAGCAATAGGGGAGGCTGATGCGGAAGCAAGCGCCGCCGGTGGTGGAATCGCTGATGGAAATCTCGCCGCCGTGGTAGCGGACGATTTCCTGAACGAGGTTGAGACCAAGCCCGGTGCCGCGATCCTTCGGCTTCAGTCTGTGGAAAGCGTCGAATACAAGCTCCCTGTCCGCTTCGGCAATTCCGTTGCCTTCGTCGCATATGTCGATCACGCGGTTCACCGCGACTTTTATGGTGATCGTGCCGCGATTGCCGCCATGTTCGATGGCATTTTGAACGATGTTCATAAGGGCGCGTTGCAGTGAGGCTTCGTCGGCAAGGGCAAGGATCGGTTCCTCTTCCGGTTCGAACGAAATCTCGTAGCCTTGAGAGATTGCAAGCGGGGCCATATCCGCGACGACGGACCTGCACAGGTTGACAAGATCAAGCGGAATGAGCGGCGCCTTTTGTCCGCCAAGACGTTGCAGATCGAGCAATTGTTCGGCCAACACGGCGATACGGCTGGCATCCGCCAATATCCTGCTCCGGGCCGGGCCGTCCAGCAGCGTTTCAACGCGGGTCTGGAGAATGGCGACCGGGGTTCGCAATTCATGGGCGGCGTCGAGAATGAAGCGCTTGTGCCGCTCGTAACCATCGTCCAGCCGTTGCAACGCGCCGTTGACGGCATGCACGAGCGGTTGCACTTCTCTTGGAATGTCGTCATCCGGCAGTCGATATCCGCGTCTGTCGATGTCGATGCTTTCAGCCGTCCGCGCAATGGAGGAAAGGGCGAGAAACTCCCTGCGGATGATCCACGGAATGGTCACGATCGTGACTATGGACATGAGAATGAGGACCGGCATGATCAATATGTTGGAGAACAGCAGAACGGGGAAGGTCATGCTGAACGGGCCACCTTTGCCGACCATGACGAATTCTCCGGCTGGCCCGGAAGCACGGCGAACGACGGCGATGCGCACCACGGCAAGATAGGAATAGGAAAGCGCCGCGTCGCGCACGTCGGAGACCCTGACGTCGCTAAGTTGCTGATCCATGTTGCTGAATGCTTCAGGCACCTGCCCGCCCTGCACGATCTCGCCTTTTTCGCTGACCGCGACGAACCAGAAATCGGAGGTGCTGCTGCGCAGGTTGATGAACTCAGGTGTTTCTTTGAGAACCAGCCGATTATCTTCATCACGCACGATTGCGTTGGCGGTTATCTGGGCTGCCTCGGGACTGAGCAGCGCGCTGCCCGCACCGCCACTTGACATATAGGTGATGATGGCTGCGGTGACGATGAAGAGGCTACCGATCTGGAACAGCAGCAATTGAATGGTCAGGCGGCGCTTGAGCGATTTCCTCCTGGTCAACTTCATGAGGCCGCCCTCAGAAGATACCCAACGCCACGAATGCCGTGAACCTCAAGACCCGCATCTGCGGCCTGCAATTTGCGGCGCAGACGGGAAATATGGGAATCGAGCGCATTGGACTGGATTTCGTCGTCGAAATTATAGACGGCCTCTTCCAGCACCGACCGCAACACTGTCCTGCCTTGCCGCCGCAACAGGGCTTCGAGAATGAGCAATTCGCGTCTGGTCAGGGGAAGAAACTCGCCCTTGATGCGCACTTCGCGGGTTTCGAAGCAAAATTCCAGCTTGCCCAGCTTTGCCGTCATCGTCACGGAGCCGGCCGGCCGTCGCATCAGGGCGCGGATGCGGGCAAGAAGCTCCTCGACGGCAAACGGCTTGGCCAGATAATCGTCCGCGCCAAGGTTCAGGCCGTTCACCCGATCCGCAAGCGTGCCCTGTGCCGTCAACACGATAACGGGCGGGGTAACGGGCAACAAACGCAGGTCTTCTATAAGCTGGATGCCGTCGCCATCCGGCAATTGCCGGTCAAGCACGACTAGATCGTGAACGCTGTCCATGATCGCATGACGGGCAAGGTCGAGTGTGCCGACATTATCCACGATGATATCGAACCGGTGCAGGGCGGCGGAAAGGGCTGCTGCCATTTCGCGTTCGTCTTCAACAAGCAGCAGGCGCATGAATTCGTCTCGGCAATGTCTGGCGTGGACCTTCCGGGCCGGAAGGGACGCGGGGCGTCAGATAAATATCACCATGCAGGAAAGGTCGGGCAGGAGAAGGCAAGTGGCCGCCCCCGCATTCCTGCAAAGATGTGCTTATCCTGCCATTGCCGGATTGCCTAAACATTACGCCCGTCGGGACGTTATGCGCAGAGAAGGGGCCTTATTGCCGGGCCTGTGCCGTATCCGGGACCACGCGGTAGTCATCAATACGACCCGCCGGGGCGTCAGCCATCTCGCCCCGTTTGGTCAAACGTTCGCGTGGCGATTCCACCACCGACACGCGAGACGGTCCGGCGGTCGGAGGAACATCGCCAAGCAGCTTGTCGCCGCCATCAAGCGCTGGATCGGTCAGGCTGATCGGCTGCGTGCGCACCAGCCCCGCATCGATGCCGAGTGCGGGTAGGGAGGTGAGCGCTGGCAGATTGCTGCCGTCCAGTTTCACGAGGTCCGGCCCGGCGCTGTCGAGGTGCCTGCGCACGAATTTCTCGACGTAGAAAGCAAGCTTGCGTTTGCCGGCCTGCGTCATGCCGACGCCATCCGCCTCGCGCAGGCGGGCCTGCTGGCCGTTCATGTCGTAACCGGTGATGACGAATTTTCCCGCCTCGTCGACGAAGCCGTCCCAGACGTCCACGAATTCGCCGCCGTATTTTTCGACGTGGTTGCGATAAAGCCGGTTGAAACCGACGAGATCGGCCGTGAGCGACGGCGACTGGAAGGCGGGCAGGCCAACCCACAGCAGCGGCACCTTCGGCCGGCCGGCAAGGGTCAGAAGTTCATCGATCCGCCGCTCATACTCCTTGAACCAGACATCGGTGCCGAATTTTTCCCTGATATCACCGATCTGCATCTGCTGGCGATCGTTCGATCCCATCATGATGACGATGGTGGCGGGATTGGTCTCGGTGATGAATTGCGGCAGGTTGACGAACCAGTCGTAATAATCCGTGCGAACGAGGCCGGAGGAACCGTTTGCGCGCACATCGACGGTAATGGCCGGCGAACCGGCAAAGGCGTTGACCAGTTCTTCCCCCATGCCGCCGGCCAAAAAATCACCGATGACCAGAACGCGCCTTGCGTTTTCAAGCTTGGCGGTCGGCTCCGGTTTTATGGTTCGCATCTGAACCACCGAAGGGGCTTTCCTCGTGGGCTGCGGGCGGGTGATCGATCTTTCGCGTGGGGCCGCAGGGAAATCCCGGCGGCTGCGGGGCTGATAGTCGCGGCTGGGCGCATCCTCCCGGCCTACGGGCCTGCCGAACAGCATTTCGAACAGGGTGCGCCGTTCCTGGGCAAAGGTTTGCGAAGGGACGAGCGGCGTGCACAAGGCAGCACAAAGAAGGATGACGCAGACGCGCCAGCTCGTCTTTCCGCTTTTTACCGCAGGTTTCCCACTCATGATATCGACCTTTCCGGATGGTTCGGCGGCGTTGATGACCGTCACCGAATTCGCCGGCACATTATCAATTGCGCAGGGCTCTCAGCAATCGCTGCGACGGTTGACCGTCGGTTTCCAGGCCCATGCGCGACTGGATGGCGCTGATGGCGGCCTTTGAACCGGAGCCGAAATTGCCGTCAACCTCGCCGTCGTAATAGCCCAGTTCCTTCATGCGGGTCTGGAGTTCGAATTTTTCACGAATATCCAGCGTGCCATCCGGACGCGGCCATTTCTGCTGCATGCCGCCATAACCGGCAATCTCATCCGCGAGCAGGCCGACGGCCAGCGCATAGCTGTCGGATGCATTGTATTTCTTGATGGTGAAGAAGTTTTTCATCATCAGGAAACCGGGGCCGTTTGCTCCACCCTGCAGTTTCAGCATGGCGCGATCGGAGCCGCGCGTGAAATTCTTGCCGTTCGGGCGGGCGAAACCGAGCTTCGTCCACTCTGCGATGGACTTCGTCTGCCCCTCGTAACGGGCGCCGCCACGCGGCACAGCGGTTTCATAACCCCAGGTCCGGCCTGGCTCCCAACCGTTCTTCGCGAGAAGATTGGCGGCCGTCGCCAGTGCGTCCGGAACCGAGTGCCAGATGTCGCGCTTGCCGTTGCCATCAGCATCCACAGCATAAAGCAGGTAGCTGGTCGGAATGAACTGGGTGTGGCCCATCGCGCCTGCCCAGGAACCCGTCAGCTGCTTTGGCGTCACATCGCCCGCCTGAAGGATTTTGAGCGCGGCGATCAATTGCGTGCGCGCGAACTTGGCGCGTTTGGGGTCGGAATAGGCGAGTGTGGCGAGTGCCTGCGGAATATTGTGCAGGCGCTCCGGCTTTTCGAGAACCGCGCCGTAATTCGATTCCATCGACCAGATGGCGAGAATGATATGTTTGTCGACGTTGAAGTTGCGCTCGATCCAGTTGAGCGTCGTCGCGTGTTTCATCTTCATTTCCCGGCCGATGCGCACCGTGTACGGGTTGACGCGGGAATCGAGATAATCCCAGATCTGGGTGGTGAATTCCGGCTGGAAGGTCGCCTTGCGCAGCGCGTCCGGATCCGGTTCGCTGACGCCGGCAAAGGCTTTCTGGTAGGTCGCCTTGCTAATGCCTTCTTTGGCGGCTGTTGCGTAGAACTGGTTGATCCACTGCTTGAACCCTGCATCGGCCCGGGCCGAGACGGGGGCCAGCGAGATCGCCAGACCTGCAACCATCATGCAGCCGAATTTGCGGACATTTGAAAGGATCGTCTTTGTCATCGTCAGTCTTTCGTTCTCTCGAATATCATTTCGATTGCGAAAACGCATCGGGCGTCGTCATGGATAACAAAAGAATGTCAACAAATTCTTTACCATTAATAGATGGTAGCGTCACCCTTTACAAAACGTTGTTATTTTTGAAATAACAACGTCGTGCGGGGATTGTGATCAAGTTTTATCTCTCAGGAGGGATATGTGGTAGAACAGAAGAAAATTCGGAAGGCCGTATTTCCGGTCGCAGGTCTCGGTACACGTTTCCTGCCTGCAACCAAGGCGGTTCCGAAAGAAATGCTCACTGTCGTTGACAAGCCGGTCATTCAATACGTCGTCGACGAGGCGGCGGAAGCGGGCATCGAGCATTTTGTATTTGTCACCGGCCGCGGCAAGGCGGTGATCGAAGATTATTTTGATATTCAATTTGAACTCGAACAAATGCTGCGCGAGCGCAACAAGAATGCCGAGCTGACATTGCTGGCCGGCCTTCTGCCCAAGGCGGGCACGGCAAGCTTCACGCGCCAGCAGGTGCCGCTTGGTCTTGGCCATGCGGTCTGGTGTGCGCGTGATATCGTCGGCGACGAGCCTTTCGCCGTGCTGTTGCCTGACATGATCATGCACTCGCAGAAAAGCTGCCTCAAGGGCATGGTCGAACTTTACGACCAGACCGCCGGCAACGTCATCGCGGTGCAGGAATGCGCCCCTGATCAGACGCATAAATACGGCATTGTTGGCGTGGGTAACGCCGTGGGCGAAGGTTTCAAGATCACCGAAATGGTCGAGAAGCCTGCCAAGGGTACGGCACCGTCGAATTTCTACATCAACGGTCGCTACATCCTTCAGCCCGAGATTTTCGATATTCTCGAAAATCAGGAACGGGGCGCCGGCAACGAAATCCAGCTGACGGACGGCATGTTGACGCTTGCCAAGTCGCAGGAATTCGCCGGCTATCATTTCCGTGGCCAGACATTCGATTGCGGCGCTAAGGATGGTTTCATTCTTGCCAACGTCGCCTTCGCTCTCGAACGCGCCGATATCCGCCCCGCGATCGAGGAGCCGATCAAGGCTTTGATCGACGGGCTGAAGTAATTCACCAGAATATACGACGGGATCCCGGCCTTCGCGCCGGGATTTCTGTTTCGGGCAACGTTATCGTTTCAGAACAAGCCCCGCGCCGACGCGCAGCTCGTTGCTGTCATAAACCGGCGTCCACTGATAACTGACATCAGCCGTCAGATCGAGATAGCGGTTCAGCCCCCAGGTCAGGCCCGCGCCTGCGGTATATTCCACGGCATTCTCAATGTCGGAGGAGGGGGAATGTCCGGTGCACGATCTGTCCCGTCAGTCGCGCGACGAGGTTGCTGCGCAATTCGTGGGTCAGCCCGGCATCCAGCCGATAGGAAACCCAGCCGCCCTGCGGTCCGCCAGCGAAATCCTCTATCATCGTACGCAGGCCGAGATTAACGTTGGTGCCGCGCTGGGGCGACCAGTTCAGTTCGCCGTCCAGTGTCAACGCGCCGATGGAAGCGATGCGGTCGTCGTCATATTGCTTGCGCAAATAACCGATGGCGGCCTCGCCACGGGTCTTCTCGCCAAGATCGACCTCGGCTCCGATCTTCGCGCCGTAGGAATTCGAAGACCTGGCGTAACCGGTATTGTCCAGACGCTTGTCATATTTGGTCGTTCCCGCGTTCAGTTCGAGGAACGGGATCAGGGCCGGCGACAATTCGTAGCCGATGCGACCGCGCAGGTTTGCGCCATTCTGGTCACGATCGCTGAGGCTGATCGGCTGGCCGTTTACGCCCTTTGCATCCGTGTAGACCGTGCGCGAGAGATCGAGTGCCGCCAGCCCGCGCAGCTTGCCGAAATCCCGTTGGATCGATGCGCCTGTCGTGAAGCGGTGTTCTCCGCCCTGCACGGAAGCGCCGGTCAAAGCGTTGGGGTCCGTCGTGCCTTCACGACTGAATTCGTAACCGGCCTTGAGATTGGCCCTCGTTTCTTCGCCGAGGTCGAGGCGCAGATCGGCTTCTACCCTCGCCCTCGGCTCTTCGCCATTCTTGCTGCCGAAATTTTTCTCCCAGGCGCTGTCGCCTGTCACCGTCAGCGCGTGGCGGGACCAGTCACTGGTCAGCGTGCCACGGATGCCCGTCGTCAGATAGTTGCGTCTGGAGGGACCGCCGGTGTTCGTCTGCTTTTCCGTATTGATCGTCTGGCTGATCGAAGGCCGCAGCAGGAATGTGCCGATCCTGATACCTGGCGTTTGGCCGGGTTCGGTCGCTATTCGCGGATTTTCACCGCCGTCTACCGTCGGCTCATAGGGGTTGTCGGCGTCGGCATAAGGCTGGCCCGCATCTTCCTGCTGTTCGGAGATTGCGTCGCCGGGATTGTTCGAGGGACGCCATAGTTGCTGAGCGGGTGCCGCTCGCACCGCACCTGCCTCGGTTTCCGTCGCCGGGTTCTCTGGCGGTGGTGTTTCGTCGCTGGATGGAACCGCGACCGGCAGCCGCGTGGCCGCAGTCTGCGCGAAAGCAGTTCCCGGGGTGTAAAGAAGCGTGCAGGCGAGCAGCAGCAGGGTTGCTGCTTTCCGCGACGTCGGCAGACGTGTGGCGGTGCCCTTCACAATCATTCCTCTTCACCCGGCGCATTTGGCCGATGCCGGATCGAAAGTCCGTCTAAGCATTTCCTTGGGGCCGAATGAGCGGCGGACCGATGAAATGACGTGGACAAACTGAGGGACCAGACACGCGACGCAAGTTTTAACATCGCTTTAACAATAGGATTTTTATGGTTAACAGTTGATAAAGATTGCCGAAATTTCAGCGCGCCGGTGACGGCTGAAGAAATCAGCAACCCTTACTATCCAGTCCGTAAGTCGCATTTCTTCTGCTGGAGTACTGGAGCAAATATGCCGCAATTCAAAATATTTCTAATATGATCAGATTTAAACGTTTCAATTTGGCACGGAATTGTCCTATAATTGAGCTCAACTGATCCAGTTACTTTAGCAATCCATTAATTTCTTATATTGTGTCACAGCGTCGTTTCATGAATCCCGTTTTGAACATCAAGCATGTCGGTTTTTATTGCTGGGATATTACCAATGACCGATTCTATCTAGACGAAGTATGCGCTGAACTTTTCGGCATTCCGCTGAGGCAGGCGATGCAGGGCATCAGCATTTTCCAGATGCTCGAAAAAGTGGACATTGGTCATCGAAACCATGTCATCGAAACCGCCCTGACCACTCTGAAGGCCGCAAGCTTTTACAGCCAGGAATATGCCGTGCGCCGTAACGATGGCTCGATCTCATGGGTAAGGACGGTCGGGCGATATCTGGTTGACGAAGAAAACATCCCTTTCAAGCGGTTGGGAACGATGGAGGAAATTTCTCCGCCAGACCGTCGCCACTAAAACACGGCACTCTTCCGGCTGAAGAGTAGACTTATTCCGGTTGAAATAGTAACAGTCGGCCATGATTACGCGCGCCGTCAAACTCGTCGAAGACAATGCCATCGAATCCGCCGTGCGGACGATTTCGATGGAGCGGGCTGGCCTTGCCGCTCTTGAAGAGGCTCTCAGGAGCGGTCTTTCCGAGCCTTTCTGCAAGGCGATCGAGACGATTGGCCAGTCGAATGGCCGCCTTATCATTACCGGTGTCGGCAAAAGCGGCCACATAGGCGCCAAGCTTGCGGCGACTTTCGCCTCCACGGGAACGCCTGCGTTCTTTGTGCATGCGGCGGAGGCCAACCACGGCGATCTGGGCATGATTGGCGGTGACGATGTGGTGTTGGCGATCTCCAAAGGCGGCGAAAGTGCTGAGCTGCGCAGCATCATCAATTATTCGCGCCGCTTCTCCATTCCGCTGATCGCGCTTACCTGTTCCGAGAATTCATCGCTAGCGAAAGCCTCCGATGTCGTGCTTCTGGTTCCCAATGAACAGGAAGCCTGCCCGCTCGGTCTTGCGCCCACCACCTCCACCCTGATGCAACTGGCACTTGGCGATGCCCTTGCCGTTGCGCTTCTGGAAGCGCGCAATTTCACTGCGGGCGATTTCAAGGTGTTTCACCCCGGTGGCAAACTGGGTGCCGGCCTCACGCTGGTCAGCGATATCATGCATATCGGCGACCGGGTGCCGCTTGTCGGCAAGGGAACGGCCATGCCGGAAGCAGTCGGTGTTCTCTCTCGCAAGCATTTCGGCTGCGTTGGCATTCTGGATGAGGATGGCCGTCTCTGCGGCATTATCACCGAGGGCGATATGGCGCGAAACCTGTCGCGCAATCTCGCCGAATTGACGGTGGACGACATCATGACCCGCAACCCGAAAACGGTCAAAAAATCGGTGCTGGCGACCGGCGCTCTGGCGACGCTGGAAAAATTCCACATCGGTGCGCTGATCGTGGTCGATGACGATAACCGACCGATCGGGCTGGTGCACTTCCACGATCTTCTGAGGATTGGCGTCGCCTAATTGTTATGACCGGTCGAGCGGCTCTATCGTCAGGGTGCGGCCACGCGCTGCCGCGATCCTGACGCGCGTTCCTGCCGGCATATCCTCGCCGTTGACGGACCACCAGGTGTCATCAAGCCGTATCCGGCCGCGTCCTTCAACGATTGGCTCCTGCAGGGTCGCGGTGCGGCCGATAAGGCTTGCTTCCCGCTGATTGAGGAAGGGTTCGTCGCTTGTCTCACCATTCCGTGCGAAATACCTCCGGCCAAGCAGGGCGAAAGCGATGGAGAGTGCGGCAAACAAGACAAGCTGCAACTGCCATACCCAGAATGCCGTGTCCCACAACAGCAGGGAGGCTGCACCGATCACCAGCGCGGCAAGGCCGATCCAGATCAGGAACACGCCCGGAGCGACAAGCTCGGCGGCCAGCAGAACGAAACCGACGATCCACCAGCTCCATGGCCCGAGTTCTGAGGCAAGCCGTTGCAGCATCGTCATTCCTCCGATGAAGAGCCGAAGGGATTACCGGGAGCCGCCACTTTGATGGGCTGGCCTGAGGGGCGCGTCGTCGGCACCGAGCGGGGCGATGAGGGTGGCGCCGGAGTGGATGGCGTATCGCCCTTGTCGCCAAAGACGTCGCGGGCGATTGCCCCTATACCGCCGAGCGAACCGATCAACGCGGAAGCCTCCATCGGCATCAACACGATTTTCGAATTTTTGGCTGTGCCGATATTGGAGAGTGCTTCGGTATATTTCTGGGCGACGAAGTAGTTGATGGCATGGACATTGCCAGCGGCGATGGCTTCAGAAACCATGCGCGTCGCCTGTGCTTCGGCCTCGGCGAGGCGTTCGCGGGCCTCGGCATTGCGAAAGGCGGCCTCGCGCTGGCCTTCGGCTTCCAGAATGGCCGACTGCTTCGTGCCTTCGGCGCGCAGGATCTGCGCATTGCGTGCGCCTTCCGCTTCCAGCACCTGGGCGCGCTTTTCGCGCTCGGCCTTCATCTGGCGCGCCATGGCGTTGACCAGATCCTTCGGCGGCGCGATGTCCTTGATCTCGATGCGGGTGACCTTAATGCCCCATGGGCCGACAGCTTCGTCCACCACGCGCAGCAACCGCTCGTTGATGGTGTCGCGGTTTGACAGCAACTCGTCGAGATCCATGGAACCCATGACCGAGCGGATGTTGGTCATGGTCAGGTTCTGGATGGCGCCCTCCAGGTTGGAAATCTGGTAGGCGGCCTGGGCGGCGTTCAGCACTTGGTAGAAGGCGATGGCATCGGCCGAAACGCTGGCGTTGTCGCGGGTAATGACTTCCTGGGTCGGAATGGTCAGCACCTGCTCCATGACATTCATGCGTGCGCCGGTCCGTTCGAAGAATGGCACGATCAGGTTGAGGCCCGGCTCCAGCGTGCGGACGTAGCGTCCGAACCGCTCCACCGTATAGCGGTTGCCTTGCGGTACGGTCTTGATACCGGCAAACAGCACCAGAATGACCAGAACCACCGCCACCAGAACGACAATATCGAAACCGCCCAATGCAATCATCACTTTTCCTCCAGGGTAAGAACCGTCCGGGATTTTACCCCAGCATCGTCATGGCAAGATTACACCCAGCCTTGTAACTCCCGTCGTACAACCTTTTCGAGAACATTTATACCTTCGACGCTGTCGTTCAGGCACGGGATATGGGTAAATTTTTCGCCACCATTATGCAGGAAAATCTCACCGGCTTCACCGGCTATTTCCTCCAGCGTCTCAAGACAATCCGATACAAAACCGGGATTCATGACGGCGATGCGTTTGATGCCCTCGGATGCCAGCTTTTCCACGGTCTTGTCGGTATAGGGCTGCAGCCATTCTTCCGGTCCGAAACGTGACTGGAAGGTGATCATGAAGTTCTTGTCTGTCCGTCCCAACGCTTCCCGCAGCAGGCGGGCGGTTTTCTGGCAATGACAATAATAGGGATCACCCTTTTTGAAATAGGATTGCGGAATGCCGTGGAAGGAGGTGATCAGCATCTCCGGCTCCCAGTCCAGCGTTGCCAGATGGTTTTGAACGGAGGTGGCAAGCGCCTCGATATAAGCCAGATCGTCGTGATAGGGCGGCACGGTGCGCAGTGCAGGCTGCCAGCGCAGCTTCATCAGGTGTTCGAAAGCCTTGTCGTTCACCGTTGCCGTGGTTGATGCGGCATATTGCGGGTAAAGCGGGAAAAGCAGGATTTTCTCGCATCCCTGTTCCTTCAGCGCGTCGATTTTCGAGGCGATGGAAGGCTGGCCGTAACGCATGGCCCAGTCGACGACGACATTGGGCAAATCCTTCAGCGCCTCTGCCATCAGTTCGCCCTGGCTGCGGGTATAGGTGCGCAGATAGCTTTCGTTGCGCTCCTGGTTCCAGATTGCCTCATAGGCCTTGCCGACCTTCTGCGGGCGCTTGTTTAGGACGATGCCGTAAAGGATCGGATACCAGTAAAGCCGTGACCATTCGATCACGCGTTTGTCGCTCAGGAATTCCGCCAGATAACGGCGCATCGGCCAGTAGTCGGTACCATCAGGCGTTCCAAGATTGACGAGCAGTACGCCGACCTTGCCAAAACTTGTGCGGGGATGGTTTGCGGGAAGCGCGGATAGTTCTGTCGTCATCAATGACACCTGAAACTCGGACTGGTTGCGTGAGAGCGTTTCCGTTTCGGATAAAGGGCGGAAACGCTCCATCTTTTGTTTTTATGCATGGCCGGACGCCAAGCCGTGGCGCGGTTTTGCCGGAAATGCTCAAGCTATACGCTCGTGCCGTCAATTGGTTCACGTGTTCTAGACGAAATTTTTCAGGATTGAACCACCAGCGCGGGTGATTTCCGAGATTGGCGGCCGGGCGCGATGTTTTTTGACAACAAGCCGCCGGTAACGAACTGTATTTAATGGATAAATAACAAGCCGGCCCCCATTTTTGAGGGCCGGCTTCCTATCTGCGGCAAATTGCCCTGTCTGTCCGTTCCCGGCTTATTGAGCCGGAACCTCCAACTCCTCACCGATCTCGATATGGTTCGGATGCTTCAGCGTGTTCGCCTTGGCGATCCTCGTCCAAAGCGCGCCGTCGCCATACTTCTCCGCCGCGATCTTCCAGAGCGAATCGTCCTTTTCGACGACATATTTGCTGGCGGCAGCAGCAGCTGCTGCGGGCGTGGTGGTGGCAGGTGCGTTCGCCGCAGGTGCTGCGGGAACCGGGGCCGGTGTGGCGGCCGGAGCGGGTGCACTTGCAGCCGGCGCTGGTGCACTTGCTGCCGGTGCCGGTGCTGCGGGTTTTGCCGGAGCCACGTAACCGGCCGGGGTCACTTCGCTGATACGGCCGTCCGTGAAGGGCTTGTAGGGGCTGTTGGCGGCGATATAGGCGGCTACAGCCTCTTCGAGGTTGGGTCCGAAGTCATAGGCGTTGATTGCTTTGGTCGCAAAAACCTTGAAGCCGTCACCGCCGGTGCGCACGTAATTATTGGCCGCGACGATATAGATCTTTGCCGGGTCGAGCGGCACGAAGGCGTCACCTTCTTTGACCTCGACCGATACGACGCGGCTGCCTGCCGGCTTCGAGCGGTCGAAGGAATATTTCATACCGGAAACCTGCATGAAACGGCCAGCACCGTCGTCGATCTGGCTGACGCCGTTTTCCAGCGCAGCGCGAATATCCTCGCCCTTCAGCTGGAAGGTCGCAACGGTGTTCTGGAACGGCAGAACCGTCAGAACCTCGCCCATAGAAACGTCACCGCTATCGATGGAGGAGCGCAGGCCGCCGCTGTTTGCGAAAGCGATGGTAACGCCCTGGTCCTTGACGCGGGCAAGCGTCGCATCCGCGACCAGATTGCCCATCGAGCATTCCTTGACGCGGCAAATCTTGCGGTCCCCTTCGATCGGGCCTTCAGAAGAGCCGACGACCTTGGTTTTCAGTGCCTCGATCGGCGCCTTCAACTCATCGATGCGCTTGAGCGTAGCTTCATCGGGTTTGAACGACGAGTCGATCAGGATGGGATCACCCTTGCTTTCCTTCACAACGCCGCTGTCGTCGAAGACGACGCGCAGGTCGCCCAGATATTTGCTGTACTGCCCGGCCTGAACGACCGGAACCTTGTAGCCGCCGGGATTGTCGACGAGTGTCGGATAAGGCCCTTCGGCTTTCTGGTCGGTGTTGGAGAGCAGCGTATGCGAGTGGCCGCCGACCACGACATCCACATCCGGAATCTTGGCAATGAATTCGAGGTCGCGCGGATATCCGACGTGGGTGAGGGCGATGATCTTGTTGACCCCCTCCTGTTTCAGCTTCTGAACCTGTTCGGTGATTTTCGCGACGTCTTCGGCAATGGTGATATTGGGACCGGGCGTTGCAAGTTCCGCCGTGTCGTTGGCAACGGCGCCGACGATGCCGATTTTCTGTCCACCGACTTCAAGTACGATGGAAGGCTTGACGCGATCGCCGATTTTCGAGGCGGCGCTGGCAACCACGTTGGCGGTTACGACCGGAAACTGAACCTTGTCGAGGAAGCCGGCAAGCCCGTCTTCACTGTCGTCGAACTCATGGTTGCCGACGGTCATGGCGTCGAACTTCATGGCGTTCAGCACCTCGGCTTCAACAGTGCCCTTGTAGGTGGTGTAAAAC
Source organism: Rhizobium sp. AN73 (assembly GCF_030757975.1). Taxonomy (NCBI): domain Bacteria; kingdom Pseudomonadati; phylum Pseudomonadota; class Alphaproteobacteria; order Hyphomicrobiales; family Rhizobiaceae; genus Rhizobium; species Rhizobium sp. AN73. The sequence goes on from NZ_JARWME010000001.1 coordinate 1,229,982, forward strand.
AGCGATCCTTGAAAATTGTCGCCGGCATTGAGCAGGAGAACGTTCTTGCCTTGAGCCTTGAGCGCGTCACGGGTCTGGTTGATTGCGGTCAGGAGGCGCGCAGCACCGCCGAAGCATTCGTTTTTGCCTTCCTCTTCCGCCGAGCAGGTCGAGTCGAATTTATTGATTGATTCGATACGGGAGTGAAAATCGTTGATGTGAAGAATGTTGAGTTCGTAATCGGCCAGAGCCGCTCCGGCCGAAAGCGTTATCGCCGAAACGCTCAGCATGCCCAGTCCCAAAATTTTCTTCATGGTCCCTCTCTCCTGTTCAAAGCGGAAGCCCCGGCTGGTCGATCATCATCCGGCCGTGCTCATTCTCTAATCTGAAAGTATGTCAGTCTTTCAATGCGCGATGTTTCCATTTAGCGGCAGCTGCCGCAAGTGAAATTATGACAGGCGCGCAATAAAGAAAAACGCACGCGTAAAGCGTGCGTTCCAGAAGGTCATCTCATTGAAAAGGTGATGTTATCAGCCTTGACGTGTCAGCGAGAACTGGCTGTTGCTGTCTGTCGTGCAGTTCAATTGTGACGGGGAGACGAGCGCGCAGTTGACGCGAGATTGCGTGTTGCGCACCAGCGACGTCATGTTGATTTCATAGAGCGTCGGCGAGATCGTGACATAGGTGCCGGAGGCCAGAAGCGTGTTGGTATCGGTCGAACGGGTAGAGAAAGCGCCGTTCTGGAACGTCGATACGATGCCGTTGCGGTCGATCCAGCGGCCGTCCACGGCCGGCCCGCGGGCAAGCGAGGGGGCCATCGACGTCTGCTGGGAGGGACCCGGCGCGACGCATGAAGACACCGCGATTGCGGCACAAAGCAAAGCAGCGCTTGTCTTGAAGTTCATGAGCCTGTTCTCCTGCGATCCGATGAAACCCTTATGCTTCGACCATGCCGTGAAGCGTTATTTATTTCAAGGCAACGTTGTTTGCTCTCCCGGGTTCCTGACGTCCCGTATGAAAACACCGGCGTGACAAATATGAGACGCCATGCCCTTAGCGCACGAGGATGTTGCGGAACTGCCAGGGGTCCGAGGTGTCGATATTGTCGGGAAACAGGCCCGGGCGGCCGTCGAGCGGCGTCCAGTCCGTATAATGTCCCTCGACCGGGCCGAGATAGGGACGCTGCACTTCAAGGCAACGGCGATAATCCATTTCATCCGCCTCGACGATGCCCACTTGCGGATTTTCAAGCGCCCAGACCATTCCGGCCAGCACGGCGGAGCTGACCTGCAATCCGGTCGCGTTCTGGCTGGGGGCAAGCGAGCGTGCCTCCTGCAAGGTCAACCGCGAACCGTACCAATAGGCGTTTTTGTCATGACCATAGAGAAGAACGCCCAGCTCGTCGGCGCCATCGACAAGCTCGTCTTCGCCAAGCACATGCTGGATCGCCTGCGGTGTGCCGCCATTGCCGAAGAGTTCGTGCAGGGAAAGAATGGCGTCGTTGCAGGGGTGATACGCATAATGACAGGTGGGGCGGTAGATCACGCCGCCATCGTCATTGCGGACGGTGAAATAGTCAGAAATCGAGATGGCTTCGTTGTGGGTGACCAGAAAGCCATATTGCGGGCCCTGACCCGGACACCATGTCCGCACCCGGGTGTTGGCGCCAGGCTGATCGAGATAGATTGCCGCCTTGCTGCCCTTTTTCTGCTTTTTCGCGTTTTTCGGCAGCCAGTTTTCATGCGTCCCCCAGCCAAGTTCGGCGGGTTGAAAACCTTCGGCGATAAAACCTTCGACGGACCAGGTGTTCCAGAAAGCGCCGAAAGGCTTTGGCTCCTTTGCACGCTGCGTATCGCGCTCGGCCACATGCACGCCCTTGACGCCGAGCTGTTGCATGAGCTTTGCCCATGCCTGCTGGTCATGCGGTTGCGGCTCTTCGATCTCGAGGCCGGTATCCTTGGCGAGATTGATCAGCGCCTGTTTCACGAACCAGGATACCATGCCCGGATTTGCGCCGCAGGTGGAAACCGCCGTTGCACCGCCCGGTTTGCGCGCCTTTTCTTTCAGCAGGGTCTCGCGCAGCGAATAATTGGTTCTTGAGGCATTGTCGGCATCGGCATCGAAATAAAAGCCGGGCCATGGCTCCACCACGGTGTCGATGTAGAGCATGCCATGTTTGCGGCAGAGCCTCATCAGATCGACTGATGCGGCATCGACCGAAAGATTGACGCAGAAGCCCTGGCCCTGGACCCCTTTAAGGAGCGGCTTGAGCACTTCCTTGTAGTTTTCCTTGGTCAGATGCGTGCGGATATGACGAATGTTCCGCTCGGCCAGATACGCTGCGATATCCTCGCGCGGGTCGATAACGACGAGCCGGGTCTTGTCGAAGTTGAAATGACGTTCGATCAACGGAAGAGTGCCGCGCCCGATGGAGCCGAAGCCGATCATGATGATGGGGCCGTCAATATCGCCGTAAATCGGATGGTTTGCGTCCGTCATTCGTCATTTTTCCTTTTTAAGCCAATAAGTAAGCTAGATCATAAAAGCGTGCCACAATAAAGGGCAGGTGGATGACGGACATATGACGGTGGCGCAAGACGAGGATGTGAAACAAGACGGGGATGTGAAAATTGCGATCGGTTTGCGTGTGATGATCCCGTTCTGCGGGCTTAAGATCTGGCGAGATTGAAGGTGCGACCTTCCGACCGCATTCTGCCTCTTCGCATTTTAGAGAGTACGTTTATAATTAAGTTCTTCTTTTCGTGTATATGTCCAGAGACTTGGGGGTTTTGGCTGGATGACGAAAGGGGGGCTTTTCGCCATCACAGGAGTGTTGCCTGTTGAACAGTCTTATCGAGCGTGTCGCAGCGCTTCAGAGTGCCACCCCCGTTCTTATTGCGCTTTACGATTCCGAGGACCGGTTGCGGCATGCCAATCCGTCGTTTCGGGAAAGCTTTCAGCTTGCTGCCGATGATTTTTCGACCTGGGCGGATATCATGCGCATGAACCACCGTCTGCGCACAGGCGTTGTGGTCAGAAACAATGATTTCGAGGGATGGCTCCTGTCGGCGCAGTCAAGGCGCGGCAAGCTGCCGTACCGTGCCTTTGAGATGGACATGTATGACGGTCGCTGGTTCTGGATGACGGAGACGGTGCAGCAGGATGGCTGGATGCTGTGTGTCGCAAGTGATGTCACCGAATTGCGTCAGGGTTACAGAACCCTGCGGCAGGACCGGGATCTGGCTGTGCGCGCCTCGCAGACGGACGAATTGACGGGAACGGCGAACCGGCGTTTCGTTTTCGCGAAACTGGCATTGCAGGTGGAAAGGGTCGGCAAGGGGCTCGAAGCGCCCTTTTGCCTTTGCACGCTCGATATCGATTTTTTCAAGCAGATCAACGATCGCTTCGGCCACAAGTGCGGAGATGCGGTTCTGCGCGATTTTGTCGGCATCGCCCATTCCGTCATTCGGCGGGTTGATTGTTTCGGCAGGATCGGCGGTGAGGAGTTCATGCTCATACTGCCGCGCAGTTCGGTTGCCGAAGGTCGGGAGATCGTCGAGCGGCTGCTGCAAAGGGTGCGTGTTTCCAGACCTCTCTCCGAGTTCCCGGATTTTTCCTACAGCTGTTCCGCCGGAATGACAGCCTATCGGCTGGCGGAAAGCGCCGACGATGTTTTCATGCGTGCCGATCAGGCTCTCTATGCGGCCAAGGAGAAAGGCCGCGACCGGCTTTTGGCCGTGACGGCTTAGATCAGCTCCGCCGCAATCAACCCATGCAGCGAATTGCCGACGAACAGCCGCCGGCCGGCAATATCCTGCGGTTTCAGCGCCTGTCCGCGCGCCTTTCGCTCGCGGATCAGATCGGCGCGCAGGACGCCCGGCAGAATGCCGCTGTCGAGCGGCGGCGTCAGCAATTGCCCGTCCGGCATTTCGACGAAAATGCTGGTTGATGATCCCTCGCACAATTCGCCGCGTTCGTTGAGCAGGAGAACCTCGTCCGCATCCGCAGCTGAAAATTCGGCTCGGGCGGCATCATAGGGCTCCCGGCGCGACGATTTGTGGCGATAGAAAGTATCCGTGGAGTCGAGCGTGGTCTCTTTTGCAATGCGGACCCGCCAGATCGCGTCTTCCTGCAACGGCCGGAAGTCGACCGTTTCGATGTCGATCTCGCCCTTGTAGTTCATCACCAGTTTGACGCAGAGCGGGTTTTCGCCACCCACCTTCTTCTCCAGCGCCTGAACAGCATTGACCGGAGCGCGGAAACCCAGCGCATCGGCGGAGCGCAATAGCCGGCGCATATGCTGGTCGATGCGCTGAAAGCCCGACTGTGGCTCCCAGCGCAAAGTTTCTCTCAAGGTCAGATCGGCGGGTTTGCGTTTCATTGCCTTTGCTCGTCGTCTGTACTCATGGTCGGTGTTTTCGCCGGCAGGAGCGATTACGCCTGCTTGTTATCCAGCGCTTCCAGCTCGTCGATCAGTCCTTCGATCATAGCAAGACCCTTGTCCCAGAAGGAAGGGTCTGTCGCATCAAGGCCGAAGGGTTTCAGAAGCTCCGAATGGTGCTTGGTGCCGCCCGCTTTCAAAAGCTCGAAATATTTCTCCTGAAAGCCTGCCTCAGCCTTCTGATAAACCGCGTAAAGCGAGTTCACCAGGCAATCGCCGAAGGCATAGGCGTAAACATAGAAGGGCGAATGGATGAAATGGGGGATGTAGGTCCACCAGGTCTCATACCCTTCGGAAATCCGGATCGCCGGGCCGAGGCTTTCGGCCTGAATGGAAAGCCACAATTCGCCGATCTGTTCAGAGGTGAGTTCACCCTGCTTGCGGGCGGTGTGCAGCTTGCGCTCGAATTCGTAGAAAGCGATCTGGCGCACGACTGTGTTGATCATGTCCTCGACCTTGCGGGCGAGCATGGCCTTGCGCTCCCTGACGTCCTTCGTGTCGTCAAGCAATTTGCGGAAGGTCAGCATTTCACCGAAGACGGAGGCGGTTTCGGCAAGCGTCAGCGGTGTGGCGCACATCAATGCGCCTTGGCCGCCGGCCAGTACCTGGTGCACGCCGTGGCCAAGCTCATGGGCAAGCGTCATCACGTCGCGTGGTTTGCCGAGATAGTTGACGAGCACATAAGGATGGGCCGAAGGGACGGTTGGATGCGCGAATGCGCCCGGCGCCTTGCCGGGGCGGGCGGGCGCGTCGATCCATTCTTCATCGAAGAAACGCCGTGCGATATCGGCCATCTCAGGCGCGAAATCGCCATAGGCGGAAAGTACGGTGTCCTTTGCCTCATCCCAAGGGATGATGGTATTCGACGTATCGGGAAGCGGCGCGTTGCGGTCCCAGTAGTCCATCTGTTCCATGCCGAGCCATTTCGCCTTCATGGCGTAATAACGGTGCGAAAGGCGCGGATAGGCGTTTTTGACCGCGGCGGCCAGCGCATCGACAACCTCGCGCTCGACACGGTTGGCCAGATGGCGGCTGTCGGCAATGTCCTCGAATTTGCGCCAGCGGTCGGAAATATCCTTGTCCTTGGCGAGCGTGTTGGTGATGAGGGTAAAGACCCGCAGATTGTTCCTGAAGGTGGCGCTGAGCGCCTGCGCCGCCTTTTTGCGGGTTTCCGGCTCTGGCTCCTGAAGCATGTTGAGCGTTACTTCCAGCGAAAGGCTTGCGCCGTCTATGTCGAAACGCAGGTCGGCCATGGTCTCGTCGAACAGGCGGTTGAAGGCGGCCGCACTCGTCATCGATTTTTCGAGGAAAAGCTGCTCCAGCTGGTCGTCGAGCTGGTGCGGCTTGTCCTTGCGCAAATCCACCAGCCAGGGCCGGTAGTGCCCGGCCGCAGCATCGTTTGCCATGCAGGCGTCCATCACCACATCGTCGATACGGTTGAGTTCCAGCGTGAAGAACAGCAGATGCGCAGAGATATCAGTCAGTTTCGCCTGGGCGTCGCCGTAAAGTTTGCCATTTGCCGGGTTGGACGTATCGGAAAAATAGGTCAGCCCGGCAAAGGAACCGATGCGGCCGATAAGATCGTCCAGCGCTTCATATTCCCTGAGGGCGGCACCGATATCCTGGTTTCCCGTCGCCTTTGCCGCGGCCTCAAGCTTGCCCTTCCATTTATCCTCGAAAGCCGCCGCCATTGCCGCTGCCTTCTCGATATCGCCTTTGTATTCCGGCGAATCGCCCGAGGGATAGAGGTCCGAGAGTTTCCAGCCGGGCAGGTCGCCAAGCACAGGGCCGGAGGTTTCGGCAAGGGAAAACACGGGTTGGTGGGTGAGGCGGTTGAGGGTCATCGGAGGTGTCCTTCTGGTTATGCCTGCGAAGCACATGGAGCCTTTGTTTCCCGCGCCAATGGATAAAATGCAAGCAAATCTCAAAACTGGATGTTCAAGTCTCCCGTGTCAGAGTGCGTCACAAGGGACCGCATGATGCAGGTCCATAAACCGGAAACCGGAGCCAAAAATGACCGCGCATGTTCTCGTGATAGACGATGATCCCGTCCAGCGTCGCCTGCTCAAAAATGCGGTGGAACGTTATGGGCACCTGGCCTTGCTTGCTGAAAACGGCAGGGCCGGGCTGGAATTGCTCAAGCAATATAGCGGCGAGATCAATGTTGTCGTCCTCGACCTCATGATGCCGGAAATGGACGGCCTCGCCTTCCTGAAAGCCGTTGGCGAACTTGGTGCCGATGTCCCCGTCATCGTCCAGACGGGACAGGGCGGCATCGATACCGTGGTGCAGGCCATGCGCGCCGGCGCCTTTGATTTTGTCGTCAAACCGGTTTCGCCGGAACGGATCGGCGCGGCCATCTCCAACGCCCTCAAGCTCGACAGGAGAGAGGCAAAGGCCCGCACGGGCAGGCGCGGACGGAGCAATGCAGTGAATTTTACCGATATCGTTTCCGCAAGCCCGGCCATGCTGCGGGTCATAGAACTGGCGCAGCGCGCCGCCCAGTCAAGCATTCCCGTGGTGCTGGAAGGCGATCGGGTGTGGGCAAGGAAATGGTCGCCCGCGCCATCCAGTCTGCTGGCGACAGGGCGAACAAGCCGTTCATAACAGTCAATTGCGGTGCGATCCCGCATAATCTCGTGGAAAGCATTCTCTTCGGTCACGAGAAGGGCGCTTTCACCGGTGCGACGGAAAAGCACATCGGCAAGTTCATGGAAGCGGATGGTGGAACGCTGTTCCTCGATGAAATCGGCGACCTGCCGCTCGACGTACAGGTAAAACTGCTGCGGGCGGTTCAGCAGGGCGAAATCGAGACCGTCGGCTCCTCACGCGTTCAAAAGGTGAATGTCCGGCTGATCTCCGCCACCAACAAGAACCTGATCGAAGAGGTGAAGGAAGGCCGCTTCCGCGAGGACCTTTATTATCGCCTCAACGTTTTCCCCATTACCATTCCGGCGCTGCGCCGCCGCAAGGAGGATATTCCCCATCTGGCGCGGGTTTTCGCGGAGCGTTTTTCGGCGGAACAGAAGTTGCCCAATCCCGTCGGCCTCGATGCCAGCGCGCTGGCGCTGCTGACAGCCTATGACTGGCCCGGCAACATCCGTCAGCTTGAAAACGCGGTCTTCCGCGCCGTCGTGCTGTCGCAGGGCGAGGAACTGGCTGATTCCGATTTTCCGCAGATCGCGCTGCAGCTGCCGGAATTTGCAGGCGGGGATGATGCGGGTGATTCCATCCGGTCGCCGTCCGGATCGTCGCTGAAACTCGCCGCCTATTCGCCTCCGCCTCCGCTTGCGGAAAGTCACGCCGTTCTGGATGAGGCGGCGGATATTTCCACCACGATTTACCGGGGCGGAAACCTGATCTCCAGCATGGACGACTCAGGCAATATTCGGAAACTGGCGGAGATCGAAGAGGAGCTTATCCGATCTGCCCTTCGTTTCTATCGCGGGCAGATGAGCCAGGTCGCAAGGAAACTCGGCATCGGCCGCTCGACGCTTTATCGCAAGCTGAAGGATTATGGCATCGATCCGGATGATCCGCTGCGGGATGCAGCCTGACGGCGCAAACCGCGTATTCGACGGCAGATAGCAAGATTCGTTAACTTCTGAGCAAGGATATCCGCTTACCGTCTATAAACCTCTTGTTAGTGGCTGATTCACTATGTAGAGGAAGGTTGCATGTGTGTGGCAATTTTGCCATCGTGTCACCGTATTTGACGTTCATTTGAGGCAATGTGACATTAATTGTCTTCCAGGCGGGGATCGAATTGCCATATCTGCATCGAAATATCGCGCTGTCGACTAAGATCGCGCGCGGCTTGATCAAGGATATTTGCACGAAGCTGTCGGCACGCGCTGTCACCTTTGCCTGCCTGATGCTCGCCGCAATGCCTTTCGCTGGTGTTTCGGCGACGGAAGCCTTTGCCGAAACGCGCAGCCTGAAACTGTATTATATCCACACACGCGAGAAGGCGGTCATAACCTTCAAGCGCAATGGAAAATACGATCAGAAAGGCCTGCAGGAGCTGAACCGTTTCCTGCGTGACTGGCGTCGCAACCAGCCGACGCGGATGGATCCGCGCCTTTTCGATCTTGTCTGGGAAGTTTATCGCCGCAGTGGCGCGACCGATTATATCAATGTCGTGTCGGCCTTCCGCTCGCCGGAGACTAACGGCCTCTTGCGGACGCGCACCAAGGGTGTGGCGGAAAAAAGCCAGCATATGCTCGGCAAGGCCATGGATTTTTACATTCCGGGCGTGAAGCTTGCCACCCTGCGCGAAATCGGCATGCAGATGCAGATCGGCGGCGTCGGATTTTACCCCACCTCGGGTTCTCCCTTTGTGCACATGGATGTCGGCGGCGTTCGCGCCTGGCCGCGCATGAGCCGCCAGGAACTCGTTCGTATCTTCCCGAAGGGCAATACGCTGCATGTTCCTTCCGACGGCAACCCGCTTCCCGGTTATGAGCAGGCGCTGGCCGATTACAAGAAACGCGTCAACTCCTCTTCCGTTCAGGTTGCTTCCAGCGCCGGTGCCGGCCCCGCCTCTTCCGGTGGCGGCGGCAAACGCAAGACGCTGTTGCAGGCGCTCTTTGGTGGAGGCGATGAGGATGAAGATCCCGATAGCATCGCAACGCCGGCACCCGCAGAACGTCCGGCTGTCGCGCGTCCTGCAACTCCGCCGCCCGCAGCGCCTGAGCCAGAACAGCCGATCGCCGTCGCTTCCGCACAGCCTCTTCCTGGCGTGAACGCTGCGCCGCTGCCGATCGCTCGTCCTGCATTCGGTAATCAGCCTCCGGCCAATACCGGCCTTGCGACTGCGCTTTATTCTCCGGCTCGCAATGCTGCGCAGGATGCACTGCAGGCTGCGACAACACCGACGCCGACCTCCGCTCCGGCCGAGCGCCAGCAATTTGCTGATCTGGCTGAGGTATCCGTGCCTGTGCCGACGCTGCTTGGGCGACGTGGCATGAAAGGCGATGCGGAAGGATCGATCCTGACGGCATCCGCGGATGGCTCGACGCCTGTGGCGACGGGTGAACTTGCCTCAATTCCGGTTCCCGCCAACCGTCCAGCTGTGGCGGAAGCCCTGCTGGCGGCGGCAAATGCCGATCCGGAAGGCGATGAAGATCTCGCCGAAGCGCGGAAGGATACGCTTTCGCCGACGGTGGTTGCTGCTCTGGAACAGAGCGGCCAGGCCGCCCGTTCGCAGATCCAGTCCGCCGCCGTGCCGACAGCTGCGCCGTTCCCGGCCGCTGTCAATCACAAGGTTACGGTCGCGCCTGCTGAAACTGCCAAGACAGAGCCACAGGCAGGTTTCGGCGATGCCTTCGATCTGAAGCCCTCCATCAATGGTGGCCTTACCGCCGGCTTGCCGACCAAGGGTTCGCGCCCGAGCAGGCAGGATGCAGCCGTTTCCCATCAGGCCATGGTCGGCGGTGGTCGTCTGACGCAGGATCTGATCTCGGATTGGGCGCTCAACCAGAACAAGGGTACGACCGGTCGCTCGGTGAAGGCGCCACGCGTTGTCGCCAACCGTATGCTCAGCCACGACATGTCGGCTTCGGCCACCTCGGCAAGCTTCAAGCCGGGTGCAGCGGCAATCGAGTCCAGCCGTTTCAGCACGCCAGTGAAGATGCACTGAGCCGCTTTTTGCGATGTGGCCGAAAGGCCAACAAAAAACCCGCCGGCGACGGCGGGTTTTTTGTTGCTTGGTATTCGGATATCAGACGCCGCTCTGGCCGTCCGAACCGATATAGGCGATGCGCACCATATTGGTTGCGCCGGGGGTGCCGAGCGGCACGCCGGCGGAGATGATGATGCGGTCGCCCGGCTTGCCGAAACCTTCCGAAACGACGATGCGACAAGCGCGGTTCACCATGTCATCAAGATCGCTGGCGTCACCGGTAACGACGCAATGCAGGCCCCAGACGACCGACAGACGGCGTGCGGTCTGAATGATCGGCGAAAGCGCAATGATCGGAACCTGTGGCCGTTCGCGCGCGGCGCGCAGACCCGTCGTGCCGGACGAGGTGTAGGTGACGATCGCTGCAAGCTTCAGCGTTTCGGCAATCTGGCGGGCTGCAAGCGAAATGGCGTCTGCGCCGGTTGCTTCCGGCTGCGGACGCTGCGCGTAGATGATGTTGGAATAATAGGGATCCTGTTCCACCGTGCTGGCAATGGACGCCATGGTCGAAACGGCTTCGATCGGATAGTCGCCGGAAGCGGACTCGGCCGAAAGCATGATGGCGTCGGCGCCTTCGAATACGGCGGTCGCAACGTCCGATACTTCCGCGCGGGTCGGAACCGGAGCTGTTATCATCGATTCCAGCATCTGGGTGGCAACGACGACCGGCTTGCCGGCGCGGCGGCAGGCGCGGGTCAGCTGCTTCTGGATGCCCGGAACGGCTTCCAGCGGCATTTCCACGCCAAGATCGCCACGCGCAACCATCAAGGCGTCGGAAAGCTCGATGATTTCTTCGATGCGCTCGACAGCCTGCGGCTTTTCGATCTTGGACATCAGGCCAACACGGCCGCGCGAAATCTTGCGCACTTCGGCCAGATCTTCCGGACGCTGGACGAAGGAAAGCGCAACCCAGTCCACTTCGTTGGTTTCAAGAACAGCATCGAGGTCGACACGGTCCTTGTCGGTCAGAACGCCAACACCGAGCAGGGTGTCAGGCAGGCTGATGCCCTTGCGGTCGGAAATCCGGGTGCCGGAAACGACCGTGGTGACGATGCTCTTGCCGTCGCTCTTTTCAGCGCGCAGGTGCAGCTTGCCGTCATCGATCAGCAGGCGGTGGCCGGGCTTGACCGCTTCGAGAATTTCAGGATGGGGGAGGAAAACGCGGGTGTTGTCGCCGGGCGTGTCGTTGTTGTCCAGCGTAAAGGTCTGGCCGGGAACCAGATCAACCTTGGTCTCGGCGAACTTTCCGACGCGCAGCTTGGGACCCTGCAGGTCGGCCAGAATGCCGATGGGACGGCCATTGCGGCTCTCAACCGAGCGGATACGCGCAATCAGCGTCCGCATCACGTCGTGGCTCGCATGGCTCATGTTGATCCGGAAAAGATCGGCGCCGGCCAGATGCAGCTTTTCGATCATCGCCTCATCCGAAGAGGCGGGGCCGAGAGTTGCAAGAATTTTGACTTTGCGGTTACGCTTCATCAGTTTTGATTTCCCTGTGTGCCTGGCGTATCGGAAAGCTGGACCATCCAGCTGCCTTGTCTGCCCGTGTCATATTCCTTGAAACCCATTCTCTGGAAGCTGCGGGCATAACAATCGTCTACGCCGGCGATCTTGAACTCGTTTTCCGCCACGCACATGTTGACGTCACCGGTCCAACGGCCGCCATGGGCGGCGTCTTCGGCATAGAGATAATAATAACGCGACTGCAACTCACCCTCTATCAGCGTTGCGCAGGTGGAGGAGGGGACCTGCCACCAGCCTTCGCTGACCCAGCCGTCTTGCCCCCGGTAGCCGATTGCGACCCCCACGAGATTTTGCGTGCTGTTGCAGACGCGGAAATCCGCATGCGCGGTCTCCACGAATACAAACGGGGTCAGAAACAATGCCGCTGCGGAGAAAAGACGGGCAAGATGCCGAAAGTGGCGAGGAAGAGCGAGAGATGACTGAGTCACGGCTTCCATCCGGATTCCATGGTTATAATGAACACACTTCTTGGCGTGGCCGCCAAAGAAAGTCAACGCGAGTTTAATCGATTATATTGTTCGTGGGATCGTGAGTGCGGTAAGGTAGATGGCTGTTCTGTCGCCGAAACTTGCGCCCGGCCTCAAGCCATGCCATCAAGCTTTTCTCCTCAATCCTGCCCCAGAAAATTATCGATGAACGACTTCATACCCTATGAAATCATAGAAGGCGATTATGACAAAGGCATGGTTCTTCTGGCGGACCATGCCATGAACCTCCTGCCGGCACAGTACGGCAAACTTGGCCTTCCGCAAACCGCTTTTCATCGCCACATAGCATTTGATATCGGTATTGAAGGGCTGACGCGCTCTCTGGCCGCCCGCCTTGGCGTGCCGGCGGTGCTTGGACGGTTTTCGCGCCTCCTGATCGACCCCAATCGTGGCGAGGACGATCCGACCCTCATCATGAAGATCTCGGACGGGGCGATCATCCCCGGCAACCATCCGATTTCGGACGAGGAATGGCAAAAGAGGATCGAGATTTTTCACCGGCCCTATCACGATGCCGTTGACCGCGTGCTCACTGGCGTTGCGCAGGCATCGGAGGAGGCGCCGCTTGTTCTATCGCTGCATTCCTACACGCCGTTCTGGAAGGAAACGCCGCGGCCCTGGCATGCGGCAGTTCTCTGGGACACGGATAATCGTGTGGTCGATCCGCTTCTGGGGCATCTGCGTGCGACCGGCGATATTCTTGTCGGCGATAACGAACCCTATGACGGTGCACTGAAGGGCGATACCATGTATCGCCATTGCATGATGAAGGGCATACCGCATGCGCTTCTTGAAGTTCGGCAGGACTTGATCGCGGATGCTGATGGGATTGCGGCATGGTCGGACCGGCTCGCTCCCATTTTCGCCGCAATGAACGACGATCCCGTTTTGCATGAATATCAGCTGTTCGCCTCTCGCACCGGCCCCTATTGAGCCTGGAGTTGCCCCATGACGACACCGAATGACCAACAGCAGATCGAATTCGAGGCGGCCGCATTCCGCCGTCTCGTACAGCACCTTCGCGAGCGTCACGATGTGCAGAACGTCGACCTGATGAATCTCGCGGGCTTTTGCCGTAATTGCCTTTCCAACTGGTACCGGGAAGCGGCAGGCGAGGCCGGGGTTGCGCTCAGCAAGGAGCAATCCCGGGAAATCGTCTACGGAATGCCCTATGAGGACTGGAAGGAAAAATACCAGGCGGAGGCGAGCGATGTCCAGAAAGCCGCCTTTGAGCAGAACAAGCCCACGGAATAACCCCTTATCGACGGAAACGACTTGACGTGAGGCCCGGCAATGGGCAGGTCACAGGCCGGAATTTTTGCTGCCCGGCTGGCGGCGACCGGCGAAAGCTTCGCCCGGATTTAATGAACAAGGCTCAGACGAGCTGCCAATGAAGGATGATATGATGGACGAAACGAACACCACAGAAACCGTCGCCGCCGCCGAACTGCGTCAATTCATCGAGCGCGTCGAGCGTCTCGAAGAAGAAAAGGCCGCCATTCAGGGTGACATCAAGGATGTCATGGGCGAGGCGAAGGGCCGTGGTTACGATACCAAGGCGATCCGCACGATCATCCGCCTGCGCAAGAAGGACGCCAACGAGCGTATCGAGGAAGAAACCATTCTTCAGACCTACATGGCCGCGCTCGGCATGGAATGATCGGCTGATGGTCGGTCAAATAAAAATCGCCGCTTTTGCGGCGATTTTTATTTGGGCTTTAGGGAATCTCAGCCGCGTGTGCCGGCCAGCTTTTCGGAAAGATCGGCGGCCTGTTTGCGGACGTCCTTGTCGGCGGGATAGAGCGCCAGGTAGCGTTCCCAGGCCTTCAGAGCCAGATCGTCACGGCCCGAGGCTTCGAGGATGTTGGCAAGGCTTGCCAGCGCCGGAAAATAGCGCGGCTCTTTCTCCAGCGTCAGGTTGATGTCCGCCATCGCCTTGCGGGTGTCGCCATCGGCAAAATGCACCATGGCGCGGCGATAGGGCGCCTGCACGTAGTCGGGATCGAGCAAAATGGCCTGATCGAGAAAATCGTAGGCGGCGGCATTGCGCTTCTCGTCGGAGGCTTCGCCCGCCCACTGCATCAGAAGATTGATTGTCGCGCTGCCGGAATCGTTCCATTCGGAAGCGATCTGGTTGGCGATGCTGCGTGCCTTGACTGCGTTCCGCTCTTTTTTCAGCGATGCGAAAAGGCTGTCGATGGTCTTGGCGGGTGAAGGCGCGGCCTCTACCGCTGCGGGAGGCTGTCCATCCGCCGCATGACCAATGGTGACCATTCCTGGAAACAGGAGGCCCGAAAACAGGAAACCCTGAGCGACGATGAAAGCCGTGCAAAAACGATTTGGGCGCATGGGTTAAAGCTTAACCCGACTGCGCCCAATATCAAATGCAAAGTTCTGCTCTATCAACAAAGTGATCCGCGATCTGGGTCGCGAACCGCAGTCGCAGTCAATCAGCCCTGACGAGCCTTGAAGCGCGGGTTCTGCTTGTTGATGATGTAGACGCGGCCCTTGCGGCGAACCAGGCGGTTATCGCGATGACGGGCCTTAAGCGCTTTAAGCGAATTCTTGATTTTCATTTTACTGGTCCGCAGTTTTGCACGGTTTCTGCCGTGCTTATTCAAACAATCAAAAGCGCGCAACGGGGCGCGCTCTTTTCGGTTGGCAGGCAAATACCCGTTTGACCCCTGCCTGTCAACACTTGCCGGTGTCTTTGCCTTAAAAGACTGAGGCTTTTCCTGTGTGCAAAAGCTCGGTCACATGGCCCATCTTGCGGCCGGGCCGTGCTTCAGTCTTGCCGTAGAGATGCACGAGACAGTCTTTTTTCGAAAGCCATGCCGGCACATCGTTGATGTCATCGCCGATGAGGTTGGTCATGACGCAATCCGAATGGCGCTCTGTGTTGCCGGGAGCAAGACCCGAGACCGCACGTATATGCTGTTCGAATTGCGAGATCACACAGGCCGCTTCCGTCCAGTGGCCGGTATTGTGGACACGCGGTGCCATTTCATTGGCAACGAGCGAACCGTCGGGCAGGACGAAGAACTCGATGCCGATCACACCGACATAATCGAGCGCCGCCAGCAGCTTTTCGGCCGACTGCACCGCAACTGCCTTTGCCGCATCGGAGAGCGCTGCCGGCACCGTCGAGGTGTGCAGAATGCCATTCAGATGAATGTTCTCGGCAGGATCGTAGCAGGTGACGGTGCCATCCTTGAAGCGGGCGGCGATGATCGAGATTTCCCGCTCGAAGGCGACGAAGCTTTCGAGGATGAGCGGCACGCCACCGAGTGCCGCAAAGGCGCCCGTGATGTCCTCGCCGCCCCGGAAAAGCCGCTGACCCTTGCCGTCATAACCCATGCGGCGGGTTTTCAGCACACCCTTGCCACCAAAGGCGGCCAATGCCGCTTCCAGTTCTTCCTGATTGTCCACAGCGCGGAAATCGGCGGTGGGAATGCCGCAACCGTTGAGGAAACGCTTCTCCGTCAGCCGGTCCTGCGAGGCGCTGAGCGCCTGTGGCGGCGGATAGACGGGAACGGAGGCGCTGAGCGTCTCGGCTGCCGCGACAGGCACGTTCTCGAATTCGTAGGTTACGACATCACAAAGGCAGGCGAGTTCCGCAAGCGCGGCCTCGTCGTCATAATCCGCAACGATCTGGCTGTTGCAGACCTGTGCGGCCGGACAATCGGCCTGAGGTTCCAGGACGATGGTACGGTGGTTGAGGCGTGCCGCTGCCATTGCCAGCATACGGCCAAGCTGTCCGCCGCCGATGATGCCGATGGTCAGATTATTCGTCTTCACTATCACTGGGCATTGTCCATGGGATATTCGGCAACTGCCGCCGACTGGCGCGCGCGCCATGCGTCGAGCCGGTCTGCAAGATCTTCGTCACCGAGTGCCAGAACCGCGGCGGCCAGCAGTGCTGCATTGATCGCACCGGCTTTGCCGATGGCAAGTGTTCCGACGGGAATGCCTGCAGGCATCTGGACGATGGAATAGAGGCTGTCCTGCCCGGACATCGTCTTGGACTGGACCGGGACACCGAAGACCGGAAGCGGGGTCATGGCCGCGGTCATGCCCGGCAGATGGGCGGCGCCGCCTGCACCCGCGATGATGACCTTGAAGCCTTCGTCCTTTGCGCCATTGGCAAAGTCGTAAAGGCGGTCCGGCGTGCGGTGGGCGGAAATGATGCGGGCCTCGTATTCAACGTCCAGCGCATCCAGCGTATCGGCGGCGTTCTTCATGGTCTCCCAGTCGGACTGGCTTCCCATGATAATGGCGACGGGGGGCGTTTCTGCTGTCACTTCGCTTCTCTCCAGCTCAGGCGATGATATCGGGAATGACCTGATCTTCGATCTGGGTCATCTTGTCTTTGACGGCCAGCTTCTTCTTTTTCATGCGCTGGATTCTCAGCGCGTCGCAGCTGGTCTGGATCATCGCGTTGATCGCAGCGTCATAATCCTCATGCTCCTGGCGCAGCCGCGCCAGCGTGAGCCTGATGTCCGCCTGGTCCTGATCGGGCATCTTGTCATCCCCATTTTATGCCAGCCGGAGAGCCTCCGGCGCGTATGTCATCGGTTCTCGAGCCTCTATCATCAAATCGCGGTAACGGGAAGTTATCCGTTGCGACCAAATTGCCCACTTATTGCCTTCATTTCGCCTTCGACAAGACCAACGATCCGTGTCACATTGTCGTCGCAAACCTGAAACTCCAGCGATGGAGAGCTGGAGGTAGGCTTAAAAATGGAAGGACGTGCCGCATGACCATTCAGGCTCATATTGCATCGCTCGAAAAGAAACACGGTGCTCTGGAGGAGGAGCTCGAAAGTATTCTTGCTTCCCCGTCCTCTGACGATAGAGAGATCGCCGACCTCAAACGCCGTAAACTGCGCCTGAAGGATGAACTACAGAGGCTTAGAGCCTCCACAAGGCATTGATTGATGCCATTCCGCAGCCTTCGATGAAGGACTGACGGATTCCCTTTCGGCCCTGGCGGTACCTGCGTGCTGCCAGGGCTTTTTAGTGGCTGCCTGAGCCTAGAAAGGCAACCCGTCCCACAGCAGTTTCAGCGCCGCGATCAGCGCCATGGAATACATCAGCGGGTAAAACACGGATGGTTTCAGATATTTCACCACCCTTGCACCGGCAAGCGTTGCCAGCATCGCCACCGGCAGCAGGCTGGCCGATGTCTTGAGGTTGGTGGCATCAAGCGCGCCGAGCGCGAAATAGGGAATAAGCTTGATCGCATTCATGATGGCGAAGAAACGCACGCTCATGCCGGTATAGGTCTTGGGATCGAGCTTCAGCGGCAGGACATAGATCTGGAAGGGCGGGCCACCTGCATGGGCAACGAAACTCGCATAACCCGACAGGCTGGACCAGAGCGTCGCGGCCGCCGGTCTTTGCGGTTTGGCCGGAATTTCTTGCCCCTTGCGGCTTTTAAAGCTTTCCTGGAAATAACGCAGCACGAACAGGATCGTCACCGAGGCAACGACAAGGCGCATGGCGTCTGCGGAGATGACGCTTGAGGTCGCCCAGCCAAGAGTAATACCGGCGATTGCGCCCGGCAGCATGATGAGGAGCGTTTGCCGGTGGTTGTGGTGCCGCCAGGCCCAAAGCGCCACGAGATCCATGACGATCAGGATCGGCAGGAAGATCGCCGCGGCCTGTACGGGTGGGATAGCGAGTGCCATCAGCGGCACGCCCATGAGTGCCAGTGCACCGCCCAGCCCGCCCTTGGAAAGGCCAACGAGCACGACTGCGGGGATGGCGACGAGGAAAAAATGAAAATCGGTCAGCATGGATGAAGGTTGATCCTTTCGCCGGTCCGGTCTATCGGATTTATCATATCAAAACGAGTGCAGATCACGCCGAAAGTGTCGTCTGCCTGAAATGGACGAACCGATGACCAAAGTTGAAAACCGCTGCCGCCTTGTTCTGATCGTCCCGCAATTGGACGACGCGCAAAAGCAGGCGACAGAATTGCAAGAAGCACTGCGGGGCGGCGATGTGGCTTCGGTCATCATTCCGCAATACGATCTGGATGACGCCACGTTTCAGAAGCGCGCCGAATTGATCGTGCCGATGGTCCAGGAGGCTGGTGCCGCTGCACTCATCGCCGGCGACAGCCGCGTTGCGAGCCGGGTGAAGGCGGATGGCCTGCATGTCGCGGGCAATGCCGAAGCGCTTGCCGAGGCGGTGGAGAACTTCGCGCCGAAGCTGATCGTTGGCGGCGGCAATGCCGATGATCGCCACAAGGCTCTGGAGATGGGTGAGTCCAATCCCGACTACGTGTTTTTCGGAAAGCTCGAAGGCGACATCAAGCCGGAGGCGCATCCCAAAAATCTAGCGCTCGGCGAATGGTGGGCATCGATGATCGAGATCCCGTCGATCGTCATGGGCGGCACGGATGTCTCGTCCGTGGTTGCCGTGGCCGAAGCCGGAGTGGAATTCGTGGCGATGCGCAGTGGCGTTTTCGACAATGCCGCCGGTGCTGCCCAGGCTGTTTCTGAAATCAACGCGTTGCTTGACGAAAAAGCGCCACGGTTTGACGGTTGATACAGGCGATGTTGATGCGCTCGGTTCATTTCTGCCTTTCCGTTTCGCTGCTGGCGCTGTCTTTCGGCGCGTCGGCGGGTGTCGCTTTTGCCCAATCCGGACCGCAGAGCGAAAGCAATGCGCTTTCCCGCCAGCTGGAGGATGAGGCCCAGCCTTCCCGTCAGGGCCGGGTGCAATCCGAAGAGCAGAAGGACCTGCAGCCATCGCAGGGCGTCAACGTCTATCAGCGCATGGGCGCGGACCTGCCAGCCTTGCCGCCTGAAAAGGAATTCAAGGGCCGGGTGGATGAGGCCTACGGGCATTTCCAGCGCGGCGAATATGTCCAGGCGCTCGACAAGGCGCTGAACCGTGCGCAGAACGGTGATGCATCCGCCCAGACGCTGGTGGCGGAAATGATGTCGCGCGGTCTCGGCATTGCCCGCGACGAAAAGACATCGGCCTTCTGGTACCAGCAGGCGGCGCAGGGTGGTGATCCCGTCGCCATGTTCAAATTCGCCCTCATTTTGATGGAGGGTAAATTCGTCACCCGCGACAAGGCGAAGGCCGACGATTACATGCACCGTGCGGCGGAAGCCGGCAACGCTTCGGCCCAGTTCAACTGGGGCCAGATACTGGTTTCGGAAAATCCCGGCGTAAAGGGATTGCTGATGGCCATGCCGTATTACGAAAAATCCGCCGAGCAGGGCATTGCCGACGCGCAATATGCGGTTTCGCAGATTTATCACTCGGTCAAGGATGTGCCGGCCGAAAAGAAGGCCAAGGCAAGGGACTGGCTGACGCGGGCCGCGAAGGCCGGTTATGACACCGCGCAGGTCGATCTCGGTATCTGGCTGGTCAACGGTTTCGGCGGCGAGCGCAATCTCGATGAGGGCTTCCGCTGGCTGTATGGTGCTGCGCAACGTGGCAATGTCGTTGCCCAGAACAAGGTGGCGCATCTTTACATTCAGGCGTTCGGCACGAGGCCCGATCCGATCGAGGCGGCCAAATGGTATGTGCTTTCCCGTCGCGCCGGGCTGAAGGATCCGTCTCTCGAAGACTTTTATCTAGGGATCACCGACGAGCAGCAGAAAAAGGCAATCGAGGCGGCAAATCGTTTCCGTCCGATGTGACGCAGGGCCGGTCGTTTGGCATCGGCGTTCGCGTGCGGGCTTTTTGCCTTGAATTTCCGCGCGTTTTGTGGTCTTGAACCGCAAACTTTCAATTCAAGAAAATAATGACGTTCCTGCCCGGCCAGCTTGCGGGTGGTTCGCAAGCTTTCCAGGAAACAAATTCGATGGCCCGTTCAGCCCTTCTCAATGTCATGGTTCAGGCCGCCCTCAAGGCGGGTAAGTCTTTGTCGCGTGACTTCGGTGAAGTGCAGAACCTTCAGGTTTCGGTCAAGGGACCGAGCGATTTCGTATCGCAGGCGGACCTCAAGGCCGAAAAGATCGTGCGCGACGAGCTGATGAAAGCCCGCCCGACCTACGACTTTCTGGGTGAGGAAGGCGGCGAGGAAAAAGGCTCTGATGGCGCACACCGCTGGATCGTCGATCCGCTTGATGGCACGACCAACTTCCTGCACGGCATTCCGCATTTCGCCGTTTCCATCGCGCTTGAACGCAACGGCGAAGTCGTTGCCGGTGTGATCTTCAACCCGGCCACCGACGAACTCTACACCGCCGAGCGTGGCGGCGGCGCGTTCCTCAACGATCGCCGCATTCGCGTTGCTGCGCGTAAAGCGCTGACCGATTGCGTCATCGGCTGCGGCGTGCCGCATCTCGGCCGTGGCAATCACGGCAAATTCCTCGTCGAGCTTCGCCACGTCATGGGTGAAGCCGCTGGTATCCGCCGCATGGGTGCCGCAGCGCTCGACCTCGCTTACGTTGCCGCAGGCCGCCTCGACGGTTTCTGGGAAGCCGATCTTGCGCCATGGGATATGGCAGCCGGTCTGGTGCTGATTCGCGAAGCCGGCGGTTTTACCTCCGACGTTAAGGGCGGCACGGATATCTTCGGCACCGGCAGCGTCGCGGCTGGAAATGAATATATCCACAAGGCACTTGTGGAAGTTGCCAACCGTCCCATCCCGGGACGTTGATCGATTTCGGCAGAAAACCTGCCGTTTAATCCAGGTTTCAGGCGCCCGGCGAACCTTTGCCGGGCGTTTTTGTTTTTTCGGTCTCCGGTCCATTCGACTTTCGTGAAATGCCTGTGACGAAACACCGGCTTTTCGCTTCAAATCGTCGCAATTTTCTAATAGCTTCCGCTTGATACGTGACCGAAGGGAATACGAACGTTATGGCGGATTCGGAGTTGCTCGATCTCGGCGTGGAGAAGCCGGTGACCACACGGCAATACAGCCACAAGCTGTCCAGCCCCACACCGTTTCTGTGGACGATGGTTCTGTTTCTGATCCTCGTGGGCTTTCTTGCGGCGATCCTTTACCGGCAGGCGCACACCGCCTTCATGACGAACCCGGGCCTGAACGGCTTCATTCTCGGCGTTCTCGCCATCGGCATCATTCTGGTGTTTACGCAGACCATGAGCCTGCGTTCGGAAGTCCGCTGGTTCAATGCCTTCCGCGCCGCCGGCAGCGTTGAGAAGGTTGGCCGTGCGCCAAGACTGCTTGCGCCGATGAGCACGCTGATCGACAAGCGCGGCGAAGTCCGGCTTTCCGCAGTTACGCAGCGGACAATCCTCGATTCCATCGCGACGCGCCTTGATGAATCGCGCGATACGTCGCGTTATCTCGTCGGCCTTCTGGTGTTTCTGGGTCTGCTCGGCACCTTCTGGGGTCTGATCGGCACGATCGGCGCCATCAGCAACGTCATCCAGTCGCTCGATCCCAGTGCCGGCACCAGCAACGATATTCTAAGCTCGCTCAAGGCCGGTCTCACTGCGCCACTTGCCGGCATGGGAACGGCGTTTTCCTCGTCGCTTCTCGGTCTTTCCGGCTCGCTGATCCTCGGTTTCCTCGATCTTCAGGCCGGCCGCGCTCAGAACCGTTTTTACACTCAGCTCGAAAACTGGCTGTCCTCGGTGACGGATACGACGACGGATGGGCCGAGGGAATTCAAGGCGGAACCCGGCGCCGTGGTCAGCACCGAACGCTCGCTTGCGGCCATGACCAGCCTTGCCGAAGGCATTCAGGGCCTCGTCAAGAACATGCGCAGTGAACAGCAGATGTTGCGTGACTGGATCGAGGCGCAGCAGGAAGAATCGAAATCGCTTCGCCGCACGCTCGACCGGCTGTCGACGCGTCTCGATAGCGAGACAAAACCCACCGGACGCGCCCGGCACGATAACGGGAGCGAGTAGCCATGGCGCTTGCGCGCAACCGCCGCCGCGACAGGGGTGTGGATTATTGGCCGGGTTTCGTCGATGCGCTATCGACGCTGCTCATGGCCATCATGTTTCTGCTGACGGTCTTCGTGCTGGCGCAATTCGTCCTGTCGCGGGAAATCACCGGCAAGGACGAGGTGTTGACGCGCCTCAACAGCCAGATTGCCGAGCTGACCGAACTTCTGGCCATGGAAAAAGGCAACAAGCAGGATATCGAGGACGCGCTGGCAAGCCTGCAATCCACCCTTGCCGCATCGGAAAACGAGCGTTCGCGCCTGCAGTCGCTTCTCGATGCGGGATCGGGCAACAATGCAAGCGCCAATGCCCGGATCGGCAGTTTGACCGGTGAGCTGGACGACCAAAGACAGGCCAATTCCCGCGCTTCCGCGCAGATCGAGTTGCTCAACCAGCAGATTGCGGCGCTGAGGGCGCAGATCGCCTCGGTGGAAGCCGCCCTGCAGGCGTCGGAAGCCAAGGATACCTCGTCACAGGTCAAGATCGCCGATCTCGGCCGTCGTCTCAATGTAGCGCTGGCGCAGCGGGTTCAGGAACTCAACCGCTATCGCTCTGACTTCTTCGGGCGCCTGCGCGAAATCCTCTCGGACCGCGAAAACATCCGCATCGTCGGCGACCGGTTCGTCTTCCAGTCCGAAGTACTGTTTCCCTCCGGTGGCAACGAGCTCAATCCGGAAGGGCAGGCGGAGATGGAGAAGCTAGCAGCGGCGCTGATCGATCTTGCCAAGGAAATCCCGGCGGAAATCAACTGGGTCCTGCGCGTGGATGGCCATACGGACAATGTCCAGCTTTCCGGTGCCGGCCGTTTCCGTGACAATTGGGAACTTTCTTCGGCGCGGGCGACCTCGGTGGTGAAATTCCTGATTTCCAAGGGTGTTCCGGCAAACAGGCTGGTGGCCGCCGGTTTCGGCGAATATCAGCCGATTGCTGAAGGCGACACGCCGGAAGCGCGCCAGCAGAACCGTCGTATCGAACTCAAGCTGACCGAGCGCTGAAATCCCGGACCACATCATAGCGGTTGCCTTGGGCGGCAGTTAAATTTACGTTCGCGTAAAGGTAATTCCGTCATGTCTGGGAGGAGCTGATGGAGCGATATGATGTGATCGTTGTCGGTGCGGGGCTTGCCGGCCTGGTCGCGGCCACCGAGGCCGTTGAGCGTGGTTTCAGCGTTTGCCTCGTGGATCAGGAGGGCGAGCAGAACCTCGGTGGGCAGGCCTTCTGGTCACTGGGCGGCCTGTTTTTCATCGATAGTCCCGAGCAGCGCCGGATGCGGGTGCGCGACAGTCTCGATCTTGCGAGGCAGGACTGGTTCGGCTCGGCCGGTTTCGATCGTTCCGAAGATCATTGGCCGCGTCTTTGGGCGGAGGCCTATCTCAATTTCGCCGCCGGCGAGAAACGCCAATGGCTGCACCGGCTGGGCATGCGCTGGTTTCCCGTGGTCGGCTGGGCCGAGCGCGGCGGTGCGCTTGCCCATGGCCACGGCAATTCCGTTCCGCGTTTCCATGTCACCTGGGGCACGGGTCCCGGCGTGCTGGCGCCTTTCGTTGAAAAGGCGAAGGCCATGGCGGCAAGCGGCCGGCTTGTCCTTAGGTTTCGTCACCGGGTCGACCGTCTGGATATCACCGACGGCAGGGTCACCGGTATTTCAGGCGCTGTTCTGGCAGCAGATCCCGTGTTGCGTGGTCAACGGAGCAGTCGGGAGGAGCAGTGGGATTTTGCGCTTGCGGCTTCGGCGGTCGTCGTCAGCTCCGGCGGTATTGGCGGTAATCAGGAACTGGTGCGGCGCAACTGGCCGGTGGAACGGTTGGGCAAGCCTCCGGCAAGCATGGTCTGCGGTGTGCCCGCGCATGTGGATGGCCGGATGATTGGCATCACTGAGTCGGCGGGGGGAACCGTCATCAATCGCGACCGCATGTGGCACTATACCGAGGGCGTGAAAAACCACGATCCGATCTGGCCAAACCATGGCATCCGCATTCTGCCCGGCCCCTCGTCCTTCTGGTGTGATGCGGATGGTAATCGGCTCACAGCACCCGCCATGCCGGGTTTCGATACGCTCGGCACACTCAAGATGCTGGGCGAGCGCGGTAGCGGCCATAGCTGGTTCATTCTGACCAAGGCGATCATCAAGAAGGAATTCGCCCTTTCCGGCTCGGAGCAGAATCCGGATCTGACGGGCAAGGATATACGGTTGCTGTTGAAACGGCTGGGCAAGGAACCGCCGGGACCGGTGCGGGCTTTCATGGAGCGCGGCGAGGATTTCGCCGTTCGCGACACGCTGGAAGAGCTTGTGACGGCGATGAACGCGATCAGCGGCGATAACCGGCTGGATATAGACCACATCCGCCATCAGATAGAGGCGCGCGACCGGGAGATCGAAAACGGCTTCAGCAAGGATGCGCAGGTAACGGCGATCCACGGCGCGCGGCGTTATCTCGGCGATAAGCTGATGCGCACCGCAAAACCGCATCGGTTGCTCGATCCGGCAAAGGGGCCGCTGATTGCCGTGCGCCTGCATGTGCTGACGCGCAAGACACTGGGCGGCCTGCATACGGACCTTGAGGCACGGGTGCTGGATGCCGCCGGTAACCCGGTGCCGGGTCTTTATGCCGCCGGTGAGGTGGCAGGTTTCGGCGGTGGCGGCATGCACGGATATAATGCGCTGGAGGGCACATTCCTCGGGGGCTGCCTGTTTTCGGGCCGTGTTGCGGGGCGCAGCGTGCTGGCGTGATTAAGCTTGAGCGCGCAACTCGTCCGGGCCTGTCTGGAATTGCAGGCGGGCAAGCCTCGCATAAAGGCCGTTCTGGCGGATAAGGCTCTGGTGCGTGCCTTCCTCGATGATGCGGCCTTCATCCATCACCAGAATGCGGTCTGCCTTGAGCACGGTAGCGAGGCGATGGGCGATAACGATAGTGGTGCGGGTCTTCATCAGCTCGTCGAGCGCCTTCTGCACCAGCGTTTCGCTTTCCGCATCCAGTGCGGAGGTCGCTTCGTCCAGAAGCAGGATCGGTGCGTTGCGCAGGATGGCGCGGGCAATGGCGATGCGCTGGCGTTGACCGCCGGAAAGCGTGACGCCGCGTTCTCCCACCTGCGTATCATATCCATCGGTTAGTCGGGCGATGAAGCTGTCCGCCTGCGCAGCGGTGGCGGCAACGCGGACTTCCTCGCGTGTCGCATCCGGGCGGCCGAATGCGATGTTATCGTGGATGGAGGAGGCGAATATCGCCACATCCTGCGGAACGATGGACAGGCGCGCGCGCAGATCAGCCAGGCTTACGGTGCGGATATCGGTGCCATCGACCGTGATGCGGCCCTGTTGCGGATCGTAGAACCGCATCAGCAACGAAAAGACCGTGCTCTTGCCCGCACCGGAAGGGCCGACGATGGCGACGGTTTCGCCGGCATTGACCTTGAAGGACAGGCCGGAGATGATCGGGCCTCCGGTTGCGAGCGGATAGATGAAGCCGACATCCTCGAATTCGGCCTCGCCGCGCGGCGGTTGAACCATCGAGATGGGAGCTGCAGGTTCGGCAACGGGCGAGTGTTCGTTCAGCAGTTCGGAAAGCCGTTCGGCTGCGCCGCCCGCTTGCGCCAGTTCACCCCAGACTTCCGAGAGCTGGCCGAGGCCGCTTGCCGCGATGACTGAATAAAGCACGAACTGGCCGAGCGTACCGGCCGTCATGCTGCCGGACAAAACGCTCTGCGCGCCATACCAGAGAATGCCGACGACGCTGCCGAAGACGAGCGCGATGGCGACCGCGGTGAGGATGGAGCGAGCGCCAATCGCCGCGCGCGCGCCCTGATAGGCGGCTTCCACGGAAGCGCCGTAACGGGCATTTGCGAGCGCCTCGGCGTTGAAGGACTGCACGGTGCGGCTTGCCCCGATCGTTTCCGAAGCATAGGCGGCGGAATTGGCCAATGTGTCCTGCGTGTTGCGGGAGCGGGCGCGAACCGAGCGCCCGAAGGCAATCAGCGGAAAAACGATGAAGGGAATGGCGAGCAGCGCAAGGCCGGAAAGACCAGGGCTGGTATAGATCATCATCGCCACCGCCCCGCAGCACATGATGATGTTGCGCAGCGCCACTGACGCGGAGGAGCCGAAGGCGGAGCGGATCTGTACGGTATCGGCGGTCAGCCGCGAAGTCAGCTCACCGGACCGGTTAGCATCGAAAAACTGCTGCGACAACGTGGTGAGATGGGCAAAGACATCGCGGCGCAGATCGGCAACGACCCTTTCGCCGATGGTCATGACGTAATAATAACGCATGGCGCTGGCGAGAGCGAGAAGGACGGCAATCGCCAGAAGCACGGCGAAATAGCTGTTGATCATGCCACCGTCCGGTGTCTGGAAACCGTGATCGATGATGCGGCGAACGGCAAGCGGCAGGGCCAGTGTCGTGGCGGAGGAAAGCACAAGCGCAAAAAGGGCTGCCGCCATCAGGCCACGATACCGCCTGAGATAGGGAAACAGGCCAAGAAGCGGCTTCAGACTTCTCTGTTTCGCAGCTTTCTGCTCGTCAATGTCTGCCACGTCCTCTATGCTCCTCATTCAGTGCCGTTTTTGGGCCTTTTGCGGGTGAATTTCCGGCGTTCGGTAAAATTCCAGCCCCTGCGGCCATCTCCTTTCACAAGGGGATAGCAGGCTCTTGTTATCTGGGCGACCTTCATGTATAGGCTCCGCATCGAATTGGGAAGCCATAGCCCATCTGGTCTATGGCTTCATTTATTGAAATGGCTCAGTTGACGCAATTGCGGCAAATGGACCGCACGTCACTTAACCAGGAAGATTGTCATGAAGGCTGATATCCATCCCGCTTATCACACGATCAAGGTCGTCATGACCGATGGCACCGAATACGAAACCCGCTCCACTTGGGGTTCGGAAGGCGCAGTCATGAACCTTGAAATCGACCCCAAGTCCCATCCGGCATGGACGGGCGGCAACCAGCAGCTTATGGACCGCGGTGGTCGCGTTTCCAAGTTCAACAAGCGTTTCGGCGGCCTCGGCCTCTAATCCACTTGTGGACGGATCATTTAAAAAAAGCCCGGTTTTACCGGGCTTTTTTGTTGCCCTGTTTCGACTGGATTTGCCTTAGGGTGATTGCGACAGTTTTGTTGATAGCGGCCAGAGACCTTAAATTTTACGGGTTCCTGGTTTGGTCAATCACAGGCAGCGGCTCTCGCGGCGTCATCATGGATGTATGCCGGAGAGTAGTCATCAAAGCACCGGTCAATCTTTTCGTTTATATCCCAGAATTCTTTGCCAATAATAAAAGCGACAATTAGTAGAGCGCAACCGGACGTAGCCATAATATACTTAAGGATACGCATTTTTGTTCCTATCGTTGTGCTGTAGATGTGTACTAAAATATGAATTGTGACAATGAAATTTATTATTTCATGCCTAGATATTTCTGTACCCTTCCAAAAACAAAAAAGCAGGCCTATGAGCCTGCTTTTCAAATTGTCCGGATAATGTGGTCTTTTCTCAGTTGATCGAGAAAGCCGTGCGCAGAAGGTTAAGCTGCGCCTGCACGCTATTTTCGTTGTCCGGCACCTTGGCGGCTTCGGACGGACGGTAGATTTCACGGTCGAGAAGGGCGACGCGGTTCTGGAGGCGGAGCGACCGTTCGATGAGGTCGCGGAAGGACTCCGGCAGGTCGTTCCAGCCCGGCGCATTACGGTCGACGTTGAAGCTGTCGAGCCGCACCTTGCTCTTTTCGCTGAGAACTTGATCCCGCGTCATTTCGCCATTGTTGACGGCGCGCTGCAGAAGCAGCCAAGACGCCATCTGCATCAGGCGGGTGGTGAGGCGCATCGATTCCGCCGCATAAAGGACGGAGGCCATGCGCGGCAGAACCTTGGAAGCTGTGCGCCCGGCGCCATCGAGATAACTGGCCGTTTCCTCAACCAGGGTCATGCCTTCGGTATAGAGGGTCTTGAACTGGTTTGACGCAGCCGCGTGACCCGCAAAGCTTATGGTATTTAAGACCTGTTCCGACATTTTCTTTAAATCCCTGCTCACGCATCACACTGTCAGGCAACGACAACCCGGATATTTTGTTCCGGCCTTTAGTGTTTTCAGGATGGTATCTTTACCCGAAATGCGCAAGGCAATTATTAAAGAAGGGTTAATACCCACAGTTTTACGAATTCCGGCGACCGGTAAAAAAAGAGCCGCGAAAGCGGCTCTCAAGGTAAAACAGGGAGAAAAATCAGACCAATTCGCCGTATGGAGAAGATGCCTGAGGTCCAGAAGAACTGGACATGTATAGTAATCTCTCAGAAAGCTTAATTTTTGGTTAATGGTAAACGAAAGACTGCACCAGAATCTTTAGTCTCGTTTACCGTAGTGGCCGCAGTCTATCGCTGGAAGACTGGGCCGGAGGTTTTGCTGGGGCCGCTGGTCAGGACCGGAAGAGGTTCTCCGCCGCCAGTCGGCCGGCGGACTTCCTTTTCCTCTCCTCGTCAAGCCGGGTGATTTCCGTCTGCAGGAGGTCGATACGGTTGCTCAACTCGTCCACCGAAAGAAGGCTGAGATCGCTGCCGATCTCGTGCGCCACGGGTTTTTGCGGACGGTCATCGTCAAAGAGGGTCATATGCCTGCTCCTTTTTCAACATAGTCGCCATCGTCCTCTGGATATTGCGGCGCGCGCGGGTCAAGCGCAATGCTTTCCGGCGTGACGAGCGGCGAGGGCGTTGTCGGCATCATCGTCGAGAAATTGTCCTTCTCGTCGGTCGAAAGGGCGGCGCGCTGACGGCTTCTGATGATGGCATAGGCCGTTATCAGCACATGGGCGACGGCCGTCACGAAGAATAGCGCATAGGGGCCGGAGTAGGTCATGACCGCGCCGCCGAGTGTCGGGCCGATGATGGTGCCGATGCCGTAAAGCAGCAGCAGCCCGCCCGAAACCTTGACGAAGTCTTCTGATGCCGCGTAGTCGTTAGCGTGGGCCACGGCGATGGGATAAAGCGCGTTGGCGGCGGCGCCGTAAATGGCGATCATCGGGATAAGTACATAGACATCGTGCGGCTGCACGGCCGCAACGGCCAGACCCGCGACTGCGCCAAGACCGGCCAGTCCGGCAAGCACATAACGGCGGTCTATGCGGTCCGAAAGACGGCCGGCCGGAAATTGCGCGAGCGCGCCGACGAAGATCGTGACGGACACCATGATGGCGATCATGGTCGGATCAAGACCCGCCCGTGCGCCGAAAACGGCGCCGAGCGTGCCGTAAGCACCGTTGGCGATGCCGATCATCAGGATACCGATGAAGGAAACCGGCGAGTTGCGGTAAAGGGCGGGTAAATCCAGCTTGACCTTCTGCAAGGGCTGCGGGCTGTCGGCCTTCGATAGCGTGGCTGGCAGAATCGCGATGCAGTAAATGATGCCGCAGATCATGAACAGCGAGTTGTTGCTGATATCGCCCATCGGCACGATCATCTGCCCCGCCACGACGCCAAGCAGCGTGATGGCGATGTAGAGGAAAAGATCATGCCGCGGCTCTCATTGGTCGCGCGTTCGTTCAGCCAGCTTTCGATGATCATGGAAGTGCCGGCCGTGCAGAAGCCGGTGAGCGCGCGGAGAGCAATCCACCAGACGTCGTCGATGATGAGGCCGGTCATCAGCACCGTCAGGCAGACCAGCGCCACGAAGGAGGCAAATGCCCGCACATGCCCCGCACGGCGCACGATGGCGGGCGCGACGAAACAACCGATGACGAAGCCCGCTGCCCAGGAGGTGCCGAGAAAGCCCAGAATTTCGTTGGAATAGCCTTCCGCCGAGCCGCGCATGGGCAGGACGAGACCCTGAAGGCCGTTACCGAGAAAAAGAAACAGAGTGCTGGATAAAAGAGCGAATACGGGTAGAAGATTTCTGCTCATGAAGACACTCTCATGCGTTCGGACGTATGGTCGGCAGGCCATAAGACGGGGGCTACCCGAATGAGTTGCACTCTTCTGTTGAACGGTAAAAATGTCCAGCCTGTGACGATGCAGAAATAAAGAAAAGGCTCAATAAATGACAAAGGCGATCGGCCTTTTTTTACTGCTGGCGATGATCGTGCAGATCATCCGTCCCTTGGGCCTGCCGGGCCTCAGGAAAAGAGGCGATTGCTGGAAGATCGCGGTTGCAGCCTTCGTCATCTGGTCGTTGACGCTGCTTCTTCGTCCGTAAATAAAAAAGCCGCCCGTTGGGGCGGCTTTGATTTTTCTGCATGTCTGTTGCCGGGGCCTCAGGCTGCCTTTTCGAGTTCCTGCTTCCAGTTGCCCTTGGCGGCAAGGCTGTTCATGGCGGCGCGGTGCGTGAAGGCGCGCTGGCCGGCAGCGACATTTTCCTGCTTGCCGCCCCATGTCTTGAGCGCGGTATCCTGAAGGGCGCGACCGTAGGAATAGGTCAGCGACCAGGGCAGGTCGTAACCGGCATTCATGGCGGAGAGATGCGCCGTCGCCTCTTCGGAGGACTGGCCGCCGGAAAGGAAGGCGATGCCCGGAACAGCTGATGGCACGGTTGCCTTCAGAACCTTCACGGTCTTTTCCGCCACCTCCTCGACGGAAGCCTTGCGGGCCTTCTTGCCGTCGATGATCATGTTCGGCTTGAGGATCATGCCTTCAAGGTTGACGCGGGCATCGAACAGATCGGCGAACACGGTCTGAAGAACCCATTGCGTGACTTCCGCACAGCGATCGATGTCGTGCGTGCCGGGTTCGCCGTCCATAAGGACTTCCGGCTCCACGATCGGCACGATATCCGCCTGTTGGCAGAGAGCGGCGTAACGGGCGAGTGACTGGGAGTTTGCCTTGATCGAGCCCCAGCTCGGACGCTGTTCGCCGATGGTGATGACGCCGCGCCACTTGGCGAAGCGGGCACCGGCCTCATGGTACTTGCGCAGGCGCTCGTACAGACCGTCGAGACCTTCGGTGATGAATTCACCCGGATGGAAAGCCATCGGCTTGGCGCCGACATCCACCTTGATGCCCGGCAGGCTGCCGGCGGCCTTGATGATATCAACGAAAGGCGTGCCGTCGGCTGCCTTCTGGAACAGGGTCTCTTCGTAAAGGATGACGCCGGAGATGTACTTCTTCATGGCGTCGTCGGAGCGGAACAGCATTTCGCGATAGTCGCGGCGGGCGGTCTCGGTGGACTCCAGATTGATGCTGTCGAAACGCTTCTTGATCGTTCCTGTGGATTCGTCGGCAGCCAGCAGGCCCTTGCCGTCGGCAACGATTTTGATTGCAATGTCTTCGAGACGTTCGGTCATTTGCTATTCTCCCAAGGCACAATAAATTCCCGATAACAGAAGTTCCAGGGCAGGGAAATGGCGCGCTAACTCATTGAAACGATTGAAATGGTTTCAATCGTTTGAAACTTTTCCTCCCATGCGCACTTACCAAAAAACAAGGCCGGACAAGCATCGCTTGTCCGGCCCCATGTCAGGCAAGTAGGGGAAGTTTACTTGGCGGCGGTCAGGATGGCAACGCCCGGCAATTCCTTGCCTTCCATCCATTCGAGGAAGGCGCCGCCCGCTGTCGAAATATAGGTGAAATCGTCCGAGACGCCGGCATGGTTGAGCGCCGCGACCGTATCGCCACCACCGGCGACGGAGACGAGCTTGCCCGCCTTGGTGCATTCGGCTGCATGTTTTGCGGCTGCCACGGTTGCCGCATCGAAGGGTTCGATTTCAAAGGCGCCGAGTGGGCCGTTCCAGACCAGCGTTTCCGCGCGGGAAATCCAGGCCTTGATGCTTTCGACCGATTTCGGGCCGACATCGAGAACCATGGCGTCGGCGGGAATGGCATTGATATCGACGATTTCGTTAGCCGCACCGGCCTTGAATTCGCGGGCAACCACACCGTCTTCCGGCAGGACGATCGCGCAGCCGGATGTCGCGGCCTCGATCATGATCTGCTTTGCGGTTTCGGCCAGATCGTGTTCGCAGAGCGATTTGCCGACTTGTGCGCCGCGCGCGGCAAGGAAGGTGTTGGCCATGCCGCCGCCGATGACGAGGGCATCGACCTTCTTGACGAGGTTCATCAGGAGATCAATCTTGCTGGAAACCTTCGCGCCGCCGACAATGGCGACCACCGGGCGTACCGGCTGGCCGAGGCCCTTTTCCAGTGCCTCAAGTTCGGCCTGCATGGTGCGGCCGGCATAGGCCGGCAGGTGACGCGCCAGACCCTCGGTGGAAGCGTGGGCGCGGTGGGCGGCCGAGAAGGCATCGTTCACATAGATATCGCCATTGGCTGCAAGAGCCTCGACAAATGCCGGATCGTTCTTTTCCTCACCCTTGTGGAAGCGGGTGTTTTCCAGAAGCAGGATATCGCCATTGTTCATTTTCGCGACCGCGACGGCAGCCGGTGCGCCGATGCAATCGGATGCGAAGGAAACGGCGTGACCCAGCACGTCCGCGACGGCAGGCACGATCAGGGACAGCGACATGTCGGCCATCGGCTCACCCTTCGGGCGGCCGAAATGGGCGAGCAGAATAACTTTTGCGCCTTTTTTGGAGAGTTCCAGAATGGTGGGCGCAACCCGCTCGATGCGGGTCCTGTCCGTCACTTTGCCATCCGCAACCGGCACGTTGAGATCAACACGGACGAGGACGCGCTTTCCGGCAATGTCGTTAAGGTCGTCGATGGTCTTGAAGGCGGGCATGGGTCGATCCTGATTTTGTTGCGAGTTCGGGACGGACCATACTATGCCTGATTGACGACGCAAGCCGGTCAGACCTCATTTTCTCTTGCCCCGTTCGCAGGTGCGGAAACGCCTTCGCCGGCATCGGCCGAGCGCATCCGACGCCGCTGCGCCAGATGCGCGCGCGCACGGCGCAGGATTTCCGAAAAGCTGATGAAGATCGGCAGGCCGATGGCCGGTTCGACCGGCTCAAGCGAAATGCCAACGCCGGTGATCGCCTCATGTTCATCCAGTGCCCGAACGATGAGAACGATGGAGCCGAGGCGAACCCGGTCGGCATAATCCGCCTTGCCTGAAAGGCGTGCTTCGATAAGTTCCGCGATGCTCATGGCGTGTTCGGCAGGCGAAATGATGCCCGGACCATAGGCAGCGTCGAGTTCCGTTGCCGGACGGCTGGGTGAGATTGCGAAAGTGCCGAAGAAATCGGCGTCGTCATCTGCGACCGGCAAAGCGCTTGCGAACAAGCGGTCGATCAGCCTGATATAGCCGGGTGCGATAAACAGATAAACGAGATCGTTTTCACGCAGGCGTCCGGCATATTGGTAGCGGATCGATTTACCGTCGCGCACCACCAGCGAGGGCATCGCCCAGCGCGGAATACGTTCGCCATGCATGATAGCGCTGCCCTTGGCCACGCGGTAGGAAATCAGTTCATGATTGGCGGTGCCGGGAAGGTCCACTTCCAGCTTGTCGACCTCGCCCATGCGCGGCGGCACGATCAGCCCCAGCCTTGTGGCCACTGGCTTGATGGTCCAGCCCTGCAGCAGGAGCGACACCAGCACGATGATGAAGGCGGCATTGAAATAGATCTGTGCATCGTCCAGCCCGCCAAGAATGGGCATGATGGCAAGCAGGATGGAAACCGCGCCGCGCAGGCCCACCCACGCCACGAAGGACGTTTCCTGCTGGGTATAGTTGAAAGGCATCAGGCTCAGCCACACCGCAAGCGGGCGGGCGACGAAGATCAGGAAAAGCGCAAGCAGCACGGCCGGAATGGCAATCGCCGGAAATTGCGAGGGCGTGGCGAGCAGGCCGAGCATCAGGAACATGATGATCTGGGCCAGCCACGTCAGCCCCTCATGGAAACGGCGGATGGTTTCCTTGGCGAAGATCCTGCGGTTGCCGGCAACGATACCCGCCACATAGACCGCCAGAAATCCGCTGCCGCCAATTGCGCCGGTGAAGGAAAACACCAGCAACGCCAGTGCCAGTACGAAAATCGGCGCCAGCCCGCGGTCGGCGGCGAAACGATTGACGACGGTGGCGATCATGACGCCGCCGAGCAGGCCGAAAATTACGCCGAGGCCCATTTCCTCGATGAACAGCAAGAGGAAGCCGGTATCGATGCCGGCGAGCCCCTGTCCCTTGGCGATGATCTCGACCAGGGCAACGGTGAGGAAAATCGCCATGGGGTCATTGGTGCCGGATTCGACCTCAAGCGTCGAGCGCACCTGATCGCGGATGTGGATGCCGCCGATGCGGAGCAGGAAGAACACGGCCGCCGCATCCGTGGATGCGACGATGGCGCCGAGCAACAGACCCTCCAGCCAGGAAAGCCCGAGCAATAGGGCGGCCGCGCCCGCGAAAAAGACGGATGTAAGGATGACGCCGACGGTGGCGAGTGCGACGGCCGGTGCCACCGAAAGCCGGAACGATTGCAGGGGCGTGCCGAAACCGGAATCGAAAAGGATGACGGCGAGTATCAGCGAGCCGAGCATATAGGCCAGCGGATTGTTGGTGAATTGGATGCCGAGGCCATCCACGCCTGCCGCAAGCCCGATCATCAGGAAGAGCAGCAATAGCGGCGCGCCGAACCGGAAGGCGATGAGGCTTGAGAAGGCTGCGACGAGAACCAGAACAGTTGCGACCAGCAACAGAAGATAAAATGATTCCACGTCCACCGCCTCTTTCAAACCGCGCTGGCCGCCGCAATGAAAGCTCTGCACGTCCGCAGTCAATGCGCCACGGGTTGCGGTCTGTCAGCGCTGGTGTCGGTGGCGTTGAAAGGCGACGCAAGGCGGGGTGTATCGAATGATACGGCAGGGCCGAGGTGCATTGCGCACGTCCGTTATCCCTGTCCTCTTGTCCGTCTCAAAGTGGACTACACAAAGGCAGGAAATGGGAATTTTTTCGACGTGTCGGCAAAGCGTGCAAGGTGCGGCGGAAGGCGTTGAATGCGGTGCGTTCCACGCATCATGCGACTGCCGAAGAACAGCGGATAACTGGCCGAAACAAATTCGACTGCCAGTGCCATCATGTAACATAGAGACAATGCAGCTACGTTAGTTGTCGCGTCCGAGTTGCTTTTATCATTACCGGAGCGATCGGATGAAACGGATATCTACTATTACATATATTGCATTATTGGCGGCGGGGTCGATTGTTTCGGGCTGTTCCAGCACGGAACAAACGGCTGAAAACATGGCCGCGCAACGCGAGCGTTGCCGGGTGTTTGGCTACCCTGAAGGGTCGCGGGATTTCGCTGACTGCATGATGAAGCTTTCCATGCAGCAAAGCGATTTGAGGCAACAGACTTTCGATACGATCTGGAGCGGTAGCAGTTCGGATCAAATTATCATCAATAACAAGAAATAACGGGTTGTGTGGCTCATCAGACTTGGCCTGCTTGGTCTCATGCGCCTCTTGCCGGGCGATGGTTTTCGATCCGAAGCGCCCCGCCTTGCTTCTGGATCGACGCCGGCGGGATCCCTCGTCCCGTCGGCATTTTTTTCGGCAAACAAAAACCGGCAGGATTACTCCTGCCGGTTTTTCTAATTCACCAATTCTGGCTTTTGCTTAGATGGTCTTCGCAAATGCGACGGCCGTGTCCGACATACGGTTGGAGAAGCCCCACTCGTTGTCGTACCAGGACAGAACGCGCACGAACTTGCCTTCCATGACCTTGGTCTGGTCGATCGCGAAGATCGAGGAGTGGCTGTCGTGGTTGAAGTCGCGGGAGACCAGCGGCTCTTCGGTGTAGCCGAGGATGCCCTTCAGCTTGCCATTGGCGGCGGACTTGATCGCTTCGTTGATTTCCTCAACCGTCGTGTCGCGCTTGGCGATGAATTTGAAGTCGACGACCGAAACGTTCGGGGTCGGAACGCGGATCGACGTGCCGTCCAGCTTGCCCTTGAGGTGCGGCAGAACGAGGCCAACGGCCTTGGCTGCACCCGTCGAGGTCGGGATCATGGACAGGGCTGCGGCGCGGGCGCGGTACAGATCCTTGTGCATGGTGTCCAGCGTCGGCTGGTCGCCCGTGTAGGAGTGGATCGTCGTCATGAAGCCATGATCGATGCCAACGACGTCATCGAGAACCTTCACGACCGGCACGAGGCAGTTGGTGGTGCAGGACGCGTTGGAAATGACCAGATGGTCCTTCGTCAGCTGGTCGTCATTGACGCCGAAAACGACCGTGAGGTCTGCGCCGTCAGCCGGAGCGGAAACGATGACGCGCTTGGCGCCTGCCGTCAGGTGTGCCGCTGCCTTGTCGCGAGTAGCGAAGATACCCGTGCATTCGAGCGCGATGTCGACGCCGAGTTCCTTGTGCGGCAGCGTTGCCGGATCGCGAACGGCCGTCACCTTGATCGGCTTGCCGCCGCCAACGATGATCGTGTCGCCTTCGACCTTCACGTCGGCAGGGAACTTGCCGTGGATCAGAATCGTAGCGAAGCAGATGGGCGTTGGTTTCAACCGGGCCGAGGTCGTTGATGGCAACGACTTCGATATCGGTGCGGCCGGATTCGACGATGGCGCGCAGAACATTGCGGCCGATGCGGCCAAAGCCGTTAATGGCAACTTTTACAGTCATTTACAGTCTCCCGAACAAGATATGTGCTTGGTCTTTGTGGAATGTGAGGGCTTGGGAAGCCCTCATGCAAGTTTTGCCTCGACTGCGGCGACGACAGCTTCCGCCGTGATGCCGAAGTGCTTGAAGAGATCCTTCGCCGGCGCGGACGCACCGAAGGAATGCATGCCGACGAAAGCGCCGTCGGAGCCGATGAAGTAATCCCAGCCCTGGCGGATGGCGGCTTCCACCGCGATCTTGACCGGAGCCTTGCCGATGATGGCGTTGCGATAGGTTTCCGGCTGTTCCTTGAAGAGCTCGAAGCAGGGAACGGAAACGACGCGGACGGAAACGCCGTTGTCCTTCAGCGTTGCGGCGGCCTTGAGCGCCACTTCGACTTCCGAACCGGATGCAAAGATCGAAACTTTGGCATCGCTTGCGGATACGAGTTCGTAAGCGCCGTAAGCGGAAAGGTTCTTCTCTTCATATTCCTTGCGTGAGGGTGCAAGGTTCTGGCGGGTGAGTGCCAGGGCAGACGGACGATGCTTCTGCTCAAGCGCCAGCTGCCAGCATTCCGCCGTTTCGGTTTCATCCGCCGGGCGGAAGACGAGGAGGTTCGGAATGGCGCGAAGTGCTGCAATCTGCTCCACCGGCTGGTGGGTCGGGCCGTCTTCGCCGACGCCGATGGAATCATGCGTCAGAACGTGGACGACACGGATGCCCATGAGCGCGGCAAGGCGGATCGACGGACGGCAATAGTCCGAGAAGATCAGGAAGCCGCCGGCATAGGGGATGAGACCGCCATGCAGCGCGATGCCGTTCATCGCCGCCGCCATGCCGTGCTCGCGGATGCCGTAATGCAGGTAACGGCCGGAGAAGTCCGTCGGCGTGATGGACTTCATCTGGCTGGTCTTGGTGTTGTTGGACGGCGTCAGGTCCGCCGAGCCGCCGACCATTTCCGGCAGGATGCCGTTGATGACTTCGAGCGAGTCTTCAGAAGCCTTGCGGGTGGCGACGGTCGGGTTGTTCTCGATGATCTTCTTCTTGAAGGCATCGATCGAGCTGTCGAAGTTACCGGGCAGATCGCCGGCGAAGCGGCGCTTGAACTCGGCCTTCTTGCCCGCTTCGGTCGCTTCAAGACGGGCTTCCCAGTCCTGGCGGGTCTTGGTGGAGCGCAGGCCTGCGAGACGCCATGCATCGAGCACGTCTTCCGGAATGACGAAAGCTTCCGCTTCCCAGTTGAGGCTCTTGCGGGCTGCTGCGATTTCTTCGGCGCCGAGTGGGTTGCCGTGCACCTTGTGGGTGCCCTGCTTGTTGGGCGCGCCGAAACCGATCACGGTCTTGCAGGCGATGAAGGTAGGGCGGTCGGATTTCTGCGCGGCCTCGATGGCAGCTGCAATCGCATCCGGATCATGGCCATCGACGCGGATGGTGTTCCAGTGAACGGCGTTGAAGCGGGCGATCTGGTCGGTGCTGTCGGAAAGACCAACTTCACCGTCGATGGTGATGTTGTTGTCGTCCCAGAACAGAACGAGCTTGTTGAGCTTCAGGTGGCCGGCAAGCGCGATGGCTTCGTGGCTGATGCCTTCCATGAGGCAGCCGTCGCCGCAAAGCACATAGGTAAAGTGGCTCTGCAGGTCGGAGCCGAATTCCTCTTCCAGCTTGCGTTCGGCAATAGCCATGCCGACGGCGTTGGCGATGCCCTGGCCGAGCGGGCCGGTCGTCGTTTCGATGCCGGTCGCGTGGCCATATTCGGGATGGCCGGCGGTCTTGGAGCCGAACTGACGGAAACGCTTGATCTCGTCGATCGTCATGTCCTCGTAGCCCGTCAAATAGAGCAGCGAGTAAAGCAGCATCGAACCGTGGCCCGCAGACAGCACGAAGCGGTCACGATCCGGCCACAGCGAGCTTTTGGGATCGAACTTCAGAAAGCGGGTGAAAAGAACGGTGGCGACATCAGCTGCGCCCATCGGCAGGCCGGGATGGCCGGAATTGGCCTTCTCCACTGCATCCATGGCAAGAAAGCGGATCGCATTGGCCATCCGGTCGTGTTTGTCGCGAGAAATCATGGCTTTTCCGTCTGTTTCCGGGTGAAAGGAGATAGTTTTACGCAACTATCCAAAAAGCGGGTTGATCCATAGCAGGTGAGGCAGGCAAGTCAATAAATCCACGGGCAATTGCGGTTCTCTCAAGGATAAAAATCGTTTAGAAAATCGGGCGCCCAAAGAAAATTCGTGCGATATGTGTCGGCGCCTCCTCGTTCATCCACAGAGCAAAACGCTTCAATGCACTGGTTTGATTGACGGGATGATAAATCGGGTAATAACCTCCTGAATGTTGAAAAGGCCTGAAACCGGACGATTCGGCCGGTTACTTGCGAGTTGGAAAAAACGATGTCGGCTGAGAAGACCGTACAATCTGCGGTGACGGAGCTGAGCGCTGCCATCACAAATCTCGAAAATGCCATCGATATGCGTATCGAACGGCAAAGGGAGACGGGCGAGATCGATAACGAGGTCAAGCGGGTCCATGTCGACCGCGCAAGGCTCGCGCACGAGCTTGATCAGGCCGAGTTTCGCGCCAACCGTCTCGAGGAAGTCAACCGCGAGGTTTCCCGTCGTCTGGTGACGGCGATGGAGACGATCCGCGCGGTGCTGGATCGATAGGGAGCGGGTTCATGGCGCAAGTTACTGTTATGATCGACGGCAAGGCCTACCGCATGGCCTGCGAGGCGGGGCAGGAAGAGCATCTGACCGACCTTGCCACCCGTTTCGACCGTTACGTCGGGCATCTCAAGAGCCAGTTCGGCGAAATCGGCGATCTGCGCCTGACCGTCATGTCTGGTATCATGGTGATGGACGAGCTTTCCGAGCTAAATCGCAAGATCGAGAAACTGGAGGGGGAGGTTGCTTCCCTTTCCCGTAATCGTGATGGCATGGCCGAGCATAAGGCGAAATCGGACGAGATGGTCGCCGTCGCCATCGGTGATCTTGCCGACCGCCTGAACGGAATTACCGAAAAGTTGCTGGCGCGGCCAAAGCCTGCGGCACATTGATCGCCGGCAAAGCTCTTCAGCCGTAAAATTCGCTCGTAACCCTCTGGTGGTTTGGTTCGATACGTCCTATATCTAGGAAGCGTTCTGCGCTTCCCGACAGGAACCACAATCCCTGGGGCCATACTCGATCCAAAGGGAGCTGTCCCTGGCCAGTCCCGTGGGACTGGACATATGGCGCCCACCTACATTTGTAGGCACCCAGGATCGTAAATCTCCATCGGTCGCCGTGGATCGCGCTTGAAGTTTCGGGTCACTCCCCGGTTCTTCTTCTGGCAGTTATTTTGTCGACAGTTATTTTTCGTTGCTGCCGGATACGGCTTTTTTATACTGCCGTCATTGCAATGGCGGAACAATGCCCTATTATCCCAACTGGTATGTCTGTCATGCCCTTTTACAAAAAGGGCGCTGCGGCCAAAACCGCGACGTGCCGTTCAACAGCCCAATGAGCTAAACTTGTTTACTGAAATTATGATCGTGGTCCTGCTCACCGTATTGAACGGTGTGCTTGCCATGTCCGAGCTTGCCGTTGTCTCTTCCAGACCGGCGAGGCTCAAGGTGCTTGCCGCGCAAGGCAGCAAAGGCGCTCCGCTGGCGCTTGGCCTTTCCGAAAATCCCGGACGGTTTCTTTCCACGGTTCAGATCGGCATCACGCTGGTCGGCGTTCTTTCCGGTGCGTTTTCCGGCGCCACCCTCGGCGCCCGGTTCACGGCATGGCTTTTGGAACAGGGCGTTCCCGACCGGGTTGCCGATGCGCTCGGTGTCGGCTCCGTGGTTGTCGCCATCACCTACCTGTCGCTGATCGTCGGCGAACTGGTGCCAAAGCAGATTGCGCTGCGCGATCCGGAAAAAATCGCTGCGCGCGTCGCGCCCACCATGGTGATGCTCTCCAGGGTCGGCGCGCCGCTGGTGTGGTTTCTCGATAAATCCGGCAAGGCCATTCTAGCGCTTCTCGGCCATAGCGGCACATCCAATGCATCTGTCACGGACGACGAAATCCGCACGGTTCTGGCGGAAGCCCATAGCGCCGGCGTGATCGAGACCGAGGAATCGGCGATGATCACCAGCGTCATGCGCCTTGCAGACCGCAATGCACGCGGCCTGATGACGCCGCGCCGCGATGTGGAAGTGGTCGATATCGAAGACACCGCGGAAGAAATCCGTGTGCAGCTTCGCGAAACGCAGCGTTCGCGCCTGCCCGTGCGCAACGGTGCTTCCGACGAAATTCTGGGCGTACTTTTCGCCAAGGACGCTTTCGATGCGCTGGCATCCGGCAATGAGCTGAATGTCCGCGAGCTTCTGCGCGAAGTTCCCGTCGTTTCGGATCTGACGAGTGCGGTGGATGTTATCCAGTCGCTGCGCCGTTCCACCGTGCATATGGTGCTGGTCTATGACGAATACGGCCATTTCGAAGGTATCGTCAGCTCCGGCGACGTTCTGGAGGCCATTACCGGCGCATTCCAGGAAGACAATGACGAAGAACCGGCCATGGTCGAGCGTGAGGACGGTTCGTTCCTCGTTGCCGGCTGGATGCCCGCCGACGAATTTGCCGACCGCATGGGGTTCCAGATCGATGAGGACGCCGAGTTCGAGACCGTCGCCGGTCTGGTTCTGGACGA
Source organism: Rhizobium sp. AN73 (assembly GCF_030757975.1). Taxonomy (NCBI): domain Bacteria; kingdom Pseudomonadati; phylum Pseudomonadota; class Alphaproteobacteria; order Hyphomicrobiales; family Rhizobiaceae; genus Rhizobium; species Rhizobium sp. AN73. The sequence goes on from NZ_JARWME010000001.1 coordinate 1,271,133, forward strand.
GTTCCGCCGCCTACCGGAACTGGGTGAGCATATTACCCGCAACGGCTGGCGTTTCGAAGTCATCGACCTCGACGGACACCGTATCGACAAGGTACTCGTGAGCCGGGCTGCCTGATGCCCGGCGACATTGCCGAAAAAGCAAGGCTGCGCGGCGAAAGGCTTGCCGCGCGTGATGCGCTGACGCAAGCCGAACGGCAGCAGAAGAGCGAGGCGATGACGGCCTGTGGTGCATCCGCCATCCCGTTCGCGCCGGCTACTGTCATTTCCGGTTTCATGCCGATCCGTTCCGAGGCCGATATCCGGCCGCTGATGGAGGCGTTGCGGACAAGGGGTGGGCGCATTGTCCTTCCCGTCGTACTAAACCGCGAAACCATCGTTTTCCGCGCCTTCGAGACGGATACGCCGCTGGTCAAGACGGGCTTCGGCACGACCGGTCCGGGCGAGGACGCGGATGTTCTCGATCCGGATATTCTGCTCGTTCCGCTTTCCGTCTTCGACGGGCAGGGCCAGCGTATCGGTTACGGCGCCGGCCACTATGACCGCGCGATCGCGAGATTGCACGGCAAAGGCCGAACACCCGTTCTCATCGGTATCGCATTCGATTGTCAGGAAGTGCCATCGGTGCCGGCGGAAGCGCATGACGTGCCGCTGCATGCCATTCTGACGGAGAGCGGCCTGCGCTGGTTTTCCGCGCAACCGTTGATGCCTGATGGGAAAAAGGCGCTTTAGCACTTTTTAAAAGATGGATTACCCGTTAGAGGGGACGCAAATCTAGGAACATGCGCAAGATCGGGGCGGGTGAATGAGGCTTCTTTTTCTCGGAGATATGGTTGGCAAGACCGGACGTACGGCTGTCTGGGACAGATTGCCGGGGCTGGTTTCCGACCTGAAGCTCGACTTCGTCATCGTCAACGGTGAAAACGCCGCCGGCGGTTTCGGCATCACCGAGGATATCTATCTCGAGACCATCAATGCCGGTGCCGATGTGGTAACGACCGGCAATCACGTCTGGGATCAGAAAGAAGCGGTCTCCTTCTGCGAGCGGCATGACCAGTTCCTACGACCCGCCAATTATCCCGACGGTACGCCCGGCAAGGGCTCGGGTATCTTTTATGCCCGCAACGGTGCGCGCGTGCTGGTTGCCAACATCATGGGCCGGGTGTTCATGCATCCGGAACTGGATGACCCCTTCAAGTCGGCCGAGAATATTCTCGCCGCCTGCCCGCTGAAAGAGCAGGCCGACGCCATCATCTTCGATTTCCACGCGGAAGCGACGAGCGAAAAACAGTGCTTCGGTCATTTCGTCGATGGGCGTGCAAGCTTTGTCGTCGGCACCCACACGCATGTCCCGACCGCCGACGCCCAGATATTGAACGGCGGCACGGCCTATATGTCGGATGCCGGCATGTGCGGCGACTACGACAGCTCGCTCGGTATGGAGAAGGAAGAGCCGATCAACCGCTTCATTTCCAAAATGCCGAAGGGTCGTTTCGAGGCCGCCAGCGGCCCTGCGACGATCTGCGGTGTCGGTGTGGAGATCTCCGACCGCACAGGCCTTGCGGAAAAGATCGCGCCGCTGCGCCTTGGGCCACGGCTTGCCGAAACCCTCCCGTCCTTCTGGGCATAGGCTTTCCGCCTTCTGATGAGACGTTCACAATGACGAGATTGTGAGCGCTCCACCGCTCTTGAAACTGGACGCCCGGCAAAACCTGTCCCATCCTCCCTTCTTCGCAAGTTCGAGGGAGTGGCATGATGCTGCGCGTGCTAATGCTTGCCATAGCGGGATTGCTCACCTGTGCGGGAGCGGCCTTTGCCCAGACTGAAAGTCGCCCTCCCGTCAGCCAGTGCCAGGCGATCGCCCGCAACATTCCCGGCGTCATGTTCGCCAGCTTCAAGCCGGCAGGTGTCCAGCTTGCACAGGCAACGGCCAGGGAAGAGGTGAAGATCAGCTTCATCGGCCATTCCACCTATCTCATCGAAAGCCCCGGCGGCGTGACCATCGCCACCGATTATAACGGTGTCTATCGCCCACCCGTCACCCCGACGGTGGTGACGATGAACCGGGCGCATACGACGCATTTCACACTCAGCCCCGATCCCGCCATTCAACATGTGCTGCACGGCTGGAGCGATACGCCGGGAGAAAAGGCCGAACACAAGCTTCTGGTGGGTGATGTCTATATCCGCAATGTCGCGACCGACATCCGCAACCGCTGGGGCGATTACGAATCCTTTCAGGAAAACGGCAATTCCATCTTCATCTTCGAGGTTGCGGGGCTGTGCATCGGCCATCTCGGCCATCTGCACCATGAGTTGACGGACGCGCATTATGCCGAGATCGGCCGTCTGGATGTGCTGATGGTGCCGGTGGATGGTGGCCTGACGATGGGTGCGGACAGCATGAGCCGCGTGGTCAAGCGTCTGCGTTCCGCGCTGATCTTGCCGATGCACCGCACCGGGCCGCCGCTGGAGCAGTTTCTGACGATGTTTGGAGAAAGCTTCCAGATTGCCTACGCAAAAGATGAGATCATCCGGGTCTCGATGAGAAACCTTCCCCGCCAGCCGCAGATACTGGTGCCGAAAGGCATGTAGTATAGCGACCGGCGAGGAAGGCCGGGGAGCCCTTTTGTCAGGCGAAGGCGAGGTGCTGGCGGACTCCGACATCCGGCGTCTTGTCGTCGGACATATTGGCCTTGGCGATTTCCCAGCCGAATTTCAACGTGCTGTCGGTCGAGGCCCAGATTTCCGCGTCATCGACGTGAAGCGCCAGCATCGTCAGTTGCGGATCGCTCTTGCCGTGCTCGTACCAGGCGGCGGTGACGGAGTTCCAGTATTCCTCGATCTTCGCCTTGTCGTCGCGAACATCGAGCACGCCCGAAAGGCAGGCATGATAATCATGGTCCTTGCCGACGAGGCAGAAATGCGCCCGCGAACCCGGCTTCAGCGTTTTGACCAGATCGGTGTCTTTCTTGGAGAAAAACCAGATCGTATTTGTCTTGGGGTCGGCGTGCGGTGCCATTGGCTGCATATGATTATGCAGACCCTCGAGGCCAAGCATGCCGGCATGGACCGAATTGACCTCGTCCCACAGCTGGCGGGCAGGGGTTTCTCTTGCTTCAGTCAGGCTGACCATGTGTTTCCTCCTTCGGGTTTGCTACGGCGACCGGGAGGGTAAAAATGTCCGGCTCTTCCGCGTTCATTGTCAAAACGAAAAGCGGATAAATCAGTTCCTTATATTCTTGCGGCAAGAGAACGTGCTTGCGGGCTTGAACGGCGGGCCTATCACACTTATAAGGCCCGCAATCTCCAAATTAAGACAATCAGGTTTTCCATGGCTGGTCATTCACAGTTCAAGAACATCATGCACCGCAAGGGCAAGCAGGACTCCGTACGGTCCAAAATGTTTTCCAAGCTTGCGCGTGAAATCACCGTTGCGGCAAAGGCGGGCATGCCCGACCCGAACATGAACGCGCGCCTGCGTCTGGCAATCCAGAACGCCAAGGCCCAGTCCATGCCGAAGGACAATATCGAGCGCGCGATCAAGAAAGCTTCGGGTGCAGACAGCGAAAACTACGATGAAGTCCGTTACGAGGGTTACGGCCCGGGTGGCGTCGCCGTCGTCGTCGAGGCCCTGACCGACAACCGCAACCGCACCGCCTCCAACGTTCGCTCCATCTTCACCAAGGCTGGCGGCGCACTTGGCGAAACCGGTTCTGTGTCCTTCTCCTTCGACCGTGTTGGTGAGATCACTTACAAGATTGAAGTCGGCGATGCCGACAAGGTCATGGAAGCGGCGATCGAGGCAGGCGCCGACGATGTCGAAACCACCGAAGATGGTCACACCATCATTTGCGGTTTCGAAGCGATGAACGATGTTTCCAAGGCGTTGGAAGGCGTGCTCGGCGAAGCCGAAAGCGTCAAGGCCATCTGGAAGCCGCAGAACACGGTGCCGGTGGATGAAGAAAAGGCGCAGTCGCTGATGAAGCTCATCGACAATCTCGAAGACGATGACGACGTGCAGAACGTCTATTCCAACTTCGAAGTTTCTGAAGAGATTCTGGCGAAGCTTTCCGCCTGAGGTTTCCGATCTTTTTAAAAAAAAGCCCCGGCAGCGTCATCGCTCCGGGGCTTTTTTTTATGCGGCCTTCCTGATGGAGGTCCGCACATCGGCGAAGATCTCCACGGATCGCAGCCGTTTTTCGATATTGTGGATCGGCATCGAGACGATCAGTTCGTCGGCCTGCGTTTCGGCGAGGAAACCGTCGAGGTGGCGTCCGATCGTTTCAGGCGAGCCGACGGCCGCGAAACGCAACGTATGCTCCACCGAAAAACGCTCCATCTCGTTCCAGTGATCGTCCATGCTGTGAACCGGCTTGGGGAACGGGACGCGTACATTGCGGCGCAGGTTGACGAATTGCTGCTGCGACGAGGTGAAGAGATATTGCGCCTCCTCGTCCGTATCGGCGCCAACACCCATCACTCCAACCATCACATAGGGCTTGTCCAGCGTCGCGGAGGGCTGGAAGCGCTCGCGATAGATATGGATCGCCTCCATCAGCATGTCAGGCGCAAAATGCGACGCGAAGGAATAGGGCAAGCCGAGTGCTGCGGCCAGATGCGCGCTGTAGGTGCTCGATCCGAGCAGCCAGAGGGGCACGTTCGAATTCATGCCGGGCACGGCAAGGATGGCCTGATCCTGCTGCGGCTGTCCGAAATACTGCTGGAGTTCGATAATGTCGTGCGGGAAGTTCTCCGCACCGGCATCGAGGTTGCGGCGCAGCGCGCGTGCCGTCCGCATGTCGGTTCCCGGCGCGCGGCCAAGCCCGAGATCGACCCGGCCGGGCAGCAGTGCCGCAAGCGTGCCGAACTGTTCGGCGATGACGAGCGGTGAATGGTTGGGCAGCATGATGCCACCGGAGCCGACACGGATATGTTTCGTCGCCGCACCCACATGGGCGATGACGAGCGATGTCGCGGCGCTGGCGATGCCCGGCATGCCATGGTGTTCCGCAAGCCAGATGCGGTTGTAACCGTGGTCTTCGGCCTTGATCGCCATGCGGCGGGAGTTTTCAAGCGCCTGACTGACGCTCTCGCCTTCGCCGATCGGCGAAAGGTCGAGAATGGAAAAGGGGATCATCCGACGCTCCTGAAGAAATTTAAGTCTTTGATGCGGATGTAAGGCGCGTGTCCCGATTTACCAGAGAAGTCGCGCAGAATTGAAGGATGGTTCAAAAAAATTGGGGCCTCCGAAGAGGCCCCGTTTCACTTCTCAACCCGCCCGCCGGAATTGCCGGGCTTCGTGATATCCCGTTTGTTCCCGGTCGGGAGCGAGCACGAACTGCCCGAGCCTTCCGTCCATCTCGCTGGCTTCGGAGGCGAGATTGTGGATGGCGGCCGTCGTTTCTTCCACCATGGCCGCATTCTGCTGGGTCATGGTGTCGAGGGTGGTGACGGTGCTGTTGATTTCTGCCAGCGTATGCGCCTCCTCGCGGGTGGATTCCATGATCTCCTCAATGCGGGAGCTGATGGTCTGCACATGTTTGCCGATGCCGGTCAGCGAAGTGCCAGCTTTTTCGACCAGCGCCACACCGGTGGAAACCTCGTCGGTGGAGCGTTTCAGCAGGCTGGTGATTTCCTTCGCAGCCGCGGCTGAGCGTTGCGCCAGTTCGCGCACTTCCTGTGCCACGACGGCAAAACCCTTGCCGGCATCACCCGCGCGGGCAGCCTCGACGCCTGCATTCAAGGCAAGAAGATTGGTCTGGAAAGCGATTTCGTCGATGACGCCGATGATCTGGTTGATCTGGCGCGACGAGGTCTGGATCGCCTCCATGGCGGCGATGGTCTGTTCCATTACCCGGCTGGAGGTCGTTGCCTCCGTGCTGGCGTCGTGGGCGATCCGTGTTGCCTGTTCGGCGCGTTCGATCTGGTCGCGGACGGCTTCGGTAATCGCCTTGATGGCGCTTGCCGTCTCGGTAATCGAGGCGGCCTGCCGCTCGGTGCGTTCCGCCAGCTGGTCCGCACCCACCCGCATTTCCTCCGAGCCGCCGCGAACGGCGGCGGAATTGCCGCCGATGGCCTGCATGGTCTCACTAAGCCGGGCAAGCGCCGTGTTAAAGTTATGGCGCAGGCTTTCGAGATCGTCGGGGAAGACCTGATCTATGCGATAGGCGAGATTGCCGTTTGCCAGCCGATCGAGACCCTCATCCAGAGAACGGACGACCATCTGCAGGGTGCCAGCCTCGGCCTCGCGTTCCGCAAGATGTGCACGGCGTTCCGTTTCCGCCTCCTCCCGGGTGCGGGATGCGGTCGCTTCCATTTCCCGCTGCAAGATGAGCTTTTCGCGGAAACTGCCGAGCGCGCGCGCCATGCGGCCGATCTCGTCCTTGCGGTCCTGATTGCCGATTTCGGCATCGAGACGGCCCGCGGCCACTTCGCCGGTCAGCCCGGCAAGCTTTTCCAGGGGAGCGAACAGGCGGCGGGCGAAAAACGCGGTCGCCACGCACATGACGGCCAGAACGCAAAGACCGATCACGGCAAGCGTGCCGGCAATCGAGATGGAGCCTGCATTCAATTCGCTGCGCAACATGCTTTCCACTGTGAGGTATTTTTCACCGGCAAACGAGAACGGACGGGCATAGGCATTGGCCTCGCCATCCGGGCGGTCGATCTTGGCAATCGTCATGCCGGCCGTATTCAGGGCTTGCGTGTGGAAACCGTAGATCGCCGGATCGAGGCTGACGAGGCCGCTGCCGTCCACGCCCAGAACCTTACCATCGGCAGAAATGATTGCGGATTGTTCGGAGCTGCCAGCGGCGATGCCTTTCGCGAGTATCTGGCTGAAGACGTCTTGCTTGACGCGGAAAAGAACGACGCCCTTGAATGCGCCAAATTTGACAACCGGAATGCCGAAATAGATGCCTGCCTCTTTGGTCGCGGCGTCGATGCGCAGGCCGGAGAAGCTGGTTTGCGCCACGTCGTTCGCGGCTTTTCCAGCGTTTGTCGCTCCGCGTGCAAAGGCGGTGCCGAGGCCGCTATCCGCCCAGGCGCCACCGGTGACGGTTTCGCCGAAAGCTGGTCCTTTCATATAGGAATAATAGACCGTGCCGGTGGGATCGATAAAGAGGACGTCGCTGAACGGGGTTCCCTTGAGGTAACCGCCGACATCCGTCTGGGTTTTCTCGTGGGTGGAATAATAAAAGCCGCTCGGGTTTTCCGGCTTGATGAGCTTTTCTTTTTCGCCGAAGGGGTTTTCCCTGACAAAGACGCGTTGCAGCTCCGCCTTAGCATCTCCAGAGTTCTTCTGCACCGTGCCCCAGCCGCTGCGCATGGAAACCACCGCCATTTGCAGGGATTCGATCTTGGCGATGGAGTCCGCCTGTGTTTCGAGCTGTTCGAGACGTTCCTGAAGCATATCGCCCCGGAAGACGAGAATGCTTTCCATGGATTTCGACGCCTGTTCCTCAAGAACGCCGCTGCTGCTTTGATAACCGAGGAGCGTGAGCGCCCCGGTCGAGATCGCCATCAGTGCAAGGAAAATCGCGAGCACTTTGGTGGATATGGAATGAAAACGGTTCAGCATGGCCGATGCAGCCCTCAATGCCGGATCAGTTCCCACGCCATACATGGATGGCGCCACCGGATGGCTGATATGGCTTAAATATTATGCTGCGGATCATCATGTCCGCAGCTCCCCTTTTTTGATTTTGTGCGGGAACAATGCGGTACGCGGTTTAAGCAGAGGTAAATGCTGCACTGCAAATTTGAGCAATGTTGTCGTTTTGTTCACTTATCGCTGGCAGGGTCGCAGCCGAAAAGATAGGGTGCCTCATGCAAAAGACGATCTGAATCATCGGTATCGACCCCGGATTGCGACGCACCGGATGGGGTGTCATTGAAACCCTCGGCAACAGCCTTCGGTTTGTCGCCTCCGGTACGGTGACGTCCGATGGCGATATGGATCTCGCCTCCCGCCTGTGCCAGCTGCATGACGGGCTGGCGGATATCGTGCACAGCTATCAGCCCGACGAAGCCGCGGTGGAGCAGACTTTCGTGAACAAGGATGCGGTCGCGACGCTGAAACTCGGTCAGGCGCGCGGCATCGCCATGCTGGTTCCAGCACGGGCAGGCTTGCCCGTTTTCGAATATGCGCCGAATGCGGTCAAGAAAGCCGTCATCGGCGTTGGGCACGGCGAAAAGCAGCAAATTCACATGATGCTGAAAATCCTGATGCCGAAGGCCGAATTCAAGGGTAACGATGCGGCGGACGCTCTCGCGATCGCAATCTGCCACGCGCATAATCGCGGCGGCGACAGGATGGCGCGGCTTTTGGCGGCCGGTTGAATATTGAAGTCTCATTGCAGCGGGCGGCATCATGATCGGAAAACTTAAAGGCACCATCGAGGAAATCGGCACGGATTACGTGCTGGTGGATGTGCACGGCGTTTGTTACGTCGCCCATTGTTCGGCGCGCACGCTGTCGAAAATCGGTTTGGCTGGTGAAGCGGTGGTCCTCTTCATCGAAACCTATGTGCGTGAGGACCAGCTGAGGCTGTTCGGCTTCCTGTCTGCGCTTGAGCGGGAATGGTTCAATCTGCTGCAGAGCGTACAGGGCGTCGGTTCTAAAGTGGCGCTGGCCATGCTTTCCACCCTGTCGCCTTCCGAACTCGCCAATGCGATAGCGCTTCAGGACAAGGTGTCGATTTCGCGTGCGCCGGGTGTGGGGCCGAAAGTGGCGGTGCGCATCGTTACCGAACTGCGCAACAAGGCACCGGCCTTTGCGGGAGAAGCTTCTGCTTCCATCGGGCTTAAGCAGGAACTTGGCGAAGGCGTCGCTTCTGCGCCGGTGGCCGATGCCGTTTCAGCGCTTACCAATCTCGGCTATTCGCGCGACCAGGCCGCAAACGCTGTTGCCGCCGCGCTGAAGAATGGCGGGGAGGGCGGCGATAGCGCCAAGCTCATCCGGCTCGGCCTGAGGGAGCTTTCGCGCTAGGGTGCGCGGGTACACAAGGGTGCAGCGCTGCCACCGGCAGAAGCGCGTATGAAGCCGGGCGCGTATCGAATTTCGTGAAGCGCCTTCGTGCGACAGTCATGATATAGCGGCGAAGACCATCTCATGAATTCGTCTAGAACAATGGAATGCCCTGAATGAGCGATGCGGACAGACTGATTTCGGCGGACAAGCGCGGTGAGGATATCGACACCACCATGCGTCCGCAGTCGCTGGACGATTTTACCGGCCAGGCGGAGGCCCGCGCCAATCTCAAGGTGTTTATCGAGGCCGCCAAGAACCGCGGCGAGGCGCTCGACCATGTGCTGTTCGTAGGCCCGCCCGGTCTCGGCAAAACCACGCTGGCACAGATCATGGCCAAGGAGCTTGGCGTCAATTTCAAGTCCACTTCCGGACCGGTGATCGCCAAGGCGGGTGATCTCGCCGCACTTCTGACCAATCTTGAGGAGCGCGACGTGCTCTTCATCGATGAAATCCACCGTCTCAATCCGGCGGTCGAGGAAATTCTTTATCCGGCGATGGAGGATTTCCAGCTCGATCTCATCATCGGCGAGGGGCCTGCCGCGCGCTCGGTGAAGATCGACCTCTCCAAGTTCACCCTCGTTGCTGCAACCACGCGTCTCGGCCTGCTGACGACGCCGCTGCGTGACCGCTTCGGCATCCCCGTCCGGTTGGCTTTCTACACCGTCGATGAGCTGGAACTGATCGTTCGGCGCGGCGCACGGCTGATGGGGCTCAACATGACCGACGATGGCGCGCGCGAGATAGCAAGGCGTGCGCGCGGCACGCCACGCATCGCCGGACGGCTTTTGCGCCGGGTGCGCGATTTCGCCGAGGTGGCGCGCGCCGAAGCCGTTACCCGCGAGATTGCCGACGAGGCGCTGACGCGGCTGCTTGTCGACAAAATGGGTCTCGACCAGCTCGACATGCGTTATCTGACCATGATCGCGGTTAATTTCGGCGGCGGCCCGGTCGGTATCGAGACCATTGCAGCCGGCCTGTCAGAGCCGCGTGATGCGATCGAGGACATCATCGAACCCTACATGATCCAGCAGGGTTTCATCCAGCGCACGCCACGCGGCCGCGTTCTGACGGGCACGGCCTGGAAACATCTGGGCATGCAGCCGCCGAAGGACCTTGAGGCGGCGCAGTTCCGTCTGACGCTGGAAGAGGATTGAGCGCAAGAGGAGACGCATATGCTGGAATATGATTCTTCGCGGGTTTTTCGCAAACTTGCACGCAATAACAAACTGGCCAATTTCCGGCTGCACCACACCTGTCTTCAGCTTTCGCAGGAGGAATTTGTCGCCCCTCGGGTCAGCTTTTTCCCGACGCTGCGCGCGACGCTGAACCACATCTACACCGTCGACCGTTTTTATATCGATGCTGTCAAAGGCGGGACGCTGGGGCTTGCCGCTTTTGACGAAGAAGAGCCTTTCGCCACCATAGCAGAACTGTGCGTCGCCCAGGCGGAACTCGACAACGAACTGATCGCTTTTGTCGACATGCTCGATGGAGAGGGGTTGGCAGCCACCGTCTATGTTCATCGCGGCGCGCGCATTCAGCAGGATCGCCGCGACGATGTGCTGTCCCATCTCTTCCAGCACCAGACGCATCATCGCGGACAGGTGCATGCGATGTTGTCCGGCACCACGATCGATCCGCCGCAACTGGATGAATTCATTGTGGGAGACGATGCAAAGGCAAGAAAAGCCGAGATGGATGCGCTAGGGTGGACGGAAACCGATTTGATGTTTTCAGCCAGCAGGTTCAGTTAATGACGCAAGACACCAAAGTGCAGGACACCCGCATCCGCATGAAATTCAAGCCGAAACGTATTTTTCAGATGCGCGTTGCAGGGCTGGCGTTTCGGGACGGACATGTGCTGGTGCACCGGGCTTCGCATGAGAAATTCTGGACCTTTCCGGGTGGCCGCGCCGAAATGGGCGAGTGCTCCGAAGAAACACTGGCGCGCGAAATGGTGGAGGAGCTTGGCGTCGAGGCCAAGGTCGGACGACTTTTATGGGCGGTGGAGAATTTTTTCCATTATGAGGGCAAGGACTGGCACGAACTCGGGTTTTATTACCTGATGGATCTGCCGGAGACACTTGCCTTTCATCCGAGCGAAATCATCCACCGCGTTCAGGATGGCGATAACGAGCTTGAATTCCGCTGGGTCGCGGCGACCCGGCAGGCATTGACGGAGCTTGATATTCCGCCCTATTTCATCGCCGACGAAATAGAACATTTGCCTGAAACCACAAAACACCTTGTCTGGCATGACGGCAATCTGGACGATAAATGACCTCTGCCCCCGAACGCCACATGATCCGGCTGGACCACAAGCCGCAGCTATTCAGCATGCGTGTGGCAGCGTTGATTTTCCACGATGACCATCTTCTCGTCCAGCGCGGTACCAGGGACAGCTATTGGGCCCTGCCGGGCGGGCGGGCGGAAATCGGCGAAAGCTCCGAAGAAACCATCATCCGCGAGATCGGCGAGGAGCTGGACCGGGAATGCACCGTCGAGCGACTTCTCTGGTCCGCCGAGAACTTTTTCGCCTATAACGATTATGCTGCGCATGAGCTGGCATTTTATTACCTGATTTCGCTGCGCCAGCCTTTGCCTTTCCATGAAAGCGACATCGTGCATCGGGTGCTGGATGGCGTCGAGGTGGAGTTCCGCTGGCTGCCTGCGCAAGCTTCCGCTCTGCTGGAGCACGATCTCAAACCTCGTTTCATCGCCGAACGCATCGAGACGCTGCCTCGGCAGCACGAACATCTTATCGTCCGCGAAGGTCGTTTCGAAGCGGCCGAATTTTCCAAGGAGATATCATGAGCGAGCTTGTGGTTTCGCTTTCAGGCGAACTCATCGAACATGGACACCGCCTGACACAGCGGGTCTATTATGAGGATACGGATTTTTCCGGTCTCGTTTATCACGCGCGTTATCTGCATTTTCTTGAGCGTGGGCGTACCGATTATCTGCGTTGCCTCGGCTGCGAGCAAAGCGCGCTGCTGACCGCCGACGAGGAGGGGCTTGTTTTCGTCGTTCACCGCATGGAGATCGATTTCAAGACCCCGGCGCGGATGGATGATGTGCTGACGATCACCACCGTTACCGAAAAGGCGGGCGGCGCGAAAATGGTGCTTAATCAGGAAATCCGGCGCGGCGAAACGCTGCTTGTCGCCGCCAAGGTCATCATTGCCGTCATCAATGCCAATGGCCGGCCGAGGCGCCTTCCGGAGACGGTTGCCGAAAAATTCCTGAAGTAAGTTAAGGGCCGGTCCAGTAAATCCATGGAGCGTGGCGTGGTTGTAACACTCCTTTAACCATAATGGTGTCTTACTTTAGCAACTGGCATTTGTGCGGCGCACGCCTTCCTTTCACCAAATTTATTGGCAAGTAAGGCTTACTGGCAAGTATCGGGGTATGGCAAAGGGGTTTGTGGCTGATGCCGCACGACTTCGAGCGTTAACACGCGTTTGAATCGCCCGGTCCCGTACCGGGCGTTTGGATTCGGGGATTGGATATTTATGGAACAGGCAGGTTTGGCAGCGGCGACGCACGATGTAAGTCTCTGGGCGCTGTTTATGCAGGCGGGCCTCATCGTGAAGTTCGTCATGATTGGACTTATCGCCGCCTCGGTCTGGACGTGGGCGATCGTCTTCGACAAATACGTAAGCTTCGGCAAGGCAAAGCGCCAGTTCGACCAGTTCGAACAGGTCTTCTGGTCGGGCCAGTCGCTTGAGGAGCTTTACCGTACGCTGGCGGAACGCCAGAACGTCGGTCTTGCGGCAATTTTCGTTTCCGCCATGCGGGAGTGGAAGAAATCATTCGAACGTGGCGCGCGTTCGCCCATCGGTCTGCAGATGCGTATCGACCGGGCGATGGACGTGACGATTGCTCGTGAAGGCGAACAGTTCGAGGCCCGCCTCGGTTCGCTCGCCACCATCGGTTCGGCGGGTCCGTTCATTGGTCTTTTCGGTACGGTCGTCGGTATCATGACCTCGTTCCAGGCGATTGCCGGTTCGAAGTCCACCAACCTTGCGGTCGTGGCGCCGGGTATCGCCGAAGCGCTTCTGGCAACGGCTATCGGCCTTGTCGCCGCTATTCCGGCGGTTATCGCCTACAACAAGTTCACGGCTGACGCGCACAAGCTTTCCGCCCGCATGGAAGGTTTCGCCGACGAGTTCTCAGCGATCCTGTCGCGCCAGATCGATGAAAAACTTCAGACGCGGCAGGCCGCCCAATAAGCGCGCCGCGCAGTAATTTGCCGAAAGGCAAAATGGAGTAAACGTTATGGGTATGTCAGCAGGTGGCAACAGCGGCGGTTCCGGTGGACGCCGTGGGCGCGGCGGTCGTCGCAGGGGCGGCGCGATCAGCGAGATCAACGTGACGCCGCTGGTCGACGTCATGCTCGTGCTGCTCATCATCTTTATGGTGGCCGCACCGATGATGACGGTCGGCGTTCCGATCGATCTGCCGCAGACATCTGCCAACGCGCTGAATTCGGACACGCAGCCGATCACGATTTCCGTCAATGCCAATGGCCAGATCCATTTGCAGGAAACGGAAATCCAGGCGGCCGAAGTGGCCGACAAGCTGCAGGCAATCGCCACGACAGGTTATAACGAACGCATCTTCGTGCGCGCGGATTCCGTTGCCGCCTATGGCGTCGTCGCCGACGTGATGGCGCGTATCCAGGCAGCGGGCTTCAAGAATATCGGCCTTGTGACTCAGCAGAAACAGGACAATTGACGTCAGCGATGAAGGGCAGCCTTACCACATCCGCGATCGTGCACGTGTCGCTTCTGGCTTTCGCCCTCATTTCCCTGGGCTCGCCGGAACCTCTTGACGTGTCGCAGGCCGAGGCCCTGCCCGTGGAGCTGGTACCTATCGAGGAATTGAGCCAGATTCAGCAGGGCGACAAGAAAGCTCCAAAGGCGGAGAAGTCGGCCCCGGTTCCGACCACGCGTCCGGACATCGTCGCAAACGCCCAGAACGTCGGCAACAACACCGCCGATATCGAAGCGCCGCCGACGCCTACCACTAAGCCCAACGACAATATCAGCGCCGCTGCCCCGCCAAAGCAGGAAAAGCCGCAACCGGTCGTCGATACCAAGGCGAACGAGGTGAAGGAAATCGTCAAGGAAGAAACCTCGGCCCCCAAGCCGCAGGAAATGGCCGCCTTGCCGCAAACCAAGCCCGAGATCGCACCGCAGCCGAAGAACGAGCCGCCGCCGCAGGAAACCAAAGCGGAAGAGCCGCCGCCCGTGCAGCAGGAGCCGGCCGAGATTCCCGTGCCGCCGAATGTGCCGCGCCCCAATGCCCGCCCGGAGCCGCCGAAGCCGGAAGTGCCGAAACAGGCTGAAACCAAACCTGCCGAGCAGAAGCCCGCTGAGAAGCCTGCCGAGACCAAGCCCGATCAGGCGAAGTCCACGGACAAGCCTTCCGACAAGAAGCCGGGCGAGAAAAAGCAGGAAACGGCGAAGTCCGCTTCGTCGAAGGAAAGCGATTTTAACGCTGACGATGTTGCCGCGCTTTTGAACAAGCAGGCGCCCTCCGGTGGTGGTGCAAAGCGGTCGACACAGACGGCGTCGCTCGGTGGTAAAAAGACCACGGGCGGTTCGACGCTCAGCCAGACGGAAATGGATGCGCTGCGTGGCGCGATCCAGAAGAACTGGCAGATCATTCCCGGCATGGCGGATGCCTCGGACGTTCGTGTTCGGGTCACCATGAAGCTTGACCGTGATGGGTCCATCATCGGCAGGCCCGAGATCGAAGCAACGGGTGGTTCCGAGGGAACACGCCGTGCTCTTTCCGGCGGAGCTTATCGCGCCATCATGCGTTCTGCTCCGTTCACGAACCTTCCTGCCGACAAATATGATGCATGGAACGAAGTCGTAGTGAATTTCGATCCCAGTGAATTGCTATGAATGCTGAAAGGCCTGGCAACATGAAGATATTTTCGCCGATCCGGCTGGTGCTCGCTGTCGCGGCCCTCATGTCGGTTTTCTCCGCACCGGCTTTTGCGCGGGTGGAAATCAACATCAACAAGGGTAACGTCGAGCCATTGCCCATCGCCATCACTGACTTCATGTCGGGCGACGGCATTGGCGCGCAGGTTTCGGCCGTCATCGCGGCCGATCTGCAGCGTTCCGGCCTGTTCGCGCCGGTCAACAAGAGTGCCTTCATCGAAAAAATCGCCAACCCGGATCAGCAGCCGCGTTTCGAGGACTGGAAGGTCATCAATGCGCAGGCACTTGTGACCGGCCGTGTGACGCGTGAAAGCGACGGTCGTCTGCGCGCCGAGTTCCGTCTGTGGGATACTTTCGCAGGCCAGCAGATGACTGGACAGCAGTTCTTCACGCAGCCGGAAAACTGGCGCCGTGTCGCTCATATCATCGCCGACGCCATTTATGAGCGCGTCACCGGTGAAAAGGGCTATTTCGACACCCGTGTCGTTTTCGTCTCCGAAAGCGGCCCGAAGACGGCGCGCAAGCGTCAGCTGTCGATCATGGATCAGGACGGTTTCAACGTCCGCAATCTCACCAATTCGAACGACATCGTTCTGACGCCGCGTTTTTCGCCGAACCGTCAGGAAGTGACTTACATGTCCTTCGAAGGCCAGCAGCCGCGCGTCTACCTGCTGCAGCTTGAAACCGGACAGCGCGAAGTGGTCGGCAATTTCCCCGGCATGACGTTCTCGCCGCGTTTCTCACCGGATGGCCAGAAGGTTATCATGAGCCTTCAGCAGGACGGCAACGCCAATATTTACACCATGGACCTGCGTTCGCGCACCACGACGCGCCTGACGAATACGTCCGCAATCGATACGGCGCCGTCATTCTCCCCGGATGGGCAGCGTGTCGCCTTTGAAAGCGACCGTGGCGGCCGTCAGCAGATCTATGTCATGAATGCGGATGGTTCCGGCCAGCAGCGCCTTTCTTTCGGCGACGGTTCCTATTCCACGCCGGTATGGTCTCCGCGCGGCGATCTGATCGCCTTCACCAAGCAGTCGGGCGGCAAGTTCTCGATCGGCGTGATGAAGACCGACGGTTCGGGTGAGCGCATCCTGACCAGCGGTTTCCACAATGAAGGCCCCACCTGGGCGCCGAACGGCCGCGTGCTGATGTTCTTCCGCCAGAACGCTGGTGCTGGTGGTCCGCAGCTCTATTCGATCGACCTGACCGGCTACAACGAACAGCTTATCAAGACGCCTACCTTCGCTTCGGACCCGGCCTGGTCGCCGCTTCTGGACTGATATTGACTGCCATGACGGCGCCGGCACATCCGGCGCCGTCATGTTTTTTACGCATGTCGTATGGGAAGCCGCCTCTTTCTTGCCGCAAAGTGTTGTGAGGGAGCAAAAAAGTGGGACGTTTCCTTTCTGTTAACCATAAGCGTTTGTCAGCTATTAACCTCGATCCGTTAGTGTCTGGCAACGTTATTGAAATCCCAAGGAGAGACCGGCGATGAGCCGTACACACATTTCGGCACTCAGCCCGATGCAGAAACTGGCCCGTAACCCGGCTGTTATCGCCATGACGCTCGCTCTTGCTCTCGCAGGCTGCGCGAACAAGAAGAACATGCCGAACAGCGCCGGTGAACTCGGTCTCGGCGGTGCGGGTTCTGCGACGCCCGGCTCCCAGCAGGACTTCACGGTCAATGTCGGCGACCGCATCTTCTTCGATACGGACTCGACCTCGATCCGTGCAGACGCACAGCAGACGCTGCAGCGCCAGGCACAATGGCTTGCCCGTTACCCGAAATACGCCATCACTGTCGAAGGCCATGCCGACGAACGTGGTACGCGTGAATACAACCTGGCGCTCGGCGCCCGTCGTGCCGCTGCAACCCGCGACTTCCTGGCGTCCCAGGGCGTTCCGGCAGGCCGCATGAAGACGATCTCCTACGGCAAGGAAAAGCCGGTCGCCGTTTGCGACGACATTTCCTGCTGGTCGCAGAACCGCCGCGCCGTGACGGTTCTCGGTGGCGCGGGCATGTGATCGCCTGACGCTTTTGTGATCTTGAATGGAAGGCGGTCTATGGGCCGCCTTTCGTTTTTTTCATAGTTTGGCCGAAGTTAAGTTGCTTTTTTGGTTGATATGGAAAAAATCCGGCTTGCGCCATTCCGGTGCAAATCACTTAAGGCAGGACGAATGAGATGAAGAAACTTGTCGTGGCGGGAATGCTGGGGCTTGCAGCCTGCACCGGCCTGAGCGGCACAGCCGTTTCGGGTCCGCTGTTCGGTGCGGGGGGTAGCTTCGGCACGATCAACTCTCAGCAGGCTCCGATTGTGCGAGTTCAGGCCAATGAAGCCTATAAGGTTCAGCAGCTTGAAGAACAGATCCGGCAGCTCAACGGCCGTATCGAAGAAATGAGCTTCCAGCTTTTGCAGATGCAGGAAACGATCCGCAAGGCGCAGGAAGACAATGAGTTCCGCTTCCAGGAACTGGAAGGCGGCAAAGGCGCAAGCACCACTGCGCCGAAAAAGAAGGCGGAGGCCACTCCGGCTACCCCGCCGAGCGACGACGTTGCAACGATCATCGAAACGCCACCTCAGGGTGGCGCTTCCGTTTCGCCGTCCGCCCCGAGCAATGCTCAGACGAGCGCACCGGGAGAGACAACGCTTGGCTCAATCGAGCTGGATTCCAAGGGCATGCCGATCGGCGGCTCATTGAACCAGGGTGCCAACAATTCTTCCGGCAATCTTCCGGGCGTCACCACCGGCAACGGTACGCGCAAGACCGATCCGGTCAACACGGCAGCACTCACCAGCGAGAGTGATATCTATCAGGCCGCTTACGGCCATGTTCTTTCCGGCGATTACAAGCTGGCGGAGCAGGGGTTCCAGCAATATCTCCAGGGTTACCCCAAGGGCACCAAGGCCGCGGATGCGAGCTTCTGGCTGGGCGAGGCGCAATATTCGCAGGGCAAGTTCAACGAGGCGGCAAAAACCTTCCTGAACGGCCATCAGACCTATGGCAAGTCTCCGAAAGCCCCGGAAATGCTGATGAAGCTCGGCATGTCGCTTGCGGCTCTGGACAACACCGAGACCGCCTGCGCCACGCTACGCGAAGTGCCGAAGCGTTATCCCAGTGCTTCGAAGACTGTGCTGAACAAGGTTGCCAGCGAACAGAAGCGGCTGAGCTGCTGATTTTTTCCCTGCCATGGCGGCGGTCTTTCCATGCCGGTTGATGCCCGCATTTTGAACGAACAGACAGTTGCGCCGCTTGCGGCGGCACGGTCCTTTGTCGAAAAACTTCGCAAACCGGCCCATATCCTCGTCGCAATCTCCGGCGGCAGCGATTCCACCGGCCTGTTGCTGGCATTGCAAGAGGCAACGGCGGAGGCGGGTCGCGGCCGGGTGCAGCTTTCCGCCGTCACGGTTGATCATGCGCTCAGAGCGGAATCCGCCGACGAGGCCCGCAAGGTCTCCTTGCTCTGCGCCGAACTCGCCGTCCCCCATGCCGTGCGCCGATGGGATGGCGTCAAACCAGCTTCCGGTATTTCCGAAGTATCCCGTCTTGCCCGATATCGCCTGATTGCCGAGGTCGCCCGCGACATCGGTGCCGATCTTGTGGTTACCGGGCATACTCTCGGCGACCAGCGGGAAACCGTGGCGATGCGCGCTGCCCGAAGCGGCGGTGATGACAATATCGGTCTCTCCGGCATGGCTGGTGCTGTTTTATATGATGGACGTCACTGGATCGTGCGGCCGTTCCTTACCTGTGAAAGACAGGCGATCCGCGATTTCGTATTATCCCGCTCGCGTGGTTGGCTTGACGACCCGAGCAACGAAAACGCGCGCTATGAGCGCGTGCGCGTGCGCCAGTCGCTTTCCAACTCCCCGGCCCAGCTTGATGTGGAGGCTGCTGTCAAAAGGCAGGCTCTTTCCGGGAAAACGGCCGTTTTCCTGCGACAACACGTAAAAGTCTTTCATGCGGCGCTCGCCAGATTATCCGGCGACGAGCTGATGCCGGATCTTCCCGAATTCCGGCACGGGCTGGCGGCGCTCATCGCCAATCTTGGCGGAAGGGCCTATTTCCCAGCGGCCAGCAGCATGGAGCGGGTCTTGCTGTTTCTGAAAACGGGGGAGACCGGGCGGATGACGGTCGGTCGCGTTCTTCTCGATCGGCGGCGGGATGGACTTTATCTTTTTCGCGAGCACCGAAACCTGCCGGAGCTTCACGTTGAGGCCGGAGCGCAGAGCCTGTGGGACGATCGCTTCCTTGTGAAGAACGGATCGGTCTTTCCGGTCAATATTGCTGCGGGCAGGGCGGGGGACATCTCGGATGCGGTGGCACTTTTTCCGTCGGTACCGGCAGGGGTGGCAAAACAGGCGATGGCGATCCTGCCGCAAATCACCGCACCGGCTGCCGGTCGGGCCTCTCTGGAGGACGCCGTCACCATCGCGCCGAGGCTTGCACCCTTCGATCTTTTTCTGCCGCGCTTCGACCTTGAGTTGGCGAATGCAGTCGCGGGTTTGTTTGGCCGTGTGGCATATCCACAGCCCCCGGTTTAAATCCGGCCTCTTTTTCGTGAATTGCCATGGAATACTTTTTACACCAAAACGCATCAGATAACGCCCTTCGCCTTGGCAACGGCAGATGTCGTCCTTATGTTAGGGGCGAGTAATAGCGGGCAGCAAACGTGTCCGTGTGAGTTCGGGGAGTTCTATGAACCCAAATTTCAGAAATTTCGCCTTGTGGGCTGTGATCGCCCTCTTGCTGATCGCATTGTTCAGCATGTTCCAGACCTCGCCGACGCAAACGGGTTCGCGTGAAATTCCGTATTCCCAGTTTATTCGCGATGTGGATTCCGGGCGAGTTCGCGACGTGACCGTGACGGGAAACCGGGTTCTTGGAACCTATACCGAAAACGGTACGGCCTTTCAGACCTATTCTCCCGTCATCGACGACAGCCTGATGGAGCGCTTGCAGAGCAAGAACGTCACCATCGTGGCGCGTCCCGAGAGCGACGGTTCCTCCGGTTTTTTGAGCTATCTCGGCACGCTTTTGCCGATGTTCCTCATCCTTGGCGTCTGGCTGTTCTTCATGCGGCAGATGCAGGGCGGTTCGCGCGGCGCGATGGGCTTTGGCAAGTCCAAGGCCAAGCTTCTGACGGAAGCGCATGGCCGCGTGACGTTTGATGACGTCGCAGGTGTGGACGAAGCCAAGCAGGACCTTGAGGAAATCGTAGAATTCCTGCGCGACCCGCAGAAGTTCCAGCGCCTTGGCGGCAAGATCCCGCGCGGCGTGCTGCTGGTCGGCCCTCCCGGCACCGGCAAGACGCTTCTGGCGCGTTCCGTTGCGGGTGAGGCTAATGTGCCGTTCTTCACCATTTCCGGTTCGGACTTCGTGGAAATGTTCGTCGGCGTCGGCGCAAGCCGCGTGCGTGACATGTTCGAGCAGGCCAAGAAGAATGCGCCCTGCATCATCTTCATCGACGAAATCGACGCCGTCGGTCGCCATCGTGGCGCCGGTCTTGGCGGCGGTAACGACGAGCGCGAACAGACGCTGAACCAGCTGCTGGTCGAGATGGACGGCTTCGAGGCCAATGAGGGTATCATCCTCATCGCCGCGACCAACCGTCCGGATGTTCTCGACCCCGCGCTTCTGCGTCCCGGCCGTTTCGACCGTCAGGTCGTCGTGCCTAACCCGGATATCGTCGGCCGCGAACGCATTCTCAAGGTTCACGTTCGCAACGTGCCGCTGGCACCGAATGTCGATCTCAAGATTCTGGCCCGTGGCACGCCCGGTTTTTCGGGCGCCGACCTGATGAACCTCGTCAACGAAGCTGCCCTGATGGCCGCCCGCCGCAACAAGCGCGTGGTCACCATGCAGGAATTCGAAGACGCCAAGGACAAGATCATGATGGGTGCGGAACGCCGCTCCTCCGCCATGACCGAGGCCGAAAAGAAACTGACCGCTTACCATGAGGCGGGGCATGCGATTACCGCACTGAAGGTCGCTCTGGCCGATCCGTTGCACAAGGCAACGATCATACCGCGCGGCCGTGCGCTCGGCATGGTCATGCAGTTGCCGGAAGGCGACCGCTACTCCATGAGCTACAAATGGATGGTGTCGCGCCTGGTGATCATGATGGGTGGCCGCGTTGCCGAAGAATTGACCTTCGGCAAGGAGAACATCACCTCCGGCGCGTCTTCGGATATCGAGCAGGCCACCAAGCTTGCCCGCGCCATGGTGACGCAATGGGGCTTCTCCGACGCTCTCGGCCAGGTGGCCTATGGTGAAAACCAGCAGGAAGTGTTCCTTGGCCACTCCGTCTCGCAGTCCAAGAATGTCTCCGAGGCAACGGCTCAGACGATCGACACGGAAGTTCGCCGCCTGATCGATGAGGCCTATACCGAGGCACGGCATATTCTGACGGAAAACCATGACGGTTTCGTCGCTATTGCCGAAGGTCTTCTCGAGTACGAGACCCTCACGGGTGACGAGATCAAGGCATTGCTGAGGGGTGAGAAGCCCGCACGGGATCTGGGTGACGATTCTCCCGGCAGCCGTGGTTCAGCGGTGCCGAAAGCCGGCACCAAGAAGGACGGTCCAACTGAAGTCAAGGGTGACGGCGAAGCCAAGGGCGATGGCGAGGCCGAAGGCGGCATGGAGCCGCAGCCGCACTGATCGCTTGAACAAGGCGACTGATTGTAAAAGGCCATCCGGTTTTCCGGGTGGCCTTTTCAGTCCGGTAACAAGATATAAGCCATTTTTGCTGTAATTTACGTGCTGTTTATCGTGGTTTGTGGCATCTAGCCAAAAACGCTTCCGGCTGCTTTCATCTTTTGCCGGAATGCCCGAAAGATTTGGAGTTCAAATGGCACGCCGTTATTTCGGAACCGATGGTATCCGCGGACAGTCGAACGTCTTCCCCATGACGCCGGATCTGGCGATGCGTGTGGGTATTGCGGTTGGAACGATCTTCCGCCGCGGCCATCATCGCCATCGCGTCGTGATCGGCAAGGATACGCGGCTTTCGGGCTACATGCTGGAAAACGCGCTGGTCGCCGGTTTTACCGCAGCTGGCCTCGATGTCTTCCTGCTCGGGCCTATTCCGACGCCGGCCGTCGCCATGCTGACCCGCTCGCTGCGCGCCGATATCGGCGTGATGATATCCGCGTCGCACAACCCCTTTTCCGATAATGGCATCAAGCTTTTCGGACCTGACGGATACAAGCTTTCCGACGAGCTGGAGCTGGAAATCGAGGACCTTCTCGACAAGGATCTCTATGCCCAGCTCGCCAAGCCGAGCGAGATCGGTCGCGCCAAGCGCGTGGATGGTGACATTTACCGCTATATCGAATTCGTCAAACGCACCCTGCCGCGTGACGTGACGCTGAGCGGGCTCAGGATCGCCATCGACTGCGCCAATGGTGCCGCCTACAAGGTAGCGCCCGCAGCACTCTGGGAGCTGGGCGCTGAAGTCGTCACCATCGGTAACGAGCCGAATGGCATCAACATCAATCTCGAATGTGGCTCCACCCATACGGAAACCCTGCAGAAAAAGGTGCATGAGGTGCGGGCCGATATCGGTATCGCGCTCGATGGCGATGCGGACCGTGTCATCATCGTCGACGAACGCGGCGAGATCGTCGATGGCGACCAGCTCATGGCTGTCATCGCCGATAGCTGGGCCGCTGACAACACGCTGCGCGGCGGCGGTATTGTCGCCACCGTGATGTCCAACCTCGGTCTGGAGCGCTTCCTTGGCGACAAGGGCCTCACGCTTGCCCGCACCAAGGTTGGCGACCGTTATGTCGTCGAGCACATGCGCAACCACAATTTCAATGTCGGCGGCGAGCAGTCTGGCCATATCGTACTGTCGGACTACGGTACGACCGGCGATGGTCTTGTGGCGGCTTTGCAGGTTCTTGCTAAGGTCAAGCGCTCCGGCCTCACCGTCAGCGAGGTTTGCCGCAAGTTCGAGCCGGTACCACAGCTCCTGAAGAACGTGCGCATTTCCGGCGGCAAGCCGCTGGAAAACCCGATCGTGCAGCAGGCGATCGCCGATGCGGAAAGCGCATTGGCCAATAATGGCCGCCTCGTCATCCGCCCTTCCGGCACGGAGCCCCTCATCCGCGTCATGGCGGAAGGCGACGACAGCGCGAAGGTGGAGCAGATCGTCAACGACCTCGTCGGCGTCATCACCAATGCCCGCTCCGCGGCGTAAGTTGCGCCAATAATAACGAAAAGAAAAAGCCGGCTTTCCAGCCGGCTTTTTCTTTGAGTATTTCCTAATAAATATAGTGAATGATCGTGGTTGTGCAAACATTGCATTACAGCAGTTTCCTGATGGCCAAAAAATGATCATCCGTTGAGTTGCGCGTGGGATTTTAGTTGAAGTTCGTTCAACGAACTTTTTTGACGGGATGCCTACTGATGCTCATGCCGCGAAGGCTTGGAAGCGCCCGCTGATTTGGCCCTCTTGGACGCTATAAGCGACCACACCGTTCGCGACGACAATGATTGCCTCATGGATGGCACTATCGAAGGTGATCTCGCTGAAAAGTTCTCGGATCGCGGCATGAGCTTCCGAGCGAAGAGCATAGCGGGTGTCAGCGTCTTCGGCGGCTTCCCATGCTGTACGCAGAGCTTTGATACGGTCGCCGGTCAGTTCGGGATCGTTATGTCTCGCTGACAACCGTTGGCGCGCATTTTGATGGTGCTGTAGTTCGGCTTCAACGGATTGCCGTTCGGCCTGCCTTGCCCTGAGCAGATCGAGAATAGTTTCCAGCGGCTGGCTATCATTCTCAACTGCTAGTGCCAGCCGTTGCTCCTTGCGACGAAGCTCGTCCAGACGGATAGTCATCCCGGCAATTGTCTCGTTGATGTCTCTGGTCGCGTGATTGATGCTGGCTGTTTGCAGCGCATCCGCAAGGTTGAGTTCCTTCACGTGATTGAGGATAGCAGCTTCCAGTGGCTCGTAGCGGAAATGCCTCTTGCCTTCGGTACAGCGATGCCCGCGCACGTAGTTTGCGCATACGAGATAGCGCCCGTTCTCATTGCCTTTGACCCGGCTGAGCTTCATCGTCATCGGCCCACCGCAGTGGGCGCAATGGCAAAGGCCAGTGAAGAGATTGGCGAAGGTGTTACCCTTGCGACCCGGCCTAGCGGGATTGCTGCGCATGGCCTGTACGCGCAGGAACAAGTCCTTGTCGATGGCGGCGGGGTAATAACCATCAATGGGATCACCGTCCGGCACGCGCTTGCCGTTCTGCATCCGATGCGGCTGGAATGTGCCAATGACGTCGTACCGGGTGAGCAGCGCCTTGATGATGCTTTGATACCAACCGTCCTTGCTCTTGAAGGCCAGGACTCCATCCGCATTGAGCTTGCGAGAAATTGCCGTCGCGCCGAGCCCGCGCGTTGCCATCTCGTAGATTACCCTCACTGTCTCCGCGTGATCGTTCAGCGTGAACTCATATCGGTTTGCATCGATACGTCGGGCATCGATCCATGCGGGTGTGATGCCGGTGATATGGCCCTTACCCTCCCGGGCCTGTTCCCGTTTCCGTTTTGCAACCGCGCTGATACGCTCGCTCTTCGTCTGACTTTCCTCATGACCGCGAGACATTACGGCAAGTCCAATAATCAGCTTGGTCCAATCGCCGTTGAGCCGGTCGCGGCTGTAAATCTGTCGGTCCTCGCCGAGTGTCGCAATGACGATGCCCGCGTTGATGATCGCCATGAACAGCGTCAGCGCATCCGGGACGGCTTCGCGCGACAATCGATCAAGGCTCTCGATTAGCAGATAGCTGCCCTTGGGGATTTCACCACTTTCGACCATCGCCAGAAACTTGCCGAGCGCGCCGGTCTTGAAGTTTCTGCCCCGCCACGCGCTGACGCCTAAGTCCTGCAAGCTGTCATCCAGAAGCAAAGAGTGCTCGTCCGCGAACGCTTTCGACCGTTCAAGCTGTCGGCGTAAGCTATCGCCGCGAAGCTGCTTGCGGGTGCTCATACGCACATAGGAATAGGCCCGCACCGGACCCGATGAATGTTGATTGCCGGGAAAATCGTCCTGCATGACCGCCTCCTTTGCGTCGGATCGCTAACACCAGAGGCGGAGAGGTCATCGTGCGTCCTTTCGTTGGGTTGCCTAGCTCGGCTCCCCCGTGGCGTGCCCGTGGGGCCGTCCATGTGGGCGGGGGTTTCGTGGTGCGCCCTTTGGCGCGTCGGTTTCAGCAGTCATTGAGATTATCCTTTCCGGTTAAAAGGGGCAGCTCTGGCCCGTGGGTTTCGTTGCATAGATGTCTCGTCGCTAGTACCAGCGAGGCCCGAGTGAACCTCGCCACACCCTTATGCGTCCGTCCTTTATCCGTTACTGACGCGCCGCCCCTCTGCCCTGC
This sequence comes from Rhizobium sp. AN73, assembly GCF_030757975.1. NCBI lineage: Bacteria > Pseudomonadati > Pseudomonadota > Alphaproteobacteria > Hyphomicrobiales > Rhizobiaceae > Rhizobium > Rhizobium sp. AN73. The sequence goes on from NZ_JARWME010000001.1 coordinate 1,296,509, forward strand.
AACGGCCGCAGTGCCCGGCGGCTCGCCCTGTCACTACCTGCTTTGCGGTAGTGACAGGGCTGGGCGTGCCCCGCCCAAGTGTCGGCTGTGCCACACAGCCGAATGGGAGGAAATCCTCCCAAACCCTCCATGTGGCCCGCCTGTCGAGAGGCGTCCCAACGGGGGACTTGCAACCCCCGCACCCCTGCCCTTGCGGCTCTAAAGGCCGCAGCAGGCTACCGCCTGCCTTTGCAGCTTTCGGGACTGGGGTCGCTCGCTCCGAGTGATGAGCGCTCCGCTCTCTCCCCCAGCCACTCAAACCGCAATAGAAGCCCGTCCGCGTCATCCGGTGAATGACACGGCCGAGGCTCGCCGCTTAGCGGCGGTCTGCTGTTGCGGATTGCTAAGGGGCTTTGCCCCTCGCGCGGGCAAGGGGCGGTTCCCGAGGCTCCGCGCTGCGCTTGTGCGCCCGCCGCCTGAAACCCTTGCCCTTGCTACCCTCGGACTTCGCCAGTCAGGCAGGGTTGCAAATGAATTTGCTCCCGCCTTTTTACGTAAGAACATTCGTCGGTGCGCCAGCAACGACCGATATTCCCTCTGCATTCGTGCTGCTTTAATACCCAAAGGCAGTTAAAACAGTTGATATATGCCTCAGTCTGCCGCACTCTGAGAAAAAATGAGTCGGGAGATTTTTATGTCTGCAAAAAATCGTGTCACCATCAATCTTGATGATGACGAATATGCTGCTCTTCAGATGATTGCAGAGCGAACCGAACGGTCTTTATCTTGGTTGGGAAGAAAGGCTGTAAGCGATTTCGTACAGAACGAGAGAGAAGCAATTGACCGCGCGATCACGCCGCAGCGGGATGAAATGTTTTCGGAAGGGTCCAGGGCTTAATGCGATACCTTGGCGGAGCCCTGCATCAAGGTGACTGCCTTGAAGTTATGAAAAGCATCAAGGACCACTCGGTGGACATGATTCTTTGCGACTTGCCATACGGCACAACCCAAAACAAATGGGATAGCGTTATTCCGCTTGACCTTTTATGGAAGGAATACAAGCGCATAATAAAACCTAACGGGGTCATTGCTCTTTCATCGCAAGGCATTTTCACGGCTCGATTAATTTTGAGCAACGAGGCTTGGTTCAAGTACAAGTTCGTTTGGGTGAAGAGTAAATCAACAAATTTTCTAAATGCACGTAAACAACCTCTTAGGCAGCATGAGGACATATGTGTATTTTATGGTAGGCAGCCAGATTATAGGCCTGTTATGTCGCAAGGTGAACCTTACGACAAAGGAACTAGGAAGGCCCAATACACAGGAAGTTATGGAGATTTTAAGCCATCACACGTTAAGAGTGACGGAGAGCGCTATCCAACAGATACTCTTTACTGCAAAACGGCTGAAAGTGAAGCTGGAGGAAAAGTATGGCATCCTACCCAAAAGCCTGTTGCGCTTGGAAGATACCTAATACGAATGTTCACTAAAGAGGGAGATGTCGTTTTGGACAACGCCTTCGGCAGCGGTAGTTTTTTAGTTGCGGCTGCATATGAAGGACGGCGCTTTATAGGCATCGAGAAGAACGAGGAAGTTCATTTATTTAAAGAACACCGCATCGACTATATGCGCATAGCAGCAGAGCGACTTGCCGAAGTCGAAGCAACAATGCGTAATAATGAACCTATTCCCCCCTATTCTCCGCACTTCAGCCTAATACTAGAGCTGGTCAGCCAGGAAAACGCGGTATGGTTGATATAGATGAAGTGATTCGCCAAGAAGTTAGGGCCATTGGATGAAATTGGGGACGACCACCTATAATGAACGATCATGGGCCATAGACCTGATCGGGCACATCAAAATTGGCATAAGCAAGAATAATCGTCCAGTCAAAGATGCAAGTGGTGAGCAAACGATTAAGGCAGAAGGCGGCTCACTGTTTCCTGACGTTTTACTGTTTGGAGATCGGGCAACTGCCAGAATTCTACAGGGGTGGGAGCTTAAGATGCCCGACACCTCAATTTATGATTATGAATTCCGCGAAAATGCCACCACGAAAGCGCTAGCGCTCGGACTGGACAGCTTCGTGTTGTGGAATGTTTCCGAGGCGCATCTCTACACACGAAAGCCTCAGTCTGAAACTTTTTCGCTCAAGAAGAAGTGGGGTTCCCTTTCTGATATCACCACTCGCAACGCCGTTTTGGCGAACCGTGACAGGTGGGAAGCCTTAGCAGATCAAATCGTTTCATATATGAACGACCTTTTCGACAATGGAACGCTCGAAGGTCGTCAGTTTATTGATGCTTATCAAAGCGGTGGCATCACCTCACTGATCATGGAAAATAGTGGTCTTGTAGCGGAGGCCCTTCGGGACGCAGCGAAACGGAGCTCTGTTTTACGGGCCGAGATGATTTTATGGTGGGACACATATCAAGCTGAATATGGTGGCGAGAAAATGGAGACCGTCCTCGCCCAAGCTGTCATCTCCAACTGGATTGGGAAACTTCTATTTGCACATATTTTAAGAGAGACAGATACCAGGGCGCATGCTGTTGCAGGTATAACGGAAGATACAACACCAAAGGAAGCGCTTGAATTATTTAAGAAAATTTCAGAAGATTGTAATTTCTGGACGATATTTTCTGCGAGCCTAGGGCTCGATTCGATTCCTGATCAGGCATGGAATCAGCTTAAGCAATTCAACAGTCTCCTTACGGATCTACGGCTCGGCTCTGTTGATCAGAGTCAGTTATCAAGAGTTTTGGAAGCAACTGTCGAGGTAACTGTCCGTAAAGTCCGTGGCCAATATCCTACACCGATAGAGCTCGCTCGTTTGCTTGTTCACCTGTGCATCCGCAATACTGTCGATGATAAAATTCTCGACCCTTGCTGTGGCAGTGGGACCATTCCTCGCGCCGCGCTTGAGCAAAAGCTTTCAGCGGGTGTAGATCCAGCCCTCATATCCGCATCGGTCTTTTCAGGGGATCAAGATCCGCAGGCCGTCCAAATAGCTACGTTTGCACTCGCTAAGCCAAGTATGATGCATATTCCGCTTCGCCTCTTTCAGCGCGACGCCTTCACCCTCTCACCTGACGCAGAAATAGAATTCAAAAACCCCAGCGACGGTAAGAGCTTCCTAGAAAAATTGGGGACGTTTGATGCGATCGCAAGTAATCTACCTTTCGTTGCCCAAGAAGGCCGTAAACAGTATGGCAACGCAATAGCAAAGGTTACAGCGTCTTTTAGTGAAGATAGCGAAAAGTTACCAAGGCGCGCTGATATTGCAGCTTATTTACCATTTTCTCTACATCCTCTTTTGAAGCACGATGGGCGTCTTGGGATCATAATAACCAACGCTTGGCTCGGGACTGATTGGGGCGATGCCTTTTTCAAATTGCTTGGGCAATACTATAATTTGAAAACAGTTATTACTTCTGGAGCGGGCCGCTGGTTCCATAATAGTGAAGTGGTTACTAACATCCTTTTGATGGAAAAGAAGAAACCCGACGAAGAAAGTGGAAATATCAATTTTGTCGTTCTAAAACGGCCGATAAGCGAAATAGCGGACGAAGAGACGGTTCATTTAACAGCCGCTCAAATCGAATTAGCTCAAACTCAAAGCGACACTCTCCATATTCGATCCGTTTCTCCAGAAAATATGAAGCGATTTAGGCAGCTTGGACTTGGCGGTAATGCCCAGTTCGTAAATTGTGATTGGGTCCTCAACCTACCTCTTATTCCTGTAAATTCGCTTTTTAAAATTCGACGTGGCGAAAGACGCGGGATGAATGCGTTATTCTATCCAACTGGAAAACACGGTATCGAAGCAACATATATTCGGCCCCTAGCAAAAAGCCTTTCAGACTTTAAAAAGTTGAAAGGGTCTGCCGTCAAGGAAGCATTTTGTTGTGATAAAACAGAGGCAGAGCTGCTTCAACTTGGACACACCGGGGCCCTTAATTGGATCAAGCGTTTTAAGACAACCGAGAATATAAAAAAGCTCTCTAAAGGCAATTCACTCTGGTATCAGATGGATGCCGACGAGATGTCAGAGCTTGTTATGTCGATAGCTTACGGAGATAGACTTTTCGTTGCTAGACTTAATCCACCAGCATTCGTTGACCAGCGCCTGGTACGGCTCGACCCAATAAAAAAAGTCGAAATCGATTTATGTCATGCTCTGCTTAACAGCACGATTGGAATGTTTCTAATCGAAGGGCTCGGCTTTGGACGTGGATTGGGCGCGCTTGATCTTAATAAAGATCGCATCGAGGGATACATGCAAATCCTGGATCCTAGCAAAATAGGAGCAGAGGAAAAGAAATCGATTATCGACAGCTTTTCCCACGTTCTTGGCCGGGAAATACTTTGTGTGGCAGACGAGCTGGAACAGGATGACCGTCGCAAGCTTGATGAGGCTATCATAAGTGCCTTCAAACTGGATATCGACCTTGATACCTTGTATGAAAGTCTGCTCGTATTAGTGGAAATTAGACTGACCGCTAATATCTAAGAATAATGATGGCTGGATTATTTAATCTAGCCATCAACAATCTTAACCAGGAGCATAGCATGCCTACAGCTGACGCAAATGTATTCAAAACGAGCAAATTTAACCACAAGGGTATCGATTACGTTGTCGCTGCCTTTACGCGGCCCTCGAATCCAGACCAAGTGAAAGTTGACGTAACTCAAAACGGAAATCCTGTAGTCATCACTTATCCTGATGGGTATCAGGCAACGCTTGGTTACTATGTCGATCTCGACGTCCGTTTGGATATGGCAGTCGTAATGGGGGTCAGCGCCGTCGACCAGCTCATGAAAAGCGCAGAGGGCGATATTCGTCAGCTGGTTTAGTTAGCAGCTGAAAACTCAAAATAACTCGACTTCATAACGGATGTTGCATAAATCAAGACTTATGCAACACGCCTCCCCTGCCCTAAAATCAATTCGTTGCGCGTTGCATAAGTCCGTTGCAGAATGGTGGCATGATTTACGGTTACGCACGGGTATCGACGGATGGGCAAACGCTGGACGCCCAGCGTGAAACTTTAATCGCCGCAGGTGCGGACAAGGTTTTTGCGGAAACGGCCAGTGGTGCAAAGAGCGACCGCGCGCAGCTTGCACGCCTGATGCAGGCCGTCACCTCCGGCGATACCGTAGTGGTGACGCGACTTGACCGCCTCGCCCGCTCTACCCGCGACCTGTTGAACATCTTAGGCACCCTAGCCGAGCGCGGCGTGATGTTCCGCTCCCTGTCCGATTCCTGGGCGGACACCACCACGCCGCATGGGCGTTTGATGTTGACCGTTTTAGGCGGGCTTGCTGAGTTCGAGCGCGAGCTAATTAAAAGCCGCACCAGTGAGGGTCGCAAGCGTGCCAAGGAACGCGGCCAGGCGTTTGGGCCAAAGCGGAAGTTGACCCCGTTCCAGCAACAAGAGGCACGGCAGCGTAAAGCGGCCGGAGAATCCGTGCGGGAGATTGCGCGGTCGTACAACGTCAGTGGCAGCACTATCTCACGGTTGAAGGTCTGACGGGAATATAGTCGCTGCGTGTGGCTACATCCGTCAAATTGAAGGCGGCCGTTGATCACCGCAATGGCACTTGCCTTGTCGGCCGTACACGTACGTACCACCCGTGTTGGCCCAGTCGCCGGTGAATTACCGTATTTTCAAATGGTTAGCTTTGAAAACAATTTTGCCTTTAATGTTGACGCTAAAGTTAAAGTTATCATCAATGACAACGTGAAAGTTAATGCCTCCTTTAACATTCCGGTTTACAATGACGTTAAAGATAAGGAGCGAGCTATGTTCACCATCACGTTTGCCAATCCCAAAGGCGGCTCGGGCAAGACAACTTCGGCAATGCTATTGGCCGAGCAAATCCTCCATGCCGGCGCTACGGTGGCGATACTCGACTGCGACCCAAACCAAAATATTGTACAGTGGGCAATTCAACGGACAGAGAAGGGGAGGGCGGTCCCTTACAATGTTCAACCGGTGCCTAGCGAAACCACCTTCCTTGATGCAGTGGACGCAATCCGGGGCACCGCCGATTATCTCATTATAGATCTGGAAGGCACCGCCTCCCAGCTCATGACCTACGCCATCAGTCAGAGCGATCTTGTGCTTATTCCTTTCGAGCCTACGCCCATGGAGGCGCGGCAGGCAGCCCGCGCCGTGCAGCTCGTACGGAACACCAGTCGCATGATGAACCGGCAGGTGGCACATGCCCTGCTGTTCGTCAAAGTTAATGCCGCCATGAAAACCAATGACGAGAAGGACGTACGCGGAGAACTTGAAGCGAACGACGTCCCGATGTTGCAGTCTGCCATCGTGCGCCGCGCAGCTTACACCCGCATTTTCCGCGACGGCTATCTGCTAAGCGAATTGCTGGAGCAGGCCCGTGAGGATGTGAAAAAAAGCACGGCGTCGGCCCAGGAGCGCGCCCTAAAGCCGCTTGAGGCCGCAATCCAGAATGCCCGTGAATACACTCAGGAAGTCGTCAACCATCTATCTGAACAGAAAGCTGCCGCATGAGCTACGGATTCGATAAACCCCTCGACACGGTAAAATTGCCGCAACCGAGTGTCCCAACGAAGCAGGCGGAAACTGCACACGTAGATATTGCCGCTATCGCCCAAGCAGGCAACAATCTAGGCTTCAAATCCCGTGAGGCAACGATGCGTCGCAAGCCTGGGCCGCGCCGCACGGAGCAGCAGGATAAGATCACTGTGACCGGCCCCAAGCGCATCATTGACCAGCTCAAGGCACACTGCGATGCCATGGGGGGCATCTCGTATTGTGAAGCCATCGCCGCCCTCTTGGATGGCACGGGGAATGATAGAAAGTAATCAGGCCATGACCGACACCAGCACGCCTGATCTCGCCCTTGTCAAAGACGCGGATCTCCGGAAGAAGCTCGCGCATGCCCGTGAGCGTTTCAAAATGGACACCGTTTTTGCGGTGGAAGCTCGTGAGATCATTGCTGAGCAGATCGAGCGCTACGCCCAGGCTCAGGCCCGCGTTATTGAAATCGCCAATCTGCCAAGGGATCAACGACGCCGCGCCATAGCCGAGTAGCACCATGCTGAGTGTGCCCGTATCAATCTCGGTTGCGCCGATGAGGAAGGGAGTAATGTAGGTATAGGCCGCGAACTGCCCGACGAAGATAAGCACGGCTGCCGTCAGACCGATCTGGACTCGTTGCAATCGCAACACGTCTGGAACCTGTTTCAATCCCGAACCCTTCTGCGCCCGGATGGCCGGCAGTAGAAACTGGAGCGCCGCCACGACAAGCAGTGCGACACCCGACACAAGCAGGAATGCGGTGCGCCAGCCGAACAGGTCACCGATCAGGGCGCCTGCGGGAACACCCGCGACGGTGCCAAGCGAAACACCGGAGAAGATCAAAGCCGTTGCACGCGGTCCTTCTGCGCCGGGGCGCAGACGTGGGCCGAGTGAGCCGCCGATTGTCCAGAAACCACCGACCGCAATTCCGAGCAGCACCCGGCCGAACATCAACGCCGCAAAGCCATGAGCGGTTGCCACGATGGCGTTGGAGATGACGAGCAGCATCAGCAGCGCGACGAGCACACGCTTGCGATCGAAGCGCGCAGCAAATCCGAGGGTCATCGGCGCTGCGATTGCCGCGAGAAAGCCGGGTACGGTTACCATCAGTCCGGCCGTCCCCTCGCTGATGCCAAGGTCAGCCGCGATCAGCGGCAGAAGCCCGACGGGCAGGAATTCGGTGGTAACAAGAGCGAAAGCGCCGACGCCGATGCTGGTGACTGCGGCCCATGAGGCGAGCGGTTTGCTGTCCGCGTGGCTTGCCGAAATACTGCGGGAGACTGGCATGTCCATAGGAGGATTCCTTGGTAAAAAGCAGGGCAGACCGGAGAAGAAGGGTCGTTCTCCGGCTCGCCTGCGATGTTTCAACCGAACTTGACGAGGTTGAGGGCGGGTAGCGGACCGCCGGGGAACTGCACCAGTTTGCCGCCAACCGAGACCGGGCCGAGATCGATGCCGGTGAAGCCGAGTCTGGAGATCAGCGCACCGACTTCCGCCTTCGCCCGTGCGTCGTCACCGGAATAAAACAGGACACGTGAGCCACCCTCGGCTTTGGGATCGCCGGATAGCAGGTGCGGTTGCAGATGGTTGAATGCCTTGACGACACGTGCGCCGGGAACGAGATCGGCGAAGATCTCGGTGGAAAGACGACCGTTTAGTTCGGCCGGTTTGAACAGCGGCGCTTCGATGGGATTGTTTGCGTCGATGACGATGCGGCCGCCGAAGTCTGGCAAACTGGCGAGCGCCTTCGGCAGCTTCGACCAGTTGACGGCGACCAGCACGATGTCGGCGCTGGCCGCCTCTTCAAGAGTGCCCGCCTTGATGAAAGGCTTCAGTTCCGTTTCGAGTACGGCAAGCGAGGCCGGGCCGCGGCTGTTGGCGATGGTTGCGGAAATGCTGTTGCGAGCAAGGGCGCGGGCGAAGGCCGAGCCGATATTGCCGGCTCCAATGATACCGATAGACATGCTGGTTCTCCTTTGAGTGAGGGGGAACCGGCGCTCCGGCATTGGAGCGCCGGGGGCAGATCAGGCGGTGAAGCCGCCGTCAGCGAGGATATCCGCGCCAGTGACGAACGCTGCTTCGGGGCTTGCGAGATAGGCGACGACACTGGCGATCTCGTAATCTTTGCCGTAGCGGCCGATCGCCATGCCGGGGCCGACGATCTTCGAGACAGGGCCGCCATCGGGGTTCATGTCGGTGTCAGTCGGGCCGGGATGGACGGTGTTGACGGTGATGCCCTTCGGCCCGAGGTCACGCACCAAGCTGCGGTTGAAGCCGGCAACAGCGCCCTTGGTCAGCGTATAGAGCGAGGCCGTCGGGAAGGCGGCATAGCGGGTCATGGACGAGCCGATATGGACGATGCGCCCACCCGGCTTCATGCGACGTGCTGCTTCCTGCGTGGCAACGAAGACGCCGGTGACGTTGACGGCGATCATCCGTTCGTAGTCCTCGAACTTGATCTCGTCGATCGGCCCGCCAAGAGCAATGCCGGCATTGTTGACGAGGATGTCAATCGAGCCGAAGGTTTCTTCGGTTTTTGCGACTGCGGCGCGGACGGCGGCCGGATCGCCGGCATCGGCCTGAATGGCGATGGCGCGGCCACCGGCGGTTTCGATTTCCGCGACCACAGCGGCAGCCTTGTCAGGCGAGGCGCTGTAGGTGATGGCGACTGCCGCGCCATCGGCGGCGAGACGCTTTGCAATTGCCGCGCCGATTGAGCGCGAACCGCCGGTTACAAGGGCAGTCTTGCCGGTCAGGCGATGGGTAATACTGGTCACTGTCTTCACTCCGTTTGTGGTTTCGATGGAGCAAAGATGGTCGGTTTATTTCGTTTTGATTAGCTGGTAATGTCTTGTTCCTGTTTCAAGCAATCGTTGAAGGACGTATGGAGACACTGGCCAATCTCGAAAGCTTCGTCAAAAGCGCCGAGACTTCTAGTTTTTCGGAGGCTGCGCGGCGCATGGCGTTGACGCCGGCTGCCGTTAGCCGCAACGTGGCGATGCTGGAAAGAAACCTCGGCGTAAGATTGTTCCAGCGATCGACCCGCAAACTTGTATTGACCGAAGCCGGCGAACGTTTCTTCCAGTCAATCCGAGGGAGTCTCGACGCGCTGCAAACGGCGATCATTGATGTTTCATCCGGCGTGTCCGAGCCGGCCGGCGTGCTGAAAGTTAGCCTTAGCCCTACTTTCGGCGTCACGCATATTCTACCGCTGCTACCGGAGTTGCTACAACGATACCCGCTCATCAGACCGGAATGGCATTTTGAGAACCGCCCGGTTGATCTAGTTGCAGAAGGCTATGACGTGGCAATCGGCGGGGGCTTTGATCTTGCACCCGGCATCGTTGCCCGAACGCTGGCACCCGCCCACATAATTGCCGTAGCGTCCCCAGCCTATATGGCTAAGCGCACCCCGCCAGCCGATCCCGCCCAGCTCTCACAATTCGAGGGGATCGTCATGCGTTCGCTCCGGACTGGCCGCATCCGACATTGGGCAATGCGGAACGCCGCAGGTGCCGAAATGATCGCGACGTTACCCGAAACGATCGTCGTCAACGACCCGGCCGCAATGCGCGAAGCGGCAAAGCTCGGCCTCGGTGTGGCAATGCTTGCGATGCCCGACGTTTTACCGGAGCTTGAGAGCGGCAATCTCGTTCGTCTTCTGTCGCATTGGTATTCCGATGCTGGGGCGATTTCGCTGTATTATGCCTCGCGTACGCACTTGCCAGCCAAAACGCGGGCATTTGTAGACCTTGTTGCAGATGCGTTCAAACGGGACCGGCTAGCCGAACGATTTGCCGGAAGCCTAGGATAAGCCTCTTTTGCAAACCGGCCTGTCGCAAACATTTCAAGTTTTAATCAGGTTGTGCGTGCGATATTCGCGACGATTGCAGAATCGGTATTTTCACGATTATTGCAACGCCCACGGCATAGTTGCGCGCCAATGGTTAGTTCCTTACCTCCGCAAACACGTCTAACAGAGTGGTGCATTCCCGCAGCAAATCTCTTGCGGCAGTCGCGCCTTTCAAGACGCGTACCTCGAAAATCTTCTCGATAGCGACCTTGGCCGCACGCACATGCACCGGCATATCATCATCCAGCGGATTTTCATCAAAGCTGCGGTTGAGAGCCTCGAATGCCCGCTTGAAGATCTCGACGTTGTGGTTCATCAAAATCCAAACACCATCCGTAGTGACGCGGAGCTTGCCATCCCGAGATCTCGCAAATCTCGGCAACGGTCACTTTTGAACCTATGGCCGTCGCGACGGGGAGCGGCGTGAAACTAAACTCGGGCATACCGGCACGCTTTATTGTGACCTCTCTCGCTAGGTCACGCGCCATCTCATTGATTGTCCTATGATCGTCGGTGCGCGCATGTTCGGCGAACGGCAGCGGTGTTAGAGCGCAGCCATACTTGTCGAACCGGAACGACGCATACATGTTGAAGTTGGCTGCTGAAAGAAATGGGCTCGATGTGTCGAAGGAGATGCCGATGTCCGAGTTGAACCGACGTAGACAGCGAAGGATTGTCGTGAACAGGTAGGCCGGCTCAAGGGTGGAAATGCCGAGAAAGTGTATCCACCGGGCATTCTGCAACAGGCCGTCATCATACATGTCTAGCAAACGGGCCATTGTCATCGAGAACGCGCTCTGATGTGCTCCCGCAAATGCCCAGCCTTCCAGCCGGTAACCCTTTACAGCATCGTACCAGACCTTGCTTTCGCGCTCGGTGCGCCCTTGGAGGACGTTGAGGAAATTCGTCGTCGCTCCCGGCGCGCGATGCAGGACGAAATAGTTGAGATTGAACAGCGACTGCATCAGGCATGCGTTGAAATCCATTGACAGGCCGTTGGCAGCGCTCTCCGCTTGGAGAGGGTGTCCATCGGCGATGAGCCGAGCCACGTGTGCGGCAAGATTTCCGGGCGAGATGCCTCCGGTCGGGAAATCAAGGGACATGGCAAAATCGGCGTGCCCTTCAAGCCAGCGCAGCATGCGTTCGCATGTTTCGTCACCCGTAAATTCGATGGTCCCCTGCTGAATTTGAAAACCGCCGCTGTCTCCTATGATCGTCGTCTTGCTTTTATCACGAGCACTGACCGAGCTTGTGTGCTTTGCTGCGCTGTCGTTCTTGGCGGCTTGTCCTGCGCTGTAGAGCGCATAGGGATAGTGGAACAGGCTGCTATTCGGGTCGAGAAAGTTGAGGTCTCGCTCATGGAATGAGTAGTTTTGCTTCAGGTGCTGTGAATGCCCGATCTTAGCGAATTCGGCGGTGATCGATGGCGTGTAGACGGCATGCGCGGATTTCGTGGAAAGCATTGAATAACCTTAAGAACCTTGTCTTGCTAACTCGCTGCAATTTTTTAAGACCTGCACGGCTTGATTGCGGGAAAGTTGATGAAATCATTGCGAGCATCCAATGGACAAAGCCGTTAAGAAAGAACCAATCGTTTCCGTTCTCGATCAGTACAAGAACCAATTTCGGAGCGTGATCGACGCCGCCGACGCGTTCGAAAAGCACGACAACGAGGGCCAAAAGCTGCTGTACGCGGCTCTGGAGAAGCTTTTTGAGTTCGGCGAAGAAATCCGCCGCGACATGTCGGCGTTCGAGGAATTTCTTGATGATCGCGGCAAGACGCTGAGCAAGGTCACCAAGGAAAACCCTTATAACGGCCTGACTGAACTTGTCTTTTCGGAAGACCGCAGCAAAAGCTGGCGTAGCGAGATCAGCAACGTTCTGAGACTTGCATCAGAAATCAAAGGCAAGACTCCGTTGAGCCAATGGCTGGCAGAAGGTGGCGGCATTTCCGGGCGTTACAAAGATGCGGTGGATCACTTCGCACGTCCAGCGGCCACTAAAGCGCAAAAGCTCCGGTCTTCCCGACTCGACATGATCACCAGCGAATTAAAGCAGTCGCGGATCGTCAAGAAGTCCCTGCCGGGCGTGACGCTCGCCGACGGCTTTCATCGCTCCCTGCTGTTTTCCGAGGGCGGCCAGACCTTCCTTGTCCACGTTCGCGACGAGGACGATCAAAAGACCATCGACAAGTATCTGCTCGAAGTCGCTGGCAACAGGGAGCCCGACGATCATCCGCTTGCCGGTCGCCCACTCTATCCGCTGTTTCGGGCAGTCGACCTGATCGTCGGCACGTGCAAGCCGTCCAATACGGGCAAACTCCAGCTGATCGCGATCTGGAACGAAGCGACCGATAATGCTCCCGTCACAAAACTGCGCTTCCTGTCGGATGCAAACCGTTTCACAAATGCCACCGTTACGCTTGCTCATGCCCTCCCGGAACTGGAAGGCAAAGGGCAGCTCGTCCTTGAACTTCCCGACGCAGAAACCTTTCGGCAGCTATTCCAGCATGATTACCAATGGCGCATATCGGCTGACGATCAGCGCATTTCCATCGTTGATGATGCAACGGCACAAACGCGGTTGGTGCTTCGACCAATCGCGGATTATTCGGACAAAAGGCTGCGGCAGGGTGCGAAGCTCGGACAGAGAACACGTCATTTTCAGGCGACATGCACGGGAATGAAAGCTTCGGCCAACAACCTCGACATGGCTAGCGCCTTGTTCAAGAGGTCCAACGGTGCGCAGCTTACCGCCGACCCGACACCAAAACGTCTCCAGTGGCTTTCAGACGGTGCGGCGCTGGAAGTCGGCTTCACCAGTGCACAAGGCTATTCCGGACTGTCCTATCCCTTTTTGGATTTCGCAGCGCCGACAACTGCGCTTGACGCACAGATGGAGCTTTCGCTGGCCGACATCGCTGCGTTCTGGAAAACCGCTTCCGCCTATGGCGAAGACCTAGCCGGTTATATCGCCGATAGCGATGTTGCCGACGCAGCTTTTTGCATCGACCACACGTTTGAAAGCGGCGATCATTTCGAATACGTCTCCCCGATGGTCCTCGGTGTTTCTAAACAGATTTTTGGTAGACGGATTCGCAGAGGATATTTTCGCTGGCATTCAACAACATCTCCTAGAGGAGCGGGGAAATAAGCTTTTCCTTTCGCCTATTAAATCGATAGGCATGGTTTCAAACGGAGGAATATCAATAAAGGAGTACGCGGATCTTTTAGAGACCGGCGCTTGCTCGGCTGTTTTTATCGATGGGTCGATCTTAAATGTTGAGGCTACATTTCAAGACGGGAATTTGGAAAGCCACAGGTACTTCTTTATTCCAAGCCCTTTTGATGAGAACACAATGCTGTCGCGACCCTCGCATATTACACTAGCAGATTGGGTAAAAGATTCCGTAGAACTAGAGGGAGTGGAGATATTTCGCAGCGTCGGGACCTTTCGATCCGACTGCGTAAGACTATCCGCCTCGAACCTCGAAGATCCCCATCCTGTTTCACATATGACCTTTGGTTCAAGCGATTGCCGCGTACCTGTGAAGGGGCCGCTCAGCATCGCGTACTTTTTCCATTTCGTATTTGACAACTTTTATCGACACTACCGCAGATTTTGGCTCAATTACTCATCCCATCTCTCGTCCGGAGAGACGGAAGTCACGATCACCGGCCCAGAGCGGTTACAGCACCATGTCCACTGGGATGAACCATGAAGCAGATCGAGTAGAATTGGTTCGTCATAAAACACAATTGCATAGCGCAGTTTTAGCACACTGCGCCCCCACGCCACATAAAATCAACTACTTAACACTGGAGTTTTCCAGTTCCGATCTGGGCAATGTTAGTGCTTCTTGTTGATAAGCGTACGAACGATACGTTTGCGCTTATCAACAAGATGCGCATTCGGGTCTTGCCGGGATTGAGGAATCGTGGTTGTCAAAGTTTCCGAACTCCAGCCCATGGGAATGACTTTCTCGCCAGTTCCGTCAACGGCATGGCCGGTTTCGTCCTTGTCCTTCCATAAAACTGGAACACCATGCTTTCGCATTAGCTTCCTATTATCAATCTTTTGTAGCAATCGCCCGTCGCGATAGAACTCGTATAAAAGAAGGTGCCCACCGATGGAGACGCGATAGGTTTTACGGTTGAAGTCGAAGGCAATCACGTCGATATAAGAGTGCATTATTGCCGAGACCCTCGAACGGCTCGCATAAACCTCATCATCTAGGCCGGTTGGCCAAATCAAGCGTTCAAGCTGTAGTCGCTCTACTGCTGTAGCGAGCGCGCCTGCCTCTGTATCGATACGCGCAAGATCGCCCTTCATTTCCGCAATCTGTGTGGTCAGTTGCTCGACGGTCGTTCGCCGCTCCGACAGTTGTGAAAGGATGTCAATCATCGCGGCATCGTCATCCGACAATTCAAGAGCGCGAAGCAGTTTGTTTTTGCGTTTTTCCATCTCATCGAGTTGGATTTCTTTTGTCATTATCTCATGAAGTAGGACTTCTCGATCAGCGGTCTGTCTGCCAGTTCCAATTTCGAAGTCAAACTCTTTGATTTTGTCGAGAATGGTAGCTTCCATAATGTCGTACCGGAAGCCACCGCCCACGCTAGGGCAGCCCGCTGCACGATACCTGTTGTCGCAGTGAAGGTGTCTGTGTGTCTTGCCGCCCGTCCCAGCAAGCCGCACGCGGATGGGCCCATTGCAATGTTGGCACACGCAAAGGCTTGTAAACAGGTTCGTCAGTTGCTTGCCCTTACGTCCGCTTGAAACTCGACGCTGTTTGTTACGCTGGACGCGCCAAAACAGTTCTTCGGGTACGGCGGCGGGAAGGTAGTTTTTGATTGGTGGGCCGTTCGGGGTGGCTTTGCCGTTTATGGCGTGCGTTGGCTGATATGTACCGATCACCGCTTCATTGCGAAGGATGCTGCCGACGTTAGGCTGTTGCCATCCCTTTTTCGACGTTCGGAACGTAGCAATACCTTCGTCATTCAGTTTGCGCGTGATAACCAACTGACCGAGACCGGCGTCCGCCATTTCGTAAATCTTGCGAACAGTCGCCGCATGCTGATTTAGCTGGTATTCAAACTTGTTGGCGGCAACCTCGATCTGATCGATCCATCCCCACATATTGTGGGAATAGCGACCAATTCCCTGCGCAGCGAGTTTCTTCTTGTTTGCGTGGGCCTCTTTGAGACGCTTGCTCTTCGTCTGGCTTTCCTCATGTGCTCGCGACATGATCGCCAGCGACATCATCAATTGCGTCCAGTTTTCATCGACCGTCGTTTCCGAATATACCTGCTTGTCAGCAAGGGTGACGATGGTCACACCAGCGTTGATGATGTCGATGAACGGACCAATTGCATTACGGACTTGCTGACGGCTCAGCCGGTCAAGGCTCTCGACGAGCAAATACGATCCACGTTTTATCAGGCCACTCTGGATTAACTGCAAAAAACGCCCAAGAGCACCGTCTTGGACATTGGCGCCTGTCCATGCAGAAATGCCAATGTCTGTAAGGCTTTCATCCAGAATCAAATTGTTCTTGGCTGCATATTTGCGGCTGAGTTCCAACTGACGACGAAGGCTGTCGCCCTTCATCTGCTGCTGGCTACTCATCCGAATATATGAGTATGCCGTCTGCCTAGTCTCGCTTTGTTCCATCAACGCAATACCCTTTGAACTTCATTAACCTATGCGTTTTAGGGTTAAGAAAGCGCAAACCGTAGCAACGCGTTTACCATTCCCAGTAACGACTGCTGTAATGCAAATTTCCATTTTAATCGGGACTTAACCATTTTACGTCAATCTCCATGACTGAACAGTTCACTGGCATTAGCTGCCGCAACGCACGTGCCTTTTTCTGGAGTGGAAGTCATGAAAAACGCCCTGGCCGGATTTCTGGCCGTTCTGCTGACCGGCACGAGCGCCGTCGGCGCCGACCTTTACCAAGCCGAACCTGCACCTGCCTATGTCGAGGCACCCGAAGTTCAGATCACGCAGTCGAGTGGCTGGTATCTGCGCGGTGATGTCGGTTATTCCTTCAACAAGCTGCGCGGCGCCCATTATTATCAGGGCGGACCGGGCGGTTATCTGCAGAATTTCGAAACCGCGAAGATTGATGATAGCTATAACATCGGTGCTGGTGTCGGTTATCAGTTCAACAATTATTTCCGCAGTGACGTGACCTTCGATTATATGGGCAAATCGGATTTCCGTGGTTCTACCAGCGGTTATTGCGGTAGCGGGCCTCTGGGAAGTAACACTCCATGCGTATCAACAGATCTGAGCGCGCTCAGAGCCTATACGCTGATGGCGAACGCCTATGTGGATCTCGGCACCTACGGTCGCATCACCCCCTATGTCGGTGGCGGTGTTGGTGCCTCTTACGTAAAGTGGGACAAGTTGCGCAATACGTCCTGCGCGACAGACGGATCGGGCTACTGCGACCCGACCACGGAGCATGGCGGCAAGGGCAAGTGGCGTTTCGCTTATGCCTTGATGGCCGGCGCGTCCATCGATGTTACCTGTAACCTGAAGGCCGATATCGGTTACCGTTTCCGCCAGATCAACAAGGGCGACATGTTCGCCTACGAGAACGGCGGCGGTCCGGGCCGCGACAAGGGTCTCTATTCGCATGAAGTGCGCGTCGGTGGCCGTTATGTCTTCGGCGGTTGCGATACTGCACAATACATGCCGCCTGCCGATATTCCGCTCCAGCCTGCCGTTTATAAATAAACGTCACGCCAGACTGATAGCTTCAAGCCGTCCGCATCCTCCTCGGGGTGCGGGCGGTTTTCGTTTTGGCGACACGACGCATGACGCATATGGGTTAAAATTTCCATGCGTAGCGACATATTCCGCTTGACGGAGGCCGGTGAGAGGAATAGCAACAGCGGCAGGACACCTCTCCCTAACGAGAGGCGCCTATCTGAAAGGGTAGTCAAATGACAGATATAGTGAAGCCGGACCTGCGTCCGGGCAATGCGCATTTTTCTTCTGGTCCCTGCTCGAAGCGTCCCGGTTGGTCGCTAGATGCACTCTCTGATGCACCGCTCGGTCGCTCGCATCGCGCCAAGGTTGGCAAAGCCAAGCTGAAGCAGGCCATCGATCTCACCCGTGAAATTCTGAACGTTCCTGCCGATTATCGTATCGGTATCGTTCCTGCATCCGACACCGGTGCCGTTGAAATGGCGCTCTGGTCGCTGCTCGGCGAACGTGGCGTCGATATGCTCGCCTGGGAAAGCTTCGGTGCTGGTTGGGTCACCGACGTCGTCAAGCAGCTCAAGCTGAAGGACGTTCGCAAGTTCGAGGCCGACTACGGCCTGCTGCCGAACCTTGCCGAAGTCGACTTCGACCGTGACGTGGTTTTCACCTGGAACGGCACCACGTCAGGCGTTCGCGTCCCCAATGCCGATTTCATTCCGGCTGACCGCAAGGGCCTGACGATCTGCGACGCCACCTCGGCGGCCTTCGCTCAGGACATGGACTTTGCAAAACTCGACGTCGTCACCTTCTCCTGGCAGAAGGTTCTGGGCGGCGAGGGTGGTCACGGCGTCATCATTCTTTCGCCCCGCGCCGTCGAGCGCCTGCTGAGCTACGCGCCGGCATGGCCGCTTCCGAAAATCTTCCGCATGGTCTCCGGCGGCAAGCTCATCGAAGGCATCTTCACCGGCGAAACCATCAACACGCCGTCCATGCTCTGCGTTGAGGACTATATCGACGCTCTGCTGTGGGCGAAGAACCTTGGTGGCCTGAAGGCGCTGATCGGCCGTGCCGACGCCAATGCCAAGGTCATCTACGACTTCATCGAGAAGAACAACTGGATCGCCAATCTGGCCGTCAAGCCGGAAACCCGCTCCAACACCTCCGTCTGCCTGAAGATCGTCGATCCCGACGTACAGGCGCTGGACGCAGCCGCTCAGGCGGATTTCGCCAAGGGCATCGTCGCCCTGCTCGAAAAGGAAAATGTCGCCCTCGATATCGGCGCTTACCGTGACGCACCGTCCGGTCTGCGTATCTGGGCCGGCGCGACCATCGAGACGGCCGATATGGAAGCCGTCATGCCCTGGCTCGCCTGGGCTTACCAGACGCAGAAGGCAACGCTCTCAAAGGCTGCCGCCTGATTTTGATACCGGCCCTGCGAAGATGCAGGGCCGCCTATTTCCCGCTTTTAAAACTGCACCATTTTTCAAGGAGCCCGTGAACCATGGCACCTCGCGTACTCGTATCCGACGAACTGTCGGAAACCGCTGTCCAGATCTTCCGTGATCGTGGCGTCGAAGTCGATTTCCAGCCGCAGCTCGGCAAGGACAAAGACAAGCTGGCTGAAATCATCGGCAATTACGATGGTCTCGCCATTCGTTCCGCCACCAAGGCGACCGAAAAGCTGATTGCGGCGGCAACCAACCTCAAGGTCATCGGCCGCGCCGGCATCGGCGTCGACAATGTCGATATTCCGGCCGCATCGCGCCGTGGTATCATTGTCATGAACACGCCGTTCGGCAACTCCATCACGACAGCCGAACACGCCATCGCGCTGATGTTCGCCGTCGCGCGCCAGCTTCCGGCTGCCGATAGCTCCACGCAGGCGGGCAAGTGGGAAAAGTCGAAATTCATGGGTGTCGAAATCACCGGCAAGACGCTCGGCGTCATCGGTGCCGGCAACATCGGCTCCATCGTCTGCTCGCGCGCACTTGGCCTCAAGATGCATGTTCTGGCCTACGACCCCTTCCTGTCGCCAGAGCGCGCGCAGGAAATGGGCGTGACCAAGGTTGAGCTGGACGAACTTCTGGCGCAGGCCGATTTCATCACCCTGCATGTGCCGATGACCGACAAGACACGCGGCATTCTGGGTGCTGAAAACCTTGCCAAGACCAAGCCGGGCGTGCGTATCGTCAACTGCGCCCGTGGCGGTCTGGTGGATGAAGCGGCTCTTGCCGACGCCATCAAGTCCGGTCATGTCGCCGGCGCCGGTTTTGACGTGTTCGAAGTCGAACCCGCCACCGAAAGCCCGCTTTTCGGCCTGCCGAACGTCGTCTGCACGCCGCATCTTGGCGCTTCGACCACGGAAGCACAGGAAAACGTCGCCCTTCAGGTTGCCGAGCAGATGTCGGATTATCTGGTCAAGGGTGCCGTCTCCAACGCCATCAATATGCCGTCGATCACGGCTGAAGAAGCACCTCGCCTGAAGCCGTTCATCCGCCTGGCGGACGTTCTCGGCTCCTTCGTCGGTCAGGTGCAGGAAAGCGCCACCAAGGAAATCGAAATCCTTTATGATGGCGCAACCGCCAACATGAACACCAAGGCGCTGACCAGCGCATTGCTGGCCGGCCTCATCCGCAGCCAGGTTGCGGATGTGAACATGGTTTCCGCACCTGTCATGATCAAGGAAAAGGGCGTCATCCTGTCCGAGGTCAAGCGCGACAAGACCGGCGTTTACGACGGTTACATCAAGCTGACGGTCAAGACGGAAAACCAGATCCGCTCGGTTGCCGGCACGGTGTTCTCGGATGGCAAGCCGCGCTTCATCCAGATCAAGAACATCAACATGGATGCCGATGTCGGATCGCACATGATCTACATCACCAACACCGACGTTCCCGGCATGATCGGCTTCATGGGCACCACGCTCGGCGAGGCTGGCGTCAACATCGCCAACTTCCAGCTCGGTCGTGAAAAGGAAGGCGGCGACGCCATCGCGCTTCTTTATGTCGATGGTCCGGTTTCCGAAGATGTGCTGGACAAGCTGCGCGCCAACCCGGCAATCCGCCAGGTCCGGCCGCTGACCTTCAACATCGACTGATACCTATCGTTCCTCCCAAGGGGACAATAAGGACCGGTGCAGGGGAAACCCTGTGCCGGTTTTTTTTGGTTCTGAACCGCCGGTTTCATCGAAATATGGGTGTATTTCTCTCTTTGGTTGCATATCACGAAAAATTTAAGCCCGGCATACTAAAAATGATGATCATGAGTTGCTATATCGCCTGCTGACGCCGCTCATGGGAGGGTGGCCAACAGGAGATAGTGATGTTTGCTGCCTTTCGGCGCTTCAAGGGTTTGTTCGCAGTCGCCGCGCTTGGTATCGCGGTGTCTTTCGTTGCCGTCGACATGGCGGAAGCACGTCGTGCGAGCGGCGGTTTCGGTAGCCGCGGCACAAGGACGTTTTCCGCGCCGCCGTCGACCAGCACTGCCCCCGGCCAGACCGCGCCGATCAACCGCAGCATGACACCGAATAACCAGCAGAATCAGGCAGCGCCCGGTGCGGCACAGCCGGCTCGTCCCGGTGCGCAGGCGCCGCAGCAGAGCCGTGGCCTGTTTGGCGGCATGATGGGTGGTTTGATGGGCGGCCTGTTGATGGGTGGCCTGTTCGGCATGCTGATGGGCGGCGGCTTTGGCGGCATGGCCGGTTTCCTCGGCATGCTGCTGCAGGTGGCGTTGATTGGCCTGCTCGTCATGTTCGCCATGCGTTTCTTCGCATCGCGCCGTCAGGGTCAGCCCGCTTATGGTGCGGCAAACGGATCGGCGCGCACAGATAATTCCGGCTCCTCCTTTAATGGTGGCGCACGTAATGGTGGCGGAGAGGCAGGCCCTTCCGCATCTTCGTTCAAAATTCCGAAGATCGGCGCGCTTGCCGGTGCTGCGGGCGGCGCGGCCGTGGCTTCTGCCGCAACCGCAAAGCCGGTGGCACACGCCAATGCCGTTTCTGAAGGCGACGAGATCGGCATCACGCAGGGTGATCTCGAAGCCTTCCAGAAAATGCTGCAAGATGTTCAGGCTGCCTATGGGGCCGAGGATTACGGCACGCTGCGCAAGCTGACGACGCCGGAAGCCATGTCCTATCTGGCCGAGGAACTGAGCGACAACGCCACGAGCGGCGTGAAAAACGACGTGCGCGACGTGACGCTGCTGCAGGGTGATGTTGCAGAAGCCTGGCACGAAGAGGGCCAGGACTATGCGACGGTGGCCATGCGCTACTCCGCCATCGACATTATGCGTGACCGCACCTCCGGCAAGGTAATCGAAGGCGACGAGCATCATCCGTCTGAAGCGGTGGAAATGTGGACCTTCGTGCGCCGTGGCGGCAACGACAACTGGCAGGTCGCCGCCATTCAGGCCGCCGCCTGAGGCGACACATAGTCTTTTGTGAATGAAACAGCCCGGAGGTTTTGCAAACCTCCGGGCTTTTCTTTGTCGTGATTCGGTGCCCTGGACGTTATTGGCCTTCGCGGCTTTTCAGCGATGCGGGAGGCAGGGCAAACTCTGTCAAAAACGTCTGATAAATCTAACAGGTGATATCTGTAACGCCCGCAAGTCGTGATGCGCGCTTCGCCTTGCCATGCAAGGGTTTGCGCTCTCTTTGCCAAGATATCTCGCCGGCGCATAGCTTGGACGCTCCACGGAATTGCCATTTTTTATTCATCCGGTGTTCAGTCCCTGCATCCTAACCAGAACGCATACACGTCAATGTTACTTTTCGCGCCGTTTCTAAACCGCTTTGGAAAGGGAACCACAGGCGCAAAACAGCGTTGACAATCCAAACCCCGGCCCGTCCCTCGGCAAGCCGGGCTGGGTGGCCGGGCAATGCACGGCCCGCGAGAACGGAGAGCTATCGAGATGAAACGCTTCGACCTGATCGACGGGATGCGCGGTTATTTCCTCGTCTTCATGCTGATCAACCATCTGGTCTTCGCCGGTGGCTTCTGGTTGGTGGAAATTAACCACCGGCAGTTTGCATTCGTTGAGGATGCGCAGGGTTTCGTTTTTCTGTCCGGCCTGCTGATCGGCATGGTCTATGCCCGCAAGATGATGAAATACGGCTATGACGCCGGTAAACAGATGATCTGGAACCGGGCGCTGGAGCTTTATCGGTATGCGATGGGTCTCGTAATCGCCGTGCTGTTCTTCCGCATGGTCATCCCGCACGCGCCTTATATCTGGTACAACTGGCTCGGCATGACGTCGTTTGACGATCCGCTACGGCTGGCGGCGATTGCGACATTCCTCTTCCAGCCGACCTTCATGGATATCCTGCCGCAATACATCGTCTATATGCTGTTTGCTCCGATCCTCATAAAGCTCTGCCTCGACGGCAAATGGGCCTATGTCCTGGCGGGCTCCCTGCTGGTCTGGATGGCTGGCCAGCTCGGTCTCCAGCAGATCGTGACCGCGCCGCTTAACGAACTCGCCAAGGGCGTCGACGAACAGGGCATCCGCGTCAGCTTCAACCTGTTCGGCTGGCAGCTGGTCTTCTATTCGGCGCTGGTGCTAGGCGCGATGACGGCGCAGAACCGTATTCCGTGGAAGGCGATCTTCTCGCCGCAAAACACATGGCTTCCCAAGACGGCGCTTGTTACCTGCCTGTTCTTCATGCCGCTGCGCATCGCCACCGCATGGGGCCTGATGCCGGAATTCATGATGGGCAAGTTTTCCACGATGGAAATCCGCGCCGATTTCGGTCCGGTCTATCTCATCAACTTTCTTGCTGTCGGTGTCGGCCTGACGTGGCTGGTCATCGCCGGCCCCAAACATCACCGTCCGCTGGTGCGTTCCATTGCCGAAGGCGTGATCTGGGTGCTTTCGCTGAAGTTCCTGCAGTTGCTCGGCCGCCATTCGCTTCAGGTCTATGTCTGGCATGTGGCAATCGTCTACGGCGTCTATTATCTGGATGGCCGCACGGCGGAACTGTCGCAACTGAACAAGACGCTGATCGCCTTGACGGCGATTGGGCTCCTGGCCGCGCCGGCTCTGTGGCGTGAACGCGACAGGTGGATCGGTAGCAGTGGCCAGAAGGCGGCCGGCGCGTAACGCCCTGTCATTGCCGGACTGAGATGGCTTTGCGGGGCGGCTTTTCGCCCCGTACTTGCGTGCGCGGCCATTCCTTTCTATATGCACGCCTTAAATCCGCATGATGGCGAGGCAGGACAGTCTGTTTTTCGACTGAAGTTCTCGTGGCGGATGACCGACAGGCGGCGGGGCCTTTACCCCCGTTATGACTGACGATGGGAAAAAACGTGAATACGCTCGATTTTGACAAGAGGCCGGAAGACACCCGGATCGTTGTCGCCATGTCCGGTGGCGTCGATTCTTCTGTTGTGGCCGGTATCCTCAAGCGCGAGGGCTACGATGTCCTCGGCATCACCCTCCAGCTCTACGATCACGGCGCGGCCGTGCACCGGGCCGGCTCCTGTTGCGCCGGACAGGACATAGACGATGCGCGCAGGGTCTGCGAAACGCTCGGCATTCCCCACTACGTGCTGGATTATGAAGCGCGGTTCCGCGAAACCGTCATCAACCCCTTTGCTGAAGCCTATGCGATGGGTGAAACGCCTATCCCCTGCGTGGCCTGCAACCAGACCGTAAAGTTTGCCGATCTTCTGGCGACGGCGCAGGAGCTGGGTGCGGATGCGCTGGCAACCGGCCATTATATCCGCTCGCGTCCCAACCCCGTTGCCGGCCAGCCGGGGCGTCGCGCGCTCTATCGTCCGATCGACAGCGACCGTGACCAGAGCTGGTTCCTGTTCGCCACCACGCAGGAGCAGATCGATTACCTCCGCTTCCCGCTCGGCGGCCTCTCCAAGGCGGAAACGCGGGCGCTGGCGGAAGATATGGGGCTTGTCGTCGCCAAGAAGGCCGACAGCCAGGACATCTGTTTCGTGCCGCAGGGCAAATATACCGATATCATCAACAAGCTGAAGCCGAATGCGGCTTTGGTGGGCGATATCGTCCATCTGGACGGGCGCGTGCTCGGCCGCCATGACGGTATCGTGCATTATACGATCGGCCAGCGCCGTGGTATCGGTGTTGCGACCGGGGAGCCGCTCTACGTCGTGCATCTCGATGCACGCGGCCGCCGGGTCATCGTCGGCCCGCGTGAGGCGCTGGAAACCCGCCGTGTCTATCTGCGTGACATGAACTGGCTTGGCGATGGCGAGCTTGGAGATGAGGCCGGGCAGGGCTTTTCCTGTTTCGCCAAGGTGCGCTCCACCCGTCCGCCAACCGAAGCCATGCTCCACGCCGACGAGAACGGTATCTATGTGGATCTGATGACCGGCGAGGCCGGCGTCGCCCCCGGTCAGGCCTGCGTGCTCTATTCCGCACCGGGCGCGGATGCCCGCGTTTACGGCGGTGGCTTCATCGAACGTTCTGAACGCTCAGCCGACGCCGAGGCCTCGCTGAAGGCGCTTCTGGAAAAGCCGGTTGCCGCCTGAAACAATTCGCCTTTTATCGCTGTGTGGAAAGCGAATTTTTTGCGCATCATGCGCTTGACACTTTGGGGAGCGGCACCTTATAAGCCGCTCATCCTGATGGAGCGGACGGTCACATGGCTGTCACGTTTTCCCTGTGGCGGGGTAGCTCAGGTGGTTAGAGCAGCGGAATCATAATCCGCGTGTCGGGGGTTCAAGTCCCTCTCCCGCTACCAAATTCTTCTATTATTTCAAGGTCTTGAAAATAAGACTGGGCTCCGGTGTCGAGAGCCTGCGCGAACCCTAAGCGCTGCTGGCCATTGGTAACGGGTCGATCGGCTATTCTCAGCGAATGTACCCTGTAGCGCGGTTTCGGAATTTTGACATGAAATCGGAATTTCGAAAATTCCGATTTCATGTCAAAACCCATTAAAGGTGCTCTTGAGTGCCTCTTAAGTGCTGTATCCTTGCTAAGAAAAGCGTGATGTGAGGGAGCGCGATGAAGTTGGATTGGTACGAAATATTTGCCAGCACGAATTGGATGGAATGGGCGAAGGTCATTGCCGATCTGATTAAGGGGATAGCGTGGCCGGTCGCAGCAACGTTCATCGTTTTCATTTTTCGCAAACAAATCAGGGATCGAATAAAAGACATCGTCTCGTTGGGTCCGACTGGTGCAGTGTTGCAGCCTTCAAACCAGCAATTGCAAAGCAAACCTACTACGGGATTGCAGAAAACAGCTACGCACCCTCTCCCAACAGTACAAGCTTTGATTACCAAGATTGAGGGTGAACTCGGTAATGTCGCTGATGAGGAACGTATTCCCAAGCTCATCTACACATTGGCCGAAGCTCAAATTGAGAGAAGTTACGAGGTAGTGTGGGGAGCAATATTCGGTAGCCAGATACTTGCCATGCGACGAATGCTCGAAGGGACCTTCACTATGGAGGAGGCTAGAGCCTTGTATGATAATGATGTTCGGCCCCACATAAAGGACCCTGATAAGTACAGCTTTTATGATTGGTGTAACTTTCTATTGAGACAGAACCTCGTTTCGTCGGCCGAAAATGGGCAGTTGTTAATCACAGAATACGGTCGGGACTTCATCAGTTTCATTGATATCCGGAAGCGAGAGCTATCGAAGGCACTCTAAAACGAACGACTATGCAACCTCAGCAGTTGACTCAGCATGAAATGAGACATCACGACGTGGCTCGCTGGGCGTCGGGCGCTATCATGCTGTCCTGATGGGAGACGACATACGAGTTGGGCTTGGTTCCGCAAGCCGTCCGCGTATCTTTTCGTCGAGAATGCCGGGCTCTGGGGCGCCGCGATGATGCCGGTCGCGGCTTAGGAAGGGCGTATCGGGTTGCCACCTGTCGAATGCTGGAGAGAACCTTCTGCACGGCGCTTCCTATGACAGGGCGCCAAAAAAAGGGAAACCCGCTGCTGCCAAAAGCACCAGCGGGTCTCAACCTTTACCCCCTCCCACAAGGGCGGCTGAACAAAAGCACATCGAATGAATTATGGCAAGATCAAGGCGACCATATTGTTGCGGTGGATGGCTCGGTTCGCCAATTTAACGGCGGATGGCAGAGCGTGACCAGTTCGGTACGTCGTTCATAGGGCGACCGGTAGGACACGACATTCTCGTCACAGCGCATTTCTGCGCGATTCTGTATAGGCGCTTTCGATCGCGCGCGGCTGATAGTGTGTTTTGTGCCGTGGAGCCTGATCCCGACCATTAACGATCATGTCGGCGGCGAAAGAGGCGGCCGGCATTGACAGAATTGCGAATGCGGCAATCAGGGTAGTTCTTCTGATTTTTGCAGACATGGGCTGTTCCCCCGGGTTGATCAACACGGGAAGAACGTCTTGCGCATGAAAGCTGTTCCGAGGGCAGGCGGCGTTATTTTCGCGGCGGCGTGGCTTCTTCGGTGGGAGGGGGCGTGATGAAAATCACGTACATTAAACGGTCTGACCCCGGCATGGCTTTGCGAGGAGCAACAGGGCGCATTTGACAAAAAAGCTGTCTTTGGGAAGTTTGGAGCGGGCGAAGGGATTTGAACCCTCGACCCCAACCTTGGCAAGGTTGTGCTCTACCCCTGAGCTACACCCGCTCAAATCCATCGGTCCGGGGTAGTACGCTGAACCGTGGGCCACCGCAGTGCGGCGACGGGCGCTATATCGCTCAATCGATTTTGGAATGCAACAGGGAAATGACAAAAACGCGAAAATTTCTTTAGGAAATGCGACAAGCGGCGGAAATGATTGAGAATTTTCGTCCTGTTCCTTTTTCCCGCGTTGCCAAGCCCCGGTTGCCGCCTTAATCATGACGGCGAAGATATCGGAATCGGCAAAGGCAGGCGGCAGGATATGGCGGAAAATTCTCCGAAGACGGCAACAGACTTGTTTCAGTTTCTGGATGGGCTCGGTATCGAGCATAAGACGAAACAACATGAGCCGGTCTATACCGTTGCCGAATCCCAGTCGCTGCGTGACCTCATTCCCGGCGGCCACACGAAGAACCTTTTTGTGAAGGACAAGAAGGATCAATATTTCGTTCTGACCGTTGAGGAAAATGCGGTCGTCGATCTGAAAAGCGTTCACAAGGCGATTGGTGCGGCAAGCCGCGTGTCCTTCGGCAGACCGGAAAAAATGCTCGAATATCTGGGTGTCGTGCCGGGTTCGGTTACGGTTTTCGGCGCCATCAACGACAGCGATCGGCAGGTTACCTTCGTGCTCGACAGCGACCTTCTGGAAAACGAGTTGATCAACGGTCATCCGCTTTCCAATGACCAGACGACGACGATAGGAAACAAGGATCTTATTCGCTTTCTCGAGGCGACCGGTCACACGCCGCTTGTCTTGAAAGTGAGCGAGTGAGATACGATCTTTGCTTCAATCGATACAATATGACAGAGATTACGGGAGACCGGCATGAGCGGCACGAACAATCCTTACGGCAGTTCCTATGGCGGGCAGATGTCCGGCAACGCGCAATATAGCGGGGAGCTGAACGGTGCCTCCTCCGGTCACATCAAGGACACCACAACGGCGGCCTTCTCCAAGGATGTTCTCGAGGAATCGCGCCGCCAGCCGGTTCTGGTGGATTTCTGGGCGCCCTGGTGCGGTCCGTGCAAGCAGCTCACGCCGGTACTTGAAAAGGTCATCAACGAGTCGAATGGCCGCGTGAGGCTGGTAAAGCTGAACATTGACGATCATCCGTCCATTCCGGGCCAGCTCGGCATCCAGTCCATTCCCGCCATCGTCGCTTTTGCGGATGGCAGGCCGGTGGACGGTTTCATGGGCGCGGTGCCGGAAAGCCAGATCAAGCAGTTCATCGAGAAGATTGCTGGACCCGATGCGGGTGATCCGAAGGCCGAGATTGAGGCCGTTCTGGCTGAAGCGAAACAGCTTCTGTCCGATGGTGATCATAACGGTGCGGCACAATTGTTCGGCGCCGTCATGCAGGCCGATCCGGAAAATCCTGCTGCCATCGCCGGTATCGCCGAATGCATGATCGCCGTCGGACAATATGAACGGGCAAGTGAACTCCTCTCCTCCCTGCCGCCGGAAGTGGCCGAGGATGCGGGCATTCAGCTCGTTTCGAAAAAGATCGCGCAATATGAAGAAGCCCGAAAGATCGGTGATCCGGTGGCGCTGGAACGCGATCTCGCGCTCGATCCCGATAATTACGAGGCGCGGGTGAAGCTTGCCAAGGTCCTGAACGCCCAAGGGCGGCGTGACGAGGCGGCAGACCATCTGCTCTACGTTATGCGCAAGGACAGGACTTTCGATGACGACGGCGCGCGCCGCCAGCTTCTGGAGTTTTTCGAGGCCTGGGGTTTCAAGGACCCGGCATCGGTCGCCGGCCGCAGGAAGCTTTCGGCGATACTGTTTTCGTAATGCGGGCATATCCCGGCCGCGGCGGTTGATCCGCCGGCCGGGCAGCAGTGAACAGGGGGCTTGATCCCATGCATGTCGGAAATGCGAGATATGTGAAGAGCAACGATCTGCCGGAAACCGTGCCGGTATTTCCATTGCCGGGCGCCCTGCTTTTGCCGGAAGGCCATCTTCCGCTCAATGTCTTCGAGCCGCGATATCTTGCCATGATCGATATGGCGCTGGCCGGTCACCGGGTCATCGGCATGGTGCAACCAGCCCTTCACGTCATCGAGGCGGGGCTTGAAAGCGGCCCCCTCAGCGCGGTTGGTTGTCTTGGCCGCATCACCTCATTTTCTGAAACTGGGGACGGGCGTTACGTCATCTCGCTTACTGGCGTCTGTCGCTTCCGCCTGCTGGAAGAGGTGGATGTGGGCAAGCCCTATCGCAGTTTCCGGCATGCGCCCTTTATCGCCGATCTTTCCGGCGAATATGACGAGGATGCGGTGGATCGGGAGAATTTGCTCAGGGTATTCCGCGCGTTTCTGGATGCCAACCAGCTGGAGGCGGATTGGGAAAGCGTGGAAAGGGCGGGCAATCGTGTTCTCGTGAACTCGCTTTCCATGATGTCTCCGTTCGGCCCTGCCGAAAAACAGGCGCTGCTGGAGGCACCCGACCTGAGGACACGGGCCGAAACACTGATCGCCATCACCGAAATCGTTCTTGCCCAGGGGTCGGGTGAGTCTGGTACAGTGTTGCAATAGGATCGCCGCCATGGATGACAGGATGAGCAATGCCGATCCGAAGCTCCTCGAGCTGCTGGTCTGCCCCCTTACGAAGGGGCGTCTCTCTTATGATCGCACCCGCAACGAGCTGGTTTCCGAAAGCGCCAGGCTCGCTTACCCGATCCGCGACGGAGTGCCGATCATGCTGATTTCCGAAGCGCGAAAAATAGAAGACTAGCCTTTCCCCTGACCTGCCGGCCTCTCCACATTGTCGCGTCGCCAATTGTAGAAGATGCGTTGACAACCGTGCGTGGATTTGACCAGAGTCCCGCCCGACATGTCTGTTGCGGGGAGAAAATTGATGTCGTTGCGCGCGCTCGTCCGGATTTCGTTGGTTGCGGTATCAACTGCCATTACGTTTCTTCCAGCCACGGCGGCGGAACCCTCCCGCAAGGTGGTAACCACCAAAAACGGCGATTATTTCGGTTTCGATCTCAGAACCGAGCAGAATGTCTCGCTGGAGCAATGCGGCGAGATTTGCGTGGGCGACAACGCCTGCAAGGCCTTCACCTACAATCCCAAGGTGCAATGGTGCTTCCTCAAGTCGGATTTCAATCAGCTTAACGCCTTTCCGGGCGCCGTTGCCGGCAAGATCGTGGAAGTCGTCGCGGAAGCCGATATCGGCGCGCCGCAGCGTCTTTCCTTCGTGACCGACAGCTTGCAGCAGGAAGCGCGCCGGCTGAAATCCGGCCTTGCCGCAACCGCGGAGCAGGAGGGGCAGGGGCTGGAAAGCCTGGTGCAGACGGCAAGGCAGCAGGCGGCCGCCGATGCGGTTGCGACCTACAAGGCCGCCCTTGCGATCACGCCTGACGATGGTGCGCTGTGGGCGGAGTTTTCGCAGAAGGCCGCTCAGGTTACCGACAATTACTCGATTGCGGGTCAGGCCGCTTCCGCTGCCATCAATGCCTATCAGTTGAGCCGCACGGTGAGTGCGCGCACCGAGGCGCTGAACCGGCTGGCGCAGGCTTTCGAAAAGACCCAGAATTATCGTGCCGCACTCAGCGCCTATAAGGAAAGCCTCGCGCTTTCCGATAATGCGCAGACAAAGGCGGCCTATGCCGATCTGCGCACGCGCCAGGGTTTTCGCGTCATCAACAATACGGTGGATACGGATAGCGTCAGCCCGCGCGCTTGCGTGCAGTTTTCCGAACCGCTGGTGAAGAACGGCGTCGATTATTCCTCCTTTGTCACTCTGGATGGCGCAGCGCCCAAGGCCATCGAGGCGAAAGGCAGCGAGATTTGCGTCGAAGGGCTGGTGCACGGCCAACGTTACAAGATCGCGTTCCGCGCCGGCCTGCCGTCCTCGGTGGAAGAGCCTCTGGAAAAGCAGGTCAATCTCGATATTTACGTGCGCGACCGTGCCGCCAGCGTGCGCTTCACGGGTGAGAATTTCGTGCTGCCCGGCACCGCACGGCGTGGCATCCCGATCGTTTCGGTCAATGCCGACAAGGCAGACCTGAAGCTTTACCGTATCGGCGACCGCAACATCACATCGCTTTTGGCGAACTCGCAATTTCTGACACAGATGGACGGTTACAGTGCCGACCGTATTGAAAACGAGAGCGGAGAGCTTGTCTGGCAGGGTTCGATCGATATCCAGCCTGATCTCAACAAGGATGTGGTGACAAGCTTTCCGGTGGACGAAGCTCTGCCGGAGCGCAAGCCCGGCATCTATGTGCTGACCGCCGTACCGCCCGGCACGGCACCGGAGACCTGGGATTCGCGCGCCACGCAATGGTTCCTGGTGTCCGATACCGGCATCACCACCTATGCCGGAACCGATGGCCTGAACGTCTTCGTCCGCTCGCTCGGCAGCGCCGCACCGCTTGGCGGCGTGGATCTGCAGCTGCTTGCCAAGAACAACGAAGTGCTTGGCACGGCAAAGACGGATGCGGACGGTCGCGCGGTGTTTTCGGCAGGTCTGATGCGCGGCACGGCGGCGCAGGCACCGGCGATCCTCACGGCGCGTAACGGCGACAAGGATTATGTGTTCCTCGATATGACGCGCGCCGGTTTCGATCTCTCCGACCGTGGCGTGACAGGACGCGCGGCCCCCGGCGCCATCGACGTGTTCAGCTGGACCGAGCGTGGCATCTACCGCGCCGGTGAGACCGTGCACGCGGCAGCGCTTGCGCGGGATGTGGATGGCAAGGCGATCGAAGATCTGCCGCTGACCTTCATCTTCTCGCGTCCTGATGGCGTCGAGGACCGGCGTTTCGTCAGCGATGGCAAGGCGCTTGGCGGGCATGCGGTCGATCTGCCGTTGCAGGCAAACGCCATGCGTGGCACATGGACGCTGAACATCCACACCGATCCGAAAACGCCTGCGATCAGCGAAAAAAGCTTTCTGGTCGATGATTTCGTGCCTGATCGCACGGAGTTCGATCTTTCCAGCAAAGTGAAACAGATCGAACCGGGTGCCGAAACGGCAATCGACGTTGATGGTCGTTATCTCTACGGCGCTCCCGCCGCCGGCCTGACGCTGGAAGGCGAGGTCGGCATCAAGCCGACGCGCACGAGCGCCGATTTCGAGGGTTATTTCTTCGGTCTGGCCGATGAGGAAAGCGGCGAGGAAGACCGCACCGCGCTTGCCGATCTGCCGGCGCTGGACGAAGAGGGCAAGGCAAGCTTCAATGTCGATCTGACCGATCTGCCTTCGACCACGCAGCTTCTTTCCGCCAACATCACCGTGCGTATGCGCGAGGCGGGTGGCCGCGCCGTGGAACGGTCGCTGACGCTGCCGATCAAGTCGGAAGCGCCGGTGATCGGCATCAAACCGCAATTTTCGGGCGATCTCGCCCAGAACTCGATCGGGCGTTTCCACATCATCGGCGTTTCAGCCGATGGCGCGAAACAGGCGATGAGCGGCCTCAACTGGAAGCTCATCAAGGTCGAGAGAAACTATCAATGGTATCGTCAGGGTAATTCCTGGCGTTACGAACCGGTCGAATATACCAAGCAGACCGAAACAGGCACGCTGTCCGTCGACGCCAATGGCGCCGAGATTTCCGTGCCCGTCACCTGGGGTCGTTACCGGCTGGAGGTGGAAGGTGCCGGCAACGGTGCGCCGGTTTCCAGTGTCGAGTTCGACGCCGGTTTCTATGTTGAGGCAAGCTCGACCGAAACGCCGGATGCGCTGGAAATCGCGCTCGACAAACCAAACTACAAGATCGGCGATACGGCGAAACTCAAGGTGTCGTCGCGGTTTGCCGGTCAGCTGATGGTGACCTCCGGTTCGGAAAAGCTGATTTCGGTACAGAATGCCAAGATTGGCGAGGATGGCGGCGAGATCGACATTCCGGTCACCGAGGAATGGGGCGCGGGCGCTTACGTTACGGCCACGCTGTTCCGCCCCGGTGATGCGCAGGAAAGCCGCATGCCGATGCGCGCCATCGGCATCAAGTGGCTTGCCGTCGATCCGGCTGAGCGCAAGCTGGCCGTTACGCTCGGCGCGCCGCAAAAGACGCTGCCACGCCAACCGCTTGAAATCCCGATCAGCGTTGCCGGCGCGGGCGTCGGCGAAAAGGCCTATGCCATCGTTGCCGCGGTCGATGTCGGCATTTTGAACCTCACCCGTTACGAACCGCCGAAGCCGGATGAATGGTATTTCGGCCAGCGCCGGCTTGGTCTGGAAATCCGCGATCTCTATGGCCGTCTGATCGATGGTTCGCTTGGTGCCACCGGCCGCCTGCGCACCGGTGGCGATGGCGGTGGGGCAGCACTTCAGGGCAGCCCGCCCACCGAAAAGCTCGTGGCCTTCTTCTCCGGTCCGGTCGAACTCGATGCGAATGGCGAGGCGACGGTGAGCTTCGATATTCCGCAGTTCAACGGCACCGCCCGCATCATGGCGGTTGCCTGGACGAAGACGGGCGTGGGACATGCGGTCTCCGACGCGGTCATTCGCGATCCTGTCGTGGTCACGGCCAGCGCGCCGAAGTTCCTCGCACCCGGCGACGTCTCGCAATTGCGGCTCGATATCGCCAATACCGATGGCGATGCCGGTGACTACCGGCTGGATGTCACCAGCAACACGGCGCTGACGGTCGATCAGGGCGAGATGTCCCAGACATTGGCGCTGCAAAAAGGTGGAAAATCTTCGCTGACCGTTCCGCTGACGGGCGAACAGCCCGGCAATGGTGCAATCACCATCAAGGTCTCCAATGCCGCCGGTGTTTCGCTGGAGCAGGTCTTGAACGTTCCGGTGCGCCCGGCCGTTCTGCCGGTCACGACCCGGCGTGAGATCAAGATCGCGCCGAATAGCAGCCTGACGATCAATGGTGACCTTCTGGCCGACAGCATGCTTCTCGGCTCATCCGTTGCCGTCAACGTCACGCGTTCGCCCGCCTTCGATATTCCGGCGCTGGTGATGATGCTCGACAAATATCCGTACGGCTGTGCCGAGCAGACGACGAGCCGCGCCTTGCCGCTGCTTTATCTCTCGGAAATGACCAAGGATAGCGGCATGGCCGACGACCCCGATATGCGCAAGCGCGTACAGGAGGCGATCTACCGGGTGCTGTCCTTCCAGTCGAGTTCCGGCAGTTTCGGCCTCTGGTCACCCGGTTACGGCGATCTGTGGCTGGATGCCTATATCAGCGACTTCCTGACCCGGGCGCGCGAACAGAGTTACGATGTCCCCGAACAGGCCATGGTGCAGGCGCTGAACAACCTGCAGAACGGCCTTTCCTCCGACAGCAACGTCAAGGATCGCGGCAACGAGATCGCCTATTCGCTCTACGTGCTGGCACGCAACCGCAAGGCGGCAATCAACGATCTCAGATATTACGCGGATACGGCGCTTGCCGATTTCCCGACACCGCTTGCCAAGGCTCAAGTTGCCGCAGCCCTTTCGCTTTACGGCGACCAGGCCCGCGCGAAGACCGTGTTTGGCGCTTCGCTGGATATGGCGAGCCGTACCACCAAGGTCAGCTTCGCAAGGGCGGATTATGGTTCCGCCCTGCGTGATGGTGCGGCGACGCTGGCACTGGCTGCGGAAAGCCGCCCGGTTCCGGCCATTGTACCGCAGCTTGCCGGTGCGGTGGCGAAGGAATGGGAAAAGAAACCCTATACCAGCACCCAGGAACAGGCATGGATGCTGCTTGCCGCCCGCGCCGTCAAAGGCGAGGACAAGGATATCCGCCTTGATGTGAACGGCGATTTGCAGACCGGTGGCTTCGGCAAGCGGATGAGCGGCGATGAATTGCTGGCGGCTCCCTTGAAGATCGCCAATGCCTCGGCCGATCCCGTCACGGCTGTCGTCACCACGGTCGCGCCGCCGGCGCAACCGCTTGCCGCTGGCGGCGAGGGCTTCACCATCACCCGCACCTATTATTCGATGGATGGTGAGGAGGTGAACCCGAGCGAGGTGGTGCAGAACGAGCGTTATGTGGTGGTGCTGAACGTCACGCCGCAAAACGACTGGCAATCGCGTATTCTGGTGACCGACCTCCTGCCTTCCGGTTTCGAGATCGACAATCCGAGCCTCGTCAATTCGGCAGCCCTTTCGAATTTCGACTGGTTGCCGGAAACAGACGCCGCGCATACCGAATTCCGATATGACCGCTTCGTGGCGGCCTTCGACCGCACGGCTGGCGACAGTTCGGAAATCACGCTCGCCTATGTGGTGCGCGCCGTCACCCCCGGCACCTATGACCATCCGGCAGCCTCGGTCGAGGATATGTACCGGCCGCAATTTTCCGCCCGCACGGCAACGGGTCGCATGGAGGTGCGTTCGGCAACCCCATGAGGCGGAAACGGGCGATCATCGTCGGCATCGTGTCGGCCGCACTGCTTCTTGGCGGTGCGGCCTTCGGTCTCGATGCGCTGGACAAGGCCTATCCGCCGCCGCTGGAGGCTGCACAGCAGCGGTCCTTCGAGGTGCTGGACCACGATGGCCGGTTGCTGCGCGCCTTTGCGACACCGGATGGCCGCTGGCGGCTGAAAACCACGGCCGCCGAGGTCGACCCACAGTTCCTGCGTATGCTGGTCGCCTATGAGGACCAACGTTTCTACGATCATCACGGCATCGACCCCTGGGCGCTGTTACGCTCCGCTTGGCAATTGGCGAGCAATGGCAGGATCGTTTCCGGCGCCTCGACGCTTTCCATGCAGGTGGCGCGGCTGATCGAACCGCGCACAGACCGGTCGTTTTCGGCTAAATTCTTGCAGGCCGCGCGCGCGCTCCAGATCGAAAGGCGGCTCGGCAAGGCGGAAATCCTCGATCTTTATCTGAACATCGCCCCCTATGGTGGCAATCTGGAAGGTATTCGCGCCGCAAGCCTTGCCTGGTTCGGCAAGGAGCCGGCACGGCTCGATACGGCCGAGGCAGCCCTTCTGGTGGCGTTACCGCAATTGCCGGAAAAACGCCGCCCGGACCGTTTTCCGGATGCGGCAAGGCAGGCGCGGGAGCGGGTGTTGCAACGCCTTGCTGTCGAACGTGTCGTGGGTGAAGGCGAAGCGGAGCGGGCGACCCTTGCAACCGTTCCCGCCAGCCGCCGTGATCTGCCGGCCTATGCGCCGCATATGGCCGCAGCCGCACGCGTGAAGTTTCCGAATGCCACAGAAGTGCAGTCCACGCTGAGATTGCCGATCCAGCGGGAGCTGGAGGCCGTTGCCCGCCATGCCGTGGACAAGCTGACGGACAAGGTCTCCGTCGCCATCGTCATGGCAGATGCGCAGACCGGCGATATTCTGGCCGAAGTCGGCTCGGCGGATTATCTCGATACCGCAAGGCGTGGTTTTGTGGAGATGAGCCGGGCCGTTCGCTCGCCGGGCTCCACTCTCAAGCCGTTCATCTACGGCCTCGCCTTCGAAAACGGTCTTGTCGGACAGGAAACCATCATCGAGGATCGCCCGGCCGATTTTTCCGGTTACCGCCCGCGCAATTTCGACATGCATTATCAGGGTGATGTCAGCATCCGGCAGGCGCTGCAACTGTCGCTCAACGTGCCCGCCGTCAAGCTTCTGGAAGCGGTCAGCCCGTCCGCGCTGATGGTGCGTTTCCGGCGGGCGGGCGTGAAGCTGGTCCTTCCCAGCAACGAGGCGCCGGGGCTTGCCATCGCACTCGGCGGCGCGGGCATTTCGTTGGTTGATCTGGTACAGCTTTATGCGGGACTTGCCGGCGGCGGTGATCCCGTGCGGCTGGGGGACGGCGTCCGCTCCGCCCCGGAACGGCTCGGCGGCGACAGGCTGTTTTCCGACGCTGCGATCTGGAATGTCTCCGACATCCTCTCCGGCGTGCTGCCGCCGCTCGGCATGAAGCAGCGCGGCATCGCTTACAAGACCGGCACCAGCTACGGTTACCGCGACGCCTGGTCTGTGGGTTATGACGGACGGCATGTTATCGGCGTCTGGGTCGGCCGCGCCGATAACGGCGCGGTGCCTGGCATTGCCGGTTATGCGACGGCGGCCCCTATCCTGTTCGAGGCTTTTGCAAGATCGGGCGTGGCGATCACGCCGATGCCCCCAGCACCTTCTGGTGTCGCGCGGGTCGCCGTGAGCGACCTTCCCGCCAACCAGCGGCGCTTCACCATGACCGCAAGCGGCCTGCTCTCGGCCTCGCGGCGGGAAAGCGCCCCGCGCATCGTTTATCCGCCTGAAGGCGCAAGGGTTGAACTCTCCAGCCAGTCGGGCATTTCGCCGCTGGTGCTGAAGCTGCAAGGCGGGCGCGCGCCGTTCCGCTGGCTTGCAAACGGCAAGCCTCTGCCGGATGCTTCTCTCCGCCGCAACAGTGAATGGCGACCGGAAGGGCAGGGGTTTTCGACGCTGACGGTGATCGACGCCGATGGTCGCGCGTCGAGCGTTCGTGTTTTCATTGAGTGAATTTTTGACGGCGAATGCGTCGCGCGGCGAAACGCCACCGCCGCAGGCAATTCCGTGCCCGCGTCATAGAAGTTCCTTGGCAGAGGCCTAGCGCGAACGCGGAAGGAGGAATGGCTATCACGCAACGTCGAGTGAATGACGATCAATACGCTCCTGAAGTGCGACCACAACCGCATGCAGAAATTCGCGGCATCGGGGGTCGACGGTCTTCGCCAGCGTCATTTCCAGCCGGCTGCGGATCTTGTCCATGAACCCAACGTGGTCGAAGCTATCGGCGGCGATATTTACCTCGACCTCTTCCATGTAGTGTAACAGGTGCGGTTCCAGTGCGAGATTTGCGTCCATCCGGTATCGGGTGGCCATCTGCTCTGCAAGCGTTCCCATCTGTACGTATGGGCCATATTCGTTGATCATTCTGTCTCCTTCATCGTGTGTGAGCACCTTAGATAGGTGCTGTTTGTGAATGCACGAGATGTATGTGCGATCAAACGCGCAAAAGACCGGAACCAATTGGTAAAACGAACGTGACCAATCGATGCGGTCGCCATTCGAACACGCCGGTGCGCATGCTGACCGAAACGGGACAGCCATCATGTTTGGCCCGGCCTAGAGTCTCATAGCGAGCAGTAACGCAGGTGAGGGCATTTCGCCCTACTTGATTGCGCTCCGTAGGTTTGTCGCTACGTTGAGAAATTTCATTGAATTCATTGGTGAATCTTACGTCATGTCGAAAAGGTCGGGGCGGATTGCTCCGATAGGTGTGTCCAGAAACTAAAGTGCCGGGACTGTAGGCAATAAAAAAGCCCGCCGAGGCGGGCCTTTCAAACTGCATTACGGAAGATTGACGAGGGCAAATCCGCGTTATTGCCAGTGCGCTACGTCTGATCGTCGATAGAATCTCGAGTTTCTACCGGTCGGTTCATAAATGGGGGATACTCCCTCGGCCTCGAGATTTTGACGAAGAATCCCCGGAAAGACACCCGCGCGGTCTGACAATAGAGCGAGACAAATATGCTCTGCGATGAAGGCATCTACGGAGTTTGCCAAGACGTATTGTTGCTCACGCCGAGTGGCAGGGTTGATTCGGGTTTCCGTCTTTAGATAACCGAGGCGAAGCAGTTCGCTGATCGTGCCTCTCGCCGTCCCGATCCGGCGTTCAGTGTCTCGGACATTGAGGTGTCTATGATTATCGTTGCCATTCAATGATGCCACTTTAGGAATAGAGTGGCTCAACCGGGCTCTGACTTCCTCCCAATCCACAAACAGGTTCGAGAGCGTCGTCCTACCGTCTTTGAAATGGAGGCTTTTCAAAGAACCTTCCAGGCCCAATTTGAGGATGGTCTCGGTTTGGCAACCACATCTTTGCGCCGCTTTGTCCAGTCGCACCAGGCCGTCGGTATTTGAACCGTTTAGTGAGCGCCCGAAAAGCGCTTTCTTAAATGCCTCGAATTCGGACCGTTGGATACGCGAAAAGACGCGTGCACCGTCCTTCGGTTGCTCCACGCGGCGCAGAAGCCCGGCATCGAGAATGGCCCGCATGCGGTCATCCGTAATTCCGAGAGCTGTCCGGATTTCAGCGCTGGTCATTGTGTCCAGTGCCTCGGACAATACCGCGTGGCCTCGACTTGCGTCGAAGTAAATCTGGGCGCTTGTCAGCTGTGAGGGTGCAATGAGATTGGCCTCCAGGAGCAGGTCATGGATGCGGTCCTCCATCATGCCATATTCGAGGCCGGCCGATCTGATCGAATGCAGATGGCGTTTTCGGGTGGGCAGCACAAAGGCTTCATCAGGCCCAATCGGTAGATTTCGCTCGGCGATGTCCTGAAAAATCTCTGTTACGAGGGAGAATTCAGGCTTCTTGTGATTACGCAGCAGCCAGTCTCGCAACGGCCCGAAAAACGAAGCCATTTCATAAACCATAGGTTTTGACTGTTCGATCGCCTGGCAAATAATCCTCTCAATCAGATCGCGTCCGGCTGAGGTGGAACCGAACCCGCACTCGACGTCGGAATGAGAAGCAAGGTCGCAACGATGGTCTGCGATCTGGTGCATCTTCTGGAAGCGACCGAAATGACGGCAAAGATCAACGGCCACATAGGTTTCGAAATTGTCGAGAAACTCGTTGGCTGGGATACCTTCGATCCTTGCGACCACGTATCGATCGACTTGAGACGAGGAGGCTGCGCTGGTGTCGATCGCCTCCTCTCTGATCGTCGAAACATTTCTGGCTACGAATGAGGCGAAGTCACCGTGCTCTTGCGCGGATACTGGCGCTTCCTTGATCGCACACGCATGCTTAGGGCAATTCTGTAACGCGCGGGTCATCCACGCTGCCTGGACGTAGGGCCGTGAAAAAGGACGGCCGCTGCCGTTTTCGAGATCGTCAACGACACATTTCGGGCAGTACCGATGATTTCGTCCCGGACGCATATCACGGCCCATCAATGCGTGACCAAGCTTCCACGTCGCTGCGGCGGTAACGGACGCGATAGCATAAGCTGCGAGACGCGCTTCTTCGACACCCGACCAGTGTGCTAGCAACGCCATCGCTTCGGGGTGGCCCGAGGCGATGGCCGTGGCGTTTGTGTCCGTCGTGGTGAGAAACGCTCGCATCGAACGATAGCCGTTTGCGTGCGCGAGGCGGGATGCAAGGCTTAGGGGCGTTTCGGTTTCGTGAAACTCGACAGTGACGGGGAGTGCCATGACGCGATACCTTCCTGGCTATTACTTCTTCTTTTTCGAGGGCTGGGCGACCAGGTCGCTCAGAGCGTTGCTACGATCAATGTCGCGCCACCGGGGAGAGGTGATGATGTTGTCGCCGCGAAGACTGCCCGACGCACGGTCGTAGAAACCTGCGAAGTCGCGAGCCGTGAGATTTTTGCGGTTTCGTCCCAGGGCTGCGAAACAAGCCGCTCGTACCATCTCGATCATCGTACCCAACCCACCACCCGTGGAGGCCACCAGGCGTCCCAGGAAGTCGTCGGTCAGCAACTCGTCTGCCAGCACAAGACCGCAATGGTCGATGGCAATGTCGCACAGAAGCTTTTCGACCAACGGTTTGTCAGAAGGAAAGCGCACCGGCTCGAACCGCATGACCAACGACCTATTCGCGAGCTGGAGATCACCGGATACCAGCCTGGCCAAGTCGGGTACGCCGCTGTAGATCGTGTGGAGTGGCCAGTCGGGAATGGCGATCAGGCTTTTCAGGCGATCCTGGAGAGACCTTACGGCTGCGGCCGTTGGTGCCCGCAAGAGGTCTTGTGCCTCATCCAGATGCAGAAAGAGGACGCGACGTTCTCTAAGTTGTTGTTTGACTGTCTCGTAAAGTTCATGCTCATTCGCACGATTGCTCGCGGGCAGTCCCATCTCGTGAAGGATACGGATCGCCAAATCTTTGGTGGAGCAGGGTTTCGGCACCTCGATACTGATCAATGGACGCACCGTTTCACCATACTCATTCTGGTACGGCTGAAACGATTTGATCCTCGTGAATGCTCGCTCCAACGAGGTCGATTTCCCGCTGCCGGATTCGCCGATTACGATGAAGGAGCGCCTCCTGGAGCCACCGCCTGCAAGGCAATCGAGGGCATGGTCCTCGAATTCGGTCAGGCGCTTCACGAGTTCCAGGCAACGGCCTGTCTCGAAGTAACGGTTGGTTTCCCGCACACGCAGTGCGCGCAGTTCGTTGGTTGCGTTCACCTTAGTACTCCTCATCATAGTGGAAGCCGGAAGCAAGCGCGTCAGAGGCTTGCGTGGCGTCGGGTTCGTTTTCTTTCATTTCTTCGGCCTCGGATTTTTCGAGGGCGAACAGGTCGGGCCGCTGGATGACCATGCCGATCCGCAGCGGATCGTCGGGGAGTGGGCCTTCGGCGAGGAGCGAAACCTGATCTTCAGATGGCGCGGCCATCCAGGCACCGAACAGCTCCGCGTCCCAACGGTCGAAGTCCTTTGCAGTCGGTACGCTGGGAGAAAGACCGGCACGGAGTGTTGCGGCATCACCGATGGCGCGGAGCCGATTGATTGCGTCGTACATCACCGTCATGCCCTGCTCGGCAGCGGTCGCGTAGCTGGCACGCAATTCCTTGCGTGCGGCCATCCATTCGGCGAGCGTCACACTGTCATCGAGACCGACGGTGTTGCGAACGACGAACCAGCCCTTGTCGCCTTTGACGGCGATGTGGGCGGGGCATTCCGGATCGTATTTGATCTCGACGTCGACTTGGTCGAACTTGGTCCGGAGCCGCTGGATTTCGGCATCGCAATAGGTGATCCCGAATACGGTGATACCGTAGTCGGAAATCCGGCGGGTCGTTTTGATACCGAAAATCTGGAGCATCTCTTCGGCATCTGGCGGATAGAGGATTTCATATTCTTTGGAGGCCTCGACCCACGCATTGTGCGGGGTATTACCCCCAAGGCCAGAATGCGGCTTGTTGTGATAGATGTCGCATACCGCGAAGATGAAAATCTTGATCAGTTCGTCGACCAGCAACGCGGCATGGGCCTGCGGATCGTAATCGCCCTTTTCTACGACCGAAGAGAAAGTCCGTCCCTCGAAATACGGTGCGATCAGCAGGCCGATCGAATGGAAAAGGCTCTCGATGAACGGGCGGCAGCCAGGATCGCCAGCGGGCGGACGAGTACCGTGAATACGCGCGGCACGAAGCACCTCGGCGGTCCGTTGCGCGGTGAATTCCGCGCCGTTGTCGGTGTAAATGACCCGAGGCCTGATTTTCCCGATCCACGGCGTCTGGGCGTCCACATATGACGACAGGTGTCTCTTGTCAGTCATGATCATGCGGATCGTTGCAACGGCGGACGCGGCGTTCGGGTTTGTGCTCGCTTTCAGCGCCAGGATGTAACGTGTTGCGACGTCGATCGCGGCGCAGAAGCAGATGCGAACACGAGGAATACGCTCCTGAACCTTTTCCGGTAGCGCGTTCCAGATGCCCGTTTCTACCAGCAGCGAGATCAGATCGACGGTGACGAAATCCATCTCGATCCGCTGGCCAGGGGCGACCACGTGGAAACTGCGACGGATCGCCTTGAATTTCTGGACAGCATACTTCTCGCCGTGACGGCTCGCGATGACGTGAAACTTGTCGAACTTCGCGATCATCGCTTCGAATTTTTTGCGGGATACCTTCCCGATTTTCTTCGGGGTTGGGGGGTCGGCATTGTGCTTCTGAAGCTCAGCCAGGTACGACCGATAGACATGTGCCTTGGTAGGGCGGCGACGATCCAGATAGGCCATCGCCATCTTGTGTGCGAACGCGATCGTAGCTGGTTTCAGAGCGAACAGTTTTGGCCCGGGACCATGATGGCGTGGAAGAAGCGCCATCACGTCGCCGTCGCAATTGTGGTAGTCGTCGTAGTCGCGTTTGAAGGTTTTGACGCATGGGCAGGGGAAGATGACAACCTGACTTCCCTGATCGGCTCGGTCATCGACGACGAGGTCGACCAGTGCTTTGTTGATCTCCTGGTTCCACGCCACCAGCTTCGGTCCGAGCTTTTTCTCAGACATTGGCAGAAGCTTGCCAATGCGGTCGCATTCAACATCATACCTGTGGATCAGCTTTTCCCGGTGCAGAGCGAGATCACGATCTTCGACGTTGAATTCGTCCCATGGCTTATCACCGAAGATGGCACGGATTTTTTGCTGCGCAGGGCTGTT
The DNA here is from genome assembly GCF_030757975.1 of Rhizobium sp. AN73. Classification (NCBI taxonomy): domain Bacteria; kingdom Pseudomonadati; phylum Pseudomonadota; class Alphaproteobacteria; order Hyphomicrobiales; family Rhizobiaceae; genus Rhizobium; species Rhizobium sp. AN73. The sequence goes on from NZ_JARWME010000001.1 coordinate 1,339,267, forward strand.
GTAGCCATAGCGGATGGATGCTTTGTTGCTGTCGAGCGCGGCGTAGATTTCCTCGTGCGAGAGGAAAATCTTATATTCCACATCGTTTTCTGAACGGAACAGATAGCCCACGTCGTCGCGGCTTACAGGAATGAAGAAGGCGTTCCTCGCCTTGTCATGGTAGCGGTCCATTTGACCCATACCGATGAGTGAATGGAGAAAATGGCGAGCGGGCAGCGTGCGGGATTCCATGGTGGTCCTTTCTCTGATGGATGGAACTTTGATTTGGTTGGGAAGGCTAGGCGCAGACGCGCAGCCAGGAGCGATCGTCGATGCGACCCGAGTAGACGGGTCGGATTAGACGGAGATCGATTAGCCGCCACGCGGCGGTGCGGCGTTTACTACGTGACGGGACGTCGCGCAGCAGGTCGCCAAACCGGAACTGGCCCGGCAGATGTTTCACCACATCCACGAGTCTGGCACATTCGGCGTCATCGTGGTGGAGGCGGGAGGTGAGGATGAAGTAGGCATTTTCGAATGCCTCGTGGGTTGCTTCCTCGTTCGTCATCAAGGCAACGGCGTCGGCGACGCGCGGCGTCAACTTTCCTAATGGGCCCACCCCTGTGATGCCGGCTGCACAGATGCGATCAAGCAGATCGAGCATTTCTACCCGCTTGCGAGCATACTTCACCGCAACGGCGACCCTTGTGCCGTCGTTGAGAACGATGAAGTAGTCGAAGGTGTGCTCACGCAGGACGCCGTCGGCGTCGGTGTAGTGGACCTTCGGGTATTGCGACTGGAGTTCTCGAAGGCCAGTCAGGGTCTGGAGTACAGAGCTGACGCGGTGCTCGAGTTCGCTCTCGTGGTACACGCCGTTGCCGTTGAAGAACGTGTGACCACGTGCGGTCTTGGCCTGTTTGTCGGCGGGCACGCGCAGGGCGAGGCCGAAGTGCGGCTCGTGCCAATAATCTTTACCCAACGCGGTGCCGGTCGGATTAGCGGACGCCCGGTATTTCCAAGCCCCCGACCAAGGTCGTGCCGATGCGTTCCGGTTGCTGGCTCATGGATGCAATGGAAAGGAAGCCGAGCCCCTCGCGTTTCTGGTAAAGGTATTGGGCGACTTTATGGGAGTGACGCATTCCGATCTCCTGCCTTGTATCCTGCGATAATCTCGCTGGCCGAGGTTTCCGGTCGGAATTCCCCTGGCTCAGAGAGAAGCAAAACCTATGGTGGGTGCTATCGTCATCATGCGTCCCCATTGCTACTCACACCGTCGGTGAGCGAATATCACGTCGAGGCAGGGCTCTTACGCGTCAAATCTTAATGAGATGTAAGGTTTTTTGGCGATTTCTTATAATTTTACAGACGACCTGACTCAAAACAATCACGCTGGATGCGATCGGATTTTTCGGGGACAGTACTGTTGGATATCCGGGTACCTTTCCACCCCATGTGATTGCCTCGGTGGCCAAGGCATCCTTTGGGGGGTCTGACTCACGGAGACGCGAAACCATACCTTGCTCAGTACCCGCGGCTGGTCTCCAAGGTTTCGCTCCTGGGTGTCTGAGCTTGAGAATCTCGTAGTCGGGGATTGTCGGGGGGCTCAAGTTTTCGTTTGGTGCGGGTTGAAAGCCATCTAAGCGTGCTCTACCTTTTCATTAACAAGACTTTTGCGAACGTTCGATATTCAGAAAGGGGAGGGCCAAGCAAATGACAAAGAGTATTTGCCTCGAGCTTTTCTCTGGCGTTACTGAACTCGACACCGACCGCTTTCACCATGGCTCCACTGAGACTCGAGCTTTAGGGATACCCCCCAAAGTGCCGATATCTGCCAGAAGGAGCCACGATGTCTGTGAAATCTCGCAAAACCGCCCGCGCTACTGATAGAGGTATCGACACGATCGATCCTGAGGCTGTGCGCGTCCGCCGAATTCTCGAGGCCATTTCTGCGGTGGCTGAATTGATGGTGACGCTTCAGGTCGACAACCCGGATCGATCGCTTGACGGTCTTCTGCTGGTCGTCGGTGAGAAGACTGTTTCCCTCGAAAATAATCGCACTGTTATGGAAAAAAACTCCGCGAGCATCCCGATGCCGCGCGGTACTCGGGTCCGTCACTTGTTGGAAGCTTTGAAGGCTGAGGATGGCGACGTCGAGTTGGCCATTAAGCTGCTCTCAGTTCGGTTTGCGGAAGCTAATGACAACGGAAAGACCTTGAATATGTACCGAGACGAAGAGATTGGTGGCCCCAGCGTTGCACTGCATCTTGCAATTCGAGCTTATGTGGACGGAAAAGTTTACAACGCTACCTCGCTAATGCGGCCTGACGGTGGATCATTGTCGCCACCCGTTCCGACTTATGCATCAGGTGTCATCTCGCCAGGCCATGTAGACAGAGGTGGTTCGGTTTGTCTGAACAGTTTCGGGCGTTTCGCTAAGTGGATTTCCGCCTCGATTATGCTGCCACCATCATTGGTGCCAGCGCGTTAAAGTAGGCCTGATCCGGCGTCTGCCGGTCAAGGGATGAATGTGGGCGTCGGCTATTGTAGAAGGTCAGATATCGGCTGATGCCGACGCGGGCCTCGGATACTGTTTTGTAGGCGTGGAGGTAGACTTCTTCGTATTTGATCGAACGCCAGAGCCGTTCGACGAAGACGTTGTCCCGCCACGCACCCTTGCCATCCATCGAGATGGCAATCTCAGCCTTCTTCAGCACGGCGGTGAAGTCCATCGAGGTGAACTGCGATCCCTGGTCGGTATTGAATATGTCGGGTTTGCCATAACGGGCCAGCGCTTCCTCGACTGCTTCGATGCAGAAGGCTGCTTCCATCGTGATCGACAGTCGCCACGACAGAACCCTCCGGCTGAACCAGTCCACGACGGCGCAGAGGTAAACAAATCCGCGAGACATGGGGATATAGGTCAAGTCCATCGCCCACACCTGGTTGGGTCGGGTGACCTCCAGCTTGCGCAGGAGGTAGGGATAGATTTTGTGACCTGGCGCTGGTTTGGATGTGTTCGGGCGACGATAAATCGCCTCGATGCCCATCTTCTTCATCAGCGTGGCGACGTGGAGCCGCCCGGTTTTCAGCCCTTCTCCTCTCAAGAGCCCTTGCAACATCCGACTTCCGGCGAATGGGTAGTCGAGATGCAGTTCGTCGATCCGGCGCATCAAAGCCAGATCGCCGTCGGGCACTGGACGAGGCAGATAATAGACGCTGCCACGGCTGAAGCCGAGAAGCTTCGCTTGCCGTGCGACCGACAGTTTGTGTGCGCGGTCGATCATTTCTTTCCGCCCAGCAATCCCGCCTTGCCGAGCGCTCCGGCTAAAAAATCGTTCTCCAGTGTCAGTTCACCGATCTTGGCGTGCAGTGTTTTCACATCGACGGTTGGGCTCGCCGGTTCGGCCTTGGTTTCATCACCAAAAACGCCTGTCGCCCCCTCAAGGAGCTGGTCTTTCCACTGTTTGATCTGGTTGGCATGCACGTCAAACTGCTGGGACAATTCCACTAGCGTCTGCTCGCCTCGGATGGCGGCCAGCGCCACTTTTGCCTTGAAAGCCGGGCTATGGTTCCGACGCGGTCGTCTCGTCATGGTCACTCCTGTTCCCGGCATTTAAGCCGAAGTCAGGCAGAAATTCCACTTATCCCCGCTGTCCAGATTTCCCGAGCCAGCTCTGACAGAGAAGAGACAATCGCGCCGTCCCAAATTTGGGTGATAGGGCCCACGCCGGCGACTTCGCTCGTATTTATTGAAAACAACGAGACTCGGCGTTTCTTGAATGTAGCCCTGAAGAGCCTCTTCGATTCTCTGAGCGATGACTGGGGTGAGATTATCGGCCAGCACGACCAGATGTTGATAGCCAAATTTGGTATAGTGTTCCCTTCGGCGTGAGAGGTTCGGCCGAGATGTCACACCAATCATATACTCGGAAACTGCGGGGGAGCGTGCAATTGCGTATACTGTTTGTGCCAAACTAATGGCTGTCCCAATTCTCATACCTGTCGCCCTTTTCCTCCGGGGCAAGAAAATTCAGTCGGGTAGCCTCCGGGATTGGAGTCTTGCTTTCTGTATTTTGGTTTGGCTTTCAATGGTATGGCACTCGCCGTATATTTAAGTTCGAACGGAGCGAGAGAATCTCCTCCCTATATCAGGAGGTATACTTACCTGCCGCGCTAACGGCTAGCGTCAACGTGCCATTGGCAGAACCTGGCCTGCTGCTTATGGGAGTTGTCGAGCCCAAGCGCTTCGGTCGCCCTATGGGGAGCATCAGAATAGATTGCAATAGTCATTTCATTTGCTGCCAAACTCCCCGAAAAGGAAAGTCGGGAGGATCGATCTGCAATGTTTCGCCAGTTGGGAACCGAAATAAACGACCGACGTAGTTCCCGCTATCCCATGCGAGGCGTTGGGCACCATGGATCGAGCATTGTGGAAAAATTTCAAGACTTCGTGCGAATTTTTTCTAACTCGTCGGCTATTTCATGAAGCCCTTTAGTTCGCCACCCAGCGCGAAAGCCATCCGTTGCTCCAAAGCAATAGGACAGCTTTTCTCGTTTGGCATCACCGGGGCGACCACTCCAAGACATATCAACGTTGAAGCGCTGTTCATAAGCTTCAGTCGACAATACCGCTTGGATTACCAAATCCTTGCCAGACGGAAGCAGCGAACACTCGAAAGTCGTGGCATCTTTTTCGACAACGCCATGCGAATTTGGACCCGGCAACGCTGGAGTAACATGCAGCTGGATATCAAAAGCGGTCGCATTACCGGTGTTTTCAAGGGTGAGATTCATTGCTTTTGGGTTGGAATGGCCTGACCGGAGATAGCAAACAACGAATGGGTTTGATGTCATCTTTGCCAACGCCGATGTCTCAACCGCTAAAACTTTGGTAACTCGCCATAATGCCCACGTCGCAAAAGCCGTTACCAATGCGGCTAGGACTTGAGCCAACGTCAGCAGATTTCCGGGCTGCGTGAGCCAGACCATTTCTGCTTGCATGACATACTCCTTAAATTAGTTGGTCAGTACTTCCTTCATGCCGTCGTTATCAGCGCTTGACCTCCCGGGGCGTAGCTTTCTGGTGAGAGCTTTCGAAAGGCTTTTTCAAACCGGTCAAGTTGCTGCACGATTTGTCTCGCGAGTGCGTTCACCTTGCGAATACGTTCAATTGTTTCTGGTCCGAATCGATCTTGAATCCGTTCGTGATCAAGTGGAACCGCATAATAACCCGGCGGCCTATCTATCGGTCCTGCGTATGCCGCCAGTTTTGCGTAAAGTTCGTCGGAAAGGCGCACGATCTCCGATGCGAGATTGTCGAGCTCCGAATTTTCGAACTCATACTCGCTACCTTCCCAGTAGCTAACGTCGCGAACGCCGTGCAAACGAGTGTGAAGATATGGGCTGCCAAAAGAGTGTTCGCGCAAGAACACTTTAGTCGGCTCATCAAAGAGTTGGCGTAGTCTCAATCCAAGGGCTACATCGTGGGGATGAAGGGAATTAATATTTTCTACAGTATGATCAGCCTTATATTCGGTAAATGCCCAAGCAGCGAAAATAGCTATGAACCCTGCAAGTGGCTCTCCTATACTCTCACCACGGTGATATTGATCAACAATAGCTCCTACTAACACCATCGCGCCAACGCCGCTAAATAATCTTCCAATACGCCACATGTATTTCTCCATAAATCCAACGGAACGCGTTACACTAATGCAGATGCTACGGCAGCCATCATAGTCGCAACCATCAACCAAAACGCGACGCTTCTTAGGTCACGTTGTTCGTGTTCGTCCCGCCGTCTCAAAATCGCATTGTGCGTATCATAAAAGCTTTTAATAACTCTGCCGCGATCAAGGAGGCCTTCTGTTTCTTGTAATGAGAATTCCGGAAGCTCTAGTGAGCGGCGAAAAGCTTGGTGCATCTTATCGCAAAGCGATGCGTTGAGGCGCTGGGCCGCAAATAAACCGTGTAGCGTACCTATGAGGGTGTAATTTCCTTTTATTTCTTTCCCCTCAAAACGCTTTTGAAACTGGTTCTCTGCCTTGGCGATTATTTTCAACGCTGCCTCTCGGTCGGCGACGTTTCGCTTCAACTGAAATTTCGTGAGCAAGTCCAGCCAATCGAAAAGCAGAACAAGTGCTGCGAAGAAGCCAAGCACCGCACTGGAAATTGCGAAGACAGTCTGCAACTTTACACCCATATGTTTGTATCTCGGAAGAGATACTCTCATAAGCTAAATCATCGAAAAAGCCCGCGTGATGCAACGAGCGGGCTTTTCATAGACTATGTTGTATTGTTCATGCATTCTCGAATGCTTGCCTCATCCTGCGGCGTCATATCCACGAATTTAGGGCCGCAACTTTTCGTCAGGCCTTCCTGAATGAATTCGACATCGCCTGAAATGCCCAGCCAAATGACATGAACATCCTCCGTAACGGAATCGAAATAGGGCGACTGGACCGACTGGCGCATCAAAGATTCCAGCACCATCGCTTCCGACGACGCCAACATCACAGCTTGCGGGCCGCCGCCGTCAGTCATTCGCCCAAATGCGCTGAGAACAAGCGAGTGGCAGAGGCTCTGCGCTGTGGTCGCAACCTACCGAACATCACACCACTTCCTCGCTTGCCCTCAAGTTCAGTTAAGGTTGTACGAATTTTGAGGCGGTCGCATCGCATCAAAGGCGACGAGCTTTCAGGGAGGATGTCGTGGTCAGGTACCTGCGGATACGATCAGCGATAAGCTTCAATCATCGATTTCGTAACATCCTGGGCGAAACAGATTGGCGCATAGCCGCCAGGTTTTGAATATGCACTTCGGTTGCCGCATCTTCGGCCTCTGCGGTCTGTGCTGTAGGGGCAGGCGCATGTACCGGGGTAGTCGGCCAGGGATTCGGCAATGATCCGCTGGATGATGATGGTGGGTGATAGCGTCGGCGGAGGCTTACTCTTTGGTTCCGACGGTTTTGAAATTTCCTCCCGCTTGGGGTTGTCATCCTGCAAAAACCTGGTTGCGACCCATCCTTCTTTTTGAGTCAGAACATCTTTGATCCTGGACCATTGTGCCTCCGACTGAAGCAGGTCCACTTTTCGTCCTCGATCCAGTCTATCAATGATTTGAGACTTTGGACTTGGTGCACCACGCAGTGCGACGCCGTTCCCATTGACGAACTTAGTCGTTATTTCCACGAAATTCGACGATCTTGGCGTCTCGTCTCGCGGGGAAGCGGTTGTTGCGGAAGGGGAGGTTGGTTGTTGGTCGCTCGTCGCCGGCGGCGGACGTTCCGAGACGCGAACACCAGTTGAGAAACTTGGCGACTGTGTCGTTACGCCGGACTTCGACGGCGTTTCCCCCAATTTCGAAATGCCGAACAGGATAAGTCCACAAAGCAGCCAGTATCGTTTTTTCATAGAAGAGCCCCCATGGCATATTGCCGATGGCTAAAATGCTCTGCAAGTGGCAATGGCGGCCACTCTCAACTTAATGGTTAATTTCGATGATCTATGGCCGGCAGGCGGTCGCTCTTGGCCTTCGGCAGGCGCGTGCGAGCGGGCCAGACGCAGCTAGGTATTTTTTAAGCTCGGAGGAAGTCCTTCGCCAAACCAAACTCAACGGAGATTTTCGGCGATCGTCCGATAGCACGCGTCGTCTTTACCGACGTCAGTTTTGGTGATTGGTTTCCAAATATCTCGGTCGAAATCGAAGAACTCGACCACACATGTATTGGTATCGTAGTTCAGCCACTGAGCGGCCACCAGCCTGCTGTCGCGGCGAAAGTCCAAACTCAGATACATGTGCTCTTCGCCACCACGTGGGAAGGACGCCGGGCGACCCGTTTGATTGTTGGCGACGATAACGAATGAGCACCCGGTACCGCACCCGATCTGGATGAGGGTATAATGGCCTGCGAAATTTGGTCCTTGCCGCATACCATCGCGAATACGGGTCCTGAAACTATTGAATTCGCGATCACGCCCCCTGAAGTCTGGCATAATGGTCTTTCCCAAAAAACGGCCTTGGGCTGGATAGCTGGAAAGGTCCGGCCGCTTGAATGTTGCGCTCGACGCAATCCCTACCGCGCTTTCCTGATTGTAGGATGTCGCTTCACAGGTGTGCCAGCGCATTTGATAGCCGTATTCCCCCTCACGGCCATAACACCATCCTGCAGCTTGCAGCTTATCGCTGATGGCTTCGCGTCGTTCACAGGCCACATTTGTTTCCGGCAAATCACCGCTGCCGCCGCGACAGGCACCATTTTGTTCCGTCCATTGGGATATCAGACGTACGGGTTGAGAGACGCCCTTGTCGGTCTGAATAACCTTGCTCGATTCGGAGAGGATTACGCCCGCCCTCTGGTCCCAAACCAGAGAAAACTCGGCGGAGCCGGATGAAATACGGTTGCCGACGTCGCGTTTCGTGTACCAGTCAACAATGCCATCCACCTTGCAGGTTTCCGCGCAAGTTACTTTCGTCGAGCCTGCCTGCACGCTGTAGGCGCGGACTGGCCATCTGGTCACAAATTTCCGCTTCTCGGCAATCACCACGGATTTAGGTGTGGGTTTGCCGTAAAAGTCCACAGTGTCGCCATACGCCTTTTCCAAAAACGTCAGCGCCTCGACGTTCCCGCGAGACCAAGCGTCGTGGTATGACGCTACGAAGGCTAATGCTTTTTCCTCTGTTGTCGGCGCAGCGGCTTTGGTGGTTGGCGGGATTGTAGGCACGGCCGTCGGGGCGACCTTGGATGCAGCAGAGGATTCCGTCAAGTCGGCCAGACTTCCCCACGTCACTTTATAGCTCTGCATCTCGTTGGCGGTGAGATAACGCATGTCGTTGCTGGGAACGGACAGGCTGAGCTGGAGCAGTTTCGGGTCGACATCCATCTCCAGAAGGTACGTCATGATCTGGGCGGTCAGCGCCTGAACCGCAGCGACTGCAGTGTGCCCCTCGACAATCGCTTCCGGCGAGAAAGAGGATTGGTGCACACCGATCGCGCCTGGCTCTGCCTGCCGGTTCACGCCTCCGACGAAAGCGAGTGCACAGGCCGAAGCGCATTCAGCGGACCGGAGCTGCAGCGTCGATAGCCCGAGCGATCTGATCATCCTCCCATACGCCATCGCCGTTGCAACGTTGCCGCCGTTGCTGTTGAAGGTGATCAGCTTGGCACCGCTTGCGGCGACTTCACGCGCAAGTTGGTCAGGATTGTCCGATGTCGTGAACTCACCTTTCAGCAGGAGAACGGGTGAAGAGCCGTCAATTGGAACACGCTCAAGGGTGATGTCCGCATGTGAGACCCCGGCACAAGCGATGGATGCCGTAACCGCTACCAATAGAATACGCTGAAACACGACCTCTGCCCCCGTTCGCTTTCAGATGCATGCTATCGCGTCAAATCCCACGCGCAATATGGAAAGCCGCCACACCGGGTTTGATAACTGCCTTGAGTAAGTGAAGAGAGTCGATGATGGTACGTGGTCTGGAATTGGCCATCCCTCGCTATTGCGGGGATGGCCCAGGACGTCAACGTAAATTGCGCCTATTGGTAAGGCGCTCTCTCCGGGTTTTGAATATATTTCCGTCAAAAAGACCGAAAGATTTCCAACCGTCTTCCTTGATCTCACCATACAGAATACGGAACTATAACAGTTCCGTCACCAATATCTTCTGTAATGGAGACCGTGAATGTCCCGCCGATCTCGGAATTCACGTCAAAGACCTCTTCGCCGAGAGCTGGCGTGGTCGCGATAGCTCGCATACGTGCTCCAATGCTCGATGAAAGTCCGGGCGTGGCGCACAAGCGAAAGGATGAACTTGCGCTTATGCGCTTAGAGTTCGGTTTGCCTGAGCAAAAGTATCTGCCTCATGATATCCCCCTACGTAGGAATTTCTGACCGATGGTTCGGCGTAGCTGTCCTGCCATAAGCAACAGATGCCGTCAATCAGCGGAAGATACGCAACTGAGTTCGGCTGTTTTGATCCAAGGCAGAGGCTCGACCCGCAACACCTGGTTGATGGAAGGTCGAACAGAAGCGCACAATGGATGCAGCAAATGCCTTATGGAATCTGCCTGAAGAGCTGCAACGCTACGGGAAGTGAAATCCTGAAACTGTGGGACGAGGCAAGCATATTTGAGCAATCGCCGAGAGACGTCAGCGCGATCATGGCAGAGGTCTTTTCGACGCAGAAAGAACTTTTGATCACATTCGACGCAGTAAAATATTTTGACAATGAGACCATGGTTCTCTGGGCAAAGCCCCGTTCGAACCGCGTTTTGTTAGGCATACACGGCAGACTACTCGGTCACTTTGATCCGCTGAGCTGTCACGAACATTACCGCGTTGGTCGGTGGGTTCCTCATTGCTCCCTCGCGACTGCGGTGCCGCAGTCTGCCAAACCAGCAGCAATCCAGTGGGCCGAAAGCCGAAGGCTAAAGTTCACCGTCGAATTTGATGTAGCAGATTTTGTCCAGTTTCCGCCGGTCGTTGTGCAACAAGAACTGCGATTGCGTTGAATGTCTACTTCTGGAGATTCAACGCCATGACGGCGGCCGGCGCAAAGCGGGTATTGAAACTCGGTGCGATGCATTGATCACTGCGACTGGCTATACCAGGGCGTCGACGGTAATGCCGATCCATCATGCGAGCAACTTGTTCAGAGCCTTTATAACGGTTTCGGCGCGCTCCAGTGTTGCCAATACATCGTTCGTGTCGCCATCAAGGAGACCAGGGTTTTGGAACAACCAAGCAGCAGGCGTGTAGTGGTTGAACTCTGGCGTTTCGGGCGGCATCAAGCGCATACAGGACTCGACCTTTTTCAGGAGGCGTGGGGACTCTCCGCCCTCTGACTCCATTCTTGCAAGGGTTATCTCGTTAGTTGCTGGAATACCTGAAGAGACGTTCACCATCTGTAAGTATACCGCGTCGGCGAAGACATCTTCAGCGTCGGCCTCGACCTTTCCCAAAAGAGTGGCGAAGGTGAGAAGTCGATCATCCTCCAGTATCTGCTTCTGCCTGAGAGTATCGAATTTCTTCCGATCACTAAGGGCAAAGTCGCTTAACACTGCAATGTTCAGGTTCTGCCCCGAGAAGAGCGATACAAAGGGTTGTATCTTATCGATACCTCCAGCAGGACAAATCGTCCACTTGGGATTCAACGTGGTCCGGCCCCGTCGCCCGAGAGCGTCCGACCAGGACCGAAGGAAAAGTATATCGCCAGGCCCTTCGACCAGCAGGGTATGTTTTCCGACAAAGAGACTTTGCGTGAGCTCATAGCCAAGTGCGCCCTGCAAAGGAAACAGCGTGTCTCGGTCCACCGCTAGGGGATCGCTTCGGACCCTGGTACCTTCAGAATCCCACCTGCCTGGGCGGGACTGCAGGACCCTATCCTCGACAATTCTGACTTCCGGCAGGCGTTCCGTCGGAACCATGAAGGGGGAATGCGTCGAAAATATCAATTGATGGTGAGGGGCGAGTTTGTCCTCGAAATAGCGTAATAGGTCGGCCTGGGCTTTGCCATGCAACGTCAGCCCTGGCTCATCGAGCAACAAGAATAATGGAGCTCCACCTTTCCGCACCTGCGCGAACTTCACGAGAAACGAGAAGAACCAGGTGAACCCAGCGCTTCTTTCCGAGAACGGCACCGTGACCTTGTGAAGATTGTTCTTCACCCGCGCTCGAGCGACAACGCCGTCGTTGAAGGGAGCAGGATCACCGGGCTCTCCCCTCGTGACGCGAACCTCGATTTCAAGATGCGGATTTTGGGTCCAATACTCCAAGAGTTGATCCGTGATCCGGATGGACGCTGCCTCGCATTTTGAATTCAGACCTTCAAAGGTCTGTGCCGCTTTGATGTCATCAATCGAGGTCCCTGCATACTCTAAGAAGTCGATGAAAACCCGTTCTCCGGCGTCGACGGGCGGTGCATGATTACCGCTCTCCCGTGCCCGATATGTGTCAAGTCTCAGCTCGCCGACCATGCGGTCATAGTGTGAGAAGTACATGAAGGCGGGCAAGTAGCCGGTTAGAAGGTGTTCGATCTGTCCGCGGACATTGTGCCCCTTGAAAGCTTTCACTCTCGCCAGCAAGGCCTTCTGCTTTTCAGTCGGCCCATCAAGCGCTTCCAGGGCTTTACGCAGTTCGTCGGTCGTGGTGGCCTTCGCCAATGGGGCCTTCTCAGTAGCGTTGAAGTTCGATTGACTGATTAGCAATGCTACGACCGCCGAGTAGTTTATTGGAACATCCCACTCAAGTTTGCCGTTGTATCCGCGCGAGATTGTCGCCGTGTCCGAGTTCAGCGCGTCTGGCCCGAACTCTGAACGTATATCCTCGAGTTCGCTTTCTTCCAACATCCATTCTGTGGTGATGACTGTTGCGTCACCGCCTTTATGGCGCTCCCGATAGTCTTGTAGATGTCGACGCGGGTAATCTCTTTCTACATCATACTGGAAAGGTGTGGACGAATGCGGATTGAAGCCGTTCAAAGCATATAGAATTGCGGATTTTCCTGCTTCATTTTTGCCGACAAGACACAATGTGCCATTCACGTCAACGTCCCCGGAATCCTCAATGCTGCGGAAGTTGGTGACGCGAAATTTCCTAAGCTTCATAACCGCTCCTCCAGTATATCGAACATTTGTATTATTCCATACGCCCAAGGGAAAGCCTTGTGAGGCGGTAGTACAAGATATGCCCAACTTTATGTTGTAATCCGCAGAGTTCGCTAAGCCCAAAGGGTGCATATCACCCAGTTGGTTCCGGAGCCACATGACGACCACTTTTGGCGCTTCTGCGCGACCGCAACCTGCTCAACGGTTAACACCACTAGGCCCTTGACCTCAACTTTGGTTGAGGTCGTACGAATTTGAGGCGGTCGCAGCCCATCGAAGTCGACCACTTCAGAGGAGGACGTTTTGGTCACATATTTTCGCTATTCGAAACCCAAATATTCCTACGGAACGCGTCTCATCGGAACCGTCGTTTTGCAGTTACTCGGCACCGGATTTTTGGCGTTCATCTTTTACGTGCTGGATACGCTTACAGCGAGGCCAACGATAACTTTCGGTCACTTTGTGCCATGCTTGGTGGGGAGCGTCGCTGGCTTTCACTTTGTGGCTTTTCGTCGGCCAGCCACGGACGGCCAGCTTAGCCGTATGGGGACGGGAAGGTGCAGACGATGGACGTCAGCGCCATGGACACCCTGCTCCTGAACGACGATTTCGGCAGCTACCCAACCACCTATCCAGGGGAGTTCAATCCCGAGCAGACGCTGTTCGACGGCAGCGACGTCATAGACGCGCCGGAATCGTTTACCCCCGCGTCGATCTACTGGTACAACATCCCCGTCTCCAATCCCGTAACCGGGAACCCGGAAGCCTATCCGGTCAGCCCCACCTATATTCTCCAGTCGATCGAAAACCATGCGTCCGCTTCGGATCGGATAGGCGGGGCCTATACAGTAACCTCGTCGCAAACATCGACGGCAAAATCCAGCAGCTCACCTCCAAGATGGCCTATGTCGGGTCGGTGCAGTCGGCGCTCGACTTGTACGACGAGAACAATAAGAAGCGGATCGACGTCGCGACACGGGGCATCGGACGGCTGGTGGATGCCGACATGGATGCTACGTGCCTCAAGCTGAGGGCGCTGGAGACCCAGCAGCAATTGGCGATCAATGGACTACATGTCGCCAATTCCCAACCATCGACACTTCTACAGCTTTTCCAACAGCAATTTTCGACGCATAAAAAATCTGAAGGGATGTATTGACCTTTGGATATTTGTTCACTAATTGTTCTCGCATGCAAAAGATGAATCGCCTCATACGAATAGGTTGATCCCCGCTCGCCGCGATAATCGCGGCCTCGATCAACCGTGCTTCTTTGAGGTTCAAAATGGGTATCGCACAGCGCGCGAAGTTGCTTCGCGCCAGCCGTCATTCCGCTTCCATCCGTACGTTCTATCCAGCGGTCACCGTCAAGTGCGACAGCCCGCCAATCTTCAGATCACAGGCGGCGCGTGATGCGGCCTGTCTGTTTGACGTCAATCCATCGATCTCGTCATGGCACTGCATGCCGCTCTCGCTCGACTACAATGGAGGTGTTCACGTCCCTGATTTTGGTATCCTCGACGCTGATGGTGGGCGGTTGTTGATCGACGCGCCCGACAGGGTGATGCCAACCGACATCACGGAACTTGAAGCCTCCGCCTTTCGTCATGGGGCCAGGTATCGACGTTTGCTCACCGATGAAGTCTACGACGGGCCACGTCTTCAGAATGCCAAAGACCTGCTTCGGTATGGCAGCATCGTGCTGGCACTAGGTGACCGTCTGCGGTTGCTGAACGTCCTCGATGACCACGGCAACTTGACCATCACCGAATGCCTGACCGTATTCACTGAAACCAAGCCAGTTGCCGGACTGGCCCAGATGATCCTGCGCGGTTTCGTCGAAGTCGATCTCGATACGGAATTACTCGGCCCTGAGACAATGGTGCAGCGGATACGGACCTGACCGCCCGGCAGCGTCATCATCATTCCCAGTGTTCCGAGGCATACATGCAGTCTTATAGCGATAACCTGATCGCCAATCGCGATCCGTTTCACAGCTCGAAATACGAGCTTACCCTGCCGACCCATCTCGCCATCATCGCAATGTCGAGATCGATCCGCCAGTTGCTGAAAAGGCGATCGTCGTTCGTGGCGGCTTTCGTCATGCCGCCTAAGGCTGATGTTCATGCCCACAAGATGGCAGCGAAATATCTGCTCGAAGGGATTGTTCCGGTCGGTGGTGAGCATGGCAACAACTACGTTCTCGTCATCGGCGAAGAGACTGAACTTGCCGACGATTTCCAGGCGTTCAGAAAACTTCGAGAACTCAAACGGGCGATCATTCTTCTCCAGGACGAGGAGCTTCTTTCTGACGAGGTCCGCATCGTCGCTGATGTCGTGGTCTCTTTGGCCCTACCGGCTCCGAACGATTATCGGATCGCGGCGCAGCGGATGAGGCTCGGGACTATTACGAACGCCGATGCCGATTTTTTGGCGCACCAATCTCCTAAACGGGTCGAACTCGGTTGGCGGCGCGGACGATCTGTGGCTGTGAGCATCGGGCGTCTCCGTCGGTATCCTCATATCGAGAAAGGAAAGCACCCCTCTGACTCCTTGTCGGCGGGGCCGAGCCTGCACGACCTATCGGGATACGGTGAGGCCAAAACATGGGGCCTCGAACTCGCTGAGGACTTGGCAGCGTGGCAAACGGGTGACCTTGCGTGGGACGATGTCGATTGCGGCATCCTGCTTTCGGGTCCTCCTGGATCAGGCAAGACGTCCTACGCGACGGCTTTGGCAAGAACCTGTAACGTTCCCCTAATCCTCGGGTCGGCGGCTCGATGGCAGGCGACGGGCCACCTCGGCGATATGCTGAAGGCAATGCGCAAAGCGTTTGCCGAGGCTGCGCGGCAGGCACCGTCGATCCTCCTGATTGATGAGTTCGACAG
Source organism: Rhizobium sp. AN73 (assembly GCF_030757975.1). Taxonomy (NCBI): domain Bacteria; kingdom Pseudomonadati; phylum Pseudomonadota; class Alphaproteobacteria; order Hyphomicrobiales; family Rhizobiaceae; genus Rhizobium; species Rhizobium sp. AN73. The sequence continues at coordinate 1,354,737 of NZ_JARWME010000001.1, forward strand.
TTTCACCAGTCGTGACGATAGAACCGGCAGCAGTGACAACTATCATCGGCAGGTCATCAACGCACTACTTGAACTGCTGGATGGTGCGCAGGCGCATGAAGGCGTGATTGTCATCGGCGCAACGAACTATCCGGACATCATCGATCCAGCGCTTCTTCGGGCAGGACGACTGGAACATCACTTTTCCATTCCGCTCCCGAATGAGGCGGCACGCTACGACATTTTCCGTTTCTATCTTCGGGGAGACCTTGCAGACGAAGCGCTGGACGACGTGGTGTCGGCAAGCGAGGGCTGGTCTGGTGCCGACATCGAACGGTGTGTCCGTGATGCCCGACGCCATGCGAGAAGAGCAAAACGCTCGGTGTTGCTCAGTGATCTCGCCACAGCCATGCCACCAGTCATCCCAGTTCCAATGGCCGTACAACGCTGTGTCGCTGCCCACGAACTCGGACATGCCATTCTCGGTGTTTTGCTCGAGGCCGATCCGTTGGTGTCGGTCTCGATCGAGAAAGCCATCCAGACTGATAGCCGATCACGATCCCTGGGTTACACGGCGTTCGAGGAGCGGCTGTTCAGTCGAAAGACTTCAACGTATTTTCGCAACAAGATCGCCACGCTTCTGGGTGGTATCGCAGCCGAAGAAGTGTTGTTCGGGGAATTCGGTAGCGGTGCTGGTGGCGATCCATCGGCCGACCTCAACCGTGCGACTGATCTGGCGACGATGATGGAAACCAAGTGGGGTCTTGGGAAAACCCTGGCTGTCGAACCTGGTGACAGTCCACGTGAATTGTCGGCATTCCGTCACCGCCGCAAGGCTCTCAGCAAATCAGTCGAGGCGACATTGCAGGCGGAGTTTCGGCGCGCGAAATCCCTGCTCGAAGAACATAGGGATGCCCTTCTCGATCTTCATGCCGGTCTTTTGCGGGAGGGCAGTTTGGCCGCTGCGGTAGTCAGAGCTGCCGTAGAAAGGATCGAGAGCTTTGGTCTACCTCATAAAGCCAAAACCGCTGGATACGAACTCGGGCAATGAAGGCGGCGTCATTCCGTAATCGTCGTTGGGTATCACAGCGTGACGTGGAACGTGCCATTGAACTTCAACGGGGTGAAAAACGCCCGGTAACGGGAAGTACTTGTCGATCAGGATGAAATCTTTCACGTTGAAGGAAGCGATCGGCATCTGATGAGTGATCGACAGGGCCGCGAAGAGTAGATCGTGTCCGATTTTATCCTTCTTCTGCTCTGGACTTGGCACATGTAGATGTCGGAGGGGTCCGACGGTGGTCATTTCGGCATAGAGATTGGCGGCTTTGGATGTGAGTTCGGCGAACTGGAAGTCAACTGAAAGGATGTCGTCAATCCAGTTGTGGAGTCGTTGCGCTTTTTGTGGATCGTGTTTCAAGGCCAGATGGGCACCCCGCCTCAACTCTGCTATAGCGGGGAACGAAATGGCGAGTGACTCTGTTCCCATAGCCTTCATCCACGATCGCAAACCAGGTGGAGGTCTTTGCAAACCTGCATTGCTCAGGATGTTCGTATCCATCAGAAAAATGGGGCCTGCCATTTCTAAAACCTCGGATGTAAACGGAAACACCGGAGGTCGTAACCGGCAGGTGCCGGTTTTCCGTAAACATTGAAGTATAGAAGTCATAATCGAAAATTGGAGAGACGGTGACGATGTCACGAACCTGGACGATTGATGAGGCATCTGCCGAACTCCCGAGCTTACTACAAGCAGCACGGACGTCGTCGCAATATATCATTGTCCCCGATGGCAGATTCGAGGTCGCCTTCAAAGACGCCGGGCGCAAATCATTAGATGATATTCTGGATAAGCGAGGGCCTTTGAAGCCGGGAGACATTGAGCCCCAAGCCTAGCCGTCTTGAAATATTGGATGCGCACAAAGATTTTTGGGTTGTTGCCCCTAGTGCCTTCGATAACAGATTTGCGCGGGTGGCCTCTGACGTATTGTAAAAAAGTCAGAGGAATACTGCAAGTTGCTAACGTCTTTTCGACATTGCTACTAGACGTTCAAAATTGATTATGCATTCTCGCTGGAAGCAGGGGGCATGCCATGACAAATTTGATTTCTGACACAGACCAGAACGCTGAGAACTCGGTTTTCCAGAGCTCGCTTTCCGTAGAGGCCAAGATCGAGACGGCGCGAACGGAACTGCTTGATTTTTCGGCTCGTAATCGCCTGCTGAATGTCCCCCGGTTCTCAAAAAGCGCGAAGACCGTCGATATCGTCGACGAGCGTTCCTCTGAGGTCTTCCGTATTCTTGTGAGCGAAGGCAAGGCGATGACCTTTCTCGCAGGCGCGAAAGGCCGCGATTCCAAAAGCGGGGAGGGCTCGGAAGACCTGATCGAGCTCGCGCTACCAGAGGATGATGACCGTGATGAGAACGGTCGTCTCGTAAGGCATGGCGATACGAAACTACAGACGCGGATGACCCCGAACGCGCTTCAGAAGCGTCTGCTTGATCTCTATTTTGACGCACGGACCCTCGAAGAGGAGCAGGGGGTTAACATCCTCTATCTCGGCCTCGGTACGTTGAAATGGATTGATCCGAACAATGCCGAGAATATCAGGTATGCCCCTCTTATTCTTGTGCCGGTTATGCTGGAGCGTGGTAGTGCAGCCGAGCGTTTCAAACTAAAAGCGCGGCAGGAGGACTATGCCTCCAACTTGTCGCTCGAAGGTTTTCTGGATCGCGTCCACAAGATCACGATGCCGACGTTTGAAGCAACCGATCAGTTTTCCTTTGACGATTACGCCGCGCAGGTTGCTGCGGCAATCTCCATTAAGCCGAATTGGTCTGTTCAACCCGACGACATCGTCCTTGGGTTCTTTTCATTCGCAAAATTTCTGATGTACAGGGACCTCGACCCAAGCCTCTGGCCGCAGAACGCCAAGTTCACCGATCGTCCACTTATTACGTCCCTTGTTTCAAATGGTTTCACCACGAGCAAGGAGTTGTTGTCCGAGGACGCAAACATCGATGCGCACATATCTCCGAGCGAGATGACGCACATTGTCGACGCGGACAGTTCACAGACAGCGGCGATCCACGAAGTCCGAAGGGGACGCGACCTCGTTGTTCAGGGGCCTCCGGGAACCGGGAAGTCCCAGACCATTGCAAATATTATCGCCGCTGCGGTGGCAGATGGTAAGACTGTCCTCTTCGTGGCAGAAAAGATGGCAGCTCTTGAGGTTGTCAAACGTCGTCTTGATAACGCCGGAGTGGGGGACGCCTGCCTCGAGTTGCATTCGAACAAGGCGAACAAGCGTGCTCTTCTGATGGAGCTTCAGCACACCTGGGAACTGGGTGCCCCGCGGGGTGAGTCCGCGGATGCGCTGAACAGGAGCCTGGTGGACGCGCGCGATAGCCTGAATAGTCACCCTGCGCGTCTCCACGAAAAGTACCAACCGTACGGTCTGACGCCGTTTCAGGTGATTGGGCATCTGTCGCGGTTGCGACGGATCGGAATGCCGCCCTCCGACATCGAGCTTACAGGCGCAGTCAACTGGACGCCTGACTATCGCGAGCGGATTGTCGCGCTTTTGACTGAGCTCGCGCAGCGCATCGATGATATCGGGATTCCCTCGACACATCCCTGGTGCGGTGTCGGCCTTACAGGAATTACCCCTCTCGATCTCGAACGACTGGTCGTGAGATTAAATGATGCCAAAGCTTTTTCCGAGCGTGTAAGCGACGGGATGAGATCAGTCGCGGATGCGCTGGAAACTGAACCTTCGAATACCTTCACGGCATTTGCTGCAAGCGTGAAGGTTGCTGAACGCCTGGCAACGAGACCTGAGGGCGCGGATTATGAGGCGTTTGGAAATGGCGTGTGGTTAGATGCGTTACCAGACGTAGATCGCCTGATCAAAGACGGTGCCGAATATAGCCGGCTCGCCGCGGAAGTTGATAAAACGATGGTTGAAGCCGCCTGGGGTGCTGATCCGGCTTCACTAATTGGCATATTCCGGCGTCTACCTTCGGATTTCCCGCAATCAGGGTTTGGGACGATCGCGCAATTAAATGGGCTAATCCCGCGCTTTCTAAGCGCTGCGATGTCGCTGGGAACGACGCTCGGCGTCAAGGCATCCCCGACTATCGGATCAATTTCACGATTGGTTACGATTGGCGAACGCGTTGCCGAAGCGCCTGATGTCAGCCCAGACGCGTTCGTAGCCGCAATTTGGGAACGGGGGCTTGAACAGGCGGGTGATCTCGCCGAGGCAGTAGCAACGTACCGTAAAATTAAGACGGAATTGGCGGGAAAAATCGCCGATCAAGCGTGGGATATGGATTTCGTTGCTACCCGCACTGCGGTGGCAATGCACGGGGATCGCTTGCTCAAATTCCTCAGCGGCGACTGGAGACGAGCAAAGGCGTTGCTAAAAACGGTGATGCCAGAGACGTCGCCTGCAGAAGCCGTCCGCATTCTCGATCTTCTTCAGAAGGGCAAAGATGCCCGTAATGCGATAAAAGAGGGTGACGGTCTTGGACGCTCGGCATTCGGAGCCGATTGGCGTGGCGAGAAATCTGATCCACGTCCGCTTGAAAGCTTGGTCCTATGGATGAGAAGCCTGCGAGGCGTGGGATCGGAAGCGCGGGCGATTGCGGGTAGGCTGACAGATAAATCGGCGGTGGCGTCTCGTTGTGAGCAGGTCCGTGCTTTGCTTGACGAAACCCGTCGAGCGCTTCTTTCTCTTTGGACAGACCTTGGGTCGGGTAACGCCGAATTTTTCGGCGGTTCGTTGGACGTCGACGAGATATCCTTGCTCCAGACCGCGCCTGCAATTACCGATTTGACGAATGCGGATGCGGCGTTTTCGGACTTGCTTCATGTGCCGCTTACTGATGCCGCAGCTCGGGTAAAAGCCCTCGGGACCCTCGCGACGGCGCAGCGTTGCAAGCAAACGTTGGAAACCAGCAGTGCCGTTGGCGTCACTGCGTTCGGCTCGCTTTGGTCAGGAGCGACCTCGAACTGGCCGAAGCTCTCCCAAGTCTACGCTTGGTCAACCGCTAACGCTGACATTCGCAAGCTGGCCTCTCGTGTCGACGATCCGGTTTCGATTTACGATCGTGCCAAAGAAGCGTCCGCCCTCGGAAGAGAGTTCCTTGATCGGATGACCGAACTGTTGGCGATTCTGAAATCGGATACCGAGACGCTGTTCGGCGTTGGCGTGGTAGCTGATGCGCCGTTTGATAAAATGATCCGGAAGCTGGGCGATTGGATCGCCAACGAGGAGCAACTCTCGAAATTTGCGGCTTTTAATGGTCGAGCACAGGAAGCCGCAGAGGCCGGTGTTGCGGACATCGTTGCTCGCCTTGCAGATGGGCGTCTGACAACAGTGAATGTCATTCCGTATTTCGAAATGGCTTATTACGAGGCGTTGCTGAGGGACCAGCACGACCGGACCCCGGAACTCGCTCGGTTCGACGGGGAAGTACACAATCGCCTTGTCGCCGATTTTGCCAACCTCGATCTCGGCCGTATGAAGCACTCGAAGCTTGAGGTCGTCCGAGCTCACCACCGCAAGATTCCTTCTGTCAGTGGTATCGGCCCGGTAGGCGTCCTGCGTGGCGAGATGGCCCGCCGTCGAAACCATATGCCAATCCGGCAACTGATGCAGCGGGCGTCTCCCGCAATTCAAGCGCTCAAGCCCGTCTTTATGATGAGCCCACTTTCTATTGCTCAGTTCCTCCCCCCTGGCGTCATTGAGTTCGATCTTCTCGTGATGGACGAAGCCAGTCAGATACAGCCCGTGGATGCGTTGGGGGCGGTTGCGCGCACGAAACAGGTCGTGGTCGTCGGCGACGAGCGCCAGCTTCCGCCAACGATGTTCTTCTCCAAAATGACATCCGACGGATCGGAACAGGATGACGAAGATGACGGCGCGAAGGTGTCGGATATCGAAAGCATTTTAGGGCTGTTCTCCGCGCGAGGTCTTCCGAGCCGTATGCTGCGGTGGCACTACCGCAGCCGCCACCAATCGCTGATCGCAGTGTCGAACAGTCAGTTCTATGAGAACAAGCTTTTCATCGTACCCAGCCCTTATACGACGGAGGCCGGTATGGGGCTACGCTTCCACCACGTCCCAGGCGGCGTGTTCGAGGACAGCGTGAACAAGGTCGAGGCAAAGGTGGTTGCCGAAGCTATCATCAGGCATGCGCTCGAGACACCACATCTCTCGTTAGGCGTAGCCGCGTTTTCGATAAAGCAGCGTCGAGAAATCCAGGACCAACTGGAACTGCTTCGTCGTCTCAATCCGGAAACGGAGCCCTTCTTTCACTCCCATCCGACCGAACCTTTCTTCGTCAAGAACCTCGAAAACGTGCAGGGCGACGAGCGCGACGTCATCCTAATCTCGGTGGCTTACGCGAAAAATTCCAAGGGCTACATGAGCATGCGCTTCGGTCCGCTTGGCGCAGAAGGCGGCGAACGCCGGCTCAACGTGCTCATCAGCCGTGCAAAGCAGCGGTGTGAGGTCTACGCCTCGATTACGGACGAGGATATCGATCTCGAGCGCGGTAAGGGTAAGGGTGTGTTCGCATTCAAGCTATTCCTTCACTATGCGCGTACGGGGCGGCTATCAATGGCTGCTCGGGCTGACCGCGGAATGGATAGTGTGTTTGAAGAGCAGGTCATGGCCGCACTTCAGGACAGGGGTTATCAGGTCCATCCGCAAGTCGGTATCGCAGGGTTCTTCATCGATCTGGCGGTTGCAGATGATCAGGTTCCAGGCCGCTACCTTGTGGGAATCGAGTGCGACGGTGCGTCGTATCACAGCGCGCGATCGGCCCGCGAGCGTGACCGCCTACGTCAGGCGGTACTTGAGGATCACGGTTGGAACATACATCGTATCTGGAGTTCTGACTGGTTCCAGCGACCTAAGGCGGAACTAGAGCGACTTGTTGAGAAAATAGAGCGAGCAAAAGCCGATGCGATTGCGGGAGGTAACGGTCCAGCAGCGCGGAAGCGTGCTGTGCCTGTTGAAGTCGTCACAATCGATCGAGCGGACGTTACTGAAATTGGACTGCAGGAGGTGGGTTCGGCCTTAGACGTCAACACTCCCTACGAAGAGGTCTCTTTGTACGTCAATGTGTCGTCGGAACTGCATGAAGCCCCTTTGTCAGTGATAGGGTCGCTGGTGAAAAATACGGTGAAAACAGAGACCCCGATCCACAGCGGTGAAGTCATCACTCGTATCCGGACCGCGTGGGGTCTGCAGCGGGCAGGTGGGCGAATTGAAGCGCACGTCAATCAAGCTATCAAGCTTTTGGTCGACCGTAGAGAAGTCGTTCGATCCGGTGATTTTCTTCTTGAACCCGATTCCGAAATCAGACTGCGTGATCGTAGCTCTGTTTCCTCTGCTAGTCTCCGCCGGCTCGAATTGCTTCCTCCGATGGAAATTGATCACGGCATCAAAGCGATCATTGATCAAAGTCTTGGTGGTACGGAGGAGCAAGCAATCAACGCTGTTGCTCGTGGCCTCGGTTTTAAAGCGACAAGCGCGCAACTCCGGGAGATCATTCGTGGGCGTATTGAGGTCCTCGTCACACAAGGCGAGCTTGAAATGCGGGATGGAATGTTGGTGCCTGTGCAGAAGAATCTAGCTGGGTGATCGACGACGCATACACGCGTTGGCACTGTAGAAGACGCGACGCAAGTTACCTCGTCGGCGCTCAGGTCTTTGAGCGGTTGTCTTGTGCGTATGGCGCATAGGACAAAAAGTGCAAAAGCTTTTATTGTCTGATGAGCGACGCTTTGTCTCTTGCAAGGATTTTCGGGAACAATGTTTCCGAAAAAGTTCAAGCGCGCGAGTTTAATCCATGTATTCGGGGAAATCAGAAGAACGTGATGTTGGTCGATATTTCAAAGAGTCCGCTTGCTTGTCACGCCCCTCCCTCTTCGTCACGCCTGCACTACGATGGGTTGAACAAGGCCCCACTGGTGGCCCCGAAGCGCTCTGCTTATTGGACAGTAACGCCGCCAATCAGGGTTTTTGGTACGGCTATGTTTGTCGTCACCCCAAGCGGCTGACTTTTGTCAGTGTCATCGTCTTCACAACTGCATTCGTCGATGCTTTTGAAGATGCCATTCTGTTTGCGCGGTTTGATTACTGGGTAAGAAAAAGACTGAAGTACGACCCTTGTTCCTCGGACGGATTTTCCGAAATTTACCGCGAGAACGCAGATTTTGCTGCCGCCGTATCCGCTCTTGAAGAAATGGCACTAGCTAGGCAACTAAATTCTCCACCCAGTGATCCAGATTTAAGGATAGTTGACGTTTTCGGGATGACGTCCTTCAAAAATCAGGACGGTGTTTATCCGATATGCCCATGAAATTGCTGCAACCGGGCAGCTAACGCGTCCGCAACCCAAACTCCTCTCCCCTCTGCTTGGTGTACGAATGCTTCTTCCGTTACCATTAATCGAGGGGTTCGGGTTTCGCGCCCGCTGTCGGAGAAGTATTTTACCAGTTCGCTAGTACGTTCATGTTCCCAAATCATTTCAGCCGGTCCGCGTGGCTTGACGAAGCCGAAATGGAAGCTGAAGTTTGGAGCCTCAAATTGCGCAAGCGTCATGAGTATGAACGGAACACACCATAAAGGCAGGTCGGAGTACGCCCATATTCTGCGTCGGTCTGCGCGCTCGATTATCCGGCCAAAGAGTTCTACAGGCAATTGGCCCGGTCCACCTGCTACTCTGTGCATGAATTGATAGGCCAGGCGGATGTTTGGCTCGGCGAAAAATTGGTCACGCAGTGTTTGTCCGTGGAGTTCATCAAATCTCCTTGGTGTTACTCCAACGAAACGCCGTGCTTGTCGTCTCGCAGCAGGGCAATCGTCATAGGGGTCAGCCCCGACAGGAAAATTTGGATGATGGAAGCATGACGGGATGCCAGGATTATGGACTCCGTGTGGATCGACTGCCTCTTGACATTGTTCGCAGTACGGCAAAATTCCTTGTTCGCGGAAATTTGGTCCAGCAAGCTGGTGAAACTCGTCAGCTGTTACTCGGCGATCCGTTCCGTTGTAGAGGGCGTATTCCATGCTGTCTCCTGTCGCGCTCCCTTAAATTGCAAGAAACATTAAACGCACGTTTAAGAAATTGATCTGCCTTATACTGAATGGCAAATCGCGGTTCGCCGTTGTTCAAAAAAAATTACCGGAGACTTCAGGTGATCACGTTGCTGTTCCCGCAGCCATACCATATCCGAGCGCGCAGCGGCGTCGCTTGACGTACACACTCGGAACTGCTGATTTCTGACGGACAGATTCGGCAGGAGATGGGATGTCCAACCAGATAATAGAAACCAGCCACGGGTCTATCGCTTTTATCGATACGGCAGGGACTGGTGTCGCCGTGGTGATGATCCACGCAAACTCCGTTTGCAAGGAGTCGTTCAAATCACAGATTTCGGCGCTGGCGGGCCTGCGACGTGTCATAGCATTCGATCTTCCCGGACATGGTGCCTCTGGAAACGCAGTCGACCCTAGACGTACCTACAGCATTCCCGGTTACGCGGACGCGCTGCTGGAAGCTTTGAAGGGCTTGAGCGTCGATAGGTTTGTCGCCGTCGGACACTCGCTAGGTGGCCATGTTGTCCTCGAAATGCTTGCAAGAGAGGCTTCTGTCGACGGCGCTTTGATTTTCGGTACCCCGCCAATCGCCAACAACCTTGACGGGCTGCAAGCCGGATTCAAGCCAACGCCGGAGATGGCGTATACGGGGAGCGCAGACTTGACCGAGCAGCAAATCGGCATGGTTGTCGAACTCGCTTTGGGGCGCGGCGCATCTGGTGATCAATTCTTTCTTGATGCTGTTCGCCGAACAGATGGCTTGGCTCGCCAATATATGATCGAAGCTGCCATTGCCGGGGAGGGTAGCAATCAGCGGCACACGGCTGAGACGTCTACGATCCCACTTGCGATCATAAACGGTGAGGACGATGCGGTTATCAATTTGGACTACATCGATAGGCTCCATTTTGCGAACGTCTGGGGCGGAAAGCCGATCCGTATTCAGGGGGCTGGGCACGCCCCACATAGGGAGCAGACCCGGAAATTTAACGAGATACTTCTGCGCTTTGAGGATTTTTTGAACGGGCAACGCGAGGTTCATTAATTAAGCCGGGCAGGGCTGAGGACAAACCTGAGGGCATTGGTCGCCCGTTCTGTCCTCAAGCATCGTCTTTCTGACGTTGCATTTTCAACAACAGCCCTTCCCTCTTAAACTGCTCGATCTGGCGACTTTTGTCTTTACCTTCGTCACCGCCGGTCAGACGGACTATAGTCCCAGCCAAGTCGGATTGAACGGCCTCGAAATGATGCTGCGCAATTTCGTCCATCCGCCTCAGTTCTCCGAGTTTCCAAGCAAGCGCTTCCAACAGGTAATCGCTTTTCGCGAGCGTTTTCAAAGCGTTTCGGACAGCGCTCGGTGTCACGTTCAAGCCCAGTTCGGCGATTAGACACGACCGGAAAAATTCATATACGAGAGGGTCTTCCGCATCGTCCAAGGTCGGTTCTGTAAGTTGAAGTTGAAGCTTCTCTGTCCCCATCGCAGCCGCTATAAATTTCGTGATGCTGGCGGGCATCGTAATCGCGATACGGCGACCGAGTTCTTCGTTCGTCATTGAGAGGGGTGCAGATATCTCATACAATACACCGTTTATGCGCATCTGACGTTTCTTCGCCAGTTCCTCGACGATCGCAAGTGATGCACTAAGAAGCCACGCCCAACCTTTCCAGGCAAGCTTGAGGTGTTTCCTCTTATTTGATGCGGGAATTTGCTCCATGTTCTTAATGATGCCGGAGAACAGGAACAAGCCGACTAAAAGGCGGTGGCCAGGATGCTCAATTCTCGGGCGGAATACACTCTGCCGTTCTTCAACGTCGCGAGGTATCTCTCCATCAAGCGCCGCATCCTTTTCTTCCTTCGTCAGTGGTTGTCCGAGGACGTGAGACGAGAGTTGCGCTAGAGATTCTGCACTGCCTTTTCGAGGGAGCTTTACCGTTGCAATGTCCGCAGGGTCGAAGGGGGCCGCCAGTTGGTTATCTTCCAAGATCGCGTTGAACCGCTCGTATAGGAGATCGGCAATCCGGGTGTCGTTCCTTGTGAGGCCAGCGTAATAATGGAGTTCATTGATATAAGTCAGGTAGCGGACGTCATCTAAGACCCAGTCCTTGAAGTCTTGATTCTTGATCATCTCGGTTGCTATGAAATATTCAAGAACGGCGCGGTATCGAAAGGATACCCGGCTATCTGGAAGCTTGCGCATAATCTTGGCAGCGAAGAACTCAGTCAAAATTTCATCGAGGTTGGCAACGAGGCCAATGTTTGTGATGTAAGACTTCATCTCCTCGCGCAGGTTTTCCTGCGATGGTTCATAGCAATTCTGGCGCGCCATCCATCCTGCGAGATGGGCAAGCAGTGATGTCTTGTTCGAGTAGTCAAAAGTTTCGCGCTTTGATTGATCGGCCGATCCCTTTCGGAGGGTGGCATCTACGAATTGCTCTATTACAACGGAGCGATTGATGGGTTGAAAGTTACTGTTTTGCTCGTAGATGGTCATCAAGATCGTGCCATTCGCGGCAGTGAACGGGAGGTTGATCTCTGATATCTCCGAATGCAGACGCTTGAGGATTACCTCAACTGCGGCATCATCGGGAACTTTGAGGCGAATGAGTTCTCGCATTTCTCTACGCTTGAGTTCGCATAGCTCCACGAATTCGAAGCGGACCGGCGTTTCTGGCACGACATGAGTGCCGTACGGCGCTGCTGATGTCTTCAGGCTGGTGAAAACGTATCGGCATTGGGGATACGCCGAGATGAAAGCTCTCAGAATTCCCATTCGCTTGTGGTCGTCAAAAACCACGTCATCTATTAGCAAGCATACGAGTCCCAGTTTCAGGAGGCTATCGGTGTCGAACGCCTGGGGGGCCATGAGAGACCGACTCCGCACGATTCTCGCCATATTCGCTGGATTTTGATTGATCTGATCAAAGTCGATCATGATGGGAAGGCGAGGCTGCTCGATTGTATGGGAAGTCGCGAGTAACTCGTATTGAAGCTCACGAAGAATGGTCGTTCGGCCATATTCTTGCGGGCTATATAGAATGACGTTGCCAGTGTCGGCGGCGAGTGATTTGAACGGGAGAGGTGTGTCTACGCGAGTGCGGCTTTCCTTCGGGGCCGCTGTATCGATCTTATGGAGACGCGGGGCCACGAAGTGCTGGCGTCCCCCCTGATCCAGCAATGACAACTCTGACCACTCTTTTATCAAAGCCTCAAGAACTTGACCGGCCAACTGTGTTCGAAAAGTCTCGGCATCAACCGGGTTTGACAATCCGCGCCAATACTGCCTTGCTTCCTGAGAGTTGTAAAAACGCCCATCGGCGACTCGATCAATGGCGTCGTCGAATTTGGACCGCTCAGGAAAATAGCTCTTCAGGATCGTCTCGTGGTAGCCTTTCGATCGGTCGACGCAAAGCAATGCATAACCGATGTACCAGTCGGTACGGTGGGTGTAGACCGCACCTGCTTGGTTAGTGATCACTGTTCCTTCGAAGCCGACGATCTGAGCTCCCGATGGATCATGCATGTGGCCGAAAAGGTGAAGATCAGCGCTCCGCTGTATTTCCTTTGCTAGATAGCTCGAGCCAGTTTCTGTAAACGCATTAAGGGGGTGATGTGTCGTGAAGATGCGAAATGCCCCAGGCTTCAAATGCGAAACTGCGTCGCGAATTGCATATTCCGGTATCGTCAAAAGCCCTTCATCTCGATCATCCTTGTTGAGGCCACCAGTCGAGAGAACTGAGGAATTGAAAATCAGGATGTCGAGGTTAAGCGCATCTATATGGTAAACTGAGCAAAAGATATTCGAGAACACGATGCTGCTCTTTGCCATATAGTCCTCAAGATCGAGATAGTTCGCGAACTTGGCGTGATAGGCGGCTTCAAATTCTCCGCTTTCAAACGCCGAATTCATAGCCGTCATGTCATTCGACTCGGACCTCCATTTTGTATGTTCCGGTAAGAATTTTGCGACGGCATCGCGCTCGACATCGTGATTGCCCGCTACGACAAACATCCGCTCGCTTGAGATGTTTGTGACCTTCTGAAGTGGCTCTAAGAGGAGATCATATGCTTCGGCATGCGTGTCACTCGGAGGGCCCTGCGTTAGGTCGCCACTGAATATGATGATGTCTGGGTTTCTGTGACCGATGCAAAGCTTGGAAACATCATCAAGCAATGCCTTAACAACGATTTCTTGCTCGCGCTTTTTGCGGACGTTGAAGTGAAAATCACTGACATGAAGAATGGTAAGTCTATCTGAAGCAGTCACGATTTTTCCGTCGAATAATTCGAGTTGCGAGGCGTGTGCGAGTTTTTCCATGTCAGTTATATCCTGGCGGGAATCTGGCATCTCGCACTATTTTGCGCACATAAAAAATCGGCGACAAGTGGAGAGCGTCGATGCTAACAACTATCAGATGTTTATAGCGGGTCACTGATCCCCTGCCTCATTCCTTCAATCAGTGCTTTAACGCCGGCGAAAGGCGTTGAGGTGGGTTGTCCAACGCGGCGTCGTTCATCTGCATGAGGTCCGTTTTGTCGAGGACGGCTATCGAAACTGTGGGCACCTAAATAATAACACCGCCGGTGTTTTGTTAAGGTTTGCCGGCCATAAACACTTCTCAAGGCGAGCATGCGCTTGCGCGATGTTCGCCTTGAAGGTCATCAGCCATTCCCGTGGCTGATGATTGGATATTGATTACTGAGTGGATCGGGTGGTCTAGCGGTTTGGTTAGGCCGCCCGTCTTCCAGCCGTCTGCCGACCATCCAAAGTTTGGTGCAACTGCGTGCTGACCTGTTTCCAATCGACGGTGCGGCACTGATTTGTAGCGGATCGCCAGCTTTCATTTTTTAGGTCGAATATGCCGGGCAGGCCGAAATAGCGATCGATCTGCAGGAAGGTATCGATTCCAAAGCCTGCAAGCGGAAGCTCGTATGCAATCGCCGCCGCTGCGATCGACACATGGTATCCGAAACCAGGATGCGCTGCCTTCGGTTGGGGCAGCCAGATATTCTTCAGTTCGCGGCACTCCAGCATAGCCGCAACTAATTTTGCTTTCTCCTGCTCTCGGCCAGATACAAGAGGCCAACTGCCGCTGACAGAGGAAAGCCATTCGCGAAGCTCGGCGGCTTTCTGAGGATTCGTTCTCGACGTCCTAAGGATTCCGCGTTGAACGTCAATCAGGGTCTCGGGCGAGAACACGAATGTGTTCTTAGCAATGAATTCCAAGACGTGGGGCTTTTGGCGGGGTTTAGAAACCTCGCTTACAAGGCAGGTCGTTGCCAGATATTTCAATGGCTTGCTCCATTTTCCGCAGTCACCGTTGACTGCGAAAGCGAAAATGCCCGGATTTCACCGGCGAATTATTAAAATCGCAGATTTTTTCGTCGAATTCTTGATTTTTCGGATCACGAAGTGTGGTCATCGAAGAATGCCGTGCGAGAGGCTCTATTGCAGACATTCACAAACGAATGATGTCATCCGACACGATCTATACCGCCTTGGTATCCTGATCCCGTCAACAGCGACTAATTCGCCAATTCATATCGGCCAACGCATCAACGCTTCGCGGCCCGCGTCGGTCAGGCCATAGATGCCTCGGTCGATCCGCTCGAACCAGCCATACACATTCGAGAGTAATATCCTGCCGGCATCGGGAGCGCTCGATCTCACATCGCGAACGCGTAACGGCCCTTCTGCCAAGGCTTTCGCACATCCAAGCGCTTGCTGGCGATATGCCGTCATGAGAGGCGTACGCGTGCTACCGCCGAGGACGGGATCACCCCTGCGTCTCTGGTGTTCGCGCACAAGCCGCGAGCGTCGTTTGGGATTTGTCCGTGGCATCGGGGATATCGAACTCACGATGACGTCGACATGGCCGCCTTCCGAGACAGCGAGCATTCCTATCCCCAGCCGTCGACAAAGATCGCGATAACGCTTGTCTGTTTCCCGCCCTTTGCCGCGGGCAGACATTTTCGCTGCGATCCACACCTCGTTCGATATCGATGCTCGATCAACCGCCTGGAGGATCAACTCGAGGTTAAACGCCAGCTTCAATTCGCAGACCACGATGACGGTTGGATCATCGTCACGTATACCCACGAGGTCGCACCCCCCGATCTCCCCCTTCACCATATAGCCGGCCTTTTCAAGAAAGGCTTTCACAGGTGGATAAAGGGAGGTTTCCATGGCGGCACTCAGAAAAGAATCGTCTGCCGACAATACATGGAAGATCACTCGGGATCACCATTCACCTTGGCATCGCCGATTCTGGGCTAAATGGAACGTAGCTAGAGAGGCACTTGGCCGAATTGTGCCCTTTCTCGATTGAGGACACACCTATCGGAGCATCTCGACCTGACCAAGTGAAATAGCGACAAACCTACGGAGCGCAATCACTACTCTATATTATTGTTTTTAAACGTAATTTATCAGGAAAATGGTGTCCACGAGAGGATTCGAACCTCCGACCCCAGGATTCATACCACTTCGACTTTTGCCGCCGCCCGTCTCCATCGGATAGGACGTTCGTGGTCTGGACTGTCCCTTCACCATGAGCCTTTCGGCTTTTAGGTGCTGCCCATCCAGTCTCTACACCTTCACCGGATTTCTCCGGAGCTTGGCTCGGGATTGGCATGCTGGAAGACCAGCGAAGCTTTCCCCGACTTTGAGCAGATCGATTGCGTCGTTTCCGGGCGCAACCCCCAATTTGTCTTAGGAATCCTGTGCTCTATCCTGCTGAGCTACGTGGACACTGAACTGCTCTTTAACCCGCCGCTGCCGGCGGATCAACCGCGTTCTTCATCGCGGTTGATCTCTTCCTCGGCTTTCTTCGCGTCAACCGGCAATCAGCTCGCCAGACGCTGCTCGGCCAGTTTCACCCAGTAGGAAATGCCGTAAGCGATGGCGTCGTCGTTGAAATCATAGCCGGGATTGTGAAGGCCGGCCGAATCGCCGTTACCGATGAAGATGAAAGCGCCTGGTCTTTCCTTCAGCATGAAGGAAAAATCCTCACCCGCCATGGAAGGGTCGACATCGGGATCGACATTCCGTTCGCCCACCACATCGCGGGCGACGCGAATGGCGTGGTCGGTCTCGTCCGCATGGTTGAAGGTGACAGGGCAATAACGCTCGTAGACGACCTCGGCTTCCGCTCCGTTGGCAAGCGCTATGCCTTCCGCCATCTGCTTGATGCGATCCTGGGCGAGATCACGCACCGTCTCGTCCAGACTGCGCACCGTGCCGGCAATTAGCGCGTCATTGGGAATGATGTTGTGGCTGGAACCGGCGTGGAAGCGTGTGACGGACACAACAACGGAGCGGATCGGATCGGCATTGCGCGAGGCGATCATCTGCAGGTTGCCGACGATCTGTGCGCCGATGGTGATGGGGTCGACGGTGCGATGTGGCTGTGCGGCATGGCCGCCACGACCCTTGACCGTGATCGAAAACTTGTCCGGTGCCGCCATGATGCCGCCCTTGCGGATGGCGAAAGAGCCGAGCGGAATTCCCGGCATATTGTGCATGCCATAGACCTCGTTGATACCGAAGCGCTCCATCAGGCCGTCCTCGACCATGGCGAGCGCACCCGCGCCGCCTTCTTCGGCGGGCTGGAAAATGACGGCGATCGAGCCGGAGAAATTGCGGGTTTCCGCGAGATATTTGGCGGCGCCCAGCAGCATGGCGGTGTGGCCGTCATGGCCGCAGGCATGCATCGCACCCGCCGTTTTGGAGGCCCAAGGCTTGCCGGTTTCTTCCAGGATGGGAAGAGCATCCATATCCGCGCGAAAGCCGATGGTACGGTTGCCCGGAACGTTGCCGTTGATGATGCCGACCACGCCCGTGCGGCCAAGACCGGTCACGATTTCGTCAACGCCGAAAGATTTCAGCTTCTCCGCAACGAAGGCCGCGGTGTTGTCGACATCATACAAAATCTCGGGGTTTTCGTGCAGGTGACGCCGCCATTCGCTGACTTCCTGTTGAAGTTCGGCGGCTCTGTTCAAAATCGGCATTCGTTCATTCCTGGGTTCATCGGTGCGGCATGTCGTAAAAGCCTACCCTCCGTGGTGGATAGTGCGCCGCATAATTGACGTAATCAATGTACTTTGCCATTGCTAGGACATATATGGTGAATATTGCCATTCCCTGACTGAAGACGGGAATTCGAGGATAAGCCTTGCCACAGAATCTTATATCGCCAAACGCCGCCCGGCGGCTCTCCGCAGCCATTGCCATCATGACCGCGGGCCTTGTTGCCACAGCGCCGGTGGCGAATGCCAATCCGAAAATGGTGGTGGATGTCAAAACCGGCAAGGTGATTTCCCATCAGGAAGCGTTCCGCAAGTGGTATCCCGCTTCGCTGACCAAGCTGATGACCGCCTATATCGCGTTTTCGCAGATGAAGGCTGGCAAGCTCAGCCCGCAGACGGAAGTGGTGATGAGCAAGAAGGCCGCCGACCAGCCGGCCTCGAAAATGTATTTTAAGCCGGGCCAGAAGCTGACGATGGACAGCGCGCTAAAGCTGCTGCTCATCAAATCCGCCAATGATATCGCCGTGGCGATTGCCGAAACCATCGGCGGCACCAGCGACAATTTCGTGGCGCAGATGAACGCGCAAGCGCAGCGGCTGGGCATGAGCTCCACCCGCTACATCAATGCCAATGGCCTGCCCGGCAAGGGGCAATATACGACGGCGCGTGACCTTGCGCTTCTGGCGCTGATCATCAAGCGGGAATTCCCGGAATATGCCCACTACTTCTCGCTGGAAGGTGTCACTACCGGCAAGAAGGACTACGCCAACTTCAATATGCTCGTCGGCCGCTTTGATGGCGCAGATGGCATGAAGACCGGCTTCATCTGTGCTTCCGGTTTCAACCAGGTGTCGTCAGCCGTGCGCAACGGCCGCTCGGTCATTACTGTTGTGCTGGGGGCGGATAGCCTTGCCGGGCGAACCGACCAGTCTGCCGATCTGCTGCAAATGGGACTGACCGCTCCCTCTGGCCAGGGCGTTTCGCTCGCCTCTTTGGCACCCTATGGCGATACCGCCGAGGTAAACGACGTCAGCGCCGAAATCTGCAATCCGAAGGCGGCCAAGGTGCGCAGCGAAAGCCGCGACGATACCGGTCGCATGGTCATCCATTCGCCCTACGTCACGGAAATGACCCGCCCGCCTGAATATTCCTTCGCTGGCCTCATTCCGGGCAGCGAGACGGTGGCGGCCAATACTCCCAAGGGTGCTTCCGCCAAGGGACAAGTGGCCAACGTGCCGATCCCGATCCCGCGCCCGACATTCTGATGGCGCGTGCCTGCTTTCGTCATGGATGAGGGTGGGCGCGGCGCCTGAAAAGCTGTGCGGATTGTGTATTCGCAGCTCCAATCTGTTATGATATTACAGTGTCGCTCGTGGCCTCCCGGCCCCGGGCGATTTTTTGTCATTATTGCGCGGTTCCGGGTCGAATATCGTCCAACGATCTGCCGGAGCGGCCATCAACATACAGGCAAGACATGTCTCGCGATCGCATCCCGGTTTCCATCATCACCGGATTTCTCGGCGCCGGAAAATCGACGCTGCTCAACCGGCTTCTCAAAGACCCTGAGATGAGCGATGCCGCGATCATCATCAATGAATTCGGTGATGTCAGCATCGACCATATGCTGGTCGAAAGTGCTGGCGAGGGCATCATCGAGTTGGCGGAAGGCTGCCTGTGCTGCACTGTTCGTGGTGAGCTGGTGGATACGCTGGCGGAGCTGATGGATGGCATCCAGACCGGCAAGCTGAAGCCGGTGAAGCGGGTGGTGATCGAGACTACTGGTCTGGCTGATCCCGCCCCCGTCATGCAGTCGGTTATGGGCAATCCGGTGATTGCGCAGAATTTCGTGCTGAACGGCATGATTACGGTGGTGGATGCCGTGAACGGCCTTTCCACGCTAGACAATCACGAAGAAGCCGTGAAACAGGCGGCAGTGGCCGACCGACTGGTGATGACGAAGCGCGCGCTTGCCGACGCTTCCACCATCTCCGTGCTGACGGCCCGTCTTCAGGCGCTCAACCCGCGTGCGACAATCGAGGATGGCGACCGGGCCGACTGGAGTGCTGCGGCACTTCTGGATAACGGCCTTTACGATCCCGGCAGCAAAAATGCCGATGTCGGCCGCTGGCTGGGTGAAGAGGCGGAACACGATCATCACCATGATCATGACCACCATCATGGTGACCACGACGATCATCACCATCACCACCACGATCATGATGTGAACCGGCACGATGCGTCGATCCGCTCGTTCTCGATCATTCATGACAAGCCGATCGCCCCGATGGCGATCGATATGTTCGTGGATTTGCTGCGTTCGGCGCATGGGGAAAAGCTGCTGCGCATGAAGGCCGTCGTCAAGCTGTCGGACAATCCCGACCGACCGCTGGTCTTACATGGCGTGCAGAACATTTTCCACACGCCTGAACGCCTCGCGGCATGGCCGGACCCATCGGACCAGCGCACGCGCATGGTGTTGATCACCAAGGATTTGCCGGAAGCTTTCGTACAGGACCTGTTTGCCGCCTTCACGGGCGCGCCGGGTATTGATCGGCCGGACAGGCAGGCAATGACGGACAATCCGCTGGCGGTTTCCGGGTTGCGGTTTTAAGGGGTTCGCGGATTTCAACATTCGTGGCCGGGGATACCCCCCTCTGTCCTGCCGGACATCTCCCCCACAAGGGGGGAGATCGACAAGTGGGCTGCTCCGGATTTTTTTCGATGACTGAGACCGCAATGACTGACGTTGCGAGGGAGCGAACGGCTGCCTCAGCTGATCTCCCCCCTTGTGGGGGAGATGTCCGGCAGGACAGAGGGGGGTAACCTCCGCCGATGTCGTTGAACGTCGGTTACGATCCCTTCACAATCCGAAACCGATGCCCCTTATCCAGCGCAACGGTCTCAACCAGCATGTGCCCGTCCTCATTGCACATATGCGCAATATCAATCACCGCCAGCGGGTCGGTCGTCTCGACGGTCAGAACATCGCCCGCCTTCAAAGCGACCAGCTTCTTGCGACTTCTTAAAACCGGAAGGGGGCACTTAAGCCCCCCTCAAATCGAAAATTATGTCAGCTGGTTCGCTCATTCCTTGGCCCAGAACTTCCAGAATGGCTTCTTTTCCGGCGCTTCCGGTGGCGGTGCTGCGGAAAAGGCGAGCGGGTTCATGGTTGGCACAGGGATGCCCTGGGCGGCGGTTCCGCTCTGGCCAGCGACCGAAGGCGTGGCAGCGGCAACCATTGTCGGGGCAGCAGGGGCAGGGTTGGATTGCGGTGCGGCGGGTTGGGTTGCCGAAGGATGCGGAGTGCGCAGTGCGGTGGCCGTTGCCGTCGTTGCCGGTGAAGACGAGGTGAGCTGCTGCGCTTTCTTCTCCATCAGCGCGGCATATTCGGTTTCCTTCATCAGCTTGCCGGCCTTCAGCGCCGAGCCGGTCGGCGCATAGGCGGGTTCGCGGCCCTTGCGCTTTTCGGCAACCAGCGCCTTGCGCTCCGCCTCGCTCGGGTCGTACCAGGCCATGCCGTCATATTTCTTCATCGCCGTTGCATAGGCGAGATCGTAGGTCTTTTCGTAGCTCGAAAGCGCGCTTGCGAGTGCGGGCGGCGTGCTCATGGGCGGGCACTGGCCGGAGCCGTTGAAGCTGCTGCCTTCCGTCTGCTGGTTGAAGACGTATTTCTTCTCGCAGACATTCACTTCCGGCGGACGCTTGGTGACTTCGAAATTGTCGTAACCGACCTTCAGCATCTTCCAGAATTCGAGATGTTCGCTCTTGCGGTGGCGGGCCATGTTTTCCGCCGTCATGCGGAAGGGGAAGGCCTGCAACTGAACGGTCTTCTGGCCGCCCTTGAAGCCGTCACGCGCGAAACCGTAGATTTCGAGGATCTGCGCGTCCGTCATCGAATAGCAGCCGGAGGACGAGCAGGCGCCATGGATCATCAGGTTGGTGCCGTTGCGGCCATTTGCCTGATCATAGCGGTTCGGAAAACCGGTATTGATGGCGAGATAATATTTCGAGTTCGGATTGAGGTGCGCGGGCGTCAGGTTGTAGAAACCTTCCGGCGCCTGCCGGTCACCCTCTTTCACCTTGGGGCCGAGTTTGCCGGACCATGCACAAATCTGGTATTCGGCGATCTTGTCGAAGCGGTTGTCGCGCTTGGCTTTCCAGATTTCCAGCGCACCTTCTTCCTTGAAGATGCGGATCATGATCGGCGAGGTTCGGTCCATGCCCTTCTTGTCGATCTCGGCCAGAATCGCCGGAGACAGGGGGTAATCGACCTTGTTCTTGACGTGGGAAACATCGCGTTCGACGGTTTCAAGCGTATCGTTACAGCCGGTGAGAACGAGCGCGGTGCAGGCAAGAAGTGCAAAATGTATCAAACGCATGATCTGATCCGAAAGACGATGGCACGGGCGACAGAGTTCTACATCGGCCCACGTGTATTTTAAATACGGTATTAACCGTTTACATCTTCTTAACTCAAATCGGATCCGCCCCCGCGGCCGCCGATACATCTTTTGATGTGACCGGACTATGGCCGAGTTGGGGCGATATTCAAGGAAAATAAGGCCGGAGTTACAAATTCCGGCCGATATCCAGGAACTTCTGGCGGCGTTCGGCGCGCAGCTGCGTGCCGGAACGCTGCGAAAGATCGGCTAGCGCCTTGGCGATCACATCGCCCGTCGCACCAATGACGGTTTCCGGATCGCGATGCGCGCCGCCCATCGGCTCGGGAATGATGCCGTCGATAACGCCGAGCGACTTCAGATCCTCCGAGGTGATCTTCATGTTGGTTGCAGCTTCCTTGGCGCGGGTCAGATCGCGCCAGAGAATGGAGGCGGCACCTTCCGGTGAAATCACCGAATAGATCGCATGTTCGAGCATGTAGACGCGGTTGCCGGTGGCGATCGCGATTGCGCCACCCGATCCACCTTCACCGATGACGACGGAGACGATCGGTACCTTGACGTTGAGGCACATTTCCGTCGAGCGGGCGATGGCTTCGGCCTGGCCGCGCTCTTCCGCGCCAACGCCGGGATAGGCGCCAGCCGTATCGATGAGGGTAACGACCGGCAGCGAGAAACGATCAGCCAGCTCAAGCACGCGGATCGCCTTGCGATAACCTTCCGGGCGCGGGCTGCCGAAGTTATGTTTCAGGCGGCTTTTGGTGTCGTTGCCCTTTTCCTGGCCGATAATGGCGACGGGCTGGCCGTTGAAGCGGGCAAGGCCCGCCTGAATGGCGGCGTCTTCAGAAAATTTGCGGTCGCCGGCAAGCGGTGTGAAATCCGTGAACAGTGCCTTGGCGTAATCGACGAAATGCGGACGCTGCGGGTGACGCGCGACCTGCGTTTTCTGCCAGGCATTCAGTTTGGAATAGATGTCCTGCATCGCGTCGTTGACGCGCGATTCCAGGCGGTTGATCTCCTCCGAGGTGTCTATGCTCTCGTCTTCATCGGCAAGCTTCTTCAGCTCGATGATCTTGCCCTCAAGGTCGGAGATAGGTTTTTCGAAGTCGAGATAATTGTGCATGAGATCCGTTTCCGATCGTTTTGCGCAAGGTTTGAGCCGGATTATCCGGCGGTTCCGGTCGCTCTAATCAAGGTTTTTGCCCTGTTTGGCAAGGGGGTGATGTGTTTGTACCAGCTCTTGCAGGCGTTCTTCCAGCACATGTGTATAGATTTGTGTCGTGGAAATGTCGGAATGGCCGAGCAGTTCCTGCACGGCGCGCAGGTCCGCGCCGTTCTGCAGAAGGTGGCTGGCAAAGGCGTGACGCAGGACATGCGGGGACACCGCCGAAGGATTAAGGCCCGCGCGAATGGCAATGTCCTTGAGGTCGCGGGCGAAAACCTGCCTCGGCAGATGCCCTTCCTTGCTGTTCGAAGGAAACAGCCAGGGGCTTTCGGGACTGTCCGCCTTCTTCTGCGGGGCGGGCGTTTTGCTTTTCTCCGGGACGAGCGATTTTCTGGCGGCGTCGTATTTTTCCATCGCCTCTATGGCTGTGCGGGACAGAAGGACCATGCGGTCCTTGTTGCCCTTGCCGCGGATCATCAGGAAGCGGCCTTCCTGGCGTAGCACTTTCACCGGCAGGGAAACGAGTTCGCTGACGCGCATGCCGGTGGCATAGAGCAGTTCGAGCAGCAGATGCATACGGATGCGGGCAAGCTGGCCGGGACCGGTTACTGCGGCCTCCTCAGCGGCGATGCCGAGAAGCTTCGTCACGTCGGCGACGCTCATCGTTTTCGGCAGGGTGAGGCCCTTTTTGGGTGCGTCGATGATGCCAGTCGGGTCGTCGCCGCGAAGTCCTTCCGAATAAAGGAACCGATAGAATTGCCGCATTGAGGACAGGCGTCTTGCCTGCGAGGTGGCGGCAAAGCCTTGCGCAGAAAGATGGGTCAGATAGGCGGAAAGGTCGGTTGTCGCAGCTTCCATCAGGGACTGGCCGCGCCCGCCGAGAAACTCGCGCAGATCGGAAAGGTCACGCTCATAAGAAGAGAGCGTGTTGGCGGCGGCACCGCGTTCGGCGCTCATCATTTCCAGAAAACTTTCGAGCCGTGCGCCGTCCCGCCCGTTCATTTCTTTACCGCTCATGGGGTGCGCCTTGCCGGCTCCGCCGCCGGCGGGTTCAGCCGCTCGGAGGGAATGCGCACCGTTACCTCGCGATCGTTCGGCTTGACGAACAAAACCAGCAGCACCATGCCGCCATAGATCAGCCCCGCGATGGTTGCCAGTATCATCGTGAAGCGGAAGAGGGTTGGCATGGCGGCTCCGTGAAGGTGGCGGTCTGAATGTATATGCGGTGCAGCGAAAGCGGCGACAAGATCAAAAAGCAGTAGTCCGTCGCTGTCTCATGCGGCGATGATTGTGATTCAACGCAATTCAATCAGCAATTTGGCTTGACGCTTCGTAAACATTTGCAGATATCCATGCCAAACGGGCTTTCAATTTTATGAATGAAAAGAATTTATCCGTCCCGGCCACACTCGGGGAGCAAGCGCGGGCCAAACTCGCCGGGCGCAACGTCGTCTTTGTGGGGCTGATGGGGGCTGGAAAGTCCGCGATTGGCCGCATGGTCGCCCAGCATCTCAAGGTCTCCTTCATCGACACGGACGTCGAAATCGAGCGTGTTTCGCGCATGACGATAGCCGAACTTTTCGCCACCTATGGTGAGGAGGAATTCCGGGCGCTGGAAACGCGGGTCATCAAGCGGCTTCTGCGGGGCGGCCCCAAGGTCATCTCCACCGGCGGCGGCGCATTTATCAACGACAATACCCGCCGGCACATCACGCGCGGCGGTGTTTCGCTGTGGCTGAAGGCCGATCTCGAGGTCTTGTGGGAAAGGGTCAACAAGCGCGATCATCGCCCGCTTCTGAAGACCGAAAACCCCAAGGCCACGCTGGCGGCCCTGATGGAGAAACGTTATCCGATCTATGCGGAAGCGGATCTGACCATCGAATCCCGCGATGTCCGCAAGGAGATCATCGTGACCGAAGTGCTGGCCGCCATCGCCGGCCTCGAACAGAAAGACTGACCTCATGACGCCTTCCGAAATCCACGCCGACGAACGTCTTGTCCATGTGCCGCTCGGCGAGCGCGCCTATGATATTCTGATCGGACCGGGCCTGATCGGCAGGGCAGGCGGCGAGATTTCGTCGCGGTTGAAGGGCAGACGGGCAGCGATCATCACCGACGAGCATGTTGCCCCGCTTTACCTCGAAGGCCTGATGGACGGCCTGCAGACGGATGGCATCGAGGCTGTTTCGCTGACCCTGCCGGCCGGCGAGAAGACCAAGAGCTTCGAACATCTGGTCACCGTCTGCGATGCGGTTCTCTCCGCGCGGGTGGAGCGCAACGACGCGGTGATCGCGCTTGGCGGCGGTGTTATCGGCGATCTGGCCGGTTTTGCGGCGGGCATCGTGCGTCGCGGCGTGCGCTTTGTGCAGATACCGACCTCGCTTCTGTCGCAGGTGGATTCCTCCGTCGGCGGCAAAACCGGCATCAACACCCGCCACGGCAAAAACCTTGTCGGCGTTTTCCATCAGCCCGATCTGGTGCTGGCGGATACGGCGGTTCTCGATACGCTGAGCGAGCGCGAATTCCGCGCCGGTTATGCCGAAGTGGTCAAATACGGTTTGATCGACAAGCCGGACTTCTTCTTCTGGCTGGAAAAAAACTGGGATGAAATCCGCACCGGCGGTCCCGCCCGCATTCAGGCGATTGCGACGAGCTGCCAGGCGAAGGCCGATGTGGTGGTGGCCGACGAGAAGGAAAACGGCGTGCGCGCCCTTTTGAACCTCGGCCATACATTCGGTCACGCGCTGGAAGCGGCAACGAATTACGACAGCAAGCGGCTGGTGCACGGCGAGGGCGTCGCCATCGGCATGGTTCTGGCGCACCAGTTTTCCGCCCGTCTCAACCTTGCAAGCCCTGATGATGCCGCGCGCGTGGAAGCGCATCTGAAGGCGGTGGGCCTGCCGACGACGATGAAGGACATCCCCGGCGAATTGCCGCCGGTCGAAATGCTGATGACGGCGATCGGGCAGGACAAGAAGGTCAAGGGCGGCAAGCTCACCTTCATCCTCACCCACGGCATCGGCCAGTCCTTCGTGGCCGATGATGTCGCGACGTCCGAGGTGCAGTCCTTCCTGTCGGAAAAACATCCGGGTTGAGGGGTAGCTGCGCTTTCCCTAGAACCGCGTAGGCTCTCCCGGCGCTGCCACCTCTATGGCAAGTGCGTGCAGGCCGGCGTCGAGTTCCGGTTTCAAAACCGCGTTGATCGCCCGATGGCGCTCGACGCGTGACTTGCCAGAAAAGCTTTCCGACACTATCTGAACACGCATATGCGTCTCGCCCGTGCCGGTCATGTCCGGCTGATGGCCCGCATGCATATGGCTTTCATCGATCACCGCCAGGCGTTCCGGCGAAAAGCTCTGCCGAAGCTTTGTTTCTATGCGTTCTCGCAGGGACATGCGATGGGCTCCAATCCTGTTGGCTGGTCTTTGAAAGGGGCTACCTAAAAGCCTGCAACATTCCGTTTTGTCAATTCTTGTTGTGCGCCTTTTCGCACCCCATAATCAGGGCATCATGAAACTGGATTCGAAATATTTCGACCGCATCCGCACGCGCCGGAAAAGGGAGCGGGAACCCGAGGTTCAGGCTCCCAACTGCCAATGGGACGGATGCGACAAGCCGGGCGTTCACCGCGCACCCGTCGGCCGCAACGCCGAGGGGCAATTCTTCCTGTTCTGTTTCGAGCATGTGAAAGAATACAACAAGGGCTATAATTACTTCTCCGGCCTCTCCGACGGGGAGATCGCCCGTTACCAGAAGGAGGCGATCACCGGTCATCGCCCGACATGGACGGTGGGCGTCAACAAGACGGCGCGTGACAGCCCGCTGCACTCCACGCTGCGTTCCGGCGCGGCGGGCAATGCCCGCATCCGCGATCCTTTCGGCTTTGCCGGCGGTTTTGCGGGCGGCGCAAGGGCCGGCGGCGAGCGCATGCAGCAGGATCGCAAGCTGAAGACGCTGGAGGCGAAAGCCTTCGATACGCTCGGCCTTTCTGCCAATGCAAAACAGGAAGAGATAAAAAGGCGCTACAAGGAGCTTGTCAAAAAGCACCATCCTGATGCTAATGGTGGCGATCGCGGTTCGGAAGAACGTTTTCGGGCTGTTGTTCAAGCATATCAATTGTTAAAGCAGTCAGGTTTCTGCTAAGCCAACGTTCGTGTTTACCGCCTGATTGATGATGTGGCCGGGTGGCCGCCGCCCGCCTTGGAGACGTGATGAGCAAAATCGACCTTGATATTTCCAACCTGCCCGACACGACGGTGTCCGTGCGGGAGGTTTTCGGCATTGATACGGATCTGCGGGTTCCCGCCTATTCGCAGGGCGACGCCTATGTGCCTGACCTTGATCCCGACTATCTTTTCGACCGCGATACGACGCTCGCAATCCTCGCCGGTTTTGCTCACAACCGACGCGTCATGGTTTCCGGCTTCCACGGCACGGGTAAATCCACCCATATCGAGCAGGTCGCCGCGCGCCTGAACTGGCCCTGCGTGCGCGTCAACCTCGACAGCCATGTCAGCCGTATCGACCTCGTCGGCAAGGACGCCATCGTCCTCAAGGACGGCAAGCAGGTCACCGAATTCAAGGACGGCATTCTTCCCTGGGCCTACCAGCACAATGTCGCGCTCGTCTTCGACGAATACGATGCCGGCCGCCCGGACGTGATGTTCGTTATCCAGCGCGTGCTGGAATCTTCCGGTCGTCTGACCCTGCTCGACCAGAGCCGCGTCATCCGTCCGCACCCCGCCTTCCGCATCTTTGCGACCGCCAACACGGTCGGCCTCGGCGATACGACGGGCCTCTACCACGGCACGCAGCAGATCAACCAGGCGCAGATGGACCGCTGGTCCATCGTCACCACGCTGAACTACCTGCCGCATGAGCAGGAAGTGAACATCATTGCTGCCAAGGTGAAGAGCCTCAACAACCCGAAGGGCCGCGAAACCGTCTCCAAGATGGTGCGTGTGGCCGATCTTACCCGTTCGGCCTTCGTCAATGGCGATCTGTCCACGGTCATGAGCCCGCGTACCGTTATCACCTGGGCGGAAAATGCGGAAATCTTCGGGGATCTCGCCTTTGCGTTCCGCGTGACCTTCCTCAACAAGTGCGACGAGTTGGAGCGCACGCTGGTTGCCGAGCAATATCAGCGGGCTTTCGGCGTCGAGCTGAAGGAAAGTGCTGCGAACATCGTTCTCAGCGCCTGATCTTCCCCGGTTCGGCCGGAGAACATCACCGATGACTTGAAGACGCCGGCGGGCCGCGCATCCTTCGATGGGCGGCTCCGACGCGTCGACAAATGACAGGAAAGACAATGGCAGCGCGCGGCGACAATTCCAGAGCGAAACCCGGTACGGCGGTCGATACGGAACCGTTGCGTCAGGCAATTGCCGGATGTGTGCGATCCGTTGCCGGCGATGCCGAGGTCGAGGTCGTTTTCGCCAATGAGCGGCCCGGCCTTGCCGGGGAGCGCATGCGCCTGCCGGAAATTTCCAAAAAACCCACCGCACAGGAAATCGCAATTACCCGCGGTCTTGGCGATTCCATGGCGCTTCGCCTTGCCTGCCATGACGCCGACACGCATGCGGTGATGTCGCCGCAGGGTGCCGAGGCGCGGCTGATCTTTGACGCCGTGGAGCAGGCGCGGGTGGAATCCATCGGTGCGCTGCGCATGCCGGGAATGGCCGCCAACATTCAGGCCATGAACACGGAAAAATACGCCAAGGCGAATTTTTCCGGCATCAACACCAAGGATGACGCGCCGCTTGCCGAAGCCGTGGCCCTTCTGGTCCGCGAAAAGCTGACCGGCGAAAAGCCACCGGCGAGTGCCGGCAAGGTTCTCGACCTGTGGCGCGATTTCATCGAGGACAAGGCCGCCGGCGACCTTGGCGATCTTTCCAAGGTAATTGGCGACCAGAAGGCGTTTTCGCGGCTGGTGCGCAAGATGCTGACCTCCATGCAGATGGCGGAGGAATTCGGCGACGACGATAACGAGCCGGAGAGCCAGGAGACGGAATCCGACGAGGATCAGCCGCGCACCAACGAGACCGAAGAAGAGCAGGTCGAGGAAGAGGCGGGTTCCGACGCGACGCCTGCGGATGAAAATGAGGCCTCGCAGGAGGAGATGGAAGAAGGCGAGATGGACGGCGCCGAGATGTCGGACGAGGAAATGTCCGATGATCTCGACGAGGATTCCGAGACGCCCGGCGAGACCCGTCGCCCGAACAGCCCCTTCGACGATTTCAACGAGAAGGTCGACTACCGCATCTTCACCCAGGAATTCGATGAGGAAATCCACGCCGAGGAACTGTGCGACGAGTCGGAGCTTGACCGTCTGCGCGCCTTTCTCGACAAGCAGCTCGCACATCTTCAGGGCGCCGTCGGCCGGCTCGCAAACCGGCTGCAGCGCCGCCTGATGGCGCAGCAGAACCGTTCGTGGGACTTCGATCTGGAAGAGGGTTATCTCGATCCGGCCCGTCTCGTGCGGCTCATCATCGATCCCATGCAGCCGCTCTCCTTCAAGAAGGAACGCGACACCAAGTTCCGCGATACGGTGGTTTCGCTCGTCATCGACAATTCCGGTTCGATGCGCGGCCGCCCGATCACTGTTGCGGCCACCTGCGCCGATATTCTGGCGCGGACGCTGGAACGGTCGGGCGTCAAGGTCGAGATTCTGGGCTTCACCACCAAGGCGTGGAAGGGCGGACAGTCGCGCGAGCAATGGCTGGCCAGCGGCAAACCGGCCTCGCCGGGCCGCCTCAATGATTTGCGCCACATCATCTACAAGTCGGCGGATGCCCCATGGCGGCGCGCACGGCGCAATCTCGGCCTGATGATGCGTGAAGGCCTGCTCAAGGAAAACATCGACGGCGAAGCGCTGATGTGGGCGCATAACCGTCTGATCGGTCGCCCCGAGCAGCGCAAGATCATGATGATGATCTCGGATGGCGCGCCGGTGGACGATTCGACGCTGTCGGTCAACGCGGGCAACTATCTGGAACGGCACCTGCGCGCCGTGATCGAGCAGATCGAGACCCGCTCGCCGGTGGAGCTTCTGGCGATCGGTATCGGCCATGATGTGACGCGTTATTACCGTCGCGCCGTGACCATCGTGGATGCGGACGAACTGGCCGGCGCAATGACCGAACAGCTTGCCGCCCTTTTCGAGGACACCAATACCGTCAGCTCGTCCCGCAAGGTTCGCCGTGCGGGATAAGCGGGGCCGGGCTTTTCTTTCCTGTAAATCGCTGGCGATGGCCGCAGCTCTTGCGGCCGGAGCGCTTGTTCCGGTTTCCATCGGCGCGTCGACCATCGATGTTCCGGTCAGCGTTCGCCTGTTGCCCAGCTTCGAGGTTGGCACCAGCGCCAAGCGTTTCGGCAAGCTGGAATTCATCGGCGGCATGGTGATGAGCGCCCCGGAAAAATTGTTCGGAGCGATATCTTCCATCCGCTTCCGCCCCAACGGGGAGGATTTTGTTGCCGTGCTGGATACCGGCCACTGGCTTACGGGCAGGATTACACGCGGCCCGTCGGGGGCGCTGTCCGGGCTGGCGGACGTCCGTATCGCGGCCATGCTGGATGTCAGCGGCCGTGAGCCTTTCCGCAAGATGGAAATGGACGCAGAAGGTCTGGCGCTGCGCGACGGCAAGGTGTTCGTCAGCTACGAGCAGCGGCACAGGATCGATATCTATCCCGATCCGGGGTTCGAGACGTCAAAGCCACTCGGTCGCCTGCCGCATCTCATCCCGAACAGCGAGTTGCGCCACAATGGCGGCATGGAGGCCCTAGCGGTATCGCCGGCCGATTCGCCGCTTGGCGGCGCCATGGTCGTGGTGGCTGAAAAAAGCATCGATGCGGACGGCAATCTTCTTGCCGCCGTGTTGGAGGGCCCGCTGCAGGGCACATTCGGCGTGGTGCATCATTCGTCATTCGACGTGACGGACGGCGCTTTCCTGCCCAATGGTGACCTGCTGCTTCTGGAGCGCCGGTTCAACTTCGCCGAAGGCGTGGGTATGCGCATCCGCCGCATCAAGGCTGCCGATATCAGGCCGGGCGCGGTGGTGGATGGCGAAATCCTGCTGGAAGCGGGCATGGTCTACCAGGTCGACAATATGGAAGGTATGGATGTGGTGAAGGGGCCGGATGGTTCCACGCGTCTCATCATCGTTTCCGACGACAATCACTCGTTTCTCCAGCGCAATCTGATGCTTGAATTCAAGCTGGTGGAGTGAGCTTCAGACCTGCTGTGTCGCCTTGTAGGCAGCCATCAGATCCTCAACGGGAATGCCGTCGATCTTCATGCCGGTCATTCGGCATGCTGTGATTTGCGCGCCGGACAGGTTTGTGTTGCTCAGTTTCAGACCGGAAAAATTGACGTCGTCGATAGACCAGCCGGACATGTTGCTGTCCGTGAACGACGCGCCGGAAAAGTTGATCTGGTTGAAGCGTGTGCCGGCCAGATTGACATTGTTGAAGACTGTTCCCGACAGATTGACGTCATCGAAGCTGGAGCCCGAGAGCGTAGCGCTAGTGGCATCCACGGTGTCGATAACGTCCTTGATCTGCATGTCGACCTGCCTCCTAGCTATGCAACGGACGGCAGACTGCAACGCCGTCTGCGAGTTTGCAAGCGTGATTTGATCCACGCTTGCAAGGCCTCAAGCGCGGCCTGATTTGACGGTCTTTGGCATCGGCTTCAGCGTGTTCATCAGCGCGCCGTAAGGCAGGAGCATGACGAGGCCGACGAGGATCTTCACCGAAAGGTCGCCCAGCGCCCAGGAGATCCAGCGAGGGGCTTCCAGGGCGAAGACGCCGAGCACAGGAGCGTTTTCGATGGCGAAGGCATCGTTGGGGCCAACGAAGGAGAAACTCGCTGCAAAGGCGATGGAGAAGAACAGGGCCGTATCCAGCACCGAACCCAGCATGGAGCCGGCAAGCGGCGCATGCCACCAGCGCTGGCGGCGCAGGCGGTTGAACACGGAAATGTCGAGCAGCTGGCCGATCAGATAGGCGGTGCCGGAAGCGACCGCGATACGCGGGATGGATGTCCAGAAGGACAGTGTGACTCCGACGACGAAGCCGGCAAGCACGACGCGGCGCGCGACCGAGGGGCCAAACTGGCGGTTCGTGAGGTCCGTGACTAGGAAGGCAACCGGATAGGTAAAGGCGCCCCAGGTCAGAAGATCGCCGAGATTGACGCCAAACAGCGATCCGGCAACGGGGTATTGCACCAGAATATTGGAGGCGACGACAACAAGTGTCATCAAGAGAACGTAGATCAGCGTGTAGCGCAGGTAGGGCATTTTTTTATCCTGGGTGATGCCACCAGTTGGAGCCGCATTAGAACAGACAAAAGGCTTGAGCGGCCAAAGCCATTCAAGCCTTCTGAATATCGATGATGTCGAAACCGCTAATTAAGCAGCTTCGGCCGTCTTCTTGGCGATCTGGCGGCGCAGGAGACGAGCGCGCATGCTCAGTTCGTTTTCGCCGGACTTCAGAAGGAAGGCATCGAGGCCGCCACGGTGTTCAACGGAGCGCAGAGCCGCTGCGGAAACACGCAGGCGGAAACGCTGGCCGAGAGCATCGGAGATCAACGTAACCTGGCAAAGGTTCGGAAGGAACCGGCGCTTGGTCTTGTTGTTGGCGTGGCTGACGTTGTTGCCCGTCTGGACGCCCTTGCCGGTCAATTCGCATACACGGGACATGGGTACACCTATTTCGTTTTGTCTGTTTCACCACTGGCTCGCCACCGGCAAAACCGTGGTGGCAATCCAACTGGCCATGATTGGAAAGTTGCGGTTCTATAGTCAGACGGGACTTAACAGTCAAGCCGCTCGCGAGCAAATGAAAGGAAATTCCGGCGTTTTCAACCGGCATCCGCTTTTTTATTGCCACAAGTCGGCGTATATGATCGCCCGATAAGGCCGCTTCCGCGCCTCTTTTAAGGTGATATCCGAATGATTGCCAGAGGAAAAAGCATTTTCATGGCAGCGACAATAGCGTTTGCGGGCGTATCTCCCTCGCTCGCCGCCGAAGCTCGCCATACAAGCGAATACAGCATCAATCTCGGCATTTTGCCGATCGCCAAAGCCAGTTTTTCGACTCGCATGAATGGCCCGAACTATTCGATCTCCGGTTCCTTCAGTTCGGCGGGGCTTGCAAGCATTCTGGCGGACATTTCCGGCAAGACGACGATATCAGGCGCCAAACGCGGCCATCGGCTGCAGGCGAACACGTATTCGCTGGTCTACAAGGACGGCAAGCGGGTGCGGACCTATGACGTGGTCTATCGCAACGGCAACGTCACATCGACGACGGTGAAACCGGAGCCGAAGGCCCGGCCGGACAACTGGGTGAATGTGAAGGACGGCGACCTGCGCTCCGTCCTCGATCCGATCTCCGGCCTCATCATTCCCGCCGGCGGCCGCATCTGCCCTTCGCGCCTGCCGATCTACGACGGCAGATCGCGGCTGGATCTGGTTTTGAGCCCCGGCGGCACCAAACCCTTCAAGACCAACGGCTTCAGCGGCGATGCCATAGTCTGCAAGGCGCGTTACGTGCCGAAGTCGGGTTATAGGCAGGGGCGCAAGGATATCGAATATCTGAAATCCATCTCCATGGAGATCTGGTTCGCCAAATCAGACAATATGGATGTCTATGCGCCGGTCTACGCCGTCATTCCGACGCGGGTAGGCCAAGTTTACATCACCGCCACCAAATATGGCGGTTGATGCAGTTACGGCGTGTCTCCCGGCGACCAG
Source organism: Rhizobium sp. AN73 (assembly GCF_030757975.1). NCBI lineage: Bacteria > Pseudomonadati > Pseudomonadota > Alphaproteobacteria > Hyphomicrobiales > Rhizobiaceae > Rhizobium > Rhizobium sp. AN73. The sequence continues at coordinate 1,388,180 of NZ_JARWME010000001.1, forward strand.
CCGGGTTCAGCCATGACAAAGCTTGAAAAGGCGAAGCCCGGCGAGACGGTGCAGCCGACGAGGGTGAATTCGCCGAGGCTTTCAGCCGATTGCCAGCAATTGGCCGGAACGATCACCTGCGGGCGCTCGCCTTCCAGAATGGCGGGGCCGAGTGTAAAGGTCTGGACCTCCCTGCCGTCTTCCGAAAGATGCAGTGCGATCGGCGCGCCGGCATAATAGTGCCACACCTCCACCGCATCGGTGACAAGATGCCAGTGTGAGCGCTCACCCTTCTCCAGAAGATAATAGATCGCCGTCGAATGGCCGCGCTCGCCGCCCGCCTTGTCGCGAAATGTCTGGTGATAAAAACCACCCTCGGGGTGCGGTTCCAGCCCCAGTTCGCGAATGATTGCTGCCGCAGACAGATCGGCCCCCATCAGAAATTGTCCTTGCGTGTGCGGATTTCCGCAAAGACTTCGGCGTCGGTTGCGCCTTCAAGGCCAAGATGCTTGCGGATGCCGGCATCGGCGACCCGCATATAGGGGTTGGTCTGTTTTTCCAGTCCGATGGTGGTGGGGATGGTAAATTCATTCGCCTGCCGCGCTTTTTCGACACGCGCCGCGCGCTCGTTCAGAACCGCGTTGTCAGGATCGACGGTGAGCGCGAAACGGGCATTCGAGAGCGTGTATTCGTGGCCGAAATAGACCCTTGTGTCATCCGGCAGCGCCATCAGTTTCTGGAAAGAGTGCCACATATCCCCTGCCGGGCGTTCGAACAGGCGGCCGCAGCCCATGGCAAACAGCGTATCTGCGGCAAATAGCAGGCCGTCATCGGGCAGATAATAACAGATATGCCCCGCCGTGTGGCCGGGCGTGGCGATGACCTGAACGCGACGCCCTGCAAATTCGAACTCGTCGCCATCGGCCTGCGAACGGTCGAGGCCGGGGATCGCAACCGCCTCGTCATAGGGGCCGTGAATTTCGCACTGAAATTTATCCTTCAGCGCCAGATTGGCTTCCACATGGTCCTGATGGTGATGGGTGGTGAAGATATGCGTGAGCTTCCAGCCGTGGCCATCGAGCGCCTGCAGGATCGGGCGTTCCTCCGGCGCATCGATGGCAGCGGTCGCCCCGCTTTCCGGATCGTGCAGGAGAACCCCGAAATTGTCGCTGCGGCAAAGAAAGACGTCTATTTCCAAAGGTTTCATTGTTTCCTCTCGATTTGCCGGCCGAAACCGGCGCATTTGTCCGCCTGTATTTCAATGTAGGCGCAGACGCCTTGAAGTCCAACCGCCTGATGCTACATTCTCGCCCATGAACACCGATATCGTCGATCTGCGCGAATTCTATCATTCCCCGCTTGGCCGTGCGGCCGAACAGGCGATTACCATGGCGCTTTCGACGCTCTGGCCGCCTTTGCCGGAAGAACGGCTGGTCGGCCTCGGTTATGCGGTGCCGTTTCTGGAACGGTTCCGTCACGACACGGAGCGCACCTTCGCCTTCATGCCAGCGGGACAGGGGGCGGTGAACTGGCCGGCGGGCGAACTTTCCTCCACGGCGCTGGTGTTTGACGAAGAATTGCCGCTGCCCGATTCGTCGATAGACCGGGTGCTGATGGTGCATGCGCTGGAATTTGCCGAAAATCCGCGCGAAACCCTGAAGGAACTCTGGCGGGTGCTGGCGCCCGGCGGCCGTCTGGTGATCGTGGTGCCGAACCGGCGCGGTGTCTGGGCGCGCATGGAGCACACGCCTTTCGGCTCCGGCCGACCCTATTCGCGCGGGCAGTTGACGGCGCTTCTGCGCGAGACCAATTTCACGCCGGGGGCTTCCGCCGAGGCGCTGTTTTTCCCGCCGACGACGAGCCGCCCTGTGCTGAAATTCCGCCGTTACCTCGAACTGACCGGCCGCAGGCTGTGGCCCCTGTTTTCCGGCGTTATCGTGGTGGAAGCGCAAAAACGTCTCTATCAGGGATTGCCGGTCACCCAGCGCGCCTCGCGCCGGGTTTTCGTGCCGGTTCTGGCGCCGCAGGGTGTGCCCACCACCCGCACTGCCGTGAAGCATGGAAAGCCGCGCTGACCCTCGACAAAACGCCCATTCCGGTCTAATGCCTCCGGCATTGCTTTTGCCGGGTTCTCCGGCGCATTTCCGAAGGTCGATCAAATGAGTGCAGAGCTTAGCCAACCTCTTCCGCGTCCGGGTATTCTGGATATCGCCGCTTATGTTCCCGGCAAGGAACATGTGGACGGCGTTGCGAAGGTTTATAAGCTCTCCTCGAATGAAACGCCGCTCGGGCCGAGCCCGAAGGCCATCGAAGCCTTCGGTGCTGCCGCCAGCCATCTGGAAATCTATCCGGACGGTCAGGCGATTGCGTTGCGTCAGGCGATTGCCGATGTGCATGGTCTCAACATCGCGAATATCATGTGCGGTAATGGTTCGGATGAGCTTCTCGGCCTGCTTTGCCATGTTTATCTCGGTGCCGGTGACGAGGCGATCATCACCGAACACGGTTTCCTCGTCTACAAGATCCAGATCATGGGCGCAGGCGCGACACCTGTCACGGTGAAGGAAAAGGATTGCGCCGTCGATGTGGACGCCGTGCTTGCCGCCGTCACGCCCAAGACGAAGATGGTTTTCATTGCCAACCCCGGCAATCCGACCGGCACTTACGTTCCGGTCGCGGAAATCCGCCGCCTTCAGGCCAGCCTGCCGAAACATGTCGTGCTGGTGCTGGATGCCGCCTATGCGGAATATGTACGCAAGAACGACTACGAGGCAGGGCTCGAACTGGTGTCCGGCAACCGCAACGTGGTGATGACCCGCACCTTCTCGAAGGTCTACGGTCTGGCCGCACTGCGCGTCGGCTGGATGTATGCTCCGGCAGATATTATCGATGCGCTGAACCGTGTGCGCGGGCCGTTCAACATGAGCGCGCCGGCCATTGCGGCGGGTGCCGCTGCTATCCGCGATCAGGCATTCGTCCAAAAGGCAGTGGCACATAATGCCCTGTGGATGGAAAAACTGGTCACGACCTTTACCGGCCTCGGCCTCAAGGTCACGCCGTCGGTCACAAACTTCATCCTCATCCATTTCCCCGATCAGGATGGCAAGCGTGCGACGGATGCGGACGAGTTCCTGAGCCGCCGCGGTTACATTCTGCGTGCCGTGCGTGGATACGGTTTCCCCAATGCCTTGCGTATGACCGTCGGCTCGGAAGAGGCCAATCTCGGCGTCATCGCCGCGCTCACCGAGTTTATGGGGCAGGCGTAATGGGCGAGATCATGTTCGAACGCATCGCGCTGATCGGCATCGGCCTCATTGGCTCGTCGATTGCCCGCGACATCAAGGAATTGGGGCTTGCGCGGCATGTCACGATTTCCACCCGCAGCGAGGAAACGCTGAAACGGGCGGAAGAACTGGCGCTCGGTACGGATTACACCGTCTCGGCGGCGGAGGCCGTGAAGGATGCCGATCTCGTCATCGTTTCGGTCCCGGTCGGCGCATCGGAAAGTGTCGCGCAGCAGATCGCACCGCATCTGAAACCCGGCGCGATCGTTACCGATGTCGGTTCCACCAAGGCCTCGGTCATCGCGCAGATGGCGCCGCATATGCCAGACAATGTGCATTTCATTCCCGGACATCCGCTGGCGGGTACGGAAAAATCCGGCCCGGATGCCGGTTTTCCCGGCCTCTTCCGCGAGCGCTGGTGCATCTTCACGCCGCTGCCGGGTACGGACGCCCAGGCGCTGGAAAAGCTGAAGGATTTCTGGCGGGCGCTTGGTTCCCGTGTCGATGAAATGGATGCCGAACACCACGACAAGGTTCTGGCGATCGTCTCGCATCTGCCGCATATCATCGCCTACAACATCGTCGGCACGGCGGACGATCTGGAGACGGTGACCGAATCGGAAGTCATCAAATATTCGGCCTCCGGCTTCCGTGACTTCACCCGTCTGGCCGCCTCCGATCCGACCATGTGGCGCGATGTCTGCCTGCACAACAAGGATGCCATCCTTGAAATGCTGGCGCGTTTTTCCGAGGATCTCGCCTCCCTACAAAGGGCGATCCGCTGGGGGGAGGGCGACAAGCTGTTCGAGCTGTTCTCCCGCACCCGCGCCATCCGCCGCTCGATCGTGCAGGCCGGTCAGGATGTCGACGCGCCAGACTTCGGCCGTCACACGCTGGACCAGAAGAAATAAGGCGCTTCTACCACGCCGTCATGGCCGGATTCGATTCGGCCAGGCTTTCCTCCGTCATCCTTGGGTCAAGCCCGAGGATGACATTGAATATAGGTCTGCAGCTCAGATCGGCGGGATCTTCCCGAGCGGGATGAAGCCACTAATGGTGGCACGGCCGCGGTCCACGACGAGATCAACCGATGCCCTGTCACCGCCACCGGCGAGAGCGCGCAGCATCTTGCGGGCGGTATCGATGGTGGATTGCAGCTGCGGGAAAGCCTGCTTGGCATTATCAGACCATGCGCCGAGCTTTTCGATCTCCAACTTGAACTGGCCGGAGAGATATCCCTCATTGTCGAAGGAGAAGGGGCCGCTGATGCGCATGGTGCGGCCCTCGCCGATATCGGCGACCAACCGGCGAAGCTCGCCGCTAGCGCCGTAAAGCCCGGTATCATCGCTGCCGTCGACCATGCCCGCCTTGCCGGCAAGGGTGACATCGGCGATGGCGTTGAGGCGCGGCAGAATTTGCGGCCAGTCCTTGATGACGGTCGCCGAGTCGGTCACGGTTATCGCGCCATCGAGATCGGCGCCGTTCTGGCGCAGATGCATTTCCGTCTTGGCGGCATCGAAGTCGATCGTCTGACCGGTGACGGTGGAAACCGCCTGCGCCTTCAGACCGTCGATGACGAGCGAGGTGCGGTCGATACCCCTAAGCTTGGTGACGATGCTCGATTGCATATTCTGCCATGCGGCTGAAACAGTGAGGCCGTGCGCGTTGCGGATTTCAGCGGGTCCGTCCAGTTCCCAGACGATATGGCCGGGGTTGTAGACCTGTGCTGCGGAGCGCAATTCTCCGAAGGAAGCGGAAACGCCATTCTGCTTGTCGTCCACGGTCACCTTGGAGCAGAAGAGGCCGATGCGGAACGGATAACCCTTGAAGGCGATATCGCCGCATTCGCCGCTGACGTTTCTGGCCTGCGAGGGGGAGATGACGTTTAGAACCGTCTGCTTCAGCCTGTCGGCGGCATAAAACCACCCCGCCGTGTAAAGTCCGATGACCAGCACGACGGCGATACCAAGCCAGAGGAATTTTTTGACCGTGCCGGATTGGCTTGACGATGCCATATTGATCTCCGATGAACAGACTTCAGATAAATACGATTTGGCTTGGGATATGGACGATTTTTGGGTCTTTGGCTACGGTTCGTTGATGTGGAACCCGGGCTTTGCCTTTGAGGAAAGGCAGCAGGCGCGGCTGCACGGCTATCGGCGCTCCCTCTGCATCAGTTCCAACGTGTATCGCGGTACGGAAGAAAAGCCCGGCCTCGTGCTGGGTCTGGAGCGCGGCGGTTCCTGCCTCGGTGTCGCCTTTCGGGTGCGGGGAGCCGACCACGGTCCGGTCATGGCCTATCTGCGCGAGCGCGAACTGGTAACCAATGTCTACAAGGAACGCGTCGTCGCCATAGCACTTGCCAATGGCACGCGCGGCAGCGCCGTGACCTATGTGGCCGATCCAGCCCACGAGCAATATATCGGCGGTCTGGGTGTTGCCGAGGCGGCCATCATTGTTGCTGCCGCATCGGGCCGGTCCGGCCCGAACACAGATTACGTTTTCAACACCGTGCAGCATCTGCAGGATATGGGCATTCGCGACTCGCTTCTGGAAAGCATCGCCGCGAGTGTCGGCACGGTCGCGGCTCAGCCGGCGGCGGTCTCCGTCCCCTGAAGTTCGGCGATACGCTTTACGGCGGTCGGCGGCAAAGGCAGGTGGGGATTGTTGCGCGCGGTCTCCAGCAGCAGCTCGTCGCTCGCCTTTTCCGTCACCTCGATCAATGTCTTGAAAAAGACGTCGGGGTCCAGCCCCGGCTCGATGGCCGGCAAAATCCGCACCTTGAAATGGCCGGGATATCGCATGGTCGAGCGGCGCGGCCAGAACAGGCCGGGATGCATGGCAACGGGGATGACGGGAACTTTCAGGTCGCGGTAAAGACGGGCGATACCGTAACGATATTCGGGTTCGGCGCCGGGCGGGCGGCGCGTGCCTTCGGGATAGATGATGAGCTCGCGGCCCGCTGCCATTTCCTCTTTCGCCCGCTCCATCACCTTCAGCATCACCTTGCCACGTGCGGCGCGATTGACGGGGATCATGCGCTGCTTCATCGCATACCAGCCGAACAGCGGAATCCATAAAAGCTCGCGCTTCAGAATATAGACCGGATCGGGAAGGTTGGGCAGCAGCGCATAGGTGTCCCAGAAGGACTGGTGCTTGGGCGCGAAGATACAGCCGGTTTCGGGAATGTTTTCCAGCCCCTCGACCTCGAAGGTGGTGCCGACGATGACCTTCATCAGCCAATGGTTGGATCGCGCCCAGTTCTTGGGAATTTCATAGGCTATTTTGCGCGGCAGGATGAAATAGATCGGCGTCAGCACGATCATGCGGACAATCAGATTGAGATAAAAGAGCGTATTGAAAAGAAAAGAGCGCAGCTTGAGCATCAACAGACATCCCGGGGCGCAGCCGTTCCGAAGCCCTTGAGCGCGCCTCGATGCCGGATGCCGATGCCAGACGCCTACACGAAAACAAGGCCCGGCAGCAAGCCTGTTCTCGCCATTCATGGGGAAGCGGCTGACGCCTTGATGGCGGGATGATCGGCGGCGGCCTTGCGCAGGCCGTCACCCTTGCCGAGACCGGTCAGGTCGCGTCCCGCCGCGATCACGAATTTCATATATTCGTAAAGCATGGTTCGGACGACATCCGGCTCCACGAACCAGTTGGTGCGGGCAAGGTCCGCGCTGATGACGGGGTAGGCGATGAATTCCGTCTGCGGGCTGGCATTGCGCAACTCATGCAGGCTGCGGTGCATATGGTAATTGTTGGTGACGACGACGATGGCGGAATAACCGTGATCGCGTATCCAGCTCGCAGCCTCATTGGCGTTGCCGATGGTGTCAATGGCCTTGTAGCCCATGTCCACGCAGCAGGAAAACATGTCCGAAGATCCCTGCGTCATCTTGCGGATTTGCGTGCGGGTGGTGGCGGGGTTGACGCCGGAGATCAGAAGGCGCTTGCCAACGCCATCCCGCAGCAGGCCGACAGCCTGTTCGATGCGTTGATAACCACCGGTCAGGACGATGATCGCGTCGCCCTTCGCGCCCTCGGGCGGGCGCATGGACGCAACGGAATCGGCGAACCACAAAAAACCGCCTGAAAAAGCCCCAAGAGTAATGACGCAAAGCAGGATGAGACCGCGAATAAAACGGCGCAAGCGGCTTCGCCGCGACAACAGGCCCTTTTTGGCCGGTTGCGTGGTCGTCTGATCCTGATCATGGTCCGTCCGACTCACAAACATTCCTCCTGAATACTCGCCGATTAAGGCAAGGAACAGGCATTTTTGTCCACCGTCCGCAGGTTACATCCGGCTTGTGACGGGTGCAGTTTCCTCGCGAGATTTGGAAGACGGTATCACGATGCGACACCGTCGCTTTTCGACGGATCGGAACGGACACGGTCGATATCGTCGATCGTGCGGATGACGGTCACGCGCGCCGTGATGGTGGTGAGGAGCGCGATGATGATCATCGTTGTGGCGATGCCGATATAACCACTGAGGCCAACGGAAAAGGAGCCAAACAGCGCACTTGCCTGATCGCTCTGTGGCGTTGCGACCGTGCTCGATTGCCAGAAACCGGCAGCGAGGAAAACCGTGGCAGCAAGGGCGCTGCCCGCCGCCGCCCCCTTGAGGCTGATTTTCAGGAAGTGCTTCTGGAACTCCCGCGCCACGAAGCTGCTTTCGGCACCGACAAAATGCAGAACCTCGACAATGTGCCGGTTGCCGGAAAGCGCTCCGCGCGTCGCAAACACCACCGTCAGCACCATGGCGGTGAAGACGAGGATGAGGACACCGACGCCGATCATGACCGTGGTTCTGGCCATGGAGACGAGCCTGTCGACCCATGTGCGGTGGTCGTCCAGAAACGCCTGCGGAATTTCGGCCTTCAGCATGTCGCGCATCGCCTGAAAATCGGGCGGGTGGTTTTCATCGATGGTAATGACGACAAGGCGCGGCACCGGCAGTTCGGAAAGATCGAGACCGCTGCCGAGCCACGGCTCGAGAAGACGCGCGGTGGCGGCGTCGTCGAGGATGGTGCCATCCCGTGTGCCGACAAAGGTGAGCGCCAGATTACGCGCCTTGGTCAGCGCCGCATCCATGTCCAGCCCGTCCTCGGGCTTGATCTGGATGGTGATTTCGCGGGAAATCTGGCTCTGCCAGGTGGCGGCGGTGGCGCGCACCATGGAGACGGCACCGAGCGTCAGGCAGGCGAGAAACGCCATGATGGCGATCACCACCATCAGTGCGTTGCCCTGAATGTTGGAGGGCGGCAGAATGGGCGCCATCGGGCGGATGCGCATCGCCGGGCGTTTGGCGGCTGCCGTGTCAGGCGTCAATTGTTTGCGGTTGATCTCATTCATAGATATCGAGCCGCCCCTCGGTAAGGATCATCCGGCGCGCGTCGATCTGGTCCATCAGGCCGAAATCATGGGTGGCGATGACCACCGCGGTACCCAGCCGGTTAAGCTCCAGGAATAGGTTGAGAAGGCGCTTGGCCATCGGCGGATCGACGTTGCCGGTCGGCTCGTCGGCCAGCAATATTTCCGGCTGGTCCATCAATGCGCGGGCAATGGCAGCGCGTTGCTTTTCCCCGCCGGAGAGGATCGCCGGAAGCACATTGATGCGTTCACCAAGCCCGACCCATTTCAGAAGCTCGATCACATCGTTGCGGTAGGCGCTCTCTTCCTTGCCGCGCACGCGCAGCGGCAGGGCGACATTCTCATAGGTCGTCAGATGATCCAGCAGGCGGAAATCCTGAAAGACGATGCCGACGCGGCGGCGCAGCATGGGCAGTTCGCTGCGCGGAATGCGCGACACATCGCGGTTGAACATGCGGATATTGCCGCGCGTCGGCTGCAGCGACATCAGGAGCAGGCGCAGGAACGTGGTCTTGCCGGCACCCGAAGGGCCGGTCAGAAACTGGAACGAACCCTTGGGAATGTCGAAGGTCATGTCCCTCAGGATCTCGGGGCCCATGCCGTAACGCAACCCGACATTTTCGAAATGGATCAACGGACTTCCAGTCTCTTCGTTTCGTGGTGGTTCGCAAACCGCTGGCGCGTAAGGCCCGGATGCGCCGTTTAACCCGGTTCCGGTGGCCTATGCGAGCCGTTTTTGCGAAGCATTAACCAATTAAATTTAAAACTTGGCAGGATTCGTTGCAATGCCCAGTTTTGCGGGCCGGAAAACCTCACCCAAGGAATTCTATGGCTATGTTCCGTTCATCTCGCCGGCAAGCGGCATTCGATTTCGACCTCCTGATGCCGGAAGCGCCGGCGCGCCGGACAGCGCGGACGGTAAACCCAGGCTCCGATGTGGTAGACGCGGAATTTGTCACCATCAAGGAAAACCGTGCGCGTCAGCCCGGAAACGATAATCGCGGCGCAGCGCGCCGGCAGATGGAAAAACCGTCCGTCACCGTCAGTGCGCTCGGTTATGCATTCATCGGCTGGGTAGATCGCAAATTGTCGCGCCTGTCGGTGGATGCCTATTCGGCGCTGGTCGCGGCGCTCGCCATTTTTGTTTTCGTCTGCTCGGGCGGCCTGTCTGTGGTCGTGCCGGAAAAGCCAGTGGTTGTGGCTGCGAACCCGCTTGCCATTTCCCATGTCACCGTCACACCGCAGGAGGCGGGCGGCATGGATGTCCTGCTCATCAACGGCATCGTGGAAAATAACGGCACTGCCCTGGAAGAGGTGCCCGCACTTCGCGCCGATCTCTTCGTCGCCAAGGGGCAGCTGGTTGCCAGCATGGTCATCGAGCCGCCGGTCAGGCAGATGCAGCCCGGTTTCAGCCACGGATTTTCGGCAAAGTTGCGCCATCCCGGTGGAAAAACGCCGGAGATCAAGCTTTCCTTCGTCGAGGCGGGTGCGTCCGAACGTTGACTGTGCTAACGCGTGGTCTTCGTATTTTTACTGAAAGGTAAAATCGGCAAGGCGCAGCACAGGAGAAAGAATGCCCGTCGTCCGTGGAAAAAATATCGAGCCGCTATACACCGCCGAGCAGATTGCCGAGCGCAATCGCGATATGGCCAAGCACATCGCCGGTGGCCCGACCAAGGATTTGCTGGTCATCGCCGTGCTCAAGGGATCGTTCATTTTCGCGGCCGATCTTATCCGTGCGCTGCATGATAGCGGCCTTGCTCCCGAAGTCGAATTCATCACGCTTTCGAGCTATGGCGCCGGCACGGTTTCGCAGGGCGTGAAGATCGTCAAGGATATCGATAGCGACGTGAAGGATCGCGATGTCCTTTTGATCGACGATATTCTTGAATCCGGTCGCACGCTGCGTTTTGCCAAGGAGCTGCTTTACGAGCGCGGCGCCCGCCACGTCACCATCGCCGTGCTGCTCGACAAGAAGGTCAAGCGCAAGGAAGATCTGGAGGCCGATTATGTCGGTTTCGAATGTCCGGATTATTTCGTTGTCGGTTACGGCATGGATGTCGCTTACGCCTTCCGCGAATTGCCCTTTGTCGGTGTTGTCACCGGCGACGCCTGAGCGGCTTTTCGCCGTGCCGGAACGGCACATGGCGGAGACGCCTCATTAACCATTCACCCAGCGAAGGGCTGGGTGTTTACCTCTTGAAAAGAGGAGCCTGCGATGTTGCTCACGGCTGGAAATGATGCCCAGGAGCAATGATTAATGGCGAAGATTCTGATTACCGAAGATGAGGATGCATTGCGGGCCTTCGTTGCCCGTGCCCTGCGTCTCGACGGTCACGAGACCCATGAGGCGGCCGATGGCGAGCAGGGGCTGGAGAAGCTTCAGGAGACCAGTTTCGATCTTCTTCTTTCGGATATCCGCATGCCGGTCATGGATGGCATCGAGCTGGCGCACCGCGCTGCCGCAAGCTTCCCGGCCATGCGCATCCTGTTGATGACGGGTTATGCCGAACAGCGCGAACGTGCCGACGATCTCGCTGAAAAGATCGTCGATGTCGTGTCCAAACCCTTCGCGCTTCCTGATATCCGCAAGGCTGTGGCGCGTGCGCTGGCGGCCTGAGCGATAAGGCTACAGAGATTTGAGAAAGGGCGGCCCTTTGGGCCGCCTTTTTTGTTGCGGAGTTGTCAACTCTCTCCGCCGTCATGCTCGGGCCTGTCCCGAGCATCTGCAACGTCTCGATTGATTGAGACGTGGTTGGATCCTCGGCACAAGGCCAAGGATGACGTTGAGTGTTTGATAAGCTGGCCTTTCCTCAAAAAGGCGCGAGGTTAAACAGGCCGGATCGCCAGGAATGGCCGCCCCTATCCTCACTTGATATCCAGCAACCGCTCCAGATAGTGCCGTTCGACTTCGTCGGGCGGGTTGTTGCCGAGTTTTTCGCGGATGGCTTCGAGAATTTCGCGGGCGCGCTGCACGTCGATTTCGTCCGGCACCTTCACCTGATCGCCAAAATCCGGGCCGGTCGTGCTGCGGGGACGGCCGAGCGGGTCGCGGCCGTTCTGGCCGCCCTGACCCGCCATGCCTTCCTGTCCCTGTCCGGGCTGCTGGCCCTGCTGGCGCATGGCCTGCATGATCTGGCCCATCATGTCCTGTGCGCCCTGGCGCAACGCGTTCAGCGCATTGCCCTGGCCTTCGACGGCCTGTTCACCCTGGCTCTTGCCCAGCGCTTCGCCGGCGCCCTGCATTTCCTGCTGCGCCTTGCCAAAGTTTTCACCCGGTTCCATGCCGAGATCGCGAAGGCCCTGCTGCAATTCGCCGAGCTGCTTGCCGAGCGCATCCTGCTGCGCCCGCAGGTTTTTCAGCGCCTCGCGCAATTGTTCGGCGGTCATCTGGTCGTTGGGCTGTCCGCCTTGCTGGCTGTTCTCGCCCTGCTGGCCCTGTTGCGGCTGCTGGCCGTTTTCGCCCATCTGCGGGTCTTCGCCTTCGCCGCCATCCTGCGGGTCGCCGCGCTGCATGCGGTCGCGCAGGGCCTGGTCGAGCTTGAAAGTCTCGTCCATCAGCTTCTGCTGCTGTTGCAAGATTTCGCCCAACTTGTCGATCTGCTGGCGCATCTTGCTGCTCTGTTGCTGCCCCTGCTGGCCCTGACGTTGCGGGCGCCCTGCCTGCAGATTGTTCATCATCCGTTGCAGTTGCGAGAGCATTTCCTGCGCCGCGTCGCGATTGCCGGAGCGGGCGAGGTTCTCGATCTGGTTCATCATGTTTTCCAGATCGCGCTGGCGGAGAACGTTTTGCGCCTGTTGGTTCATGTTGGCTTGCGGCGCATTCTGCATGCGCTGTGCAAGCTCGCTCATGAACTGCTGCATCGCCTCGCGCAGTTCCTGCATCAGCTTGGCAATCTCCTGGTCGGAGGCACTGCGCTGAAGCGCCTCGGAAAGCGCGGTCTGCGCATCGCGCAGGCGTTTTTCCGCCTGCGAAAGATCGCCATCCTCGATGCCGAGCGCGATCTCCCAGAGATAGTCTGCGGTATTCTTCAGCATCTCCTGATTATAGGCGAGCCGCATGCGGGTCTGCGCCGATTGCAGCAGGAGATAATGCGTGGTGTTGGGAATGGTTTCTTCCGGGCGCAGACCCACCGCCTCGTTATAGGCGATCGCCTTCGGCATCTGGCGTGTGTCCAGAGAGAAGATCTGCCGCTGTTCGGCAACGGCAGCCGCCAGCGGTTCGGAGAAGTTGCGCCCCGGCAGCACCATTTCATGCGCGGGGCTGCGGCCGGTCTGGCCGGCACCATCAGTTGCCACCAGCGTGATGCGCACGCGTTTGCCTGCCATCGGGTGTTCGGTCAGGTTGCGGCTGGTCAGGCCCTTGATCTCGCGATTGTTCTGACGCGGGAGATCGAGCTTAAATTCCGGCGGCGGGTAAAGTGCTGTCGCACCCTGCGCAACGCCAAGCGGCTCGATGATGGCATGGGCTTCCTTGATGCCATAATCGTCCTTGGCGGTGAAACCCACCTCCAGTGCGCCGTTGACGGCGCGGCGCGGCATATTGTCGAAGGCGATGGTCGGTGGCTGGTCGGGGATGACGTTGAACACCCATTGTTCGCCGTTGGCGGTGATCATGCCGCTTTCGGTAACATCCATGGCAAAGGTGCGCGGCGTGACAGGTTGATCCGGCGCGCGCTTTTCGGTCTGAACGGCCACATCGCCACTTGCGCTGTCGGCACGCGTCGCCTCGGGAGCAAGCTTTTGCAGGGCGCCGGCGGTCTCAGGCTCGAAGGTCACTTCCTCGCCACCATCGCCACCCGTCATGCGGATCGTCAGTTTGGAGGATTGCGGCACGGAAACCGCGTCGCGGCCGGTCGCATCGCGTCCGGTCAGGAAGATCGGGGCGCGGCCGGTATAGGCGGGCGGCGTCACCCAGGCGTCGAGACGGATATCGGGATTGAGCGGACCGACGGCCGGCCGGCTGCGGAAGGCATCCGCAATCGTGCCTGCACCATTGGAATAGGAAAAACCGAAGGCGGCGACCAGAAAAAGGGCCGGAATGGCGCGTAATGCCGAGCGGTCGTAACGGGCGATATCGGGTTTCGGCAGACCGGCATTGAGCGCGGCGATCCGTTCCGCCATGCGGATCTGGTGTTCTTTCCACAAAGCGCGGGAAATGGGTGTGTCGAAGGCCGGTTCGTCTTCCTGCACGCCGACCGGCTGGTGCGCCAGACCGTTGCGCTCTTCCAGAAGACGCGAAGCATCATTATCCGTCGGCCATTTCAACCGGACGATCGGCATAATGGTGCTGATGAAACCGAAAACCAGCAGGAAAACAATGCCAAGCCGCAGGAAGTCAGGCATGTGCCGGTAGAGGCCGAACCAGGCGAGCACGAGAAATACGGCGGCGATGGAGAGCGGCCACAGGGTCTTCGGCGCTACCCTTTCCGAAAACAGCACGATTTTTGCGAAGAAGCGTTTAGCCGCAACCCGGCGGGCAAGGTCTGGCCGCTGCGCGAATGCGCCGGTCGGGCGCTTTCTGCCTGTCCTGTCCTCTCCGGCTGTGGTCATCAATCCGTTCTCCCGGTTCTGGCCACGTCAAACGCCATTCCCGGAACGGCGAGCTGCTTGTATTCTGAGGGGCAAGGATAACATTCTTTGTGGCGAAGACGAGGGCAAGCGGATGCTCACCCCCATTTTTTAGGCAGCTTCGCTCAATTGTGATCAATTGGGCAGGATCAATCGAGCCAGGCGGGTACGGAATCGAGAGCGATCAGTTCCTCATAGGTGCCGCGCGGGCGGATGACGTGGAACTTGTCGCCCTTTACCAGCACTTCCGGCACCAGCAGGCGCGAATTATAGGTGCCTGCCTGCACGGCGCCATAAGCACCGGCGGAGCTGACGGCGATCAGATCACCCGGCTGCGGTGCGGCCATCTCGCGGTCCAGTGCCAGATAGTCACCGGTCTCGCAAACGGGGCCGACAATATCCGCCTTGATACGCGGTGTGTCCTCGGCAGGCTGCACCACCGGGCGGATGCCGTGATAGGCCTCATAAAGCGTCGGACGAATGAGGTCGTTCATCGCACCATCGACGATTACGAAGTTCTTTTCGCCGCCATCCTTCACATAGATCACTTCCGTCACCAGAATACCGGCATTGCCGACGATCAGGCGTCCGGGCTCGGTGATGATCTTGCAATTGAGGCTTTTCAGCTCGTTCTTGACGATATGCGCATAGGCATCCGGCAACGGCGGCGGGTTGTTGTCTTCCCGATAGGGGATGCCGAGGCCACCGCCGATATCGACGTGGCTGATCTTATGTCCGTCAGTGCGCAGGGACTCCACCAGTTCGCGCAGCAGCCGGAAGGCATCCTCGAAAGGCTGCAATTCGGTGATCTGGCTGCCGATATGCATGTCGATGCCAGTAACTTCGATACCGGGCAAGGTGGCGGCATGGGCGTAGACCGCACGGGCACGCTCATAGGAAATGCCGAACTTGTTTTCCTTCTTGCCGGTGGAAATCTTGGCGTGGGTGCGCGCATCCACGTCAGGATTGATGCGGAAGGAAACATGCGCCCTTTTACCGGCCTTGACGGCGCGCAGGTTGAGGACTTCCAGCTCCGGCTCGGACTCGATGTTGAAGCAGTAGATGCCGGCATCCAGCGCGTAATCCATTTCCGCCACCGTCTTGCCGACGCCGGAAAACATGATGCGGCTTGCCGGCACGCCGGCGCCGAGCGCCCGGCGCAATTCGCCGCCGGAGACCACGTCGATGCCAGCGCCGAGTTTCGCCAGCGTCTTCAGCACCGCCTGATTGGAATTGGCCTTCATGGCGTAACAGACCATGGCGTCCACATCCGCGAAAGCACCGGAAAACACCTTGTAATGGCGCTCCAGCGTCGCGGTGGAATAGACATAGAATGGTGTGCCGACCGCCTTGGCGATCTCAGGCACGGGCACGTTTTCGGCGTGCAGCACGCCGTCGATATAGCCAAAATGGTTCACGGTTTTTTATCCGTCAGAGAAGCTTGTCGAGGATGAAGGGCCGTTCCGCCGTTGCCGGTTTCGTTTCCGTTCCGTCGGCATTGCGTTTGTTGCGCATTTCAACCGGCGTGCTCGGCGGATCGATATCGCCTTTTCGCCCGCAGGCACTGAGAGCGAGGCTGACGGCGAGCGTCATGCCGATGGGAACGATGAGTTTGCGCGCGGTTTTTGAAAGCATGAGCCTGTCCAAAGGAAATATGTGCCTCTCTGATAACGAAAAACAGGGCGCTTGTGCACCCTGTTTCTTGTGATCGCAGCGTAACGCGAATTTATCAGTTACGTCCGCGCCACCAGGCGATCTGCTTCTTCACTTCCGAAGGGGCGGTGCCGCCGAAGCTCACGCGGCTGGCAACCGATGCCTCGACCGAAAGAACGTCGAAAACGCCACTGGTGATGGCGGGGTGGATCGCCTGCAAATCCTCGAGCGAAAGATCGGCCAGATCGCAGCCCTTCTTTTCCGCCAGCGCTACGGCATTGCCGGTCACATGGTGGGCGTCGCGGAAGGGCAGGCCCGCCTCACGCACCAGCCAGTCGGCGAGATCGGTGGCGGTGGAGTATCCCGAACCGGCCGCCGCGCGCATGCGGTCCTTGCGGACTTCGAGGTCGCGGATCATGCCGGTCATGGCGGCAATCGCCAGTTCCAGGCTTTCGGCGGAATCGAAAACCTGTTCCTTGTCTTCCTGCATGTCCTTGGAATAGGCGAGCGGCAGACCCTTCATGACAGTCAGAAGTGCTACCAGCGAGCCGTTGATGCGGCCGGTCTTGGCGCGCACCAGTTCGGCGGCGTCGGGGTTCTTCTTCTGCGGCATGATTGACGAGCCGGTGGAAAAAGCGTCCGACAGGCGGATGAAACCGAATTGCGGCGTCGACCAGATGACGATTTCTTCGGCGAGACGCGACAAATGCGTGGCGCAGATCGAGGCGATCGACAGGAACTCCAGCGCAAAATCGCGGTCGGATACGGTGTCGATGGAGTTGCGGGTTGGCTCGCGGAAGCCAAGCGCCTTTGCCGTCATGTGGCGGTCGATGGGGTAGCCGGTGCCGGCAAGGGCAGCGGCACCGATCGGGCTTTCATCCAGATGCTCGATGGCGTGGCGCACGCGGGCGCGGTCACGGCCGAACATTTCCACGTAAGCCATGCAATGATGGCCGAAGGTGACGGGCTGCGCGGTCTGCAGATGAGTGAAGCCGGGCATGACCGTATCGGCATTTTCTTCGGCGCGATCGAGGAAGGCGGCGATAAGCGCCGTCAGCATGCCCTCGGTCTTTTGCAGCTCTTCCTTCACCCAGAGGCGGAAATCGAGCGCCACCTGGTCGTTGCGCGAACGGGCGGTGTGCAGGCGGCCGGCTGCCGTACCGATGAGGGTTGCAAGGCGCGCTTCGATGTTCATGTGAATGTCTTCGAGCTTGCGCGAGAATTCGAAGGTGCCGGCTTTGATTTCTGACAGGATCGTGTTCAGGCCGTGAACGATCTTGTCTTTATCTTCCTGCGAAATAATGCCTTTTTCCGCCAGCATGGTGGAGTGCGCGATTGAGCCGCGGATGTCCTGGGCATAAAGCTTCTTGTCGAAGCCGATGGAGGCATTTATCTCTTCCATGATGGCTGAGGGGCCGGAAGCGAAACGTCCGCCCCACATCTGGTTGGAGGATTTCTGATCTGTGCCGTCAGCCATGTTCTCAGTGCCTTGGAGTATTCGATGACAGAAAAAAGGCCGTTCAGGCTTCCTTCCGCCAGATTGGTTGCAATTGCTGCCGTTGCCGGTGTCGTGTTCGGCGCGGGTGCGGTCTGGTTCAGGCATATTGGGTCTGAGAGCCTGGTTCAAGGGGCAGCGGTTGCCGAGGGCGGTTTATGTGAGGGTGCGGCAAACCGCATCGCCTCGCTGAAACCCCTTCTGAAAGGCCAGGTGGCGGCCATGTCGGCCACGGATACACCGCGCGTCATCCCGCTGTCCTTCAAGGGGCCGCAAGGGTCGGACATGTCGCTTGCCGATCTCAAGGGTAAGGCGGTTCTCCTCAACCTGTGGGCCACCTGGTGTGTGCCGTGCCGGGAAGAAATGCCTGCGCTGAACGCACTCGAGAAGGAAAAGGGCAACGACGGCTTTGAGGTCGTAGCTGTCAATATCGACACCGGCGCAGATGAAAAACCGAAAGCCTTCATGGACGAATACAAGATCGATGCGCTGAAGCTCTATCGCGACAGTTCCATGGGCGTCTTTAACGTGCTGAAAAAAGAAGGGCTGGCCTTCGGCCTTCCCGCGACGTTGCTTCTGGACGAAAAAGGCTGCCTGCTTGCGGCCATGAACGGCCCGGCAGCCTGGGACAGCGAGGATGCCAAGGCGTTGATATCGGCAGTCAGATGACTGCCGATATCTCCTCTCGAGGTCAGTACAGTGGGTCGATTGACACGCCATAATAGAGACCTCGGCCAACACGCCCCTGATTACCTTCCAGAGTGATGCCGAAGCCGGCTTCAATTTCCTTCAGGACTGCGGCCTTGATGGAAGCGTTGGTCGATGCTTTGTAGGTAATAGAGTAGTCCAGATCTGCCTTGAAAGCAGAACGCACGATATGCGCGTTTTGCTTTTTCCGCTGTTTGCGGAGAATGTTTCGGCACTCCGGCCCGAGATCTTTTTCGATGGCTTCGAGTTTATCGAGGCCGTATTCAAGATACTCGATATTGCTGAACTTGATTGTCAGGTTGCTCACATATTGTGCGCTGGTTGAAAAACCAAGTTTCTGGAGATTGTCTCCGTTGAAGGAAAAATCTTTCTTGCGTCCGAAATCGTTGATTTCTCCCGTTCCTTTTTCAGGCGTTCCGGGAAGTTTCACATATTCTGGAGAGCATATGTAACCAAGAGAGACATCGTCTTTGTCGTTATACCGATTGATCTTTTTCCAGACGATGTTGCCTGGGCCGTAGTTGGTGCTGGGCGGAACGGTCGTGAGATAGCCTGCCCTTCTGACTATTTCCCGCGGATTTTCCGAAACACAGCCGGTAGCGAGAATGGCAACAACAGACATCGCAATATAAATTTTCATGAAAGCCCCCAAAAGAATCACAGTTGTGACTTTGGGGTTTGCGCGCATTGCGCGTCTACTTACTTAATGATCGCATAGATTGCATTTTGGCCTGAACGACAGTTGTGTTGTGTGAAGAGGACAGCAATCAAAGGATCAACGTGTCGGAACCGGCGTCTCGCCGCGATAGTCGTAAAAGCCGCGGCCGGATTTGCGGCCGAGCCAGCCGGCCTCGACATATTTGACCAGCAGCGGGCAGGGGCGGTATTTGCTGTCGGCCAGACCGTCATGCAGCACCTGCATGATCGACAAACAGGTGTCGAGACCGATGAAGTCGGCAAGCTGCAACGGTCCCATCGGATGGTTGGCGCCGAGCCGCATGGCGGTGTCGATGGCTTCCACCGAACCGACGCCCTCGTACAGCGTATAGATTGCCTCGTTGATCATCGGCAGCAGGATGCGGTTGACGATGAAAGCCGGAAAATCCTCGGCGACGGTGATCGCCTTTTCCAGCGTCCGCACATAGTCCTTTGCCGCGTCAAAGGTCTTTTCGTTGGTGGCGATGCCGCGCACCAACTCCACCAGCTTCATGACAGGCACCGGGTTCATGAAGTGGATGCCCATGAATTGTTCGGGGCGGTCGGTCGCTGATGCAAGGCGGGTGATGGAGAGCGAAGAGGTGTTGGTGGCCAAAAGCGCCTCGGGCTTCAACACCGGGCAGACCTGCGCATAAATCTTGCGCTTGATTTCCTCGTTTTCGGTCGCAGCCTCGATCACCAGATCCATCGGCGCCAGATCGTTGATATCCGTCGAGCCGCTGATGAGCGCGAGCGCCTCTTTGCGGGCGTCGTCGGAAAGCTTGCCGTTGGTAACCTGGCGGGCAAGATTGCCGTTGATCGTGGCAAGGCCGGCTTCGATGCCATCCTTGGAAAGATCGTAAATATGGACCTTGTAACCGGCCAAGGCGGAAACATGCGCGATGCCGCAACCCATTTGACCGGCTCCGATGATACCGATGTTTTTAAAGGGGGCGGTCATATGCTGGTCTCCTCGTGGGATTTCATCTGCGTCATTTGCGGCGATGTTACGCATATCGCCGCAAAGAGAAGGCGGCGCGTTCAAAAAACGCGCCGCCTTTGGTTAACTGCTTAAAATCACAGTGCCTTCTGGAGTTCCGGCAGAGCCTCGAACAGGTCCGCGACGAGGCCATAATCGGCAACCTGGAAGATCGGCGCTTCCTCGTCCTTGTTGATGGCAACTATGACCTTGCTATCCTTCATGCCGGCCAGATGCTGGATGGCGCCCGAAATGCCGGCAGCGATGTAAAGCTGCGGTGCCACGACCTTGCCGGTCTGACCGACCTGCCAGTCGTTCGGCGCATAACCGGCATCGACTGCCGCACGCGATGCGCCAACGGCGGCACCGAGCTTGTCGGCAACCGGCAGGATCACTTCGCGGAACTTCTCCGAGGAGCCGAGTGCACGGCCGCCCGAGATGATGATCTTCGCAGATGTCAGTTCCGGCCGGTCGGAAGAGGCCAGCGCGTCGGACACGAAAACGGAAACGCCGGGGTTTTCGGCAGCGCCGATCGCCTCAACCGGTGCCGAACCGCCTTCAGCGGCGGCCGCAAAAGCGGTCGGGCGCACGGTGATGACCTTCTTGGCGTCGCTTGCCTGCACCGTCTGGATGGCGTTGCCGGCATAGATCGGGCGCTTGAACGTATCCGGGCTGACGACCTCGATGATTTCCGAGATCTGGGCTACGTCGAGAAGAGCCGCCACGCGCGGAGTGACGTTCTTGGCCGATGCGGTGGCCGGCGCGATGATGACGTCATAGGAGGGTGCGAGCGAAACGATCAACGCGGCCAGCGGCTCGGCGAGCGCGTTGGCATAGGATGCGTCGTCGGCAAGCAGTACCTTGGCAACGCCGGAAAGCTTCGCCGCCGCGTCTGCGGCACCCTTTGCGCCAGAACCGGCAACGAGCACATGCACGTCGCCGCCGATTTGTGTTGCCGCCGTCAGCGTCTTCGCCGTCAGGTCGGAAAGGGTTGCGTTGTCGTGTTCTGCCAGAAGAAGAATGGCCATGATGTAATCTCCCTTTTCCGAAACCTTAGAGGACGCCGTCGGCTTTGAGCTTTTCGACGAGTTCGGCTACCGAGCCGACCTTGATGCCGGCCTTGCGGCCCGCAGGCTCCTCGGTCTTCAGCACCTTCAGACGCGGCGTGACATCGACGCCGAAATCGGCCGGGGTCTTCTTGTCGAGCGGCTTCTTCTTTGCCTTCATGATGTTCGGCAGCGAGGCGTAACGCGGTTCGTTCAGGCGAAGATCGGTGGTGACGACGGCCGGAAGCTTAAGTTCAACCGTCTGCAAACCGCCATCGACTTCGCGGGTCACAGCGACCTTGCCGTCGGATGGTACGACCTTGGAGGCGAAGGTGCCCTGGCCCCAGCCGAGAAGGGCGGCCAGCATCTGGCCGGTCTGGTTGCTGTCGTCGTCGATTGCCTGCTTGCCAACGATGACGAGGCCGGGCTGTTCGGCTTCCGCCACGCCCTTCAGGAGCTTGGCGACAGCGAGCGGTTCGACCGTTTCGTCGGTCTCTATCAGGATGGCGCGGTCGGCACCCATGGCGAGCGCGGTGCGCAGCGTCTCTTCCGCCTTGGCCGGGCCGATCGACACGACCACGACTTCTTCGGCCTTGCCGGCTTCTTTCAGCCGCAGAGCCTCTTCCACCGAGATTTCGTCGAACGGGTTCATCGACATCTTCACATTTGCAAGCTCAACGCCCGAACCATCCGATTTCACACGGATCTTGACGTTGTAATCAACAACTCGTTTGACTGGGACAAGGATCTTCATCGGCGGTTTTCCTCAAACTCCTGTCCGCGAGGCGATGAACCGCGCGGACCTCCAAAAACAGGTTGGCGACATGGATAAGCATTTTTCCCGCAAACACAACGGAGCAATGTTCATTATCACATGCACGCAAGGCATATCTTACGTTGACGTTAACGTAAATAAATTATCTCTTCGTCACGGGCTCATCTGCTCCCGTCATAGCCCCGTTCGATTTGCGACAACCCTGCCGTTTGCGACGGATTCTTGAACTGCGCCGCCCTCGGCGGAACAATAGTGCGGTCGAACAGGGGAACGCCCGGCCTGCGCATGAAAATCACCATTACGGCACCCGCCAATATACCGCCGACATGCGCGCCCCAGGACACGTTTTCCTCCAGCCCGAGCGCCAGCATCAGGAACTGCTGGCCGATCCACAGCGCCAGCGGAATGAAGGCGGGCAGGGGAAGCGGAATGCGCATGAATACCAGCACCCAGACGCGCACCTTGGGATGCAGGAGGAAATAGGCCGCGACGACGCCGGAAACCGCGCCCGATGCGCCGATCAATGGCCCTTCCGATGTGGGCGCGACGAAGCCGTGCAACAGCGCGCCGGCAATGGCGCAGGCGATGTAAAAGATCAGGAAACGGAAATGGCCGAGCGCATCCTCGACATTGTCGCCGAAGACCCACAGAAATAGCATGTTCCCCGCCAGATGCCAGAAATCCAGGTGCAGGAACGCATAGGTGACGACGGTCAGATCATCCGGCACCACCTGCAAGGCGGGCTCCAGATAGGCGTAATCGAACACAACAGCCGGAATGAAACCGAGGCCGAGTGCCGCGGCATTGGCCTGCACATCGCTGGCAAACACGCCGGTGAACAGCCAGACCAGCACATTGACCACGATCAGGCTGATTGTGACATATTGCAGCCGGATGTGTTTGAGGGAATTCGCATCGTGCAGCGGTATGAACATCGAATGCCCTTCGTTTGCGCAACCGGTGCGCTTTAGCGGTTCTTGCCGGGAACCCACAATATGTCTGCCTTGCCGGCATCATTGGCGAAACGGGCGGCAACGAACAGGAAGTCGGACAGGCGGTTGGCATATTTGATGGCAGCCGGGCTGACGATCTCGGCCTCGGTGACCGAAAGTTCCACCATCAGCCGCTCCGCCCGTCGGCAGATGGTGCGCGCCAGGTGCAGGTTGGCCGCCGCCGCATTGCCGCCCGGCAGCACGAAGGAGGTCAGCGGTTCGAGTGTGGCGTTGAGGTCGTCGATTTCGTTTTCCAACCGGGTGACCTGGCTTTCGACAATGCGC
The DNA here is from genome assembly GCF_030757975.1 of Rhizobium sp. AN73. Lineage (NCBI taxonomy): Bacteria > Pseudomonadati > Pseudomonadota > Alphaproteobacteria > Hyphomicrobiales > Rhizobiaceae > Rhizobium > Rhizobium sp. AN73. Next base: position 1,411,022 of record NZ_JARWME010000001.1, read on the forward strand.
AGCGGCTCGTAGGCCGGCGGCTCATCGGTTTCCGGGGTGGCGAGATCGGCGCCGAGGTCGAAAAGGTCGTTCTGGATGCGGAACAGCATGGCATCAAGCTTTTCCAGCCCACCTGTATGAAGCCGCGCCACGCCGATCGCCGAATTCGTCTCGTCCACCGTGCCATAGGCCTCGACGCGAAGATCGTGCTTCAGGCGGCGCGGGCCGGAAACCAGCGCCGTCGTGCCTTTGTCACCGGTGCGGGTGTAGATCTTGTTCAGCTTCACCATGTCAGCGGCCGCCGCCGGTGAGCCACAGCGTCAGCATGATCAGCGCGATGGCGATGGCCTGCAGGAGAAGGCGAAGCTGCATCAGCTTGTTGGAGCGGTTGGCGTCCTGGCCTTTCAACATGTTGAAAAGGCCTCGTATCAGCACGATGACAACGAGGCCCATGACGATAAGGGCCAGAACGGTAGTGAAGCCGGACATGCGGGATACTCCTCCTCAATCGAATCTGCGCAGCAGACGATAGAACAGTCCGGCAGGCAAGAGCCGTTTCAGCAACAGCCCCTGTTTGGCTGGAACGGTAACGGGATAATGCGGTTTCGGCTTTGCGGCAGTCAGGGCGTGTTTCAGCACGGTATAAACGGCCTCGGGGCCGAGCTTGTGACGGTTGACCGGGCCTGATCCATCCATGCGCGCCAGCTGACGTTTGTATTCCGCCGCATGGGCCGAGTTCTCGAGATCGATCTTGTCCCTGACATGGGCAAGTGCCGTCGTGGTGAATTTCGAGGTGATCGGGCCGGGTTCGATCAGGCTTACATGGATGCCGCTGCCCTGAAGCTCCATGCGCAGGGTGACGCCTAGCCCTTCGATCGCGAATTTCGATGCGGTATAGGCACCACGATAACGATAGGGAACGAGGCCGAGAATGGAGGAGCAATGCACGATGCGCCCTGAACCGCGCTTGCGCATGAAGGGAATGACCCGCCGCGTCAGATCGTGCCAGCCGAAGACGTTGGTTTCGAATTGCTGCCGCAGTACCTCGACAGGCAAATCCTCCACCGCGCCCGGCTGGCCATAGGCGCCGTTGTTGAAGAGCGCGTCGATGCGGCCTCCGGTTCTGGCGGCGACCGTGTCTATCAGGGCGGCGATGGTTTCCGGCTTGGTGTAATCCATGATCAGGGTTTCGATACCCTGATTTTCGAGCGCCGCCATATCGACGATGCGCCGCACGGTGGCGAACACCCGCCAGCCGTCGCGGTGGAGTGCGCCGGCGCAATGGGCGCCGATGCCCGAGGAACATCCGGTAATGATGATGACGGGTTTTTCAGGCATCTATGCCGCTCCGGAAAGCCGAATGTTGCTCTGGCCCGATGGTCCGGCCCGTGAAAATTGCATTGCGCAAAATCTGTACCCAGTCGGGAACCGAAAGGCGGGTTTGTGCGCTGTACAAAGCAGAGGTGATTTCCCATATTCGGGGCGAAGTTACAAATGAAATGCCGATGAATGGAGGTGACATGGTTGCCGCAGTGCGCCTGGCAGGCAAGGTTGCCTTCGATGCCTATTCCCATTTCGCTGAGGATGACGGCTGGGCGATGGCGAGCCATATGGCGCTTTCCATTCTGCTGGCGCTGTTCCCGTTCCTGATCTTCGGCACGGCTCTGGCCGGTTTTCTTGGCGCCGACCAGTTTTCCGAAACGGCGGTGCATCTGATTTTCGATACCTGGCCGGAAGCGATCGCCGGGCCGCTTGCGGCGCAGGTGCAGCAGGTGCTGACGATTCCACGCGGCGGGCTGCTGACGATCTCCGTACTGGCAGCTGCATATTTTGCCTCGAACGGCGTGGAGGCGCTGCAGATCTCGCTCAACCGCGCCTATCGCGTCACCGAAACGCGCTGGTGGTACATTACCCGCCTGCTCAGCCTGCTTTATGTGCTGATCGCTGTCATTGTGTTTACCGGCATCAGCATCGTGCTCGTTGCCGTACCTGTTGCCATGTCCTTTGCCGAGCAGCGGTTTCCCTGGCTGACTGACGCGCTGAATACGGTTTCCAGCCTTGGCCTTTATGGCACCATCGTCATGCTGACGGCCGGTCTGGTGGCGGCGCATCTGTGGCTTCCGGCCGGCAAACGCCGCATCTGGGATGTCTGGCCCGGAATTCTGCTGACACTGATCTTCTGGGTCATCGGTGCCGCGATCTTTGCCTATTACCTTTCCACCTTCGCAAATTATGCCGCAACCTATGCCGGTCTTGCCTCGGTCATGGTGGTGCTGGTGTTTCTTTACATGGTGGGCGTCATCTTCATGCTGGGTGCGGAGGTGAATGCCGCCCTGATGAAATACAAGGTCCGGCAGATCATCCGCCGCAATATCGGCGGTAGCAGCGCGCGCCGCGGGCAGGTTCTAGACGAGGCCGACAAGCCGGCGGATATCTGACGGCGTTTTTCCTTCGGCGCGAAGAGAGGAAAGGCCGGTGCTGCCTTCGCTTTTTGAAAGCTTGCGCCCATCCGCGCCCAAAATCAGCCGGTGGTGGTGATAGGCGGGTTGCGGCAGGCCCAGCAGTTCTTGCAGCAGCCGGTGAATGGCGGTTGCGTGGAACAGATCCATGCCGCGCACCACATGGGTGATGCCCTGTAACGCGTCATCCACCACCACGGAAAGATGATAGCTCGAGGGTGCATCGGAGCGTGACAGCACCACATCGCCCCAGAGCGCCGGCAAGGCTTCGATCTCTCCGGTCTCCCCGTCGCCACTTTCGCGCCAGAACAGCTTGCCGCCCACGGTGTGGATCGCCTTTTCCATGTCGAGCCGCCAGGCGTGCTGTCTGCCTGACGCCAACAGTGCCACCCGTTCTGCTGTCGGCCTTTGCCGGTCGATCGCCGGATAAAGCGGAGCGCCATCGGGATCGCGCGGCCAGAGTCCACCCTCTGCCTCGAAGGCCCTGACGACGGCTTTCGTCTCACCCCGGCTCAAGAAGGCAGGATAGGCGAGGCCCGCTTCGACCAGCCGGTCCAGTGCTGCGCGATATTCATCGAAATGTTCCGATTGCCGCCGCACCGGTTTTTCCCAGTCCAGTTCCAGCCAGCCGAGATCATCATAGATCGCCTGCTCCAGCTCCGGGCTGCAGCGCGTCTGGTCGATATCCTCGATGCGCAGCAGAAAGCGTCCGCCATTTTCCCGCGCCATATCATGGTTCAGGAAAGCGGAGAGCGCATGGCCCAGATGCAGGGAGCCATTGGGGCTCGGCGCAAAACGATAAACCGGTTTTTGACGGATGGGCGAAGGCATGGTTTCTTCTGCCATGTTTTGAAGCGCCTCGCCACCCGGTGCCGGGCCAACGAGAATATGGACTGTGCGGACATGAAAATCATCAGGGGCCTCGACGATATCAGCGAAGGTCTGGAGCATCTTGCCCGCCTCGACCCGGCTCTTAGCCTTATTATCGAGAAAGCCGGTCCGCTGGAGTTGCGCATTCACGAGCCCGGTTTTGCCGGCCTTGCCCATATCGTCGTGTCGCAGATGGTGTCGCGCGCCAGCGCTAACGCCATATGGGCACGTATCCTTGCCGGCACAGGCGGCGTGGTCACGGCGGAAAATTATCTCGGCGCACCGGGGGAGTTGCGCGCCACTTTCGGCCTTTCGCGTGCCAAGGCGGCGACGCTGGAAGGGCTGGCGCGCGCGGTTACGGAAGGGCAGATCGATCTTGATGGCGTGGTGCGCAGGGAGGCGGGTGTTGCCCTTTCCGAACTGGTGGCGCTTCGCGGTATCGGGCCGTGGACGGCGGAAGTTTATCTGATGTTTTGCGGTGGTCACCCGGATATTTTCCCTGTCGGGGATGTGGCGCTGCGGGCTGCGGTGGGCCACGCGCTTTCGCTGGAAGCCCGGCCGGATGCGAAATGGCTGGCGGAGCGGGCGGAACTCTGGACGCCCTGGCGCTCCGTCGCCGCCCGGCTGTTCTGGGGCTATTATGCAAATATCATGCGGCGCGCGATGGTGCCGCTGCCCTGATATGGCCGCGCGGCGCTAGAAGTCTGCGATCCGGTAGGGCAGGGCCCCGCGTGAGAGATGATCGACATGCAGCCTGCGTTTCAGCGGCGGCACGGCGCGCTGCACGCAATCGACCCTTTCACAGACCCGGCAGGAAACGCCGATCGGCTTGAAGGAGGCGGTATTGGTGAGATCGAGCGTATCGGCATAGACGAAATTCTGCGCATGGGAAATTTCGCAGCCGAGCGCGATGGCATAACGTGGCCTGTCCGCGTTGAAACCGGCACCCGCTTTTTCAATCTGCGTGGCGATGGAAAGGTAGCGCACGCCATCAGGCGTTTCCGCCAGCTGCCGCACGATCCTGTCGGAGCTTTCGAAGGCCTGATGGATGTTCCAGAGCGGACAGGCCGCGCCGAAACGGGCAAATTGAAGCCGCGTGGCGCTGTGGCGTTTGGTGATGTTACCGGCACGGTCGATCTTGGCGAAAAAGATTGGTACGCCTTTCATGCCCGGTCGTTGCAGGGTGCTGAGCCTGTGGGCCACCTGTTCGAGGCTTGCGCCGAAGCGCACGGCTAGAAGTTCCAGATCATGGCGCAATTCCTGCGCGGCCCGGTGAAATTGGCCATAGGGCAGGATCAGCGCGGCGGCGAAATAATTGTAAAGGCCGATGCGACAGATTTCCGCGGCTTCCGCGCTGCGGAAACCGGCGGCGGCCAGCACTCTGTCCACCGTCGCTCCCGCATGAAGCTGGGCAATCTGAAGCGCCAGCTGAAAACAGCGGGTCGGTGCAGCGAGGTAGGAACTGAGCGCCAGTGTTTTGCCGGCCGGATCGAAATGCCGGATCAATCCGCCGGCCGCCTCCGTTCTGGTGATGTGGACACCGTAACGGCTGCGCAGATGGGCCGCGAGAACGCCATAGGTCTCGCTACCGTCTATCTCCAACTCGTCCGCAAGCTCCTCCGCCAGACGATCGATGTCGTCGACGTAATTGTCGACGAAGTGGAAGAAGTCACGCACCTCCTCATAGGGCGTTCTTTCCACCTGCGCGGTTCCACGGCCCAACCTGTCGTCCAGCTGCACCAGTTGCTCGCTGTTTTGCCTGTAAGCCTGATGGGCGCGCAAAAGCGCATGGGCAAAACCCGGTGCGTTCTGGGCTATCAGCTTCAGCTCTTGAAGCCCCGGCTCGTAATTCATGAACAGCGGGTCTTTCAGGGCCTCACGCACGGCGGAAACCAGCCGGTCGCTTTCACCCGTCGCCAGTTCCGCCATGTCTAGCTGGAATTTTTCCACCAGCGTCACCAGAACGCTGGCGGAAACGGGGCGCTGATTGTTTTCGATCTGGTTCAGGTAACTGGCCGAGATGCCCAGCCGTTCGGCAAACTGCGCCTGCGTGGCGCGGGCGTTTTCGCGAAGGCCGCGGACCTTGCGGCCGATGAAGAGTTTTTCCGTCGCCATGTTGCAACTTTGCAAAATTAAATATTGCAAATATTTATGGCACGCATACGCGCACGATCAAGGCTTCTAGGCGAATGTTTTCTAAGCTATTGATTTTGAGGAAACGCATGGAGGAAACATGCCCAGCATTCTGGAGCAATTGCAGACGCGCCGCGACGAAGCGCGGCTGGGCGGCGGCGTCAAGCGCATTGATGCGCAGCATGCCAAGGGCAAGCTGACGGCGCGCGAGCGCATCGATGTGCTTCTGGATGAAGGTTCCTTCGAGGAATACGACATGTACGTTACCCACCGGGCGGTGGATTTCGGCATGGCGGAACAGAAGGTGGCGGGCGATGGCGTCGTTACCGGCTGGGGCACCATCAATGGCCGGCAGGTCTATTTGTTTTCGCAGGATTTCACCGTGCTCGGCGGCTCACTTTCGGAAACCCATGCCCAGAAGATCTGCAAGATCATGGATATGGCGGTGCGCAACGGCGCGCCGGTGATCGGGCTCAACGACAGCGGCGGCGCGCGTATTCAAGAGGGTGTCGCCTCGCTCGGCGGTTATGCCGATGTGTTCAAGCGCAATGTCATCGCGTCCGGCGTCGTGCCGCAAATCTCCGTCATCATGGGACCGTGTGCCGGTGGCGCTGTCTATTCGCCTGCCATGACCGATTTCATCTTCATGGTGCGCGACACCTCCTACATGTTCGTGACCGGGCCGGATGTGGTTAAAACCGTGACCAACGAGATCGTCACGGCCGAAGAGCTGGGCGGTGCCTCCACCCACACCAAAAAATCCTCCGTTGCCGATGGCGCTTATGAAAACGACATCGAGACGCTCGAGCATGTGCGGCTGCTGTTCGATTTTCTGCCGCTGAACAATCGCGAAAAACCGCCGGTCCGGCCGTTTCATGACGATCCCGCGCGGCTGGAAGCGCGTCTCGATACGCTGATCCCCGACAGTTCCAACAAGCCCTACGACATGAAGGAATTGATCCACGCGCTGGCCGACGAGGGTGATTTCTTCGAGTTGCAGGAGGCTTTCGCGAGAAACATCATCACCGGTTTCATGCGTCTGGAAGGTCAGACGGTGGGGGTCGTCGCCAACCAGCCGATGGTGCTGGCGGGGTGCCTTGATATCGACAGTTCGCGCAAGGCCGCCCGCTTCGTGCGTTTCTGCGATGCCTTCAACATTCCGCTGCTGACGCTGGTGGATGTGCCCGGTTTCCTGCCCGGAACGGCGCAGGAATTTGGCGGCGTCATCAAGCATGGCGCGAAATTGCTGTTTGCCTATTCGGAGGCGACGGTGCCGATGGTGACGCTGATTACCCGCAAGGCCTATGGCGGCGCTTATGACGTGATGGCCTCGAAGCACATCGGTGCGGATGTGAACTATGCCTGGCCGACGGCGGAAATCGCTGTCATGGGCGCTAAGGGTGCGGCTGAAATCCTCTATCGTTCCGAGCTTTCCGATCCGGAAAAGATCGCCGCGCGCACCAGGGAATATGAGGAGCGTTTCGCCAATCCTTTCGTGGCGGCAGAGCGCGGTTTCATCGATGAGGTAATCATGCCGCATTCCTCACGCCGCCGCATCGCCCGGGCCTTTGCCTCGCTGCGCGGCAAGAACGTCGAGACCCGCTGGAAGAAACACGACACTATTCCGCTCTGAGACTGGAAAAATGCTTCGGCCACCTTACTATATGTTTGTTCAGGCGCCCGACCTTCGGTGCCCTCCCGAAACGCACAAGGACTGATTTTTATGGCCGAGAACTCCTCCGCAGATAATTTCCCCGCCGGTTACGAAGTGCCCAAGGTCTGGACCTGGGACAAGGGCAATGGCGGCCAGTTCGCCAATATCAACCGCCCGATCGCCGGTCCCACCCATGACAAGGAACTGCCGGTCGGCAAACATCCGTTGCAGCTTTATTCGCTGGCGACGCCGAACGGCCAGAAGGTCTCGATCATGCTGGAAGAATTGCTGGCCGCCGGCCACAAGGGCGCCGAATATGACGCATGGCTGATCAGGATCGGCGAAGGCGACCAGTTCGGTTCCGGTTTCGTCGGCGTCAATCCGAATTCCAAGATTCCGGCACTGATGGACCATTCGACACCTGAGCCGACCCGGGTTTTCGAAAGCGGCTCGATCCTCGTCTACCTCGCGGAAAAATTCGGCGCCTTCCTGCCGAAAGAGGGCAATGCCCGCACGCAGGCGCTGAACTGGCTGTTCTGGCAGATGGGTTCCGCCCCCTTCCTCGGTGGCGGTTTCGGCCATTTCTTCGCTTATGCGCCGATCAAGATCAAATACGCTATCGACCGTTACGCCATGGAAGTGAAACGCCAGCTTGACGTGCTTGACCGTCATCTCGCCGACAACCGCTATCTGGCAGGTTCGGAATATACGATTGCCGACATGGCTGTCTGGCCCTGGTACGGCAAGATCGCGCTCGGTCAGGCCTATGGCGATGCCGGTGCTTTCCTTGAAGCGGATGGTTATAAGAACCTCATGCGCTGGACGCTTGAAATCGGCGAACGCCCTGCGGTGAAACGCGGTGTGATCGTCAACAAAACCTCGGGCGATCCGTCCGAACAATTGCATGAACGCCACGATGCCTCCGACTTCGAGCAGAAGACGCAAGACAAAATCGGCAAGGAATAACGAAAAGAGTAGAGCGCTTCTGGTTTTAATAGGACCATGAAAGCGCTCTAATTATTTGAATTTACGCATTATCCGGACGTAAAAGCGGACCCGCTTTTAATGGAAATGCTTCTGGAAGGACAAAAGATGGCGAACCTGCCCGAAATGACGAAACACAAGGGATTTCCCTCCGGCATGCCGAGCACGGGCATCCAGTTCACCATCCGCCGCGCCAATCCAAAAGGGGTAACGCCCATCAAGATGATACCTCGAAGGGCGCGGGACGATTCCAAGGAACACCGCATCGATGCGGCCTTCCTGCACTCGCTCTGGCACCATTTTGGTCCCGAGCCGTTCGAGCGCGGCAATCTCGACGCTGCCCGCCTCAGCCTGCTGTTCGGCCGCGAGGTCTTGCCGGCGGAAAAGAATTTCGATCCGCTTTCTTACCAGGCGATGCTTGTCATCGATGAGCGCGTCGCACGGCAGAATTTCCCGGAATCCTTCGAGAACTTTTTCGAGATTTGAGGGCGGGATACGGCGTTCGTCGTGAGGGTAAGAGGGGAAAATAACCGCATGATCAAGAAAATCCTCATCGCCAATCGCGGCGAGATCGCCTGCCGGGTTATCAAGACCGCGAAGAAGATGGGCATCGCAACGGTTGCGGTCTATTCGGATGCGGATGCCAATGCGCTGCATGTGAGACAAGCGGACGAGGCCGTTCATATCGGCCCCGCACCCTCGTCGCAGTCCTATATCGTCATCGACAAAATCCTTGAGGCGATCGAGAAGACCGGGGCGGATGCGGTGCATCCGGGTTACGGTTTCCTGTCGGAGAATGCTGCCTTTGCGGAGGCGCTGGAGAAGGCGGGTGTCATCTTCATCGGCCCGCCCGTTGGCGCCATCCAGGCGATGGGCGACAAGATCACCTCGAAGAAACTTGCGGCGGAAGCCGGCGTTTCCACCGTGCCCGGCCATATGGGGTTGATCGGGGATGCCGACGAGGCGGTCAGGATCGCATCGCAGATCGGTTACCCCGTGATGATCAAGGCCTCTGCCGGCGGTGGCGGCAAGGGCATGCGCATCGCCTTTAACGATGTAGAGGCGCGCGAGGGTTTTCAGTCCTCGAAAAACGAGGCGAAATCCTCCTTCGGTGACGACCGCATCTTCATCGAGAAATTCGTCACCCAGCCGCGCCATATTGAAATTCAGGTGCTGGGCGATCAACACGGCAACATCCTTTATCTCGGCGAGCGTGAGTGCTCGATCCAGCGCCGCAACCAGAAGGTCATCGAGGAAGCGCCGTCTCCCTTTCTCGATGAGGCGACGCGCAAGGCCATGGGCGAGCAGGCCGTGGCTCTGTCGAGGGCAGTCGGTTACCATTCGGCCGGAACGGTGGAATTCATCGTCGATGGCGAGCGCAATTTCTATTTTCTGGAAATGAATACCCGCCTGCAGGTGGAGCATCCGGTGACGGAACTCGTCACCGGCATCGATCTGGTCGAGCAGATGATCCGCGTCGCAGCTGGCGAAAAGCTGTCCTTCGGGCAGGCGGATGTGAAGTTGAACGGCTGGGCGATCGAAAGCCGGTTATATGCCGAAGACCCCTATCGCAACTTCCTGCCTTCCATCGGCCGGCTGACGCGCTATCGTCCGCCACAGGAGGGCGAGCAGGAAAACGGCACTGTCATCCGCAACGATACCGGCGTTTTCGAGGGCGGCGAAATCTCGATGTATTACGATCCGATGATCGCCAAGCTGTGCAGCTGGGGCCAGGATCGTAAAACCGCCATCGATGCCATGGGGCAGGCGCTGGATCGTTTCGAGGTTGAGGGCATCGGCCACAATCTGCCGTTCCTCTCGGCCGTCATGCAGCATGAGCGTTTCAGGGCCGGTCGCCTGACGACGGGTTTTATCGCCGAGGAATTCCCGGAAGGCTTTTCCGGGGTCGAGCCGGATGAGGCCTCCGCACGCAAGCTTGCGGCCATCGCCACCGTCATTCATCAACGACTTCAGAGCCGCGCAGTCGAGATTTCCGGCACTATCGGCAATCATCGCCGCATCGTCGGTCAGGATTGGGTGGTTTCGCTCGGTAAATCCCAGCGCAAGGTCAGCGTGGAAACCGGCGCGGATGGCACGGCGATCCGTTTTGAAGACGGTGCTGCGTTGACGGTCGATACCGGCTGGCTTCCCGGCCGCAGCCTCGGGCTGTTCACGGTGGCGGGCGAGGAGATCGCTGCCAAGGTCGATCTTGTCCGTGCGGCGGTTCGCCTGCGCTGGCGCGGCATGGATGTTCTCGCCCAAGTGCGCAGCCCGCGCGTAGCGGAGCTGGCGCTGCTGATGCCGGAAAAACTGCCGCCGGATACGTCGAAACTGCTGCTCTGCCCCATGCCCGGCATCATCACCGGCATCTCCGTTGGCGAGGGCGACGAGGTGGAGGCCGGCCAGGCGCTTGCGACGGTGGAGGCCATGAAGATGGAAAACATCCTGCGCGCGGAAAAACGCGGCCGCATCGCCAAAGTATCGGCAAAACCGGGCGACAGCCTCGCCGTGGACGAGGTTATCCTCGAATTCGAGTGAGGCTCCTCACCGTTTTGAGGAACGGATGGAGGCGGGAGCGGTTTACGGGGCGGCGGGTTTCGTCGGCAGGGGATCGCTGGATTTCGGTCACGATTGCCCGTCACAATGCTAAAATATGAAATGCAGAAGGGGAGAGATGCATGTCGGGCGAAAAAACGGTGCGGGACTGGCTGCAGCTTGCCGAAAAAGAGCTGAAGCGTTCACCGGATGCACTCGTCTGGCACACGCCCGAAGGCATCGAGGTCAAGCCGCTTTATACGGCTGACGATCTGCAAAAGGTCTCCCATCTCGAAGGCCTGCCGGGCTTTTCGCCTTTCACGCGCGGTCCGCGCGCCACCATGTATGCTGGGCGGCCGTGGACCATCCGCCAATATGCCGGTTTTTCCACGGCCGAAGCCTCCAACGCCTTTTACCGCAAGGCGCTTGCCGCCGGCCAGCAGGGTGTTTCCGTTGCCTTCGATCTCGCCACCCATCGCGGATATGACAGCGACCACCCGCGCGTGGAAGGCGATGTCGGCAAGGCGGGTGTGGCGATCGACAGCGTCGAGGATATGAAAATCCTGTTCGACGGCATACCGCTCGAAAAGGTCTCCGTTTCCATGACCATGAACGGTGCCGTCATTCCGGTGCTTGCCAATTTCATCGTGGCGGGGGAGGAGCAGGGCGTTTCGCGCGCCGCCCTTTCCGGCACCATCCAGAACGATATCCTCAAGGAGTTCATGGTCCGCAACACCTATATCTATCCGCCGGAACCTTCGATGCGGATTATCGCTGACATCATCGAATATACCGCGAAGGAGATGCCGAAATTCAATTCCATCTCCATTTCCGGCTATCACATGCAGGAAGCGGGCGCGACGCTGGTGCAGGAACTGGCCTTCACACTGGCGGATGGCCGCGAATATGTGCGGGCCGCTCTTGCCAAAGGGTTGAATGTCGATGATTTCGCTGGCCGCCTGTCGTTCTTCTTCGCCATCGGCATGAATTTCTTCATGGAGGCGGCAAAGTTGCGCGCCGCACGTTTCCTCTGGTCGCGCATCATGGAAGAGTTCAAGCCGCAAAACGCCTCCTCCCTGATGCTGCGAACGCATTGTCAGACATCCGGTGTCTCGCTGCAGGAACAGGACCCTTATAACAACATCGTCCGCACCGCGTTTGAGGCGATGTCCGCCGTGCTTGGCGGCACGCAGTCGCTGCACACCAATTCCTTCGATGAGGCAATTGCCCTGCCGACGGAGTTTTCCGCCCGCATCGCCCGCAACACCCAGCTTATCCTCCAGCACGAAACCGGCGTCACCAAGGTCGTCGATCCGCTCGCCGGTTCCTATTACGTCGAAAGCTTGACGGATGAACTGGCGCAAAAGGCCTGGGCGCTGATCGAGGAAGTGGAGGCGCTCGGCGGCATGACCAAGGCCGTGGCGGAAGGCTTGCCGAAACGGCTGATCGAGGAGGCGGCGACACGCCGTCAGGCCGCGGTGGACAAGGGCGAGGAGGTCATCGTCGGCGTCAATCGTTATCGTCTGGAAACGGAAGAGGATATCGACGTGCTCGATATCGACAACGCCGCCGTGCGCGCCGCGCAGATCCGCCGCCTTGAGGACACCAAACGCCGTCGCGACAGCGGGGACGTTTCCAAGGCGCTGGCAGCACTTTCCGAAGTCGCCCGCAGCGGCAAGGGCAATATTCTCGAAGCCGCCGTCATTGCCGCCCGCGCCCGCGCCACGGTGGGCGAAATTTCCGATGCGCTGCGCGTGGTCTTCGGCGATCATGCCGCCGTGCCTGAGGTGGTGAGCGATATTTACGGCGAGGCCTACAGGGACGAGCCGGAGCTTGCCACGCTTGCCGTTCGGCTTTCCGGCGTCGCTGAAAGGATCGGCACGAAACCGCGCATCATGGTCGCCAAGCTCGGGCAGGACGGGCATGATCGCGGCGCGAAAGTCATCGCGTCTGCCTTCGGCGATATCGGTTTTGATGTGCTGGCTGGGCCACTGTTCCAGACGCCGGGGGAAGCGGCCGATCTTGCCGTCAAGAACAAGGTGCATGTGGTCGGCATGTCGTCACTCGCTGCCGGCCACAAGACGCTTGCGCCGCAACTGGTCGAGGCGCTGAAACAGAAGGGCGCGGATGACATCATCGTCGTTGTCGGCGGCGTCATCCCGCGTCAGGATTACCAATTTCTGCTCGATCACGGCGTTTCGGCGATTTTCGGTCCCGGCACCAATGTCATGGATGCGGCTAACAAGGTTCTCGACCTGCTCGAAGGCATAAGGCGGAACGCGTGAGGGGAAGACGGGAATGTTCGGAAAATTGAACCACGTCGCCATCGCCGTGCCCGATCTTGAGGCTGCCGTCACCCGCTACAGGGCGCTTGGTGCAAAGGTCTCGGAGCCGCAATCGCTGCCCGAGCACGGTGTGACGGTGGTTTTCATTCAGGCTGATAACACCAAGATCGAGCTTCTTTATCCGCTCGGCGAAAATTCACCGATTGCCGCCTTCCTCGAAAGAAATCCGGGCGGTGGCACGCACCATCTCTGCTTCGAGGTGCCGGATATTTTGGCGGTCCGCGACGATCTCGTCAGAAAAGGCATCCGCATCTTGGGCGATGGCGAGCCGAAGATCGGCGCGCATGGCAATCCCGTTCTTTTCCTGCACCCGAAGGACATGGGTGGTGTGCTCTACGAGCTTGAGCAAGTCTAGATCATTTCCCGCGAACAAGGGTTCAGGGGAAATGATCTAACCTTTTGTTTTGACGCATTGTCCAGACGTAAAAGCTGTTCCGCTTTTACTGGAAATGCTCTAGCCGACACATGGCTGAAACACAGACCCCGTAAGACGCTGGCCATACGGCAGACGGTGAACAGCGGCCGTTCGCCCTTGCCGGAACGTGTTTCGTTTGTTTTCTTTTGACATTCGTTTTATTTTCGTTTTTATGGCGATTGTCTTTCAACGATGGGGAGAACGCTCCCCCGGCGCTGTCGTGGAGGCTCTATGTCCAGCGAGAATATTTTCGATCTTTTTGTCATCGGCGGCGGCATCAACGGTTGCGGCATTGCCCGCGATGCGGTGGGCAGGGGCTATTCCGTGGCGCTTGCGGAAAAGGGCGATTTCGCCTCTGGCACGTCCTCCGCTGCCACCAAGCTCATCCATGGCGGCCTGCGTTATCTCGAACATTACGAATTTCGTCTGGTGCGCGAAGCCTTGATGGAGCGTGAGATATTGTGGGCCATGGCGCCCCACGTCATCTGGCCCATGCGCTTCGTCCTGCCGGTCCAGAAGGGTGGCGTGCGTCCCTCTTGGATGGTCCGGCTCGGCCTGTTTCTTTATGACAATCTCGGCGGCCGCAAGCTCTTGCCGCCGACCCGCACGCTTGATCTGAGGCAAGACCCGGCGGGCAAGCCGTTGAAGCCGGTTTTTGCCAAGGCATTCGAATATTCCGATGGCTGGGTGGATGATGCCCGTTTCGTGGTCCTCAACGCACGCGATGCGGCGGATCGCGGCGCGACCATCATGAACCGCACGCGGGTCGTTTCCGCACGCCGCGAAGGTGGGTTGTGGCTCATCGAGACGCTGGACGAAAAAACCGGACGCGCGGCCACACACAAAGCGCGCATGCTGGTCAATGCTGCCGGTCCCTGGGTGGACACGGTGCTTTCCGGCGTCTTCGGCCGCAAGGATGTTCATAATGTCCGGCTCGTGCAGGGCAGCCACATCATCGTGCGCAAGAAGTTTTCCGATCCGCGCGCCTACTTCTTCCAGAACCCAGACAACCGCATCATTTTTGCCATTCCCTATGAGCGGGATTTCACGCTGATCGGCACCACCGACCGCGACTATAAGGGTGATCCGGCCAAGGTTCGTATCTCCGAGGACGAGATTTCATATCTCTGCAACGCGGCCAGCGAATATTTCGCCGAACCTGTGAAGTCGGACGATATCGTCTGGACCTATGCCGGCGTGCGGCCGCTGTTCGATGATGGTGCTTCGAAAGCGCAGGAAGCGACCCGCGATTACGTGCTGAAGGTCGAACAGACCGATGGTGAAGCGCCGCTCCTCAATATTTTCGGCGGCAAGCTGACCACCTACCGGCGGTTGGCGGAACATGCGCTGGAAAAGATCGGCGCGGCTATCGGCGAAAAGGGCAAGCCGTGGACGGCGGGCTCGCATCTGCCGGGCGGCGATTTCGGTGTCGAGAGATATGACGCCCAGGTGAGGGCGCTTGTCTCCCGTTACCCATTCCTTGATGGACGCCATGCCGAGCGGCTTATCAGAAACTACGGCACGAAGGCTGCGGAACTGCTCGGTGCCGCCACCGATGTTTCCGGCCTCGGCCGGCATTTCGGCGGCACGCTTTACGAGCGCGAAGTGTGCTGGCTGGTGGAGCAAGAATGGGCCTTTGCGGCCGAGGATATTCTCTGGCGACGCACGAAACAGGGCCTGCGGTTGAGCAAGGATGAGGCCGCGGCTTTGGATGAGTTCGTTGCCATGCTGACGGGCGTCAAGGAAAAGCCCGAAGCCGTGGCGGAACGGGCCTGAACATCTGCCGGTTTCCCTCTCAGTTCCCGGAGTTTTTCACCGGCCTCTCAGGGCCGTCGGCGCTCAATATACAGTCGTCGGCGGAGAGCGCGTGTTCCACTTGCCCTTCGTCGGGAGCGGTTTCCGGTCAAAAAGGCGATTCCGGACCGCATCAAATTTTCACTTCTCCGTGCTTGATTTCAACCGGGCCAACGTCTTGCTTTCTTTCTTGAGCGGTCGGCCGATGGGGCAGACGTCTTGAACAAAGCCGTTGAGCGTATTCACCAGTTTATTCGGTGCCAGCGAGTAGCGGATGAACTGGCCTTCCCGCTTGCCTGAGATCAAACCAGCAGTTTCCAACACATTCAGATGCTGCGAGATGGAGGGCTTAGACATGTCAAAGCGCGCAGCAATTTCACCGGCTGTAAGGTCCGTGTGGGCGAGATAGGCTAGGATTTTACGGCGTGGGGCGGAGGCCAATGCCTCAAAAACCAGCTGCATGGGCGGAGTCGTCACCTGCTCGGCCAGCCTCTCGGAATCGTTTTCCTGCTCTATCACTTCGCCCTCTTTTCGCCATTGACTCAAAAATACCAAATATTAAGTTAATTAGCTAATTGCCTAATTATAGAAAGAGAGTACAAAGGTAATTAGCTTATTACCTAAATTAATATCATTTGTTGGTTGACGGCGCAAGATTGCGTCCGGGTAGGGTACGGAAAGGGCGTGACGGATGGCGACGATTTCCACAGGACGTATGATCCCGCAACCCCTCGGTGATGCAAGCGAAGGGCGAGTGCGCTGGAGGCCAGCGAAGTCAGTCTGGACGGGGGCGATGATGGCGGCCGCGATGGTGTTCGGGCCACTGACATTTTCCTGGGGCGGCTTCGTTCTGTTCGTTATCATGACTGCGATCACCATTTGCGCCGGCCATTCGGTGGGAATGCATCGGCTGCTGATTCATCGCTCCTTTCGCACGAGCAAGTCGGTAGAGCGCGTGTTGGTTTATCTTGGCACGCTCGTCGGTATGGCCGGACCTTTTGGTATGATTTACGCACATGACATTCGCGATTGGGCCCAACGACAGACAACGTGCCATGACCTCTACGCGCATCGGCGCTCTTTCTTCGTGGACGCTTGGTGGCAGATGCATTGCGCAGTTATGCTTAAGCATCCTCCAACATTCGTTATTGAGCCGGAGGTTGCGAACGACGGGTTCTACCGGTTCCTCGAGCGAACCTGGATGGCGCAGCAACTACCCTGGATGCTGTTGTTCCATTTTCTCGGTGGCTGGAGTTGGGTGGTGTGGGGCATTGCGGTGCGCATTTCAGTTTCGTTGACTGGGCATTGGCTTGTCGGCCATTTTGCACATCGTGGGGGACATCAGGGATGGGCAGTCGATAATGTCGCTGTGCAGGGCTATAATATCCCGGCAGCAGCGGTGGTCACTTTCGGCGAATCCTTTCATGGTAACCACCATGCTTTTCCAGACTCCGCTCGGCTTGGGCTTGATCCGGGACAAGTCGATCTCGGCTGGAATTTCATCCAGTTGCTGATGAGGTTTGGTGTCGCCAGCGCGGTTAAACTGCCGGAAAATACGACTCACCGAGAAGGTCTGCGCCGGCTTTAGGGAAGCCGTGAATGGCTGTGTCCTGTTGCGGAGGTGCGTTTGTTATCTCCTCAGCTCCCGGAGTTTTTCACCGGCCTCTCAGGGCCGTCGGCGCTTAATATATAGTCGTCGGCGGCGGACAGCGCGTGGTCCATGTGTCCTTCGAACACCAGTTCCGGTTCGTTTGGCGCGGTGCCGATTTTTGGCATTCCGCCGAAGCGCACGGCCTGCGATTGCGTAAGGCCGTCGTGAAGGCCGCTTTCCAGAAGATCGAAATAACGTGTGCCGGGACCGGTGATGAAAACCGGCATATGCCCATGCAGGCTGAACAGGCGCGAAAGGCCGTTGCCGAGTGCAAGCCCGGCGGTACGGAAGGCAAGCCGTGCCATGCGCGCGCCGGTGCGGGCTGAAGCGGCGATCTTGTCCACCTCGGCGATCGGTACGAATTTTGCGGGTTCGGCCTGCGGCGGAGCCTCGAAAGCCGAACGCAGGATTGCATAAAACCCGGAATAGGCCTCGATACAGCCTTTGGTGCCACAGCGGCACAACGCGCCATCGGCCAGATGAAGCATATGCCCGAAATTGGGCGCGCTGACCTCGATCGCGCCGCCGGTGGCGCGGGCAATGCCTAGTCCGATGCTGTGGCCGAGCGATAGGGTGACGAGCGCCTCCGGTGCCGGGCCGTCCTTTGCCTGCTCCCGCATCCAGATGGCCTTTGCGGCCAGCAGCGTCTCGTTGTTCAGGGTCACGCGGATGCGGCCGTCTTGCGAAATAAGCTGCTGGAAATCTATCTTTTCGTTGCCAAGCACCGGCGACCAGACGAGCACTGCCGCTGCCGCATCCACAAGGCCCTTGCTGCTGATCGAGACCTGAAGAATGTCGTACCGGTTGATGCGCGAGCGGTCCGCAAGCCTTGCGAGACCGGAGAGGATCGAACCTCCGAACGAGCCTTTTTCAGCCGTGATCCTCTGCTCGGTAAAGCGGTCCACCAGCTTGCCAGCATAATCGACCAGCGAATATTGCACGCTGTCGGAGGAGATGATGACGATGGCAACGTAGCAGAAGTCGCCGCTTGGGCCGAAGAGGATAGCGCGGCCGCCCGCGGCCGGCAGTGGCAAGTTGCTCTTTTCTGAGGATGAGACCCGCACGCTCGAGCTCCATGGTGATGGCGGAGACGGTGGCGGAGGCAAGCCCGGTGAAGGAGGACATGTCCGTATGGGAAAGGCTGCCATGAAGGCGCAGCGCTGCCATCACCGACAGGCTGTTTTTCTGGCGCACCAGTTCCGTGCTTGCAATGGCGGACATGGGCTGGGGTATGCTCCCTGAGCGGCTTTTTTCCTGTCGTGCTTATCCCCTCTGATGGCGCATACCACGGAAAGGATCAAGGCACCCGGATGCTGCCCGCAGCCGTTGTTGACAGCATGGGGAATCTCTGACATTAATTTTCTCGACTGTCGAGAAAATTGTGAAACCACAGAGACCGACAGCTTTTACCGGGCGTTTTCCCTGCATGGAGGTGCAGGCTTCGCCCTTACCGGGAGGACATCATGAATTCATTTGCCAAGCTTTTGGCGGGTACTGCTGTACTCGTTTCCCTGCACACTGCCGCCATTGCGGCTGATCTCGTCGTTGGCGTTTCCTGGTCGAATTTCCAGGAAGAGCGCTGGAAGACGGATGAGGCGGCAATCAAGGCAGCTCTCGACAAGGCCGGTGCGAAATACATTTCCGCCGATGCGCAGTCGTCCGCGGCAAAACAGCTGACCGACGTGGAATCGCTGATTTCCCAGGGCGCTAATGCGCTCATCATTCTTGCGCAGGACAGCGACGCGATTGGCCCGGCCGTTGAAAAGGCCGTCGCCGAAGGTATTCCGGTGGTTGGTTACGACCGCCTGATCGAAAACAAGAACGCCTTCTACATCACCTTCGACAACAAGGAAGTCGGACGCCTTCAGGCAGCCGAAGTCTTCAAGGTCAAGCCGGAAGGCAACTACGTCTTCATCAAGGGTTCGTCTTCCGACCCGAATGCGGACTTCCTTTTTGCCGGCCAGCAGGAAGTTCTGAAGGCTGCCGTTTCCTCGGGCAAGATCAAGAATGTCGGCGAAGCCTATACCGATGGCTGGAAGCCGGAAAATGCCCAGAAGAACATGGAACAGTTCCTGACCAAGAATAACAACAAGGTCGACGCTGTTGTCGCGTCGAACGATGGCACGGCCGGTGGCGCAATCGCTGCTCTTGCCGCGCAGGGCATGGCGGGCTCGGTTCCCGTGTCCGGTCAGGACGCAGACTTCGCCGCTCTCAACCGTGTCGCACTCGGCACGCAGACGGTATCCGTCTGGAAAGACAGCCGCGAACTCGGCAAGGAAGCGGCCGGTATTGCGCTCGCGCTGGCCGGTGGCAAGAAGATGACGGAAATCAAGGGCGTTACTGCCTTTGATGGTGGTCCGAAAAAAGTGACGATGCAGTCGGTCTTCCTCAAGCCCATCGCCATTACCAAGGACAATCTGAACGTCGTCATCGATGCCGGCTGGATCAAGAAGGAAACGGCCTGCCAGGGTGTGAAGGCCGGATCCGTCAAGGCCTGCAACTGAGACCGATAGGTTGACGTTTGGGCGCCGCGCCACGGCATGTGGCGCGGCGCCTTTCAGATGTAAGGAGGACCGGCAGTCCATGGCCGACATGACACAATCCAATTCCACAGCGTCCCCCAAGACGGAAAAGACGGGCTCGATTTCGCGTTTCATCAACGCCACGGAGCTTGATACCCGGCTGCTCGGCATGGTCGGTGCGCTTCTTCTGATCTGGATCGGTTTCCATATTCTCTCGGGCGGGCTGTTCCTGACACCGAGAAACCTCTGGAACCTCTCCGTCCAGACCGCATCCGTTGCAGTGATGGCCACAGGCATGGTGCTTGTCATCGTCACCCGCAACATTGATCTGTCGGTCGGCTCGATCCTCGGCTTTTCCGGTATGATCATGGGCGTCATGCAGGCGGAAATCCTGCCGCAGCTTCTCGGCTTCGAACACTGGGCGACATGGATCGTCACGCTTCTGGTCGGCATTCTCGTTGGCGGCGCTATCGGCATGCTGCAGGGTTCTATCATCGCCTTTCTGAATGTGCCGTCCTTCATCGTCACGCTCGGTGGCCTGCTGGTCTGGCGCGGCGGCACCTGGTTCGTTACCAGCGGCCGCACCGTGGCGCCGATGGATTCCACCTTCCGCCTGATGGGCGGCGGCACCAGCGGCTCGATCGGCGCGACATGGAGCTGGATCGCTGCCATTGTCGCCTGTGTCGCCATCGTCGCGGCAATCCTCAATTCCCGCCACCAGCGCCGCCGTTTCGGCTTTCCGCTGCGGCCGGTCTGGGCGGAATATTTTCTGGTGGCGCTCGGCTGCTTCGTCGTCGTCGGTTTCGTGGCGGTGGTCAACAGCTATCCCTGGCCGATCAACATCGCCCGCAACTATGCTGATGCCAATGGCATAACCTGGCCGGACGGTGGCCTGTTCATTCCGCACGGCATTGCCATTCCGGTGCTGATGGCGCTCGCTGTTGGTGCAGTGATGACTTTCATTGCCACGCGGCTGCGCTTCGGACGCTATGTGTTCGCCATCGGCGGCAACCCGGAAGCGGCCGAACTCGCCGGTATCAAGACCCGCTGGGTCACGGTGAAGATATTCACGCTGATGGGCGTTCTCTGCGCCATCGCGGCGGCAATCTCGACTGCCCGTCTCAATGCGGCAACCAACGCCCAGGGTGAACTGGACGAACTTTATACGATCGCGGCGGCGGTCATCGGCGGCACCTCGCTCGCCGGCGGCGTCGGCACCATAGCGGGTGCGATGCTCGGCGCGCTCGTCATGCAATCGCTGCAATCCGGCATGGTGCTCGTGGGCATCGATACGCCTTTCCAGCGCATCGTCGTTGGTGTGGTTCTGGTCGTCGCCGTCTGGCTCGACACCATCTACCGCGCCCGCGCCAAGTAAGAACCGAGGAGAACCCCAATGACGGACCAAGTCACGCCCCTCGTGGAAATGCGCAATATTTCCATTTCCTTCGGCGGTATCCATGCGGTGGAAAACGCCTCAGTCGATCTTTTCCCCGGCGAAGTGGTCGCCCTTCTCGGCCACAATGGTGCGGGCAAATCGACGCTCATCAAGATATTGTCCGGCGCATACCGGCGGGATGGGGGCGATATCCTCATCAACGGCGAGGATGTGGATATCCGCAATCCCCGCGACGCCAAGAAATACGGCATTGAAACCATCTACCAGACGCTGGCGGTGGCGGATAATGTCGATGCGGCGGCCAATCTTTATCTCGGCCGCGAGCTGAAGACGAAATGGGGCACGCTTGACGATGTCGCCATGGAAGCCTCGGCCCGCGAGGTCATGGGGCGTCTCAACCCCAATTTCCGGCGGTTCAAAGAACCGGTGAAGGCATTGTCCGGCGGCCAGCGGCAGTCTGTCGCCATTGCCCGCGCCATCCTTTTTGACGCCCGCATCCTCATCATGGACGAACCGACGGCTGCACTCGGGCCGCAGGAAACCGCGCAGGTAGGCGATCTCGTCAAGGAGCTGAAACGGCAGGGCATCGGCATCTTCCTCATCAGCCACGATATCCACGACGTCTTCGATCTGGCGGACCGGGTATTCGTGATGAAAAACGGCAAGGTGGTCGGGCATGCCCGCACGGAAGATGTGACGAAGGACGAGGTTCTCGGCATGATCATTCTGGGCAAGGTGCCGTCAGGTGCTGTGGCGGGTCCGGGCGCGGTCGTGTCCTGATACCTGCTTTCGAATGAAATAAAGATATAAAGATTTCTTTATATCTATTGACATCATGACGCCCGTGGTGAGAAATGCGGGTGTCATGGTTCTCCGGGCCTGATTGTTTCAATCCCGGAGCTAAGAGGAATCCGGTGCGCCGTTGGATCGGCAATACCGGAGCTGCCCCCGCAACTGTAAGCGGTGAGCCTTTGTCCATCAACGTCACTGGGGTGAAAGCCCCGGGAAGACGGGCAAAGGCGACGACCCGTAAGCCAGGAGACCTGCCAGGACAAAATAACGTCCACGGGCGGGGTGTCCCGGTGGTTGCTCGTTGGCCCGGCAACGGCTGGGCCCGCACGCGTCCGCTTTACCCATGCCCCCAAAACCATCTGGGGTATGACAATGTCAAACAAGACCATTCCAGTCGCATCGCTCGGATTTCCGAGGATTGGCCGCCATCGCGAACTGAAGTTCGCGCTCGAAGGCTTCTGGTCGGGAAAGATTTCCGAAGCAGAACTTCTCGAAACAGCCGCTAAGCTCCGCGCCGAAAACTGGGCGCTTCAGCAGCAAAAGGGGATTAGCCATATCCCGTCCAACGATTTTTCCCTCTACGATCATGTACTCGATACGGCCGCGATGGTCGGTGCCATCCCGTCACTCTACGGATGGACGGGCGGAGAAGTCTCGCTATCGACCTATTTCGCCATGGCGCGCGGCAGCCAAAGCGAAGGGCATGCAAGTTGCGGCCATGTGCATGAAGGACATGCGCACCAGGGTCAGGGCGTTCCGGCGCTGGAGATGACGAAGTGGTTCGACACCAATTATCATTACATGGTGCCGGAGGTTTCTGAGGATCAGCATTTCGCGCTCACCTCGCAAAAGCCGGTCGATCATTTTCTCGAGGCAAAGGCGCTCGGTATCCATACGCGCCCGGTCATTCTTGGGCCGGTCACGTTCCTGAAGCTTGCCAAGGCGCGTGAGGCAGCCTTCAAGCCACTTGATCTGTTGCCAAAACTGTTGCCCGTCTACGAAGAGTTGCTACACCGCCTGCATGCGGCCGGCGCCGACTGGGTGCAGATCGACGAACCCGTGGCCGTATTGGACCTTTCCGAGGGGGAACGCCACGCGCTGACTGTGGCCTATCAGCAATTGTCGAAAGCCGCCCCGGATCTGAAAATCCTCGTGGCCACCTATTTCGGCGGTCTCGAGGATAATCTGGAGGCCGTTGCCACACTTCCGGTCGCGGGTCTTCATGTCGATCTGGTGCGGGCACCCGGTCAGTTCGAAGCGGTGCTGAAGGCGCTGCCCGAAAGCCGTGTTCTGTCTCTCGGCGTTATCGACGGCCGCAATATCTGGCGCGCCGATCTCGCCGCGATTATCGACCGGCTGGAAGCCGCAATTGCCGTGCGGGGTGCGGAAGCGTTTCAAATCGCGCCTTCATGCTCGCTGCTGCATGTTCCGGTCGATCTTGAACTGGAAACCGGTCTCGATGCCGATCTGAAAAGCTGGCTTTCCTTTGCGACCCAGAAGCTCGGCGAGCTTGCCACGCTCGGCAGGGCGCTCGGTGAAGGCAAGGCCATCGTCGCGGCGGAACTGGAAGCCGCCTCCAGGGCAGTTGCTGCACGCGCATCCTCGTCAAAGGTGACTGATGTGGCCGTGCAGAACCGTATCGCCAAGATTAGCGAGGCCGACAGGAAGCGGACAAGCGGCTTTGCCGAGCGGCAGAAGGTGCAGTCGCAGGCAATTGCGCTACCGCTTTTCCCGACGACCACCATCGGCTCCTTCCCCCAGACGCCGGAGGTGAGAAAGGCCCGCTCCGCGCATTCGAAGGGTGCCCTGACAGATGCGCAATATGAAAGCTTCCTGCAGAAAGAAACCGAAGCGACGATCCGCTGGCAGGAGGATATCGGTCTCGACGTCCTCGTGCATGGCGAGTTCGAGCGCAACGACATGGTGCAATATTTCGGCGAGCAGCTGTCCGGCTTCGCCTTCACCCAGCATGCATGGGTGCAGAGCTACGGCTCGCGATACGTTCGCCCACCGATCATCTTCGGCGATGTGTCACGTCCGAAGCCGATGACGGTTCGCTGGTGGGAATATTCCCAGTCGCTCACCGAAAAGCCAGTCAAGGGCATGTTGACCGGCCCGGTGACGATCCTCAATTGGTCCTTCGTCCGCGACGATATTCCGCGGAGCCTGACGTGCCGGCAGATCGCACTCGCCATCCGCGACGAGGTCAATGATCTCGAGGCAGCCGGCGCGCAGATGATCCAGATCGATGAGGCAGCGCTGCGTGAAGGCCTGCCGCTTCGCCATCGCGACTGGCAGGAATATCTCGGCTGGGCGGTGGAATGCTTCCGTATTTGCTCAAGCGGCGTGGAGGACCGGACGCAGGTTCACACCCATATGTGCTATTCGGAGTTCAACCAGATCATCGATGCGATTGCGGCGATGGATGCCGATGTGATCTCCATCGAGACGTCGCGTTCGAAGATGGAATTGCTGGATGCCTTCCGGACCTACAAATATCCGAACCAGATCGGCCCCGGCGTTTACGATATCCATTCGCCGCGTGTGCCTGATGTCGGAGAAATGGTCGATCTTCTGGCGCTGGCGCGAGAGCGGCTTGACGACCGGCAGCTTTGGATCAACCCCGATTGCGGCCTGAAAACCCGCAAATGGGAAGAGGTGAGGCCGGCGCTCGTCAATATGGTCGCGGCCGCTGCCGAACTTCGGCGGGCGGTGCTTTGATATAAATCGAGGCCCGGTGAAAACCGGGCCTCGACAAACGCTTCTGTTAAAATTCTTTGGGGAGGATTATCCGAATATCTGCGCCGGATGGGTTTCGAGCCAGCCGCAACCGCATACAAACAGAACTATCCCGCGGATCTGCGCAATTGCAAACGCGGATGGTTCAATGCAGATCGGCGTGTGCGAAGCTGTTGCCGTTCATCTCTGCGCCTGCCAGCGGCAGACCCTGCAGATTGATGTCCTGAGCCAGCGACAGCAATGCCATTTCAAGGAAATAGGTCGACATGCCCAGTTCCATGGATTTAGAGCGCTGGCAAAGATAGGAAACCATCCTTCCAAGGGCCAGAATCTCGTCCGCATTGTCGTTTTCAAGTATTGCTGTGGTAGACTCCATGCTTCCCTCTCGACAGTCGACAGTATGAAAACGCGTTGATCCCGCGTTGTTCATTATTGTCCACATCGAGCGTCACGCGAGCGTCACACCTGCGTCAATCGTCGGTTTTGATGTCTGCCGAGCTGGTGTTTTCCGCCGCTTCGGTCGCTGCAAGCGACGTCACGAGGGCGACGATGCTCTTGCGCACGGTTACGCTCTTGATCCGGGCAAAGGCCTGATTGAGCGAAAACCCTTCATTCGAAGCCACGAATGACTGCATGGCATTGATGGTGCCAAGGGCCGGATTGGCGTTTCCGACATCCGGTGTCGCATTAGCGAACAACGAGCTGACGTCGACGCCGAGAACCGATGCAATGGCTTGCAGGCGGGACGCGCCGACGCGATTGGCGCCTTTTTCGTATTTCTGGACCTGCTGGAAGGTGATGCCCAACCGGCCCGCCAGCGCGCTTTGACTCATGCCGAGCGACTTGCGGCGCATTCTGATTTGTGTGCCCACATGCACATCGATCGGGCTGGGTAGTTTGGCCTGCATCATGAATTCCTCCAGTTGTGAGGTTCTTAAATCGGATATCTATCAATTAATATTGTTGAAGATAGACATTCAACACAATTTCCACGGGTATTATGAGGCGTTACTGATAAAATAAGGCGGTTTTTCGTTTATATGCTATGCCGGGTCACGGTTTATCACCTTTGTTGCACATCGCAATGCCCCGTTTCGGCTTGCAAAGTGGCTCCAGCCGGCCACACCGATGGCGTAAAAGCCGAGCTTTTCCCATATTTTCCGGTTCTCTCCGTCGAAATCGTCGAGCGCTTCCACATCGCCGAAATGCGGGATCCAGACGAATGGCCGCGTTTGGCCGGAGCGCACGATATTTTCAACAAGGACGTTATTGTAGAGCCGGGGCAGGCATTTGTTGGTATCGATGGCCGGTGAAACCGGAATAGGATTGCGCACGATGGCGAAACCTTGCCGCGCCAGCGACAGGGCCGAGGCGTCCAGTTTTCGCTTCAAATCCGTGGCGGCGCGGGCATCGCACCCAGTATGCGCCAAGGGATCGGCGACAAGCAATAGAGGGCGGTCGTCACTCCTGAGACCGGTGACCGATACGAACTGGTCGACGTGGAAACCACACTGGTGCATTTTTTCGGTAGCAATCGCCGGTAGGGGCGTTTTGATCAAGGAAAGATCGATTGTGGTCGAGGCATTGCCGAGGTCTTCCGGCCGATATCCGAAACTGTGCACGGTCCTGCTGTCGAGTGCCTGAACCCGCTGCCATTGCTGTGGGCGCTCAGTCGTCGTTTTGCTTGTGATCCCCCTGTCATCCTGCAGGCTGGAATGGCCCAGCAGCCGGAAGTCCGGGCCGACCAACTGGTTGCCGCCCGGCAAAGTGACGTGCGAAGCGGCGGTTGCAAGCCCGAGATGATTGGCGAGCCTACCGGCAACAGTGTTTTCCGCCGCCGACGCCAGTTCGGTTGCAGCCCCATCACCACCAACCCGGACGTGGAACATATCCTGTATCCACGGATGCGAAACGCTGTCGTTGCCTTCGAGCGGAACCAGTTCGACGGTACAGGGGAGTGCCAGCCTGCCGAGCCAGTTTTGAGCGGGGGCGAGACAGGTGCTATCTATCAGAACAAGGACCGTGACATCGGCAGGTAGAGCCGAAAGCAGGTTTCCGATTGGAACAAGCGGTGAAACGCCACCGTCAGCGCGGTCATCCGCAAAAAACGGTGCGGGCAGGGCAAACGCGACCGTGCGGATCGGCCCGCCGCAATCGGGCACCAGAGACGGGGGCAAGGCGGCAATCAAGACGCTTTTTCTCCCGCCGTCTGCCGCGTGGCCAATTGCTGGAAAAACACCGTGTTCTGGAATTTCCACGATTGCGGTGGCGGGGATGGGAATTCCTCGCCATTGAGTATGCCTAAAAGCCTGGCCGCATCGTTTCGTTTGACGGAAACCGCGTTTCCAGCCAGCAAGTTTGCAGTCTCGGGGCTGAGGTTTGCTTCCGCTGCAATGGAACGCCATGTTCTGCGGGTAAAATGCAGCTTGCGGGCGGAATGCAGCAGGGCGTCGTGGTCCTCGTGGGTGATAGCGTTGCGACATGCTTCCAGCGTCGCTTCGGCATCAACCAGCGCGATTGTAAGCGGGCGATAATCGAGTTCGCCGGGCGCGTGGCTTACCGCCACATCGGCGTCGGAAAACCGCTGCCCGTCGCGATAGGCCTCAAAGATTTCACCGATACCGATCATGCCGAAGGCCGCACATTCCGCGGCCCTTAGCGCCCCCATACTGGCCGCGCCGAGAACGGTGACGCCACTTGTCAGTGCAAACAGGATTTCCTTGTGCCAGACGGCGGCGCAATCGCCATAAAGGCCGTCGATCAGCCCGATTGTCCGGGCACCCTTTCGCACGGCGTCGAAAATATCGCCGCAGGCTGCGGGGCCGCGCAGGTCGAGGCCGGAAATCTGTTCGGGTGCGATGCCGTGGATGGACGGGCCTGCAAAAACCACCGGCTTCATCAAAGACCTCCGAGGTTCAGGAACCGGTCCAGTGTCCGCTGCGATATGCGCTGCAGGCCGCCGCCAGCGGGCGTGAGGCCGCTTGCCAGAACCCGCACGACATGCAGGCCGGATACGCCCGTTTCCAGCGGAAAGACATAGATATCCTCGATCCCGCCGGCGAAGAGATGCTCGGCAAGCTGACGCCATGGCGGCAAAGCCGTGTCGCGATCCACAAAATCGAGATTGACAGGACCCTTTTCCACCGGCCGCGCCGCGGACGCGGCAGGCCCCGTCGCAAACATATCCCGCTGGTAGCGCAGGGGAGAGAGATCGTCCCTTGCGCCGCTGATATCCGTCAATCGGGACTGGATTGCCTCCAGCAGCGCGGCAATCGCCGCGTCATAGGTGCCAAATCGGCAGGCAGCACCGGCAGCACTGCGGGTCGCAAGCCCGTCCTGCGCGTGGACAGACCGGGGCAGGCTTGCCATCACCACCGGCACGCCGAGCGCATTGGTGAGGTCAAAGAAGCGCGGCGGCAGTCCGATATTAGAAAGCCGCTGAACAAGGGCGTCGAAGGATGTGTTGATCCCGGCCGGGAGCAGGACCGGTTCAGGCGTGATATTGCGGGTTTCGAAGGTATCGACCAGAAAACAGGCGTCGTTTT
Source organism: Rhizobium sp. AN73 (assembly GCF_030757975.1). NCBI lineage: Bacteria > Pseudomonadati > Pseudomonadota > Alphaproteobacteria > Hyphomicrobiales > Rhizobiaceae > Rhizobium > Rhizobium sp. AN73. The sequence goes on from NZ_JARWME010000001.1 coordinate 1,438,835, forward strand.
CGATGAGTTCGAGCAGGGCGTGGAGAACCGCGTGGTCATGGTCAAAACCGGCGGCGAGACCTTGCGAACTCATGAGGAAGGTTTGCCGGTCCCAGGGGAAGTCCGCGCGGAAATCCATGCCGACCAATTCATAAGGGGCAAAAACCTCCCTTTGCTGGCGTATGGATATTCCCTTCACCCAGGCGCGCTGGTTTTGGAGATCGAGAGTGTCCGGGTCGACCCGGCCGACGGTTTCGAAAGGAACGAGGGGAACGCCCCTGTCGCGCATCTCCTTGATGGAGCCGAAAGCGGTAATATGTTTACGGGTGTCTTCGGCAACAGCGCCTTCGATTGCTTCCATGATCGCCGAAAGCCTGGCCTGCTCCGCGGCAAGTCCCTTGCCCTGCGACACCGACAGTCCGCGCGAATTGGGCCGCGCTGCAAACCACACGGGTATGCCGATGACGTCGAGACCGGTCACGTCACCGACACGGGTAATCCCGAACCGCCGAAGCAGTCCGGGATCGAAGAACGAAGCGTCCGCATGCCCTGAAGCCGCTGTCGCTGAAATGGGAGCACCGTCAGCGGTCAAGGCTGCGGGACCGCAATCAGGGTGCAGCGTTGGTGTCGTCGGCAAGGATGGCGTCGAACAGCTCGCCGGTGACGGAACCCGCCGGGCCGACGGCCTTCAGGGCCGATTCGATCGGTGCCTGTACCATGCGGTTGAAATCCCAGCCGGCGTCGATCACTTCGCCGACAAAGGCGAAATCGGCTTCGGAAACCACGGCGCCACCGGCGACGAGGGCTTCGATGCCCTGGATCTGGACCTGATCCAGCTCATTTTCCGGCAGGCCGTCCTGGCGAACGAGCATGGATTTTGCCGCCGCAGCAACACGCGCATAACCATCCACACCGGGATGGCTGGCTTCATAGGCGGCAATCGTTTCATGCGATACGGACGCAACCCTGAGCGGCGCCGTGCGAATGAAGAGAACGCCGAAACCCTTTTTTCCGACAATGAAGAAATGCGAAGACATAATAACTCCTATTTGATCCCAGCTAATCGAAGTGCGTTATAGAACTTTTCATTCGCTATCGGGTCTCGGTCTGGAGACAGGCTGCTGATCTCCCTCGCCGTCATACCCGGATAGTTTTCCTGAAGCCTGCTGCCACTTTCCTGGGCAGCGGCCAAATCGCCGTGGAGCGCATGGCTTGCGGTCAAGACGCGCAATGCCGGCTCGTCATTTTCCATCCGCGCGCATAATTCCACCGCCGCGCCGTAATCCTCGCGCTTGAACGCGATGCTGGCGCCCGCCCACCAGTAGATATCAGGCGCGAGCGGATTAAGGTCGATGGCCTGCTGAAACTTCTCCCACGCGGTCTCGGCATCGCCGAAATGCGCAAGCGCATCGGCATGCTGGAGCAGCAGGTCGGCAGAGTTGGGCGCAAGCGCCTCCGCCTCGAAGAATCTTTCGGCGGATATGTCAAAATCCCGCTGGTAGAGCGCGACCACGGCGCACATCCAGTGGCCGACGCCAAGGGCGGGGTCGATCTCGACGGAGGCGTCTGCCTCCGCCTTGGCGCGATGTAGCAAATGGGGGTCGTTGCCGCCCAGCATCAGCCATTCCAGTTGCAGGCTCTGCGCCACGCGGGCGCGGGCAACCGCCATGCTGTTGTCGAGATCGACGGCCTTGCGGAACATCGAGCGGGCTCTTCTCAGAAGCGGCAGGTCACATTTGCCGCGCAGAAGCTGCTGGCCCTCCAGCAATTGCCGGTAGGCCTCACCGCTGTGGTTGCGGTCCGGCTCCACCTGAAGCCGTTCGATCTCGCGGGCAAGCCCTGCGGCCACCTGTTTGGACAGCAGGCGAAAGGCGGCGTGAATATGCCGCGCGGTCAACACCGCCTCCAGCGACCAGACGATTTCCCCGGTCGCTTCCTCGATCAGCGCCACCGACATGCGGGCATCGTCGAATACCGTGGACATGATGCGGTAATCCGCGCGCAACATGGCGTAACTGTCGTCGGCCCGGTCGTGTGTCAGCACAAATGTGCTGTGCGGCGAGAGGACCGTGAAGGTTCGGTATCGAACCAGACTGTTGGCGACATCCTCGACAAAGGCGTTCATCACCGGCGATACCGGCAGCCCATCCACCCGCACCGGCCGGCTGAAGGCGACGCGCGGTTTTGCCATGGGTTTCCGGCGGTTGCCCTCATCCGGTTCGGCGGGGGACACTATCGTTGCGGCGAGACTTTGTATCCGCCGCCGAAGTGCCACGGTTTCGGCTTCCGGAGGGCGCTCCTCCTGGCGCAGCTGTTCCATCAGAAGCTGGAAAATTCCCTCGCAGGCGCTGGTGTTTCCCACCCGCGCATAGGCGGCCATGGCGGCGCGGTAGGTTTCCTCGCGCTCCGGCTCGATCTTCAGCGCGCATTCGGCAAGCGAGGCGATGTTGTTCGAGCTGGCGCGGCCGAAGCGCGTCAACTCCTCCAGAAGCGGCGTATAGCTTGAAAAGAACAGGTCCTTGAGACGGCGGCGTTCAGACAGCAGCCAGAGGTAAAGGTGATCCTGCCCTGCCTCCAGCCCCTCCAGCAGATCTCCGCCGAATTCGAGCAGTGCCTGCAGCCGCTGCATCGGGTCTTCGGCCCTTGCGCCGGCAAGAAAGATCGCAAGGTCGGTCCGCTGCGCCAGCTTTCCGGCCTTCAGGTCGTTTCCTTCGGTCAGAAGGATGGCGTCGTCCTCGTTGGGCAGCTTCTGAAGGCGCAGGATCAGCTGCCGCAAATTACCGAGCGCCCGTTTTTGCTCGACGTTTTCCCACAACAGCGATGCGGCCTGCTGGCGGGAAAGGGACTGGTTGGGAGCAAGGATAAGGGCGGCGGTGAGGGCAAAACCCTTGGACGGGAAAAATGCCTCCCGCACCGCATCGCAGCGCGGGGTGCCAAAAAGCCGGATCGGTATCAGTTCAGTGTTTCCAGCCACTTTTGTTCCCTCATGAATCACCATCTAACAACGTGTCCGGGAAATTGAAAGTCATCATAGCGTTCCATTTGACGCTGGTGTGACGCCGCTTGCCTATTGTCGTGAACAGAAGCGTGGATGACGGGCGGAAAACAGCAATCATGCATCAGGCAGGCATCGGGAATTTTCGAAATTGATAGCGTTTAACGGAAGCTACATGGCCTTCGAGCCGCGTACCGAACCTTACCAGCGTGCCGACGATGTCGGATATGCGGTCAGCGAATTCATGTGGTTCAAGGGCCGTCCGTTCTATCCGGTTTCGGCGCTGGCGCATGCGAAAGTTGCCCATGCCAGATTGTCGGCGGAGAAATGCGACGACGAAGACGAGGACAATATCGATATCATCTTCCGCATGCCATTGGCGGCGGGTGGGCATTTTTTCGAGATCGTGCTGCGTTCGAACGAAGGTACTTCCTACGGTGGCTGGCTGTGGGGAGAAGAGCTGGAAATACTGGATGAGGTGGTCAACGGCTACCGCGTTCTGGCAGGGAAATTCGACGACAGGCTGATCCGGTTCGAATATTCGAAGCGGTCCCAGCGCTACCGGACGGCCGAACCGCTGCCGGTGGAGAAATCCGTCTTCCTGATCCAACGGGAGGCCAAGCCTAACGTGGGCAGAAGCGATTTGTCAGGAGGCCCGGCACGTTAATGGCCGGGAGGGTGCCGATGCGTTCCGAGGGGGAACGCAAAAGCGCACGGAAAGGCGGGGGACGGCAGGCGCGGCGTACTGCGCGCGTGCCGTAAACATGCCCGGTAAAGCCATAGGTTTATCGGGAAGCATCTTTGAATATTTTCATTTTTATTGTGTGGAAGATTTGTGATGCCCAATGGAGGTAATATGCGTAACGGGCGGGTATCATCGCAACTTCTGGCGGTGAGTTGTGCCTCGGACGGTGACGTGCTTTCCCTTGAGGGGAGCGCCGACGATGCGCCGCGTCCATCCGTTCCTAACGACAGGCTTTATGTCGTGGGCGAGCCGGTTTCCAGAAGGACCTTCGTGTCTCGTCCGCCGGAAAACGACGCGGGGGAAGATGCTTTCCGCACGAGGGAAATCAGCAATACGGTTATCGACGTCGATATCAGACTTGCGAAATGGGCCTGGGCCGTGCTGGTGATCGGGCATTGCTGGCTGATCTATTTCATGGTGAACAATCTCGGTTGAGACCTCTCCCGAGGCACGGTCTTCAGCGCACTTCGCCGACGCCGTGCAGGATCATCGCCGCAGCACCAAAGGCTACGGGGTCTGTGGCAATCACTTCAGGCAGCAGGATTTTCGGCTGTATCACCTTTGCGCCGCTGAACGGGTCCGAGCGTTCGTAATCCAGCCATTCCGCCAGCCTCTCGCGCACGATCCTCGGTAAAGTGCCGCCGACAAAGATGGCGGTGGGTGCTAAAATGGCGCTGACGGCGAAGGCGAGGCGGGCGACTTCCGGCCCTGCCCGTTCAAGCCATGCGTCAAACACGGCGGGATTGCGCGACAGATAATCCGTCCAAACATCGGGTGCGCGCCCTGAAGGTATCTCTCCCACATGTGCGAGGCACCATACCGCCAGGTCTTCGTGGGAGGGACGCGAGATACCACGGCCGCGCAAGGCGCCGATCTCGCCGGCATTGCCGAGATAACCGCGATAAAGCTCATTCCTGATGATGATGCCGCCGCCGATCCCCTCGGACAGATAGAGATAGGCAAAATTTTCGTGTCCACCGGCATTGCCAAGCGTGAGTTCACCCATGGCGGCGGCATTGGCATCGTTCTCGATGATGACCGGGCAGCGCAGCGCCTCGCGCAGCATGGCGGAAAGGTCCGAGCCCGCCCAGGAAATCACCTCTTCGGCAAGATCGAGCGACATGGCTTCCTTGCGAAAACGGGTCGGCATGGCTATCGCCGCGCCGATCAGCTCACTTCTGTCGATCGCGTTTTTTGTCAGCAGTTCTTCGGATCCGTCCTGAAGCGCCCGCTGGACATCGGAAAACGCATCATAGGAGCCGCGCATCTGCAATTCGCCGACGATCTCCCCGCCGAAATTCAACAGCGTCAACATCACCGAATAGCGGTTGGCGTGCGCGCCAAGGGCGTAACCAACGGTTTTCTTGAGCGTGAGGTCGATATGGGGAGCGCCGCGGCCTTCCTGCCGGCGCGCGCCTTCCTCGATGATGCCGCGCTCGAGCAGATTGCGTGTCATCATGCTGACGGCGGCCGGCGTTATGCTGCAGTACTCGGCAAGCTCGACGCGTGAGGCCGAGCCCTTGCGCCTGATGTATCCCAGAAGCGCCCCCTGTGTTGCGCCAATGCCTGCCAGCCCGCCGTTCCGTCTCTCGGTCAAAATTCCGCTCTCCCCAGCTTTATCCAAGGAAATGTCATGAAGCTGTTAATTAAGCAACTTAATTAAATAATCAGTTTCAACGGGAATGGATCCAATGTTCAAGTCTCTCACCTTGATGGCGACGGTCGCTCTCAGCACGCTTTTGCCGGCCATCGCCTCTGCCGAAGACATCAATATCAAGCTCTGGACGCTCGCCGACAAGAATGCGCCTGGCCGCGTCACCAACATCGAAGCCGCCGCCGGCGTCATGAACGCGCAGTTCAAGGCAGCAGGCGTCGACAAACGCATCGTCATCGACATCAACAACAGCACGGTACAGGGCTGGGACTCCTTCGCACTCGATACACTGAAGGCGTTTTCGGTGGGGCAGGGACCGGACATCTACGTTCTGCCGCATGAGTGGATCGGCCAGTTCGCGCAGGACGGTTATGCGATGCCGATGGAAGACAAGATTGCTGCCGCTCCCTGGGTCTACGGCGATATCCTGCCGGTTCTGTGGGACTCGGCCAAGGCGACAGACGGCAAGATTTACGGCATTCCGCAGGACGCGGAAATCCGCATGTTCTTCTACAACAAGGACATGCTGCGCAAGATCGGCAAGGACGAAGCCTTCATCGAAGGTCTGCCGGCCAAGGTCGATGCCGGCGAATTCACGCTGGACGATCTGACGGCGCTGTCGAAGGAAGTGGTTGATGGCAAGGCCGCGCAATACGGCATGCTGCACCGCCCGAATGTCGGCATCGATTATCTGATGGTGTTCCAGTCCTATGGCGTGAAGTTCATGGACGAAAAGACCGGCAAGCTGATGTTCCCCAAGGCTGAAATGGCCAAGGCTCTCGGTTGGTACGAGCGCAACGCCAAGGAAGGCGTGACCCCGGTCGACAACACGGCCATGAGCTGGGAGGCGATCCAGACTGCCTTCAAGCAGGAAAAAGCCTTCATCTTCCATCAGGGCGTCTGGGCGGTTGCCTGGCAGGTGGGTGAAAAGAACGGCGCAACCTGGCCGACCGACGGCAAGGGATATTTCAACAAGATCGGCTGGATTTCCGCGCCGGCGGCCGTAAAGGGTGGCAAACCGGCCAACCTGTCACATCCGCTGCTCTACACTCTCAATCCGAAGAGCAAGAATGCCGATATCGCCGTCGATCTCGTGGCGCTTGCGACATTGCCCTATTTCAACAACGAGCACGCCGTGACTTCCTATCACACGGCCATCAGCAACGCCCAGACGGCCATGCCGAAATACCGCGACAACTGGGTTCTTTCCGCCGCTTCGCCGATGATGAAGGACGCGCAGTTCGTGCCTAACCACACCAAGTTCGGCAGCTATAACAAGGTGCTGTTCAGTGGTCTGCAGGCGGTCGAGACCGGCAAGATGACGGCCGCACAGGCGGTTGATTTCATCGCCGACGAACTCGACCTGCAATTCGGCGCGGAAATCGAAATCCGCGACACCGTAAGCAACTGAGTTTGCCCGAAACCATGCCGCCCGGCTTTGCCGGGCGGCTTTTCCGCGTTCCTACCGGTATATCGTGATGTCCCAATTCCAGCTTCGGGCGCGCCGCCCGGCCCGGCCGATCTTTTATCTGGCCCCGGCTCTTGCCCTGCTCGGCCTGTTCTTTCTGGCCCCGATCGTCGTCAATCTGGTGATAGCCTTTACCGATATGGGCGCAAACCTGAAGGTCGGCAAATTCACGGTCGAGAATTTCCAGCGCATGGTCCAGCGTGACGTCCGTCTGCCAATCGTGCTTTTGACGACGTTCATCTATGTCGGCGCAACGCTGTTCTTCTTCAATATAGGCCTCGGCGCGCTTCTGGCCGTCACGACGACGGCGATACCGGACCGGCTCGGCAACTTCTTTCGCGGCCTCTGGCTTTTGCCGCGCATGAGCCCGGCTGTGCTTTACGGTGTCTTGTGGATCTGGATTGCCGATCCGACCTCTTCCGGCCTGCTCAACCAGTTCCTCGGTGCGCTCGGCGCACCTGCATTGAACCTGCGCAACGACTTTCCGCTGTTTCTGGTGGTGGTGGCGAACGGTGTCGTCGGCGCATCCTTCGCCATGGTCATCCTCACATCGGCCATCCGCTCCATACCCTCGCATCTGGCCAATGCGGCGCGCGTCGATGGCGCCAGCGAATGGGGCGTGCTCCGCCATGTCATCGCGCCGGCGCTGTCTGCGCCGATCCGTTTCATCACGCTTTATCAGGCACTCTCGCTGATGACGACCTATGAATATATTCTGCTGATCACTGGCGGCGGCCCGGTCTACGACAGCACGACCTATGCGCTTTATATCTACCGACGCGCTTTCGAAAACGGTGCCTATGCCTATGGCGCGGCGCTTGCGCTCGGCCTGATGGCCATCGGCGTCGCCGTTACCCTCATTCAATGGCGCCTCAGCAATATGCGCTCGACCTTTGCTCCCGCCAAAATCGAGGTGCTGTGATGACACTCGCCCATGTTCATGGCCAGGCTACGCCCGCTCTCGATGTCCCGTCGGACTGGGCACGTCTTGAAAGGCGCGGCCTTGCCCATCGCGCCGGCTTTCTTCCCGTCATTCTCGTGTTCCTGACGGTGGTTTCGGTTCCCGTTCTCCTGCCCTATCTGTGGCTGCTGGTGAAGTCGCTGACCACCTCCGACGACAATCTCAGCCGGCTTGTGTTGTGGCGCAGCGGTGCAATCGCTGCTCTTGCTTATGGCGGGGCGATTGCGGTGGCGCTTCTTTCCACACGGCTGCGCCATCCGGCGCTGTTGTGGCTGGCATTCGGCGCCGTGGTTGCAGCGCTCATTTTTGTGCTGGTGCTGCCGCATCTGACCATCGAGAATTACAGCTTCCTGTGGAGCCGCGATATCGAGAAAACCGGCACCACGCGCATGGCACTGATGCCGTCGATCTGGATGGCGATGCGCAATTCGCTGCTATTTGCCGCTTCCCAGACGCTGATTGTCGCGCTTGTCGCCACGCCGGCCGCCTATGCGCTGTCGCGCTTCACCTTTGCCGGGCGTGAAAACGTGCTGCGCGGGCTTTTGCTGCTGCATGCCTTTCCGGCACTCGCGCTCACCGTCGCGATCTTCGTGCAGCTGCACTACATGGGCCTGCTCAATAATCTCTTCGGCGTCGTGCTTGTCATGAGCGCACTGGAGTTGCCGTTTGCGATCTTCGTTCTCAAGGGCTTCTTCGACAACGTTCCCTGGGACATCGAAATGAGTGCCGTCACCGATGGCGCGACGCGTTTCCAGGCATTCCGCATGGTGGTGCTGCCGCAGGTGAGAAGCGGCCTCATCGCAGTTGCCACCTTCACCTTTCTGCGTGGCTGGGAAGAATATGTCTTCGTCCAGACCCTGCTCATCGAGAAAAGCCAGATGACGATGAGCCTTTATCTCTTCTTCGTGGCCCAGGACAGCGTCGGCGTGAATTACGGCATGATCGCCGCCGTCGGCATCATCTATCTGCTGCCTGTGCTGATCATTTACATCTTCACGCAGAAATACATCACCCAGATGAGTTTCGGCGGGATCAAAGGATAATCGCCATGGCCAGAATCACCCTCGACAACGTCACCAAAAGCTGGGGCGACACCCGGGTTCTGCAACCGATGACGCTCTCCATCGAAGACGGCGAATTCGTCGCCGTTCTCGGCCCTTCGGGATGCGGAAAGTCGACCACGCTTTTCCTGCTCGCCGGGCTTTATGCGCCGACCGCCGGCCAGATTTCTTTCGACGGCCACAACGTCAACCGCATTGATGCCCGCGACCGCAATGTCGGCATCGTCTTCCAGTCCTATGCACTTTATCCCAACCTGACGGTGCGGCAGAACATCGCCTTTCCGCTGCGTTTCAAGAACGTCTCGCGTGAGGAAGGGGCGCGGCGGGTAGAGGAAGCGGCGAGCCTCGTGCAGATCAGCGCGCTTCTCGACCGGCGGCCTTCGCAGCTTTCCGGCGGCCAGCAGCAGCGTGTCGCGCTCGCCCGGGCGCTGGTCAAGGAACCGAACATCCTGCTTCTCGACGAACCGCTTTCCAACCTCGATGCGACGTTGCGCATCACCATGCGCGCCGAGCTGAAAAGCCTGCAGAAGCGACTGAAAATCACCACGCTGATCGTCACCCATGACCAGATCGAGGCGATCACCATGGCGGACAGGATCATCTGCATGAACAACGGCGCCATTGCCCAGATCGGCACGCCCGACGATCTTTACCGGCGGCCCGACAATCTGTTCGTGGCCGGGTTCATCGGCACGCCGCCGATGAACCTGTTGAAGGGATGGGCGCAAGGCGGTCAGCTGCAGATTGGCGATGCCTTGCTCGACCTCAATGCCCATCGCGACGGCGAGGTCACCTTTGGCCTGCGCCCGGAAGATATCGCCCTCGTCAAATCGTCCGAGGCGCGGCTTGAAGGGCAAGTCACCACCGTCGAGCCCATGGGACGCGAAGTCTTTTATACGATCGAGACGCCCGCAGGTATGATCCACGCGCTGGAATATGGCGAGACCATACGTCATTCGCCGGGCGATCGTGTCGGGATCAGCTGCAAATTCGGCCTGACACTCGTGTTCGATGCCAACGGCAACCGCATCGCCGGGCTGCACGCCGATCTCTCTCACGATCTGACTATTCCGGCGCGTGAACCGGAACCCGTAAACTGACAGGACTTTCCATGCCTAAAATCGTCTCCCATCGCGGCGCCAACCATTTTGCACCCGAAAACACCTTTGCCGCCGCCGACCTCGCCTTGAGGCAAGGGGCGGATTACATTGAGCTTGATGTGCGCGAGAGCGCGGATGGCGTGCTTTATGTCTTTCACGACGAAACGCTGGACCGCACCACCAATGGCACCGGCCCAATCGGCCACGCCCTGTCGGGCGAGATCGATGCGCTGGACGCCGGCAGCTGGTTTGGCGAAAGCTTCAAGGGTGCGATTGTACCGCGGCTTGATGCCTATCTCAGCCATTTGCGGGGCCGCTGCGGCGTCTATGTCGAGCTGAAATATTGCGATCCGGTCAAGGTGGCAGCGCTGGTGCGCAGCCTTGGAATGGTACGCGATACCTTCTTCTTCTCTTTCTCCGAAGAAATGCGCCGGGGTTTGCAGGCCGCCGCGCCGGAGTTCCGCAAGATGATGACGCTCGACATCGCCAAGTCACCGTCGCTGGCGGCGGCCGTTCACCATGCCTCGATCATCGAGATCACACCGGCGCAGATGCGCAAGCCCGGACTTGTCGAGGCATGCCGTAAGGCCGGTCTGGAAGTCATGGTTTATTATGGTGGCGATGACGCCGACCTTCATAATGAGATCGCATTGGCCGGAGTAGACTACGTCAACATCGACCGCCCGGACCTGTTCGATACGGCGCGCCGCACCGCACGACAGCCCGAACTCGCATGACCTTCCTGACCCCCTGGAGATGATGATATGAGCAATCTTATTGGTACCGGTTTTAACGCTGGCTCGGACGACGGCGAACTGGCCACTCTTGAAAACGATCTGCGTGCACTGGCCGAAATCGGCTGCGATACCGTCGAACTCGCCGTGACCAGCCTTGATCTGATCGCGGGCGGCCGCATCATCGAAGAGCGCGCTGAACGGTTCGTGGCGCTTACGAAACAGTTCGATTTCCGCTACACCGTGCACGGTCTGGTGTCGTCCAATTTCATGGATCCGGTAACGTGCCGCTACCAGATCGATGCCGCAAAGGCGCTGGCCGTCCTGTGCGACCGTATCGGTGCAGGCATTCTCGTTCAGCATAGCGGTGCGCTACGTGCCGACCAGATTGCCGAGCGGGCTGATGCCGATGCCCGTGAGCGGGAAGCACTGTTCGAGCTTGCGGAATTCTGCAAGCCCTATGGCGTGCGTGTCGCACTTGAAAATATCTTCTCCACCGAACCCGGCCAATATCGCCAGACCCCTGCCGAAGTGGCGGCAACCGTGAAGGCAATCGGCCACGATAACGTCGTGGCGCTGATCGATTTCAGCCACGCCTATCTCGAATCAACCTATCGTGGTCTAGATTTCCGCGAACAGCTTCGCGCCATGGCGCCGGTGGCCGGTCATCTGCACGTCCACGACTCCTTTGGCCGCCCGCAGGGCTTTTATCAGCCGTATTTCGATCAGGAAAGCACCGCTCTCGGCATCGGCGATCTGCACATGCCGCTCGGCTGGGGCGATATCGAATGGGCGAGCATCTTCTCGGAACTGACCTTCCTGCCTGATACCGTGCTGATGATGGAAATCGGCCGCCGCTACCGGGCCGAACAGCCCGCAAGCCTTGAAATGGCACGGCAGCTCATGTCGATCTACGCCGATCGGATGCAGATCGCGGCCGAATGATGAGCCAGAATAGGGCGCAGCCGATAGGCTGAGGCCTGAAACGCCGGCAGTTCTAGACGCAACTGCCGGCGTTTTTATTATGCGGCCCAGTCGGAAAGCGAATAGGCCCTGATGTAGTCGATCATCATTTGCGAGCCATCGCTGAAATCAACGGCCGATGGTGTTCCGGCCATTCCACCGACGGCAAGATTGACGACCATATACATGGGGTCGTGCATATCATCGGGCGTATCCGTCTGCGCGACGGCGACATCGTCGAAATACCAGGTGATGTGTTCCACATCCCACAATACGCCGTAGGTGTGAAATCCGTCCGTGCTCGGCACGCTGACATTGTTGATGACCGAACTCTGTTCACCCGTCGCGTTGGAGTGGGTGGACATGATGAGGGTATTGGGGTTTTGCCCGCGCATTTCCACGATATCGAGTTCCGGTGGCCAGGATCCGTCTTGCGGCAAAAGCCAGAAGGCCGGCCATGCGCCCCGGTCGGTCGGCATATCGGCGCGCATTTCGAAATAACCATAGGTCTGGCTGAACGACGAATAGGTGTTCAGCATGCCCGAAGTGTAATCATAACCCTCGATTTCACTGGCGATCGATTGCGGGGTTTCCGCGGCGGTGATCGTCAGGACGCCGTTGTTGATGCTGAAGGGATTGACCTGCGATGTCCCGGCATAAGCGGGGTTGATGTACCATTGCGCCTCGCCATTCGTCGTCAGCGAGCTTCCCTTTTCCGGAGCCCACCAATATTTGGCGTCCCAGGTTCCCTGATCGCCGCTACGCAGCGAAAGCGCGTCGAATTCGTCGGCAAAGGTCTGGGTCAGGGACGACCGGTCAAGGCTGAGTTCGAACTGGTTAGCTTGAAGATCATCGATGGTCGTCCCGGCAAGAACCACGGCCTCGCCGTTGGCGAAGTTCAGCCAGAGATTATCGCCCTGCTGGGTGGCATTGCTGACGAGCTGCTCAAAGGACGTGATGCCGTAACCGTTAAGCCGGATCGTGTCGTTGGCGCTGAAATCCATGATGAGATCAGTGCCGTTGCCGCTGGTAAAAACGAAAGTGTCGGCCCCGCCGCCGCCGATCAGCACGTCGTTTCCGGCTCCGCCATCGATCGTCTGGCTGCCTGATCCGCCGGTGATGATGTTGTCCAGTTCATTGCCGAAGGCATAACGGCCGTCGCCGGTTACCCGCAGATTCTCGAAATTGTCGGGCAGGGTGTAGCTCATCCAGGTGTCGATGGTGTCGATACCTTCCCCGGCATTTTCGACGGCGCGATTGATGCTGGAATAGAGATAATAGATATCATCGCCCGTGCCGCCCGCCATCGTCACATTGACGGAACTGTCGCCCCACATGGAATCATTGCCGGCAGTGCCTGTCAGCAGCGGGCCGGAGCCCGTGGCGGAAAAAAATCCTTGGGAATTGCCGCTGTAATAGAGTGTTTCTCCAAGCGCATTCAATACTGTCCGGGTCATTGACCGTCTCCTGTCCGTTAGCGTTGGTTGCCTCACTCCTCTTGGACGATACCCTAACAGGGCGAAAACCCTCCCGTTAGGGCCAGAAATGAGGGGTACATGGCCGGTTTCTGAGATCTGCACTCTTGCAGCATTGCAATGGGCGGTGGCAGGATTGAACGGCAAGGGAGATGTTCATGCGGCATCTCGCGAAATGGAGTGTCAGGATTGAGTGTAGCCTTTACCAAGGAAGATAGTGCCGAAACCGCAGCCGAAACGGTTCTACCGGACCGGGTGATTTCGCCTCATCCCAATCTGGTGACCGAGGCTGGACTGAAAGCGCTTGAACAGCAGCTGCAAATGGCGCGTGAAGCCTGCGAAGCGGCCAATGCCGTCGAAGACGTCAATGAAAGGCGCAGGCTTTCTGCCAATCCTCTGCGGGATATTCGGTATTTCGTGGAGCGTATCCGCACCGCTCAGCTGATGCCGAGCCCGCCCGCGAATGGCATTGTCGCCTTCGGCAGTGTGGTGACCTTCAGCCGCGATGACGGGCGGACGCAACGGTTCCGGATCGTGGGTGAGGACGAGGCCGATCCCGCTGCGGGATCGATGTCCTATGTCTCTCCGGTCGCGAGGGTTCTGATGGGAAAAGCCGCCGGAGATATTGTCAGTCTGGGCGGCAGGGAGATTGAAATCATCGAAGTCGGCTAGAGGAGCTGGAACGGGAGAACCCTGCCACGGTTATGTCCCGTCAGGACGCGTCTTAGCTTAACCGCGCTGCCGTCAAAGCTTCCTCATTCGCCATTCCTGTCATCCGCATCATCGTATTTTTCAGAAAGAACCTGAAATCCAGATCGATGAAGGTATAGGCGAGTACAAGTCCCATATGAGCCATGAAAACGGGATTGAAATTCAGCTCTTCAAATTGATAGACGATGATGATCCCGATCGCCGAATAGGTGAAGAAACCGACTTTTCGTTTCCGGAAAATTGCATAGACAAGTGCAAAGGCGCTGATCAGGCAAAATCCTATGCCGGATGCATAGGCGGTGGCGAGAAAGCCGTTATGCGGCGTACCGATCCTCGATATCCGCGACAGTTCTTCATATCGTGCGGTAAAACCAATGCCCAAGGGATGATGGAGCATGACCTGAAAGCCACCGGTAATGGTGTCCCAACGTTCCTGGGCATTGTTGCTGCTGTTGCTGTCCTCGACAAAGCGTTTTGAAAAGATCTGTTCTGCAAAATCGAAAGCGCCCAAGGGCAAAACCGCTGCGATGACAAGGGCAGACAGGGCAAAACCGAAATAGGTGCTGAGCAGCATCCTGATTGAAAAATTTCTGACGTAGAAATAGACCCCGATGGCAAGAACCGCAAACACCCCCGACCGGTTGAGCGTGAGTGTGAAGCTTGCCAGGTAGACGAGCAAAAACACGGCGAAGAGCGCGGGGCGTCTTTGACGTTCGGCAAGATAGGCGACTGCCGCGCCAGCCAGAGCAAAGACCGGTCCGGCCGTGTTACCCACCGGCCAGATGCCTCCCGCTTTCTCGACACGCAAAAGCAAGGGGCTTAATTCACCTTTTGCCGCAGCTTCCAGTACGGCGGTTTCATCGAACATGAAAGACAGGCCAAGGGAGGCAAGTTGGTCATGAATGACGATGTCCAGAAACAGCAGGATCGTCACCGCGATGAAGCCGGCGAATATGCCCCAGCAGAACAGCTCGAGAAGGTTCTCCTTGAACAGCAGATAGGTGAAAAACAGAAAATAGACCGCGTAAAAATATGCCATCGCGGTAGTGTAAAATTCACCTTCACCACGCTCATCGGCAAAGAGAGCCGAGAGGACAAAAAACAGGGTCAGTGGAACAAGATAAAGCAGGATGATCGAAGGCGTCAGACAGCGAACGTAAAGCAGGGCGATGACGGGCAGTGTCATCAGCACCAGCATGTCGGTGATGTTGAGGAAGCGCAGGCCCAGATTGCTGGTCAGGACATTGCATTGGATGAAAAAACCAATGGAAAAGACGAAGATCGCCAGAAAGAGACCGGGAATCCGTATGGTTTTTGAAGGATAAAGGGGCATTGCCAAAACGAAGCCCGGCAACGGGGATTGCTGCGACGCCGCCATATTTGCACTTCTGGTCATTCGCGGCCTGTATCCTTCACTGGCGGACCTTGATGCGGCCCTGTTGGAGAGGGCGTCATCAACCGCGAGGCGACATGGTGATGACGATGAATAGTGGTCTTGAGAACGTTGCCGTGCAAGACAATTTTCTATGGTTTTCAGCCGCTCAGATTACCCTTTGGTAAAGCGCCTTCGACGGCGATTACCCGCTGGATGTAAAGCGGTTCATTGGAAACGGGCGCGTTGGTGCCGAAAGCGGGCATGATCCTCAGATAGAAACCGTATCCGCTGGGGCTGATATCGGGATCGATGGCGATCTCGTTGGCCGTGGCCCACATCCAGCCGCTATTGTCGAGGGCGTTCGCACCACCGAATTGCAGGGCGGAGCAAATGATCGTCCGCACTGCGCCACCGCTTTTCGCGATCAGCGTGACATAGGGTGCGCGCTGCCCTTCGCTGTTTTTGTAAAGCACCGCGAAGGATATGGTTTTACCGATCATCGCGGCGGCCTCCGCATTGCGGAAGTAACGAAACAGCGCGGCCGACTGGTTGCCATTCGCGCGCAGACCGAGGGTGTAAGCGAAGGCCGGGGAAAAGGTGACCTCGGCGGTTTTGATGGCGGAGCCTGGCGGCGCCAGGCTCCAGGCTGTCGGTACGGACCCTGACCAATCGGTGAAATCGCCATTGGCGATGAGATTGGCGGCGGGAAGTTTCGGCCAGCAGGGTGTCTGAAAGCCGCTGTCGGGCGCAGAGGCCAGATAACAACCGAACAGGGTTCGGGCGATCAGTTGGGAGCCGGCATCGTTCGGATGAACGTTATCGCGGTAGAGCGCGGCGTCCTTGCCTTTCGCCACAAATGTCGCGTGTGTATCCACCAGCGTCAGATCCGGGTGTATTCGCGCGAGGTCGAGGATCGCGCTATAGACCTTGTCGTAACCGGTACTATCGCGCCAGGGGTTCTGGGTGGTGATGAGTTGCGGCACGCCGGGCCATTGCCACTCGGTCATGCCCAACGGTCCGAGCAGGGCTGCTCGTCCGGAGCTTAAGATACCGCCCGGCGCCTCGAAACTATGCATATTATGCCCCTGATGGATGATGCACAGGTCGGGACGTGGAATTTTCAGTGCCGCCGACCGTTGATCCGCGAGCATGTAACCCGCCATGCCGCCGGGCAGCGTTGCGAGATAGACGGTCAGCGTCGCCCCCGTGCCGGCGCGTAGCGTAACCGGATCGGCATAGGCCTTTGGCCCGGTGGGGGCGTTTGTCTGCCATTCTGCCCAGCGGTGCAGCACCACTTTCGCATCGTGCAGATCACCAAGCATCATCGCGAATTGCTGGAATGGTCCGGCATCGGCATAGGCGGTGCTGTCACCATTCACGAAGATCGTGGCATTCTGGCCCGCCGTCAAACGTGCACGCAAAGGCGACAGCGCGTTTAGGGAAGGGACCATGGCGCGCATGTTCCGGGGGATGATGCCGAGCGATAGGCCGATCATGCCAGCACCTCTTCCGTTCCGGCCATATATATGCATATGTTGCGTTCGAGCGCAGTCATCGTTCGTTCTCCTGGTCTGGCCCTAGGATAACTCCGCTTTAAGGCAGGGGGAAAAAGCGCAAGAAGCGAGACGGTGCTCAGCGATAAAATTGAACGTCACGATTTTTTCTTCGATTTCTTTTAAAATATATAGATAGAATATTTTTCTTTTATTTTACGTATATCGGATTTTTGATCCGTAAAAAGGTTTGAATGTCATTTTTTCTAATCGCAATCAAGCATTGTTGTTTTTATATTAAAGCCATCGGTAAAGCTATCCCTGCCGTTGCGAAGTGTATTCATCCTTTTTATGGGCTGTCTGCTCATGCACGTCATTCCCGGCAATGGCATCTTGGGCGGTCCCTCGCGCCACGGGTGATGCCATGACATCCGCTCTTTTTGTCAGCCATACCGGAGAGAAGGGCGGGGCCGAGCTTTTCCTGACGGATCTCGTCAAGGCCGGACCGCATTCCTGGCGTGCCTGCTTTCTTAGTGGCGGCGCTGCTGCTGATGATCTGGCGGCGGCCGGAAGGCCTCCGGTCATGTTGTCCGCCGGCGAAAAAATGCTGTCGATCCGCCGTGATTCATCGGTCGGTGCGATATTGCGCGGTGCGGCTGATGTCGCTGCCGTTGCCTGGCAATTGAGCCGGCAGGCGAGACATTACGACGTGATCTGCGCCAACTCGCAAAAAGCACTGTTCGTCTGTGCGCTTGCGGCGAAGCTCAGCGGTCGTCCGCTAGTCTGGATTTTGCACGACATCGTCACCGATCCGGCTTTCAGCTCCGCCAATCGCCGCGCCTCACTGGCATTTGCGCGCCTTTTCGCGAGGCGGGTGGCCGTGAATTCGCAGGAAACCGGCCGGGCTTTCGTTGAAGCCGGCGGGCAGGCAGACAAGGTCCGTATCGTTTATAATGGCTTCGATCCCGCAAAGGCTGTGGCTTATGATCCCGACAGAGCAGCGCGGCTGCGCACGGAACTGGGCCTAGGTCCGAAACCGCTTGTCGGATTGTTCGGCCGGCTGAGCGAGTGGAAGGGGCAGCATGTTTTTCTGGATGCGTTGGCGGCGATGGATGGCGTTCAGGCTGTCATCGTCGGCGGAGCGCTTTTCGGGCAGGAAGCCTACGAGGCGCGTCTGCGTGAGCAGGCGTCCCGTCTCGGTCTGGATGGCCGCGTCCGCTTCCTTGGTTTCCGCTCGGACGTACCGGAGTTGATGGCGTCGATGGATGTGGTTGCCCATACCTCTGTTGTCGCCGAACCGTTTGGCCGGGTGGTGGTGGAGGCGATGATGTGCGGGCGGCCGGTTGTCGCCACACGCGGCGGCGGGGTCACCGAAATCATTCGCGATGGTGAAACGGGTCTTCTGGTGCCGCCGGGTGACGCATCGGCGCTTGCCGCAGCTCTCGGCTGCATCCTGTCACATCCGGCTCTGGCGGAAAGACTGGCACAGAAGGGGCAGGAGGATGTGAGCCAGCGTTTTTCACTGGAGGAGACCTGCCGGTCCGTTTCAGCGCTGCTGGCGGAGGTAACGTGAGGTCCCGGTTGGCGATTGATCCGGTCAGAAGGTGCAGGCAAGCGGAAGGGTCAGGATGCGTATTCTCGTAAACATGCCGAGCCAATATGGCGGTAAACCATCCGGCGTTGCCCGCGTGACCTTCAGCCTGCTGGAGCGGCTTCTCGATCAGACGCGGGACGATTATATTCTTCGCTCTCCCTGGACGCGGGCACAGCTGCCCGCAAGTCTGCGCGACAGCCGTCTTCAACTGATTGAGACGCCGCGACCGCGTATCATGGTGTTCGATGTGCTGCGTCAGGCCGTAATGCTGCCCGCGCTTTGCCGCCGGCACGGTGTTGATGTGTTGTTTAATGCCGATCCCTTCGGAAGTCCCCGCGGCGGCAAACGGCGCGTCACCCTTGTTCACGATCTTTATTTCAAGACCATCCCCGAGCAGATCGGCTGGCGTGCGACCTTGACGACGGATTTGATTTTTCGCCTGATGATGGCCGGTTCGGATCGGATCACCTGCGTGTCTGAGGCGACACGAGAGGATCTGGCACGATTTTATCCCTCCGCCGCCACCAAAAGCCTGACCATCCATTCCGACAGCACCTTGAATGCCGATCCGGAGGCTTTAAACGGCCCGCCGCCGGTTGCCACGCCCTATATTCTGGCGGTCGGAAACGCGACATCCAATAAAAACTTCAGCCTTCTGGGCAAGGCTTTTGCGGTGCTTGGCAAGGCAAGGCCGGATTTGCATCTCGTTCATGTCGGCCGCGACGATGCGGAGGAAATCGGCAGCGTGCTCGATGCTCCGGAGTTGAAGGCACGGCTGATCCGGCTTTCCGGCATAGACGATGGCCAACTGGCCGAACTTTATCGCCACGCCGCCTGCCTTTGCGTGCCTTCCACCTATGAAGGGTTCTGCCTGCCAGTGCTGGAAGCGCAGCAACTGGGGTGTCCGGTTGTCTGCTCCAACCGTTCCGCAACGCCGGAGATCGCCGGCAAAGGTGCGCTCACCTTCGATCCCGCCGACGCCGACAGCCTAGTCGCGGCGCTTGAGCGGCTTTTCCGGGAGCCGGATCTGGCAAACAATCTTCGCCAGGCGGGTTATGAAAACCGCAAGCTCTACTCATGGCAGAAGGCGGCGGAAAGCTATGCGCAGATCTTTTGCGGAAAGGCGTGAGCCGCTGAGGGGACCGTAATTCCTTCTCGCGTCGGAAAAAACAGCCGTTTCTTTCAAGACTTGCCGGATCACGCCCGTATCATCACGCGATACGTTGCGGGGTGTCGCCGCCACGGCTGGAGGCATTCGTTAGCCCGGCGAAGTACGCGTCGTTGCGAAAAATCGTGAGAAGGACCCGCGCAGCGTTTTGTTGATGGGCGATTCCAAGCATCGAAACATGATTATGCCTACGACTATGGACAGGGCAAGCGCTCCGATAGTTGTGACTAACGCAAAGGTCAGCGGGGAAAGCAAGAGCGACTTGGCCACCTTGGAGACGCCATGCAGCATTAACCCGTGGATGAGATAGATCGAATAGCTTGCATTGCCGATTTCGACCAAACCAAAGCGATGCCACACGTGTCCCACGCGCTCCAGGATTACTGCGGATAAAACGGCGAAAAAGCCAGCCAAGCCCCACGTGAATGGACGGATATAGGCGAAAGCAAGGGAACCCTGCGCGGCCTCTGTTCCAGATAGGCCGAAGGCGGGTGCGAAAAACAACACCAACGACATGAGAAGAAAAACAGCGGCGAAAGGGGGCGTCCATTTCGGTTTGAAGTTTGTCCCCATCCACTTTAGGCAATGATAGCTGGCAATTCCGAAGCAAAATTCGAGCATGATCGGATTACCGTAATAAATTGCATAAAAATTCTGCGACCCGAGTACTCGAGGCAAAAGTACGAGTAAAATGAGCATCACCACCGCCGGATGCCGCGCTCTTATACTTGGAATCAACAGGCAAAGCGAAAAAGCGAGATAGAAGAAGATTTCGTAGTTAAGCGTCCAGCCGACGGTCACGATCGGTTCAGCCGCACCGCCCCGTAAAAATGGGATGAAGAACATGGATTTTGCGAGATATTCCGGCGTCAGCTCTGTCACGCCCACGGGATTGAACCCTAAAAAAACAAGAGTGTAAAAAGCAGCGTGACGACCCAGTAGAGGGGAACGATACGGAAAATGCGATGGCTGAGGAATGACGCGGCCGTAACATCTCGCGAAGCGGTCGTCGCGGTCATGATGAAGCCACTCAAGACGAAAAATACGTCGACACCTGCCAAGCCTAAACTGAAAAGCCAAGTTGAAGGAAGAACGCTCTTCCAGTAAATTTCACTGTGGTAAAAAAAAACGAGGATTGCCGCAACCGCCCGCAGAACCTGAAGATTGTAAATCACGACCGACCCCAAAAAATGTAAATAAAAAGTATCGCTCGGAAAAATCTGTTTTCAGGCGTAAATTTGTCCTGAAAACCGGAATAATCCGAAAATATAGTCCGAATATTGCTGCGGATAGTTCACAGCGTTGGGAATTTATAAAGTATCATACCACGCTACGCAGATCCGAATAGAGCGCTTCATAGGCTGCGATCACCCGTTCGGGGGCGACGCCCTGTGAAATGCGCTCTTTGGTTTCCGGCGTTTCCGCGAGAATGGCGGGATTGTGCATGGCCTCGGCCATACGTGCGGCGAGTTCGGTGGCGTTGCCCGGCGTAAACAGGCGTTCCGGCCTGTCCTGGCCGATCTGTTCGGCAACCCCGGCAAGATTGGCGCCGAGGACCGGCACGCCGCGCAGGATGGCTTCGGCGACCGTACGTCCGAACGCCTCCGGCCACAAAGGCGGTACGATCAGGCAATCTATACCGGCGAAGAAACTATCTGCATCCACATAGCCCGGAAACTCGACTGGAAGGTTGCGCGTCTTTTGTTGGTAGGCTTCGATGCCGCCCGGCGCGCGACCTGCCATCACCAGCCGCCAGCCTTGCTGCGGCAGCAGCGGCAGCGCTTCAATCAACATATCCGCGCCCTTGGGCGCTTCGATGCGGCCGAGATAACCGAACACGAACGGCTCCCCCGGTGCGCGGGGAATGCGTGGTTTCGGTGACGCTGGTGGAGCGATGGCGTTCCAGATGACCGTGCGGCGGCTTTCCGGTACATGGGTGAAAAAGCCCGCCTGCACATGGCGTTCGACAATATCGCGGCCGACGCCGGCAACGGCATCGACGGCGCATTGGCAACGTCGGTGCAGATAGGAAAAGGCGCGGCATTTCTTGCTGCCATCACAGATGTGCCCGTCGTGAAACAGGGAACCGTTGGTGCACATGCTGGTGAAATCATGCAGGGAATGGACGAGCGGAATGCCGCGCTTGCGGATCATCGGCCAGATCAGCGGCGTCAACTCCGACAGCGAATGGGTGTTGACGACATCAGGACGAAAATCATCGATAACGCGCGCAAGCCGGCGCACGAGACGCGGATCCAGCTGTACTGCGATCTTGTAGTATTTCCGCTTCCATCCCGGTTGCCGCTCCCAGTCACCGATAAAAAACGGCGTGGTATGGCCAAGGCGATGAATGGCGAAACCATCGCGCAGCTCCGGGGCCTGTTGTTCACGGGAGATGGCCGCCACCGCCACCGCGTGTCCCTTGTCCGCCAGCCCGCGTGCAAGGTCTTCCACGAATATCTCGGCGCCGCCGACCCGGTCCGGAGAAAACAGCGACGTTATTTGCAATATCCGCATGCCCAAATTCTCGCGTCTCTATTCGGTTCTATGATTGTTACAACTATTGCGCATCAGCGAAATGAAGGCCGCTCGCCTGCCGGCCCGATCGAGGCTGGTGTTGCGGCATCGCCTGAAGATTGTTCCCGCCGCCGTGATCGGTCCCGTCCCACCCCCGGCGGGTTCAGGCAAAGCGTGACGACGGGCGCGAGGAAGACGGCGTAGGCCATGGCGAAGCCGGGGATTTGCAGCGAAAAATCAAGCGTTGAATGCAGTGCGACAAGCACCAACCCGGCAAGGCCGAGATGGGCGGCGTAACGATAGTTTTTGCGTTTACGCGCCCCGCGAATAAAAATGGCGAGCTGGACGAGCACGAAAAAAGCCGCGTAAAATGGGAATGCGAGGCCGAGCGTCAGCAAGCCCTCGGCATAGACATTATGGGCATGCGTGACGATGGCGTCCACCCCGCATTGCGCCGCGTGATAGGGGGCATAGGTTTCCGCAAAGCTTGCAAGGCCGGTTCCCCAAGGCCAGCTATCGGCGATGGCGCGCGCGATGCCCGGCATGTAGCAGAAGCGCATATCGTCTTCCACCCGCGTTTCCATGCGAAGCGCCACCCGATTGGCGAAGATCAGGAACAGGCCGAGGGTAATGGCGAGCACGATCGCCGCCCGGCGTTTCGTTCCCCGCCGTTTGCGCCGTAAGGCAGCGGCGCCGCGGCCCGTTTTGATGGGGGAGTTGAAGACGGTGAGAATAATGAGGAGGCTGAGTGCCGCAAAGCTAGAGGCGATGCCCGCGCGCGATCCGGTCAGCATCAGGGCGATGAAGCAAAAGGCGGTGAGCACGCCGATAAAGGCGGCTTTGCGGATGAGGCGTTTCTGGCCGTCCGGCACCGTCAGGCGATTTGCCACAAGCGCCCTGACCATTCCCCAGTCTGGAGCGGTCAGCCGTTTGTGTAGCATCACGGCGAGTGTGAGCAGGATAAGGCCGAAGAAGGTGGCAGCAGTATTGCGATTGACGAAAAGGCCGGTCAGGCTGCCGAGATAAAAGCGTTTCTGAATGAAGCCAAGCGTTTCGGGAAAAAGCAGAAACTGCACGATCGACAACAGCGCCAGCCAGCCACCGGCGATTGCGAACCATCGCAGCGCTTTTGCGGCGCGTTCATCGGTATCGAAAATCACGAGGCCGGCCATGAAGGTACCGAAGGGCAGGGCGGCGCTCAACAGCCCGAGCCGATCATCCGCCGGGGTGAGCGAGACCGTGGCGGGGGGCATGAGCTGCATAAACATGGCGGCGGTGGACCAGGCGGGATTGGGTGGCGCGATGCCCGGCACGGATGATTGCAACAACATTTGGACGATGAGTGCCCCCAGCAAAAGGCAGGCGGCCGCGAGCGTCACGCCGACCCCGGCCCGGGGTGGCCCGAACAGCAGGATGGCAGGCACCAGCAACAGATAAATTGCAACGGTGACGACGATGCGGCTCTCGATTTCGGTCGCGCCGCGGTTGAGAAGTGCGAGCAGGAAGATAGCCCAGAAGATGACTATTGCGGCCGTCCGGAAATAATCCTGAAACGCGACCGGTCGCGGCAGCGAGGGGGATAGCGGCTCTGATTGGGCTTCTATGGACGACATGGGCTTTCGGCTTTGCAAGAATTGTTGCTGCGGCAATGTCTGAGGCAGAAGGACGCGACGGGCCGCTTATGTCACGGGAGCGGCACGGTGCGTTTCATGCCGGCCTGCGGTTCCTGTGGACAGACATTCCGCAAGGTCCAGCGCAGGATTTCCCCCTCCTTGCCACAAACGATTGCCGTGTCCGCATTACGGGCCGGTTCGGCCTGAGGCAGCGTTTCTGTGGGAAAATGCTGCCACATCACGAAGCGCCCGCGGATCAGGTTGGCATCGGACGGTCCGTAAAGTTGGGAAAAATTCATCAGAACCGCGATTTCCATGGGCGAGGCGTTACGCAACGAACGAACCATGGCAAGACGCAGCCAAACATCGCCGTTTGCGGGCAAACAGGAGAGCGCATGGCGAATATAGGTCTCGGCAAAGCCGAGACGCGCCGTTCCGGCCTCGGATGCTGCATCTTGGCCATTTGCGTCGATATCGGCCAGAACGAGCCGCAACCCGGCCTTGATGATATCCGAGCGGCAGATTTTTTCCGCCACGACGGGGTGCAGCCCATCGACGGTCTTCGCCAGAAGATCGTGCGCCAGGCCATTCCTGTCGTCGGCAATTCTCGCCAAAGCGACGACATCGGAAAACCGCCGGGTTTCGGAAAACGCCTGCGCGGCGACGGACAAGACGAATACTGAAAGGATGAGAACCGGCACGACCGCGAAGACTTTACGCAGGCCCGCCATTCCGTCCCGCCTAGTCATGATAATATCGGGTGTAGCGTGCGTGATAATATTCGCTGGAACCATAAGCCCGGTAAAGCTTCAGCTTTTCCGTGTCCACCTTGTTGAGGATGACGCCGAGACACTTCTTGCGAATCTGGACTTCGTTTTCGATGGTGTTGCGTACCGCCCTGCGGGCGGTTTTGCCCCATTCGGTGACGAAGACGAAACCGTCGATCCGACCGGCCATCGCGCGGGCATCGACCACCGGTCCAAGCGGCGGCAGGTCGACGATGATATAATCGAACAGGCCGCTCGCTTCGGCCAACAATTTGTACATTTGCGCCGATGTCAGCAACTCGGAGGAGTGCGGTACGCGCTGCTTGACCACCGTGGGCAGGAAAGAGAGCTGCGTCTTTTCATCGTGCAGAAGCACATCGCGCATATTGCGGCCCTCAAGCAGTACCTCGAGCAGGCCTTCGGTCGCGTGACGCCCCAAAGCGCGTGTGGCGCCGGGATTGCGAATATCCGCATCCAGCAGCAGCACCCTTGCTCCCTGTCCGGCCAGAAGCTGCGCCAGATTGATGGAGATCGTCGATTTTCCCTCGCTCGGCAGGGCCGAGACGACGCCAACCACCCGCGCGCCGCTTTTCGGGGGAATGCCGAGATCTATGGCAAGCCGTGTGCTGCGCAACGTCTCGGCGAATGACGATAGCGGGTGATCGACAGTGTAGCGGGCAACGCTGGAAGGGCGTGTGGCGCTGGGCGGCCCTTCCTGCCCTTTCGGCAAGATGTCCGTGCCCGGCTTGTTCTGGACGAGCGGGGTGTTGCCCAGAAACTCCAGCCCGAGAACCTCGCGAACCTGTTCTCCGGTGCGGAAGAAGCGGTCGCGGAATTCGCGGAACATGGCGATACCGCCACCGGCTGCAGCGCCCATGATCATGAACAGCGCCAAAAGCAGCGGTTTGTTCGGCTTGCTTGGAGTTTTGGGCGGAATGGCCCTGGAAATCACGCGGGCTTCCGTCACGGGGAAGGATTGTTGCTGCATCGCTTCCTGATAACGCTGCAGGAACGTTTGATACATGTTCTTGTAGGTTTCCGCCTCACGCTGCAATTCGCGAAGCTGAACCTGGGTCTCGCTGGCCGAGTTGCTGACATTGGTGGCCTTGGCGACGCTCTCCGCAAGCGATTTTTCTCGTGCTTCCGAGACCTCCAGATCGCTTTTGTAACTTTGCGCGATGCGGCTGACTTCCTGGAACATCAGCCGGCGGTATTCCTGCATTTCGTTGCGCAGACGCACCGCCTGAACATGGTTGCTGCCAAGCCTGCGGGTGATTTCCGTTTCGATCTTCGAGGATCTCGAGATATTTCTTGCGCAGATCGTTTGCGACCGAACTATCGAGAATATCGGTAACGACCGCATCGACATCATCTGTCGCAAGGATATGTTCGATGCGTTGCACCCGCGCCCGCGACCTGGCCGTTTCCGACTGTGCCAGAATCAGCGCGCTGTTGGATTCGGCGAGTTGTTGGTCGGAAAGCAGGCCGTTATTGCCGGTTTCGATCAGGCCATGCTCGGCGCGGAACTTCTGCACGGCAAGGTCGGTGTCGAGCGCCCGCTGGCGCAGCTCGGCAATGCGGTCGGACAACCAGTCGCTGGCCCGCTTCGTCGCCTCATATTTGGAGTTCAGCTTGTCCACCAGATAGGCCGACGCCACGGCGTTGACGATCTGGGCGGCGAGTACAGGCGATGTCGAATTGTAGGTCAGTTCCAGCGCGTAGGTTCGGCCGATGCGCTTGACGCTGAGGCCGTCGAGCAGCCGGTCCGAAAGCGCTCGCTTCAGGGTGCCGTCGTCAATGACAGTCTCCTTGGCCGGCGAGAACCATTGTGAAACGTTGACGAGCGAACGGATGGTGCCGAATATCGAGCTCAGAAGCGACGCGCGGTTTGCCCTGAATTCCTGATTTTCCGTCAGGTTGAGACTATCGACGACGGCAAGCCCGATGGTTTCCGACTGCAGAACCTCGACCTGGCTGAGGATGGAGGCCTCGTCCTCCACGACGCCGCCGATCGTCGAAAGCTGCTCGACGACCTGACTGTTGTTGCGGTCGATCAAAAGGGTCGCCGAGGCTGAATAGATCGGAACGGCCGTTGCGGCAAAGGCGAGACCGATTGTCCCGGCAATGGCGACTGCGGCGAGGACGATGCGCCATTGCCGGCGGATCGTCGCGAGAGCGGCTTCTATATCGATAAAGTCGGCTGTAAATCCGCTTTTGTCGATATCGGCCATCGTCAATGGATCGTGCCTTTGCAACAACTGTCAGCCTCGCTCTTTTCGGCGGGCGTGGCACCCGCCAAGTCTCGGTTGCATCGTAGGACAAGCGGCCGCCATTCCCGCAGGAAGGGCGGCAAAACCGGGTTCAAACGGGACTTGTGCTGACCGGCGTGCTGGTGCTGCCAGTTGAAAACGTGGTTATGAAGTTGTTGGTTGTGGTGGTTCCACCGCCGCCGCCGCTGCTGCCACCACCGCCAACCGGTGCGGCTCCGCCGCCGGCCTGTGCCGTGCCGCCCGATGCGCCCGCCGTTCCCGAACCGCCGATGCTGTTGCTGCTGGCAGGCGAAGAACCGGCGCCACCGATCGGAGAGGCAGCCGCGGCCGCTGCCGCAGGTGCTGCCGGACCGGCAGCCGTTCCCTGAACGTTTTCGCTAAAGGCGATCAGAAGATCGGAGGGCACACCGACACCCTTGGTCTGCAGCTGTATTGCGGCCGCAAGTATCGTATTGCCCCTCTGCATCGCCGTGGAATAGGCGAGCGCCAGGCCTTCGCCGACAACTTCGGAGAAGTCCTTGTTTGCGACTTTTTGGGCCAGTGCGACGATAGTGGGCAGCTGGGTCGATCGCTCAGAACCAGGCCGGAAAGCTGTTCGGAAAACTGCGCCGCGCTGGTGGAAACGGCGATGATCGGAAATCCGCTCGTCACTTTTCCCGTCAGGTCGGCGGTCGCCGCATCGGTGCTGGATGCGATGCCGACCAGATCCTTGACTGTCCCTTGCGTCGGGGACTGCTTGAACAGTTCCGCGGCAGCAAGGGAAACCGTGTCCGGATTGGTGCTTTGAACGCGGGCCAGAAATGCGGCGTTGGTTTCGTCAGCGGCCTTCACGGGTGCGCCAGTTGCTGCGCTCTGTACCGGCGGCGTCTGCTGTTCGGCAGCCGGCGGCACGGTTTCCACGTTCTGGGCGTTGGCGACTGCGGAAAAAAGACCGATGCTGGCGATCAATACCGCACCAGTGAACGCCGAGCCATTACGAAGGCGGGACATCACGACTCTCCAAATTTTTAAAAAATACGATTTTAAGTACGCTGAAATGCTGGATATGGTTATCCAACATCTAAAATTTTCTTTTAAATCGCACAGCCTAAGCAAACGATCAAGTGTTAAAATAACGTTGTGAACGGAACTTTGCGGTATACTTAACAGCCAAACCTGCGGAATTTTGCACCTTGGCGTCACGAAACGGCGACTTTCCGCCGGGGTGTTATCAGCCGGTCACGAAGCCACGCTGTCGCCGGCATTTCGACGAGGCGGTGAAATGCGTGGGCGATGGTGATGGTGCTGGCGACGATGACGAGATAGACGACGTTTTTCCACTCCTGCGGCCAGGTGATGCCACCGGAAGCAACCAAAAATCCCCGAAAAATGAACGGATGCAGCAGGTAGAGCGCGTAGGAAGAATCGCCAAGCTTCGCCAGCGGCTGCGCGAAACGGGGCAGGGAGATACCTCTGGTCAAGGTTGCCGCGGCCATCAGGAAAATCGCGCCGCCGCCAAAAACGAGCAGCCGGGTATAGGAATAACAGCCCGGATTACATTGGAATTCGAAGCGTTTCAGATCGATGAGCGTCCAGATCGCCACGCCGCAAAGGGCCACCGCGATCCCAAGCAAGGGCGGAAGGCGCACGCCGCGCAGGAAAAGCACCGCAAGCAACATTCCCGCGACGAATTCGAGAATGATCGGCTGAAACCAGAAGCTGAATGGCAAAGCGAGATTGAAGGTTGAGCCGATCAGAACGGCGGCGAGCAGGACAGTCGCTGTTGTCAGAACGGCGCGTTCCAGCGGCAGGAAGATGAAAACCGCGAATACGACATAAAAGAACATCTCGTAATTCAGCGTCCAGCCCAGATCGATGATCGGAAACGGATAGGCGTCGCCGTAACCCATGCTGTCATAGGGAATGAAAAGATAGGACGTCAGGACGGCCTGCAAGGACGGGAAGGCCTTGGCGGTGAGAAGAACGGCGACGGCTGCCATTGCCAGCCGCATGGTGAGCACGAACCAGTAAAGGGGAAGGATGCGGAGAAGCCGGCGCACAAGAAAGGCCGAACGCCCGCCCTCAGCCGCAAAATACGGCCGGGAGGCATAAACGATGACGAAACCGGAAATGACGAAAAACAGGTCCACGCCCGCGCCGAGCCTCAGGAGATGGAGAGGGACGAGCGAAAACTCCCAGTTCACCTGCGCGTGCAGCGCAACAATCATGATTGCCGCCAAGGCACGCATCATCTGAACGATATCGAGACGCTGCGCCCCGGAAACGGGCGCTTTTTCAATTTTTTGCATCATCATCATCTATAAAAAGAAAAAATTTATACAGTAATATTTTGCGCTCGCACCCGCGAGCAAAAGCCGTCTATTTCAGAAGGCTATCATGCAATAGGCCGACACGATATACAAAATTTGCCGGCCGGGAGTTTTCGCCCGCATGCCATTCAGAACACTTCCAAAACTGTGAGCTGGTCGCTGACGGAGAGCCGGTATTGACCGTTTTCCGGCGCAATCACCTGCTGGCTTACCGAACCGTCGTCGCCGAACCGGTGTGCAATGACATGGCTATGCGGGCCGGTTACAGAAAAGGCCGAAGCACGTTCGGCGGGCGGGTTTTCGATCCGCGCCGGCCATTGCCAGCCCTTGATGCCAAGCCACACCGGTGCGAGCAGTGCACCATCGGGCCTTGCCAGCCGCAGGGACAGCCTTTCGGAATCATCATTGAGGAAAGTGAGGCTGCGTTCGGCCGGTCCGGTTTGCCGGCTTGCCTTGCAAAGCGAAAGAAGGGCGCGAACGGCCTCGTAAGCGGGGGTGCGGCTCAGATCGTGGCGCAACAGGCCGAAGGACGATTCCGGATTTGTCTCGTCCTCGGCAAAGCTGGAGACTAGTTCGTAAATATAAGCCCGGCGGATGCCGCTGATGAAAGACCACAGGAGCGTGCGCGGCATATAGCGCGCCTTGATGCCTTCGCTGACGGGAAAATGGAACGTGCTTGTTTTCAGCGAGGTGTGGTAACCGATCTCGGTCGCGAGCACCGGCCGGCCGGGCGCTATATGCGCCGAGGCGGCAACAAATTTGGAGAGCGCCCCCGGTCCGGTCGTTTCGGGATGTTCCATTCCGGCGTAGGGATGAATATTGCCGAAGTCGCATACGTTTTGCAGGTTTAGCGCCAGCGCCGTGTTCGCCTGAACATAGCTTGGCGCCGCAAGGGGCACGGTGCTCATGGCCGGGGTCCCGCGGATCGTTGCGTAGAGTGCTGCCTGATGTTCGGCCGAAATGCGCGGCGCATTGTTCGGGTCTTTCGTCAAGTTCGGTTCGTTGCTGCCCTCGAAGAGATCGATGCCGCCGTCGCACCAGTCATAGAAATCCGCGATCTTGTTCAGCGGCGTGGAGACGTAAGGGTTGAGATTGTCGTAACAGATGATGGTGAGGCGAACATCGGCCGCCACAATCCGGCGCAGGCGCTGAAAGACGGGGCTGTTGCGGTTGTTTGTTGCGATAATCAGCCCCTCGTCGCGCAGATGGCGCACGCCAAGGGCTTCCAGCTCAGGCAGGATCTGCTCGAAGCTTTCCGGATAGATGCCGTTCGTGCGGGCGAAATGGCCGCACACGCCCACGCTGTCCACAAAGGCTTCCGTACCGGCTGAAAAAACGGATTGAGCCTGCGCGGAGGCGGGGCGCAGGCTGGTTACAGCGGCCAATACAAAAGGTGCTGCCGAAAGCAGGCTGCGCCGCGTCAGGTGGCCCATGGTGATCGGCTGTTTTCCGTTCATCTGCGTCTCCTGGTCGTTCCGGCGCGCGTGTAAAGCAGCCGCGATCATATGGACGGCACCGTTTTTTAAACGGCGGCAACGCCTCTCAATAGGTCAGATTGTCCTGGAAGTTTTTTGGCATCATCGCTGGCCATCAAATCCATGTTTCTGAAATAGAATAAATATATAAAGCAGTAATATTATTGCGCAGGCGGAACGGAATTCACCGCCTCGGCCCGGACATTTTTCTCTATGGGAATGAAGGTAACACGGGACCGGTTCTTTTCGCAACACGGGATGACTTTTGTCGCGCCGCGAAAAAAGCACTTGAAATGGCGTCAATTCCCGTGCTTTTTGAAAGTGGATTTTTGGTTATTCATATTTTCAAGCGTTAAATCTGCTCCGGCTTTTGTGTTTTTTGCACATGTCTCATTGGTCCTCGAATGTTCGGGAACATGGGCGAGGCCCGGCGGAAGTCATAAATTTTCGATAAGGAAATAGAGCGTATCCGTATGCGAATTCTCCATCTCAGCAGCCTTTATCCGCCGCATATCGTTGGTGGATGCGAACGCTCGGTCGAACATCTCGCCGAGGAACTCGTCTCCATGGGACATGAGGTCGGTGCTGCCTGCATAGAGCGGCAGGCCGAACCGAAAACGGTGCGCAACGGCGTCAGCGTTTACCGGATGTTCCACAATAACGATTTCTGGCTTGAGGACTGGCCGCAATATACGCCACAGCAAAGGCGTATGCAGAAGATCAGGCAGCAATGGAATTTCAACGTCGAGAAGCAGTTCGAAGCCGTTCTTGACGATTTCAAGCCGGATGTTCTCAACACCCATTCGCTGCTGGACGTGACGACGCTGGTGTGGCGCGCGGCACACAAGCGCAATATTCCGATCGTCCATACGATTTGCGAATATGATCTCCTGTGCGGCAACGCCGCGATGTTCAAGGGCGGCAAGCCCTGCGAGCACATCCATCTCGGCTGTCAGGTGGTGAATTTCACCAAGAAATTCACGCAGCGTTACATCGGTGCGGTCGCAAGCGTCGGCACGGAAATCCTTAAAACCCATGTCGATCACGGGCTTTTCCATCACCTCCCGGAAAGCATGCGCCGTGTGATCTTTTATTCCTGCACGGTTCCGGAGGGCGATCCGGTTGCTCGCAGGCAGATCGACCGGACCGGCAAGCCGATGACCTTCGGTTATATCGGCCGCATCAACACGGAAAAGGGCGTTGGCAACATGGTCGATGCCTTCAGGGAAATCGGCCATGGCAACTGGCGCTGTCTGGTCGCCGGCCACGCGATGGACGATTCCATCGAGCGCTTCAAGGCCCAGGCGGGCGACCTGCCGATCGAGTTCGTCGGCTGGGCGAAGCCGAAGGAATTCTTCGAAGAGATCGACGTGCTCATCGTTCCTTCCTTCTGGGCCGAACCTTCGCCGCGCACGATCTATGAGGCCTATGCCATGGGTGTGCCGGTCATCGGTGCTGCTTCCGGCGGCATTCCGGAACTGATCGGCGAGGCCAACCACGACTGGCTGTTCGAACCGGGCAACGCCACGGACCTTGCCGCGCGCATCCGCCGGGTGCTGACGCTTTCGCGCGAGCAATTGCCGACGGAGGCGGATTTCGGAAACATCGTCGAGGAGTCCACCTCGCGCCGGGTGGGCGAAAATTATGTGAAGCTCTACGAGGACGTGCTGGCGAAAAGCAGGGAAGGCCGAACCTTACGCGCATCTTAGACCGGTAACGGACCGGGTCCGTTGCAAGCGATTCTTCTAAGGAAAGAGCACATGGTAGAAAGCAATATCGGCGTAGTCCGTTTCCCTATGCTGGGCTTCGATGGTTTTCTGGCCGCTGCGGTTGTCGCGCTGTCACGACCGGCTTTGCAGGCGGCGGGTTGATGGCGGAGCAAAGTTCGATAGGCAACGCCGCGATAACGGGCGTTTTCTGGTCCATCGTCCAGAACTGGGGTGGAAAGCTTTTTACCTCCATTCTTTTCATCGTCCTCGCCCGTTTCCTCAGCCCAACCGACTATGGCATGGTCGCTACGGCGGGCCTGGTTCTGATGCTCATCCAGATGCTGTCGGAGTTCGGCTTTGCCGATGCGATCGTGCAGAAACGCAATCTGGAGCCAAACGACGTCAATCTGCCGTTCTACGTGTCGGTGGCGCTGGCGACGGTGTTTGTCATCGTGGTTTGCCTGCTGTCACCGAGACTTGAAAGCTGGTTCGAGGTGGAAGGGCTGGCGCCGATCATCGTGGCAATCTGCATATTGCTGCCGCTGAACACCGCCTCGCTTTTTCAGGAAGTCAATTACCGGCGCGCGCTAGCCTTCAAGCCGCTGGCAATCCGAACCTTCATTTCCAATATCATCGGTGGTGCCGTGGCGATTGCTTTCGCCATCATGGGCCTCGGCGTCTGGAGCCTCGTCGTTCAGACTTATGTTGCGACCGTCGTCACGCTGGTCTGGCTCTGGCGCAAACCGCACTGGCTTCCGGGAACCACGCTCAAGCCCAATACTTTTTTCGAATTGCTCCGTTTCGGCTCGTCAGCTCTCGGTTTGCGCATCGTGGATTTCGGGGCCACCCGCCTGATAGACGTGATGATTTTGGGGCGTTACGGCGTTGCCCTTTTCGGGCTCTACACCGTCGGCAGCAGGCTTTACCAACTTCTTATGCAGCTGCTTCAGGCGGCGCTTTACGATGTCTCTCTGACGGTACTGTCTCGCATATCGCACGAGCGCGAGCGCATGGCGGAACTTTACAAGCAGTCGATCACGATGTCGGCGATCTTTTCGACGCCGATCTTTGTGCTATCGGCGGCATTGGCGCCGGAGATCTGCAACGTCCTGTTTGGCGCTCACTGGCAGGGGGCCGACGAGATTGCACGGCCGCTGCTTCTCCTGGGCGCATTGCAATGTGTTCAGTTTCAAAACGGCCCTTTCCTTTCCGCGCGTGGCAGGCCGGACAGGGTGCTGATTGCGGGCACGGTCAAGGCAATCTCGACCATCCTGTTGATATTGTTCGTCCCGACAGAAAACATCCGGGAAATCGTCATCGTGTTTGTCTTCGGGCAGCTCACCTCCACGCCTTTCACATTCTACTTCATCTCCCGTGAACTCGGCATCAAGCTCTGGAGGATACTCCTCCTGCTTTTGCCAAGCTTTGGTTCAAGCGGCCTCTGCTTTCTGCTCGTTCAGTGGATGCGGCCTGAAGTGAAAATGCTGGGTGCGGGCGACCTCGTAACCGGCATCCTGCTCGGCTGCATGTTCGGCGTCGCATATCTCCTGCTTTTGGCTCTGACCGCGAGGAACGAGGCCCGGTCCGCCATCGCGCTCATCATGAGCAAAATCATTTCTCGAAAGGAACGAAAATGCGCAAGCTCGTGAAAAAAATACTGCCCGCACCACTGCGTCGGAAGCTGGTGGCATATAACGAGCAGCGGAACCTCGATAATGCGGTTCAGAAACTCTTTGTCGATCTGCAGGCGCTGAAGCGCAGCATCAAGCCGATCAATGTCGGAGATCGGCTGAACCGGCTTTTGATCGTGGCCGGTGATCCCATCACCCTGTTCGGTTCGGCCGGCGATGACGCCATGATCACGGCGACCGTGCAGAATGCCCGCGCACGTAATCCCGACGTCGAGATAGACATCCTCGTTGACGGAATGAATTTCGGCGATGCCGCGCATCAGCGGGGTTTTGCTCCCGTCGACATCTTTGGCAAACCTGACTTTATCCAGGCGCTGGCTCAGCTATTCGCGGTGCGGAAATACGACTGCATCGTCGTTGTCGGCGCTGACGTGATGGATGGGTATTATCATCCGCTGGTCAGCGCAAAACTTCTGGCAAGCGCAGATCTCGCCGCCGCCGCTGGCATCAAGAACGTCATCCTCGGTTTCAGTTTCAACGAAACGCCGCATCCCGCTCTGGCGAAGTTCTACAGCTCGCTTCATCCGGGCGTGTCGCTCAACGTGCGTGATGTCGTTTCCCTTGGGCGTCTGGAAGCTTTTGCCACTGCCAAGGCGGCGCTGGTTTCCGATTCCGCATTCAGCCTTGTTCCGTCGGAGCCCGATGAGGACACGACCTCATGGATCGCGCGCAAGCGCGCCGAGGGATACAGGGTTATGGGCTTCAACCTGCACCCCATGCTGTTCAAGAATGCGGATAGTGCGCAGATCGCGGCGATCATCAGGCGCGGGGCGGAAGCGCTGGAGTTTGTGGCCGACGCAAGACCGGTTTGCTGGCTGGTCATTCCGCACGACTACCGGAAAGACGTGGGCGATCAGGCCTGCCTCAAAGCCATTACCGAGCTTACCCCGTCTTCGCAGACGGACAGGGTTCGATATCTGGACGGCAGATGGCCAGCCCCGGTTCTAAAAGGGGTCGCGGGTAAACTCGATGGTCTCGTTAGCGGGCGTATGCATCTTGCGATTGCAGCACTCGGCAAGGGCGTTCCGGTCATATGCATCGCCTATCAGGGCAAGTTCGAAGGGCTTTACCAGCATTTTGGTCTTTCGGGATCCGAGCTGCTTTCGCCTTCCAAGTTCCATACGGAAGATGGCATCAAGAATGCCTTGATCAATTTCGTCGACCAGGCCGATGAGATTCGCGAAAAAGTCGGGAAAAAGCTGCCCGAAATTCTCGACCTTTCCAAAAGGAATTTTCAGGTGTTCGAGACCTTTGCCAAACAGTCTTGAGTCATTTTCATGAGAGTCGCTTTTGTTTCACTCTTCCCTGCCATTCCTGCCAACGAGGGTGCGCGGAACAAGATTCTCCAGCTGACGCGTGCCGTGCGTAGCCTCGGGCATGAAGTGCATTTCGTCTATGTAGATACCCCGATGATAGCCGATTTCGATCCCGCGGCCCATGAAGCCGAGTTCGGGAGTGGGAATATGCATTTCGTATCCCGGGAACCCCGCGGGTTTGCAGCGCGGCTCATGAATGACTTCAGGTTCGAGGTCGGATTGACCGCATTTCGAACCTTTCGGAAAGTTCAACGGCTTCTTGGCCGCGACAGTGGTTTCTACAACCATCTCGATGAGTTCTATTATCCGGAAATAGGCCGGTACGTCAGGGATATTCAGCGCAGGCTGGGGATCGACGCCGTGATCGTCGAATATGCCTTTCATTCGAGGGCTTTCCTCGGGCTGCCGGACGATGTGCTTCGCATTCTCGACACCCACGATTCCTTCGCCGATCGTCACAAGGCGTTCGTGAATACCGCCAACAAATACGGATACTGGTTTTCGGTGCCGCCGAAAGTGGAATGCAAGGCATTCCGCCGTGCCGACGTGGTTGTCGCCATACAGGAGGAAGAGGAGCGTGCGTTCAAGCAGCGGTTGGCTGGAGCGCCGCCGGTGGTTGAAACGGTGAGCCACATTCTGGATCTGGGCCAGCAAGTGGAAGACTTCGGGTCGGATGACTTTCTGTTTCTAGGCTCCGGCAACGACGCAAACGTCATTTCCCTCAATAGTTTCCTTCACAATGTCCTGCCTTTGGTCAGGGCGGCCCGTCCGGACATCCGCCTCGTGCTGGCAGGCAGCATATGCGGCAAGATCGAGGACCGGGAGGGAGTTCTCAAGCTCGGCCGGGTGGACAACCTGAAGGATGCGTTCACGCGCGCGCCGCTCTCGATCAATCCCATCACGCTTGGCACGGGCATCAACATAAAACTGCTGGATGCCCTGGCTGCCGGTGTCCCCACGGTGAGCACGCAGACGGGCGTGAGGGGGCTTTCGGAACAATATCGCGGCGGTGTGGTCGTCGTTGAAGACGAAGATCATCAGGCTTTTGCCAATGCCATTGTGTGGCTCTCTTCCAGCCGGGAGCAGCGGCAGGAATTGGGAAACAGGGCGTTTGGCGATGCTGCCGAATGGAACCGCCGGCAAATGGCGGTGCTTGGCAATATTCTGAAGAGTAAATGAATCGCGATTGTGGTACTGTTGGCTGGTGTAACCTGACCTAATGACGGCCCGCCATCAGGCGATAAGTTGCGGCCCCGCATCCGTGAGCTTCAAAATCGTAAGCCTGCCCGTCGTAACGGCACCGGTGTCGATACCGATCCGTTGCGGGCCGGTCTGCGGTTCCGGTGCCGGCGTATGGCCGTGGATGACAAGGAGGTCCCGCCCTGCGCCTTCCGACAGGAAGGGTTCCCTGATCCACAGCATGTCCTCATCGGTCTGTGCCTCAAGCGGCAGCCCCGGTCTCAGGCCGGCATGCACGAAAAAATAGGGTCCGATACGGACGTAGATCGGCAGGCTGATTAGAAGCTGGCGATGGGCCTGCGGGATCGCGCCGATGAGCGCATCCTTGAACGGCTGCAGCCGCAGGCGGCCCTTGTGCATGAAATAGCTGGTGTCGACCCCGTAGGACAAAAGCGTCTGGTGGCCGCCGAAATCCAGCCAGTGCATGTTGTCCTGCGGGTTTTCGAGGAAATCGCTGAAGAGCTGCTCGTGATTGCCGCATAGCGCGATACGACGCAGCGGCGCCGGTGGCGGTTGCAGCAGATGTTCGAGAACGCCGCAGGAATCGCGGCCGCGATCGACATAGTCGCCCAGAAGAACGACCAGAGCGGGGGATGGATTGCTTGCCAGATCAGCGAGGATTTTCTGCTCCGCCTGCAAAAGCAGATCGAGGCAGCCATGCACGTCGCCAATGGCGTAAATTGGGAAAGATGGAGACTTGTCGCCAAGGTCTATTCTGCGCCGCCTCCGGTCATCGCGGAGGGCTGGCTGTTTACGACCGCGAATCCAGTTGAGCACTTTAGGCATAGATGCCGATACTGTCTCTCCAGTACAAGGTCAAGGGCATTGAAAGCGGATGCCACATTGCCCGTTATAACCGGATTGAGGCAAGGTTTGAAGTACCCGCCAAAGCCCTGCCAGACAACGCGTTCAGGATGAGGATTGGCGAAAACCGGTGCCGATTTTCGCAAAATGCGAGGTGGTGACCGAAGAGGGACCAGAGTGCCCTCCGCCGTGTTCGAAAGATACGATCCTGTGAACCGATAGACCTAGAGCTTCAGCCAGACACGCGGGTTTTCGTGCGACTGGATCTTGATCCATTTCAGATCAACCGCTTTCCACGGTTTGACGACATTGGTGCGGTTATCAAGCACCAGATCGCCCTGGCTGGTGCTGACGACCAGAACGGCGTGGCCGATGCCGGTTGGGGTGAGTGCGGTGGCGATGCGCAGCGCGCCCGAGGGCCAGCCGGCACGCAGAAGGTGCTGCCGCTTGGTCACCGCGTAATCGTCACAGTCACCGCTTGCCGGGTTCAGGTTCCATTCGTCCTGTCCGTCCGCTTCGCTGGCATAGATGATCGAGGTGTTGGTCTCGGAGTTGATGCGCTGGAGTTCCATGCGCTTCTGTTTTGTCAGTTCAACCGTGTCGCGGTCGCCAATCCGGACGCACTGGTCGGCGGCATCGTCGCAAAACTTCGCAAAGGCGATGGGTGCGATGGTCGGGCGGCTTGTCTTCATGAACAGGCCGGGCCGCGATGCGGTCGGGTTTTGCGCCAGGCCAGCAAGCGGGGCGGCCGATGCCGCTGTCGCCATGCTTGCCAACACGCTGACGGCAACTGCCAAAGTCTTTGCCAGACGGATTTGTCTCTTCGCCATGTCTCTGCCTCCGCACCGTTTTTGTCTCTTGTGCTTTGCAACATAGCGACCCTTTGTTGCGGGCCGTTTAAGTCGATAGATTGCTTTTTAGTGAAATCGAATTTTCTCACGGCGAGATAAAACAGCCGGGCAACGGGTGCGTCCGCACTCACTTGCAGCGGGTTCGGCCCTCGGCGTCGATGATACAGGTCTGCTGTGGCACAGGGTTTCGCTCCTCGCGCCGCGTATCCGGTGAGGTGCGGCGGCTTGCCGGCGGCCGGTCGTAATTACGGTAGACCTCGAAATTGCGGCCGCCGATCGCTCCCTGCGCACCGCCGCGGCCATCCGGCGTGACTTCGAAATTCTGATATTGCTGGGCAGGGGCAGAGGTGGCCAAGCTCATCATGATGGCAAAGGCGCCAACTGCCAGGCCGACCTGCAACGCTGTCGCTTGGTACCTGCGCAAGACCATGGCCGTTTCCTTCCCGTGACAGGACGACAGATGCGCTTTTTTCAATCGTTCGCCACAGTGACTATATCACCGATATCGCATCGAGCGTGAGAATGATGACGCCGAATCGCCGCCATGCCGCTGTTGCGCATCAACAGATGGTGGGAAAGCATCCGCCTCGCCGCCTGATTGTCCGGAACGCAAAAAAGACGTTTTTTGAGCTGAAAAATTAAGCTCTTCTCCGCTGCATTTATAGGCTTCACAATCCTGTAACAACGGACC
This sequence comes from Rhizobium sp. AN73, assembly GCF_030757975.1. Classification (NCBI taxonomy): domain Bacteria; kingdom Pseudomonadati; phylum Pseudomonadota; class Alphaproteobacteria; order Hyphomicrobiales; family Rhizobiaceae; genus Rhizobium; species Rhizobium sp. AN73. The sequence goes on from NZ_JARWME010000001.1 coordinate 1,477,563, forward strand.
TAATATACAAGTGCAGATGCCGAATCGATCAGGAGAAGCCCTTGACGATTGCAGTTTCACCACAGGCCCTGCCGGCGCTCGTTCTGAACGCAGACTACAGGCCACTGAGTTATTATCCCTTGTCGTTATGGTCCTGGCAGGACGCGATCAAGGCCGTATTTCTAGACCGTGTGAACATCATTGCAGAATATGATCACGCGGTGTCGTCTCCCAGCTTTTCCATGCGGCTGCCGAGCGTCGTCAGCCTCAAGACCTATGTGCAGCCCACCCGCAATCCTGCCTTCACGCGCTTCAACGTGTTCCTTCGGGACAAGTTCGAGTGCCAGTATTGCAGCTCGCGGGACGACCTGACCTTCGATCATGTGATTCCCCGCGCGCATGGCGGCGAAACCACATGGCACAATGTCGTGGCGGCGTGCTCTCCCTGCAACCTTAGAAAAGGCAGCAAGCTTCCCAAGCAGGCGGGTATGTTCCCGGCGCAGAAGCCCTTCCAGCCGACGGTTCAGGATCTGCACAATAACGGACGGCTGTTCCCGCCCAACTACCTGCACGAAAGCTGGATGGACTATCTCTACTGGGATACCGAACTGCAGCCTTGATCTTTTGAGGACTGCAAGACGGTTTTTCCGCTTACCGGGTTTTGCGGCTCGCGCCGAAAAAGGCGACGGCTGCAAGCGCTACGCTCGCAATGACGTTCCAGCCGGCAAAGGAAAGGCCGAGCACCCGAAGTGCAGCGTCGTTGCAGGAGGGGGCCTTGATGGCGTTCAGATTGCCCAGCAGGTCACCGGCATTGGTGGTGATGGACGGTGCGCCGGTGGCGCAGGTAATCGGTCCAGCCCAGAAACCCCATTCCACACCGGCGTGATAAACGCCAAGCCCGGCGCCGATCAGCATCGCCACGCCGATGAGGGCGAGAAGCAGCCGCGTGATCTGAACCGGCAGCCTGAATATGCTGGTCGCAACGGCCAGAATTCCGAGCGGAATGGCGTAATAATAGGGATCGCGCTGCAAGAGGCACAATGCGCAGGGCGTATAACCGCCAATATGCTGGAAACCGAGGGCAGAGCCGACGGTGAAGATCATTCCCGCCGTTACGCCAAGAGCGGCGAGCGTGCGGCTGTTGTCGGCGGTCGTTGCAGTGGCCATGATGTTTTCCCCAAACTTCGCGAAGAAGCAGATATCCCGAACGGGCTTTCAAAAAGGCGGGCGTGATGGCGAAATTAAGTCGCCGGTTCAACGGTGCGTTACGGGAGTCGTCTAATCCAGTCTTTTGCATCTGGCAAATGAAAGCCCGGTAATATTCGGGGGTGGGCGAGCAAAGTTTCGTGAGCGTGTTGATGGCCACGGGGTAATCGACAGGTATTTTGTGAAGACCCGGATAAAGCGAAGAAAATCAATGCGGTTTTGGAAATGGTACCCCAAGCCGGGATCGAACCAGCACTCCTTGCGGAACCGCATTTTGAGTGCGGCGCGTCTACCAATTCCGCCATTGGGGCAACGGTGGTAATGCCACGGCGTCTATCACGGTCGATGCCATGCGTGCAACCCCAAAGCTGACTTTTCCTTTTGAATGACGTGTGTTTGCAGGCGCCGTTTGGTGTCTTCGCCGGGCGGAAAATCGGTGTGTGGCGGGGTTTGTCCGTCCCGTATCGGTACACCGGAGGTTGAGGCGTTAAAGTAATATTAGATACCACTAATAAATTAGAATATGCGCAATTACTAATTGAACTATGATGTCAGAGTGGAGTTTCCACGCGGGGCGGGATAGCCAAAACTCATAGGGAGGAAATTATGAGGGCGCTTTCTCGCAATTTATTGTTGTCTGCCTGCCTGATCTTACCGGTCAACGCCCATGCGCTGGATATCGGGATTGGCGGTGAGAACGGGGTGAATGCTAGTGTGGGTGGCAATGGCAGCGGCGGGCTCGGTGTCGATGCCTCCGTTGGCGGCAGCAATGGTGTCAATGCCAGTGCTGATGTCGGCGGCAGGAGCGGCGGTGGGCTGGGTGCTGATGTCAACGCGTCGGTCGGTGGCAGCAATGGGGTCAACGCGGATGTCAATGCATCCGTCGGCGGCTCCAGCGGTGTCAACGCGGGCGCCAATGCGTCGGTTGGCGGCTCCAGCGGCATCAATGCCAATGTTGGTGCAAATGTCGGCGGATCGAGCGGTCTTGGCCTTGGTGTCGGGCTTGGCATCGGCGGCTCGGCTTCGCCCGGCAATCCGGGAAACCCCGGCAACCCGGGAAATCCGGGTAACCCCGGACCGGTATCGCCCGGTGCCATGCGCAATGCCATACAGGCCTATAACGACATGTCACGAACCGAGCAGATCAAGCTCGCCCGCCGTTGTGTCGATATCCTGGGTGGCGGATATGATGCGGCGCTGACGCAATTGTGCAAGATGATCCGGACAGCCTCGCGCTGACGCAGGCGTCAACCCGGCTGATAGTCCGATAAAATCCGAAGGATGCTGCGGCATCCTTCGGGATTAACTGCTCTTGCGTCCGAAGGAGAGGATTTTCTGGCGCAGGCTGCGGGCGAGGTTGCGGGTGTTGCGGTACATGTCCACCTGCGTGGAAACCTGCCGCACGTCGCGGTCGCTGTTCTGGGCCAGCCCGACGACCAATGTGCCCATCTCCTGACGTTCCTGCCAGAAGCGGCTCATGATCGGATGATCGGGCACGGCACAGCTGTCGCTGCGCAGAATATTGGCGTCGTCCAGCTGCCAGTCGGTCAGTTTCTGCATCAGCAGCTTGCCGGGCGAAAACCGCGAATAGGATTCGTCAAAGGCGGTTTTCCACGTATAGGCCTCGCCGGCCGTCATGAACACGATCATGGAGGCGATGGCGCTGCCGTTGAGATCGATGGTGTGGATGCGCACCGCATCCGCTTCGGCCAGATTGGTGATCGCCTCGCGGGCGAAGGCGGCGCGATACCGGTCGTTGACCAGCGCGCTGCGTTTGCGGCCTTTCCAGCCGCTCGCCTCCAGCGCCAGAAATTCTTCCATGCGGTAGCGGATATCTTTCGGTTGCCGGGTAACGGTGTAGGCGAGGGGCCCGAGTTTTTCGAGCTGCCGCCACTGCCGGCGCATTTCCCGCAAATGGTGCGGCGCAAGGGAATTTCGCAGATAGGCCTCGCCGTCCAGAAGGCTTTCCAGCATCGGCCGCTGATAATTGCCCGTTGTCGTCACCGGCAGGTTGCGGCTGAGCGCGATGGCCCTGAACATGCGGGCAAAAGGTCCTTCAAGCCGCACATCCGGCAGCACGAGAACATTCGGCAAGCGCATTTCCCGGTCGGAAAGCGCATCGAAAAGATTGTCCAGCGTCTCTGCGGCGCCCTCTGTGTCGACCAGTGGCGTGCCGAGAGGGCCAAACGGATTGGCCCAGCCGCGGATGATGGAAGGGCCAATGGAAAAGCCCGGCTTTTCCACGGTAAAGGGCATCAGAAAGCGCATGCGGCTTCTGGCGCCGTTCTCGTCGCGAATAAGGGCGAAGCGCACGGACTTGTCGTCGATACGCGGCATCGCAGGTGCGAGAAGCCGACCGGTGAAGAAGACATTCGCCTCCATGACACGGTTGGACAGGAAGTCGAGTTCTTCCTGCATGTCGTAACCGAGCCGGCCGGGATAGATGCAGAATTCGCGGCCGTCTCGTCCCACGCGCCGGCTGCTGTCGGCCACGGGACGATCACGCTCAGCGGACGCCATCAGCGCAGCGATGCGCGGGTCCTGAAAATCCGGATTCTTTGGGTCGCTGGACATGCTTATCGTTACACCGCCTTCCCAGTGTCTTGACCCGCCCGGGGATCGTTGAAGGCAAAAAGGACGATCCCGAGTGTGCGGCGAATGGCAATATGCAATAGCACAGCTTCTATGCACATGGCTATCGCGACCGCCGCTGCGGCCCCTGCCAGACCATAGACCGGAATCAACGCCATGTTGAGTAGAATGTTACAACCGAAGATAATAATATACAGCGCCACGCACAATTTTTGTTTGCCGGCCATATTCAGCAGCGTCTCTCCCGGGCCGATCACCGCTTTTGCGAGGAAACCGGCAAAAAGGAAGAACATCAGCTCGTAGCCCTGAACGAAGCCGGGACCGAACAGCGACAGCAGGAACGGGCCTGCCAGAAGCACGAGGCTGCCGACGGCGAGCGATGGCCAGAAGGCCCAGCGCGCGGCCTGGCTGGCGAAACCGGCCAGCCCCTGCCTGTCATTGGCCGCAATCAGGGCCGCGAGACGCGGTGCCGCGGCTGCCTGCACGGAGAAAAACACAAACTGCATCAGCACGATGGTTTTTGCCGCGGCGAAATAAATACCGACCTGATCCGGCGGTAGATAGAGGCCAACGATCACCACATCGGAATTAGTCATCAAGAAACCGATGCCGTCGATCAGGAACATCGGGAAGGCAAACCTAATCCACGGGCGAAAATGAACCCTGCGGGTGACGCTGCGAAAATGCTGGTTGAGCCGACGGTTCATGAAGACGAAATGGAAAAGCGTGGTGACATAGGTGGCCAAAAGGGCCGCGAGCATTGCCGTCGTCGCGGTTTTTTCCGCATCGAGACCGATTGCCACCAGCATGAACAGCAGGATCAGTACCGGGCGGACGATATAGGTGGGGCTGAGTGCGGAGACCGCCCAGCCATTGGCGCGGGCGGTGCCGTTCAACACATCGCCAAGCGCCACCATCGGCAGGGTGAATAGCGCCAGCGAAACGGGGATGAGGTAATAGGCGGCGATACGCTCGCCGAAGAAATACAGGAACACGAAACCGAAAAATGCAAGCGCGCTTGCCGAAAGCATGGCGAAGAGGCGCGCCGTCGAGGTCAGCCCCATGATCTTGTCATGGGCATCTTCAAGACGATAGCCGGGCAAGAAGCGGATGACGGTGGTGTGGAAGCCGAGACAGGACAGATTACCGAACAGGATTACCAGAACCCAGACAAAGGCGAACAGGCCGTATTCGAATTCGCCCATCAGGCGGGCAAGGATGATCTGGGAGATGAAGGCGATGCCGGCGCTGATGATGCGCACCGCGAAGGCGACCAGCGCCATACGCTGGGCACGGGAGACATCGTCTCTTGCGGAAATGGCAACGGCGATCTTCGCCCCCAGCGGCGCCAGTTTAGCGCGCAGGCCTGCGGGTAGGGCTTTTTCCGCCGTGTTGAGGATAGCCATGATCCACACGCCATCTTTTCCAGTTGAGTGGGCAACTGGATTATAAGCGCCTTATCATTAACGAAGGGTTTGGGAAGCGGGCGCCTGTGTGCCGATATTGGCCACCGGCCTCGGTTTGCGAATGCCGTTGAAAAGAAAAAGGGCAAGCGGGCTGCGGCGTATCGCCTGATGCAGCATATAGGCCGTTCCCGTGGTGGCCGCGACGATGATGGCGAATTCGAGGATCGGCGGCAGTGAGATCAGGATGAAGAGCGTGCCGAAGGCATAAATCAACGGGTGGTGGAGCAGATAGATGGTGAAGGAAGCGTCCGTCATCCGTCCGGCAAACCGGCTGGGTCTGTCGAAAAACCGGCAGGCGAGGTCGATCAGCAGACGGCTCGCTGCCACTGCGGCGATTGCCGAAACCAGCACCTGCAGGGCCGAGTTCGAAAAGGGATTTTGCAACCGCAGGGTAACCGCTACCGCGATCGCGCCAAACGCGATGACACCGGTGAGAATGCCGGTCTGGCGAAAGCGGTGAAAGAGAACCCGGTCGCGATGGAGCAAGGCGCCGATGAGGAAGAAGGGTACGTAGCGTGCGTAAGGGTCGGAGGCGCGTTCATAGAGAATGAAGAGGCCGTTCCCGGTCTTCCCAGCAAACAGGCCTGAACCGTAAATCATCAATTCCCATAAAACGGGGAAGGTGCAGAGTACGGCGAAAAACGCGGTTGGGTATCGATCCCGCATCCTGTCGAACCGGTTTTTTGCATAGGACAGGGGCGGATACCCTGTCAGAAACAGCAGGCTGGCAAGCACGACCGAATAGGCGAGGAGGGCGGGCAGGAACCATAGATGCATGATCCATTGCTCGCTCGGCACCAGCAAGCCGGGCAGGTTCTGCATCAGCTGGTCGGCGGTGATATCGCCTTTGGCGATGCCTGCCAGTTGCAACACGAAAAGCTGCAATGGGCCAAGCAAAAGCAAGGCCACGATGAATGGTAGGCCGAGGCGAAGGAAACGCTGCCTGAGCCAGGGCATCCTGCCTTTCCTGCCGATGACCATGGTGGAAAAATAACCGGCCACCAGAAAAAACGCCGGCATGCGGAAGGTAACGAGTGCCGCGCCGAACGCGGTCAGGACCGGGCTGGTCTCGAAATCCTTGATGTCCCAGGGCAAAGCGTAGCTGTAGAGCAGGGAGGCGTGATAGGGAATACCGAGCAGCATGAGGAGCGCCCGCAACGGGTCCCAATAATGCTCATAGTCTGATTTGCCCGGTTGCATTTTCCCCTCGCGTCGCAAACGCGATCCCGCGTGATCCGTAACGATCGACACGACTATTGGTGGAAAACGCTAATAAACCCTTCATGCCCCGGAGGGCGTGGGCGGGGCCTTTTTCTTGGGCATGAGATCGAGCACCAATGCGCAGCCCAAAATGATGATGCCGGCGCCGAAAAGCTGGGGAAGCGACAGGGGTTCATCGAGCACCAGAGCGCCGACCAGCACCGCCACGACGGTGACGGCGAACTCGACGCTGATCGCCTTGGTCGCGCCGATCGAGGAGACCAGTTTGAAATAGGTGATGTAGGTAACGCCGCTCATGACGACCGCCTGTACCAGAAGGAAACCGTAATCGATGAGACCTGGCGTTCCGGGCAACGGCACGGCGAAAAGAAGCGGCAGGGTCATCAGGCCGCCCGTCAGGAAGGAGCCGATGGTGATTTCCCATGATCCCACGCCTTTCAGGCGGAGGCTGGCAAAATTGCTGCCATAGGCGGCGCAGATGCAGGCGGCGACAGCGGCAGCACAGCCGATGATGAAACCGGTGGTGACGGGAACGGCGGGAAAACCAACGAGCAGGACGATGCCGGCAAAGCCGATGACGAGACCGGCAATGCCCTGCCGTGTCAGGCGTTCCAGACCCCAGATCTGCGAGATGAGCATGGAAAATAGCGGGATTGTCGCCACCAATATGGCGGCCATCGCGGTGCCGATCTGCGGCGTTGCGTAGGACAGGCCGATCAATTGCCCGGCAACCGTCGTTGCGCCGACGACTGTGAAAGCGCCCCATCCAGCGGAAAATGCCAGTTTCCGCCGTGCCGCCCGCGCGATGAGAAAGAGGGCGACAGCGGTTATGAGCGAGCGAAGCGTGACTGCGCCGATCCAGCCGAAGGCGGCGACGACATGCAGAAGCAGCAGGAAAGACACGCCCCACGCAAGCGCGAGAAAAATATAGGCGGCAAGATCGCGAGGGGCCATGGAAGCGGTTTCCAGAAGATGATCAGGCTCCCTTATGGAATGTGTCGATACCAGTCAACACCCGGTTCAGTTGCAATCATCAGGCGCAAACAAAATCGCCCGTAACGCGGGTTACGGGCGATTGATTTCTGGCACACAACCGGGGGCTTTTACGCCTGTTCGTAAACGCCGTGGCAGTGCTTGTATTTTTTGCCCGAGCCGCAGGGGCACATTTCGTTGCGGCCGATACGGCCCCAGGTAGCGGGGTTGTTCGGGTCGCGGTCCTCGGCCGGTATGAAAGCTGCCGGCACGCCTTGCGCCATCTCGTCTTCCCCAGTGACGGGGTCGAGGTGATGTGCGGTCATTTCCGGCAATTCCGGCTGCTGTGGTTCCTGCTGCACCAGTTCCACGCGCATCAGCTGTGCGGTGACGGCTTCGCGCAGATTGGTAAGCAGCGACTGGAACAGCTCGAAGGCTTCCGCCTTGTATTCCTGCAGCGGGTCGCGCTGGGCGTAACCACGGAAACCAACGACGGAACGAAGGTGATCGAGGTTGACGATATGTTCGCGCCACAGATGGTCGATCGTCTGGAGAACAACCGAGCGCTCGACATAGGTCATGATCTCGGGGCCGAAACGCTCCGCCCGTTCAGCGGCGTATTTGTCCGCGGCTTCGGTGACGCGCTGAAGAATATCGTCTTCGGCAATGCCTTCTTCCTTTGCCCATTCCTCCACCGGCAGGTCGAGGTTCAGGAACTGGGCGATACCGGCCTTCAGGCCAGCGATATCCCACTGTTCGGCATAGGCATTTTCGGGAACGTGCTTGGTGACCAGCGCTTCGATGACTTCGTGGCGCATGTCGGCTGCGGTTTCACCGATATTGTCGGATTCCATCAGCTCGAGGCGCTGCTCGAAGATGACCTTACGCTGGTCGTTCAGCACGTCGTCATATTTCAGCAGGTTCTTGCGGGTCTCGAAGTTGCGGGCTTCGACCTTCTTCTGGGCGCGTTCCAGCGCCTTGTTGATCCACGGATGGACGATGGCCTCGCCGTCCTTCAGGCCGAGTTTCTGCAACATGCTGTCCATGCGCTCGGAACCGAAGATGCGCATCAGGTCGTCCTGAAGCGACAGATAGAACTTCGAGCGGCCGGGGTCGCCCTGACGGCCGGAACGGCCGCGCAGCTGGTTGTCGATACGGCGGCTTTCGTGGCGCTCGGTGGCGATGACGTAAAGGCCACCGGCGGCAAGCGACTTTTCCTTCAGAACCTTGATCTCGGCTCGGATCGCCTCTTCCTTGGCGTCATACTCCGGACCCGGTTCCATGCCTTCCAGCTCGCGCTCGAGACGCATGTCGACGTTGCCGCCGAGCTGGATGTCGGTGCCGCGACCGGCCATGTTGGTGGCGATGGTGACGGCGCCGGGAACACCGGCCTGCGAAACGATATAGGCTTCCTGCTCGTGATAACGGGCGTTCAGAACCTGGAAATCGGTAAAGCCGGACTGGCGCAGCATGTGGGCCAGAAGCTCGGACTTTTCGATGGAGGTCGTGCCGACCAGAACCGGCTGGCCGCGTTCATGCGCCGCCTTGATCTCGGTGATGATGGCCAGGAACTTCTCCTCGCCGGTACGGTAGACCTCGTCGTCTTCGTCGATACGCTGGATCGGCAGGTTGGTCGGCACCTCGATGACGTCGAGACCGTAGATGTTGCCGAATTCTTCCGCTTCCGTCGATGCCGTACCAGTCATGCCGGCAAGCTTTGCATACATACGGAAATAGTTCTGGAAGGTGACGGAGGAAAGCGTCTGGTTTTCCGGCTGGATCTGGACCTTTTCCTTGGCTTCCAGCGCCTGGTGCTGACCTTCGGAATAACGGCGGCCCGGCATCATGCGGCCGGTGAATTCGTCGATGATGACGATCTCGTCGTTGCGGACGATGTAGTCCTTGTCGCGGGTGAAGAGCTTGTGGGCCTTCAGCGCATTGTTGATGTGGTGAACGATGGCGACGTTTTCGATGTCGTAAAGCGATTCGCCCTTGAGCAGGCCCGCCTGCCGCAGCAGGTTTTCGAGCTTCTCGGTGCCGTCTTCGGAGAAGTTGGCCGAGCGCTGCTTTTCATCGATCTCGTAATCTTCCGGCGACAGCAGTGGAATGAAGGCGTCGATGGTGTTGTAGAGATCGGAGCGGTCGTCCAGCGGGCCGGAGATGATGAGCGGCGTGCGCGCCTCATCGACCAGAATGCTGTCCACTTCGTCGACGATCGCATAGTTGTGGCCGCGCTGCACCATCTGGGCGCGATCATATTTCATGTTGTCGCGCAGATAATCGAAGCCGAGCTCGTTGTTCGTCGCGTAGGTGATGTCGCAACCATAGGCCTCGCGGCGCTGGTCGTCGTCCAATCCGTGCACGATAACGCCGGTCGTCAGGCCGAGGAAACGATAGAGCCTGCTCATCGTGGCCGCGTCGCGCTGGGCGAGGTAGTCGTTGACGGTAACGACATGCACACCCTTGCCGGCAAGCGCATTGAGGTAGACCGCAAGGGTCGCCACCAGCGTCTTGCCTTCACCGGTCTTCATTTCGGCGATGGCGCCGCCATGCAGGATCATGGCGCCGGTCAGCTGCACGTCGAAGGGGCGCATGTGCAGAACACGGCGCGACGCCTCACGGGCGACTGCGAAAGCCGGGATCAGCAGATCGTCCAGCGACTTGCCGTCCGCAAGCTGCTGGCGGAACTCCGCCGTCTTTGCCGCCAGTGCTTCGTCGGAAAGAGCCTTGGTGGCCTCCTCCAGCGCATTGATGGCTGCGATCTTGCTTTTATAGGAGCGGACGCGGCGTTCATTTGCCGAACCGAACAATTTGCGGGCTATTCCGCCGAGGCTGACCATCTTACTGGCCCTTTCTGAAATTCCGTTTTCGCAGGCGCTTTTTTCCATCACGCCGATTTCGGCAACAAATGACAGACTTCGCCCTTCAACGTATCTGGACGCGAGGTTGCGTGACAGATAAGAGGGGGGGCAAATGATGTCAACGGTTCTGCCCGTTACAGAATGGCCACAATCAGGTGTTTGGAAGTTTTTTCAGAGCCGGAAACCATGTCTGGAGCCGGCATTGTCCCCGAAAGGTTCAAAATGTTGCGCTATAATAAAATTGCGGCTGCGGTGATTGTGGCCACGCTCGGCCTTCAGTTCCCTGCTTTTGCACAGGAAGACAAGGTTGTTGCCAAGGTCGGTGATCTGGAAATCCACCAGTCCGAACTCGACCTCGCCATGGGCAACCTCGATCCGCAGCTCGCGCAGCTTCCTGATGAGCAGAAAAAGGTCGCAGCCCTTTCCGGCGCGATCGACGTCAAGCTTCTCGTGAAGAATGCCAGCGCCGAAGGTCTGGAAAAGACCGAAGATTTCAAGAAGCGCATGGAATTCATTCAGGACCGTGAGCTGCACAATGCCTATTTCCGCAAGCATGTGGTTGATGCTGTCACCAATGAAGAGGTGAAGGCGCGCTACGACAAGGAAGTCGCAGCCCTGCCGAAGGAAGAGGAAATCAAGGCTGCCCATATTCTGGTTGCAAGCGAAGACGAAGCCAAGGACGTCATCAAGCAGCTTGACGCAGGCAAGGATTTCGCAGCGCTCGCCAAGGAAAAGTCGACCGATTCCAACAAGGATGACGGCGGCGATCTCGGCTGGTTCGGCAAGGGTCGTATGGTTCCGGAATTCGAAGAAGCCGCTTTCGGTCTCGAAAAGGGTGCCTACACCAAGACACCGGTGAAGACTCAGTTCGGCTTCCACGTCATCAAGCTGGAAGACAAGCGCATCGCACCGCCGCCGGCTTTCGAACAGGTCGAGCCTCAGGTTCGTCAGCTTGTCATGCGTGACAAGTACGTTGCCCTCATCGAGAAGGCAAAGGCTGACCAGAAGATCGAAATCATGGATGAGACGCTGAAGAAGGGCTACGACGAAGCCACGAAGGAACAGCAGGCGCAGCAGTAAATAACACCCATGAAACGGGGCGGCTACAGGCCGCCCCGTTTCATCTCAGGCACTTTCAAACCTCCCCCGTTTCCAGAATCTCAGGCGCTTCCCCATGTCCGTTGCCGTTTCCCCGCTCGCTCCGAAATCCTATCCCGACATGCCCGCGCTGCGCGGTGTTCGCATGGCGACGGCCGCCGCCGGCATCAAGTACAAGAACCGGACCGATGTTCTGTTGATGGTGTTCGACCAGCCAGCAAGTGTCGCTGGCGTCTTCACCAAATCGAAATGCCCCTCGGCCCCGGTCGATTTCTGCCGCGCCAATCTCGGCGGCGGCGTGGCGCGTGCCGTGGTGGTCAATTCCGGTAACGCCAATGCCTTTACCGGCGTCAAGGGCAAGGCGGCCACCGAGCTGACGGCAAAATCCGCCGCCGCTGCCGTCGGCTGCTCTGAGGGTGAAGTATTCCTGGCATCGACGGGCGTGATCGGCGAGCCGCTGGATGCCTCGAAATTTGCCGGTGTTCTCGGCGACATGAATGTCAGGGCGGAAGCCGATTTCTGGCAGGAAGCTGCCAAGGCAATCATGACCACCGACACCTACCCCAAGGTCGCGACCCGCACGGCCGAAATCGGCGGCGTGATCGTGACGATCAATGGTATTTCCAAGGGGGCGGGCATGATTGCCCCCGATATGGCGACGATGCTCTCTTTTGTGGTGACGGATGCCGATATTGAGCCTGCCGCCCTGCAATCACTGCTTTCCGCCGGTGTCGGCCCGACGTTCAATTCCGTGACGGTCGATAGCGACACTTCCACCTCCGATACGCTGATGCTGTTCGCCACGGGTGCGGCGGCTGAAGACGGTCAGGTGAAGGTGACGAGCGCCGATGACGAACGTCTCGCCGGCTTCCGTGCCGCTCTCAACGACTTGCTCAAGGATCTGGCCTTGCAGGTGGTTCGCGACGGCGAAGGCGCGCGCAAGATGGTGGAAGTCACCGTCACCGGCGCGGAAAACGATGCCGCCGCCAAGAAGATCGCCCTTTCCATCGCCAATTCGCCGCTGGTGAAGACCGCGGTTGCGGGCGAAGACGCCAATTGGGGCCGCGTCGTCATGGCCGTCGGCAAATCCGGCGAAATGGCAGACCGTGATCGCCTCGCCATCTGGTTCGGCGGCGTGCGCGTGGCCGTCAACGGCGAACGCGATCCGGATTATTCGGAAGCGGAGACCACCGCCGTGATGCGGCTGGAAGACATTCCGGTGAAGGTTGATATCGGTCTCGGCCAAGGTACGGCCACCGTCTGGACCTGCGACCTGACCAAGGAATATGTTGCGATCAACGGCGACTACCGGAGCTGACCGTTGGAGCCGAAGAGAATGCAGGACAACAAGGCCGTCAATCTGCCGCTGGTTCGCCGTCTGGAAGCCGTCAGCTTCCGGGCATGGCCTGCCTCGTCGGTGATTTATGACGGCAGCTGGCAAATCCGCCTGACGGGTTCGCATCCATCCAAACGCATCAACTGCGTGGTGCCGCTCGATCCGTCCGATTATGGAAACTGTGCCGTGCGGCTGGAAAAGGCACGCAAGCGCTTCGAGGATTTCGGTCGTCCGCTGGTGGTGCGTGAAACGACGCTGATGCCGCCGCAACTCAAGGACTTTCTGGTCAAGGACGGCTGGTCCATGGTCGAAGAGGTCAGGGTCATGACGGCTGACCTTACCGGCATGGAACTGCCGGAAACGCTGGTCAGCCTGCCGAGCCACGATATCGGCCGTTTTGTCGAGGCGAGCATCAAGGTCAGCGATGGCGACCCGGCCCAGCGGTCGGCGATCGCAGAAATCGTCAGTTCGATCAAGCCGACGCTCGGCCTGTTCATCAACGAGGAAGTGGAAGGCAGCCCGCTTGCGACTGTGATCTGCGTGCAGGACAACGATCTTGCCGGTATCCTGTCACTCGACGTTGACAGGTCGCAGCGCCAGAAGGGCCTCGGTACGCAGATTCTGGCGTCGGCGCTGCGTTGGGCACGGATCAGCGGTGCCAAAAGCGCCTGGTTGCAGGTCGTCTCGACAAATGCGCCCGCAATCGCGCTTTATGAAAAATTCGGTTTCACCGATGCCTATCTCTATCGCTACTGGCGCAAGGTTGACGAAAAATGAGTGAAGCGGGCAAGAAAATTCTGCTGGTCGCCGCCTGCGCGCTCCTCGATCAGGATGGGCGCATTCTTCTGGCGCAGCGTCCTGAAGGCAAGTCGCTTGCCGGCCTGTGGGAATTTCCGGGCGGCAAGGTGGAGCACGGCGAGACGCCGGAGGAAACCCTTGTCCGCGAGCTGGACGAAGAACTGGGCATCAAGACCAAGGTCGCCTGCCTTGCACCGCTGACTTTCGCCAGCCACACCTACGAAACTTTTCACCTGCTGATGCCGCTTTACGTGTGCCGCCGTTATGAAGGCATTGCGCATGGGCGGGAAGGGCAGGCAATCAAATGGGTGAAACCGCAGGCTCTGCGCGACTACCCCATGCCGCCGGCCGACGAGCCGCTTATCCCTTTCCTTCAGGATCTGCTTTAAGGCGGCCTGGCGGCATGTTCCATGCCGTCACAGCCTGTTGAAAACCACCCTGCAACGTCCTTTTGCCGTGCCAAAACGAGGCTGTGTTAACAGATCGTTCAGCACCCTCTGGCAGATTGTTAAGCTAAAGAAGCGGTAAACTGCGCGTATGAGGTTGGCGATGAATGAGGATTTCTGGAAGACGGTGGAAGGTCGTCACTCTTACTCCAACAAATCCCGTCGCACCGGCGTGCTTAATGTCGCGCTGCTTTTCGGGACGGCGGTGATCGCCCTTTCCCTGATCATCACTCCCATGCTTGCCGGAAAATCCGCCACACACGTGGCGCAGTTCTCCGACAATTACGACATGATAAGCACCGGCTCCATCAAGAAGACCGATGCGGGCAAGACCTATTCCATCCGCCGCAGCATAACCCAGCCGATGCCGGAGATGCCCTGCGTCGTGACGGGCTATAGCAACGAGAGCGGTTGCTGATCGTTTACCATCATCGGTAACGGTTTCCTCACGTCGGTGGCCTAGTATAAATTCGATTTTAGTAAGGTATAATGCCGGCTGGCGGAAGCACCGGATGGCGGATGGGGAATATCCTGTGCTGCATTGTTTTATTCGTTTCTTTAAAGACGAAGACGGCGCGACCGCCATCGAATACGGTCTGATCATCGGGCTGATTTCCGCTGCCATCATCGGTGGCGCAACCGCCATCAGCGGCAATATCAACACGGTATTCCAGTTCCTCGCCGATGCTTTTCCCAACAACTGAAGCGCGTTAGTGCGCTCAGGAAAGCTTGACCTCGGTCGTCTTCAAGGCGTCGGCAAGGCGCATTTTGGCGGAGCCGGGTTTCAGCGGTTTCTGCTGGCTCTCATGCGGTGCCCAGCCTGAGACATAGATAATGGAAAACGTGGCCCTTATCCGCCCGTCCGGATCGGAATAACGCTCGGCGTAAAGCTCCGCCGCCCGCAGGAAAAAGCGCGGTTGAGCGGTTTTCTGCTGCGGCTTGCCAGCGGGTTGGCCATGCCCATGGCGCGAAGATCACGCATCAGCGGAAAAATCGAGATCGTAGCGTACCGTATAGGTTTCCGTATCGGTGACGGGAAGCGCAAAACCGGCGCGCTGCAGAAGTGCTCCGACATCTCGCACATCGGCAAAGGGAATGACGCGCGGGCTAGCCCCGCCGGTCAGCTCGGCTTCAGCCGTCAACAGCACGTCGCGCAGTTCCTGCAACGTGCCGCTGCCGGGGATGGCGCCGAGAAACAGCCCATCCGGCTTCAATGCGCGTCTTATCTGGATCAGCGCGCCGGGTGTGTCGTTGGTGAGATGCAGCGCCAGCGGTGAAACGATGAGATTGGCGGAGGCTTCTTCGAGCGGTAGATGCTCCATTGCTGCTGCCTGAGGGACATTCCCATCGGTCGCAAAACAGCTGTCGGTCTCGATACGGCGGATGGCATCCACCTTGCCCGTCTCACTCAAACGCCGGGCCGTGATGCCTGTTCCGCCGTGCAACTCGATTGCGGTCTCGAACCGGCGCTCGACGATGGCGAGCCTGTCGGCGAATTCGTCGGCGGCCATGTCGAGAAGAAAAAGCGCCTTGTCGTCACGCCGGTTCCACGCCCGGCGGCGGTTTTGTTCGATCAGGGCCTGGTCAAAGAGAATATCCATCGTCGTGCCTGCTCGGCCTGTAACACCTTCGGGATAGGCGGGCCGCATCGTTGCTGTCATGCCGCATGGGGCATCGTTCTTCCGGTCAAAGGCCGGACTATATCGCCCTCGCAAAGGCACCCGTTCGGCGGTAAAGTCAACCTCATGGGTGCTGATGAAGATCTGTTTTCGGGGTTGCTGTCGAAGTCTGCTGCCGTGCCGGTGATGGCACGCGGCATGCTGCGCTCGGCGTTCCGCATGGTTTATCCACCCACTTGCGCAGGCTGCGCCCGCATGACCGGCGGCGAGGGCGCGCTCTGTGCCGATTGCTGGCGGGATGTGGCCTTTATCGATCGCCCCTTTTGCGAAGTTCTGGGTATCCCTTTTTCCCGGGATCATGGCGAGGGTATTATAAGCGCGCAGGCCATCGCCGACCCTCCACTCTTCGACCGCCTGCGTGCCGCCGCCAGCCATGACGGGACTGCCCGTAAACTCGTGCACCGGCTGAAATATCAGGACCGGACCGATCTTGCCCGTTTCATGGCGCTGTGGATGCTGCGGGCAAGCGATGGAACAGTGGATGCCTGCGATTGTATCGTGCCGGTTCCGCTGCATCGTCACCGCTTCTGGCGTCGCCGTTTCAACCAGTCCGCCGAGCTCGCCCGGCATCTGGCGAGGGCCTCGGGCAAACCTTTGCTTGCCGGTACGCTCTTGCGCGTGAAGCCGACCGAGCGGCAGGTGGGGCTTTCTGCACTTGCCCGGCAGGACAATGTGCGGGGTGCTTTCGCCATCGCGCCCGGCCGAAAAACCGATGTTTACGGCAAGCGGGTGGTGCTGGTGGATGACGTTTACACCACTGGCGCGACGGTGGGCGCGGCAAGTCGCACTCTGCGGAAGGCAGGTGCCATGGATGTGACCGTTTTGACCTTTGCAATGGCCATTTCCGGCCCTATATGAAGCCTTATGACATGAGGATATCGTGCGTTTCAGCGCACGTTTGCGAGGCTTCGAAATATATGGCACCGGTTACGATCTATACGCGGGATTTTTGTGGTTATTGCGCGCGCGCCAAGGCGCTGCTGGACAGCAAGGGTGTTGATTATGCCGAATATAATGCCACTACGACGCCGGAATACCGGCGGGAAATGATCGAGAAATCCGGCGGGACGACCTTCCCGCAAATCTTTATCAACGGTGAGCATATCGGCGGTTGCGATGATCTGCATGCGCTGGAGCGCGCCGGCAAACTCGACACTATGCTGGCCGCCTGATCGGTTCGATATTCTGGTACGGAGGACGTGATGATTTTCAAGGCTGCTGCCATTCAGATGCGCTCCGGCGTCGATACGGTGAAAAACGCTGCGGATATGGAGCGACTGGTGCGCGCCGCCGCGGCCGCGGGGGCCGTCTATGTGCAGACCCCTGAAATGACCGGCGCTCTCCAGAAGGACAGGCAGGCGCTTCGCGCCCAGCTGCGTGACGACGACGGCGATATCATCGTTGCGACCGCCGCCCGGCTGGCACGCGAACTCGGTATTCACGTCCATGTCGGCTCGACGGCGATCGCCCGCCCGGATGGCAAGATTGCCAATCGCGGCTTTCTGTTTGCGCCGGATGGTTCCCGCATCTGCAGCTATGACAAGATCCACATGTTCGATGTCGATCTCGACAATGGCGAGAGTTGGCGTGAAAGTGCGGCTTATGAACCCGGTACTGTTGCCCGCGTGGCCGAACTGCCGCTGGGGAAATTCGGCTTTGCCATCTGCTACGATGTGCGTTTCCCGCAGCTCTTCCGGGCGGAAGCGCTTACCGGTGCCGAAGTTCTGACGGTTCCGGCCGCCTTCACCCGCCAGACGGGGGAGGCCCACTGGGAAATTCTGCTGCGTGCTCGGGCGATTGAAAACGGCGCTTTTGTCATCGCCGCCGCACAGGCCGGCCTGCATGAAGACGGGCGTGTCACTTTCGGCCATTCCATCATCATCGACCCCTGGGGCAAGGTTCTGGCGATCGCCGGTGGTGTCGGGGAAGAGATCATTTTTGCCGAGATCGACACGTCGCTTGTGGCTGCTGCGCGCGGAAAAATCCCCAATCTCCGCAACGCCCGCGAGTTTGGGCTGGACACGGTTATTCCTGCAGGAGGTGAGGCGGCGTGATCCGTTATGCGCTGGCCTGTGAAAAGGGCCATGAGTTTGAAGGCTGGTTTTCCGGGAGCGACGATTTCGACAATCAGTTGCAACGCGGCTTCCTGACTTGCCCGGTCTGCAATTCCGTGCAGGTTTCCAAACTTCTGATGGCGCCTTCGGTCTCCACCGCCCGCAAGAAAGACGAACGCCAGACGCTCGCCATGGATACGGCCAAAAAAGAGGCTCTCGCAAAAATCCGCGAGGCGGTTGCCAATATTCGTGCGAATGCGGAAGATGTTGGCGATAAATTTCCCGAAGAGGCCCGCAAGATCCACTATGGCGAAGCGGACGAACGCGGCATCATCGGCCATGCCTCGGCCCAGGAAGCCAAGGCATTGATTGACGAAGGCATCGAGATTGCACCGCTGCCGGTGCTGCCTGACGACGTCAATTGAGTTTACCTTTTTAGAACCTTACCCACATACTCGGCTTCATCCTCGGGCTTGACCCGAGGATCCATCCTGACGAGCGGTGATGGATGGTCGGGTCAAGCCCGACCATGACGGACGTTTGGTGGCGTTACTCCTGCGCCGGTCTTTTCGCCAGCATCATGTAGTTGACTTCCATGTCGGGCGAGAGATTCCAGCGGTCCTGCAACACGTTGTAGAAGACGCCGGTGCGATGGACGATATCCATGCCGCTGGCCACCAGTGGCCGTTCAAGCTCTTCCGGGCGAACCAGCTTCTCATATTGGTGTGTGCCGCGCGGCAGCCAGCGCAGCACGTTTTCAGCGGCGAAGATCGCCAGCGCGCGGGCTTTCAGCGTGCGGTTGATGGTGGCGGCGAACATCAGCCCGCCGGGGCGCACCATCTTCGCACAGGTGGTGACGAAAAGATCGACATTGGCCACATGCTCGACCACTTCCATGTTGAGGACGACGTCGAAGGTCTCTCCTGCCTCAAGCAATTGCTCGGCGGTGACGGCGCGGTAGTCGACGGTCACGCCGCTTTCACGCGCATGGGTGGAGGCGATGCCGATATTTTTTTCCGAGGGATCGGCGCCCACCACATCCGCGCCCATGCGCGCCACGGGTTCGGAGAGAAGGCCGCCGCCGCAGCCGATATCCAGTACGCGCAGCCCTTCCAGCGGGCGGTATGCCTTCGGGTCGCGACCGAAATTGTCGCAGATGCGGTTGCGGATATATTCGAGCCGCACCGGGTTGAACTTGTGCAGCGGGCGGAACTTGCCCGTCGGGCTCCACCATTCCGCAGCCATCGCGGAGAAGCGATCGACTTCGCTCTGGTCGACGGTCGTCTGTGCGGTTTCGCTCATGGTTCTGCTCCATATTGCTGTTGCATTGAAGTCGGATGATTGCCCCCCGAAGTCAAGACCGGCGGTCCATTCCGTTGGCAAATTGTCGGGTGCGCCATTGCCGCAGGGGGAACTGAAGTGGACCTTCATTTGTTTCATGCTGCGTTCATGGAAGACCACGTATTTTCCGATCATGGCAGTATGCGGGGACGCATGCTCGTCCATCGAAAATGGTGGATGCCGAGAAGGGCAAAGCGGGCTTTTGCTTGAGGAGATAGAAGTGAAGAAAAAACTGTTTGGCGCAATTGCGCTGGTGGCCATGCTCGCCGCGCCGGCTCTTGCCGAAGCTGCGACACGTGGCTTTGCCACCGCGAATGTGAACATGCGCTCCGGCCCGAGCACGGCCTACCCGGCTGTCGTCGTGATCCCGGCCGGCGCGCCATTGACGGTGCATGGCTGCCTGTCCGATACGCCGTGGTGCGACGTTTCCTTCGTGAGCGGTCGCGGCTGGGTGGCCGGACGCTATATCGAGACGACGTACCGGCAGAACCGGGTCTATGTCGAGCCGCGTTATTACCGCGATCTCGGCGTGCCGGTGATCACCTTCGAATCCGGCCGTTATTGGGACCGATATTACCGCGACCGCGATTTTTACCGCGAGCGCGACCGCTGGCGTCGCCCGTCGCAGTCCGGCGGTTACTGGAATGCGCCGCCTCCGCCGCCGCGCGGCGACTGGGATCGCCCGCGTCCGCGTGACGAGTGGCGGGATGGACGCCGGGATGAAGGGCGTGACGGCCGCCGCGATGAGTCGCGCGATCCGCGTCAGAGCGGCGGACCGAATGACGGCCGCTGGGAGCGCCGTTACGGCGACTGGAACCAGGGCGACAGAAACCAGGGTGACAGGCCGCGCCGTGAGGAAAACCGCCCCCGTGTCGAAGAGGAAAACCGGGACCGCAATCGCGATCGCCAGCCAAATCGGGGCGAAGGCCAGCGTCCTCCCGAACGCCGCCAGTGGGATGATCCACGCCGCGCGCCCGCCTCGGAAAACTTCCAGGGTGGATGCCGGATCGGCGACCCGGGCTGCGACCCGCGCTAAACAGACAAAGCCCGGCGAGATTTCGTCGGGCTTTTCATTTGCCGCTTCAGATCATTGTTAGATGATTTTTATTTCGCGGCTGCGGCCTTGCGTGCGCGGGCCTTGGGTTTTGCCGGGGCTTCTGCATCCGGTTCCACGGCTTTCGGCGCGGCCTTCTTGCGCTGGGCAGGTTTCGTCGCTTCCGATGTCTTCAGCAGCGAAAATTCATGTTTTGCCTGTTCCCAATGGTCCGCATCGCGGCCGTGGGGATGGCCTTCCTTTTCCCAAAGTGTATAGGCCCGTTTACTGATCCATTCGTTTTCCGAAACCTGCATGCTCGTCTCCCGTTGCTGTTCACAGCGCCTTTGAGAAGGCGACACTACACTTGGTCCGGCACACGCTCGACAGGAATCAATGCCGGCATTTCTAGGACCTATTACATGCCATGATTTTCCGGGCGTCAAGCAAACATGCTGCATTGCGAAAGCGGATTTCAGGCATTTTACGCTGGTGAAAGCGGTTTGGGCGAAAGACGTTCCTAGAAGACAAGATCAACGTTGCGTGATCGTGCCAAGGCCGCCAAGATGGGCGGATGAATGGTAGCGGAGGAGGCGACCTTGGAACTTGCAACGGAAGCGGAGGCGCAGGTCGTCGTCGAGAGACGGGGAGGGGCCGGCATCATCCGCCTCAACCGCCCGAAAGCCATCAACAGCCTGACATTGCCGATGGTTCGTGGCCTGTTTCAGGCGCTTCACCGTTTCGAGGATGACCCCGACATTTCCTGCGTGGTGTTGACGGGAGAAGGCGAGAGGGGGCTTTGTGCCGGGGGTGATGTCCGCATCATTCACGACCTCGGCAAGGCGGGTGATCCGCAGGTGCTTGAGTTCTGGCGGGAGGAGTTTCCGCTGAATTATCGTATCGCCCGCTTTGGCAAACCCTATGTGGCGCTGATGGACGGCATCGTCATGGGCGGCGGCGTCGGCATTTCGGCCCATGGCAGCCACCGCATCGTCACGGAGCGGACGAAGCTTGCCATGCCGGAAACGGGCATCGGTTATTTTCCGGATGTTGGCGGTTCCTGGCTTCTGCCGAGAGCGCCGGGCGAATGCGGCACCTGGCTGGGGTTGACCGGCAACGCGGTCACCGCCGCCGATGCAATCTATGCCGGTTTTGCCGATCATTTCGTCTCCTCGGAGCACTTGGCGGATTTGGTGTACGACCTGTCGCAGGCGGCGGATGCCGAAGATGTGGAGGCGGCAATCACAACCTATGCCGTCGATGCCGGCGAGGGGGTTCTGTCCGCAAACAGGCAGATCATCGACGCGACATTCCGTTTCGATACGGTGGAGGAGATTTTCGCCGCACTCTCAGCGCGAGATGATGCGTTTTCACGCGAGACTCTTGAAATTCTTGAAAAGCGCTCTCCCACCAGTCTGAAACTGACCTTGCAGCTTCTGCGTCTCGGCCGGGAAAGCGCCAGCCTCATCGAATGTCTCGAGCGGGAATTTGCCGCCGGCACCGAAATATTGCGGGGCCATGATTTTTATGAGGGCGTGCGCGCGGCTCTCATCGACAAGGATCGCAATCCCCGCTGGCAGCCGGCGCGGCTGGAAGAAGTGCGGGAGGAGGACCTTCTGCCGTACTTCGCGGAGCATTCCGGCAATCTGTTTCCCGATCATCGCCTTTAGATTGCGCAACGCAAAAGAAATCCGGCTTGCCGCCATATATGAAATCATCGCCTTTTGAATTGCTGTTGTTTGGGCGAAATTTCCAATCTACAGCTCCGTAAAGCACGGCTGTTTCTCGCGGGCGTTGCTGCCGCCCGTTATGTTGAGGACCATTCGATTTTCCGGGGGTATTCATGAAACGTCTTCTTATTATCGGCACTGCCGTTGCCGCTCTTTTTGCAGGTGCGGCGCAGGCGCAGTCTCCGACCACCATTCTCAATGCCTCCTACGATGTCGCTCGTGAGGTTTTTGCCGCCGAGAACGAGGCTTTCATCAAGTTGCATCCAGGCATCACTGTCGACCAGTCGCATGCCGGCACCTCCAAGCAGGCGCGCGCCATCGTCGAGGGTCTTGAAGCCGACGTGGTCACCTTCAACCAGGTGACGGATGTGGACTTCCTGGTGAAGCAGGGTTTCGTTTCCGCCGACTGGCAGAAGGATTTCCCGAACGATGCCTCGCCGTTCTATTCCTTCCCGTCCTTCCTCGTGCGCGCCGGCAACCCCAAGCACATCAAGGACTGGGACGATCTTGCCCGTGACGATGTGAAGGTGGTTTTCCCCAATCCGAAGACCTCGGGTAATGCCCGTTACACCTATCTTGCCGCCACGGCCTACGCCAAGGAGAAGTTCAACGGCGACGAGAAGAAGGTTCAGGAATTCGTCAAGAAAATCTTCGACAACACCCCGGTTTTCGACACCGGAGGCCGCGCCGCCACCACCACTTTCGTTGAGCGTGAAATCGGCGACGTGCTGATTACCTTCGAAGCCGAGACCCGCGGCATTGCCAAGCAGTATGGTGCCGAAAAGGTCGAAGGCGTCGTGCCCTCCGTCAGCCTGCTGGCTGAATTCCCGGTGGCCGTGGTGGACAAGGTGGTCGACAAGCGCGGTTCGCGCGATCTGGCGAAGAGCTATCTCGATTTCCTCTACACCGAAGAGGGCCAGCGCATTGCCGCCGAATTCGGCCATCGCGTCCACAATGAAAAGGTCGTCGGCGAGTTCAAGGACAAGTTCCCGGCCATTCGTCTCGTCAACGTCAACGACGTCTTCGGCGGCTGGAATAAAATCCAGAAAGAGCATTTTGCGTCCGGCGCGACGCTTGATACGCTCTACGGCAGCCGTTAATCACGACGATATTCAACAGGTAAAAGACCCGGCGGGAAACTGCCGGGTCGCTTTATGATGAAATGGGGGCGGGGTTTGAAGCGGAATGTTCTGCCGGGGCTTAAATTGTCCCTCGGCGTTACCCTCACTTACGTCGCCATCATCGTGCTTTTGCCGCTCTCGGCGCTGGTGTTCAAGGCGGCAAGCCTCGGGCCTGCCGAATATTGGGCGATCATCTCTTCGCCGCGCGCCGTCGCAAGTTACCGGGTTACCGTGCTCTGCGCGCTGGCCGCCACGCTGTTTAACGTCATTTTCGGGCTGGCGCTCGCCTGGGTGCTGACGCGTTATCGCTTTCCGGGCTGGCGCATAGTCGATGCCATTGTCGATCTGCCTTTTGCGCTTCCCACTGCCGTCGCCGGCATTGCGCTGACGACGCTGTTTGCGGGCAATGGCTGGTTCGGCTCGCTGCTGGCGCCGCTCGGTATCAAGGTTGCCTACACGCCGCTCGGTATCATGGTGGCGATGGCCTTTACCAGCCTGCCTTTCATCGTGCGTACCGTTCAACCAGTGCTGGAGGATCTCGATCCGGCGCTGGAAGAGGCGGCGCAATCGCTCGGCGGTTCCGATCTCGAAATCTTCCGCAAGGTCATCCTGCCGCTTCTGACGCCGGCGCTGCTGGCCGGTCTTTCGCTCTCCTTCGCACGCAGCCTCGGCGAGTTTGGGGCGATCATCTTCATTGCCGGTAACCAGCCGTTCTCGACGGAAATCACCGCACTGCTGATCTTCATCCGGCTTGAGGAATATGATTATCAGGCCGCCGCCGCCATTGCTTCGGTGCTGCTCATCGCGGCCTTCGTGATGCTGGCGGTGACCAACGCCCTGCAGGCGCGCGCGCTTCGTTATACGGTGAGGAGCTGAGACATGAGCGCCATTTCTTCTCGCCGCAAGCCGCCACGCGTTGGTGACGCACCCTGGGTTCGCCGCAGCCTGATTGCTTTCGTACTCGTCATCGGCGCGTTTCTGGTGGTCGCTCCCCTCACTATCATCGGTGTCGAGGCATTTTCGCAAGGCTGGAAGGTTTACTCAGCCACGATCACCCACCCCGATACCCGCCACGCCATCATGTTGACGGTGCTGACGGCGCTGATCGCCGTGCCGATCAACACGGCCTTCGGCGTCGCGGCCGCATGGGCGATCACCAAGTTCGATTTCCCCGGCCGGCGCTTCCTGCTGGTGTTGATCGAGATACCCTTCTCCATCTCGCCGATCGTCGCCGGTGTCGCCTATCTCTTCGTTTACGGATTGCAGGGGCTGTTCGGGCCGTTCCTCGATGCGCATGACATCAAGATACTCTTTGCGCTTCCCGGAATCGTCATCGCGTCGATGTTCGTCACGGCGCCCTTCGTGGCGCGCGAGTTGATCCCGCTGATGCAGGCGCAGGGGCGTGATCTAGAGGAGGCGGCGACGTCGCTCGGTGCATCCGGCTGGCGC
Organism: Rhizobium sp. AN73; assembly: GCF_030757975.1. Classification (NCBI taxonomy): domain Bacteria; kingdom Pseudomonadati; phylum Pseudomonadota; class Alphaproteobacteria; order Hyphomicrobiales; family Rhizobiaceae; genus Rhizobium; species Rhizobium sp. AN73. The sequence continues at coordinate 1,501,945 of NZ_JARWME010000001.1, forward strand.
ACCTTCTTTTCGGTGACGCTGCCGAATATCAAATGGGCGCTGCTTTATGGCGTAGTGCTGTGCAACGCCCGCGTCATGGGTGAATTTGGTGCGGTGTCGGTCGTGTCGGGCAATATTCGCGGCCAGACCAACACGCTGCCGCTGCATATCGAGCTGCTTTATCACGATTACCAGACGGCGGGCGCCTTTGCGTCGGCCTCCATCCTCGCTCTGCTCGCCGTCATCACCATCATCGCCAAGGTGGCGCTGGAAGGGCGTGGCGCCGGGCGCGGGGCCAAGAAGACCAACGGCGATGCCGCCATCGCCACGGAGATCTGATCCCATGAAAATCCGCCTCGAAAATGTGGTGAAGACCTTCGATACGTTCCGCGCGGTGCGCGATGTTTCGCTCGATATTGAAAGTGGCGAGCTTCTGGCGCTACTCGGGCCTTCCGGCTCCGGCAAGACGACGATTTTGCGCATGGTCGCCGGTCTGGAATATAGCGATGGCGGCCGTATCTTTTTCGGGGATGAGGATGCCACCAATATTCCGGTGCGCGACCGCGGCGTCGGTTTCGTGTTCCAGCATTACGCGCTTTTCCCGCACATGACGCTCAACGAAAACATCGCTTTCGGTATGAAGGTCTCGAAGGTGAAGCGCGACAAGGCGGCGATCGATGCGAGGGTCGAGGAACTGCTGAACCTCGTTAAGCTCGATGGTCTGGGCGATCGGTTCCCGGCGCAGATTTCCGGTGGGCAGCGGCAGCGTGTGGCGTTGGCGCGTGCGCTTTCGGTCGATCCCAAAGTACTTCTGCTCGATGAGCCTTTCGGCGCGCTTGATGCCAATGTGCGCCGCGATCTGCGCCGCTGGCTGCGTGAAATTCACGGTGCGCTTGGTATCACCACGATTTTCGTGACGCATGATCAGGAAGAGGCGCTCGACCTCGCCGACCGTGTCGTCATCCTTAATCAGGGCGAGATCGTCCAGCAGGGCACGCCGAAGGAAGTTTGCCGCCAGCCGAACAGCGCCTTTGTCATGCGCTTTCTGGGCGATGCTAACAGAGTGTCCGGCGTGGCGCGCGGCGGCAAGGTCTATGTCGGCGACAACGAGCTGCCTTTTTCCTACACTCAAGGGGATGGCGCCGTCGAAATCTATGCCCGTCCTTCCGATCTGGAGTGGGAAGATCTGCATGAGGGCATTCCGGCCTCGGTGGCGCGGGTGCTTGATCGCGCGGGCGAGCGCCGCGTGATCGCCAGCACTGACGGTGGCGATCTCCTGGAATTCGACGTGCCGCCGGAAAACGATGTCGCCGCTGGCGACCGCGGTTCCGTCATTATCCGCCGGGCGAAGATTTTCCCGGCGGCGTGAGCCCTTAACGGCCTCAGATCAGCAGTTCGAAAGAGGCCTCAGCCGCCAGCCTGCCATTGATCATGAGGTCGACCTTATGAACACCGGCATAGTGTTTGCGGGTGGTGAAATCGCGCATGGCGCGGCTGATCGACAGCGCACATGTTTCGCCCGGCTGAAGCTCGATCTCTTTCCACTTGAAGACTTTCGCGGAAGCATCGCCGCTTTTCTTGACGTAGTGCACGGCGTAATCGATCACCAGTTTCTGCGGATCTTTCGCCGTCGAGGTGAAGGTGGCTGAAATCCGCACCGGATTGCCGAGAACGACTTTGTCCGGCGAAACCTGAAACGCCTCGAGCACAATTTCGGCTTCCTCATGGGCGCCGAGATGCGCGAGGGCAGCAGCGTCGCCCTTCTTGATCAGCGTACGCAATGCCTGCCGCGTGATCCAGCGTGTATGCGGGTTTTCCTTCGGCCATGTGTCGATCAGTGCCAGCACGAAGGCGGGATTGTCCTTGGTGATGTCGTTCAGGTGATTGGCGACGGATTTGCGCACATAAAGCGCCTCATCGGCTTTCATGGCATCGAGGATTGCGGTGACGGGTGAGGGATCATCGATCAGGGGTTTGATCTGGAACGACCATGGCAGGCGCGGCCGGCAGCCCTCGCTCGCCAGCCGTCGCACATGCTCGTTTTCGTGCCGAGACCATGTTTCCATCACGGCAAGGGTTCGGGCCATATCCTTTTGCAGAAAATGGCGGATGGCGAATTCCGAAGAACCGAAGCGGGTGAAATATTGCAGCGCCTGCATTGAAATATCGAAATCATCGAGACCGTAAAGCGCTACATACTCCGGCAGGGAAATGGATGCGAAACCGTTGCCGATCCCCGGCGCTGCGGCGGTCAGGATTTCGATATTGCGGGCGTAGTCGCCGGGAAGCGTCGCGTGCAGGCTCGTTGCCACCTGCCGCATGCGTTGCATGATGCCCAGAGCCTCGAGATTTGTCGTGGCGAGCGCCATGAAGGCGGAAACGTCAAACGGCGCATGAACGGCCTTGGTCTGATCGGCTATATGCTGCAGTTTTTCACGGTTGAAGATTTCTTTCAACGCCGGTGCGGCCGTTTCGCTCATGTCTGCCCTCGAAAGTTCACTTTTTGTTCTTTTAAGGGAAGAAGAGGTTTGAGGCAAGCAGGGGAGGGCATTGGCAAGGAGAAGACGGGCAAATTTTCCCCATTCTCAGACGTAGGAGGAGGTATTCGTACTTTCCTCCGTCATGCCGGACGTGTAACCCGCAATAACAGATGGCAGGAGGAGGCTTTAACCGGGATTATCTGGGAAAAACCGGGAACCTGCGGTTAAAGGCCTTATTTTCTCGGCACTCACGACATCATAGAGAAGGTCTTGAAGGGCCTTCCAAGAAAATCAGGCCGCAAAAACAAATGGCAGGCAACGTGGCCGGAACGAAATCAGCGTTTCCGGCCACTGGCTCTCACAGTGATCGACTATACCACATCACTCGACCGGCGATAGACAGTCCCGGCACCTCTGCGGAGGTAACCTCTTCTGGCGGATACACAGCGTTGTCGCTGATCAACTGCAGGGAGCCGTTCATTCTCGGATGAACGCGCTTAACCAGAAGCATATTCCCATAGACGACACAGTAGATGCCGTTGTCGCGCACCTCGGTCACGGACGTATCGATCAACAGGACATCGCCATCGCGGATCGTCGGCTCCATGCTATCGCCTCGCGCTGTTATGATGCGGGCAAATGACGGCGCAACACCGATCGACCTCAGCCATGCGGACTGAAACGCCATCAGTTCAACGGCTTGCTCTTGCAATGCCAGAGCGCCAACGCCCGCTGAAGCCTGAATATCCAGCCTTGGAACCAATGTTAAGTCGGTGCTGTGCTCTGCGCCATAGGATTTGACCTCAAGGGTCATTACAGGGCCGTCCGGTCCATGGACGATGATGTCCGGCTCATACGAGGGCGATCTGGCGTGCATTGGACCGCGATTTGCCGCCAGCCAGTCAAGGGTGACATCAGCAGCATCCGCAATCTTTATGAGCTTATCCAGCCCCGGCATCGATCCATCAAGGTACTTCCGCAACATCGAATCGCTGATGTCAGCCTTTTTTGAAAAGGCGTGGACTGATTCGAACTTTGCGATCGCTGTTTCCAACCGTTCGGCGAACGTTGTTCCCATTATAGTGTAACTCTGACTGTGGGTCAGACTTCAAGACATTGCCAAAAATCCGCAATAACGGCAGCAAAATCAATAGCCTATCCCTAATTCACACCATAATTGGAAAAATTAAAGTCTGACGCGCACGATAGGCGCAATCGGCTTTACTTTTTCGCACTATGGTGCGAATATGTGTTGCAACAAAGTTTGAACGCCAACCCCCAACCAAACCAACCTTTTGCCGAAGGTCAGAAAAACAGGGAGCAATCATGACGCCCACAAAAACGTGGACCCGCACGACCATCAAAGAGGAACTGTTACGTCAGAATAAAACCCTGACCGGAATTGCTCTCGATGCTGGCCTTTATGCGAGCGCCTGCCGTGCAGGTTTGATCGGGGCCAGCCGTCCCGGTGCCGAGGCTCTTGCCAACGCACTGGGCGTGCCTTTCCGCGAGATGTTTCCCGACAGCTACACGCTTGGTCGTCACGACCGCGATGACAGTAGCAGCAAGAAGAGCGGCAACACCAGAGCAAAAAAGTCGTCGAAGCCTGACGGCGCGCAGAGCGCCGCCTGATGTTTTCGTCAGGCCGCGCAACCTTTCCTGACAATCTAGAGTGCCACATGCAGATTGAACTTCTGTCTCCCAAACTCATCGACGTCCCCTCCGACGCGAAAAGAGTCTCCCCTGACGCCATTCAGGCGTTGGCCGAAAGCTTCCAACAGATCGGGCAGCGCGTTCCGGTCGAAGTTATCGCCGGTACCGAGGGGCGATATCGCCTCGTCTTCGGTGCCAAGCGCCTTGCCGCAGCCACATCGCTCGGTATCGAAATATCCGCCATCGTTCGCCAATCGGACGAATTCGCGAACGACGCTCAAATCCGCCTGACCGAGATTTCCGAAACCCTCTATCGCCACGAACTGACGGCGCTGGAACACAGTGTCGACGTTGCCGACTGGTGTGCAATCTGGCGGGCTGCAAACCCGGTCCGGCGTGGCCCGAAGCCAAAGCAGGAATTAAGTGCAGACTCTGCACCAAACTCCGATGACGAGACAATCGAGACCGCCGCCGCTTTCTCCGGCACCTTCAGCGAGGCAGCACAGCGCTTCCTCAAGATCAGCCGCCGCAATGTTTTCAACGCTCTCAAGATTGCCAGTATCCCGGCTGAACTGCGGGACCGTATCGCGCTTGATGAGGGCTTGGCAGACAACCAGCAGACCCTTCTGGATATCGCTGGCCAGCCTTACGAGCGCGCCGCTCGTATCGTGGAGCTGCTCATTTCCGGCGAGGCGACGAACTACGCCGACGCCATTGCCATCATTGACCAAGTCCCCCGCGCCAATCCGCTGGCCGCATGGGAAAAGCTCAACGACCGCTTCACACGGCTGAAGCCCAATGAACAGGACGCGTTCTTCGCCCTGAACGAAGCTTCCGTCATGCGTTGGCTTGCCGAGCGGAAGGCTGCTCGCCGATGAGCAAACGCCGCGACCCTCTCACGAAAGACCTCTTCGAGTGGACGCCGCCGCAGGTGGCGATCCGCTACGAGGAAGGCGTGACTGGTCGCGGCCCACTCGATAACCGCATTTCCCGCCTCATCGCCCGCGCCCTGCGCGATGCCCGCGATGACGGGTTTCAGCGGTCAGAGATCGCCAGCGCCATGAGCAAGTACCTCGGTCGCACGATTTCAAGCGCGATGCTCGACAAGTGGGCGTCGGAAGGAAGCGGCGAACACCGCATTCCGCTCGATGCCTTCATCGCGCTTGTTCACGCCACCAGTGCCAAGGAGCTGCTCGGTTTTGTGCCGGGCGAGTTCGGTCTGACCGTCATCGAGGACGAATACGCCGAGATGATCGAGGACCAGCTTCTTGAGGATCACATCAAGGAAATGGAGGCGCTGAGAGCAGCTCGCGCCGTAAGGAAGAGAGCACGCCGATGAATAAAGTCAGCAGCATCGCGCCGTTCCTGCAGTTCGTCTGCCGTGTCGCGAAAAGCCAGATCGTGAAAGACGTTTCCGCCTTGTGGGCCGTCGCCTGTTTCATCCTCGGAATGATCTATTTCTCGCAGGTCGCTACGGCGCTTGTCCTGATCGTGAGGGAAGTGCGTTGAATACAGTTCCCTTTGCCTCTGAAGCCAGTCGCCTGAAGGAATGGCTCACCGCCCGCGAGATCGCGGCGGAAGCACTTCCCGGTTTGCCCACCAGCGAAAGCGCTGTCATCCGCTATGCACGCCGTGAGGACTGGCAGTCAGTTCCGTCACTTTGCCGCGCCCGTAGTGGCGTCGGCGGCGGTCTGGAATATCATTATCGCCTGTTTCCGACACTCGCCCAAGTCACCTATGTGCAGCGCTACATGGTTGTCGGTAGCGAGCCGGTGCAGCCGCAGGCCGAGCCGGAAACAACCGCCTCGACGGCTTTGACCGATCGCGCCCGGCGCGAGCGTGATGCTCGCTTGGCTGTTGTCGCCGCCTTCGAGACCTTCTCAAAAGGCCTTAAGATATCGGTGCAGGCCAGCATGTTCATCTTCTGCGACCGGTGGAACATGAACATGATCCAAGCAGACGCTTGGGTGAAGGACACCCTGCCGCAGATTTCGCAGCGCTCGGTTTTCCGGTGGCGTTCGGCCAAACAGGCCGGTGCAAAGGACAAGCTCGCCGTCGATCGCTCCGAGGCGCGCAAGGGCAAGGGCTTGCTCGACACCGCGAACGCCGGTGAGGTCCGCGCCTTTGTGCTGGCATGGATCGCAAAGAACCCGGCCCTGTCGGCCGATGTAATCCGAGGCTATTGCAAGGACCATTTTGGCGCGGAGCTGATCGACCGCAACGGCGAACTGAAGCCATTGCCGCCGGAGCGCACCTTCCAGCATTTCATCGCGCAGTTAAAGTCTTCGGAAAAGGTAGTCCTGACCAAGATCACCGACCCGGACAAGTTCCGCTCGCACATGAAGATTTCCGGTACCGGCACCTTCCGCCACATTACCGATCCGAACGCGCTTTGGATGATCGACGCCTCTCCTGTCGATGCTCTTTGCATTGATGGCCGTCATTCATTGTACGCCTGCATCGACATCGCCACGCGTCGGCTGGTCATCACCCTGTCGAAAACGCCGCGAGCCTCCGCCGTTGGCCTGATGATGCGTAAAGCCATCCTTAAATGGGGTGTGGCCAAGGTCATCAAGACCGACAACGGAAGCGATTTCGTCGCCGTTTCGATCAAGCGTCTCTTTGCCGATCTCGGTATCGAGCCGGATATATCCGACGCCTATTCGCCCGAGCAGAAAGGCCATGTCGAGCGCGTTATCAAGACGTTCCAACACGAGGTTTGCCCGCAGCTGCCCGGTTACATCGGCCATTCGGTCGCCGATCGGAAAGCGATCGAGGGTCGCAAGTCTTTCGCGGAACGCCTTGGCGCTGACGAAAAGGAACTGTTCGAAGTCGCTCTGACCGCCGAGCAGCTTCAGCGTCATATCGATGACTGGCTCGAATATGTCTATCACGAGCGGGAACACGGCGGCCTGAAAGACCGCTCGCCTAACGAGGTCGCAGCCGCTTCTCTGGCAAAAATCAACCGCGTTGATGAGCGTGCACTGGATGCCCTGTTGATGCCTGTCGCTGGCAAGAATGGCCACCGTGTCATGCAGAAGCGCGGCATTCAGAACGATGGCTTCTTCTATCTCGCCGGTTCCATCATGGTCGGAACGGATGTGTTTTGCCGCCTCGACCCGCTCGATATGGGCCGCATGTATGTCTTCGACGGCGAAACCGGCCGGTATCTCGATGTCGCCATCTGCCCGGAACTCTCTGAGGTCAATCCGCAGGCTTACGTCAAGGCGCAGAAACAGATTGCTGCCGAGCTGATCCGCGAGAAGGAACGCGAGATCAAGGCCGATATTCGCGAGCTGAAGAAGGGACCGTCCGGTATCGAGCGCACCATCCGCCTTGCCAAGAAAGAGAAGGCAGAGCGCGAAGCCGGAACCGCCAACGTCATCCAGTTGCCCAAGCGCGAACAGCAGCACAGCACGCCCGCCATTGCCGCCGCACTGGAGGCCATGACCGCGCCGAAGGTGCCGCAGCCTGCCACGCTCAACGAGAAGGCGGCGGAAATCCACGCGGCCATCGTCCGCGAGGCCGAGCTGAAGGGCAATTCCACCGTCATTCATCTGGACCCGGACGCTGCTCTTTCCGACAGCGCCCGCATGTTCAAGTGGGCGCAGGCCATCGAGGCGCAGATCGCCTCCGGTGTCGTCATCGATGACGCCACGGCGGGCAAGCTCGCTCGCTACAAGGCCAGCGCCGACTACCAGACGCGCCGGGACATTTTCGAGGATTTCGGGATCGACGCCGCACTACGCGGCTAGGTCAAGAAAAAGGGGCCGACTGCCATCGACCCCTCTGCATTGCAATAATTACGAGGATCAAAATGACGACACAACCGATGAAAGTCAATGGCGACACAGCCCCGATCAAGAACGTCACAACGGCGCTCACTCTTGTCCGGTCGCTGCAGAACCGTCATCCCCTCCAACCAAACCTCGGCGTTCTCGCCGGTTACTCCGGTTATGGCAAAAGCGTAGCGGCGCTCTATTGCCAGAACAAAACCAGCGCTGCCTATGTCGAAGTCCGCGATACGTGGACCCGCGCCAAGCTGCTGCGCTCGATCCTCTCCGAACTCGGCATCTACCAGCCACGCGGTACTCTTGCAGATATGGAAGACGAGGTTATCGGCCTTCTTGCCCGCGATCCGCGCCGCCCACTCATCATCGATGAAAGCGATCTGCTCATCAAAAAGAACCTGATTGAGCTGGTGCGGGGCATTGCAAAGGCCAGCGGTGTCCCGGTGATGCTGATCGGTGAAGAACTGTTCCCGCAGAAGCTGGAGCATGTCGGCGACCGCTTCCGAGATCTCGTTCTCGATACCAAATATGCGCAACCTTGCGATCTCGATGATGCTCGGACCCTCGCAAGAACCTTCTATCCCAAGCTGATGATTACCGATGACCTGCTCGAAAAGGCCAAGGACGAAGGCAAGGGCAATGTCCGTCGCGTCGGAAATTCGCTGCACAACATAGCCGAAGCTGCGGCGAGGATAGGTGTCAGCTCCATCGATCTCGCAACCTACGAAGGCGGTAGAGGTCTGTTCTCCCGTCCACGTCTGCCGACCAGAAAGGAGGCAGCATAATGCGGGTCACTCCGATCGCTCTCAAGATTTCCGTCGCCAAAGGCCAGCGCGTGCTGACCGGTCAGGATCATTACTGGAAGCTGATGATGGACGCCGACATGCGAAACCAGCCCTTCAGCGTGGACGATATCTTCGGCCTTTCCAACAATCGCGGCCGGGAGCAAATTTCGACCTTCCTCGCCATGTGCGAAAAGGCCGAACTCATCACCCGCACCGGTGACCAGAACCCGCGTGGCATGGCCTTGTTCCGCATCGTGGCTCGACAGTCGGCCACGCCCGTATTCAAGCGAGACGGTACTTTGATCGCCGATCCGATGACGGCTCGGCAGGCGCTGTGGAATGCCATGCGCTCGCCGTTCTTCAGGAATGGCTTCAAGCTCATCGACATTTCGGTGCATGCCTCGACGGATTCGCTGACGGTCGCACAGCGTTCGGCCCGGCTTTATATTTCCTGCCTGCTCCGGGCCGGGTACCTGACCGTTCTGCAGAAGGGAACCCGACTGGAGCCAACGATCTGGCGGCTTGTTCGCAACACCGGCCCGATCGCGCCGAAGCTCCTCAAAACCGAGTGCATCTATGACCCGAACGCCGAGAAGATTTTCGGCGAGCCGGAGACTGTCGAGGTCGAACCATGACCCCGACGAAGCCCAAGCCCGACAATCTGGAAAAGGCCCGCGCCGCATGGGGCGAGCAGCCCCCGGAATGGATTATCGCTCTGGCGGAGGCCTGCAACGCCGAAAACCAGACGCTGGTCGGAAAACGCATCGGCTACGCCGGTTCGACCGTCAGCCAGCTCCTTTCGAACAGCTATCCCGGCGATGTCGGTCGCATCGAGCAGCTCGTGCGCGGTGCTCTCATGTCCGAGACCGTGCGCTGCCCGGTCCTGCAGGAGATCGGCCGGGATGTCTGCCTCGGTTGGCAGCGCCGCCCTTTCAGCACCGCCAGCGCCAACGCGGTCCGCATGCATCAGGCCTGCCGGAATAATTGCCCTCACAGCCGCATAAAGGAGAACAGCAATGAACAAGCTTAAGGCGCTTTCCGAGCGGATGCGCGAAACCCGCAGCAAATTCGCCGACGCTCGCCACGGCGGGATCGTCCTTTCCAGCGAAGATACCGAAGCGTTTGTAGATCGCCTCGACGCGTGGATCGATCACGTCAAAGCACTTGAGATCGCCCTCGCATCATTGCGGCCGATCGACCCTGCAGAACTGACCAAAATCGTCCCGCCTGCCAGCGCCGCCATTCTTCACATGATGCGTCCTGGCACCAACGTTGTGCCGTTCCCGCGCTCTCCGCACGACGCTTAAAGCCATCTTCGAAGGGCGCTTGATCGCCCTTCCAATCCCCTTTGAAACTTGAGGAAATTCACATGCAGTCCGTAATTTTGGAAGAAATCCGCCCCGGTGTCGTCATGATGAACGGCAACGAATTCATGATTACTGCAACCGGCGGATTTGAACCGATCGGTATCGTCAAAGGTCAGCACAAGCTGGAAGACGACACTGTGCGCAAATGCATCGCCTTTGCTGAAAATCTCAACGCGCAGCTCTCCCGCTTCCGGGACCACACCGCAGCCGATCTGGCTGCGCTCGATGCGCTTCTTGCTGAAAAGTACAACACGAAGATCGGGGGCAAGAAGGGCAACCGCACCTATCAGACGTATGACGGTCTGATGAAAATTCAGGTGGCGGTCTCCGATCTCATCACCTTCGGACCGGAACTTCAGATCGCAAAGCAGTTGATCGACCAGTGCCTGACGGAATGGAGCGCCGACAGCCGCCCGGAAATCCAGCTCGCCATCACTAGCGCCTTCAATACCGACAAGGAGGGACAGGTCAGCCGTGCCAATATCTACAAGCTTTTGACGCTGGAGATCACCGACGACCGTTGGAAGATGGCTATGGAGGCCATCCGCGATGCCATCCGCGTGACCGGATCAAAGGAATACGTGCGCTTCTACAAACGCGCCCATCGCGAGGCCAACTGGCAGGCCATCACCATCGATCTGGCGAAGGCGTGAGGTACGATATGAATGATCTTCGCGTCTACGATAACCTTCTCGATGCAGAAGCCCGCGTGGCCGCGATCTACATGATCGAGGCCCTTGGCGATCTTGACAGCCCTCCGGAGTGGCTGCAGGACTTCGCCGACGATACGGAGCGGCCCGATGTAAAAGCCATTCTGGACGCCTTTCCCGAACTCGCCAGCGTCATCGACATGGATCAGTTCGAGAGCGGCAAAGAGCAAGCGGGCGCTCTTATTGAGCGCTGGTGCTTGGCCGGACGGACCGGATTGATTGTCAAAGCCGAGATTTGCGTTCGTCACTACCACGCCGGGACACAGTCGTTCTCCAGTTCTTGGGGAAACTTTAGATGGCGCTGGTTCACGGTCGATCGGCTCGACATGGTCGTTCCTACTGTCCTCACGCTTGCCAGCCAGCAGCACCAAAACTCCATGGCGGAAGGCAGTGAGGCATGAGCATGAGATCAGTCCTCGTTATACCAGTTGTACAGAGTCTGCAGTTCTCTGATCAGGTAGGCAATCCTGAATCTCATTTCGTTACATTCTCTACCCAAGTCACGCAGGAAAATCGCTTTGGCTGGGCTGGCGTTGTCCAATGGAGGTTCCTCGGCGTACCCAGATTGCAGCGCGAGAGCAATGTTGCGGTTTGTTTTGGCGATGTCAGTTCGGATATCTGCAATCCAGTTCGTAAGAGCTCCGTCCAGCAAATCACTGGCTTTCTCATAAGTGGGAGCCTTGAAAGCTCTGTCCAAGAGCGAACAGGCGTCGCTAACGTCATTAAACCACTGTTTGAGCTCCACTTGTTGGGTTGGGATACTCCGGGTGAAAATTGGAATGGAACGATTCAATTCGGTGTGAAGAGCGAAATACATGCGCTCAAAGCGGAGACCATCTCCTCGCAATTGAAGCTTCCTCGCTTGTTTGTGCAAGGTTTCGCTTCGGTCATCGGAAATCCTCATCTGCAGCACAGTGAACGCAGCCGCGATCACTGCGAGGATACCGCCTATCAAGCTTTGGAAATCGTAGAGCCAGTCTCTCCATGGATTGATGGGTTCAAAGCCAAAGGTTTCGCGACCCGCGTTCACAACGTCCCGCCAGAGCGACGGACTTGGGATCGTGATTGCAAACGCTTGGAAAAGAAGAGAAACGAAAACCGCGCCGCAAAAAAGCAGAACTACTCGATTGGGCCATTTCGACCGTCTGAAAAGAAATGCCCATCTGTCAATTTTGTCTCGCATTCAACGCGGTCCTCCCTGAACCTCAAACGGGGAAACAAGCGTTGGCAGTTTGCGTGTGAGTCGAAAAGGTGGGAACGGCTTTCTCCACATTCCGGCGCACTGCGAGTAGCAGAGTTGAGGGCCATATCATGAGGCTCTTTCCACACCTCTGGCCCTTTGGCGACCTCCCGCCGTTCTCCTTCGACCTCATCATGGCCGATCCGCCGTGGCTCTATAAGCTGCGGTCGGAGAAGGGCGAAGGAAAGTCCGCGCAGGCTCACTACAACTGCATGTCGCTCGATCAGATCAAGGCCATGCCGGTTCTCGATCTTGCCTCGGAAAACTGCCTCCTATGGCTTTGGGCAACCAATCCCATGGTGTTTCAGGCCTACGAGGTTCTGCTCGCGTGGGGCTTTGATTTTGTCTCGGCAGGTTCGTGGGAGAAGATCACGAAGAACGGAAAACAGGCATTCGGGCCGGGCTACGTCTTACGCACATCCAATGAACCTTACCTGATCGGTAAACGCGGCGAGCCGAAAACCACGAAATCTGTTCGCTCGTCATTCCGTGGCGTGGTCCGTGGCCATTCCCGCAAGCCCGAGGAAGGCTATCGGCAGGCCGAAAAGCTGATGCCGAACGCCCGGCGGCTTGAGCTTTTCAGCCGGACCAACCGCAAGGGTTGGACCGTATGGGGCGATGAAACCGGAAAATTTGGAGAAGCAGCATGAGCATTCAACGTGCGATTTTCGGCGGTTTCCGCCAGCTCGGCATCACTGAGGAAGACGCGCAGCGCGCAATCTACACCCGCGTGACAGGACAGTCCCGCCTTTCGCTGATGACGGCCCCGCAGCAAGACGCCGTCATGAAGGAACTGCGCCGCCTCGGCTACAAGCCGGTGGCCATGCGACGCAATGGTCGCCGTCGCCTCGACGGCCGCTATGCACCGAAGATGCAGTCGCTGTGGATCGCGGCCTACAACCTCGGGATAGTCGAGGACCGCGAGGACCGGGCGCTGGAGGCGTTCGTCAAGCGCCAGACCGGTCTCGACAGCGGCCGGTGGGTCAACAATGCCGACGATGCCAGGGCGGTTGTCGAAGCCCTGAAAAGCTGGATCGCCCGCGAAGCCGGTGTGGTGTGGGCTGATCGCAAACCCTGCGAAGCGTACACCATGCGTTATGGCTACAAGATCGCGATCGCGCAGCACGCCATGCTGAAATCCATGCTCTGCGACGGTTTCTGGCCCTCGGTCACTGGCATTCTCGATCAAGAAATCACCTATCGGAACGTGACCGACAAAGAGTGGATCACTGTCATGGATTACTACGGCAAGCTTATTCGCGGCCGCCGTGCTCCGAAGACGAAGGCGAGGTCCTGATGGTCGCCTACGGTTTCAAATCCTTCTTCAGCGGCCAGATAGAAAGCGGCCACAAGCGGCAGACGGTGCGCGGTGACCGCACGCGCCACGCCCGGCCGGGTGAGCGTGTGCAGCTCTTCGAGGCGATGCGCACCAAATATTGCCGTAAGATCATTGCCGATCCGGTCTGCACCCATGTCGTGCCGATCGAGATCGTGGTGAGCGATCTGATCAACGAACTGATCGCCAGCATCGTCATCGGAGGTGTGCGTTTGCACCGGACGGAGGTCGAGGCATTCGCCCGCCGTGACGGCTTTGCGCCCGAGTTGCTCGGCAACAGCTATCCGGCCAAGCTCTACGGCCGGACAGCGCGGGAGACGATGGGCCGGTTCTGGATGAAAAACCATCCGGGTGTTTCGAAGTTCACCGGCGTCCTGATCCGCTGGCAACCGGAGGCACGGACGCCATGAACCGGGACGTCTCTCCCATGACCGTCATGCCGCTCTTCGGCTGGCCGGAGCAGCGGGAGATAGACGTTCTGCAGACGAAGAGGGACGAACTGGCGGCACGCGCTGCCAAGCTCCCGCGCTTTTCACACAAACGTATCGAGCTGGAAGTGCGGCTCAAGGCGCTGACCGAAGAACAACTGAGAATTTCGAACAGGATCAATCATGGCCGATGACAGTGCAGCGCCAGCCTTGGAAATCATCGTCACCGATCATGCGCTCATTCGGTATCTGGAACGGGCGCACGGTCTGGACGTGCTTCATTTCCGGAAACACATTGCGGCCCTTGCATCCAACGGCGTCAAGGCCGGCGCAAGTGGCGTGACGGTCGAAGGCGTGAAGCTGGTGCTTCAGGGCAATACGGTTACAACCGTCTTGCATCGCGAGTGGCATTCCCGCGATCTGAGGAGCAAAGGGGGTGACTCGACATGAGCACGCTTCCGGGCATCCTCGGCGACATAGCCGATATCGCCGGCGCATCCGTCGCCCTTGAAATCGCACAAAGCCATGGCGGCACCCGCGTCTCCATTCCGCCCCGCGCCGAGCCGGATCACTGGCTGACGGCATTAGTCGGTCTTGAGACCGCCGACCGGATTTGCCGTGGTCTTGCAACCCTTGACGCTGAAGGCCGTTTAAAGGGCATCAGCAAAGAGGTCATTCCTCTCGGACCCGTTTCGGTGATGAGGAATGCCCGGCGAAAGGCGCGTCAGGCGCTCGCTGAAGGCAAGAGCGCCAGAGAGGCCGCACGCCTTGCGGGCTTGCATGAAAGGACGATTTGGCGCATGAAAGCAGAGGAAGATGACGGCCAAGGTAGTCTCTTCTAGGTTCGGCTGACACCTGTCAGCCCCGGCGCTCTTCCTGAAAAACGCATAGTCGCTCCAGTTCGCAATCCGCGTCTGGAGCTTTTTTTATGCCTCGAAACGTCAGCCCGAGAGGGCGGAGATATATCTACACCCGCGAAGGTGTTGTTAGAAAAGCCTACCGCGATGCTGTCGGCAAATGGACGATCGGTGCCGGCTTCACGGCCGACTCCGGCGTAATCGAGCCGAAAGCCGGCATGGTTATCACCGAGGCGGAGAACGATCGGCTTTTTGATCTTGCCGTCGATCGAAACTACATGCCGCGTGTTGTCAAGGCGCTCGGCGCGAGCGCCAGTGAACAGGCGATCGACGCCGGCGTTTCGTTCGACTGGAATACCGGCGCGATCCTCAAGGCATCTTGGGTGAAATCCTACCTTGCCGGAAAACCTGCCGAGACCCGCCAGCGGCTTGGTCTCTGGAAGAAGGCAGGCGGCAAGGTGCTGCGCGGTCTTGAGCGCCGCCGTTCCGAAGAGGCAGACATTCTGCTGCTTGGCAAGTATCCCGCCGACATCAATGTCGTCGGCCTGACGCCCACCTCCGAGACCACGCGATTTGCGACCTTTGTGGTTTCGCTTACTCCCTCGGAAATCGAGGACATCAGGAAGGGTTTCACCAGCATCGGCTTTGATGCTGGCCTCGCCACGGGCAAAATCCTGCGGTCGGCGGTCGAGACTTTCCAGAAGGCCTATGACCTCACCGTTGATGGCAGGATCGGCCGAGCCACGCTGTCCACCCTGCAGCGCGAACTGGACGCCCGCCGCAAGGCAAAGAATGGCACGGTAACGACCGCTGCCAGCACCACGGTCGCAGCCGGCGATCAGGTCGTCAGCACGGTGACAACGCCAGCGCCAGTCGATCCGACCTCCGTTGTTCCGGATCACCTCGCCTCGTGGGTGGGCGGCGGTATTGCCGTTGTCGCGGTCGCTTATCTCGCATGGCAGGCGTACCAGTACCGTGACATCATCGCCGTGCGCGTTGCCGAGAAGGCCCCGCGTCTTGCGAACTGGCTGCGGAGCTTCTGACATGAGCGCAGCTATCACCTCCATTCTCATCGCTGCCGCCACCAAGGTCGGCGCTCCCATCATCAAGAGCGTGCTGGAGAAGCATGTTGGCGGGCTTGCCGGGACGCTCGCTGGTACCGTGGTCGATCAGGTGGCCGAGCGCCTCGGCGTCGAGCCTGAAGCCCTGCCAACCGTCGATGAGAAAGAACTCGATAACGCCGTTCGCGACGTTGACTTCGCGATGCCCGAAGTAATTGCCCTCTATCAACAGGGCCTTCAGGGGCAGTTCGCGCTTCTCCAGGCAGAGCAGGCCGAGGGCTTCTGGCAGAGCGCGTGGCGCTGGGGCTGGATGTACCTGCTCGCGTTTCTCTGGATTTGCGCGTTCCTGCTTTTCCCGGTTCTGCGGGTCTTCGGAATCCACATCGAACCGATCGACAGCGCCACGCTGATGACACTGACCGGCTGGTTCATCTCCCTCTACATGGGCGGACACACGCTGAAGGAATTCGGCAAGCAGGCCGTTGAAGCCGTCAAGACGTGGAAGCGCACTCCATGAACTTCGGTGGAAATGCTGCTTTCGAACAAGCCGACATGCGGGCCGAGCAGGAACGGGAGGCAGGCATCGCCGCTGCCTCCCTCTCATTGCGCAGCGTCGGCACCATCCAGTGCGAAGACTGCCCGAACGATATTCCCCGCGAGCGCCGTCTCGCCCTTCCGTCCGCCACCCGGTGTATCCGGTGCCAGACCAAACACGAACAGAAACAAAGGTACCGGTGATGGACATGGAAAACATTCGATCTTGGCTCGGATTGGTGTCGCTCGTGATTTCGGTCGGAGCAACCATCTGGCTATGGCTCACCTCCGGCGCGAAGAAGACCGCGAATGATCTGGCGGAGTTTCGCCGGCAGGATGCTGAAGAAAAGAAGGCGATGATGGCGGCAATCACCGCTCTCGGCCAGCGAACCCAAACTCTTGAAAGCGAGCTGAAGCACCTCCCGAACGCAAAAGACGTCATGGAGATGCGCCTGGAGATATCCGACATGGCCGGCAACATCGGTCGCATGGAGGAAAGCCAGAAGGGCGTGGCACGCACCATCAACCGCGTAGAGGACTTCTTAATCGGGAAAGGCAGTGCGGCAGCATGAACGACTATAATCAGCATCTGACAGTGGATGCTCGCCTCGTCATTTTGCGGGCGTTGAACGATCAACCCGATGGCCGCCTTAACGAGAGCATACTTTCTACCGTTCTCGAAACCTTTGCCCATCGCCGATCGCGGGAATGGATTCGCCAGCAGCTCCGCTATCTCGCGGACATTGGTGCAGTCCGGAACACCGAAGCCGGAACCGTTCTCATCGCTGAAATTACCCGTCTCGGCGTCGACCACGTCGAGCGTCGTGGCATTCTTGAAGGCGTCAAGCGTCCTTCGCCGGCGGTGTGATGATGGGACGCGGTCGCCTGTCGGGAATCGAGCTGCTGCCGGACGCCTGCGCCGACGCTGTGGCGTGGGCGGCCGAGGAGCTGCAGAAGCGTGAAAGAACGCAGACCGAAATCTATCAGGATTTCGTCAGCAAGCTTGAGGGCGTGCATCGCGAATATCGCGGCGAGCTGGACTTCACCATTCCCTCGTTTTCGGCTTTCAACCGGTATTCAATCCGTCTTGCAACGCTGACGCAGCGCCTCAACCAGACCCGCGAGATTGCCACCACGCTCGCCGGCAAGTTCGATGCCGCCGCCTCCGACGATCTCACCCTGATCGCTTCCGAGGCGATCAAGACGCTGGTCTTCGAACTGGTGACGGCCGGCGGGGAAGCCGGATTTGATCCGAAGGGCGCAAAGGCGCTTGCCGATGCCCTGTTTTCTGCATCGAGAGCGCAGGGCGTTTCGACCGCCCGCCGCCAGAAGGTCGAGGCCGATCTCGCCGAGCGGGCAAAACAAGCCATTTCCGCTGTCGTCAAGAGCAAGGGCATCACCGAACAAGGCGCGCGCGAAATCCTCGATCAATTCCTCGGAGTGACGAAATGAGCGGGCCTATCTCGAAAGAGGAATGGATCAAGGCCCGGCGTCTGTCTACGGACGCCGTGCTGGATCGCATCGAGCGCCGCAAGGCGCTCTTGCCTTATCAGCAGCGCACGGTCGGCCTGCTTGAGAGCGCCGGCTGCGAAGTGCTGTTTGTCGAGAAAAGCCGCCGTATCGGTCTGACGTGGGGGTTTGCGTCCTATGCGGTCCTGAAGGCGGCCCGTACCAAAGCCGCCGGCGGCATGGATGTGATGTACATCTCCTATTCGCAGGAGATGACCCGCGAATTCATCGACGCCTGCGCTATGTGGGCGCGAGCCTTCAATCAGCTTGCCGGCGAGATCGAAGAAACGGTCTTTGACGACAGCGACGACGAAGGCCAGCGTTCGATACAGGCGTTCCGCATCAAGTTTGCCTCCGGATTTGAAATCATCGGCCTATCGTCAGCTCCGCGCTCCCTGCGCGGCAAGCAGGGCGTGGTCATGATCGATGAGGCCGCGTTCGTTGATAACCTTAAAGAGCTGCTCAAGGCAGCACTCGCCTTCCTCATGTGGGGCGGACAGGTTGTGGTCTGCTCGACGCATAACGGCGTCGATAACCATTTCAACGAGCAGATTCAGGACATCCTCGCCGAGCGGAAACCCTACAAGCACCTCCGCATCGATTTTGACGATGCGCTGCGCGAGGGCCTGTATGAGCGCATTTGTCTGGTCACGGGCAAGGAATGGTCCGCTGAAGCGGAAGCCGAATGGCGCCAGAACATCATCAAGTTTTATGGCGACGGGGCAGATGAGGAGCTTTTCTGCATCCCGACGCAGGGCAGCGGCACATGGTTGCCTGCACCCCTGATCGAGGCGCGCATGACGCTGAAGCCGGAGGATGCGCCGATCATTCGGTTGGAGCTGCCCGCAAATTATCTGCAGCTCTCCCGCCTGCAGCGCGCCGCCATGATGGCACCTTGCCTGCTGCAGCTCACTGCTGCGCTTCAAAATCTGCGACGGGATCGGCAACACGCATTCGGTTTCGACTTTGGTCGCGTGGCCGACTTGTCGGTAGCCAAGCTGCTCTCGATCGACAAGCTATTGTGCCGGCGCAGTGCCCTTACGGTTGAGATGCGCAATGTGCCAGGTGATGAGCAGAAGCTGATCACCGGCACGATCTTGAAGTCAGCGCCAAGGCTTGTGGGCGCTGCCTTCGATGCGACCGGCATGGGCTGGACGGTTGCCGAGGACATGGGCCGCATTTTCGGTTTCCGGAACCCGGAAGGCGGTGGCGGGCTGATCGACCCGATCAAGTTCACCAGTAACTCGGACTGGTACCGGCTTCACATGCCGCCGCTCAAAGCCGCCTTCGAAGACGAAGGCATGCTGGAGCTGGTCAAGGATGATGAGCACCTCGGCGACATCCGGCTGGTCAAGGTTATCAGGGGCATTCCGAAAATCCCCGATGCCCGCACGGGTGAGACCAACAAGAAGCGCCACGGCGACTTTGCCGTGGCACTCGCTCTCGCCCACTACGCCAGCCGCCAGCAGTGGTTCGAATACGCCTACATGGCTGCGAGCGCACTGAACGAAGACAGCGTTGATGACGACGAAGACGGCCATAACGGAAGGCAGCACTGGTGACCACCCGCACATCATCCATACTCGGCCCTGACGGCCGCCCGATCGTTCTGAAGACGCTGTCGGAAGAGATCGCAACGCCCACAGTCGCCGGTGTCCGCCGGACGCATGAAGAACGCGTTGCCACCGGTCTCACGCCTGAGCGCCTCGGCACCATTCTTCGGGATGCGGCCGAGGGCAATGCTCGCTCGTATCTGACGCTCGCCGAAGAAATGGAGGAGCGTTATCTGCACTACGCGTCTCAGCTCCAGACCCGCCGGCTGGCGATCGAGAGCGTTGATCCGACGATTGAGGCCAACGGCGCAGCAACGAAGATCGTTGATGCGATCGAAGACCTGATCAATGATGACGGCTTCCTTGAAGCGCGAGGCCATCTTCCGGACGCCATCAACAAATCCTATGCGGTCTGCGAGATGATGTGGGAATACGAGCGCAAGGCCTTGCGCCCCGTTGCCTATCTCGATCGTGACGCCCGCTTCTTCCAGATGGACCGGCTGTCGCTTCGAAACCTTCGGCTTGCGGTTGACGGTTCGATCGAGGGCGAGGAGCTGCCGCAGGCAAAGTTCATCCGCCACATTCCCCGCACGCGCCTTGGCCTTCCGCTTCGCCGAGGCATGGCACGGCCGGCGGCGTGGGCTTATCTCATCCAGCAGTTTGGCCTGCAGGACTGGGCGGCCTTCTCCGAAGTCTACGGCATGCCTCTGCGCGTCGGTAAATACAACGCCGGTGCCAGCGGCGCGGACAAGCGCACGCTGCTGAAGGCGGTCGCCTCAATCGCGAACGATGCCGCCGCCATTATCCCGGCCGGCATGGATATCGAGTTTCACGAGGTGAACGGCAGCAACGGCGCTGCAGTCTTCGGCGGTCTGCTCGAATACGTCGACAAGCAGATTTCCAAGCTTGTCGTCGGCCAGACCATGACCTCCGATGACGGCTCCTCGCTCGGGCAAGCGAAAATCCACAACGAGGTGCGTCTTGAACTGTTGCGCGCCGACTGCCGGCAGCTCGCGATCACGGTCAACCGCGATCTGATCAAGCCGTTCGTAGACCTGAATTATGGGCCGCAGGAAAGATATCCGTTCCTGCAATTGCCAGTCCCCGATCCCGAGGACGTCGAGGCCCTGTCAAAAGCGCTCGGAACTCTGGTGCCACTCGGCCTGAAGGTAAAGCAGGCCGAGATCCGCGAAAAGGTCGGCCTCTCCGATCCGCAGGACGGTGACGAACTTCTGACGCCTCCGGCGGCGGCGGCCTCGCCTCCTGTCGAGGGCAAACCGGAACCAAAGACCGCCCCGAAAACAGATGCGGTCAAGGACGCGAAAAAGACCGCCGAGGAGGAAGGCGTCAAATCAAAGGTGGCGGCTCTCTCAGCTATCGTCTCCGATCATCGCCGCGCTTGCCATTGCGGAGCATGTGAGGCCCTTGCCGCCGCCGAGGCCGGGGAACCGGACGCGCTTGAGCAGCTCGACAAGCTCTTCATCGACGCCATGGACGATTGGCAGCAGATGGTCGATCCGATCGTGCAGCCGATCGCTGCGATCATTGAAACGGCCGGCAGCTTTGAAGAGGCTTTAAAGATGCTTCAAACGCAGCGTCCTGACGCCACGAAAATGGCCGAACGCCTCGGCCGGCTGACCGCGATCGCTCGCGGTATCGGCGATATTGCGGACTGACCGGCATGGCCGAAATCAGGAAGGCTCTCGCACCGCCCGCCGGCGTCGTCAGGTACTTTGACGGAAAGACGAATGCGCCGGCGTTTTCATGGCTGGATGTGTGGGCGGAGGAGCATGCCTACAAGTTCACTGTTGCCAAGGCCGTCGAGCTGGACGTGCTCAACGCTTTCCGCTCCACCGTGTCGACCGCCCTGACGACCGGCCGGGGTTATGCAAACTGGAAGCTCGATATCCAGAAGGAACTGGTGAAGCTCGGATGGTGGGGACCGCGCATGGTTTCCGATCCCGAGGGGATCGACCCGGACCGTATGGTGAATTTTGCCAGCGACCGGCGTCTGAAGACGATCTTCTGGTCAAACATGAATTCCGCCAGAGCTGCCGGCCAGTGGGAACGGGCGCAGCGTTCGAAACGGGTGCTGCCCTATGTTCTCTATGTCCGCACCACCTCGGCCGATCCCCGCCCGGAGCATCTTGCATGGGTAGGCCTGATCCTGCCGATCGACCATCCTTTCTGGCGCACCCACTGGCCGCCGAACGGCTGGATGTGCAAGTGCCAGGTGCGCATGCTTTCCGATCGCGAGGCAAAAACGCTCATCGGTACCAAGCGCGTCATTGGCAAGGACGAAGACGGCAACGATATTTCCATCAGGTACACCGACGAGCTGCCGGAACTCGGCCCGGACGTTGCCTTCCGCAACCGCCGCACTGGCGAAATCTCGATGGTGCCGGCGGGCATTGATGCCGGATGGGCGACCAATCCCGGTCTTGCCCGCACCGAAACCCTGATCCAGAATTTCGAGGCGAAGCTTGCCGAGGCCGATCATAGTGATGCCACTCGCGTCCTGAAGGAGCTTTGGAGCGATCCATATCTGCAGATCGCACCCCGGTTGCCGCAAAAGGTCTGGTTGCCGGCCGGACATAATCCCGCGCTGGCGGCGCAGCTCGGCGCGAAATCGCCGGTCATATCCATCACCAGTGAGGCGATCGCGGAGCGCATCGAGCGGCACAAGATGCCGGTAGAGGATTTCGCGACCCTGCCGGATTTATTGTCTTCGGGGGAAATCCTGCCCGACCTGCGCGGCAAGGAAAACACACGCTCGATCTTCTGGCGCACGGGAAAGTCGGTCTGGCGCGCTTTCGTTTCAGTCAGCCAGAACGGCTACATGCGAGCGAACTCGCTGCATCAGAAGGACGAAAGGGAGGCAAGAAGGCAGGTGGAACGGGCGGGCTTCAAATGGCCGTGGGAATGAAGCGCGGCAGGGAGGGACCGATTCCGGGGCTTTACCCGGCACCCTCCAAGGGCCATCTAGGGCTACGGACTTCTCTGCCGCGCTTTCGTGAATATATGCTTATGGGGTCGCCTGTGCAATCATATACCGAGCATTTTCAGCATTCGGCGGGATTGCGCTTCTGCAGCACGCCGCTCGGCCTTGTCGACGTTCTCCGGGCCGCAATAATAATCCAGATTGCTGGTGTCGCTGCTGTCAGCCGAGAGATGCCCGCTCTCAAGGATCACGAACCTCCATGCGCATCCGAGCATCTTGTTGATCTGGATTGCGCCATGACATCCCGTGGAGAGGCAGTAGGCCACGTTGCGCTGCCCTTGGTATTGGCCTTTGACGGCTTCGCCGTATTCCTTCACCCAAACATCGCGAGAATACTGGCAGCTTCCGGGCTGCTTGCTGGCAGTACAATCTTGAAGGCCATTCAGATAATCCGTCGCAGGAGGCCACTCGGCTGCATTTGCGAAACTGCTCATTGCGGCCACGATTGCCAACGCCAGAACCTGCCTCATTACCCATTTCCCCATGTTGCGATGACCGACACGATAAAACGGCCACAGACGCGCGTGAAGGGGTTTCACGCCCCTTCTTTCATCCACGGTTAAAATTCGCGCCCACGGCCTTTAATCGTGCTTCAATTTTGACGTTGCTCTTGATCCTCGCCCCCCAAGAGGATTAGATGCGGACATTCCCCCAAACGAACTGATTTTACCGTGCTGACAGGTGTCAGCCCGGGTGCTTGGAATTGACGGCTAGATTGGCCGTCATGATGACACAGCGCCCCGACTTCTTCCTTTCCTGCCTCGCTCCTGAAGCGACCCCGAATGCCGCCGATGCGATGACGGGTATCGCCGTGCTTGATGCTTATGCCGCTGATCCGTCTGCCGCGTCTTCCGAGACCAAGCGGGGACCGGAGTGGATCAAGCTCGCGCCGCGAGGAAAGCTGAATGCCCGCGACGGTCGCGTTTTCACAATCGATCCGGAATTGCTGGTATCGCGCTTCGAAGCGGATGCCGTCGATCTCCCGATCGATATCGATCACGCTACCGTCAAAAAGGCCATGTTCGGTGACGCCGCGCCCGCGATCGGCTGGATCAACAAGCTTGAAGCACGCCCGGACGGTCTGTTCGGCAAGGTCGAGTGGCTGGCGGAAGGCATCCGCGTTCTCGGTGCGCGCACCCACCGGTATGTCTCTCCCACATTCAAGGCCGACGATAACGGCAAGGCCACATGGCTTCACTCGGCCGCGCTTGTCGCGGCACCCGCCGCATCCATGCCGGCCGTCGCGTCGGCAACCCTCACGACAACAACTCAAACGGAAACGAACATGCTCAAAGCACTCGCCGCCGCCCTTGGCCTCAATGAAGACGCCTCCGAGGCTTCCTGCCTCTCGGCAATCACCTCTCTGAAAAGTCGCATCGATCCCGCCGTGCATCAGAAGGCGCTCGATGATGTCGCAACCCTGACGACGCAGATCGAGGACGGCCGGAAGGCGGCCCATAAGGAGAAGGTCGACACGCTGCTGGAAGGCGCGCTGAAGGCGAAGAAGATCACGCCGGCACAGCGCGAAAGCTATGAGGCGCTCGCTACGTCGCCGGAGGGTTTCGAACAGGTGAAGAAGCTGATCGAAACGCTCGGCGTCGGCCTCGGTGCCTCCAACCTCGACCAGCGCCGCGCCGACGATGCCACCGCCACCCTGACCGCCGAGGACCGCGAGGTCATGAAGCAGCTCGGCGTGTCGGAAGAAGAATTCCGCAAGGCGAACGGCCTGACCGCCGCCTGATCAAGATTTCCCCTGAAGGAGAAACGTAATGACCGCAATGTCGCAGGCCCGCCAGCCGGTAGAGGTCGAAGGCCTCCGCTCCACCGCACCCGTTAAGGGCGCAACGACCATTCTGCAGGGCGCGCTGGTCGTGGCCGAAAACGGCCTCGCCGTGCCGGGCAAGACTGCGACCGGCCTCACCATTCTCGGCGTTTCCGAGGAGACGGTGAAAAACACCGGAGCTGATGGCACTAAGAAAGTGCCGTTCCGTCGCGGCACTTTTGGTTTTGCCAACCATGCAGCCGACGCCCTTGCCGCCGGCGACATCGGCAAGACGGCCTATGTCGTCGATGACCAGACGGTTGCAAAGACCGATGGCACCGGCACGCGCTCGGCCGCAGGCAAGATCATGCACATCGAAGGCGGGCAGATTTTCGTCCGCGTCGGCTACTAACAACTCCAATCTTAGGACCGTTTTCAATGGCACGCGTCATAACGCCCGAACTTCTTGCCGCCGCACAGCGCGGCTTCAAAACTTCATTCCAGAAGGGGTTTGCCGGTCATACCCCTATGTACACCACCCTCGCGACGGTCATTGAATCGAACTCCAGCGAGGAAACCTACGGCTGGTTGGGCGATATCCCCAAGCTGCGCGAATGGATCGGTGACCGTCAGGTCAAGGCTCTCTCTTCGAAGGGCTACTCGATCAAGAACCGCAAGTTCGAAGGAACGATCGGCGTTCCCCGTGATGACATCGAGGATGACAAGCTCGGTCTCTATGCAAAGCGTTTCGAGATGCTTGGCCAGTCGGCATCGACGCATCCGGACGAAATCACCTTTGAACTGATCAACGCCGCCTTCACCACCGAATGCTATGACGGCCAGAACTTCTTCGACGTCGATCACCCTGTTGGGCCAAAGGGCGCTGAGGTCAGCGTCTCCAATATGCAGACCGGCACGGGCGAGACGTGGATTCTCGCGGATATGAGCCGGCCGCTGAAGCCGTTCATTTTCCAGAAGCGCCGCGACTATTCGTTCGTTGCCAAGGAAGACGGCAAGACCTCTGACCACGTCTTCATGCGTGACGAGTACCTCTACGGCACTGATGCCCGCGTCTCCGCCGGTTTCGGTTTCTGGCAGATGGCTTACGGTTCGAAGGCCGAACTGAACGCGGCCAATCTGCGCGCCGCCTTCACCGCTATCAAGGAATTTACGGATGACGAAGGTCGCAAGCTCGGTATTCGTCCGACGCACCTGATCACGGGCAACGGCAATTTCTTCAAAGCCCGTGACATTCTCATGTCTGAGCAGATCGATGGCTCCAGCAATACCAACCGCAACCTTGTCCAGATCATGGAAGCGCCGCTGCTGGATTAGTCCTGGCATCGACGCGTCCCCGGCGGCCATCGTCCCGGCCGCCGGGTTTTCCGGCAAGCGGCATGCGTGCCGTTTTCCCGAAAACCCAAAGGAGAAGCTAATGTCCAAGCGGACCACAGCCAGACCGGCCGCAAAGCCGGCCGCGCCCGAAATCCTCAACGGCTCGAACACCTTGCCGGCGCTGATCGAAGTTGCCGAGGGCAAGTCCCTCCAGCTCGGCGCTGTGGTGGTTGTCGCCCATCAGGCATCCGGCCTGACGGCGGAGGCTTGGAACGCTCTGCCGGAAACGGAGCGTGATGAGCACCTCAACAAGACGATCGAGGCCATCAAGGCGGCAGTGGCCACCGGCGCAGAACTCGATCAGTTCATCCAGAAACCTAACGAGGCGGCAGCGCCTGCAGGGGAAGGTGTCAACGACGCCTCCATTGAAATGGAATTTGTAACCGCAGAACCAGTGCTGATCGTTTCGGCTCCGGGCGGTCCCCGCCGGCGCGCTGGCTTCGCCTTCGGCCCTGAGCCGATCGAACTCACGCTCGACCAGCTCGGCGAGACCGATGAGGAGCAAAAAGCGGCCTTCGAAAACTTGCGCGCTGATCCGAAGCTGAAGCTGGACAGCCGCATGATCGATTTCGGCGACGACGATTAAGACTTCCGCGGAGTGGACCAACGGTAGGTCATCAGGCTCATAACCTGAAGGTTGGCGGTTCAAGTCCGCCCTCCGCAACCAGATACGGGGTGGGAGCGCCGCGAGGGGAAACCCGAAGCCCACCGGTGGCGAGAGTGCCACCGGAAAACAGCGGCAAATTTGTTGAGGACCATTTCCATGATCGCCTATGCCACTCTTGCCGACCTTGAGGCACGTTTCCCAAACGAGCTGACGCTTGTCGCAGCAGACGAGCAGACCGGCATTCGCGATGATGACCGTATCGAGAAAGGCCTTGCCGACGCCTCGATCGAGGTTCGCGCCATTCTGGCGGCGCGCTACTCCCCGGCCGAACTTTCCGCGCTCGACCAGTACTCCCTTGATGTGCTGCGCCTCTACACCATGGACATCGCATTCTACCGAATCGCGCTCGCCTTCTCCCGTTCGTCCGAGAACATCAAGGAGCGCTACAACGCGGCTATCAAACGCCTCGAAGCGATCGCCGCCGGCAAGGGCGCGCTGACCACCACGATTTCAGGCGATGGCGATAATGGCAGCGCCGGCGGCGATGTAGGGCAGAACGAAGTTATTCTGGAAGCCCCGGAGCGCATGTTCACGCGTGAAAGGCTCGGCCGGATATGAGCGGGATCTCGATTGTTCTGGATGTGTCGGATCTGGAGACGGCCGAGCGGAAGCTTCGGCCGCTCTTCGACTTCGAAGCCTCGGAACTCATGAGTGCGATTGCCGCTGTGGGCGAGAACCAGACGCGCCGGCGCATTGCCGAGGAGAAGACCGCTCCGGACGGCACGCCATGGAAACCGAACCACGCCGGCACGCCGATCCTTGTCGCAACGGGGCAGCACCTGCTGTCCTCGCTGGTGTGGACCGCCACGGCCGAGGAAGCCGAGTGGGGATCGACGTGGGAATATGCCCACGTTCATCAGGACGGCATGACGATCGTTCCGAAGAACGCCGACCGTCTGGCTTTTCAGATCGGTGGCCAAGCCGTCTTCGCCAAGGAAGTCGAAATCCCGGCCCGCCCGTTTGCCGGCCTATCGGAAGAAAACCGGCGTGAGCTGCTCGATGTCGTCACTGATCATTTCGGAGGGCTGTTGCAATGATTGAGCCGAAACCGCTTGCCAGCCTCCTTCTGGATGATCGGCTGTTGCCCTTGCAGTCGGCGATCGTTGACCGACTTCTGGCTCTGTTGCCCGGCGTTGCCGTTGTGCGCCATCCGGGCAAGATCGATATTTCCGAGCTGATCGCAAAAAGCGTCGTTACCGCTCCCGGCGTGGGTATCGGCTGGAGCCGCATTCGCGAGATCGCGATTGTGGACGGCTCCTTCAGCCTTTCCGTCGAATGGACTGCCTACATCGTGGCCGAGGCAAAGCCGATCGCTGCCAAGCGTGTTGAAAAGGAGGCTATTGCGCTCGCGATCGGCGCACGCCTCCTGCAAATCCTCGGCGACGATGAAACCGCGATGTGGGGCCTGACAGGCATTCTGCCGCCTGAAACCACGCCTCAGCCAGAGCTGAAGCCGCTCTTTACGGTCCGCGATGCATCGCAGGGTGTGGCCTATTACACCGTCACTTGGACACAGATCGTGGTCGACCTCGGCGAGACCGCATTCCCGACCGAAGCCGGCACCTACAGCGAAGACGACAACTGGATCAAGTTCGCCAGTGAGGCCACGCTCGAAGCGATGCGGCCCTTCATTCCGGCGAAAGAGGAGCCGGACAATGCGTGATCCGGTCGAACTGGAGCTGCGCCGGCAGGCCGCCCGTACCGAAGCTGCAGAGCGCCGTCTGGCGCAGACGGTGCTTTATGGGAAAGTTGCCGAGAAGGATTCCGACAAGCGCCGGCTTCGCCTGAAGCTCGGCACGTCCAGCAGGGGCGATGATGTTCTGTCGCCGTGGCTGCGCTGGCAGGAAGCCGGCGTCGGCAGCCTTTCCATCCATGGCGAGCCGGCAGTTGGCGAGCAGATGATGATGCTTTCGCCGTCCGGCACGATCGGAGCCGGCTCGATCGCCATGCGCGGCTCCTATGACCGGGACCACGCCGCGCCTTCGAAATCCTCCGATACCGCCGTCATCACGGCCGGCAAGGGCCGCATCGAGATTGGGCCTGACGGCATCGAGCTGATCGGCAACGTCCGGATGCGCGGCGGCACCTTGGAACACGAGGGCGTCTACATCGGAGAAAAACACAAACACACCGAAGTGCGGCGGGGCGGCGAAGTGTCCGGCCCACCCGAATCCGACAACTGAAGGAAACCTGAAATGGCGAAAGCACCCCGAAACACTCCAGCGACCGACCCGGTCGAACAGCCAGCAGCTCCTGCCTCTGCCACACCGGACGATGGCAAGAAGGATTATGTCGTGACGGAAACAGCGCCGGCACGCGTTGCCGGCCGTCGCGTCAAAGCGGGCGATACGCTCCGCCTGTCCGAGCATGAGGCGTTGGCTGAAGAACTCGCCCAGCACATCCGCCCGGCCGGCTCCGATGACAAAGCCGACGCTGGCGCTGACGCTTCAAGCGACGTTTAAGGAGCTATTGAAGAATGGCAGGAGCGTTGCGCTTCCGATCGGGTTTCGACCAGAAGACGGGCAGGATCATCACCGGTCCGACCCATCTTGCACAGTCGCTCGGCAAAATCTGGCATACCCGCATCGGCACCCGGATCATGCGCCTGTCCTTTGGCTCGGACCTTCGGTCGCTTCTGGCCGAGGACTTGTCGCCAGCGCTCGCCCTTTTGCTTTACAACGAAATGGTGGCCTCGGCCGCACGGTGGGAGCCGGAATATCGCATCACGCAGCTTCAGCTCGTCAGGATGACGGAAGGCGGCGCGCTCGGCATTCGCCATGGCGGTCTCTATTATCCTGAAGGTCGTTTCGGGAATTACGATAAGGCCGTGGTTCTCGGTCTGTCGGCCGCCAGCGCGATGAGGTTCGCGGCATGACACTGGAAACCATCGACCTTTCGCGTCTGCCCGCTCCTGAAGCTATCGAGGCGCTCGATTTCGAGACGCTGCTCGCGGCCTTCAAGGCTCGCTTTTCGACTTCGTGGAATGCAGCACGGGCGAAAGACCCTTCCTTGCCTGCTTATGACACCATCGATCTCGAAACGGACAGCGCCAACATCGCTGGCCAAGCGTGGTCGTGGCTGCGCCTGCTTGATCGCCAGCGAGTGAATGACGGCCTGAAGGCCTTGCTTGCCGTTCTGGCCACCAAAGGCAACCTTGATACGGTCGTTGCAGGCAAGAACGTGCAGCGCCAGGTCATTATCCCTGCGACTGGTGACGCTGCTGCTGTCATGGAGGGCGACGTCGCCCTGTTGCGCCGATATCTTCTGGCTTACGACCTTCCGTCTTCGGCGTCGGCCGGGCGCTATCTCTATGATGCGTGGACCGCTTGGCCACAGTCGGCCGACAAGACACTTGGGCTTTGGGATGCGCGTGTCAACGGCCGGGCCGTGCATGGCCGGCGCGGAGATACAGACGTTGTGCTGATCGGACCGGGCGGCCGCTTGCTGACCTCCGGCGAACTGGCGACGATCCGGAGCGCCGTCGCGCATCCCGACCGCACACCGGAGGCTGTTGGCCTCTCGGTTATGTCGGCATCGCGGCAGGAGTATCAGGTCGCGCTCACTGTCGAGGTCGCCGCCTCGGGACCATCGCCGGAGCTGCTGAAGGCGGAAGCGGAGAAGCGCGTCATTGCCGCTGCGACCGACCGGATCGCGATCAACGGCGAGGTTCCTGCAGCGTTGCTCTCGGGTGCTGCTTATGGGCCGGGCATCGTCAAGGTGATCGACCGCGCTCCGGTGGTCGTATCCGCCGATCCTTACGCGGTACCGGTTATGACCAGCCTCGATATTTCCGTCGAGGTGCGCTCATGAGCGAGGCTTTCGAAAAGGCGCTGATTGCCGGAATGACCGACGATCTGCCTATTCCTTATGACGTCATCATGGACCCGTACCGTACGCCGGCGCGCTTCCTGCCATGGCTTGCCGCACATCATTCCGTCGATCTCTGGTACGATGATTGGTCCGAGGAGCGGAAGCGCGAGATGATTGCGCAGTGCGCCGGTTTGTCGACCGACTATCCCGCTTCACCCTTGGCGGCATTGAAAGGCACGCTTGTCGGCCTGAAGCGCTATCTGGCTTTTGTCGACGCCGATATCATTGACCGCATCGCCCATCCAGCCCGGTTCACCTTCGGCCGTGCTGTCATCGGCCGCACGCCAATCGCGCACCAGCCGTTCACCGCGCACTACCTCGTGCATGTCACGTTGCGTGCTCCAAAAACCATTTCCAGATCGGCCGATCTGCTTTCGGCCGTGCCGCTCTCACATCCGTCGATCTTGAGCCGATCCGCCGCGCCCGCCGAGCCATGGTCACCGCCAAGACGCCGGACACCCTCTACACCGTCACCTTCGCATGGCGTCGACCCATCACCCTGCAGGACGCCGTCATGATCGACGGCGGCACTTCGCCGGGCGGTTATCGCCAGCGCCAATATCTTTGATACGAGGACCAGCCTATGCCCCGCGTTACCTTCTCGAATGCCGAAATCGCCGATCACAGCGACTTTGAAAATATCAGCCTGTTCGCGCAGCAGGACATTGATGGCGTCTGGCGGGACGCGATCGGCTATCCAGCGCACTGGTCGCACTTCACCGTTGCCCGAAAGTCCGTGCAAGAGATCACCGTATCGCCGGGCCGATATGTTGCCGGCGAGAAGGTCTACGCGCAGGCGGCGTCCAAGGACGTAAACCTTCAGCTCCAAATTCCGCCGGCGGCGTCTGATCAGCGCTGGGTGGCCATCCTGTTGCGTGGCGAAGAAATCACCGAAACGGCGAGCCGGCCGTTCGAGACATCGCAGGACCCCGAAACTTCGATCCCGGTGCAGCGCGTCACGCCCAAAACTGTTCGCCGCATCGTCAATCTGATCGTGCAGGCTGGCGAGGCGAACCCGGTTCCGGCAAAGCCGGTAATCGCGGAGACCGACGCCTGCATTGCGTTCGTCCTACTCAAATCGACCGGCGTTGATGTGATCGAGCCGGGCAACGCGACCCGCGTCAAGACGCTCTACGAGGTCGAGGGCCGGGTGACAGCGCTGGAGTTGGACCTGTCCGGTCTGTTTCTCCGTACCGAAACCATCGAGACGCAAATCACCAACATTGCCACGCGCCTTACGGAAATTCCTCGCCCGGCGATTATCCGTCAGATGCAACGCGATATCGGTGCCGCTCGGTTGAAGGTCGATTTGCCCGACGAGGCCCGCGCCTATGTTTACGACAATGGCTTGATCCCGGCTCGATGGGACCTCCAGCATGTCGATTGGCTGGCACGCGTGGAGGAAGGCGTGCGCTTCGGATTTGCAGCGATGACGCAAGCGCGCCTCGAAGTGCAGGCCGAGGACAACCCGCAGATTGCCTTCCGGGAACGCCGCATGGTCCCTGCGTTCGAAGAAGTCGTAAAGATCGAGAACACATCGCTCGACAGCACGCTCAACATCTCCCAGCTCGTCCATACCCAGACGACTTTGAAGCGGCTTGAGGCCTCCCGCGTTCGGCTGACCTATGGTCCGACCATGGGCGCATGCGAAAACGCGGCCGGTTGGGCTGGCCTTGGCGGAGATTCCAGAGTTGGACAGATGCTCAATGTCGGCGGTGAGCAGTTCGAAGTGGTGTATGTCGGTGGCAACTTCGGTCCCGGTCACCAGACTTACGGCGTTCGCCAGATTCTGCTACGAAATCTACAGCGAGCCGTATTGGGAGTACGTAACCGAAAATGTCGGAATGAATGGCTCCATTTACGCGCAGTCGTTCCTTGTCGCCCAGCCGATGCTGATGACGTCCATCGACCTGCATTTCGCCAAGGTTGGGGTTGATGGCGATGTTCATGTCGCCGTGGTCGAAGTTTCGACGGGAGGCACCCCGCTGTTTGACCGTGTGCTCGCCGTCAGCACAATCGAACACAAGGACATGACTGTCGGCTGGGTGAACTGCGTTATGCCCTACACGCTTATGGAAAGCGGCAAGCGATACGCCATCGTGACGGTGACGACTGGCGCACATGCCCTCTCTGTTTCCACCGGGAACAAGTACACCGGTGGAACGCAGTTTAACTGCACGGACGGCATCTTCGCCCAAGGTTCGATGGACATCGACTTCTGCTTCAGGGTGAATGGAGCGCGTTATCACAGCCCACGCACCGTAGTTCCGATGCAGGCTCTCAATCTCGCCGATGGCATGACCCAAATTGACATGTTATTTCCGGGCTGGGTACCGGGTGGCACAGCGCTGGTGTGGGAAATTCGTCCTGTAGGAGCGACCGCGTGGGTCGAACTGGATGACGGTGACCCTGCCACGAACCCGCTCGTTGGCCTGCCGGCATCGGTAGAGCTGCGCCTCGTGATGGTCGGCACCGCTGACCTGCAGCCGATGATCCAGCTGGATGCCGCCGCCGTTTCTCGGGTGGCGCGCAATCGGACCGACATGAAAGCAGTCACCAAAGCTTTCGATTTCGGTATCTCGACCAGCGCCATCGTTACGCAATACACGCTGGATTCCTTCGACCCGGCTCATCACACCTTCACGCCCCGGATAATGGTCGGCAACAACGTCATCACGCCCGGCACTACGGAAGTGACGATCGACCCGAACAACCCGGCGCGACGGACCTTCCTGTCAACCTATTCCCTTGGCGCGGCCACGCAGTCGGCCCGCATGCGGATCGCCGCCAACACTGACAATCCAGTCACCGTCCCGTTCCTCCAGGACGCGTTTATCTCCGCCCTTTGACAAGCGAGGCACCTATGAAAATTGATGAAAAAAAGACCTATGACGTCAAGCTCGCCCGGCCGGTAAACATGGGACCTTTCCGATATCGGCCGCTCAACGAAATAGAAATGTCCGGCGCGATCCTGAAAGCGATCATCGAGCAGGAGGGGGAAGACGTCTGTGACTATGCCAACGCGCGATAACCGCTACCAGCTTCCATCTTGGCCGCCGACAGAGTTCACTATTGATCTCTGGAACGAGACGTTTGGCGATCTTGCCGATCGCATAGCTGCTCGGGAGGATTTGGAAGCTTCGTTCGAAACGTTGATGGCGCAGGGCATACAAGCGTCGCTGGATTACATTCAGGTCAATGTCGCCCCACAAATCGCGACCCTCCAGCAGTCCATTTCGCTGGCTCAGCAGCAGATCGACCAGATCATTGTGGGGGGACCGCGCCGAATGCGCTCAAGCTCGGCGGAAGGGAGGCTGCATGGTATGCGTCAGCGCAGGCCGTGCAGGACGCCATGCAGAATGCTTCGGAGGCTGTTGACACCAAGCTCGCCGACTACCTGCGTACCGATCAAAAGAACGTTGCTGATGGGGTTGCTCCGCTGGGTCCCGACAGCAAGGTGCCGCAGGCCAATCTCCCGGCGCTTACGACGACCGCCACCGTAGGCGCGGCCATCGCAGGAGCGAATGGCCTTGCAACGCCGGATGACGGCGATGCATTGGCAGGCACGAAATCCGGCACGTCCACGATGTTCAGGTGGACGTGGGGCAATATCAAGGCCGCCCTTGATGCCCTGTACTATCGAAAGGCTGCTGTCGATACCGCGCTCGCGGGTAAGGTGGCAAAGGCCGGCGATACCATGACCGGCAACCTTACTATTTCCAACGGCGGGCCATGGATACACCTGCACGACGCGGACAACGGCCAAACTCGCAAGGTGCACCACAACGATGGGTATATTGGCTTTGTAGGCCACGCGCCAAGCGATTGGCTGTTTCGTGTGAACGATGCAGGTGCGGTTTGGACCTCCCAATTAGGTGACCTGAATACCCGCATCGAGGACAGGGCCTATGCACACGCTGACGCCCGCGCTTGGGCGGTCGCCAATGACCGCGTGGCGAACCTCAATTCCCGATGGGTGTCACGAGGGGAGCAAGCGGCCCGCAGAGACCTGTGGTGGGAAGTCCCGGCAGGCAGTGCGATGACCGGCCTTTGGATACAAAGCAGTAACAGCGCGATCATGCACTACTGCTGGCGCTACTTCCAACTATTCGACCCTGTACGCGGCTGGATCACGGCGCATAACGCTTGAGGTAAACACATGGAAATAGTCAACTTCGGACACTTTAAGCTCACCAGCACGACCGGCATCCAGTTCTTTGCCAATGAGGACGGCCAAGATTGGTACGACCTCCGGCGCGGTCTGACGACTTGGGATGAACAGGGTAACTTCCTGACCGCCATCTATGGCGCATGGGCGATGGTCGATCCGGTATCCCTCAAGGTTACCAACGTCGAGCAGGACCCATCCCGCATGGTGCCAAATGACAAGATCGTTTTGGGCATTGATGCCGATGCGGGTGATATCGCGGAGGGGCAGCTTTATCAGGGAGGTGCGCTGGTCGCAGCTCCGCCCCAACCTCCTGTTTTCAATCCCATCACCCGCCGCCAGTTGCGGCTGACGCTGGTTCGAAACGGCGTATCCCTTGCCGCTGTAGAGACAGCTATCGCCGCGATGCCTGATGGGTTGGAAAAGGAAGAAGCTCAGATCGAATGGGCCGACGCGACCGAATTTGAGCGCACCCACCCAACGCTAATGCTGATCGCCGGCGCGCTCAATCTGACGGAAACGCAAGTCGACACGATGTGGCGACAGGCCGAAGTGGCGTAGCTGGGGCGTAGACAGGCGACTTTAAATAGGTCATTAAATAGGCTTCAAGGGCGGCTTCAAACCGCCCTTTTTCTTTGTGCTGACACCTGTCAGCCCGGCCGGAAGCAGACTGCGCCATATCTTGTCCCCAAGCTGAAATTTAACCGCATGCGGGGACCGCTTATGTCTGGCACTACGGATTTCGTCGGCGTACGCCGGTTTTCCAATCTTCGTTCTACCGTCGCTAAGATCGATACACGCGACAGCACCAAAATCGGCATTGTTGCACCGGCACCCACGGCCGACAATGCGGCCTTTCCGCTGGATGAGCCTGTCAAGCTTTCCCTCGACAATGTCGAGCAGGTCGCGAAGCTCGGCACAGGCGTTGTTCGGGATACCGTCGACCAGCTCCTGTCGGAAGGCATCGTCACCGATCTTGCTTTTGTCCGGACGCAGCATTCGACCGCCGCAGCGCCGGCCGACCAGCTCTCCGAAGAGACCAATCACATAGTTGGTTCCGCCGGCGCAAAGACCGGTATGTATGCGCTGCTCGACGCGAAGAGCGAGCTGAAGATCGAGCCGGGTTTGATCATTTCTCCCGGCTACATGACAGCTCGCCTTGGTGGAGCGGCAAATCCGGTTGTCGCGGCCGCCCGCGTCGTCGCCGATCGCATCATTGATTGCATGGTGATTGGTGATACGCCGTCCACCTCGATAGAGGCTGCGATCGAATGGGCCGAAGATTTCGCCACGGCGCTGAACGTCATCGGCCTTTACCCACAGGCCGTGGTCAATCTCGGCGCGGGCAATGTCACGCGTGCGCTGTCACCTCATATGGCTGGCGCGATGGTCAGGCGAGACAAGGAAACCGGTGGCCCTTACAAGGCCTCGTGGAACCGGCCGCTTACCGGTGTCCTCGGTCCTTCCGTTCCGGTCGGCTATACGGACGGCGATATTTCGTCCGAGGCCAACCACCTTGCACAGGCGGGTGTCGGCACCATCATTGAAGGCAATCTGTTGTGGGCACCATTCACCACGGCAACCGACCCGACCGTCAACAGCTGGCGCTCGATCAAGAAAATCCGGACGCGCCGGGCGATCGAGAAAGCCATGCTGCGCCCGATGCGCCAGTATCTTTCCGAGG
The DNA here is from genome assembly GCF_030757975.1 of Rhizobium sp. AN73. NCBI lineage: Bacteria > Pseudomonadati > Pseudomonadota > Alphaproteobacteria > Hyphomicrobiales > Rhizobiaceae > Rhizobium > Rhizobium sp. AN73. Next base: position 1,537,775 of record NZ_JARWME010000001.1, read on the forward strand.
ACATCACACCTCATCTTGTCACCCTGATTTACCGGGCTGCAGACCAGTTCCTGTCTGACCTGAAAACGCTGACGGCCATCATCGACTACGAGCTGATCTGGTCGAAAGCGCTGAACTCGGCAGCAATCCTCGAAGCCGGCGCATTGCGGGTGAAAATGCGGTGGGCCGAGACGCCCGATCTGGTCGATCTTCAGCTCTATGACGAGCCGATGCCCGAGGCCTTCGACGTCCTGGAGTCGGCGATCGCGTCGGCGCTGGCCGCCCTCGGCAATTCCAACATTCGCGTTACCGCGTAAAGGAGCCTTCACATGGATCGCATTATTCGCGGCGCGAACTGGTACTGCGGCGAGATCAACCAGCGCCTCCGCATTGACGAAACGACGCTGCCGGCGCTGAGCCGGGAAATGCTGCCGATGGTAATGGGCGGCGGCTGGTTCGGCTTCGAACTGCCGGCGGAAATCCAGCCCCTCACTTGCGAGATGAGCGTCAACGGCGTCCACGAGGACCTTAAGACCCGCTTCGGCCGGGAACCCGGCGACTGGACGACGATCGCCTATTACGAGGCGCTGCTCAATGTATTCCCGGCCAATTCCACGGGTGAGGCCAATGCTTCAGCTTCGCCTCAGTTGAAGGGCCGCACCGTCATCCTCAAAGGCCTGCTCAACAGCTTCGAGCAGGGAGGCGTCAAGGGCCAGAAGTCTACGGCGGCCACTCGGCTCCGCTGGTCTTCCATCGTTCTCTATCAGGACATGATGGATGGCAAAGTCATCCACAAGTTCGACATCCAGAACAACACCCTGATCATCAACGGTGTGAATTACACGGCCGAGTTCAACAATCTGATCTCGGCATGATAGCAAAAGGGCATCGTACATGCAGAAGAGCGACGACACCTTGACCGCCCGTGTGGCGGTCCCTCAGTCCAAGTCGGACCCCAGCGATGTGAAATTCGAAGAAATCCCGCTTCCGCCCCGCGAACTGTGGGGCGACACTTCGACGGCAGCAGGCGAAGCGAATGCAGGCTTGCCGGCAACCCCGACGGAAGAAATCACGGATGTCGCCGAACTGGAGTTCGTTGACGTTTCACATCAAATATCGGTTCCACTGAAGTACCCTTTCCGGCTGAACGGTCGGGTAGTCAAAGAAGTGAAGGTGCGCCGCCTGACTTTGGGACAGGTCGATGCCTTCATACGGCGCGCCGCTACCGCCTCCTTCTCGACTTTCGATATCTATGCGGAAATGACCGGATTGCCCGCGCCGATCCTTCGAGGTTTGATTGACGAGGACGGCAACGCAGTTGTCGACGCGGCATACGATTTTTTGCCCCGCGTTCTGAAAGCGGAGAGCGCCTCAACGGAGACCTGAGGCGCTGGCGTACATATGTGGCGCACATCTCGGCCTACCTGAAGACACCGATAACCGCCGTTGAAGACATGTGGTGGGACGATGTTCTTCTTTGGAACCATGAAGCGCGGCGAATTCACAACGAAAGTTTTGGCCTATTGGCCAGCCTACTAGCCCGGAAATAGCCATGGACGTTTCGCTTCGCCTTCGCCTACAGAATCAGTTTTCACGCGAGGCCAAGGTCGTCAAGCGTGACCTCCATGAACTCGGTGACGAGGCAAAGAAGCTCGGGCAGGTCAAAGCCGGGAAGCTTGACGCGGGGCTAAAGGAAATCCGCAGAGAGGCCGATCGCGGCGAAAAATCCGTCAGCAACCTAAACCGTGAAGCCCGAAAACTCGGAAACGTTAACACCGGCACCGCCGTGCGCAATCTTCAGGCGCTCGACAAGGCCGGGAGAAGTGCCGCTGTCGGCGTGCGACACGCACACGACAAGATGCGAGATATCGGTCGCTTAAACGGTAACAATTTCGAAAAGATGGCAGCTCCCGCAGGTCGGCTGGGCAACACCTTGTCTCTAATAGGAGTGGGTGCCACAAGCGCGTTTGCAGGCTTGGCAGCGTTCGCGTCCGTCGACAACATTGTTCGTGGGCTTGAACAGATGGCTTCGAAGTTCCGGGACCTTAACCGGGAAATAGCTTCTGTCGCCGTCACGGCCGAAACGCGGACACCGGAGGCCATCGAAAAAATTGGAAAGTCCAACTCGACCCTTTCTCTCCGGTACGGCGTCGAGGCACCTCAGGTAAACGCAGCTCGTAAAACTTACGCGGCCGCCGGTGTTGGGCTTGACCAACAAGAGGCTATCCTTGACCCAACATTGAAAGCGGCCAAGGCCGGTGACAGCACTGGCGAGACGATTGGCAGTGCCGTTATCGCACTCCAGCAGAACTTGGGCGTTAAAGACACTGAAGTTCCCGCCGCACTTGATATGATGGCAAAGGGTACCAAGCTCGGCTCTTTCGAGGTCGACGCTATGGCAAAAAACTTTCCGAAACTTGCCACCCTTTACGCTGGGACCGGTCGCACCGGCCTAAACGCCACGGCGGAGCTTGTTGCTCTAGCTCAGATCGTCCGTATGGGCGCAGGCACACAGGATCAGGCGTCCACCAACCTCGAAAACATACTCGCGAAGTTGTCCTCCCCGGATACGGTCAAAAATTTCGATGAAAAGGGCGTCGACATAGAGGCGATCAAGAAGCGCTCGGAAAAGAACGGCACGCCCTACATGCTCGATCTGGTCGACAAAGTGATGGAATTAACGAAGGGCGATGAGTTCCGTATCGGTGAGCTGTTTGGCGACATGCAGGCCAAACAGGCGCTTCTTCCACTCATTAACTTCCGTGAAAAGTACAACGAGTTTCTGAAGGAAATCCGCGACAACTCTGCCGGGACTGTGGATGAAGACTATGAATTTCTGCGAACCCTGCCGAAGGAGCGCGCTGATCGACGTGGCGCGGCTTTATCGGATGCAGGAACTGGCGTTGGTCAGTGGTGGGACAGCGTTTCCAGTCCGTTCAAGGATTGGTTCGCTCGCACGGTAAATCCTGCTTATGCCCGAGAAGAAGATGCCCACACTGAGCGCCAGCGTCTTAAGGAAACGGACATTGGCGAGTTGGAAGCCTATTTGGCAGAACGCCAAAAAAAGCTGGCCGCAATACCCGCTCCAAAAGGCGACGTGGACATTTTCTCCTCGGCAAAGCTTCTCCTTGTTGAGGAGATCATGCAGCTTAAACAGGAGCTGGAATCGGCAAGACGTGCGCGGTCGAACGGCGATCTTGGAAAGAGCACCGGAGCCATCCCTGTCCCGATTGAGAAGCCGCTCTCAACCGATCTGTCCGGTGCAGCACAGAAATCGATGCAAGGTTATAATGAGGCACTTGCTGCTGAAGGTGACAAAGCGGCGACTGAAGCGCAGATCATAGCCGATCGCATTCGGTCGGCTTTGGATTTCACGGTCGCTCCAACCATTGCGCCGAACTATGTTCCACCTGCAGCCGCCCCAGCAGCAGCGCCGACCGGCGAAAAACATTCTTCGCTTCAGCAATCGAACAACATTCGGCAGCTAACCCAAAACATCACGACACCGAACGTCAAGCTCGCCGCTGTGAAGGCTCGGCGCGAACAATCGCGTGCGATCGAGCAGGCGCGCTCGCGTTCATTCTATGACCTCGGTCCGAGGCTGGCATGAGCATCTTTGTTGAAAACGGCGCACTCATATCGATCGGAGGCGCGAGGCTGTGCACGATCGGGATGAACCCGCAGCGTGTCAGCTACTCGTCTTCAGCGCGCTTTCCCGCCCATCCCGTACAGGGCGGTTTGAAGTATCAGGCAACCGGCCCGGATGCCGAGCTGGTGACAATCGAGGCCATGACCTTTCCTCACGTTTTCGGCGGTCTGGATTCGGTTGCCATCCTGAAAGCTCACCATCGTCGCCAGTCGATCGTTCCATTCATTCGCCTTCGCGGGAACTACCTCGGCGAGGCGCTCGGCCTCTGCGTCATCGAAACGCTCGACTATGACGAAGAGCGTCTGCATCCGATCGACGGCGTCGGCCGACAACTCGACGTAACGATGGGCCTGATCATCCTGCCGGAATCGACCCCGTTTTCCTCTGTCGGTGTTGCCAGCCTCGGGGATATTCTCGGGGGTGCGTTCTGATGCAATACGTGGTTCCCTACGGCGGAGAACGTCTCGATCGCATCGCCAAGAAGGTGCTCCAAACCGAGCGTGAAGGCACTGTTGAGGCCTTGTTGACAGCAAATCCCGGCCTCGCGTTTCTGGCGTCAGCCGTCGTTCCGGCAGGTACGACCATCATCGTGCCGGAAGATTTCGCGCCGGCCCGGAACGCTGACTTCACTCTGGCTTGGGAGTGACGTCATGAAAACCCCGATCGTACGCATCACGGGCCAGTCCGGAAACGATCTGATTCCGAAATGGAAATCTCTGCTCGAAAGCGTCACCTACACCGACAATGAGGGTGGCGAGGCTGATGAGCTGGAGATCACGTTCGTTGTAGCTCCGCCATTTCCTGCACCGCCGCCAGAAGGCACGCGGTATGCCTTGGAATACGGATGGGCCGAAGAACGACTGCGGAACGCAGGTGTCTTCACCTATCAGAATTCCGGCCTCAATAAGTCTGCCGGAGATGCGTGGACTATGACCATTACGGCAAGGTCGGCCGACTTTGTGGAAGCCGACAAGTCTGCCGACCTGGAGCATTATGAGAATACGACCGCCGGCAAGATTTTCGAGAAACTTGCGTCAGAGGCCGGAAAGTCAGCGGTGGTCGATCGCGAGGTTGCGAACATCGAAATCCCATATCGCCTCAGACTTAATCAATCCGCGATCGGATTTGGTCAGGCGCTCGCCGACGAAGTTGGCGGCTCCCTGAAGCTTGCCGGTGGTAAGTGGATCGTGACGGCGAAATCTTCAGGCAGAACGGCAACCGGAAACGCGCTGCCGACGATCGTCATATCTCCTGATGTCGTCTTTGACGCTGGCCTGACATCGGAGGGCCGGCCCAAATATGGAACCGTAGCGACCGCCTATTTTGATGAGGACGCCGGCGCGTGGGTTGAGGAGGAAACCAGCGGCAAGGGCAAAACCTCCCGAACGTCTGGCCTTCATCCAGCGCCATCTTCAGGTGAAGCCAAGGTTCGCAGTAAAACGCAGGCAACCGATCTGGCGCGGGCAACCGTTGCCGGCAGTCTTACGATCGAGGGCGACGTGGACGCAATGGCGGGAGCGCCGCTTTCGCTGCCCGGTTTCGGCCCATGGGCAGGCAGTGCGCTCAGCGCCGGCACCATCTCTCACACCTTCACCTTCGATGAAAGCGGCGGCTGGCTGATGAGCGTCGAGATCGCCGCAAAAGAAAACGGAAAGGGCTAACTCATGACTGCTGAAATCAAAGGGATTGAATGCCCGAAAGGCCAATGGACGCCGGTCTCGACAGCGAAGGCGAGAGTGCTTGTAATGGTCCGAGACGTTGGCGCAGGCCGTCTTGTGCTTGGCACGGCCGCACCGCCGATCGGCGCACCGGCGCTGGACTATCTCACCTTGGATCAGACCCGCCCGATCAGCCTCCAGTTCGATGGAGTGGATACAAACGTCTACGTTTGGCCGACCAGCGAGACGCTTGTTGTCGAGGTGGTGAGAGAATGAAAATTCATCAATTCGGCACCTCATTGTTTCGGACCGGGAGAGGTTTAGCGCCGGCTGATTTCGGAGCTGGATCAGGACCCGCCCTCGAAATCTCCAAGCTCGATTTCGAGGAAACATCCAATGCCGGCGACACGCTGGCCGCAGTCTCCGTCTTCGACTCGTCTGCAGGCCTGTCGCTTTCCGCTTTGAATTTTGACGATAGCGCGGGGGCTGGAGATGCCCTCGCTGGTTTGGAGATGGGAATGCCGTGGACATTCAAGCTGATTGACGACGCCGGCGGCAGGTTTGCCCTTTCCGGCAACAACCTCGTTCGGGGGCTTACGGCGCTCGATCATAAGGTGACACCGTCCCCATCAGTGACGATTGAGGCAACGGATGGCAAGCGCGTTCGTCGCAAGACGTTCATTGCCAACGTGCGTGGTGTCAACGCATGGTCCCCGATCCACGCCAAGCTTGATGGAGGGCAGAACGCCACACTCTTTATTAATGGCGACAGCACCGCATATCCCGATCCGGGCATCTTTTACCGCCTCGCCATGGCAATGGGCGAGATGCACGATGCGACGGTCATTGTGTGTCGTTGGGCGGAATGGCAGACAAGCGCGGCCACCGGGCCGAAGGCCTATGCCGATCCCGTGACGCTCAGGACTGGCACACGCGGGACGCTGAACGTCTATCTGGCCTCGTTGCCGGGTGGCATGGCCGGTTACATGTTTGCCGACCAACGGGCGGCCGCACTGGCGATTCCGACGCCCGACCTTTGCATCATGCATCAGGGCCACAACATGCAGAGTTTCGAGCTGTCGGGCGGTGATGTCCGGTACGTCTCCGGCAAATCCTGCTTCCTCGGTCCAATAGGGATGACCTGCCTGAAATGGCCGGGCGTGCCGCAGATCATAACCACCCAAAATCCCAAGCGTGGCAGCACTGGTTACGACAAGGTGCGGGCGGCAATTCTAGAGATCGGCGCATCACTGACCGATATCATGGTCATCGACACGCATCAGGTATTCATGAATGCGGGCAAGCCGAGCAACTGGTATCTCGATGACACTCATCCCAATGATGAAGGTTATGCCCGCATTGCGGATTGGCTTATTGCCAGCTATCGCGGCTCGACGCCGGTAGCAGGTTTCACGACCGCTCCATGGCCGCTGACTGCGGCAACCAATCTACATGCAAACCCGGATTTTTCGAACTGGACCGGCGCTGTGCCTGTCAATTGGAGTGCACAGGCCCCGGCGACGGCGACAAAGGATACCAATGTTAAGTGGCCGGGTTTTGCGCATTCGTTTTCCATGGTGCCCAACGGCAATGCTGCTGCAGGCATGGTGCGGTACATCCGCACAACCGAGCTGACGCCGCTCTTGGGCAAACGCGTTACCGTCGCCATCCTTTATTACACCGTGGCGGGCCAGCGCAGCCCGACGATCAACTTGGTCGTAAAGTCGGGGGGGTCTGTCCGGACGCTGGTGGGTGCCGCGTTGCACTTCGGCGGCGCTGGCGATCAGGTAACAGGCGGGTGGATGTTGGCGGTCTTCCATAATGTCCTCATCGACGCCGACATCGATACAAACGGATTCAATACATATTTCTCGATCCGCCCCGGTTTCGGCGTGACGGCACCTGCATCGAACCTGCCTCTGCGGCTTCAGAAGATAATGATGGTCGAGGGCGACAAGCCGCGCATCGGTCTGGCGGCATGATCCATTCGCCACCCGGATTTAGACCGGGTGGCCCGAGGTGCCTCGTGCACCCCGAGCGACGGGCCAAAGTTTGGCGACCTAACCCGTCCGACAGCGCAATTCGATAACTGTCACACCCGTACCCTGCAGGGCGGATTTGCTGTGACTGAGTCGAGAGATATTTGAAATGGTGAATCTGATGCCGGTGGCTCCGGCCACTCCCGCTGCCGCTTATATCGGTGGAAAACGTGTTCTGGCGAAAGCCATCATCGCCCGTATCAATGAGACGCCGCACGAAAGCTATGCGGAGGCGTTCGTTGGAATGGGGGGCGTGTTCCTCCGTCGAAACCTCCAGCCGCGCATGGAGGTCATTAACGACATCAGCGGCGACGTCGCGAACCTCTTCAGGATATTGCAGAGGCACTATCCGCAGTTCATGGAGACGCTCCGATATCAGGTTACGAGCCGGCGCGAGTTTGACCGCCTGTCTCGTGTCGATCCTTCTACCCTGACCGATCTGGAGCGTGCCGCACGGTTCCTCTATCTGCAGCGAACGGCTTTTGGCGGAAAAGTCGCCGGGCAGAATTTTGGCGTTACGATGCAGGGCGCTCGCTTCAATCTTATGAAGCTCGCTCCTCAACTGGAGGCGATCCATGAACGCATGGCAGGCGTCGTCATCGAGCAGCTTCCTTGGAGGCGCTTCATTGAACGTTACGACCGGCCGGAAATGCTCTTTTATCTCGATCCACCTTACTTCGGAAACGAGACCGACTACGGCGCGTGTGTTTTCGGTCGCGAGGAGTTCGCGGAGATGGCAGACGTTTTAAGCGGGCTTAAAGGCCACTTCATACTGTCTTTAAACGCCGTTCCAGAGGTCTATGAGACCTTTAAAAGCTTTCGGATCGAAGAGGTCGATTGCACTTATTCGATATCCGGCCGGAACCAGAAGGCTGTTAAGGAAGTCATTATCTGCAAATAACCGCTCCACGCGGGAGCAGTGCCAGACGCGGTTCGATTGCCGCGTCTTTGCACTACAGGAGGACAACATGACCGAGGGACGAGATGATCTTGGAGCGGCGATTTCCATCGCGTTGGCGGTTGTGCCAAGGACGTTCAGAAACGGATTTGGCGGCACGGGTGTTCGGCGTCGGCGAGAGGCGAATGCCACGAGGGAGGTTGCGGTTGTCGTCGCTCGATATCTCGGCCACACCTATACCTTCTATGAAGAAGATAAGAAGGTGGAAAAACCGAAGTCGAGGACTTCATCGCAGAGACCTTGACGGCCGTACCAGACGAGACCGCCAAAACTTACGCAAACAAGCTGACGCTTTACTCCGAGCCTGCACGGAATGAAATCGCCGCAACGACCGCGAAAGCACTGGACGATAAATGGCGGTGGACCTATGAGCCTGCAGACGCCGTAAACCTCAAGCCGATGTTTGGCGGAGCGCCATGGTGAGAGCGGTTTTTGTTGCCAACTGATGTTGCGCTTCGCGCCATTCGATTTTGCGCGCTACAGGACGCGATCCGGCATCCAGCCACGGCGCGTCTGCGCCGTGAAACGACTCTTTCGCGATCAAAGACTTGATCGCACTGGACCCCGGATCGAGTCCGGGGTGACGGAGTATGGGTACTCCGGGTTCGCCAAACTCAAGCGTTGGGCGGATATTGTTACCCACCCAGAGCCGGAGACAAGGCCTTCAGCTCATCTGGCTGACGAATTTGGTCTCCAGATAGGCCTGAACCGCTTCCGAGCCGCCTTCCGTACCGTAGCCGGAATCCTTGATGCCGCCGAAGGGGACTTCAGGAAGCGCAAGACCGTTGTGGTTGATGGTCAGCATGCCGGCCTCGACCTGATGGCCGAGCGCGTGCGCGGTCTTGACCGAACCGGTGAAGGCATAGGATGCAAGGCCGAAGGGCAGGCGGTTCGCTTCGGTGATGGCGTCATCGAAAGTCGAGAAGCGGTTGATGATCGCGACGGGACCGAAGGGCTCGTCGTTCATGATCTTGGCTGTCACCGGCACGTTGGCAAGAACCGTCGGCTCGAAGAAGTTACCCTTGTTTCCGATGCGGCGGCCGCCGGTCTTCAGTTCGGCGCCATGGGAAACGGCGTCGTTGATGAGGCCTTCCAGCGCCGGGATACGGCGTTCATTGGCGAGCGGACCCATGACGACACCGTCTTCCAGTCCGTTGCCGACCTTGATGGCTTTCGTGGCTTCCACGAAACCTTCAAGGAAGCGATCCGCCACGCCGTCCTGCACGAGGAAGCGGGTGGGGGCGACGCAGACCTGGCCGGCATTGCGGAATTTCGCAAGCGAGGTCACCTGGATCGCCTTTTCGATATCGGCATCGTCGAAGATCATGACAGGCGCATGGCCGCCGAGTTCCATCGTGGCGCGCTTCATGTGCTTGCCGGCAAGGGCCGCCAGATGTTTGCCGATCGGCGTGGAGCCGGTGAAGGAAATCTTGCGAATGACCGGGTGCGGGATCAGATATTCCGAAATTTCGGACGGAACGCCATAAACGAGACCGATGACACCCGCCGGCACGCCCGCATCCACGAAGGCGCGGATCAGTTCCGCCGGCGATGCCGGTGTTTCTTCCGGAGCCTTGACGATGATCGAGCAGCCGGTGGCAAGCGCTGCGGAAAGCTTGCGGACGATCTGGTTGATCGGGAAATTCCAGGGCGTGAAGGCGGCGACGGGACCGACCGGCAGCTTGATGGCTAGCTGGGAAACACCGGTCGCACGCGCCGGAATGACCTGGCCATAGGTGCGGCGCGCTTCTTCGGCAAACCAGTCGATGGTGTCGGCGGCGCCCAGGATTTCGGTTGCCGATTGCGAAAGCGGCTTGCCCTGTTCGCGGGTCATTATATAGGCGATCTTGTCCTTGCGCTCACGCAATATATCGGCCGCCTTGCGCATGATCTTGGAACGCTCGAAGGGCGAGGTGTCGCGCCAGACCTTGAAGCCCCGCTCGGCAGCGGCCAGCGCCAGATCTAGATCCGGCTTTTCGGCATGGGCGATCGCGCCGATGATCTCGTCGGTCGCAGGATCGGACACGGCGATCGTCTTGCCGGAAACGGCGTCTCGCCATTCGCCATCAATGAGAAGTTTGATGTCGGGATAGGTGTGCATAGGGACTACCTTCATGATGCGGCCAATACGGCAAGGTGCCGTCGGACCCGGAGACGGGAACAGAATTTTCCTGGCCGGACTATATCCGGCATCGCGGCTTTCGCTGCGCGGAACCTGTGTCTGGGCATTTCCGGCAGGAGGGTTCTGGAATTGCCGGAAACGGAAATGACAGCCCTTATATTAAGTTCCGGGCGGTATGTTTCAACCGTCCGCTCCGGCAAACGCCATGATTTTTTCTGTGATGTGGAACTTGTCTTCCGTCATGCCTGTTTGACCTGCAAGAAGGTGCCGAACCTCCGATGGCCTTGTCCGGCCCGCGCGAATCATGCGTTCCTGTCCGTGAGCGGGAAAGCATGTGCCGCGATTCGGCCGTTGTCGCACCGGGCGGACTGGCGGGAGGGCATATCTTGGGTTGTCGCTTGCGTCATAACAGGGCGCGAAGCGTGAAAAAATACAATAAGACGGAAAAATTATCCAAAGGGTTTACTGAAAACCTAGAGAAAATACGGATAAAAACTCACTGACGATATAACATTCATTCCTGATATATAATGCGAGCGTCGGTTCCCTTGACCCTTAAAGGTTGGCGAAAACCCCTCGACCCGAACGTTATCGATGGAGAAAGAGTTATGAGTTTCGCCCGGGTACTTCTCAGTGCGTTCCTGTCGCTCGTGTGGCTTTCCTGTGCCGAGGCCGGGACGATCGCCAAGCCGCAAGGCAAGCCGATATTGACCATCTCCGGAAACATCACCAACACCAATGCCGATGGCGCTGCGGTATTTGATCGCGACATGCTGGAGGCGCTCGGCATGGTGACGGTGGAAACCACGACGCCCTGGCACGATGGCCGTGTCCGTTTTGACGGCGTGTCGCTGGCAAAATTGATGGATGTCGTCGGCGCAAAGGGCACCAGCGTCACGGCGGTCGCTCTCAACGACTATGTCAGCACGATACCGGTTGAGGATTTTAAGAAATTTAACGTTATCCTCGCGATCAAACTGGATGGCAACTACATGACAGTTCGCGAAAAGGGCCCATTGTTCGTCATATATCCCTATGACAGCGACCCGGAGCTGCAGAAACAGACCTATTATTCGCGGTCCGCATGGCAAGTCGCCAAATTGATAGTGGAATAAAGGTGCCGTTTGCGAAAACTTGTGGCGGTGATCATCTGTTGCTTCGTCCTGGCAACGGGCTATATCGCTTTCGTCATTGCCGAGCGTCAGACCGCTCTGCAGAAATTCGCCCGCTATAATGATTCATGGGCGGTCAGCCAGACCGTAGCGGAATATCTTCGCCTTCAGAACAAGCTGGCCGTGTTTGCGCTCAGCCCCGGTGAGGTCGATCGGGACGAATTGCAGCTGCGTCTGGACATCATGCTGAGTCGCCTGGAGCTTTTGAAGCAGGGCAATCTCGGCGCTTTCATCAATGAAAAGCAGCAGTGGCGGGACCTCGTAGCCCGCCTTGATGCGGCTCTGGCCCGTCTGGAACAGCAGATGGGCAGCCTGAAGCCGGCCGATGTGCCGGATCTGCTCTCCGTGATGAGCGCGCTGGACGCGCCGATGACGACGCTGGCATCATCATCGGTCGCTTTCGACGTCAACCTGATCGACACGGCCCATGAGGATGTGCGCAAGCTGCATATCGTTTATACCGCGCTGGCGGGCGGCCTGATCCTGTGCGGTATAGCACTTGTGATATTGCTGCTACGCCAGAACGATCTGCTCAACCGCGCGCAAAAAAGCATGCGCGGCCTGACGGACGACCTGCGCGCCGCCACGCTTGAATTGCAGGCGAAAAATGTCCGGCTGGAACATGATGCCTATCATGATGCGCTGACGGGACTGCCGAACCGCGCGCTGTTCCGGCAGGAACTGATAGAGCGATTGCGCCGATCCTTCGGCGGCAACGGAACGACGGCCATTCTTCTGCTCGATCTCGACGGGTTCAAGGATGTCAACGACACGCTCGGCCACGATTCGGGCGATGCCCTGCTTCAGGCCGTGGCGCAGCGCCTTTCGGGTATCGGCGGTGATTACGACATGGTTTGCCGGCTGGGCGGCGATGAATTCGCCGTCGTGTCCGATGATCTCAATGAGGACGCGGCGCGCCGTCTTGCCTCCAAACTTATCGAGCAGATCAGCCGAACCTACCAGCTCGGCGAGCAGGAGGTCAAAATCGGCACCTGCATCGGCATCGCCATATCGCACGGCACCGTCGATGCGGATGAATTGTTCAAGCGCGCCGATCTGGCTCTCTATGAGGCCAAGGCTATCGGCCCGGGCCGGGCAAGCGTTTTCAAGGTTCGCATGCAGAAGCAGTTGACCGAGAAGAAATCCTTCGAGGCCGATCTGCAGACGGCGTTGCAGAACGATGAGATGGAGGTCTATTATCAGCCACAGGTGGCGACGCAGACCCGCAAGCTTTGCGGCTTCGAGGCACTTCTGCGCTGGAAACATCCGGTGCGGGGCGATGTGCCGCCCAGCGTGTTCATTCCCGTTGCGGAAAGAACCGGCCTTATCCATTCGCTTGGAAAATGGGTAATGGAGACCGCCTGCCGCGAGGCGATGGGCTGGGACGAGGACATGAAGGTGGCGGTCAATCTCTCGCCGGTTCAGTTCCACAGCACCAACCTTATCCAGAACGTGATGGGCGCGCTCGAAAAAAGCGGGCTGGAGCCGAGCCGGCTCGAACTTGAGATCACCGAATCGATCCTGCTCAACAAGAGCGACCAGACCATCAACACGCTCACGCGGCTAAAGGCCGTCGGCATCCAGATCGCCATGGACGATTTCGGCACCGGTTATTCCTCGCTTGCGAATTTGCGCGGCGTGCCCTTCGACAAGATCAAGATCGACCGGTCTTTCCTGCGCGATATCACCAGCGATCGTGATGCGCTGGCGATCGTCGAATTCGTGGTTGGCGTCGGCCGTAGCCTCAGAATGACCACCATCGCCGAAGGCATCGAGACGGAGGAGCAATATGAATGCGTCAAACGTCTGGGATGCGATCTGGTACAGGGATATCTGATCAGCAGGCCGTTGCCTGCCAAGGAACTGGTGGCTTGGAGTTCCGTCTGAAAACGGATTTGCTTCCGAGCAGAGCGAAGCGTCAAATTTTCATGAGTATGCATCGTTTCACGCGAAAACCGATACCGGTTGCCGCGCCGATGCTGTAGAGCATTCCCGGTCGATGCGGGATCATTCTGGCGAAGCGACCGGGTTTTGCGAAAAGGCTTGGAAACATGGAAATACGGGACGTGCATGGAATAGCTCTGCCTCTGTCTTCCGATGAGGTATCGCCCGTCATCTGGCAGGCGCTGACCGACGGCAGCTATGAGGCGAAAGAGGCCCGCAGCGTCCTGAAAGCCATCAAGCCCGGTGACCGTGTGCTGGAACTGGGCTCCGGTATCGGCATCATCACCTCGATCATCGCCGGCATTAAAGATGTTGCCGTATGGGCGTTCGAGGCCAATCCGTCGACGGCGGCGCTGGCGGAACGGGTGATCAAGGCCAACTGCCGTGACAATGTCGTGTTCTCACAGGGTCTTCTCACCGCCGACGAGCCGCGCACCTATCCTTTTTATGTCCGCAAGGATCTCTGGATGTCGTCCATGGACGAAAATCAGGGCCCTTATGAAAAACGCATCGAAATCTCTTCGGCGAATATCGATGAATTTGTCGCCAGCCGGGGCATTACCGCGCTCGTCATGGATATCGAGGGTGCGGAACGCGATCTGCTCGGCAATGCCGAGCTTGCCGGCGTGGAACGGATATTCGTCGAGCTGCATGACCACCTTTATGGCCTTGCCGGTGTTCGCGACATCATGCAGGCGCTGACCGCCAAGGGTTATGCCTATGATCCGCGCGGCTCACGCGGCCCTTGCGTATTGTTCTCGAAGGACGACAGCCCGAGGGAATACGATCCCGAGGTGGATTGAAAGCACCAGCGCCTCGTTCCGCGAGCGACTTTAACTGTTTCATTTTCAGGCCAAGGACAGGGCGCGGAGCGCTCTGTCTGCAATCATTTTCCGATCCGTTTGCGCCATCCGTCGCAACTTTTTGGGCTTCATGCCGTTTAGCGCCGATACCGAAATCGCAGGCAGCGGGCTGCTCGGTTATTATTGCTAAGAACGCAATTCATTCCGAATTATTATTGTAATTGTTGAGGCCGTTTTCCCGCGTCATTATCCCTCCATCAAACCGGCGCACAACTGAGGCTGCACCGGAGATGCCAACGCAACCGAAGGAGAAACGATCATGGGCTTTGTTAAGACGACTGACGGAACCGAAATCTTCTACAAGGACTGGGGCCCGAAGGATGCCCAGCCCATCGTATTCCACCACGGCTGGCCGCTGAGCTCCGACGACTGGGACGCGCAGATGCTGTTCTTCGTCTCCAAGGGCTATCGTGTCGTCGCCCATGACCGCCGTGGCCACGGCCGCTCGGCACAGGTTTCCGAAGGCCACGATATGGACCATTATGCCGCCGACGCCTTTGCCGTCGTCGAGGCGCTGGACCTGAAAAATGCCGTGCATATCGGCCATTCCACCGGCGGTGGCGAAGTGGCGCGTTATGTCGCGAAACACGGTGAACCCGCAGGCCGCGTTGCCAAGGCCGTTCTCGTTTCCGCCGTGCCGCCGCTGATGCTCAAGACCGCGGCCAACCCGGAAGGCCTGCCGATGGAGGTCTTCGACGGCTTCCGCTCGGCGCTTGCCGCCAACCGTGCGCAGTTCTTCCGCGATGTGCCGGCCGGCCCGTTCTACGGCTTCAACCGCGATGGCGCGACCGTTCATGAAGGTGTGATCCAGAACTGGTGGAGGCAGGGCATGATGGGCGGCGCCAAGGCGCACTACGATGGCATCAAGGCCTTCTCGGAAACCGATCAGACCGAAGACCTGAAGGCGATCAGTGTTCCGACGCTGGTGCTGCACGGCGAAGACGATCAGATCGTACCGATTGCCGACTCTGCGCTAAAGGCGGTGAAACTGCTGAAAAACGGCACGCTGAAGACCTATCCCGGCTTCTCGCACGGCATGCTGACCGTCAATGCCGATGTGCTGAACGCCGATCTCTTGGCCTTCATCAAGGCTTGATCTTTGGGTGAAACGGGAATGCGGCCTAATACGAGGCCGCATTTTGCGATTGGCCCACAACCTGTCCCCACTTGCGACGTCATCCTCGGGCTTGACCCGAGGATCCATTGTTTCGCGCGGGAGTGGATCCTCGGGTCAAGCCCGAGGATGACGTCGAGTGGGGGACAGCGGAGTTATATCCGCCTCATGTCATCAGGCGAGTTTGGCCAGCCAGCCGCTGCGATAGGCATCAAGTCCTTCAATAGCGTCGGCGGAGAAATGACGCTCGCGATCCGCAAGCGGCTTGATGCCGGTAAGAAGCGCTGCCCCGGCGCTGGTGCCGGTGGAGCCGCTGACGGCGACCACGTCCGTATCGGCAAAGCCGGCCAGCGCCTTGAGATAAAGCGCGTTGCTGGCGAAGGGGCCTTCGACCAGTATCGGGCCTTTCCGCCCGATCAGAGACAGGCTGAACTCCGTCATCAGAGCGAGATAAAGCGCCGCCGCCGCATGCCGCTCCGCGACCGTGGCACTTTCGTCGGCGATCCAGCGTGCCGTTTTGCCGGGGAAGGGGCCGGAGCCACCGACGATGCTTGGCAATAACATCATGCCCTTGGCAAGCACGCTGTCGAGCGCGGCTTCGATTTCCTCATCCGGCGCAGGGCCGAATTGCTGTGTCAGCATTTCATATTCCCTGCCGCCCATGAAACGGGAGGAGGGAACGGGACGCCCGAGGGCGTCGACGTTCAAAAGCGTGTCGCGGGCGGGATCGAGCGCATCTGCCGCGCCGCCGATTGCGAAATTCACCACCCAGGTGCCGGTGGAGACGACCGAAAAATCGCCCTCCCGTCGTAGCAGATGCGGCAAGAGCGACGCATTGGAATCATGAATGCCGCAATAGACCGGCATGTCCGGCGATAACCCTGTTTCCTGCGCCACCGATTTGCGGACTGGTCCGAGCACATCGAAGGCCGAGCGCACCGGTGCCATCAATTGCTCTATGCCAAGACGCGTCACCAGCGATGAAAACGCCTTCCGCCGCGGGTTCCACAGGTCGGTGTGGCAACCAAGCGAGGTCGTTTCGGTGGCCTGAACGCCGGTCAGTCGCCCCGCCCAATATTGCGCATAGGTGACGATGCTGCTCACCCTGGCGAATTCCTGCGGAAAGGCGGTTTTCTGGAAATGGATTTGCGCGCCAAGGTTCAACCCAGCGGGAAGCGAGGGCGAACCGGTCTCGGCAAAATCGGGCCGGATGCCGAGATAGGCCTCGCGTATCTCCACGGGATAGGCGTGCTCATAATCGAGCGCTGGCATGGCCAGATCGCCGTTTCCGTCGAGAAGTGCTGCCGCCGCGCCATGGGTGGTGATGGATATCGCGTCGAAACCTGGCTCCTGATTGAATCGTCGTAGAGACGAGAGAATGAACCCCCAGAGCATCTCCACATCGTAATGCGGATAGATGCCGTCACGAAGGACAGGGTTCGAGCGCCTGTCACTGGCGATCTCTTCTCCACTTCCGGTGTCGATGACGACGACCTTGGCATTGGTCTTGCCGATATCGATGACCGCGACGCGGCGTGGCTTTGTCACGTCGTTCATGGCAGATGGAACACCGTCACGAGGTCTGTCGCGATTGGCGAGTTATCCAGATTGCTCTCCATGATGTCAGCCATATGCGCCCACCATTTCTTCATCACGGGATGCTCGGGCAATGCCGCCATGCCGTGGTTCTTCGGGCGCGTCAGCACGCCGAACAGGATGTTGGTTTCCGGATCGAGGTGGATCGAATAGTCGCTCACACCCGCCTCGTGCAGCAGCGCCACCAGTTCCGACCATATCTCATCATGGCGCCGTCTGTACTCTGCCTCCTTGCCGGCGAAGAGCTTCATCTTGAAGGCGTGTTTTTCAAATTCCGGCATGGCTCAGCTTCTCATGGCTTTAAGGCGGCGCACAACGATGGGGATGGCGATGGTGATGATCAGCAGCAGGCCGACAAAGATCGACATGACGATGCCAGGCACGTTCAGAAGCCCCAACCCGAAGGTGACGAGGCCCATGACGAAGGCGGCTATAACAACACCTGCAATGGTGCCGGAGCCGCCGAGAATGGAAACGCCGCCGAGAACCACCATGGTCACCACTTCAAGCTCCCAGCCTTGAGCAATCGAGGGGCGGGTGGAGCCGAGCCGCGAGGTGAGGCAGACGGCGGCGATGCCGCTCATCAGGCCGGTCAAAAGGAAAAGGATGAACTTCACCCGCTCGACCGGAATACCGGAAAAACGGGCAGCAAAAGGGTTGTTGCCGATCACATAGACCTGCCGGCCGAAATTGGTGGCGTGCAGCAGAATGGCGAAGAGAACGGCCATGACGATGAACAACACGAATTCGAAGGAGATGACCGAGAAGACGTAGCCCTGACCGAAATAGGCGAAATCCGCCGGATATTTGCCGTAGGCCTGATCGCCCAGCACCATGTAGGAAATGCCGCGAAACAGGCTCATGGTGCCGATGGTGACGACGATGGATGGCAGTTTCAGTCCCGCAACGAGAAAGCCGTTGAAAGCCCCGCATAAAAGTCCGGTGCCGATGCCGATGGCGACGAGGCCGGGTGTGCCGACACCCATCTGCACCGCCGCACCCATGGCGGTGGAGGCGAGCGCGATGATGGCGGCGACGGACAGGTCGATTTCGCCGGCGATGATCAAAAGCGCCATGGCGAAGGCGATGATCGCCTTCTCCGTGAAATTGAAGGTCGCGTCGGACAGGTTCCAGGCATTGAGGAAATAGGGCGAGGCCAGCGAATTGGCGATGAAGATGAGGATGGCAACGCCAAGCAGCAGTACTTCCCAGCTGGCCATGATGCGGCGCAGCGGCGTGCCGAGCTTGTCTGGAATGATGCGCGCGTTCTGCGTCGGTTGAGATGGCGTGCTCATGCTGCGGCCTCCTTGGCCTGATCGCTTGCCGCCCGGTCGCGCAGGATGATGCGGCCTTTTCGAGCTTCGGCGCGGGCGTTGAAGACCACGGCGAGCACGATCACCACGCCGGAAATCGCCATTTGTGCGAAGGGAGAAATGCCGATGACGGGCAGGGCATTCTTGATGACACCGAGAAACAGCGCGCCGAGCACGGCACCTGCCACCGAGCCGATGCCGCCAGCAATGGAAATGCCGCCGATGACATTTGCCGCCACGCTATCCAGTTCGAAACCGGCGGCGATATCCACATAAGCGACGGCATAACGCGACACCCAGAGATAGCTCGCAAGGCCAGCAAGCGCGCCGGACAGCACGAAAGCCAGAAACCGGGTGCGGCCGACATCAATGCCGGCATAGACCGCAGCGCCCGGATTGCCGCCGGAAGCATAGGCCGAGCGGCCGAAGGATGTGCGGCTTAGCACCAGCCAGGCGCCGGCGATGATGAGAATGGCAACCCAGGAAAGAACCGGCATGCCGAGAACCATGGTGCGCGGCACGTTGAGGAAGGTGGGCGAAAGCTGGTGCGCATTCACCCAACCGCCGCCCGAGAGCACGAAGGCCATGCCGCGATAGATGGTGAGCGTGCCGAGCGTGACGACGATGGGCGGAATGCCGAGCCACCAGACAAGAATGCCGTTGAGGGAACCCAAAAATGCGCCGATGCCAACCGCCATTGCGATGAGCAACGGCAATGGAATGCCCGGAAAGGCGGCATTGGTCATCGCCACCGCCATGCCGGTGAAGGCGAGGTTAGCGGCAACCGAAAGATCGATGGATTTGGTCAGAATGACCGCCATCTGGCCAAGCGCCAGGATGATGAGGATGGAGGTATCGTTGAAGATATTGACCAGATTGGTGGGCCTGCCGAAACCGGGTGCGCGCAGCGCAAAGCCTGCGATCATGATGACGATGATGCCCGCCAGCAGCCATTCGCGATTTTTGAGAAAACGTTGCATGCTCTTGCCCCTCTCAGGCGTTGCCGGTGGCGGCGCGCACCAGCTTTTCCGGAGAAAAATCGGCGCGTTCGAACAGGCCCGCCATCAGGCCTTCGCGCATGACGATGGCGCGGTCGGACATGCCGAGGATTTCGGGAAGTTCGGATGAAATCATGATGATGGAAAGACCTTCGGCGGCAAGCTCGCTGATGAAGCCGTGCACGGCGGCCTTGGAGCCGATATCGATGCCCTTTGTTGGCTCATCGAGAATGATGACCTTGGGCTGAGTGGCGAGCCATTTGCCGATCACCACCTTCTGCTGGTTGCCGCCCGAAAGTGTGCCGACGGGCACGGACAGGGCGGCGGCGCGCAGGTCGAGACGCGAGGCATATTTGCGCGCCAGCGCAAATTCATTGGCGGCGGCGAGAAAACCCTTGCGCGAGGTGCGCGTGAGGGAAGGCAGCGACATGTTCTGGTAGATCGGCATTTCCAGCGCCAGCCCATGGCGTCCGCGTTCTTCCGGCACATAAACGATGCCGGCGCGGATCGCATCTTCCGGTGAACGGATGACGATCGGTTCGCCATTGAGTGTAATCTGTCCCGAGGCCGGGCGGGTAATGCCGAAAAGCGACTGGCAGAGTTCCGAACGCCCGGCACCGATCAACCCGTAAAGTCCGAGAATTTCGCCCTTGCGCAGATCGAGAGAAATATCGCGGAATTCGGTCTGGTGCGAATAATTGCAGACCGACAGAACCGTCGGGCCTAGTGTGACTGCCTGCTTGGGGAAGGCGTTCGTCACATCGCGGCCGACCATCAGGCGCACGATCTCGTCCTGCGGTGTGGCGGCGAGGTTGCCCGCGCCGACCATCTTGCCATCCCGGAACACGGCGTAGTTTTCGGCGATCTCGTAGACCTCGTCGAACTTATGGCTGATGAAGAGGATCGCCTTGCCCTGCCGCTTCAGATTTTCAACGATGCGGAAGAGATCGTCGATTTCCTTGCGTGACAGGGCGGCGGTCGGTTCGTCCATGATGACGATCCGCGCCTCGACGGAAAGTGCTCTCGCTATTGCCACGAGGTGGCGCTGCGCGATGGAAAGGTCTTTCAGCCGGATCGACGGATCGATGGTGCTTTCGAGCTGTTCCAGCAGAACCTTGGCGCGCGCATTGATGGTTTTCCAGTCAATCAGGCCGAAACGACCTTTTGGCGCATGGCCGAGGAAGATGTTTTCGCCCACGGACAGCTCGTCGAACAGCACGGTTTCCTGGTGAATGGCGGTGACACCGGCATCGATGGCATCCTGTGCGCCGTGAAAATGGACGGGCTGGCCATCCAGCAGGATTTCGCCTTCGTTCGGGCGGTAGATGCCGGTGAGGATTTTGACGAGCGTGGATTTTCCCGCACCGTTCTCGCCGATCAACGCGGTGACCTTGCCGGGATAAAGCGCGATATCGACACCATCCAGCGCCTTCACGCCCGGAAATATCTGGCTGATGCCGCGCATTTCCAGAATGGGCGTCGCGCTGGGAGCTTCTGTCAGATTTATTGTTTGGGTTTCAGCACGCATCATTCCGTCTTACCGGTCAGTTTTGAGTGGAGCGGCGAGGGGCACCCCCTCTGCCCTGCCGGGCATCTCCCCCTCAAGGGGGGAGATCGGCAAGCGGATAACACCCTGCCTATGGAACGAGAGAGTGCGGCATATCGATCTCCCCCCTTGAGGGGGAGATGCCCGGCAGGGCAGAGGGGGGGTGCCCTCTACGCACTGCCGTCACTTCCTCAGATCAAAAAATCTTCGAAAACTGATCGATATTCTTCGCGTCATAAACGAAGGGATCGGCCATGGCCGCTTCACTGTTTTCGCCAACCTTGATCTTGCCCATGCGACCGGCTTCGATTTCCGAGCCCGGCTTGCCGTCGGCTTCGCCCTTCACAAGGCGATAGGCGATCTGGGTGGCGGAGTAACCGAGGTCGATCGGGTTCCAGATGGCGAATTCCTTGGTCGCGCCTGATTTGATGGCGCCGGCCATTTCAGACGGCAGGCCAAGGCCCGTCACAAAGACCTGACCGATCTTGCCCGCATCCTTCACTGCCTGCGAGGCGGCGAGAACGCCAACCGTCGTCGGTGCGACGATGACCTTCACATTCGGCTGCGAGGAGAGCAGGCCCTGCGCTTCGCGATAGCTCTTGTCGGCAAGGTCGTCACCGTAAACTGTCGTGACGAGGTTGAGGCCGGGGAAATCCTTCAGCTGCTTTTTCATCTCGTCGATCCAGATATTCTGGTTCGTGGAGGTGGTGGTGGCCGAAAGGATGGCGAAATCGCCCTTGCCGCCGTCCAGATGCGATGCGGCAAGCTGCAGGCACATTTTGCCGATCAGCGCATTGGATGAGGGGTTGAGCTGAAGAATGCGGCCTTCAGGCGCCACGCCGGAATCCCAGGAAATGACCTTGATGCCGCGCTGGGCCGCCTTTTTCAGCGCCGGAACCACGGCATCCGGGTCGTTGGCGGAAATGGCGATGGCATCCACGCCCTGCGCGATCAGCGAATTGATGACTTCGATCTGGCCTTCCGCCGTGGTGCTGGTCGGACCCGTATAGATGATCTCGACGCCGCCGAGGTCCTTTGCAGCCTCCTGCGCGCCCTTGTTGGCGGCTTCGAAAAAGCCGTTGCCGAGCGATTTGACCACAAGAGCGATCTTCACATCGGCGGCCTGGGCAACGCCGCCAAGGCCTGCGACGGAGAGCGCCGCGCTCAGCGCCAAGACGCTCGTCAATGTTCTGCGTGTAAGTTTCATGTCCCTTTTCCTCCCGTTTTGAACCTTGTTACTCCCTATCGGCGCTTCCTCAGGCGACCGAAGAGGAACTTTCATCATCCGGCGGACCGGCTGTTTTCCTGTCTGTGACGGCGCCGACAATCAGCAATTCCACGCCCGCATCCTCCACCATCCGTGCCGCCTCATCCGAAATCCCGTCATCGGTGATGATGGTCGTGACGTTTTCGAGCGGGCAAAGAATGAGGCTGGACCGTTTTTTGAATTTCGAGGAATCGACCATGACGATCAGCTCTTCCGCCTGTCGCATCAGCTTCTGCTCGCTCTGGATGACCAGCGCGTCCGATTCCATGATGCCGAGCGCGCCCACGCCCTGCGCACCGAGAAAAATCCGCCGCGCATAAAAATTGCGGATCGCATCATTCTCGAAAGGCGACAGGATGAGGCTCTGATCGCGATAGATCGCGCCGCCCGGTACGTTGACATTACATTTGGAATGTTTGACCAGATGCTCCGCGATCGCGAAGGAATTGGTCATCACCTGCAGGCGTCGCGCCGCCATGTAATGCACCATCTGGAATGTGGTCGTGCCGCCATTCAGAATGATCGCATCGCCATCGTGGCAGAGATCGACCGCTTTGCGCGCAATTGCGCGTTTCTTGTCGATATTGACCGATTCGGATACGCGGAAGGGCCGTGCGGCCAGATTGCCGAGCTGCGGCGGATGTACTGCCTCCGCCCCGCCACGCACACGGCGCAACTTGCCCTGAACATGTAAGGACGCGATATCCCTGCGGATCGTCGCTTCAGACGCATCCGTCAGTTCGGCAATATCCTGCACCGTCACGACAGCTTTTTCCTGCGTGGCGCTCAAGATGATGCGATGGCGTTCGCGTTCGTGCATGGGGTCCTCCTGACCGTGATTATTCGCAACCTCTTTACGTTGTCAATCAAGAACGATCAAATTAATCAATTTCGCGCTGCAACATGAAAATTTATGATCGTTTTTGATTGACATTATGCTTTTGGATGCGCGATATCTGCCACCAACGGAGGCGGGCCGATATCGGCTCCGCGAATGCAGACTTGACTTGGGAGGAAGACATGACGGGAAAATCCCGCCTTCTCGAAAGCCGTTGGGACGATGCCTATGCCAAAACGCTCGATGAGCCGGGCAAGCTGCTTTATCGCTCCAATCTGCTCGGCGCGGACAAGCGCATCACCAATTACGGCGGTGGCAACACGTCCGCCAAGGTGCTCGAAACCGATCCGCTGACCGGCGAAAAGGTCCGCGTCATGTGGGTGAAGGGTTCCGGCGGCGATGTCGGTACCATCAAGCTTGATGGTTTTTCGACGCTTTATCTCGACAAGCTGGAAGCGTTGAAGGGCATCTATAAGGGTGTCGAGGACGAGGACCGCATGGTCGGCTTCCTGCCGCATTGCACCTTCAACCTCAACCCGCGCGCCGCCTCCATCGATACGCCGCTGCACGGTTTCGTGCCTTACGATCATGTCGATCACATGCATCCGGACGCTATCATCGCCATTGCCGCTTCCAAAAACTCGAAAGAGCTGACGCAGCAAATCTTCGGTGATGACATCGGCTGGCTGCCCTGGCGCCGTCCGGGTTTTCAGCTTGGTCTTGATCTCGAGGCTTTCGTCAAGGCCAATCCCAAGGCCAAGGGCGTTGTGCTGGAAAGCCACGGTCTGTTCACCTGGGATAACGACGCCAAGGTGTGTTACGAACTGACGCTCGCCATCATCAACAGGGCGATCGAATGGTTTGCCGCCAAGACCGAAGGCAAGACGATTTTCGGCGGTGCTGTGGCCAAGAGCCTGCCGGTGGCCGAACGTCGCGCCATCGCCGCCCGGCTGATGCCGGAAATCCGCGGCCGCATCGGCCGTGAGGAGCGCAAGCTTGGCCATTTCGACGATCAGGATGCGGTTCTGGAATTCGTCAATTCGAAGCAGCTGAAGCCGCTCGGCAGCCTTGGCACATCCTGCCCGGATCATTTCCTGCGCACGAAAATCCGTCCTCTGATCCTCGATCTCGATACCGCAAATCCGGATGTCGATGCGCTGACAGCGGGTCTCGACAAGGCGCTTGAGGCATACCGCGCGGACTATACCCGCTATTACGAAGCCTGCCGCCACGACAATTCGCCGAAGATACGCGACCCTAACCCGGTGATTTTCCTGATCCCCGGCGTTGGCATGTTGTCCTTCGCCAAGGACAAGGCCACAGCCCGGATCGCCGGTGAATTTTACGTCAACGCCATCAACGTCATGCGCGGCGCTTCCACCGTGTCCGAATATCAGGGCCTTCCTGAACAGGAAGCCTTCGACATCGAATATTGGCTGCTGGAAGAGGCAAAGCTGCAGCGTATGCCAAAGCCGAAAAGCCTTGCCGGCCGGGTGGCCTTCGTCACCGGCGGTGCCGGTGGCATCGGCCGGGCGACGGCGGACAGGCTGGTGGCCGAGGGTGCCTGCGTTGTACTGGCTGATATCGACGAGGCAGCACTTGAGGCCGCGAAGGGCGATTTCGTCAAGCGTTACAGCACTGACGCGGTGCGCAGCGTGAAGCTGGATGTGACGAAGGAAGATGCGGTCATTTCTGCCTTCGCGGAAGCGAGCGTGGAATTCGGCGGCGTGGATATCCTCGTTTCCAATGCCGGTATTGCTTCCTCAGCGCCGGTGGAAGAGACCACACTTGCCATGTGGAACAAGAATATCGATATTCTCGCAACGGGCTATTTCCTCGTGTCGCGGGAAGCATTCCGCCTGCTGCGGCGTCAGAATCTCGGCGGTAACGTCGTGTTCGTCGCCTCGAAAAACGGTCTTGCCTCTTCGCCCAATGCTTCTGCCTATTGCACGGCGAAGGCGGCGGAAATTCATCTTGCCCGTTGCCTTGCTCTTGAAGGCGCGGAGGCGGGCATTCGTGTCAACACCGTCAATCCCGATGCCGTGTTGCGCGGTTCGAAGATCTGGAACGGTGAGTGGCGCGAGCAGCGCGCAGCCTCTTCCAAGATCGAAGTGACCGATCTGGAGGAACATTATCGCAAGCGCTCGATGCTGAAGCTCAACGTGTTCCCGGAAGACATCGCCGAGGCGATCTACTTCCTGGCGTCCGACGCTTCCGCCAAGTCGACCGGCAACATCATCAACGTTGATGCCGGAAACGCGCAGAGCTTCACACGATAGGATGGGACGGTAACAGGCGGCGGCATCGCCGCCATTACCGGGGAGGAAGAGATGACCGACACGAAAATCACTGCTGATGTGATTGCGGCAGAAAACGACAAGCGCGCTGCTGCGCTGAAAGATGATTACGAGGCGCTTGGCAACCAGCTTGCGCGCCGCAATATCGATATTGACGCCATCACGGCCAAGGTTGCTGAATTTTTCGTCGCCGTGCCGTCGTGGGGCGTCGGCACCGGCGGCACCCGTTTTGCCCGTTTTCCGGGTGCGGGCGAACCGCGCGGTATTTTCGACAAGCTCGACGATTGCGCCGTCATCAACCAGCTGACGCGGGCTACGCCGAATGTTTCCCTGCACATTCCGTGGGACAAGCAGGATCCTAAGCGGCTAAAGGCTCATGCCGATGCGCTGGGTCTCGGCTTCGACGCCATGAATTCCAACACCTTCTCGGATGCGCCGGACCAGAGCCATTCCTACAAATACGGCTCGCTCAGCCACACGGATGCCGCAACGCGCCGGCAGGCCGTCGAACACAACATCGAATGTATCGAGATCGGCAACGCCATCGGCTCCAAGGCGCTGACGGTGTGGGTGGGCGATGGCTCCAACTTCCCCGGCCAGAGCAACTTCACCAGAAGTTTCGAGCGTTATCTCGCCGCCATGGCGGATATCTACAAGGCGCTGCCGGATGACTGGCGCATTTTTTCCGAACACAAGATGTTCGAGCCGGCCTTCTATTCGACTGTCGTGCAGGATTGGGGCACCAACTACCTCATCGCCAATACGCTCGGCGAAAAAGCCTTCTGCCTTGTCGATCTCGGCCACCATGCGCCGAACACCAATATCGAGATGATCGTCGCCCGGCTCATCCAGTTCGGCAAGCTCGGCGGTTTCCACTTCAACGATAGCAAATATGGCGATGACGATCTGGATGCCGGCTCAATCGAGCCCTACCGCCTGTTCCTCGTCTTCAACGAACTGGTGGATGCCGAGCATCGCGGCGTGAAGGGTTTCCATCCCGCCCATATGATCGACCAATCGCACAATGTGACGGACCCGATCGAAAGCCTGATCTCCAGCGCCAACGAAATCCGCC
This sequence comes from Rhizobium sp. AN73, assembly GCF_030757975.1. Taxonomy (NCBI): domain Bacteria; kingdom Pseudomonadati; phylum Pseudomonadota; class Alphaproteobacteria; order Hyphomicrobiales; family Rhizobiaceae; genus Rhizobium; species Rhizobium sp. AN73. The sequence goes on from NZ_JARWME010000001.1 coordinate 1,564,203, forward strand.
GCGCCTATGCGCAGGCCCTGCTGGTGGATCGTGCGGCTCTGGATGGCTACCAGCAGGACAATGATGCGCTGATGGCATCCGATACGCTGAAACGGGCCTATCGCACGGATGTCGAGCCGGTTCTCGCTAAAGCAAGGCAATTGGCGGGTGGTGCGATTGATCCGATTGCGACCTATCGGGCGAGTGGTTATCGCAAACGGGTCGCGGCGGAACGCCCGGCTTCGGTTGGTGGCAGCGGAGGCATTGTGTAGTCGTTCGTTCTGCTAGATGCGCACACAATCGCGGAGGTCAGGCCGAGTAGACCGCTGAGTGAGCTTACAGTGTCGCCTCAACCTCTCCTCTGTCATCCTCGGGTCAAGCCCGAGGATGACGTCGCGCTGGGATATGAGCAGCGCTCAGCCCGGCATTATCACTCACCCGAAGGTGCTTGCCTGCGAACCTGAAACGTATGCTCCGGCCCCGGAAACGCACCGGAGCGCACCTCGTCGGCGTAACTTGCCGCTGCCTCCGAAACGGTCGCCCCCAGATCGGCGAAACGCTTGACGAATTTCGGTTTGAAGTCGGTGAACAGGCCGAGCATGTCGTCGGAAACGAGCACCTGCCCGTCGCAGGCTGGCGATGCGCCGATGCCGACCGTCGGGACGGAGAGTTTTTCGGTCAGTTCGCGGGCGAGCGGCTCGACGGTGCCTTCCACGACAATGGCGAAGGCGCCGGCCTGATCGACCGCAATCGCATCACGCCAGATTTTCTGCGTTTCCGCATCCGAATGGCCAAGCGAGCGAAAGCCTCCGGCTGTGTGGACCAACTGCGGCATCAGCCCGACATGGCCGAACACCGGAATGCCGCGCGCCACCAGGAAGGCGATGGTCTCGGCCATTTCCTCACCGCCTTCCAGCTTCACGCCGTCGCAGCCGGTTTCCTGCATCAGCCGTACCGCATTACGGAACGCCTGTTCCTTCGATTCCTGATAGGTGCCGAAGGGAAGATCGACGATGACGCAGGCATGGTCCACACCGCGCATGACGGCGCGGCCATGGGCGATCATCATATCCAGCGTGACGCCGACCGTGGTGTCCATGCCGTAAAGTACCATGCCGAGGGAATCGCCGACCAGCAGCAGATCGCAATGTGGATCGAGCAGGCGGGCAATTGGCGTTGTATAAGCGGTCAGGCAAACGATGCGCGCACCGCCTTTCATCTGCCGGATGGAGGCCGTCGTCAGCCGCTTCTGTTTCCCGTGCGTGCTCATGATGCAGCCTCCTGTTTGCCGGTTTTATCACGTCCGATGACGCGGTTGTCGAGAAGGCGGGTGTTGCCCACCCGCACGAACAGTGCCACCAGCACAGGCCCCGCCTGCAGCGAAGCGACGGGAGCCAGCGTATCCGGATCGCGCACCGCCACGACTTCGGGCGACGCCAGCGTCTCGGCGGCGATGAATTTTTCTATTGCTGCTTCGAAAGTGGCCGGGTCGTCGCAGCCGTCATTATAGAGCCGTTCCGCCTCATCGAGTGCGCGCGGCACGATCACGGCGGCGGCGCGCTCCTCCGGGCTCAGATAGACGTTGCGTGAGGAGCAGGCGAGCCCATCCGCCTCACGCACGGTGGCGACCGGGACGACGCGGACCGGCTGGGCGAGATCTTCTACCATGCGGCGGATCAGCGTGACCTGCTGGTAGTCCTTTTCGCCGAAATAGGCGGCGTCCGGCTGCACGAGATTAAAAAGCTTTGTCACGACGGTCGTCACACCGGCGAAATGCCCTGGCCGTACGGCACCTTCCAACTGGCTCCCCAGTTCCGGCACATCCACGACGGTCTGCATTGGGCGCGGATACATCTCGGTAACCTCGGGTGCGAAAAGAATGTCGACGCCTGCCTCTTCCAGCAGCGCGCTGTCGCGGGCGAGATCGCGCGGGTAACGGGCAAGATCCTCATTCGCACCGAATTGTAGCGGATTGACGAAGATCGAGACCACCGTCACATCGTTCTCCGCCTTGGCTTTGGCAACGAGTGTCAGATGACCGATATGGAGAAAGCCCATGGTCGGCACGAAGCCGACGGTCTTGCCATCGCGGCGAAACGTGGCGGTCAGGCCGCGCAATTCGGCGACGGTTTTTACAAGGCGCATGGGCTTTCCTCCGGCTCCCCGATCGCCGTCCGGCGAAAGGTGGTGGATAGAACTCGATTTGCCGAACGGGGTCAACGCAGCTGCGGGCATTATATCGATTAAGATGTTGAGGGGTGGTTCAGGACCCGCCAGTCCAGATCGGCAGCCGTTTTTCGGCGAATGCCTGCCGTCCTTCGCGCGCCTCGTCGCTGCTGCTGATCTTCGCGATGACGCCTTCGGCAAAGGTGAGCCGCTCACTGGCCGGCATGTCGCGCATCGCCAGCATCGCTGCCTTTCCAGCAGCGATTGCGCCCGGCGCATTCTGCCGCAAACGGGAAAGAACATCCTCGACCACGCCATCGAGTTCGGCGGATGGCACCGCGCGGTTGATGAGGCCGATGCGCTCCGCTTCCTCCGCACCGATCGATTGCCCGAGATAGGCCATGTCGTGCAGACGGCTCAGTGGTATTTTGGCAAGAAGTTTCGCCGCCACCATGGCCGGGAAAAGCCCGACCCGCACTTCCGGCAGGCCGAATTCAGCATGATCGGCGGCATAAGCGAGATCACAGGCGGCGACAAGGCCGAGTCCGCCCGCCAGCACGCGCCCGTTGATGCGGGCAATGACGATCTTGTCGCAGGTCTCGATGGTGCGCATCACGTCGGCGATGGGGTTTGTTCCGTCTCGCGACAGGAACATGCCGCCAGCGCTTTCCTTGAGATCGGCCCCTGAGCAGAAGCTACGGTCTCCCGCCGCCGTTATCACCACGGCGCGCAGGCCGCCATCGCCGCATGCCGTGCGGATCGCATTCGTGAGCGTGTCCGTCATCGCCGCATTCATGGCATTGTGAACCTCCGGCCGGTTGAGCGTCAGCCACAGAACGTCCTTGCGCTTTTCGCTCAACAGCTCATCCGCCATGCGTGCCACCGTTCTTTTTTGCGGCAAGCAACGCTGTTCCGGCGCGCGCCGCGTTCGCCCTGCCTAGATATCCGCTGATCCAGTCTCCGGTTTTCGCCACCGCCATCAGGTCCACGCCGGTTTTGATGCCAAGCCCCTGCAGCAGATAAACGATATCTTCGGTTGCGACATTGCCGCTGGCGCCCGGTGCGAAAGGGCAGCCGCCCAGCCCGGCGACGGAACTGTCGAATACGGAAATGCCTTCCTCGAGCGAAGCCAGCACATTGGCGACGCCTTGACCATAGGTGTCGTGGAAATGCATGGCGAGTTTTTCGCGCGGGATGCGGGTGGATATATGTTCGATAAGCTTGCGGATCTGGCCGGCCGTGCCGACGCCGATCGTATCGCCGAGCGAGATTTCGTAGCAACCCATGGCGACTAGCGCCTCGGCCATCGCTGCCACATCATCGGGCGCAACCGCGCCGTCATAGGGACAACCGGCAATACAGGAGACGTAACCGCGCATCAGAATGTTTCGGCTGGCCGCAGCTTCCGCAACATCTTGCAGACGTTCAAGGCTTTCTGCGCGCGAGCAGGCGATATTGTGCTGGCTGAAACCTTCGGAGGCGGACACGAAAACGGCGATTTCCGTCACACCCGCTTCGACGGCCGCTTCGAAACCTTTCATATTGGGAACGAGCGCCGGATAGGCGGTGCCTGGTCGCCGCTTGAGGCCCTGAAACACCTCCCTCGAGCCAGCCATTTGCGGAACTTTGTTGGCTGAGACGAAGGCTCCTGCCTCCACTGCGGCCAATCCGGCCGCAGCCAGCCGCTCGACCAGAGCAATCTTGATGGCAGCGGAAACCTCCGCACTTTCATTTTGCAGGCCGTCGCGCGGGCCGACTTCGACAATCTTTACCGCTTGAGGCAAACTCATTTCACGCGCCCTCCGGCTCGAAATCCACCAACACAGCACCGGCCGTGACCATATCGCCTTCGGCGCAATTGATGGCAGTGACAATACCTTTTGCCGGCGCTCGGATCGTGTGCTCCATTTTCATCGCCTCCATCACCACAAGCGCCTCGCCGGCTTCGACGGTCGCGCCCTTCTCTCTCAGTATGGCGCGGATAACGCCGGGCATGGGCGCTTCCAGTCCGCCGGTGTGGGTGGAGGAATCCGCAATATCCACGGGGTCGGGCTGGCTGATGCGATAGTGCTCGCCATCCAGAAAAAGCGCGTGGCCGCTACCCTCGGCAAAGAAATAACCCTGCCTTTTCCTGTCGCCCACGGTCGCATGTAATCTGCCGTAGCCCGAGAGGCTGCCATGGCTGCTGATCGTCCGTCCGCCGATTTCCAGCGAAAAGCCGTCCGCCTCATGTAAGACGCTTACGCTTAGCGGCTGCTGATCGAGGACGAAATGCAGGTTCTCCCGCGCTGATGCGTTCAGGCGGAAGGCGTTTGTGGCGTTCCACGGGCTGTAGGGATCGGCCTGCGACGGAGCATTAGCGTTTCCGCTTTTCTGGCGCAAAAGAAGCAGGCCGAGCGTAGCCATCGCGATCTCGTTCTCACCTGTGGCGACCGGGGCAAAAAGTGCCGCCTCGTTGCGGGCGATGAAGCCGGTATCGAGATCGGCATTTGCGAGGGCGTCCAGCCCCGCAAGTCGCGTCAGAAAGGCGGCATTGCTGGTGACACTGCAAATCGCCAGTTTTTCGAGCGCAAGGCGTAGTCGGCGCACGGCCGAGGGGCGATCATGATCCCAGACGATCAGCTTGGCGATCATCGGGTCGTAATGCACGGTGATGGCGTCGCCCGCACGAATGCCGCTGTCTATCCTCAGGTGCGGTCCTTCATCTGGAAAGACCAGATGGCTGACCGTGCCGATTGATGGCAGAAAATCATGCGCCGGGTCTTCGGCGTAAATCCGCGCCTCGATGGCGTGGCCGTTGATACGCAAATCGGCCCAGTCTTCCGGCAGCGACTCTCCGTTCGCGACGCGGATCTGCCATTCGACCAGATCGAGACCGGTAATATATTCCGTAACCGGATGTTCGACCTGAAGCCGGGTATTCATTTCCATGAAATAGAAGTCGCCGGAGGGGTCGAGCAGGAACTCCACCGTTCCCGCACCGCGATAATCGATGGCGCGGGCGGCGGCGACCGCCGCGTCGTACATGCGTTGCCTGAGCGTATCGGGCAGGCCGGGGGCAGGGGCTTCCTCTATGACCTTCTGGTGCCGGCGCTGGATGGAGCAATCGCGCTCGAACAGCGAAACACAATTGCCCTGACCATCGGCAAAGACCTGCACCTCCACATGGCGCGGCCGCTCCAGATATTTTTCGATCAACATGCGGTCATTGCCGAAGGCGGCAAGCGCTTCGCGTTTTGCGCCAGCAAGCTCTGCCACAAATTCGCGTTTTTCACGGACGACGCGCATCCCCTTGCCGCCGCCACCCGCCGAAGCCTTGAGCAATACCGGATAACCGATGGTGTCTGCCTCGCCTGCAAGCTTTTTGTCGGCCTGATCCTCGCCGTGATAGCCCGGCACGACGGGAACGCCCGCTTGCGCCATCAATGCCTTCGCCTCGCTTTTTCCGCCCATGGCGCGGATCGCTTGCGGCGGTGGGCCGATGAAGATGAGACCGGCAGAAGCACAGGCTTCGGCGAAGCCGGCATTTTCAGAGAGGAAACCGTAGCCCGGATGAATGGCCTCCGCACCGCTTGCCTGCGCCGCGGCAATGATTTTTTCGGCATCGAGATAGGACGAACGGGCGGGTGCAGGGCCAATCGCGATGGCCTCGTCGGCCAGCGCCACATGCATGGCGTCGCGGTCGGCATCCGAATAGACCGCGACGGTGCGGATGCCCATCTTGCGGGCGGTGCGGATGATCCGGCAGGCGATTTCGCCCCTGTTGGCGATCAGTATTTTTGAGAACATGGTCGCCTCACATCCTGAATATGCCGAAACGGGTGGGTTCAATCGGTGCGTTCAGCGCGGCCGACAGGCCAAGGCCAAGCACGAGACGGGTGTCCTTCGGATCGATGATGCCATCGTCCCAGAGCCTTGCACTGGCATAATAGGGATGGCCTTCCCGCTCGTATTTCTCCCGGATCGGCTGCTTGAAAGCCTCCTCGCCCTCGGTGGACCAGTGGCGGCCATCTGCCTCGATGCCATCGCGCCGGATTTGTGCCAAAACCGATGCCGCCTGCTCGCCTCCCATTACGGAAATGCGTGCATTCGGCCACATCCACAAAAAGCGCGGCGAATAGGCGCGGCCGCACATGCCGTAATTGCCGGCACCGAAGGAGCCGCCGATGATGACGGTGAATTTCGGCACTTTAGCCGATGCGACGGCAGTGACGAGTTTGGCGCCATCCTTGGCGATGCCGCCCGCCTCATAGACCTTGCCGACCATGAAGCCTGTGATGTTCTGCAGGAAAACCAGGGGAATGCCGCGCTGGCAGCAGAGCTCGATGAAATGTGCGCCCTTCAGCGCCGATTCCGAAAACAATATGCCGTTATTGGCGATGATGCCGACGGGGTAACCGTGGATATGGGCGAAACCGCAGACCAGCGTCGTGCCGTAAAGCGCCTTGAACTCATCGAATTCGGAACCATCCACCAGACGCGCGATGATCTCACGCACCTCGAAGGGTTTTCGCGTATCGGCGGGCACGATGCCGTAAAGCTCTTCGACTGGATAAAGCGGCTCCGCCGGTGGGCGGATATCCAGCTCCACCTGTTTGCGGCGGTTGAGGGTGGAGACAATCCGCCGGGTCAGCGCCAGCGCGTGGCGGTCGTCATGGGCGTAATGATCGGTGACGCCGGATTGTCGCGAATGCACATCCGCGCCGCCCAGCTCTTCCGCGCTCACCACTTCCCCGGTCGCGGCTTTCACCAGCGGCGGGCCGCCGAGAAAGATCGTGCCCTGATTTTTTACGATAATGGACTGGTCGCTCATGGCAGGCACATAGGCACCGCCCGCCGTGCAACTGCCCATCACCACGGCGATCTGCGCGATGCCCTCCGCCGACATATTGGCCTGATTGTAGAAGATGCGGCCGAAATGATCGCGGTCGGGAAACACCTCGTCCTGATTGGGCAGGTTCGCGCCGCCGGAATCCACCAGGTAGATACAGGGCAGTCGGTTCTCAGTGGCGATCTCCTGCGCGCGCAGATGTTTCTTGACGGTCAGCGGATAATAGGTGCCGCCTTTCACCGTCGCGTCATTGGCAACGATCACGCATTCACGGCCTGACACCCGGCCGATGCCGGTGACGATGCCGGCGGCGGGAACGGGTTCGTCATAGACCTCGTAAGCGGCGAATTGCGAGAATTCGAGAAACGGGCTGCCGGGATCGAGAAGCGCCTCGATCCGGTCCCGCGCCAGCAATTTTCCGCGTGACAGATGCCGTTCGCGCGCCTTGTCGCCGCCGCCCTTCGAGATTTTTTTCGACGTGCTGCCGCAGGTCATCCACCAGCCCCGACATGAAGGTGGCGTTGTCGGTGAAGGCGGGGTCGCGGTTCAGACTGGATGTAAGCTTCATCGCGTTCTCACCCGTTGCCCTTGACCAGTTCGCGGCCGATCAGCATCCGGCGAATTTCGCTGGTGCCTGCGCCGATCTCATAGAGTTTAGCATCACGCAGTAGCCGTCCGGCCGGGCTTTCATTGACATAGCCGGAGCCGCCGAGAAGCTGGATCGCATCCAGAGCAACCTGTGTTCCCCGCTCAGCAGCAAACAGGATCGCGCCTGCCGCATCCTGCCGTGTGATGCGGCCATTGTCGCAGGCACGGGCAACCGCATAGACATAGGCACGGGAGGCGTTCATGGCCGAATAGATATCCGCAAGCTTGCCCTGCACCAGCTGGAATTCACCGATCGGTTTGCCGAATTGCTTGCGCTCACGGGCATAGGGCAACACCAGATCAATGGCCGCCTGCATGATGCCGACAGGGCCTGCGGCCAACACGGCGCGCTCGTAATCCAGCCCGCTCATCAGCACCGTTACGCCGTCGTTCAAACGCCCGAGGATATTTTCCTCCGGCACCTCGCAATCCTCGAATACCAGTTCCGAGGTGGGCGAGCCGCGCATGCCGAGCTTGTCGAGTTTCTGCGCGGGGCGGAAACCCTTAAAGCCTTTTTCGATCAGAAAGGCCGTGATGCCGCGCGCGCCGGCGGACATATCCGTCTTGGCGTAGACAACCAGCGTATCGGCCTCGTGGCCGTTGGTGATCCACATCTTTGTGCCGTTCAACACATAAACGTCACCCTTGCGTTCCGCCTTCAGCTTCATCGAGACAACATCCGATCCAGCTTCCGTCTCGCTCATGGCGAGCGAACCGACATGTTCGCCGGAAACGAGCTTCGGCAGATACCGCCGTTTCTGCTCTTCCGTTCCCCAGCGGTGAATCTGGTTGATGCAGAGGTTGGAATGGGCGCCATAGGAAAGGCCGATGGAAGCGGAAGCCCGGCTAATCTCCTCCATCGCCACGCAATGGGCGAGATAGCCCATGTCAGCACCGCCAAATTCCTCCGAAACGGTGATGCCGTGCAGGCCAAGTTCACCCATCTGCGGCCAGAGCTTGCGCGGAAACCGGTCGTCGCGATCGATTTCGGCGGCGAGAGGGGCAATTTTATCGTCGGCGAATGCTCTTGCGCTGTCGCGCAATGCTGCGATTTCCGGGCCGAGGTCGGCGTCGAAAATGGCGGCGAGGTTCAAACTCATCGCGTCTCCTCCTCCGGACGGCCGTTTATCTCCGTCCCTCTCGTCAGCGGCCAGCACCTCCTCCGTGCTGGCAACTCTTATTTATGGCGCGTCACCTCCGGTGAAGGCGGCTGAACGGCGCACGAATGTCTTGATGGCGAAATTGGACTGGATGCGCGACACGCCGGGGACCGTGGTCAGGAAATCCAGAAGCTGCTGATAATGCGGTAAATCCCGCACCATGGCGTGGATGAGATAGTCGGAACTGCCGCTTGTCTGGTAGCCGCCCACCACTTCCGGAATGGAAGCGACGTGGTGCTCGAAGGTTGTCAGCGCTTCCTTGATCTGCCGTTCCAGCGTGACGGAAATGAAGACGCCCATGTTGCCGAGCAGGCGGTTCTCATCGAAGACGGCGGTGTAACCGCGAATGATGCCTTCTTCTTCCAGCTTGCGGACACGGCGCAGCGTCGGCGTGAAGGAAAGACCTATCCGGGCCGCCAGATCGCGCCAGCTCACCCGCCCGTCATCGCCGAGCACATGGAGAATCTTCTGGTCGAAACTGTCGAGCTCAATCATGGATCATTTGCTCTATGATATGACTAATTGTTGGATCAAAGATATCGTCAATCAAAAAACTGTCAATCAAAATAGCTTTGAAATGAATTCGAGATAGTGATAGCGTTCACATCAGTCGCGGTCTGGAGGAGATTGCGGTGGGTCGTTTTCCTAAGTGGGGAAATGGCCAAGGGAGGTGAATTTGGCTGCGCATGACCCTGTCGTTATCGTCGGGGCCGCCCGTACTGCTATGGGTGGGTTCCAGGGCGAATTCAAATCGGTAGCGGCGCCCGATCTCGGGGCGGCGGCGATCCGCGCGGCCGTCGAACGGACCACAATTTCACCCGCTGATATCGACGATGTGCTGATGGGCTGCGTGCTCTCGGCCGGGCAGGGGCAGGCTCCGGCCAGACAGGCGGCCATTGCCGCCGGCATTCCCAACTCGGTTGGCGCGACAACAATCAACAAGATGTGCGGCTCAGGCATGAAGGCGATCATGCTGGCGCATGACCAGCTTGCGGCGGGAGGCTCTTCCGTCGTGCTTGCGGGCGGCATGGAAAGCATGAGCAGCGCGCCCTATCTGCTGGATCGCGCCCGCAACGGTTATCGTCTCGGCCACGGCAAGCTCACCGATCACATGTTTCTCGACGGCCTTGAAGACGCCTATGACAAGGGCCGGCTGATGGGCACCTTCGCGGAAGATTGCGCGCAAGACTATCAGTTCACGCGCGCCATGCAGGATGATTACGCGTTGGCATCACTGGAACGCGCCCGACGCGCTATCGCGGAAGGGGCTTTCGAAGGGGAAATCACGCCCGTCGGCGATGTCGCCGTAGACGAGCAGCCGGGTAAGGCCCGCCCGGAAAAATCCCGCAACTGAAGCCCGCCTTTCGCGATGGTGGAACGGTGACGGCCGCCAATTCCAGCTCCATTTCCGATGGCGCGGCCGCTCTTGTTCTCATGCGCCGGTCCGAGGCGGAAAGGCGGGGCCTTTCACCGCTGGCGACCATTATCGGCCAGGCCGCCCATGCCGATGCGCCGGCGAAATTTCCGACAGCTCCCGTGGGAGCAATGAAAAAGCTGTTCGAGAAAACCGGCTGGTCGGCGAAGGATATCGATCTGTTCGAAATCAACGAGGCCTTTGCCGTGGTGGCGATGGCGGCGATGCGCGATCTCGATTTGCCGCATGAGAAGGTGAATATGCATGGCGGTGCCTGCGCACTCGGCCATCCCATCGGGGCTTCGGGTGCACGTATCGTCGTCACCTTGCTGGCGGCCTTGCAGCGTCACGGGCTGAAACGTGGCGTTGCCGCCGTCTGTATCGGCGGCGGTGAAGCGACCGCGCTCGCGGTTGAACTGCACTGAGGGGAGGCGGCGATGATCCTGAATGAATCCCAGCAGCAGATCAGGGACATGGCCCGCGATTTCGCCCGCGAGCGGCTCGCCCCTGGTGCTAGCGCGCGCGACCGGGAAAGCCGGTTCCCGAAAGACGAGCTGAAAGAAATGGGCGAACTCGGTTTTCTCGGCATGCTGGTCTCCGAGGATTATGGCGGCTCGGAGACCGGTGCCGTCGCCTATGCCCTGGCGCTGGAGGAAATCGCCGCCGGTGACGGCGCCTGTTCCACCATCATGAGCGTTCACAATTCAGTCGGCTGCGTGCCGATCCTGAAATTCGGCACGGAAGACCAGAAGCAGCGTTTCCTGCCAAAATTGGCCTCTGGCGAGTGGATCGGCGGGTTTGCGTTGACTGAGCCGCAGGCCGGTTCCGATGCCTCCAATCTCAAGACCCGCGCCCGGCGCGATGGCGACCGATATATTCTCGACGGCGCGAAACAGTTCATCACGTCAGGCAAGAATGGCGATGTCGTTATCGTTTTTGCCGTCACCGACGCGGCTGCGGGCAAGAAGGGCATCAGCGCCTTCATCGTGCCGACCGATACGCCGGGTTATGAGGTGATCAGGGTCGAGGAAAAGCTCGGCCTGCATTCGTCCGATACCTGCCAGATCGCCTTTACCGACATGGCGGTCTCAGCCGAATTGCGGCTCGGCGAAGAGGGGCAGGGGTATCGCATCGCGCTCGCCAATCTGGAAGGCGGCCGCATCGGGATTGCCGCACAAGCGGTCGGCATGGCGCAGGCGGCTTTCGAGGCGGCGCGGGATTATGCCCGCGAGCGCAAAGCCTTCGGGCAGGCAATCATCGAGCATCAGGCGGTGGCGTTTCGGCTTGCGGATATGGCGACGCGGATTACGGCAGCGCGGCAGCTGGTGCTGCATGCGGCGGCGCTGAAGGAAGCGGGCGAACCCTGCCTTTCGGAAGCCTCGATGGCCAAGCTCTTTGCTTCCGAAATGGCCGAGCGTGTCTGCTCGGACGCCATCCAGATTCACGGCGGTTACGGCTACATGGCGGATTATCCGGTGGAGCGGATCTATCGCGATGTGCGCATCTGCCAGATTTACGAGGGAACCAGCGATGTCCAGCGCATGGTCATCGCGCGCAACCTCTAAGAATTGTTTCGTCGTCTGGAGGAGATGGCGATGGGAGGAGTAGAATGGATATAACCGAAACGCCACATCTCAGCCTGCATGTGCCGGAGCCAGCGGTGCGGCCCGGCGACCAGCCGGATTTCTCCAATGTGAAGATACCCAAAGCCGGTTCCGTGCCGCGCCCGGAGGTAGATGCCGCGCCGGAAAGCATGCGCGATCTAGCCTATTCGATCATCCGTGTCCTCAATCATCAGGGCGAGGCTGTTGGGCCATGGGCGGGGCTGCTTTCGGACGAGGATTTGCTGGTCGGCCTGAAAAACATGATGCGGCTGCGGGCTTTCGATGCCCGCATGCTGATGGCGCAACGGCAGGGCAAGACCTCCTTTTACATGCAGCATCTGGGGGAAGAGGCGGTAAGCTGCGCCTTTCGCAAGGCGCTGTCCAAAGGCGACATGAACTTCCCGACCTACCGGCAGGCGGGTCTGCTGATCGCCGACGACTATCCGCTTGTCACCATGATGAACCAGATCTATTCCAACGAGCTGGACCCGCTGCATGGGCGGCAGCTCCCGGTTCTCTATTCCTCGAAGGAACACGGCTTCTTCACCGTCTCCGGCAATCTCGCCACGCAATATGTGCAGGCGGTCGGCTGGGCGATGGCATCTGCGATCAAGGGCGATACCAAGATCGCGGCTGCATGGATCGGCGACGGCTCGACGGCAGAGTCGGATTTTCATTCCGCTCTGGTCTTCGCCTCCACCTACAAGGCGCCAGTCATCCTCAATATCGTCAACAACCAATGGGCCATTTCCACCTTTCAGGGCATCGCGCGCGGCGGTTCCGGCACATTTGCGGCGCGCGGGCTGGGTTTCGGCATTCCCGCACTACGGGTCGATGGCAATGATTATCTCGCCGTTTATGCCGTGGCACGCTGGGCAGTGGAGCGGGCGCGACGCAATCTCGGTCCGACGCTGATCGAATATGTGACCTATCGCGTCGGCGCGCATTCCACCTCGGATGATCCAAGCGCCTATCGCCCGAAGACAGAATCCGAGGCGTGGCCGTTGGGCGACCCGGTTCTGAGGCTGAAAAAACATCTCATCCTTCGCGGCGTCTGGTCGGAGGATCGGCACCGGCAGGCGGAAGCGGAGATTGCCGACGAGGTGCTTGAGGCGCAACGCGAGGCGGAAAGCCACGGCACGCTGCATGAGGGCGGAAAACCGCCGAAAAAGGATATTTTCGAGGGCGTCTATGCCGAGATGCCGGCACATCTCGTCCGGCAACGTCAGAAGGCGGGGTGGTGACATGACGAGAATGACGATGATCGAAGCCGTCCGCAGCGCCATGGATGTGTCCATGGAACGTAGCGACGACGTGGTGGTGTTCGGCGAGGATGTGGGATATTTCGGCGGCGTGTTCCGTGCCACGCAGGGCTTGCAGGGAAAATACGGCAAGACCCGCTGTTTCGACGCGCCGATCAGCGAATCCGGCATTGTCGGCACGGCAATCGGCATGGCCGCTTATGGCTTGCGCCCCTGTGTCGAAATCCAGTTCGCCGATTACATGTATCCCGCTTATGACCAGATCACCCAGGAGGCGGCCCGCATTCGTTACCGCTCCAACGGCGATTTCACCTGCCCGATTGTTCTCAGAATGCCGACGGGCGGCGGCATTTTCGGCGGGCAGACGCATAGCCAGAGCCCCGAAGCGCTATTCACCCATGTCTGCGGGCTGAAGGTAGTAGTTCCCTCCAACCCTTACGACGCCAAGGGGCTGCTGATCGCATCGATCGAAGACCCCGATCCTGTCATGTTTCTGGAACCGAAGCGGCTTTATAACGGCCCTTTCGATGGCCATCACGACAGGCCGGTAACGCCATGGTCGAAGCACGAGATGGGCGAGGTGCCGGAAGGGCACTACACCATTCCGATCGGCAAGGCCGAAATCCGCCGCCCCGGGCAGGACGTCACCGTCATTACTTATGGCACCATGGTGCATGTGGCGCTGGCGGCAGCGGAAGAGACGGGGGTGGATGCCGAGATCATCGATCTGCGCAGCCTGCTGCCGCTCGATCTCGATACCATCGTCAAGTCCGTTTCCAAGACCGGCCGCTGCGTGATGGTGCATGAGGCGACGCTCACTTCCGGCTTCGGTGCGGAAGTTGTGTCGCTGGTGCAGGAACATTGCTTTTATCATCTCGAGGCCCCCGTCGTCCGCGTTGCCGGCTGGGATACGCCTTATCCCCATGCGCAGGAATGGGACTATTTTCCGGGACCGGCCCGCGTCGGGCGCGCCCTCGTCGAAGTCATGGAGGCCTGAAGATGGCGGAATTTGTTATCACTATGCCCGATGTCGGTGAAGGCGTCGCGGAGGCCGAACTGGTGGAATGGAACGTCAAACCCGGCGATCCGGTGCATGAGGACATGGTGCTGGCCGCGGTGATGACGGACAAGGCGACGGTCGAAATCCCCTCGCCGGTTGCAGGCACCGTCACATGGCTGGCGGCAGAGGTGGGCGACACGGTGGCGGTGAAAGCGCCGCTGGTGCGCATCGAAACCAATGCCGCCGCTGTGGTCTCGCCGGCCGGGAATATGCCGGAGCCGGAAGCGCCATCCGACATGAAGGGAGAGCCGCCAACGGCTGAAATCCAGCCCGCCCGTGAAATCAACGATGCGCCTCCTTCTCCTGAGGTTGAGCACCATAAACCTCTGGCGTCGCCCGCCGTTCGCCAGCGCGCCGACGATCTCGATATCGATCTCGGCCAGGTGAGGGGAACAGGGCCGGATGGGCATATCACCCATGCCGATCTCGACACCTATCTCACCGCGCGGTCAAAGCCCGAACGGCCTGCGCCTGTTGTGACCGGTGACAGTGCCGTGGAACAGGTGAAGGTGACGGGGCTGCGGCGCAAGATTGCCGAGAAGATGACACTTTCCGCTTCCCGTATTCCCCACATTACCTATGTCGAGGAAATCGACGTGACGGATCTGGAGGATTTGCGCGCGACCATGAACGGCAACCGCCGCTCGGGACAGCCGAAGCTGACGATCCTGCCGTTTTTGATGCAGGCGCTTGTCAAAACGGTCGCCGATCATCCCGGCATGAATGCCACCTTCGATGACGATAACGGTGTCGTCAGCCACTATGAAGCGGTCCATATCGGTATCGCCACGCAGACGCCGGCGGGGCTAACGGTTCCGGTCGTTCGCCACACGGAAACGCTCGGCCTCTGGGAATGCGCTTCGGAAGTCGCGCGTGTCGCGGAAGCGGCCCGTACCGGCACTGCGGCGCGCGACGAGCTGACGGGGTCGACCATCACCATCAGTTCGCTCGGCGCTTTGGGTGGTGTCGTTTCGACGCCCATCATCAATTACCCCGAGGTGGCGATCATCGGCGTCAACAAGATCGTGACACGACCGGTCTGGGATGGCAGCCGTTTCGTGCCGCGCAAGATGATGAACCTGTCCTCCAGCTTCGATCACCGGGTTGTCGACGGCTGGGATGCCGCCGTCTTCATTCAGGCTATCAAGGCGCTGCTGGAAAAGCCGGCTCTGATCTTCATCGACGGCTGAGGTTGCGTTCGAAATGGCTTTTCTTCCGTGAAGCACTTCAGCTTCACGGAACTGTTTCGGTGTCGGTATAGGCTTGCGTTCGCGATCTTCGGGTATAGAAGAGAAAGAACGAGAAGCGTGTTTTCTCATCGTGATCACAGTGGCGGACGGGGGCGCTCCGGTGCCCAGCGCTTCGCTGTCCGCCGGCAACCGAATGAAGAAGAAGGTCCTTTCATGAGCACTCCCAAACCCGTTGTCCTGACTATTCTCGATGGCTGGGGACTGAGCGAGGACACGTCCAGCAATGCGCCGGTTCTGGCAAACACGCCCACCATGGACCGGCTTTTCGCCACCTGCCCGAATGCGCGGCTGACCACATTCGGTCCGAATGTCGGCCTGCCGACCGGGCAGATGGGCAATTCCGAGGTGGGGCATACCAATATCGGCGCCGGCCGCATCGTCGCCATGGATCTCGGCCAGATCGATCTGGCGATCGAAGACGGCAGCTTTTTCCAGAATGCCGCGATGCTGGATTTCGCAGCAAAGGTGAAGGCTGCTGGCGGCGTCGCACATCTGATGTGCGTCGTTTCCGATGGTGGCGTTCACGGCCATATCGTCCATGGTCAGGCGGCGGTGAAGCTCCTGACCGATCTGGGGCTGAAGGTCGTCGTGCATGCCATCACCGATGGCCGCGATGTCGCGCCGCAATCGGCGGAAGGTTTCGTCACCGCCTTTGCGGCAAGCCTACCGGCAGGAGCCAGCATCGGCACGGTGATCGGCCGTTATTATGCGATGGATCGCGACAACCGCTGGGAGCGTGTTGAAAAGGCCTATGACGCCATGGTGCTTGGCCGGGGCGAACGGGCGCCGGATGCGGTGAGCGCCGTTGCCGCAAGCTACAAAAACAATGTCACGGATGAATTCATCCTGCCGACAGTGATTGACGGTTATGAAGGCTTCAAGGAGGGCGACGGCCTTTTCTGCCTGAATTTCCGCGCCGACCGCGCCCGTGAAATCCTGCTCGCCATCGGCGCGGATGATTTTGATGGTTTCGCGCGCAAAAAGCCTGAACTTTCGGCGTTGCTTGGTATGGTGGAATATTCCACCAAACACGCCACCTTCATGACGACGGCTTACCCCAAGCGCGATATCGCCAATACGCTGGGCGCCTGGGTGGCGAAGCAGGGGCTTACGCAGTTCCGCCTGGCCGAGACGGAAAAATATCCGCATGTCACCTTCTTCCTGAATGGTGGCAAGGAAGAGCCGGAAGTCGGCGAAGACCGCTTCATGCCGAAATCTCCGAAGGTTGCGACCTACGATCTGCAGCCGGAAATGAGTGCGCCGGAAGTAACGGAGAAATTCGTCGAGGCGATTGGCAAGGGTTACGACCTCATCGTTACCAATTACGCCAATCCGGACATGGTGGGCCATACCGGCGATCTGCAAGCCGCTATCAAGGCCTGCGAAGCCGTGGACCGTGGGCTTGCCGCCGTTGTTGCCGCGCTGGAAAAGGTTGGCGGCGCCATGCTGGTGATTGCCGACCACGGCAATTGCGAAACCATGGTGGACCCGGTGACGGGCGGCCCGCACACCGCTCACACCACCAATCCGGTGCCGGTGATCCTGTTCGGTGGACCTGAAGGCGCGAAGCTGCATGACGGTATTCTTGCCGATGTCGCTCCTACGCTGCTGCAGTTGATGAACGTGCCGCTGCCTGCGGAAATGACGGGCAAGAGCCTGATCGACGTGTAATCGAGCGTGTCTGCGCGGGAGCTTTTTCGCTTCCGCGCAGGGCTGTTTCATGCGCGTCGAAGTAAGGCGCTTCTATCGTCGTTTTGCGTAGATTTGGTCGTGGGCAAGCATGCCGGCGATCATGGCGCAGACGAAGAGAATGACCGGCACGAGGCCGAGAGCCAAAGCCGAAATCGCCGGGCCGGGGCAGAAACCGGCAAGCCCCCAGCCAGCACCGAAAATCGCCGAACCGATAACCAATGGCGCGTCGATGCGGGCTTTGGCGGGAAGATGGAATTCTGCGCTGAGGATCGGTCTGGCAAGGAAACGGCACAGCAGAACGCCCGGCACGGCGACCATGACCGCGCCACCGAGAACGAACATCAGGCTCGGGTCCCAATGGCCGCTCGCCACATCGAGAAAACCTGAAACGCGGGCCGGATCGACCATGCCGGAGAGCGAAAGGCCGAAGCCGAACAGCGCTCCGGCTAGCAGCGCAACTGTAACACGCGCTATGGCTGGATTTTTCATGAAAGGGCTCCCGTCACCGTCGCGGCAAGAATGCCGGTGATCAGGAAGGTCGCGGTTGCTGCGATTGAGCGCCGGGAAAACCGCGCCAACCCCATGATGCCGTGGCCGGAGGTGCAGCCGGACCCCATGCGTGTGCCGAAACCCACCAGCAGACCGGCCACGAGGATCAGCGGCCATGGCGCAAGGATGGTGACAGCGGGAAGCCGGCCGAATGTGACGGCATAAAGATAAGGTCCGGCCAGTAGGCCCATCACGAAAGCCAAATCTGCAAACCGCCGCTCTTTTCCAAGCAACTTGCCCGCGATGCCGCTGATGCCGGCGATGCGACCGTTGAAGAGGAACAGGAGAACGCTCGCAAGGCCAAGCAGCATGCCGCCGAAAAGCGAGGGCCAATAGGGCGTCACGGGTTTTCCTCCGGCGCGCAGAAGATGGCGTAAAGAGCCTCGATCAGTTGCGCGGCCTTGGCTTCGGTCAGGCGATAGAAGATTTGTTTGGCCTCGCGCCGTGTTTCAACGACGCCCGCTTCTCGAAGGACACCCAGTTGCTGGGAAAGTGTGGGTTGGCGGATATCCAGCTTGGCTTCCAGTTCGCCGACGGAAAACTCACCCTGCGCCAGCGTGCAGGCGAGCATCAGCCGCGCGGGATGGGCGAGCGTCTTTAAAAGTATCGCAACCTCGACGGCGCGTTCCTCCATCTCGGGAAGCGGAATTTCGGTGATATCGGGCGACTGTTTCCGTATGTTTTCCTTCACCATGTGCTGCCCTCCAGCACGTCGAGCGGGAGTTTCAGGTATCGTTTGCCATTGGCTTCCGGCTCCGGCAGACGGCCGCCGCGAATATTGACCTGCAAGGCGTGCAGAATGAGCTTCGGCATCGGCAAGGTACGGTCCCGGGTCTCGCGCAGCTGAATGAACCCCTCCTTTGTCATGTTCGCCAGATGCGGATTGCTGCGTTTCTGTTCGCCAACCGAGCTTTCCCATTTCGGGGCGCGGCCGCCGGGTTGATAATCATGGCCGGTGAAAAGCCGCGTTTCGTCGGGAAGGGCGAGAATATCCTGAATGGACGCCCAGAGTTCTTCGGCGCTGCCACCCGGAAAATCCGCCCGCGCCGTGCCGGAATCCGGCATGAACAACGTATCGTGCACGAAGGCGGCGTCGCCGACCACGTAGGTCACGGAGGCCAGCGTGTGTCCGGGCGAAAACAGCACACGGGCTTCCAGCGAACCGATGCTGAACCTGTCTCCCGCTTCAAACAGCCGGTCCCATTGCGAACCGTCGGTCTCAAGATCGGGCCAGTTGTATTTCTCCTGCCAGAGCTTCTGCACGCCCGTGACCTTGGCACCGATGGCCGTTTTCGCGCCGGTTTTTTGGCTGAGATAATGGGCGGCGGAAAAATGGTCGGCATGTGGATGGGTGTCGAGGATCCATTCGACCGAGAGGCCTTGGTCCTTCACATAATCCAGAATGGCATCCGCATTCATCGTTCCGGTCGCACCGGATTTTTCGTCGAAATCGTAGACCGGGTCGATGATCGCGCAGCGTCGGGTTGCTGGGTCCGAGACGACATATTGCACACTCCATGTGCGCGGATCGAAGAAGGCTTTGACGTGCGGCTTTGTTGCGACCTGCCGCTCCAGCCAGCGAACGGCACCCGAAAGGTCGAAACCGTGCTGTTGGCCGAAAGCCCCGATCTCACCCTGTTTCATGCGCCCGTCCAGCGCTTCGCCGAGAACATAAAGCGTAAGTGCGCGCGCTCCGCCCTTGCAATGGGCAAATACGGGCCCTTTGGCTTCGGCCATCGCCTGCTGAAAAGCACGAATATCGGCCTCGGTGATGGTCGGGCCGCTGACCGGAATGAAGCTGTAGGTCAGACCCGCGGCGCTGGCGGCGCTTTTTTCATGCGCATTGCCCGGCTGGCCGGGCTCTTCGCCATCCGGTCGGGCATTGATGATACTTTTGTATCCCTGTGCGGAAAACGATGGAAAGTCGGCGATCTCCGGCTGGCCTGCGACTGTCAGACGTTCGTTGATCCTCACGGCACTCATCGGCATCTCCTATTGTTCTAAATCAATATATATTATTGTATAATGTATATTGATCGACGGCAATAGGCGATAGAAGAAATTTCAGACGCGGGATTTCTGTATTTAGAACAAAGCTTTACCTCTTGCCCGAAGGGGATCGGGCAAGAGTGCCTTTTCCGGAGCGCCCGCAGGGGGCTACGTGGGGAGGGCTGGCCTCAGGCGATAAGCTTGCGGCGTGTCGCCTTCCAGCCAAGACAGATCGCCGCAATAAGTAAGGCCAGTTGAGCGACGAGAAATGGCGGCTCGTTGCCGTTTGGCGCCAGTGCGTTGAGCGCCTCGACCTTGAGGAAGGCCTGAGCGATCAGCACGAACATATTCAGATAAAGGCCGATCGTGGCGGTGATCGTATAAACAGTTCGCGCCCTGCCATTGAGGCCGTATCCGTAAAGCGCCACCAGCGCGATCGCCAGAATGGCGGTCGAGATGATGCCGACGCCGAGTGCCGGTGTGAAGTTGCCGATTGGAAACAGGAAGCCGGTGAGCGTTGTGGCGAGTGTGGTAACGAGGAAAAGCGCCATCATACGCGGCATCCACCGCCCCGCCGCATAAGCGGGCAGAGCGATCAGTCCGGTTACGATGCCAACGAGGCTCAGGGCAACGTGCAATGTCGTGAATTGGGGAATGGTCAGTCCGAGGATCATGATGCGTCTCCCTCTATTCGGTTTGAGTTGCACGATACCGGCTGGCGGCAAGTGCATGCGACAGATTGGGCCTCAATGCTGCGCGGGCTGCAAGGAAATTTTCGAAATCGGCCGCGTCTGGCAGGGAGGGAATGGTCAGGGTCTCGCCGAGATCGAGACCGGCGAGGGCGGCATCCACCATCTCGTAAACATCCATGACCATGGCGGCCGGAATGGCCTCGAGCCGTTCCTCTTCCCAGATCGCCGTGCGGGTAATGCCCGGCAGGACACCCTGCACCCGCACGCCGGAAGGGGAAAGCTGCGCGTGCAGTGCTTCGGTGAAGGCAAGCACGAAGGCCTTGGTTGCCGGATAGACGGCGGTAAATGCTGCCGGCATCAGCGCCGTTACCGAGGTGATGTTGATGATCGTGCCCTTTCCATCGGCGGCGAGACGTGGCGCGATCGCCGCTGCAAGCCGGGTGACGGCAAGGATATTGAGGTTGATCATCGTCGTGACATAGGCCGGATCCAGCGCCGTGATCGAACCTTCCCCGGCAATGCCGGCATTGTTGACGAGGCCGGTAATCCGCCGGTCGTCACGCAACCGGGCCTCGACCTTTTCGAGGTCTTCCGCCCTGGAAAGATCGGCGGAGAGAACCTCAACAGTGATGTGGTAATCCTTTTCCAGCAGTGCGGCCAATGCTTTCAGCTTTTCGGCACGCCGCGCCACGAGGATGAGATCGTGGCCGCGTTTTGCGAGGCGTTCGGCATAGACCGCACCGATACCGTCGGATGCGCCGGTTATGAGAAATGTATTCTGTGTCATGTCCGTGTCTCCGTTTCTGGGTGATTTCAGGCGTTGATGAAGGCGAGCAGGTCGGCGTTGAACCGGTCCTGATAGGTCTGCGTCAGGCCATGGTCGGCACCTTCGTAAACCTTGAGCACCGCATGTTTGACTATTCTGACCGTGGAGAGCGCCGAAGCGCCGATCGGCACGATCTGATCGTCATCGCCGTGCAGCACGAGCGTCGGTTTGTCGAAGGCCTTCAGGTCCTGATGGAAATCGCTTTCCGAAAAGGCGCGGACGCTGTCGAGTTGGCCTTTCAGGCCGCCCATCATGCCCTGCCGCCAGAATTCGTCGCGAATGCCTTGCGAAATCACAGCACCTTCACGGTTGTAGCCGTAGAAAGGAATGGACAAATCCTTGAAGAACTGGCTGCGATTGTCAAAAGTGCCTTTGCGGATGCCGTCGAAAACATCGATCGGCAGGCCAATGGTATTGCTTTCCGTCTTCAGCATCAGCGGCGGTACAGCGCCGATGAGGGCGATCCTGGCGACGCGGGCCGTGCCATGGCGGCCGATGTAACGGGTCACTTCTCCGCCGCCGGTCGAATGGCCGACGAGAATGACGTCGTGAAGATCGAGTTGTTCGATCAGTTCGGCCAGATCGTCGGCATATTGATCCATTGTGTTGTTGTGCCAGACCTGATCGGAGCGGCCGTGGCTGCGGCGATCATGGGCGATGGTGCGGAAACCGTTGTTGGCAAAGAACACCATCTGCGCATCCCAGGCATCGGCGCTGAGCGGCCAACCGTGGGAAAAGATGATGGGCTGTGCGTCTTTCGAGCCCCAGTCCTTGTAGAAGATATGCGTTCCGTCTCTGGTGGTTATCGTTGTCATGGCTCTCTCTCCTGTTGCGGGTGGTTTGCTTGCGTCCCATGGGAATAGAGATACTCTTGACGCAGCCGGGGCTGGATTGGCGCTTCTGACAGAAAACGAGCCGAAACTGACAAAACGGGGGATGCGGGGCATGGCAGGTGTTGCGGGAAGCGCGCTGGAAGTCGGTTTGGTTCTCTATCGGGACTGTCAGATTGCGATGGTGCACGGCATCACCGATCTTTTCGCTATCGCGTCGGTCTTTTCCGAGGATCGCGGCGGACCGAAATTGCGTGTAAGCCACTGGAGCATGGGCGAGGGCGGTGAATTTTCGCGCTGTCACGACACCGAGCCGGGCAGGGCGGGACATCCCGATATCTTCGTCGTACCCGGTCGGCTGACCGGGCCTGCCGAAATCGAGGAGGCTGCGCCCTATGCCCGCTGGCTGCTGGACCGGCACGCGCATGGCGCTACGCTCGCCGCCAGTTGCGGCGGCTCCTTCATCATTGCCGCGACCGGCCTTTTGTCCGACCGCCCGGCCACGACCCACTGGCTGTTTGCCGAGCGGTTTCGCGAGCGTTTTCCCGATGTGCGTCTGGAGATAGACAAGATCGTCATCGAGGACGGCGATATCATCACGGCTGGCGGGCTGATGGCATGGACCGACCTTGGCCTGCGCATTGTCGACCGGCTGCTCGGGCCTTCGGTGATGATTGAAACCGGCAAATTCCTGCTGATCGATCCTTCGGGGCGGGAACAGCGACATTACAGCAGTTTTGCGCCGCGCCTGACGCATGGCGACGAGCCTATCCTGAAGGTGCAACACTGGCTGCAGGCGCGCGCGGGGCGGGCCACCAGCGTGACCGACATGGCCACGCATGCCGGGCTGGAGGAGCGAACCTTCCTGCGCCGTTTCAAGGCCGCGACCGGCCTGAAGCCGATCGAATATGTTCAGCATCTGCGGGTCGGCAAGGCGCGGGAGCTGCTGGAATTCACCCGCCGTTCGGTGGACCAGGTCGCCTGGTCGGTGGGCTACGAGGATGCTGCCGCCTTCCGCCGCGTGTTTCACCGTATTCTCGGCCTGTCGCCGGGCGAGTACAGAAACCGCTTTTCAAGCAGTTCGGCCATGGCGGCTGCCTGAGGATAAATCCTGCTTTTGCGGCGTCGACCCTTTGCAGCACGGTTGGTGCGAGAAGCGCAGCCCTTGCAATGTGGCGGGTGTTTGCTAACATGCCAGACAAGTTTAAAACAGGTGGGCCGGAATGGACGTTGAGAGCAGCACGAAGCCGGGAGTATCGCTCGCGGCGAAAATCAGCTCCGCATTGCGGCGGGATTTGTCCGAAGGCGTGTTCCGTCCCGGCGACCGTCTTCCGAGCGAGAGCGCGCTGACACGTGAATATTCCGTCAGCCGCACAGTGGTGCGCGAGGCCATCGCCATTCTGCGCGCCGATGGTCTTGTTGAGGCTCGCAAGGGGGCAGGCGTTTTTGCCATTGAGGTGAAACCGGCCAAGGAAGTGCCTTTCAACGATCTGGCGGTGGGGCGGATCTCCTCGGTAATCGAGCTGCTGGAATTACGCACCGTCTTCGAGGTCGAATCCGCCGGGCTTGCGGCATCGCGCCGTTCCGCCGTGCAGGTGGAGGCGATTGTCGATGCGCATCGGCGCATAGGCGACTGTCTCGCCGCCGGGCTGCCGACGCGGGATGCCGATTTCGAGTTCCATCTGGCGATTGCACAGGCGACGCAGAACAGGCGTTTCCCCGAGTTTCTTCAACTCATCCGCTCCGGCATCATTCCCCGTGGCGAATTGCAGGGGGCAGCGCCAGGCGCGCGCCCGAAGGACTACAATCTTCATCTCCAGGAGGAGCATGCGAGGATCGTCGATGCCATCATCGAAGGTGATGCCGATGCCGCCCGCCAATATATGGCGGCACATCTGCGCGGCAGTCTTGAACGTTACAAGGTGCTCTTGCGCTCTCGAACTGCCGCTGAATGACCAGGAAAGGTCAGCTTTCTCAGTAGGTTACGCACTCGCCCGTCGATAGAAGGCCAGAGAGGCGGCAAGCGTCAAAAGCGCTCCGCCGCAAATCCGGTCGAGCCACAGCGCTCCTGATTTCCGCAACAGTCTGACGGCCTGCGAGCCGAGCAGGGCATATCCCAACATCACGATGAAATCGATGCCGGCGAAAACCAGCGCAAGCACCGCATATTGCTGGATCTGCGGCGCTGCCGGATCGATGAATTGCGGCAGGAAAGCCGAAAAGAACAGATATCCCTTGGGGTTGGTCACCGCCACAAGGAAGCTTTTGAGGAAAATCGAGCGGGCGGAAGTGGTCCCGGTTGCGTCTGCCGATTGAAGGGCGCCATCGAGCGAACCTCTGGAGCGCAAAAGCATGATGCCGAGGAAGGCAAGGTAACAAACGCCGACCCATTTGACGACGCCGAACCAGAATTCCGAAGCGGCGAGCAAGGCTCCCAATCCCAGCGCAACCGCGCCGATCAGAACGAAATCGGACAGAACCGCGCCGGCCATGCCGGTCAAGGCGCGGCGGACCCCGAAGCGTGAGCCATTCGCAAGCGCCAGCAAAACGGTCGGGCCGGGCGTGGCAATACCGATAAAGGCGACTATCGCAAATGCCAGAAGTGTCATTTCCGCCATTTCTTTCTCCCCCTGGAGCAGGAGATGCGCCGGTACCGGACCGGCATCTCCGCAGGCATTTCGAGGCGAAAGAATACAGGCTTTTGCGATTGCGGCAATGTGTGTGAATTCTTTTCCGGCAAAGCAAAGACTGTCGGATTTCGGATGAAACTTCGGCTTCGGAAGGCTGCATCGCAGCCCGGTTCTATAATCTTCCACGTCCCGCTACAGTACCAATTTTACCGGCATATGCTTGACAGCCTTCAACACCTGTGACAACTTGCGAATAGTTGTCAGACAGGATTGCGCCTTTGTTCTTTTGCGTGGTCGACTTCTGGCAAGGGAGGAACCATGCCAAAAAGACGCCTTTCGCTGTATGGCCTGTCCGGCCAGATCGGAAGTATTGCGGTCACGCTGCTCGGATTGCTGCTGCTGACCTTTTTCATCGGCCGCCTGATGCCTGCCGATCCCGTGCGGGCAATCGTCGGTGAGGACGCGACGCGCGAAACCTATGAGCAGGTCTACCATGCGCTCGGCTTCGACCGGCCGCTCTGGCAACAATTCATCTATTATCTCGGCGATGTGTTCACTGGCGATTTCGGAACCTCGATCCGCACGGGCCAGCCCGTCATCCAGGATATCATACGCGTCATGCCGGCGACGATGGAGCTTGCGACCTTCGCGATCCTGATCGGTGCTGGCCTCGGCATTCCCATGGGCGTTTACGCAGCAGTCAAGAAAGACCGCTGGCAGGACCATCTCGTGCGGGTGCTCAGCCTGTTCGGCCATTCCATGCCGATCTTCTGGACCGGCATGATCGCGCTGATCGTTTTTTACGCCCATCTCGGCCTTGTCGGCGGCGGTGGCCGCATGGACCAGTTCTATATCGGTCTCGTGGAGGAACGGACGGGCTTCCTGCTGATCGACAGCCTGCTTGCGGGTGATATGGAAGTCTTCTGGTCGGCCATCAATCACCTCATCCTGCCCGCCGCTCTGCTCGGTTATTCATCGTCGGCCTATATCACCCGCATGACGCGCAGCTTCATGCTGGATCAGCTGGGCCAGGAATATGTGACGACCGCGCGCGTCAAAGGCCTGTCGCAACGCCAGACGGTGTGGCTGCATGCTTTCGGCAATATCCGTGTGCAGCTCGTCACCATCATTGCGCTTGCTTACGGCTCGCTGCTGGAGGGCGCGGTTCTTATCGAGACCGTCTTCGCCTGGCCGGGCTTCGGCCAATATCTCACCAGCAATCTTATCATCGGCGACATGAATGCCGTGATGACCTGCGTGCTTATCGTCGGCGTCATCTTCATCGGGCTCAATCTCCTGTCCGACATTCTCTACCGCTTTTTCGATCCGAGGACCCGCTGATGACGGCCCGTGCAGAAACCTCCTTGCGTCTTCCCGTGCCGTTGCACGCGCTGAAGAACATCTTCATCTTCCTGCTGAAAAGCCCGACATCGGCCTTCGGCCTGGCTGTCCTGCTGCTTCTTGTCACCGCGGCGATTTTTGCGCCCTGGCTTGCGACACATGACCCTTACGTGCAGGATCTCGCCAATACGCTGCAGCCGCCCGGTAATGGCCATTTCTTCGGCACGGACGAGCTTGGACGCGATATTTACAGTCGCCTTCTGTGGGGCGCGCGCATCACTCTCACCATCATCTCGCTGGTGTCGATCATCGTCGGTCCGGTCGGTCTTCTGGTCGGCACGGCGTCGGGTTATCTCGGCGGCAAGTTCGATACGGTGATGATGCGCATCACGGATATTTTTCTGTCGTTCCCGAGCCTCATCCTGTCGCTCGCCTTTGTCGCGGCACTAGGCCCCAGCCTCAATAATGCGATCATCGCTATCGCGCTCACCTCGTGGCCGCCGATCGCGCGGCTTGCACGCGCCGAGGCCATGACCTTCCGCAAGGCGGATTACATTGCCGCCGCAAGGCTTCAGGGCGCGTCGCCGCTGCGTATCATCGTCAAGTCGATCATGCCCATGTGCCTGCCTTCGGTCCTGATCCGTCTGACGCTGAATATGGCGACCGTCATTCTGACCGCCGCCGGGCTTGGCTTCCTTGGTCTCGGCGCGCAGCCGCCCCTGCCGGAATGGGGAGCGATGATCGCGACCGGACGCCGCTACATGCTCGACAGCTGGTGGCTCGTCACTTTCCCCGGCGTTGCGATCCTTTCCGTCAGCCTTGCCTTCAACCTTTTAGGCGACGGCCTGCGGGATGCGCTCGATCCGAAGCAGATGAACCGGAAATAGGGCCATGGAAAAACCAATCCTCGACGTCGAAAATCTTCGCATCCGGTATGGCGGTTCGCCCACCGAGGCCGTGCGCGGCATCTCCTTCACCCTTGGCCGGGAACGGCTTGGCATTGTCGGCGAAAGCGGCTCGGGTAAATCCACCGTCGGCAGGGCGCTGCTGCGGCTCCTGCCATCGGCGACGATAACCGCCGACAAGCTTGATTTCGACGGTCTCGATCTTCTGTCGCTCAGTGAGAAGGAGATGCTGAAGGTTCGTGGACGGCGCATGTCGATGATCCTTCAGGATCCGAAATTCTCCCTCAATCCCATCCGTCGTGTCGGCGATCAGGTGACGGAGACCTATCTGCGCCATTTCAAGGCGTCGAAATCGGAGGCTCGGGAAAAAGCGCTCGCCATGCTCGATGCGGTGAAAATCCGCGACGCCGCTCGCGTCTACGAGCAATATCCGCACGAGATTTCCGGCGGCATGGGCCAGCGTGTCATGATCGCCATGATGCTGCTTGCCGATCCCGATCTCGTCATTGCCGACGAGCCGACCTCTGCGCTCGATGTGACGGTGCGGTTGCAGGTGCTGAATATTCTCGATGGCCTCGTTCGGGATCGAGGCATCGGTCTCATCATGATCAGCCATGACCTCAATCTCGTGCGCAATTTCTGCGATCGGGTTCTCATCATGTATGCCGGCCGGGTGGTGGAAACGCTTGCCGCGCGCGATCTCGATCAGGCACAGCATCCCTATACGCGCGGCCTGCTCGCGGCGCAGCCGCGCATCGGCGGCACGCGCGCGCCGCTCGCGGTGCTGGATCGTCGCCCCGAATGGCTGGAGGAGAAAGTATAATGGCTGTTTCCGTTGAAACCCGTGATCTTTCCATCACCTTTGGCAGCGGCCACACGGCGCTGAAAGTGCTGCCCTCGGTGTCCTTTCGTGTCGAGCCGGGCGAGTGTTTCGGGCTGGTCGGCGAAAGCGGTTCGGGCAAATCCACTGTGTTGCGCTGCGTGTCGATGCTGAATGATTTCTGGAGCGGCGAAATCCTCATCAATGGCCGCTCGGTTCGCGAAATGCCATTGATCGAGCGATGCCGCACCCTGCAGATGGTGTTTCAGGACCCTTACGGGTCGCTGCATCCACGCCAGTCGGTGCGCACCGTTCTTGGGGAATCGCTCGCTATCCACAAGCTCGGTGACCGCGAAGAGCGCATGCGCAAGGTCATCACGGATGTCGGCCTACCGGTGTCGTTCCTGGACCGCTTCCCGCACCAGCTTTCCGGCGGCCAGCGACAGCGCGTGGCGATTGCCCGTGCGCTGATCCTCGAACCGTCGCTGCTTCTGCTCGATGAGCCGACATCTGCGCTTGATGTCTCAGTGCAGGCGGAAATCCTCAACCTGCTGCAGCGCCTGCGCGAAGAACGCGGCTTTACCTATATCATGGTGACGCACGATCTCGCGGTGGTCGACCACATGTGTGATCGCTTCGCCGTGATGCTGCGTGGCGAAATCACCGAAATCCTGCCGCGCGAGGCTATCGCCGGCAATGGCGCGACGCATCCCTATGCGCGTGAATTGATCGGCGCCTCACTGGAATATGAAGGCGCATGATGGCTTCCAAAGCGTGATCGTCCTCCTCCGGGGCATCACGAATAATAAAATCCTCCTTCCTTGCCCGGTCTTCAGTGCCGGGCAATTTTTTTGGATGGCTTGGGCGGGATGGCGGGCCGCCAACTGCGCCTAGGCTGCTGACAAAGGACGAGATATTCTCTTCCGTTATGCCGGACTTGTTCCGGCATCCAGCCACGGCGCATCTGCGCCGTGAAAGGACTCTTTCGCAATCGAGGACTTGATCGCACTAGACCCCGGAGCAGGTCCGGGGTGACGGAGTTTGGATGCTCCTTTCGCCACACGCATCGGTCGGGCTTTGTTACCAGCAAAAAGGCGCGGGGTTAGCCGCGCCTTAGGGATTGTAAAACGAAATTTCTCCGCCGATATCTTCGCCTCCCTCCGCCGTCGTCCTCGCCCTTGAGGCGAGGGTCTATAAGCGGTTGGAGCTGTGGATCCTCGGGTCGAGCCCGAGGATGACGGTGAGTGGGATGCCTTACCGCTCCTTGCTCACCTCTTCAAAGCGCGAGAGCCAGGGGCTGACGATCATGCCCTTGATGTCGCTGCGGAAGGCGGCGGTGTCGATGACTTCGGAGAAGGGCTGAATGGACATAACGATCTCGTCCATATAGCCCTGCAGGTCTTCATAAAGCTTCGTCTGTTTCGCCACGTCGCGCTCGACGAGGGCTGCCTCGATCATCTTGTTCAGCTTTTCATCGAAGAAGCTCGTGCGCCAGCTCTGGTAGTTGGTGAGCTTGGCATCATCCGCATTGTTCGGATTATAGGCGATGGAGCGCAGGTTGTTGTCCGGATGCGGCTGCTGGCCACCGCCGCCGCGGCCGAGAAGCAGTTCGAAGTTGCGCTCGCGCATGGCGCCGTAAATCTGGTCACCGGAGCCGCTGATCAACTCGGCCTGGATGCCGGCCTGGGCCAGCGTGTTCTGGATTGCCGTTGCCGCTTTCATGAAGGGGTCTTCCGAAAGCACGCGCAGCGTCGTCTTGAAACCATTGGGATAACCGGCTTCAGCCAGAAGCGCCTTGGCCTTTGCGATGTCGAGCTTGTAGCCCTGATCCGGCAGGGCACCCATCACGCCGGTGCTGAGAGAACGCTGATGCAGCTTGCCGTAGTAAGGCATGACCGCCTTGTCGAGACCTTCGTAGTCGATCAGGTAACGCAGGGCCTCGCGAACCTTCTTGTTCGCGAACTTCTCGTCCTTCATCGAAACGCTGAGGTAATAAAAACCGGAGCCGGGTGTGGATTCGATGGCGATGGTCTTGTCGGTTTCCAGCGATTTCAGGTCCGGCGCCTGCAGGGAATAGGCGACATCGATATCGCCCTTTTCCAGCATCAGGCGTTGCGATTGCGATTCCGGCAGATGGCGCATCAGCACGCGTTTCATCTTGGCTTTTTCACCCCAATAATCGTCGTTGCGGGTGAGGATGATATATTCGTTGGACTTCCACTGGGTCAGCTTGAAGGGGCCGGACCCCGCCGAATTCAGCGTCAGCCACGCTCCGCCGAAATCGCCGTCCTTTTCATTGGCAAGCGCCGTCTGGCTATCGATGATCGAGCCGGGACCATTCTGTGCAAGGATCATCAGCAGCAGATTGGGATCATCAGGCTTTGGAATATTGAGCACGAAGGTCTGGTCGTTTTCGGCGACGAAGAGCTTGTCGGCCTCTTCCAGCTTGAAACCGCGCGTTTTGAGGAAAGACGATTGCGCCAGATTGCGGGCGAGCAGTCGCTTCAGGCTCCACGCCACGTCCTTTGCCGTCACGGCATTGCCGGAGGCGAATTTGGCGTCCGCGCGCAGGTGGAAACGGATCGATTTGCGATCCTCGGCGATTTCCCAACGTTCGGCAAGGCGTGGCTGGACGCTGCGATCTTTGGGCGAAAGCACGACCAGCGTGTCATAGATGTTGTTCAGAACCTGCACCGTCTCGCGGCCGGTAATGGCAGCGGGATCAAGGGTCAGGATATTGCTCATGGTCGTGGCGACGATGAGCTGGTCCTTCGGCGTTTCGGCAAAGACGCTGAGCGGCACGGCGCCGATCAGCAGTGCGCCCAGTGCGGCGGTTGCAAGAAGATGTCTCATTTTTCCTCCCATACGGCCGGTTCATACGGCCTTCCACGTTTCGATCCGCGCGTCTGTTCCTCCACAGGCTTCGCGTGATCAGCCAAGAATGTCTCTGACCGGAGCGGTGAGCGCCCGGCCGATCGCGGCCGTTGCCGGCGCTTCCAGATGCACGCCATCCACCGGTGAGGCGCTGGCGACCGATCCGGCATCGAAGAAGTGATGGCCAAGTTCGGCGGCAAGTTTGCGGTAAAGCGGCGCAAGCCGCAGCGATTGTCCGATATCGCGACCACCTGCGGACTCTCCGCCCGGGCCTGCAACGCAAGGCGGCGGTGCAACGATCAGAAGTTTTGGCACTACATCTCGCGGCTTGTAGATGAAGGTCTCGACGATTTGCGCCAGCCGACGCATGCCCGAAACGGCGGCTTCCGCGCGACCGCCATGCACCGGTTTAATGTCGTTGGTGCCGAGCATGACGATGACGAGATCAAGCGGCATGTGGCACGAAAGCGCGACTTCCAGCGCCCGCGCGCCGTTGCGGCAGGCCGGACCAGCATGGTCGTCATAACAGGTGGTGCGCCCGCCAAGCCCTTCCGGGTGAACCTTCGCCTTTCCGGAAAGCTCGGCCTCCAGTACCTCCGGCCAGCGATGTGCGGCGGCGTGCCGGAGACCCGTTGCCGGGTCCGCGCCCCAGGTGAGGCTGTCTCCAAAGGCGAGCACGGTTTTCATCGCTCCTTACCTCACCCGGTTATTGTCGATGAAGGTGAAATCGATATCCTCGCCAAGGCCCGGCCGGTCGGGAACGTGGACGAAGCCATCGCTGTCCATCGGGTCCGACAGCGACTTCAGATAGTCGTGGCCGTCATCATATTCGAGGAAGGGGTGTAGCAGGCCGCGCTCATACCAGCGGCAATTCTTGGTGGCGGCAACCACATGCAGGTTCATCGCCGTGTTGCCATGCACCTCGCACTCCATACCGAAGGCTTCGGCCAGATGCATGGTCTTGAGCGCCGGCGTGATGCCGCCGACATCGTTGACGCCGGTGCGAAGAATATCGCAGGCGCCGGCCTTGATCCATTCCGCGCGGTGCCAGTGCTTGCCGGCCGCACTTTCCGGGCCGACGACGGGAATATCGAGATTGTCGGAGAGCCACTTGTAGGAGGAGAGCGATTGCTCATCCATCGGCTCCTCGATCCAATCGAAGCCGAGTTTTTCCAGACCACGCCCCAGCGCCAGCGCATCGGTGCGGGAATACCAGTGGAAGGCGTCGATCATCAGGCGAATATCCGGTCCGACCGCCTCGCGCACGGCCGCGCAGGCCTTGAGGTCCATCTTCACATCCGGCGCCCAACTGACGGGCGGCATCCAGGTGTGAAGCTTGATGCCCTTGTAACCGCGCTTCACCAGCGTTTCGGCAAACCGGCCGTAATCTTCAGGCGTTGCAAGGCCGCCTTCCAATTCATCGCCGCACATGATCGAGCCATAAGCGAGCACTTTGTCGCGATAACCGCCGATCAACTTGTATACAGGTTGTCCGAGGCTGCGGCCGGCAAGGTCCCAGAGCGCGCAGTCCACCACCGCCAGCGTGCGGTCCGTCAGCTGCGCCGCCGAGCCACGTTGCCAGTGGGCAAGGCCCTGCCACAGGCGTTCCCGATCACGATGATCCTCGCCGATCAGGACTTTCTTGACAAATTTTTCGATGACATGCGGGCGAACGATCTCCGGCGCGGTGAAGGAATGGCCTTCCTGACCGTCTTCCGTGCGGATGGTCAGCATGGCCTGTTCCACCTGATGTGCCGGACCCGGATGCGCGTGACCGGCACTGTCCGAGTGCCGACGGGTCGTCGTGCGAAAAACACGGACTTCGACGTCGGTGATGATCATAATTCCTCCCTCATGCAGGTATCGCGGCGTTTGTGGCTGCTGCAATGTCATACATGTCTGCGTTATTTGTCAACATGTATGATAATCTGTATTACATGTTGGAGAGGAAAATCAAGGGCATTTGCGCGGCGCTCGATATGTTGGCGTTTTTGGCAAGGAGGGAGAGGGGGATAAAGCGAGTGCCTTCGCGGATTAATTCATAATTTTAGTAGATTACTGAATCGCGCAACGATCTTTCAAAAATCCCCGGGACTATAAAAGACCATGCCGCGCCAGCGATGCCGGTCATCGTGCATTCTATCTTGCGTATGCGCGGCACGGGATGACGGCCGCACCTGCGCTGCCTGAGCTTCATCTTGCCTCAACAATCATTCCCGGATGCATATCATGCCCCTTTCCCATATCTCCCATTTCGCTTTTCTGGTTCCCGGCAATTATCACGATGATGACCCTGCGTTGGGGCTGGAAGAAACCCTGCAGCTTTTCGAAGCAGGCGAGGCACTGGGTTATGACAGTGCCTGGGTTCGTCAGCGTCATCTGGAGCGCGGTGTGTCCTCGGCCGCCACCTTTCTTGCGGCGGCGTCGCAGCGCACGAAGCGGATCGGGCTCGGTACCGCCGTCATTCAACTTGGATATGAAAACCCGTTCAGGCTGGCCGAAGATCTCGCCACCGTGGATGTGTTGTCACACGGACGGCTGAATGTCGGTGTCTCTGTGGGCGCGCCGCCCTTCGCCCATCTGATTTCGGACTATGTCGATACGGCACCCGATGTGGATTACAGCCATGCCCGTGCCGAGAAGCTCGCCAGGGCCTTGAGATCGGAACCGCTGTCCAGCGAAACGGAGGCGGGAAATGCGGCGGGGGCGCAGGTGCCGCGCCTTCGGCCCTTCGCCAGGGGTTTGACCGACCGGTTGTGGTATGGCGGCGGATCGCAGAATTCTGCGCGCTGGGCGGGGAAGGCGGGTTTCAATCTCCTGACCGGCAATATCGTTAGCGGTGAAAATACCGATGATTTTCTGACGGCGCAGGCGGCCCTCGTTGCCCGCTTCCGGCAGGAATGGGCGCATGAGCGCCAGCCGCGCGTCGCCCTAGGTCGCGTGATTTTGCCGACGGACAGTGCCAGCCCGGCGACACGCCGCCGTTATGCGGAGTTTGCGGCCGAGCGCGACAAGCGCACGCATACGCCGCATGGTGCGCGCCGCACGCTTTTTCTGCCTGATATCGTCGGGACGACGGGTGAAATTCTGGAGAAGCTGTCGCGCGATCCCGTTCTGCCGCATGTCTCGGAATTCCGTCTGGAACTGCCCTATGAATTCCAGCCGGAAGACTATCGCCAGATCGTGACGGATTTCGCGTCCGTCGTGCCGCAGCTTTCCGGCGGCCGGCCGGTTCTGAAAGTGGCGACAGGTCAATAGCGTCGTCACAACGTTGCCATTCCTGCGCCGAGCGTCGGAATGGCGGAGGATGGGGAACAGCGTCAGTCCGGTTGGGGCAGGCCGTATCTGTCGCGTATCGTCGCGCCTTCGTATTCGCGCGGGTAAACGCCGCGATCCTGAAGCACCGGCACGACCTTTTCGACGAATTCGGCGATATCATCAGGGGCGCGGGGCGGCTGCAGGGTGTAGCCGTCAACCGTGCCGTCCTGCCAGAGGTCGATGATGCCGTCCGCAACCTCCTCCGCTGTGCCAAGCAGCAGCCGATGGTGCCCCTCCGAGCGCCGCACGGCCTCGCGGGCGGTGAGCTTTTCATGGCTCAGCAGATCGGAAAGGCCAAGCCCCATGCCCACCGCCCATTGCCGGTTCTGGTCCGGAATGAAGCGCGCCGCATCCAGCTTCGCATCGGGGTCGAAGTCGCGGGGATCGATGCCGTTTTCCTTGGCAAAGCGCGCCAGAAGACCGTCTTCCGAGCCGGTTCCGCTGTAAAGTTCGTGTTTGCGCAGCGCTTCCTCGCGCGTTTCGCCGAGAATGACGACGAGGCCCGGAACAATGCGGATGCCCGAGGGATCGCGGCCAAAGGAGACGGCGCGGTCACGAACTTTCTTGCCGAAGGCCTGACCGGCGGGACGAGACAATATGTTGCAATAGATGATCTCGCCGTGACGGGCCGCGAGATCGATGCCGCCTTCGGAGGCGCCTGCCTGCGCAATGACGGGGTGACCCTGCGGCCCGCGTGGCACGTTGAGCGGGCCTTTGACGTGGAAATATTCTCCCTCGTGATCGATTGCCTCAGCCGTCGCCGCATCCCAGAAGAGGCCTTCCGGCACCTCGCCTTCGCGGCGCGGATCCCAACTCGACCAGAGCTTTTTCGCGACATCGAGAAATTCGGTCGCCTTGGCATATCGCTCATTGCGCGGTGGCAGCGGATCGTTGCCGAAATTGGCGGCGACACTGGGATTGAAGGAGGAGACGATATTGACGATCAACCGCCCGCCGGTGACGATATCGATGGATTGCGTGCGTCTGGCGAAATTATAGGGTGAGTTATAGGTGGAGGACACCGTCGCCACGAAGCCGATATCCGGCACCTGCGCGGCAAGTGATGTGGAGAGGATGAGCGGATCGATGGTGTGAAACGGTCGGCTTGTCGGGTCGGTCAGCAATGCCGGATGATCCGAAAGGAAAACGGCATCGAACCGGCCTTTATGGGCCAGTTCCGTCAGTCGCCGGTAATAGCCGATGTCATTGATATCGTGCCGGTCTCCGCTCCTGTATCTCCAGGCATTGGCGAGGTATCCGGTGGTGTTGATGCCGACATTGAGATTGAGCCGGCGTTTGGTCTTGCTCATGCTGCCACTTTTTCTTTTTGGGTCTGTTGGATTGCCGGCTTGCGGGTCCGGCGCAATTGCGGGGAAGCGTAACAGCCGGGGTTCCGGTCGCGAGTTAAAAATCCTTGCTGTTCGGAGAAGAAAAACTTTCGCGCCATGGCCGTCCGTTCCCTAGGAGACGCCCCACGTCGAGCGCCGCTCCCCGCCGAAGCTTCGTTCGACAATGATGCCATTTCCGAAAGGATATTTTGTCAGCAGCGTGAAGCGCCGGTGATATGGAAACGAATTTCCTCAACGGCCTCTCAAATAGTACACTTTATCTATAGAAAATATTTTATGGCGTGTAGCGTGTCGTCCAGATCGCAATTGAGAGGACGAACGCCATGGCTGATGCGGCCCTTCGCCAAGCAACCCACCCAGAAACCGTCTGGTATACGCGCTGCCCGGCGCCCACGCCGCTTTCCATCGCAGTGCAGCTTGGCTGGATCGAGGATAGTTTCGCCGGCCATGGTATCACGGTCTCCTCCATTCGCGATGCGGCCGATCCGGCTATTCGCCAGAGCCATTTCGATCACCGTCTGGACTGGTCTTTCCGTCAGGGCGGCAATATTCCGCCTATCTGGGCAAAATCCGGTGGACGCCAGACGCGTCTTGTCGGGTTGACCAGAACCGACGAGTTTCAGGCGGTCATAGCCTTGCCGGCCAGCGGGATAACAAAGGGCGGCGAACTCAAGGGCCGGCGCATCGGGTTGCCGAAACGACCGAACGAAACCATTGATTTCCAGCGCGCGACATCGCTCAAGGGCATCGTGTCGGCGCTGACCGTTTCCGGCCTTTCCGTCGCGGAGGTCGAGCTGGTCGATCTCACCGCCATCGAGCCGGTGCTGCTCGGTCCGGCTGACGACAGGTTCCATGGTCTGCGCCGCCGGCTTCCCTATGGCGAGGAGATCGCTGCATTACATCGCGGGCAGATCGATGCGTTTTTCGTCAAGGGAGCGGAAGGTGTCACCGTCGCCAATCTCATCGGTGCGCACGTCGTCGTCTCGACCGGGTTTCACCCCGATCCGAAAATCCGCATCAACAACGGCACGCCACGTCCTTTGACTGTGGATGCCACCTTTGCCGATGAAAGGCCCGATCTGGTCGCAGACCTCGTGGCCACCGTGCAGGGGGTTGCCCAATGGGCGAATGACAATCCGGCGGAAGCGGTGCGTTTCATCGCCCGCGAGATCGGTGTCAGCGAGGAAGCGGTTATCGCCGCCAACGGGGCAGATGTGTATCGCAACCTGAGGCTCGATCTCGATCCGGCGGAGCTGGATGCGCTCGGTCATTTCAAGGATTTCCTGCTGGAATGGAAATTCATCCCTGACGATTTCGATGTGAACGACTGGGCCGATCCGCGTGCCCATTCTCCACGGCAAGATGCCGCGCCACAGGCTGCGGCGAAGTGAGGGCGTCATGACAGCAACCATTCTTGTAACGGGTGCAACCGGCAAGCTCGGCCAACGCGTCGTCAGCCGTCTTTTGCAGAAAGAGGCGAAGGTTAGGGTGCTGACCCGCCGGCGTGAGGACGCGCTCAAACTCTGGGGCGAAAGGGTGGATATCGCGGAGGGAAACTTCTCCGATCCGGCCAGCCTGAAAGAGGCCTCACGTGCAATAGACACGGTGTTCCTGCTTTCCCCAATCGGTGAAACGCTGGCGGCGGACCAGAAGGCGGTCATCGATGCCGCTCTCTCTGCCGGCGTATCTCGGATCGTGAAAATATCCGGCTCCGACTGGACCATCGCCAATGCCGCACACTCCATCTCGGGTGCGGCCCATGCAGAGGTGGAAAAACATCTGACCGGGAGCGGCATCGCGCATACGATCCTCAGGCCGAATGCCTGGATGCAGGTGGCGCTGGAACCCGTCGTTGTAGCACTACGCAAGGGCGAGGATGTGCCTGCCCGCTTTGACGATGCGGCCGTTTCCTTCATCGATGCCGACGATATCGCCGATGTCGCGGTTCAGGCCATGACAGCAAGCACACCCGTTTCCGGCACCTTCGTGCTGACTGGCGGCGAAGCATTGTCGGTGTTGGAAATCGCCCGTATCGCAGCCAGAATCCTGCATCGCCCCGTCGGAGTTTCGCACAACGCTGCTCCTGCCTTTCCGCCGCATATCGGCGCATTCGAACAGAAGGCGATCGGTGAATTCGGTCAACTCATCCGCGAAGGCCTCGCGGCCTCGGTCAATGACACCATCTACGAGATCACCGGTCGGCTGCCCCGCAGCGTGGAAGACTATCTGCGCACCCGGCTGACTGCGACCAGCCCGCAGGGCGATCATTCCGAGGGAGAAAAGACATGGCGCTGACTGTTCCACTGCCCGAAGGTCCCGAACTGAAGGGTCCTTACGATTTCGAAGACAGCCCGCTCAGCCGTGCGGTAAAGCAGCCGCTAATGCTGGGGCTGTTCCTCAATCTGCAGGACATCAACTTCTCCAGCCTGCCAACCAGCAACAGCTGGACCTTCGATTACAATGCGGAACTGGTGAAGCGCGCCGAAGAGCTTGGTTTCGAAATCGCCTTCAGCCGCACGCAATGGCTGCCCAAGGGCGGTTATGATGGCGAATCCTCGCTCGACAGTTTCATTGCGCTGGGTGCCATGGCGGCGGTCACGAAGAGCATTCTTCTGATCTCCACCATCCATGTGCTTTACGGGCCGTTGCATCCGCTGCATCTCGCCAAATATGGCGCGACGCTGGACCATATCGCCAAGGGACGCTGGGGCATCAACATCGTCACCGGCCACCGCGCCATTGAGCATGAAATGTTCGGCTGGCAGCGGATCGACCATGACAAGCGCTATGACATGGCGGGCGAATTGTTCGATGTGCTTCACCGCCTGTGGGGTGAAACCGAAAACTTCTCCTATGAGGGCAAGCTTAACCCCTGGGCGATCAACAACGGCTGGATAACGCCGAAGCCCGCCTTTGGCCGCCCGCCACTGGTGACGGCGACCGGCTCGCCGGCCGGCATCGATTTCGCCGCCCGCCATTCCGATCTGGTCTTCGTAACTTCGCCCGGCGGTGCGCATATCGACAGCGCGCTGGAAACGCTTCCTGATCATATCGCCACCATCAAGAACCGCGCCAAGGCCTATGGCCGGCAGGTGAAGACGCTCATTAACCCGATCATCGTCAGCCGCGACACGGAGAGGCAAGCGATCGCCTATGCCGACGCCATTGAGGCCGGAAAACCGCAGCCCGGCACCCGTGCGTTTGCAACCAACAATTACGACAGCGACGCCCACGCCTGGCGCGGCCGTGGCGATGCGCGCCACAAGCAGGGGCGTAATCTCGGCGGCAATATCGAAATCATCGGCTCACCGGAGCAGGTGGTCGAGCAGCTTGTCGGCCTGAAAAAGGCTGGCATCGATGGCGTGCAGTTGAATTTCTACGATTTCCGCGAAGATCTCGACTATTTCGCTGAGCGCATTCTGCCCTTGATGAAGGAGGCTGGCCTGAGGCTCTGACGCCTCACACCGCCTCAAATTTCCAGTTCCGAAGCCTGCACTTCGCAATCACCGAGATTGCGAGAACGATATTTTTTGCCCTGAGGAGATACCGTGAATATTGCCGTCGATCCCGTCAAAACGCCCGCGCCGAAAATCCTGGACCGGATCGGGACCTATGTTCCCGAACTCGTCTCCATCCGCCACGATCTGCACCAGCATCCGGAAATCGGTTTCGAGGAGGTGCGCACCTCCGGCATCGTCGCCGAAAAGCTCGCCTCCTGGGGCATCGAGGTGCATCGCGGTTATGGCAAGACCGGCGTGGTCGGCGTACTGCGCGGCCGGCACGCGGGCAATCGTTCCATCGGGCTGAGGGCGGATATGGACGCCCTGCCGATGCCGGAGGAAACCGGGCTGCCTTATGCGTCCATCTATCCCGGCAAGTTCCACGGCTGCGGGCATGATGTGCATACCACCATATTGCTCGGCACTGCCCGCTATCTGGCGGAAACCCGGGATTTTGCCGGCACGGTGATTTTCATTTTCCAGCCCGCCGAGGAAGGTCTGGGCGGCGCACGCGCCATGATCGCTGACGGGCTGTTCAAGGATTTCCCGGTCGATGAGATTTACGGGCTGCACAACTCCTCCCACGCAGCGCCCAACCATCTGAAGGTCTCGCCCGGCACCATTCTGGCAGGCGCAGATTTCTTTGATATCCGGCTGAAGGGCAGGGGCGCCCACGCCGCGCACCCGGATGTCTCACGTGATCCGGTGCCGGCGACGGGCGAACTCATTCAGGCCTTGCAGACCATCGTCAGCCGCAACGTGCCGCCGACCGATCCGGCCGTCCTGTCGATCACCCGCATCGAGGCGGGATCGGCCTATAATGTCATTCCCGAAACGGCCTCGATTGCAGGCACGGTTCGGGCCTTCTCCGACAGCGTGCGCGAAACGATCCGCGGCCGCATACGCACGATTTCCGAGCACATTGCTGCGGCTCACGGTCTCACCGCCGAGGTGGATATTCGCGACATATTCTCGGTTCTGACCAATGACGACGCGTCCGTGGGGATCGTTGCCGGCGTGGCACGCGAGGTTCTGGGAGACGAGCGCGTGTCCACCGAACCGAACCGCTTCATGGGTAGCGAGGATTTCGCCGATCTTCTGAAACACGCGCCCGGCGCATTCTTCACCCTCGGCCATTCCGGCACTGTGCCTGCCCACAATCCCGGTTTCATCGTCGACGATGCCATTCTGCCTGTTGGCGCCACCCTGTTTGCCCGGCTGGTGGAAACCCGTCTGAAGGCCGCCTGAAAATTTGAAAACAAGCCTGCAAGAGGAAACATCCATGAATATTACGAGACGTAAGACATTGCTTTTGAGTGCTGCGCTAACCGGGGCCATGCTGTTGCCATCCCTGCCGGTACTGGCGACGGAAACCCCGAAAAAGGGCGGCATTGTCACCCTTGCGGGCCTCGGCGAGCCGACGACACTGGTGCCGCTTTCTGATTCCAACACGCGCACGCGCGCCATTTCCACCAAAATCCTCGAAGGGTTGGTGCGCTTCGACAGCGAGTTCAAGCCGCATCCGGTTCTGGCCGAAAGCTGGGAAGCCTCCGCCGACGGGCTGCGCTACACCTTCAAGCTGCGCAAGGGCGTCAAATGGCATGATGGCAAGGATTTCACCGCGCAGGATGTGAAATTCTCCCTGCTTGCCTTCAAGAAGGTCGGGCCGCGCGGGCGCATTACCTTCGCCAATGTTGCCGATATCGAAACGCCCGATCCGCTGACGGCGGTGGTGGTGCTTTCCAAACCCGCGCCCTATCTTTTGCGGGCGCTGACTGGTGGCGAAACGCCCATTCTGCCGGCCCATGCCTATGCTTCGGAAAACTACAATGAGAGCCCGAACGGCAACGCGCCCGTTGGCACCGGCCCCTTCATCTTCGAGGAATGGAAACGCGGTAGCTATGTGAAGCTCAGGAAGAACCCGAACTACTGGCAGGCCGATCTTCCCTACCTCGATGGTTTCGTGGCACGGTTCGTCGCCGATGCGGCCTCCACCACCATCTCGGTGGAAACGGGCGAGGCGGATTATACCGCCGATGTCTCCTACAGCGATCTGGAGCGCCTGCGGCAAAATCCCAAGCTTTCGGTGGAGGTTTATACCGACTCCTATCTCAACAATGCCGCCATATTCGAGTTCAATCTCGAAAACCCGATCCTTGCCAAAAGGAAGTCCGGCACGCTTTGGCGCATGCCATCGACCGCAATTTCATCAATGACGCCATCTTCTTCGGTACGGCGAAACCCGCCGGTTCGAACATTCCGGCTGTCTTCACCGCCTATAATGACGAGAAGCCCTTCACCTACCCCTTTGACTTGGCCAAAGCGAACGAACTGCTGGACAAGGCCGGTTATCCGAAGGGCGCCGATGGCACCCGTTTTTCGCTGCGGCTGGCCTTCCTGCCCTCCGACGTCTTCCGCAAAACCTCCGAATATCTGCGCTCGTCCTTCGGCAAACTCGGCGTGAAGGTGGATATCGTCGAAGGCGATCTCGCTACCTTCATCAAACGTGTCTATACGGAGCGCGGTTTTGACCTGACGGTGAACGGTATCAGCCGGCTGTTTGATCCGACAGCGGGCGTGCAGCGCCTTTATTGGTCGGATGGCATCAAGAAACCCGCGCCCTATGTCAACGCTGCCCACTACAACAACCCCAGGGTGGACGATCTTTTCCGTGCCGCCGCGATTGAGGTGGATGAAACGAAACGGGCGGGGCAGTTCCACGACATCCAGAAAATCACCGGCGACGAATTGCCGAATTTCTCGATTGTTGCCCTGCCGACCGTCATTCTGCGCAACACCAGCCTCCGGTCCCTCGTGACGACCATCGACATCGCCTATGGCGATCTGTCTACGGCGTGGAAAAGCGAGTGAGGGAGAAAATCCGACGATCCGGCGGAGCGAGAGTGATGACGAACTTTCCTCCACATTCGACGTCATCCTCGGTCTTGTACCGAGGATCTGCCACGGCATCCTAATCCTGTCGATTGCAGATGCTCGGGACAGGCCCGAGCATGACGAAGGAGAGGTTTTGCCCTCCACTGTCAGCCAACATTAACCCGGCAATTTTGCCGGGTTTTTTATTGCCGAAATCCACCCTCGATCCTTTTTCGCCTTCGCGCAGCAACGGTGTTTTCGGGAAAAATGTTGCGTGCGGCAAGGTCTGGCCGGAACAGGGGTGCCGGCTATCGGAATTCTGAAAAAATCAATTTCTTCAATAATTTAGAGCGAAGGAATTCTTCGTTTCAAAGCAAGAATTGCTTGCTGGACCCACGCTTTGACCACCTGCACTGTGCTCATGAAATCTCACCCGTAAATGATGGATGCCATGGCCAAGGATACGCTTTATTTGATCGCCCCCGGTTTTGAAGACCCCAAGCACCCCGGTGTCCGGTTCGTCTGCCCGCATTGTAACCAGATCGAAGGCCTGCTTGCCGCCTTTCCGGACCTTGCCGGTGGGATCGTTATCCACCGGGTCGGTTTTCAGCGTCCGCGCGAAGCGGTCATCGCCGTCGTGGGTGAGGAAAACCAGTCGTTGCCGCTGTTCGTCTTTGCCGGCGATGCGCCCGCTGATGCGGCAACCAAAGGCGACACGCACTTCATTCAGGACACGAAACGCATTTTGCAAATCCTCGCCGAGCGCCACGGGTTCCCGCAGCTGCACTGAGCTGCCGCACCCCGCACATCGGATTTTTTCGGAGACAGACATGACCTTTTCCAGACGCCAGTTTCACAAGATTGCACTCGCTGCCGGCACTTTCGTGGCGCTTCCCGGCGGTTCTTTCGCCGCTGCCGAAGAGCCCGTATCGGGCGGTACGCTCAAGATCGTCTATTTTCCCGAGCCGACCCAGCTCGTGGCGATCAATACCAGTGCGGGCGGTCCGCAGTTCATCGGCTCGAAGATTTATGATGGGCTTTTGACCTATGACTACGAGCTTTCGCCCAAGCCGAGCCTTGCCAAAGAATGGAGCGTTTCCGCCGACGGGCTGGAATATGTCTTCCATCTGCAACCGAAGGCGAAATTCCATGACGGCAAGCCGGTGACATCGGCGGATGTGGAATTTTCGATCCTGCGGCTGAAGGAAGCCCATCCGCGCGGTCGCGCGACCTTCTCGCATGTCGAAAGCGTCGATACCTCCGATCCGCTGGTCGCGAAGGTGAAGCTGTCCAAACCCGCGCCGGGCCTGATCACCGCGCTTGCCTCGTCGGAATCGCCAATCGTGCCGAAGCACATCTTCGAGACGTTTAAGCCGACCGAAAATCCCAAGCCCGCCCAGATCATCGGCAGCGGCCCCTTCGTGCTGAAGGAATGGGTGCCGGGCAGTCACGTTCTGCTGGAGAAAAATGCCGATTATTGGGATGCGCCGCGCCCTCATCTCGACCGTGTCATCATCCGTCTTATCAACGATGCGGGCGCTCGTGCGGCCGCGCTTGAGACCGGGGAAGGCGATATCGGCCCCAACCCGGTGGCGCTTGCCGATCTGGAGCGGCTGAAATCCATCCCGACGCTGAAGGTGGATGACCGTATCTATGCCTATGCCGGCCAGCAGAACCAGCTCGTCATCAACCTTGAGAACGAATATCTCAAGGAATTGAAGGTAAGGCAGGCCATTGCCCACGCGATCGACGTTCCGGCGCTGATCGATACCGTGCTTTACGGTTACGCCGTGCCATCGCCCACGCCGATCAGCCCCGGCCTTGCGAAGTTCCACAATCCGGACATTGGTTTTGCCAAGTTTGACGTCGCGCTGGCGGAAAAGCTGCTGGATGATGCAGGCTTCCCCCGCAAGGACGGTGGCAAGCGCTTCAAGCTTCGGGTCACCACTAATCCGTTCAACCCGCAGACCTATTCGGATTTCATCGCACAGGCGCTTTCCAAGATTGGTATCGAGGCGGATATCCAGAAATTCGATTTCGGCACCTATGTGAAGGTCGTTTATACCGACCGCGCCTGGGACCTTTCGGTCGAATCCCTCTCCAACACCTTCGATCCGACGGCCGGCGTGCAGCGTGTCTACTGGAGCAAGAACTTCAAGATCGGTCTGCCGTTCTCGAATGCCAGTCATTACGCCAATCCGGAAGTGGACCGGTTGCTGGAAGCGGCGGCGGTGGAGCCGGATATCGAAAAGCGTGCAGCCTTCTTCAAGGAGTTTCAGGCCGTCGTCGCCAAGGATCTTCCCGTCATCAATCTCGTCGCGCCGATCCAGCCGGTCGTCGGCAGCATCCGCATCAAGGACTATGCGACGGGGGCGGAAGGCCTCAGCGGCAATCTCGCACAGGCTTGGCTGACGAAGGAGGCGTGAGGTCTTCCTCACCCTCCGCTCAAAGCCGCGTCCAAGTTAACAAGGGTTCATCGCCATGAGCAGAACATCCGAGAAGCTGGTCCTCAACGCGTTCATCTATCCGGGTGGACATCATGAAGCGGCCTGGCGCCATCCAGAATCGGAGCCTCATCGCGTCACCGATATCCGGCTCTATCAGGATATTGCCCGCAAAGCCGAGGCGGCGAAGCTGGATGCCATCTTCTTTGCGGATGCGCCGGTGCTGGACGCCAATATCCGTTACGCCGCGCGTCATCGGCTGGAGCCGATCACCATGCTGGCGGCTCTGGCCGCCGTCACCGAAAAGATCGGCTTCATCGCCACGGCGTCCACCACCTATTATGAGCCTTACAATCTCGCGCGGCTGTTCGCTTCGGTCGATCATATCAGCGGCGGCCGGGTGGGATGGAACATCGTCACGACCTCCGCCGATGCGGCGGCCGGCAACTTCAATCTCCAACAGCATCCGCCGCATGCCGACCGTTATCGTCAGGCAACCGAGTTCGTCGATGTGGTGACGAAGCTCTGGGACAGCTGGGAAGACGATGCCATCGTCGCCGACAAGGAGAGCGGCCTTTTCGCCGATACCGACCGCATTCATCCCGCCAATCATGATGGCGAGTTCTACCGGGTGCGTGGTGCATTGAACCTGCCGCGGTCGCCGCAGGGCCGCCCGGTCTATGTGCAGGCCGGCTCCTCGGAGGATGGGCGCGGCTTTGCCGCCCGTTACGCCGAGGCAATCTTTACCGCGCATCAAACTCTGGAGAGTGCGCGGTCTTTTTATTCTGACATCAAGAGGCGTGTGG
This sequence comes from Rhizobium sp. AN73, assembly GCF_030757975.1. NCBI lineage: Bacteria > Pseudomonadati > Pseudomonadota > Alphaproteobacteria > Hyphomicrobiales > Rhizobiaceae > Rhizobium > Rhizobium sp. AN73. The sequence goes on from NZ_JARWME010000001.1 coordinate 1,609,016, forward strand.
CGGCCACGGGGCGCAATCCTGCCTATGTGAAAATCCTGCCGGGCATCAGCCCCTTCATAGCCTCCACCGAAGAGGAGGCGCGCAAGCTTGAGGCCTCCTTCAACGATCTCATCCAGCCGGCTTTTTCGCTCAGGCAGTTGCAGCGCATCACCGGCATCGATCTGTCATCGGCAGATCTCGACCAGCCGTTGCCGCAGGAGGCCGTGGAAGCGACGCGGGCGCAGGCGGATAGCAGCCGTCATCAGCTGGTTCTCGATGTCATCGACCGGGAAAATCCGACGATCCGGCAATTGCTGCACCGGCTTGCCGGCGGGCGTGGCCACAAGGTGATTTCGGGAACGCCGGAACAGGTTGCGGACTGGATAGAGACCTGGTTCCGCGAAGGCGCTGCCGACGGGTTCAACATCATGCCGCCATGGCTGAATGGCGGGTTCGATATCTTCGTTGATGAGGTCGTGCCGATCCTGAAACAGCGCGGGCTGTTCCGCAAAGAATACGACGGCGACACGCTGCGCGATCACTACGGGTTGCCTCGGCCCGAAAATATCCATGCGACGCGAGAGGTACAAAGGGAACGCGCCTGAGGTGGGACGGGCGTGTTCAGGCGGCGGCCTCGAGAGGGCGCACATCCTCGCGCAACAAAGCGAGTAGAGATGCGATTTCCGGCAGCCGCCGCCTGTCAGGACTGGTCAGCAGATGGTAACGGCTGGCGGTCGGCTGGGGTGCGCCGAAAGGTGCGATCAGACGGCCGGTTCTAAGCTCATCCGAAATCAACGAATGGCGGGCAAGACCGATGCCGTGGCCTGATAAGATTGCCTCTATCAACGCGCTCTGGCGCGAAAAACGCGGTCCGGTTGCCGAAAGTCTGAGCGGAATGCGGCAGGCGCGAAGCCAGTTTGCCCATTCGAAAGCAGCATCCGCGCCGTTGCCGCGCAACATCGCAAAAGAGAGATCCCGCAGCCGCTCAGGTTCGCAGCAAAGGCGATGACGGGCTGCAAAATCCGGGGTGCAGACGGCACTGACGGTGTCGGCAAAAAGCGGTTCGTGAATGAAGCCGGGGATTTGTCCTTGGGTCGCGACGATCGCGCAATCGGCATCGAAATGCGTGAGGTCGATGGCATCACCTTCGAGGGATTCGATCGAGATATCCACGTCTCCAAGGGCGGGAACGATGTTTCCCAGCCGTGGCGCCAGCCATCGGGCCGCAAAACAACCTTCCGCCAGAACTTTCACCTGCCGCCTGCCGCCGGAGGCCATGAGATCGGAAAGACTGCCGATCATGGTCTCGAAAGCGTCCGCAAGGCCGGGGTAAAGCGTGCTGCCGGCGTCGGTTAGCACCAGCTCGCCGCGCTGGCGGCTGAAGAGCGGTTGCCCGAGATGGGTTTCGAGAATGCGGACTTGCTGGCCAATCGCGGCGGTCGAGACATGCAGCTCCTCCGCCGCCCGCGAAAAGCTGGCGTGACGGGCGGCCACGACGAAGGCGCGCAGCGCCGTCAACGGCGGCAGCCGGGAAAGTGTCGGCAATCGAAAAGCCGCCCGCGCGACCGAAGGAGGGATGAATTCCGTTCTCATGGCCGTTTTCCCTTCATGGCTAGAATACCCGACCTTCCTTCAGATGCGTCGTGGTGCCGTTGAGATAATAATCGCCGATGACGCGCGCCTTGTGGGCAAGTGGATTGTGGTTGTAGACCGTGCGGATGTTGCGCCAGTGGCGGTCGAAATTCCGCTCGCTTGACGTCGCCGAGCCGCCGCCGAGTTCGTAGAGGTTGGTGGCGACCGTCAGCGAAAGCTGCGAGGCGATGATCTGGGTACGGGCGGTGGCGAGCGAACCTTCCAGCAGGGCGGCCTCTATCGCCTCTTCGTCGCCGCTGGCGAAGGCAACAGCGGTTCGGTCGAGCGTTCGGGCCGCCTCGCGGATCAGCGTCTTGACCGCAAAAGCACCGGCGCTGATCTCGCCGAGCATCTTCTGCACGAAGGGGTCCTGATTGGCGGTTTCCGCGCTACTGTGGAGCGTGGTGCGCGCCTGGCGCAGAACATAGTCGACACCATCGTTTAGCGCGCCCTGAACGGCCCCGGCCGCTGAGGCTGCGAGATGCAACTGTCTCATGGCCGAGCTGTGGCGCCCGACCTGGCTGCCGAGCTTGCGGGTCGTCAGTTCATGCGGGAGCACCTCGACATTCTCGAGCAAAACGCCGCCGCTTGCCGTCATGCGCTGGCCCATGCTGTCCCAGTCGTCGAGAATGGTGATGCCCTGGCGATCAAGCGGAATGAGAACGCCGATCGGCTGCGCGTCATCGCCAATGGCGCTGAAGGTGCCGAAATCGGCAAAGGCGGTGCCGGTCGCATACCATTTGCGGCCGTTCAGACGATAACGGTCTCCATCGGCGCTGAGGCGCGTGGTGATTTCGCCGGGGCGCCTGGTGCCCTGTTCGGTGCTTGCACCGGCGAAGAGCTTGCCGGCGAGGACATTTTCGAGGTGCCGCCGATCCTCAAGCTCGATCGGTGTGAGAGCGAGGTTTTCGGTGAAATTGAAATGGCTGCGGAGTGCGTGCGGAATGTTGCTGTCGGCCTCACCGAGGATCATCAGCACTTCGATATAGTCCGCAATCGAGCCGCCTGGGCCGCCCTTGGCTTCGGGAATGCGCAGGGTGCCGATCTTCGCCTGCTTGATCAGGCCGAAGATTTCGAAGGGAAGTTCCCGCTGGCGCTCACGGCGGGCGGCATCCCTGGCCGCGACAGTCGCAATCTCCCTGGCGCGGGCCAGAATGTCGTCTCGGCTCGGCACGCCGGAATTGTCGGTGGTTACGGTCTGTATCTTCGGATTGGACATTGCGGGTTTTCCCTGAGCGGATGTGATGACCTGCGGCACGGTCGCGCCGCAGGCATTTTCTTCTGAACGGTCAGGCGACCGCGCGTGGCTTGACGACCGGGCGGGGAGCGGGTTCGAGATTGCGCGGCACGCGGCCTTCGACGGGATGGCTCGGATCGTTGAAGCCGGGTGTCGAGGGATGGCCGGTGGTGACAAGGCTGTCGACCAGCGCCTCGTCTTCCGCATCGATCTTCACATCGAGGGCGCGGACGTAACCGTCCCAATGCTCCTCGGTGCGCGGGCCGGTGATCGCGGCGGTGACGAACTTGTTGTTCAGCACCCAGGCGAGCGCAAAATCCGCCGCCGAAACGCCCTTCGATGCGGCGTGCGCCGCGACCTTCTGGGTGATTTCGACCGATTCCGGACGCCATTCCGTTTCCAGAACGCGTTTGTCGCCACGGCCGACGCGGGTATCGGCGCCTGGCTGCTCGCCCGGCTGATATTTGCCGGTCAACACACCGCGCGCCAGCGGCGAATAGGAAACGACGCCCAGCCCGTAATTGTGGGCCGCAGGCAGCTGCTCGGCTTCCGCCGTGCGGTTGACGATGTTGTAGAGCGGTTGGCTGGCGATAGGCCGGTCGATGCCGAGCTGGTCGGCCAGATGCGAAATTTCGGCGATGCGCCAGCCGCGGAAGTTCGAAACGCCGAAATAGCGCAGCTTGCCCGCACGGATGAGATCGGCGATGGCGCGCACAGGCTCTTCCAGCGGCGCGTCGAAGACGGCGCGGTGGAAATAGAGGATGTCGATATAGTCGGTGTTGAGACGGCGGAGCGAATTCTCGACTGTTTCGATCACCCATTTGCGCGAATGGCCGCCGAGATTGGGGCCTTTTGTGTGGGAGTTGACAAACTTCGTCGCCAGAACCCAGTGATCGCGACTGGCCTTGATGCCGCGACCGACGACTTCTTCCGACTTGCCGTCGTGATAGACATCGGCTGTGTCGATGAAGTTGATGCCCTGCTCGCGTGCCTTGTCGATGATGCGAAAGGCCACGTCATCCGGCGTCGGGCCTCCGAACATCATCGTGCCGAGGCTCAGCGGTGAGACTTTCAGCGCGCTGCGTCCGAGATAGCGATAATCGACCATTATGGTTGCTCCTTCAGTTTATTGGGCATGGTGGCAAGCCACGGCGTGGTTCTTGCCGAAAAGGGTGTAATCCGGCGCTTTTTCGCGACAGAGATCGGTGGCGAGCGGACAGCGGGTGTGAAACCGGCAGCCGGATGGCGGGTCGTGCGGGCTGGGCAGGTCACCGGAAATGGGGGCTGCCTGCTTGCGGCGCGCGGGATCGGGAACGGCTGCGAGAAGCGCACGGGTATAGGGGTGTTTTGGCGAGGCCCAGAGCTCCGCGGTCGGCGCGCTTTCCACGATCTTACCGAGATACATGACCAGCACGCGGTCGGAAAAATAGCGCACGACGGACAGGTCGTGGGACACGAAGAGATAGGACAGCGAAAGCCGCTTCTTCATCTCCACCAGAAGATTGAGGATCTGCGCCTGTATCGAAAGATCGAGCGCCGAGACCGGCTCGTCGCAGACCACCAGTTCCGGTTCCAGAACCAGCGCGCGGGCAATGCCGATGCGCTGGCGCTGGCCGCCGGAAAATTCATGCGGATAACGGTCGAGCGCATCCGGCGGCAGACCCACCTGCGCGACGATCGCCTCGACGATTTGCCCCTGTTGCGCCTTGTCGCCAATGCGGTGCACCTTCAGCGGCCCGGTAAGGATGGTGCGAACCGTCTGGCGCGGATTGAGCGAGGCGAAGGGGTCCTGAAAGATCATCTGGATGCGGCGGCGGATGCCGCGCAGCTGTGACGAGGTCATCGCCGTGACATCGGCACCCTTGAAGGTAATCCTGCCGGAAGACGGCTCGACCAGCCGCATCAGCGACTTACCGAGCGAGGATTTGCCGCAGCCGGATTCACCCACCAGCGCCACGGTCTCGCCCGCCTCGATGTCGAGCGACACATCGTCGACGGCGCGGACTGTTCCTCGTCCTCCCGAATAGTGGGTGGAAAGACTATGCACTGACAAGAGCGTCATCGGATACCTCCTGGGATGTGGGGGATACGAAGGGGCAGGCGGCGTAGCGACCTTCCGAGATCAGCCTCAGCGGCGGTACGAACTGCCCGCAGAAACCGCGGGCGCTCGGACAGCGTGGCCGGAAGGCGCAGCCGCGCTCCCCCGTGGCGGAAACGATTGAACCCGGAATTTCGATGAGTGGCCCGTCGCGATAATGCTGGCCGTCTTCGGCGCGCGGAGAGGCAGCCAGCAGGCCGCGCGTATAGGGGTGGTAAGGATTGGAGAAAACCGGTTCAGGCAATCCTTCTTCCACCTTGCGGCCGGCATACATGACCATCACCCGGTCGGCCCATTGCGCCACGATGCCGAGATCGTGGGTGATGAGGATGACGGCCATGTTGAGATCGCGGCGCAGATTGTCGAGTAGTTGCAGGATTTGCGCCTGTATCGTCACGTCGAGCGCGGTCGTCGCCTCGTCGGCGATCAGCAATTTGGGATTGCAGGCAACGCCGATGGCGATCATGACGCGCTGGCGCATGCCGCCGGAAAGCTGGTGTGGATAATCGTCCACGCGGCGACGGGCGTCGGGAATATTGACGAGGTCCAGAAGCTCGATGGCGCGTTTGCGCGCCTGGTGCCTGTCGATCCTTTCATGGATGCGCAGCACCTCGATGATCTGTTCGCCCACCGTCAGGACCGGGTTCAGCGACGTCATCGGTTCCTGAAAGATCATGCCGATATCGCGGCCGCGAATGCCGCGCCATTGCCGCTCGGAAAGCGGCAGGAGATCGCGGCCTTCGAGCAGAACACGCCCGCCGGTTTCTGCATGCGACGGCAACAGGCCGATCAGGCCGAGCGCAGTCAGCGATTTTCCCGAGCCGCTTTCGCCGACGATTGCCAGCATTTCGCCGGACTGCACATCGAAGCTGACGCCCTTGACCGGTTGGGCGGAGCCGAAGCTGACGGAGAGATCGTGGACTTCGATCAGTTTGCTCATCGGCGTTCCTCCGAAAAACGGGGGTTGAGCGCATCGTTGAGGCCATCGCTGATAAGGTTCAGCGAAATGACGGTGAAGACGATGGCGAGGCCGGGAAGGGCGGTCAGATACCAGGCGGTGCGGATGACATCACGGCCCGCACCGATCATCGAACCCCAGGAAACACGGTTGGGGTCGCCAAGGCCCATGAAGGAAAGTGCTGCTTCCATGAGGATCGCGCCTGCCACCATGACGGAGGAGGTGACGATGATCGGCGGCAGGGCGTTGGGCAGGATTTCCTGAAACACGATGCGCGCATGGCCATAACCAAGGCTGCGAGCGGCAAGCACGTAGTCCTTCTCGCGGATGGCGCGGAATTCGGCACGGGTCAGGCGGGCGACGAGTGGCCAGGTGATGATGCCGATTGCCGAGGTGACCGTGGTGACCGAAGGCTGGGCGATGGCGACGAGCACCACCAACAGCACGAAGTTCGGCAATGTCTGGAAGATCTCGATGATCTTCACGAGAATATCGTCGATGACGCCGCCGAAATAACCGGCGAAAGCGCCGATTGTGATGCCGATCGTCAGCCCGATCAGAGTGGCGACGACACCGACGGTGAGCGAGATGCGCGCGCCGTGCACGATGCCCGCCAGCACATCCCGGCCCATGGAATCGGTGCCGAGCGGATAGGCCGGGTTCTGGCCGGGCCAGAGGAAGGGACGGGCCACCATTTCCAGCGGATCGCCCGGATAGATCAGCGGAGCTGTGACAGCGGCAATGAGGACGGTGGCGAGAAACAGCAACCCGACGATGGCGTTGGGATTGGTCAGAAAAATCTTCAGTTCCCGCCGCAAGCCGCGCCGGGGCACGGAGACGGAGCGGGCCGAAAGCGCATCCGGCGCATGGATATAGGGCCAGACCTTTTCGTCGGATTTTTTCTGCTTTGCATCGGTTTCCTTGGCAGCGGTGCCCGCTTGCGTAACGAGATCCGTTGCGTCGAGAACTGCGGTGTTGTGAGGGGGATTCATCGGCTTTCTCCGATGCGGGGGTCGAGCCACGCCTGCAACAGGTCCACGGCCGCATTGACGATGATGACAAGAAGGGAGGAGAGCAGCAGGATACCGAGCAGCACGCTGAAATCACGCGCCATCACGGCTTCGAAAGCAAGACGGCCAAGCCCGGGCCAGCTGAAGACGGTTTCGACCACGACCGCACCGCCCAGCAGGCCGCCAATATGCATGCCGGCCATGGTGGTGATCGGGATCAGCGCGTTGCGCAGAATATGGCGTGTGGTGAGCCGAAGCGGCGAAACGCCCTTGGCCCGTGCCGTGCGCACATAGTCCTGGGATTTGACTTCTAGCATCGCCGCGCGGGTGAGGCGGGCATAAATCGCCAGAAAATAAAGCGCCAGCGAAAGGGCGGGGAGAACGATGTAGCGCAGCCGGTCCAGAAAAGCGGCGAAACCGGTGAGGCTGCTGCCGATGGTGCTGTCGCCGCCCGACGGAAGCCAGCCGAGCTTGACCGAGAAGGTGAGGATAAGCATCAGGCCGATCCAGAAACCCGGCACGGAATAAAAGATCAGCGAGCCTATCGAAATGATCCGGTCCGGCAGCTTGCCGGAAAAGAGCGCCATGATGGAGCCGAGGAACACGCCGACGAAAATCGCAATGCCGAGCGCCGCGCCCATCAGCGCCAGCGTGCCGGGAAGCCGCTGGCCGATAAGGTCGGCGACCGGCATGCCGTAGCGTGGCGAAAAGCCGAGGCTGAAATGGGCCAAATTGCCGAGATAGTTCATCAGCTGATGCACGACCGGCAGATCAAGCCCGAAGCGGGAGCGGATTTCGGCCATGGTCTCGACGGTCGCCGAACCCGCTTCCGCAGCCAGCACATCGGCCGCATCGCCGGGTGCGAGTTGCAGCAGGAAGAAGTTCAGGATGACGATACCGAGGACCGTCGGGATCGCCTGAATGGCCACCCGCCTTGCCTGCGATAAAATCCTTTTCGAATTCGACATCGGCTCCAGTCCATTCCCTTGAAAACATGAAATCGGCCCGTGAAGGCGTTGGTATTAGTTGACTAATTTTATGGAATTTGTCAAAGAGTAATGGAATTATTTTCTGAAATTTACGATAAATAGCGCCATAAAGAAAAGAAAATTCCTATTATTGAGCGTTGTTAGTGCTTCGTGCCAATCTCGCTCTGTCTTGCGGAACAAACTTCTTCTGAAGCGCAGCTGTTCAGTTTCACCGGGTTTTGGCCGGCACTATCAAGGAGAGGGTATCGCATGACTGTTTTCAACCAGACGACGCGGCGTGGATTTCTGCTGGCGTCAGTAGCGCTCGGCGTGGTGTCTTTACCGGGGCTGCAGCTCCGCGCGGCCGAGCCGGCAAGCGGCGGCACGGCCACCCTGCTCATCTCATCGGAACCGCCGGTTCTGACGACGATCGCACACACGGCCTATAATTCCGTCTATATATCGCCCAAGGTCACCGAAGGGCTGCTGACCTATGATTTCGACCTCAATCCCAAGCCGCTCCTGGCAAAATCATGGGATGTGAGCGCGGATGGCCTGCGTTACACCTTTAAACTCAGACCCGGCGTGAAGTGGCACGACGGCAAGCCCTTCACATCCGCCGATGTGGCCTTTTCCATCAACACCATCAAGGAAGTGCATCCGCGCGGGCGCAATACGTTCCTGAACCTCACCAGCGTCGAGACGCCGGATGAACTGACCGCGGTGCTGGTTCTTTCCAAGCCTGCGCCTTATCTGATAACGGCGCTTGCCTCCGCCGAAACCCCTGTCGTGCCCAAGCATCTTTATGAGGGCACGAAAGTGACCGAAAATCCGGTCAATCTCGCGCCCATCGGCACCGGCCCGTTCAAGTTCAAGGAATGGGTGCGCGGCAGCCATATCGTTTTTGAGCGCAATGCCGATTACTGGGATGCGCCGCGCCCCTATCTCGACAAGCTCATCGTCCGCTTCATTCCTGACGCGTCGGCCCGCGCCATCGCAATCGAAACCGGCGAGATCGATCTCGCCCCCAGCACGCCGGTCGCCTATAGCGATCTCGATCGTCTGAAGGAGCTGCCGAGCCTCGGCTTCGAGACAAACGGATATCAATATTCGAATTCCGTCAGCCGCGTTGAGTTCAATCTTGAAAAGGATGTCTTCAAGGATGTGCGCGTGCGCCGTGCCTTTGCGCATGTGATCGACCGCAACGTCATCTTCAATACCGTCAATTACGGCTATGGCGCGACGATCACCGGGCCGATCAATCCGAAGCTCTCGAAATGGTTCGTTGCGGATCTGAAGACCTATCCGATCGATCTGAAGGCGGCCGAAGCGCTGCTGGACGAGGCGGGATACAAGCGCGGCGCGGATGGCATCCGTTTCAAGCTCAACCTGGATTATGTGCCGAGCACCGAGGCCTATCCGCGCGGCGCGGATTACATTCGCCAGGCGCTGGCAAAGGTCGGCGTGGATGTGACGGTACGCACCCAGGATTTCGCCACCTACACGAAGCGCATCTACACGGATCGCGATTTCGATTTTGCCTATGAGGGCATGAGCAATCTCTTCGACCCGACCGTCGGCGTACAGCGGCTCTACTGGTCCAAGAACTTCAAGAAGGGCGTGCCCTTCTCTAATGGCGCGGCCTACAGCAATCCCAAGGTGGATGCGCTTCTCGAAGCCGCTGCCATCGAGATCGATCCGGACAAGCGCGTCGCGCAATGGAAGGAAATCCAGCAGATCCTCGTCGAGGACGTGCCGGCCATCGACATCGTAGCAGCACCGGAAATCACCATCTTCAACAAGCGAATTGCCGATCACACCGTCGGTGCGGAAGGTGTCGCGGGCAGCCTCGCCTTTGCGCATATCGCCGCATCCTGATCTTTTGCCGAACCCGGTCCGCCTTTACGGCGAGCCGGGACGTCTCCCTTCCGTCGACAGGCACCGCAGCATCGCTTTCTGGTGCCATCGTTTTCATCGAGGCCAAAGCCATGAGCACGACACTTTCTGAAATCTGGTACACACGTTGCCCGGTGCCAACGCCCGTAGGGCTGGCGGCGCAGCTCGGTTATCTCGGGCAGACCTTCGAGGAGGTCGGCATATCGCTGAAATCCATTATCGATTCGCCGGACCGTTCCGTGCGGCAGAGCCATTTCAACCACACGCTGGAATGGTCCTTCCGCCACGGCGGCAACGTGCCGCCCATCCGCGCCCGCTCGGAAGGGCGCAATACGCGTCTCATTGGCATTACCTGGACGGATGAGTTCCAGGCGATCATCACCCTGCCGGAAACCGGCATCCGCTCGCTTGCCGATCTCGTCGGCCGCCGTTTCGGTGTGCCGCGCCGGCCAGAAGGCATCGTCGATTTCATGCGGGCGACGGCGCTGAAGGGCATCACCTCGGCACTTTCGCTGGAAGGGCTGAAAGTCGAGGACGTCGAGTTGACGGATATCGTCATCAAGGATTCGGTGCTGGCCTCGCAGGAAGGGCCGTCGCTGTTCGGCCTGAAACGCCGGCAATCCTTCGGCGAGGAAATCATCGCGCTGTTGCGTGGTGAGGTCGATGCGATTTTCGTCAAGGGAACCGCCGGCATCGCCGCCGCGAACCTGATCGGCGCCGTGCAGGTGGCGGAGTTCGGTTTTCACCCCGACCCGAAGATACGCATCAATTCCGGTTCTCCCCGCGTGCTAACGGTTGACGGACGGCTCGCCGATGAGCGCCCCGATCTGGTGGAGCGGCTGGTGGCCGCCATTGCCAAAGCCTCGCTCTGGGCGGAGCAGCATCCGGAAGAGACCCGCCGTTTCATCGCGCGCGAGGCGGGTGCGACAGAAGAGCAGGTTCTCGCCGCCAATGGCCCGGATGTCCACCGCCATCTTGGCCTCGGCCTTGATGCGGATCTTGTTGCCGCTGTCGGTCATTACAAGGATTTCCTGCACCAATGGGGTTTCCTTGAAAACGACTTCGATCTCGGTGCGTGGATCGACGACCGTTTCGTCACGGCCAGTGAAAGGGCGGTGGCATGAGCGGCGCTTTATCCGCCGTTCCGCGTCCGGAGCAGCCCTTGAACCCTGTCGCCATCGCAACCGCGCTCGCCGGAGGTTTCAGCCTGACTGCGGCGGACTATGACAAAAGCGGTGAATTCGCCGCCAGCAATTTCGAGGCACTTTTCCAGTCGGGCCTGCTCGGTCTCGTCACGGCTGAAAAGGATGGTGGCTGGGGGGAGGGCATGGAAACCGCGCATGCCGTCATCGCGGCCATCGCCAAGGGTGATCCATCCACTGCCCTCATCCTCGCCATGCATTACAGCGTTCATGCGGCCATCCGGCGCGGCAAGTGGCCGGCAGCTCTCGCGGCAAAGGTGCTGGCAGCCAACAACAGGGAGCCGGCGCTTCTGAACAATGCGCAGGCAGAGCCGGGCATCGGTTCACCTGCTCATGGTGGCCTGCCGGAAACAACGGCGCGGATCGAGGGCGATTTCTGGGTGGTCAATGGCCGCAAGAGCTTCGTCACCGGCCTGCCGGGTCTGAAATGGGCGATAGTGCTTGCCGTCACGACGGAAGAGACCCCGCGCCTGATCCAGCTTCTGGTCCCGCTTGATGCGCCGGGCATCGGTCGGGAGAAGGCATGGGAAGCAACCGGCATGTATGCGACCGCAAGCGACGATCTGGTGCTTGAGGATGTGAAGGTGCCGCTTGCCGATCTCGTTGCCGAACAGCCGGCGGATGAGCCGTTGCGGCGGGATGAGGCGGACGGTTACAATTTCTTCGTGCTGCTGGCCTCCGTCTATCACGGTGTCGCGCTTTCGGCGCGTGACGCCCTGTTGCGCCATCTGACGGGCCATGTTCCGGCAAGCCTCGGCGCGCCGCTGTCATCCATTCCGCGCATTCAGGAAGGTCTCGGCGAGATCGAGGTGCTTCTCGCGGCAAACAGGCGCCTGCTTCTCTCCGTCGCCCGCGATATCGATGCGGGAGAGAAGGTGGGAACGGATGCGCTCGCCGTTCGCCATGTGGTGATCGACAATGCCGTGGCGGTGACGGATCTGGCGCTGGAGCTTGGCGGCAATCGCGGCCTTCGCCGGGACTACAATCTCGAGCGGCATCACCGCGACGCCATAACGGCAAGGGCGCATGCGCCGCAAAGCCACATGATCCGGACTATCCTCGGCCGCCAGAGCATCAAGGCTGCCGGCGGCTGACCGCAGAAGATATGGGCGGCTTTGTTCGGCAGGCCGCCCATGTTGACGCCGTCCGCATCAGTCCCGCAGTAGCGGTAAAAGCCTGTCGCCCTGCCGTTCAATCTCCTGAAGATATGGCGTGTCGGAAAGCACGAAATGGGTGATGCCAAGCGCGCGGTATTTGCGCAGCGACGCGGCTACATCTTCCGCCGAACCCACCAGCCATGTCGTTGCGGCACCGCCGCCACCGAATTTGCCGGGTGCGGTGTAGAGATTGTCGTCCAGCACATCGCTCTGCCTGTGCAGGTCCAGCAGGCGACGCTGGCCGACCGCGACTCCTTGCAGATGATCGTTCCAGCGCACGCCATTGTTTGCGGCCATCTCCGCAACTTTTGCTTCCGCATCGTGCCACGCCTCGGCCGTGGTTTCGCGCACCAGCGTGGTGATCCGCAGACCGAATTGCAGCGGCGGCAGGTCGCGGCCGAGCGTTTCACTGAAGTGCTTCAGCCGTTCGATCCGTTCGCGCACGCCGGCAAGCGGTTCGCCCCAGAAGAGCTGCACATCGGCCTCAGTTGCGGCAACCTGTTCGGCCGCTTCGGAAGCGCCGCCGAAATAAAGCTTGGGATGTGGCCTGTCGGCGCGTTCAGTGATGTGCGGCGAGACGGTGGAATTCTTGACCCGGAAATGCTCGCCCTCGAAAGTGACGTTTTCCTCGGTCCAAAGCCGCCGCACCAGCCGCATGAACTCTTTCGTGCGCGTATAACGCTGTGCCTGATCGCCTTCTTCGTCGCCATAGGCCGAAAGCTCGTCCCGGCCGGAAACGACATTGATCCGCACCCGACCGCCGGAAAGCTGATCGAGTGTGGCGGCGGCCGATGCGAGATTGGCGGGCTTCCAGTAACCGGGGCGGATGGCGATCAGTGGCTCGAAGGTGGTGGTGCGCGCGGCAAGCGCCGCCGCCACCGTGAAAGTATCCGGACGCCCCCAGCCGGTGCCGATCAACGCGCCCTTCCAGCCGTGGTTTTCCAGCGCCCTGGCATGGCTGGTCAAGGTATCGAGGCTGTTATGGTTTTCGCTGACGGCATCGCCGCGGTGACCGGCCTTGACGTCATTGGGGATGTACCAGAGAAATTCGCTCGTGCTGCTCACATTATCCGCCTGAGTTTTCATGTTATGTCGCGGTGGAACGGCCTTGCCGAGGTTTGGCACTGGCCATTTTGGGTTCGAGAGGCGCAAGCCTCCCATAGTGCGAGAATGACAAACCGGCAGCGGCGCGGCTAAGCAGCGGTGTTTCTTTTGGGGTGCGGCAGAGGAAAAGCTTTCCGCGCCTGCGCTCTATAATGAATATATATTCCATAGAAAATATTTGAGTATGCAATTCCCCTTGAGCGGTACTGAAGTCGCTATGGAGAAAGTATTTTCTGCGTTGGCGATATTGTCAGGATCGATTTTTCCCGAGTCCGGAAAAACTGAGCACGGCAATAGTCGACTAAAATCGTGAAAGACACCATTCTTGGCATACAGCGCCCGCAAACCACGGAGTAGGCATGTGTACCACCTTGATTGTTCCCGGCCTCAACGGTTCGGACGAGGGACATTGGCAAAGGCATTGGCTGCTGGATGATCCGCAGGCGCAGCTGGTTGATCAGGAGAACTGGGAGTGCCCGGTTCTTGAAGATTGGCTCAATCGTCTGGAAGTGGCACTCGCCGCGACCGAGAGCGCCTATATTGTCGCCCACAGCCTCGGTTGCCTGCTGGTCGCGAATATGGCGTCACGCCCCGTGGCCAGCAAAATCAGGGGTGCGCTTCTGGTGGCGCCCGCCCATCTCGACCGGGTGGAGGCGATGCATCCCTGCATCGTCCGGTTCGGCGCATATCCGCAAGCGCCGCTCGCCTTCACCAGTCTCGTCGTGGGCAGCATGAACGACCCCTATATGAACCCGGAAGAGCTGGCGTGCACCGCCGGCAACTGGGGAAGCGATCTCGTCAATCTCGGCTCGGTCGGGCATATCAACATTGCCGCAGGTTTCGGTCGCTGGCCCGAGGGGTATGCACTTTTCGAACGCCTGAAAGAAGCATCTGAAACGACCGCTACCAGATCGAGAATGCGCGGATTGCCCGCGATACATGGCGCGCATCTTCAGGGCGATGCCGGTGCGCGTTGAGTGGATATTTCTCGCTGACGATGAACCGCAACCTTTGAAGTCCACGGGCATGTCGTTCCGGGTGGTTTGAAACGGAATTTTTCCCGCTGCCGTAACCTTAGTCCACATTTGCCGGTGATCCAGCAATTATAGAATAGTAATTTTATGGAAAATATTGACCATTTTGGGCGGCCGCCGGAGGATAGAGCGAGTTGACCAAAGGAGGCGCACATGCCGCAGGGACTTCATGCGTTTACTTCCGATCTGTTCGGTTTGGCCCGGCGCCGTCCGCGCGGGGATGAGCAGGGCAAACTTCATCCGCTGGACCATTCCGGGCGCATCCGGCAGGAAAAAAGCGATCTCGAACTCGAGCGGGAAGAGATCTGCGAGATGAATTTCGCGATGCTCGGCCTTTATCCGGTCCTCTAGCACCCCGGCGAAGACGGCCCGGTTTTCCTTCGAAGTGCCGCTTTCCACGTGGAGATAAACTCTCCTTGCCGCAGGGAAATTGGAACAAAATTTCTTAACCGCGCCGGGGAACCGGTTACCCTTTTATCATCAAGCCGAATTGCCCGGTGGGCGAACTGCAAAGGACCTGTCGATGAGCGCTGCTGACAAACCACTCGATTTTCTGTGGTTCATACCCACCTCAGGCGATGGCAGCTATCTTGGCTCCGACGATCTTTCGCGTCCTGCCGATCCCGGATATTTCCGGGAAATAGCACAGGCTGCGGATCGGCTCGGTTATTCCGGCGTGCTCATTCCCACCGGTGTCGCCTGCGAAGAATCCTTCATTCTTGCGGCCAATCTCGCCGCCTATACCGAGAAGCTGAAATTCCTCGTCGCCATCCGTCCGGGCGTCGCCTCGCCGGCCTATTACGCGCGATTGGCCTCCACGCTCGACCGCGTTTCCAACGGCCGGCTGCTTCTTAACATCGTGGTGGGCGGCAGCGCGCAGGAACTGGCCGGTGACGGCATTTTCCTGCCGCATGACGAGCGTTACGACCACGCGGATGAGTTCTTCCAGGTGTTCAATTCGCTGATCGAAACCGGCAAGGGAGATCTCGACGGCAAATACATCAAGGCGCAGGGTGCCAGGCTCGGCCTACCGCCGGTGCAGGAACCGCGTCCGCCGCTTTATTTCGGTGGCTCTTCCGATGCCGGTATCGAGTTTTCGGCCGGTATCACCGACAAATATCTGACCTGGGGCGAGCCACCGGCGCAGGTGGCGGAAAAAATCGCCAAGGTCCGCGCCGCCGCCGCCAAAAAGGGGCGGGAAGTCACCTTCGGCATCCGCCTGCATTTCATCGTGCGCGAAACCGACGAGGAAGCCTGGGCCGACGCCGACAGGCTGATTTCAAAACTTTCCGATGAGACCATCGCCTCTGCTCAGGAGGCCTTCTCCAAGGCGTCGGATTCCGTCGGGCAGGCGAGGATGCGGGCGCTGCACAATGGCCGGCGTGACCAGCTGGAAGTCTCTCCGAATTTGTGGGCGGGCATCGGGCTTGTCCGTTCGGGCGCAGGCACCGCGCTGGTCGGCTCGCCGAAAACGGTTGCGGCGCGGCTCCGGGAATATCAGGCGCTGGGCATCGATACCGTCATCGCCTCCGGTTATCCGCATCTGGAGGAAGCCTATCGGATATCCGAACTGCTGTTTCCGGAAATCGGACTTGGCGGACCGCGCAACCAGATCCGCTCGTCTTTCGGCACAAAACAGGTTTTCGGCGGCGGCGGGCATGGCGGGAACGTCAAGCTGGTGTCTGGCTCGTGATCAATCGCCGGAAGGCAGGCGGCCCTGTCTTCCGGTTCGCATTTCCGATGGACGTCATTCGGCGGAGCGTCCACGGGAGAGCAGCATATAAAACATTATTTCCATAGAATATAAGTATTATGGAAAACGATGTCTATTTCACGCCCCGCCGCCGCTGCTAACTATTGAGCAACAAGCTGTTTTCAGGAGCGATCGATGACATTGCAATATGCGGCCAAGGATCAACAATTCATCAATCTCCGCGATCCCGTCTCTGGCAAGGCGCCGGACGCCGATAGCCTTAAGGCGGCGCTCAGAACGCTGGGCGGCGGCGTCAGCGTGATCACGGCAGGTGAGGGTGAGGCGCGCACGGGTGCGACTGTAACATCCGCCACCGCTTTGTCGGTCGATCCGCCGAGAATTCTGGTTGCGCTCAACCGCTCCTCGTCCACATGGCCTGTCGTCGAGCGTTTCGGTCATTTCGCGGTGAACATTATCGGCCCGAACCATCAGTTCGTCGCCAACCAGTTTGCCGGCATCGGCGGCCTGAAAGGAGCTGATCGTTATCGTGGCGCGGAATGGACCCGGCTGGCGAGCGGCGCGCCTGTTCTCGAAGATGCCGTTGCCGCGATCGACTGCACCATCGAAGAAGCGATCGAGCGGCACAGCCACGTCATCGTCATCGGCAAGGTCGAGGCGATCCGCCTCGGCTCAGGCCATTCGCTGGTCTATCAAAACGGGCGTTATCATTCGCTGGACTGAGCGCCGGCCTTTCCGGCGCTTTCACTCGGTCATTCTTTGAGGGAGTTGAGCATGGGATCTGTCACGCCACTCGGCGAAAGAATTCGTTTCGTGCCCCCGCGTCTTGGCGCGGATGGCGACGTGCTGACCGTTGCCCAAACGATCGCTGAAAAATGCGCCGTGGAAACTCCGGGCCAAATCCATGCGCGGATCGCCCGCTCCGGCCTTCTCGCTCTCTCCGTTCCGAATGAACTGGGCGGGGCGGATATAACCAACGACGTACTCTCGCAGGCGCTTTCGATTATTTCTGCGGCCGATGCGGCAGCGGCGCATGATCTCGTCGAACATTTCACCGCACTTGAATTCATCAGAAATGCCGGAAGCGAGGAGCAGCGCAAGGCTCTATTCGCCCGCCTCGATCTTGGTGAGACCTTCGCCCTCGCTTCATCCGAAGCCGGTGTGGATCATTCGGTGCTGGTGACTGGCGATGATTACGCCTTGCGACTTCCCGATGATGCCGCCCGATCGGTAACCGCCGATGCGGACTGGATCGTCGTTCCCGCCGTCAACGCGGCCGGGCAGGCACTGCTCGTCGTCCTGCGCAATCGTCCCGATACGTCATGGGATGGCCTGCTGCGTGCCGATCAGGTGGCGTTCCTTGCCCAAGGGGCCGGAAATCTGGCCGCCTCCGTTTCCACGCTCTTGAAGGCCGCCGTGGCCTTGGGTGAAAAACAGCGTGAGCTATCAGGGCTCCTGATCGACAGGCTGGCCGACGAAGGTGGTACACGGCCCGTCATCGGTGAAGTCTTTCTCGCCATCGAACTGCTGAAGGCGCAAATTTCCCGGCTTGCCGCGAATATCGATGCGGCGCAGGTGGGTGCGGAAAACGTCACTTATCGCTCCGTCAGGAACAATGCCATCACGCTGGAAATCCTGATGGCGCGCCTCGGCCTTATTGATGGCGTAAGCGAGCCCGGGCTGATCGCCTCTCTCGGTGACGAACTGCGCCGGCAGTAAGCGACGCTTATTTGCCCGCAGGAATGGAACGCGCGTCCTGTCCGTCTTTTGCGACGAATTGTGCGAGCGTCATATTGTCCAGGATTGTTGCGATGGCGTCCCGCACGTCCGTCATCGAAGCCCTGACCTGACAGGTCTCGGGATCGTCACAGTCGTCGCAGGTTTCAAAGGCGGTGCGGCTGGCACAGCGGATGGGGGCCAAAGGCCCGTCCAGCGTGCGTATGACCTGGCCGATCATGATTTCCGATGGCATTTTCGACAGCGAATAACCGCCATTCGGCCCCTTCTTGGAACGTAGAATGCCGCTATTGCGTAGCTCCAGCAGGATAGTATCCAGAAATTTTTTCGGAATATTGTTGCGGGTTGCAATCTCGGTCACGAAGGCAGTCTCGCCCTGGGGCAACCGCGCCAGATCGACAAGAGCCTTTAATCCGTATTTGCCTTTTTTGGTCAACATCGCATGATCCGAAAAGAGAGCCGGTCCATTCTGGAATACCGGATTATGTTGTTTTCAACTTACTAAGTAGTTTTTACCGAATTCCGGCGCAAGCCCGTTTCGCCCGCGTTCAGCGCCGAAAGCGGCCTCGCGTCAGGCTTTTTCAGTCTGTTCCTCTCGGTTTCGGATTGCTTTGCCAAGGATGACTGCTGAAAACGTCGTGGAAAACAATATTTTCTCTGATCCCAACGCAACGTGGAACGAACATCCTTTATTAGCATATAAAATCAGTAGACAAAGTATGCATCAAAAGACGTGCGAGGTGATGATGTATACTCTCAGTTTGCTGGACAAGAGCCCGGTTCCGACGGGCGAGAACGCGGCAAGCGCGTTCCGCGACACGATCAATCTCGCCAAACGCGCCGAAGAACTGGGTTATCGCCGTTTCTGGGTGGCCGAACATCACAATTCGCCGGAGCTTGCCGGTTCGGCGCCGGAAGCGCTGGTCGCCTGGATTCTGGCGAAGACCTCGCGCATCCGGGTTGGCTCTGGCGGCGTGATGCTGCAGCATTACAGCCCCTATAAGGTTGCCGAGGTTTTCAACGTGCTGTCGTCGCTTGCCCCCGGCCGGGTCGATCTCGGCGTCGGCAAGACACCGGGTGGGCTGCCGCTTGCGACCTCTGCCTTGCAGCAGGCCTATGATCCCGCCCGCAAGCCGGATTTCGAAACGGCTTTTGGTGAACTTACCACGTTTCTGTCCGGTGCCGCGCCACAGGACCATGCGCAGGCCGGGTTGCAGGCAACACCGGTGCCGCCGGTTGCGGTTGAACGATTTCTGCTCGGCGCCAGCCCGGAAAGCGCAAGGCTTGCGGCTTCCAAGGGGTGGAATTTCGTCTTTGCCGGTCACCTCAACGGTGACCCGGAGGTTCTTCGCCGAAGCCTGTCGGCTTTCCGCGAGGAAAGCGGCGGAAGCGCCCCGATCCTTGCTCTCTCGGTCTTTGCCGCCAGCGATCCGGCCCATGCGGCGCGGCAGGTAGAGGGTCAGCGCATCTATCGGGTGTTCCTGAGTGATGGCAAGGGGTTCAACCTTGGCAGCCGGGAGCAGGCCGAGGAATTCGCCCGCCAGTCCGGCGATACCGATTATCGCATCGAGGAGCGCAAGCCCAACGTCCTGCATGGCGGGCCGGAAGATATTCACAAGGCGCTACGCGCGCTTTCCGAAGAGCACGGCATCGAAGAATTCATCATCGAGCCGCCGCATGTCGGGGCCGATCAGCGGCTTGCATCGATCGAATTGCTGGCCACACACCGCCTTTCCCGCGCGGCGTGAACCTGTCCTCAGGAGGGAATGACATGACGAGAAAGACAATTCGTTTCGGCATCATGCTTCAAGGCCCCGGTGGCCACATGAACGCCTGGCGGCACCCGAAAAGCCCTGTTGATGCCAGCGTCAACTTTGATTTTTTCAGGAAAAATGCGCTGAAGGCGGAAGCGGCTGGCATCGCCTTCGCCTTCGTGGCTGACGGGCTTTACATCAACGACAAGTCCATCCCGCATTTCCTCAACCGGTTCGAGCCTTTGACCATCCTTTCGGCGCTGGCTTCCGTCACCTCGAAGATCGGTCTCGCCGGCACGGTTTCGACCTCCTACAGCGACCCCTTCACCATCGCGCGCCAGTTCGCTTCGCTCGATCTTCTGAGCGGCGGCAGGGCCGGCTGGAATGCCGTGACGACACCACTTGAAGGCACGGCGAAAAACTACAGCCGCAACCATCCCGAACATGCGCTGCGTTACGAGATCGCCGATGAATATCTCGAAGTCATCAAGGGCCTGTGGGACAGTTGGGACGACGGTGCCTTCGTGCGCAACCGCGAGACGGGGCAATTCTTCGACAGGCAAAAACTCCACACGCTCGGTCACAAGGGCCGCTTCTTCCAGGTGGAAGGCCCGCTGAATATCCAGCGTTCGCCGCAGGGGCAGCCGGTCGTGTTTCAGGCCGGTTCTTCCGATGCCGGTATCGGCCTTGCGGGCAAACATGCCGACGCCGTTTTCGCCAATTCCGCCTCACTCGAGGAAAACCAGACGTTCCTCAAGCGCGTGAAGCAGAGCGCTGTCGCGCAGGGCAGATCCGCCGCCGACGTGAAGATTTTCCCCGGCATCGGACCGATTGTCGGTGAAACGCAGGAGGAGGCGGAAGCGAAATACGACGTTATCCGCAACCTCATCACCATTGAGGATGCGCTCGCCTATCTCGGCCGCTTCTTCGACCACCATGATTTCAGTGTCTATCCGCTGGATGAGCCTTTCCCGGAACTCGGCGAGATCGGCAAGAACAGCTTCCGTTCGACGACCGACCGCATCAAGCGCCGTGCGAAGGAAAAGAACCAGACGCTGCGCGAAGCGGCGCTGGAGGCCGCAACTCCACGCGAAGGTTTCATCGGAACCCCGGACAAGGTGGCGGACGAGATCATCCGCTGGGTGGAGCACGATGCGGCCGATGGCTTCATTCTGGGCTTCCCGGTGATTGCCGAAGGGCTGGATGATTTCATCCGCCTCGTCATCCCGGTGTTGCAGCGGCGCGGATATTTCGAACCGCATCTGGAAGGCGCGACGTTGCGTGAGCATCTCGGTCTGCCTTTCAAGGAGAGCATCTATTCCGGCGCCGAAAGCGGTCCCAGCAAGGCGATCGCATAAAAGCGGGGTCGGGCGGCAGACATTGCCGCCCGGAGAGAATTTCAAGGCGCTGTGCGGGTGAAGCGCGGCGCAGGAGACCAGAACCATGAATATCCGCATTGACGGCGCGCGTCCGCAGGACGACGCCGAACGGGGAATCCTTGCCTTCATCGAGGAAAGCATCGCCATCCGGCACGATCTCCACCGGCATCCGGAGCTTTCGCTTGGGGAAAAACGCACGGCGGCGCTCATTGCCCGTTATCTCCTCTCCTTTGGATATGAGGTGACGGAGGGTGTCGGCGGCCATGGCGTCGTCGCCACCCTGAAACGTGGTGATAGTGACAAGCGTCTGGGCATCCGCGCCGATATCGACGCCCTGCCGATCGTCGAGGAAACCGGCCTTGCCTATGCCAGCCAGACGCAGGGTGTGATGCATGCTTGCGGTCATGATGGTCACACGACGATCCTGCTCGCCGCTGCCCGTTATCTTGCCGAAACATCAAGCTTTTCCGGCACGCTGACGCTGATTTTCCAGCCTGCCGAGGAAATAGGCGCAGGCGCGAGGGCGATGATAAAGGACCGGCTTTTCGAGCGTTTTCCCGTCGACGCCGTGTTCGGGCTGCACAACTGGCCGGGTGTCGAAACCGGACAATTCGGCTTTGTCGAGGGGCCTGCCATGGCCTCCGTCGACAAGGCAAAGGTGCGGATCATTGGCAAGGGCGGGCACGGGGCAGCACCGCATGAAACGGTCGATCCGGTTCTCGCCTCGGCAAGCTTCGTCACCGCGTTGCAGAGCATCGTCTCGCGCAATGTCGACCCACGAGACATGGCGGTGCTGACGGTGGGTTCCATCCATGGCGGAACTGCCTCCAACGTCATTCCCGAGAGTGTCGAACTGCAGATCACTGCGCGGGCCTTTTCGCCCGCCGTGCGCGACAGGCTGGAGGAGCGGCTTCCCGCCCTTGCCAAAGCACAGGCGGAAAGTTTTGGCGCAAGGGCGGATGTCACCTATTCCCGTGGCTTCCCGCCCGTCATCAATCACGTCAGGCAGACGGCTTTTGCCCGAGATGTCGCGAAACGGCATTTTCCAGCCGAACAGGTTGTAGAAGGCTTTCAGCCACGAACGGCGAGCGAGGATTTCGCCTTCATGCTTCTGGAGCGGCCGGGCTCCTATCTCTTCGTCGGTAATGGCGACAGCGCGCCGCTGCATAGCCCTCACTACGATTTCAATGATGCGATCATTGCGCCTGCGGCACGCTTCTGGGTGCGCCTGGCGGAAGCATACCTCTCCTGATGCAACGAGTTTAGGACAATGAGATGAGCGACAGTTTTCTCTACACATCGGTCAAGGATCCGCTCGCAACCCCGCTTCTGGAGGAGTTGCTGTTCGAATATGACAGCCGTTACGGCACATATTTCAACGCGGAAGGCGCCAAGGCGGAAATGAACAAATATCCGCCCGAGGCTTTCAGCCCGCCGTCGGGCAACTTCCTGCTGCTCTTGCGTGGCGGCAAGGCGATCGCCGGTGGCGCCTTCATGCGCTACGACGAGGAAACCGCCGAGTTCAAACGCGTCTGGACCCATTCGGCCCACCGCCGGCAGGGGCTTGCGAAAATAGTGCTTCAGGAGCTGGAGCAGCAGGCGATCCGGCAGGGTTATGCCCGTGTCTATCTGACCACGGGCTTCCGCCAGCCGGAAGCCGTCGGCCTTTATCTCACCAACGGTTATCGCGCTTTGTTCGACACATCGGCCGACCCTGAAACGATCAGGTCGCTGCCTTTCGAAAAATGGCTTGCCGATAACGTCTCCGCCGCTGTTGCGGAAGGCGCGCCGATACCGGCCGCCCGGCCGCAATCTTCCCCGGCCCACCCGTGAAAGGCTTTTTCCGATGACGATAGCCTCTGATTTTCCGCATGTTGCGGTGAGCGAGCAGAAGGGTGAACCGATCAAGGGTGGTTACGCTCATTTCCGCATCGTTCCGGCCCGTTATCCCTTGCGGACGGTGGGAACGGTTTTCTCCGTTCTCATCATCGCCGCCGTGCTGCATTCCGTTTTCGGCAATCCGCGCTGGGGCTGGGATGTCTTTGCGGAATGGTTCTTTGCTGAACCGGTGCTGGTCGGCCTCGGCCGGACGCTGCTGCTGACGGCGCTGGGTGCGCTGTTCGGTTTTGTGCTGGGAACGCTGCTAGCACTTGCCCGCGTTTCCCGCTCGCCGCTGCTGGTTGCAGTATCCTGGACCTATATCTGGATTTTCCGGTCGATCCCGCTGATCGTGCTTCTGCTGATCCTCAACAATCTCGGTTATCTCTATGAGACCGTGACGATCGGCGTGCCCTATACCGGCATCAACTTCTTCAGCTGGAATACCACGCAGCTGATGACGCCGTTTGCGGCCGCCGTTCTGGGGCTGACGCTCAATCAGGCCGCCTTCGCATCCGAAATCGTTCGCGGCGGCATTCTTTCGGTCGATCAGGGACAGCTTGAGGCTGCCGCAGCGCTCGGCCTTCCACGCCGGCGGCAGGCATCCCGCATCGTTCTGCCGCAGGCGATGCGCTCCATCCTGCCCACCGCCTTCAACGATATCATCGGCCTCGCCAAGGGCACCTCGCAGGTCTATATCCTTGCCCTGCCGGAGCTGTTCTACACGATCCAGATCATCTATCGCCGCAATCTGGAAGTAATCCCGCTGCTGATGGTCGCGACCGTCTGGTATCTGGTGATCCTGACGGCGCTTTCGATCGTGCAGCACCATATCGAGCGGCATTTTTCACGCGGCGCGCTGCGCAACCCGCCGCCCTCGCTGTTCGCCACGATCTACCGCACCTTCCTGCCGCGCAAACCCTTGCCCGAAGCCGTGGAAACGGTGGCCACGACAGCCGCAAGGCCCGAGCGTGCGGCGCCAGCCCGTGCTACCAGCTTCCAGCTCGGAAATCGTGGCGGGTCGGTCAATATCCACGGCGTTTCGAAATCCTTCGGGTCGCTGAAGGTGCTTGATGATATCAGCCTTTCCATTCCCGCCGGCAGCGTCACAACCATTCTTGGCCAATCCGGCTCCGGCAAGTCCACATTGCTGCGCTCCATCAACCATCTGGAGCGCGTCGATGACGGTTTCATCGCCATAGACGGTGAACTGGTCGGTTATCGTCAAAAGGGCGACACGCTTTACGAGTTGAAGGAACGGGAAATCCTCAAGCGTCGCGCCGAAGTGGGCATGGTGTTCCAGAGCTTCAACCTGTTCCCGCATCTGACGGCGCTTGAAAACATCATCGAAGCTCCCATCGCCGTTCGTGGCATATCGAAAGGGCAGGCGAAGGCCGAGGCGCGTGATCTTCTGGCCCGCGTCGGCCTTGCCGAAAAAGCGGGTGCCTATCCCCGCCAGCTTTCCGGCGGACAGCAACAGCGCGTGGCTATTGCCCGGGCGCTGGCATTGCGACCGAAGGTACTGCTGTTCGATGAGCCGACATCCGCGCTCGATCCTGAACTCGTCAACGAAGTGCTTGACGTCATCAAGGAGCTTTCCCGCTCCGGCGTCACCCTCATCATCGTTACCCATGAAATCGGTTTTGCCCGCGAAGTTTCCGACAGGGTCGTTTTCATGGAACAGGGCCGCATCATCGAAACGGGTACTCCGGACAAGGTGTTCAGCACCCCGGATCACCCGCGCACCGCCGAATTCCTCGCAAAAGTTCTTTAATCAAAACAACAAAGGAAACACTCGCATGGCTTTTTCATCGAAACTATTGTCATTGCTTGCAGCTGGTCTTTTCACTGCCACCACCGCGCTGATACCGGCCGCGCATGCGCAGGAGGTCGACCTGTCGCCCGAGCAGAAGGGGCGGGTGCGCGCCGAAAAGGTGGAGGAGGCGATCAAGCTTCTGCCCGCCAGTCACAAGTTCATCGCCGACGGAAAGCTGACGGTCGCGACCGTGCCGTTCCGCCTGCCGCTCGTCGATTATGCCAGCGATACAAAAACGCCGATTGGCGTGGAGCCGGATATCGCCCAGCTGGTTGCCGACAGTCTCGGCCTTGAGCTGCAACTTGTTCCGATTGCCTGGGCCGACTGGCCGCTCGGTCTCACATCCGGCAAGTATGATGCCGTCACCTCGAACATCACGGTGACGGAAGCCCGCAAGGAAAAGTTCGATTTTTCCAGCTACCGCAACGACCTGCTCGGCTTTTACGTGGGCATCAACAGCAAGGTCACGGCCATCGGCAAGCCCGAGGATGTCGCCGGGCTGAAGGTGATCGTTGGCGCTGCCACCAATCAGGAGCAGATCCTGGTGAAATGGATCAAGGATAACAAGGCGAAGGGGTTGGCCGACACCGAGGTGCAATATTACGACGATCAGGCCGTGCTTGATGTCGCCCTGCAATCCGGCCGCGCGGACGCCTATCTCGGCCCCAACGCAACATCGGCCTTCCAGGCAGCAAGCCAGAAGAAGACCAAGCGCGTCGGCACCTTTTCCGGCGGCTGGCCGGAAGCGGCGGAAATCGCCGTCGCCTCCAAAAAGGACGCAGGCATTGCCGCAGCCATCACAGCTGCGCTGAACGCCCAGATCAAGAACGGCAATTACGGCAAGGTTCTTGCCCGCTGGAACCTCGGTTCGGAAGCCATCACCGAGATCCCGCACCAATCCGCCCGGCCTGCCCAAGAGCTGAGTGCCGGTTTGCCAAAGAACTGATTTTCCAAAAGCTGAGATGAAGGTGGGACATCACTCAGCCGGTACGCGGGCAGCCTCCCGTCCGCGCTACCCTCCGTCCCGCAATCATTTATCGGGGAACCAGAATGATGTTCACCTCTCGTCTCGCCACGGCCACGCTCGGTGCTTTTCTCTCCATCGCCGGTTTAGCTCCGGCTTTCGCAACCGATGTCTTCGACCTGTCACCGGACCAGCCCGGCCGGATCAGGGTTGAAAAAGACCCCGCCGCGATTGCTGCCATTCCGAAAGATTTCAAATTCATTACCCCCGGCAAACTTACCGTCGCCGTTGCACCCGGCGGGCCGCCGCTTGCGACCTATGCGACGGACGCCAAGACCGTGGTCGGGGCCGATCCGGAATATGCGCTTGCGGTGGCTGACAGTCTCGGCCTTGAACTGGAACTGGTGGCGGTGGCCTGGGCGGACTGGCCGCTGGGGCTTGCCTCCGGCAAATACGATGCTGTCATCTCCAATGTCGGGGTGACCGAGCAGCGCAAGGAGAAGTTTGATTTCTCAACCTATCGTCAGGGCCTGCACGGCTTTTTCGTGAAGTCCGACAGCGGCATCACCGCCATCAAGGAGCCGAAGGATGCGGCGGGCCTGAGGATCATCGTCGGCGCTGGCACCAATCAGGAGCGTATTCTGCTGAAATGGAACGACGAGAATGTTGCCGCCGGACTGAAGCCGCTTGAGCTGCAATATTATGATGACGAGGCCACCCGGCTTGTCGCGCTTTCTGCCGGGCGGGCGGACGTGATCGTCCAGCCGCATGCGCAGCTGGTCTTCATCGCCGCGCGCGACAAGACCATCAAGCGTGTCGGAACCCTGTCCGCCGGCTGGCCGGAACGTTCCGATGTCGCCATCACCACCCGCAAGGGTTCGGGGCTGGCCGATGCGCTGACGCTGGCCACCAACGATCTGATCAAGAGCGGCGCTTACGCGAAAATATTGGAACGCTGGCAGCTTGCGGAAGAGGCCTTGCCGGAATCGCGAACCAATCCACCCGGCCTGCCAAAGAGCTGACCGGTCGAATAAATGCGGCGGACGGTAATACCCGCAGGTCATGCCTGCGGGTATTGTGTTACGCGTCAGTTGCGCAGCGGATAAAACTCAGAAATCCGCGACCTTGCCCCACGACGAATCAAGGAAACGGCTGGGGTGATAGGGAGCAGGATCGACAATCGGGTTTGAACCCGTGACGATATCGGCGATCAGATGGCCGGCTCCCGGTCCAATGCCGAAGCCGTGGCCGCTGAAGCCGGCAGCGAGGATGAAGCCGGGCAATTCGCTGGTTTCGCCGATGGCGGGCACACCATCCGGCGTGCTGTCGATGAAACCGGCCCAGGCGGCGGAAATCTGCGTGTTGCGAAGGGCAGGCAGAAGTTCCAGCGCCCGTTTGTGGGTCTCTTGGATGGCGGCGGCGTTCGGCTTCGGGTCGAGAATACGAACCCGCTCCATCGGTGTCGGCGCATCGAGCCGCCAGCGTTTCAGGGTCTCGTGCCCACCGCGAATCCCTTCCAATCCACCCGGTCGCAGGCTGCGCCAGCGCTTGAGAAACATTGGAACGAATTCGCGTGCAAACCGCATTTGCTGCGGAGTCGGATCGATGCGACCAAGGCCGCTGATGGCGAGCGTGTAACCGCCGTTGTTCCGGCGCGTTATGGAAACAGCTTTTGTATGCAGCGCGTCCGGTAGCCCTTCCGCGCCCGGTGTGACGGACAGGATGGAGGAGCGCACGGACGCTTGCGGAAAACGAACGCCCAACTGGCGGCAGAAAGAGGATGCCCAGGCACCACCCGACATGATGGCGGTTTTGGTGCGGATGGTGCCTTTTTCGGTGACGACGGCGCTGACGCGCCCACCTTCCGTCTCCAGACCGCGCGCCGCACAATTCTGATGCACCGTGCCGCCCAGTTTGATGATGGCGCGCGCAACGGCGGGTGCCGCCATGGAAGGATCAGCCGTGCCGTCCGTTGGCGAAAAGACGCCGCCCTGCCAGCGTTTGCCTGTGGCGCGGCCGCGTTCGCTTGCCTCATCCGCACTCAGCATATGTGTCGTCACGCCGGCGGTAATGGCGAAATCGCGCCAGCGCGCCCAGCCGGCAAGTTCGGCCTCGTTGTCGCTCAGGTAAAATAGCCCGCAGCGACGGAAGCCTGTATCCTCGCCACTTTCTGCGGCAAACTGGTCCCAGAGTGTCAGGCTCTGCGTTGAAATCGGCAATTCACGGGCGTCGCGGTTCTGCTGTCGGCACCAGCCCCAGTTGCGGCTGGATTGCTCCGCGCCAACAAGGCCTTTTTCGACAAGAGCCACTTTCAGGCCGCGCCGCGCGAGATAATAGGCAGCGAAAACGCCGACGATGCCGCCGCCGATAATGACGGCGTCCGCGGATTTCGGCAGTTCCGGCGATGTCGTGATCTGTTGCAGCGGCGCAGGCATGGTCGGGCTCCTTGTATTCGTCTTAATTTACCTTGGTCGCCGGGTAAACGCTGCCAGACTGCGCCGATTGCCAGAATCTCCTGCTGTTCGGGGCCGTGTCTGCAACTCTTTATGCTGGATGAAAAAAATATCCCCGCGTCGACAGCGCGTGCCTATGTGATAAGATTTCCAATACCGCGCCAGAATTTTATGCCGCGCACACGAAAAAATAAAAAAGGGGTTCCGCACGTGATGAAACTTGACCGGATCGATATCAAGATCCTCTACGAACTTCAGAAAAACGGTCGCATCACCAATGTCGAGCTGGCGGAGCTTGTCAATCTTTCGCCAAGCCCCTGTCTGATGCGGGTCAAGAAGCTTCAGGCCGAGGGTTATATCGAAGGTTATTCGGCGCAGATCAACATCAACAAGCTCGGTCAGACCCTGACGGTCTTCACTGAAATCACGCTCAAGAACCACCGCCAGATCGATTTTGCCCGCTTTCTCGGCGTCGTCGAAAAGATCGATCAGGTGGTGGAATGTCACCTTGTTTCCGGCGGTTACGATTACCTGTTGAAATTCGTCACCTCGGGTATCGTCGAGTATCAGTCGATCATGGAACGGCTGACGGATATGGATGTCGGCATCGACAAATATTTCAGCTTCGTGGTGCTGAAATCACCGATCATCAAATCGCATATGCCGCTGACCAGCCTGTTTCCGCTCTGAGGTGGAGGGGTTTCCTTCAGGGGGGTATTCTCAATCTCGGCGTCATCCTCGGGCTTGCCCCGACGATCCATAGCCCGTCGAGATGAATGGATCCTCGCCTCAAGGGCGAGGATGACATCGAGGGAGGTTTGGTGCTTCCCCGTCGCCAATCCACCTTGCCATCTCCCAGTCTCTCACCTCTTGGAAAACGCCCGCACCAACTCCGCATCCTGCTGGAGATTGTCGAGCCATTTCGGGTCGAGCTTCGGTACCGAAGAGAACAGCAGTTTCGAATAGGGATGGGTCGGAGATTTGATCGCGTCCGTTTCCAGATGCTCCACCTTCTGCCCGCCATACATCACGACGATTTCGTCGCAGATGGTTTCCACCACCGAAAGATCATGGCTGATGAAAATATAGGAGAGGTTCAGCTCCCGCTGCAGTTCACCGAGCAGGTCGATGATGGCGGCTGCGACGACCGTGTCCAGCGCCGAGGTGATTTCATCGCAGATGATGAGCGACGGTTCGGCTGCCAGCGCGCGGGCGAAGTTGACGCGCTGTTTCTGCCCGCCAGACAGGCCGGAAGGGTGGCGGTGGCGAACCGAGCGAGGCAGCTTCACCATATCCAGCAGTTCGTCGATGCGGGCATCGCGGGCCTCGCCTCGCATGCCGTGATAAAAGGTCAGTGGACGGCCGAGAATGTCCTCGATGGATTTTGCCGGGTTGAGCGCGGTATCGGCATATTGGAAAACGATCTGCATGCGGCGCAGCTCGTCGCTGGTGCGACGGCGGGCGTCGGCATTCAGTTGCCGGCCTTCGAAAATGACCTGACCGCTTGCCGCCGGCAAAATACCGGCAATGGCGCGCGCCAGCGTCGATTTTCCGCAGCCGGATTCACCGATAATGCCAAGATTTCGGCCGGGATAAACCGCAAGACTGACGGTGTCGACCGCACGCACCAGCGGCATCCGGTCGTCGCCTTTCGTTCCATAACCGGCGATCAGCTTCTCGATATCCAGCAGCGGCTTGGCGTCACTCTGCTTGAGCGGCGCTACAGTGCGCACCTTGTCGTTAAAAGCGGTCAGCAATTCCCGCGTATAAGGGTGCTGCGCATTCTCCAGAATATCCGTGGTGGTGCCGGTTTCCTGGACCTCGCCGCCTTTCAGCACCACGATCCGGTCGGCAATCTGCGCGACGACGGCGAGATCGTGTGACACGTAAACGCCGCCGATGCCGCCCTTGCGCATTGCCGATTTGAAAGCGCGCAGAACCTCGATCTGTGTCGTCACGTCAAGCGCCGTGGTCGGCTCGTCGAAGATCACCAGTTCGGGGTTGCCGATCAGCGCCATGGCGGCGGAGAGACGCTGCAGCTGACCGCCGGAAACCTGGTGCGGATAACGCTCGCCGATGGTTTCCGGATTGGGAAGCGACAAGGCCTTGAAGAGTTCTACCGCTTTGACGCGTGCCTCCTGCGGCGGCATCAGATGATGGATGCGGGTGACTTCGATCACCTGATCGATGATCTTTTGCGCCGGGTTGAAGGCGGCGGCAGCACTTTGCGGCACATAGGAGATTTTCGTGCCGCGGATCGTGGCGCGTTCGGCCTCCGAAAGCTGCACCATGTCCCGGCCTGCCACCGTGACGCTGCCCCCGGAAATGCGGCAACCCGGGCGGGCATATCCCATCAATGTCAGTGCGATCGTGGTCTTGCCGGAGCCGCTTTCGCCGATCAGTGCGACGATCTCGCCCTCGGCGATATCGATGTCGACGCCCTTGATGATCTGGATGCGGCGGCCGGAATCGGTGGTCGCCTCGACTTTCAGTCCGCGGATTTCAACGAGATTGGTCATCATTCGCTCCTGTCGCGGATTTTTTGCGGCAGATTGTCGATCAGCAGGTTGACGCTGATCGTCAGGCTGGCAATGGCCAGCGACGGGAAGAGGACTGCCGGCGCGGCAAAGGGCAGGCCGCCGATGTTTTCACGCACCAACGCACCCCAGTCGGCATTCGGCGGTTGCAGGCCGAGACCGAGGAAGGAGAGACCCGACAGGAGCAGCACGATGAATACGAAGCGCACGCCAAGATCGGCAAGCACGGGACGGACGATGTTCGGCAGGATTTCGGAGCTGATGAGGTACAGCAGGCTCTCGCCGCGCACACGGGCGACGGTAACGAAATCCATGGTGTTGACATTCACGGCGAGCGCTCGGGCAAAACGATAGGCGCCCGGCGTATAGATCACCGAGAGCGTCACGATCAGCACCGGAATGGACGAGCCGACGGCGGCGACCACGACGAGACCGAACAGCTTGCTCGGAATGGAGTTTACCGCATCCAGAAAACGGCTGAGTGCCGCATCGAACCAGCCGCCAACCACGGCAGCACTCATGCCGAGTACGACCCCGGATACGCAGGCGATGGTGACGGCCGCAAGCGATATGCCGACCGTGAAACGCGCGCCCATGAGAATGCGGGAAAAGACATCGCGGCCGAGATAGTCGGAGCCGAGCCAGAGATCGGAGGTCATCGGCCCGAAATAATCGAGATCGACGATTTCACCGACCGGATGCGGGATGAGATAGGGCGCGAAGATCGCCACCATCGCCCAGAGGAAAATGACGAGAAAGCCGAAAACGCCGACTACGTTGATCTTGTAACCCAAACGCGATTTCCCCGAAGTTGTTTTGATATGGTCGGCCATCAGCGCAGCCTCGGATTGGACATGATGGCGATGATATCAGCTGTCGTGATGAGGAGGAGATAACCGACGCAGAAGATCATCGCGCAGCTCTGGATCAGCGGCAGGTCGCGGGTCGCGACGCCATCGACCATCAGCTTGGCGATACCAGGGTAATTGAAGATCGTCTCGACGATGATGACGCCACCGACGAGATAGGAGAGCGACAAGGCCACCGCGTTGACGATGGGACCGAGCGCGTTGGGAAGCGCGTGGCGCAGGACGATGCGCATGCGCGGTGCGCCCTTCAGGAGCGCCATCTCCACATAGGGCGTATCGAGCGTCTCGATGACGGCGGCGCGGCTCATGCGGATCATCTGTGCCGACACCACGAAGGTGAGGGTGATGACCGGCATGGCGTAAACCCGCAGCACATCGAACAGGGTATGAACCTCGCTGACCAGCGACAGGGCCGGCAGCCATTTCAGGTAAACGGCGAAAAGCAGAACGGCGAGTGTCGCGATCATGAATTCCGGCACGGAAATGACGCCGATGGTCAGGATCGTGACGGCGCGGTCATAAAGCGTTCCGCGCAGCATGGCGGAGCTGATGCCAAGCGTCAGTGCCAGTGGTACGGCGATGACAGTGGTGATGCCGGCAAGCTTCATGGAGTTGACGAAACGTGGGCCGATAAGGTCGGCGATCGCCATGTTGTTGGCGTAGGAGGTGCCGAGTTCGCCGTGCAGCAGGCCGAACAGCCAGCGGACGAAACGCAAAAGGGCGGGGTCGTCGAGATGCATGGCGGTGCGCAGGCCGGCCACGGCCTCCGGTGTTGCCGACTGGCCGAGAAGGATCGTCGCCGTGTCGCCGGGCAGCAGGCTGGTGGCGGAAAAGACGATAAACGATACGATAAGCAGCGTCGTCAGCATGACGACCAGCCGCCTGGCGATGAGGGAGAGTATCCGGCTGTTCATTCACATGCTCCTGCGACCTGCCTGGGTCATGGTGATTTCGGGCCAGATCGACCAGAAATCATCATGATCCAAATTATATAGTTGGGGCGGGATTCCAGGCGAAAACCGCTTGGCTGTCACCATTCCGCTCCAGCTATGGAGGCTTTCCGCACCGGCGGAAAGGTTGCCGGGCGCATCAGCGCCCGGCTCCTTGGTCTATCAGGCTTCGAGCCAGACGTATTCCGCAAAGGCGTAACCCATCATGCCACCGAGCGGATTGGCTTCCAGGCCCTTCAGCTTGGAGGTGATGGCGTCGACATTGGTAATATAAGCGGGAATGATGGTGCCGGCTTCTTCGGCAATCATCGTTTCCATCTCGAAGTAGATCTGCTTGCGCTTTTCCATGTCCAGCATGCCGCGTGCTTCCAGCATCATCTTGTCGAACTTCGGCGACTTGTACTGGCTTTCGTTCCACGGTGCGTCGGAGGCGTAAAGCAGCGAGAACAGAATGTCCGGGGTCGGGCGCGGGTTGATGTTGCCGAAGTGAATAGGCGCCTTCAGCCAGTAATTGCTCCAGTATCCGTCGGAGGGAACGCGCTGCACATCCAGCTTGACGCCGATTTCTGCAGCCGACGCCTGGATGATCATCGCCATGTCCACGGCGGAGTTTGCGGCGTCCGAGGTGATGACCGGGATGGACTGACCGATGAGGCCTGCCTTTTCGAAGTGGAACTTCGCCTTATCAGGATCGAAGGCTTTCGGCTTCAGGTCCGGATTGTGGTAGGGGCTCATTGGCGGCACGGGCTGGTCGTTGCCGACTTCACCGAGGCCGCGCAGAGCTGCCTTGACGATCTGCTCGCGGTTGACGATCGACTTCATGCCGGCGATGAAATCGGCATTGTTGCCCGGTGCCTGGTCCAGCCGCATATTGAGGTTGGTATAGTTGCCGGATGTTCCCTTGGACAGAACGATGCCCTCCTGCTTGTCGAGCAGGCGCAGCGAACGCGGGTTGATCGCCGCTGCAAGATGGATATCACCCGAAATCAACGCGTTGACGCGGGCATTGTCTTCGGCGATCGCGAAGAATTCGAAGCTGTCGACGTGCGGGCCGCCCTGCTTCCAGTAATTGGTGTTTTTCGACATGATAGAGCGGACGCCGGGCTCGAATTTCTCCAGCTTGAAGGCGCCGGTGCCGTTGCCCTTGGAGAAATCGGTCGCGCCGTCGGCAACGATCATGAAGTGATGCAGGGCGAGAATAGCCGGCAGGTCGGCATTCGCGTTTGCCAGCGTGATCTCGACAGTGCTCTTGTCGAGCGCCTTGAAGCCGGTCATCTGGGCGGCGATCTTGGCGACCTTGGAGCCGACCGCCGGATCGAGATGCCGCTTCAGCGAATAAACGACGTCGTCGGCGGTGAGCGTCTTGCCATCGTGGAAAGTGACGCCGGAACGCAGCTTTACGGTCCAGGTCTTCGCGTCCTTCGTTTCGATGGATTCGGCAAGTTCCAATTGCGGCGTGCCGGAAACATCGAGGAAGCTCAGTCGGTTGTAGAGCGCGCAGCAACGGACGTAATCCGTCGAAAGCGAAGCTTTTGCAGGGTCGAGCGTATCGGCGGTGGAAGAGGACCAGCCGGCCGCCTTCAAAGTGCCACCGGAAACGGGAGTGGCCGCCACGGCCTGCGAGGCGCGGCCGAGAATGGCCGAACCGGCGGTGAGAGCCACGCCGCCGGCCAGCATCATGTGCAGCAGCTCTCGCCGCGTCGCGCCACGACGGATAGCCTGTTCAACGGCGGCATCGTCGGAGCGGGTCCAATTTGTAATCCTGTCACTCATGGTCTTCCCCTTTTGTATGATTTGTTGAAATAGCATCTGTAGAAATTTCCGGCATGCGCATCCCAGTGCGCGTCATGCCATGGGCGGTTCAGCCGCCCGTCTGTCTCGTGGCCGCGGCAAGGCCGGCCATCGAGGTGAAGTGGTAGTCCGGTTCGGTAAAGTTTTCCGGCTCGATGGTGCCGCCATATCCCTTCTGGGCGTGGCGGCGCTCTATCCAGCAATTGGTCATTCCGAGTTTCCGTGAAATGCCGATGTCGTGATACTGGCTTTGCGCGACATGCAGGATGTCGTCCTTCGATGCGCCCTCGCTCTCGACGAAGGCGAAAACCTTCTCGAAGAAAGCCGGGTCCGGCTTTTCCGTGCCGGTATCATCAGCCGTGAAAGCGGCATGAAAGGGATTGCCGAGTTCCTTCGAGAAATAGTCGAAGGCCCAACGCTGGGCGTTGGTCATGGCAATGAGACGATGCGTCTTGGCAAGCTCGGCCATTGCGGCACGGCTGTCTTCAAAGCCTTTCCAGCTTTTTGCCGCGTCGCGCAGGCGTTCGCCAAAGGCACGCTCCGCAGGCAAGCCAAGCTCCGGAGCGATGATCAGGTACACGCGGACGAGATCATCCGGGAAGAGGTCGGTTGCGTCGGAGTAGCGGGCCGCACGATAAAGACCAAGGGCCTTTTCACCGTCGATCTCGACGCCGTTTTCAGCACCGATCTCGGTTAGCGTCGCTTTCAGGCCACCTTCGAAATCGATGAGTGTTCCCACCACGTCGAAGCTCATATATTTAAAGTCGCTCAGTTTTTTTGGCAATGTCGGTCTCCGCTATGCCGCCTCGCCCTATGGGAAGGCTGCGGCATTTTATTCTGTTCCCGGACGGGATCCTTGCCCCGTTCCCTTTGTTGCTAACGCCCTTTTTTATGGCGTTTAGTACTTTTTCTAAGGATAGTTTGGCACTTCCAGCCCGCCGGATTCGCCGAAATGGCTCGGCACTTCGGCAGAATATTGCGAATATGCGGGGTGTTGCGACATTTCGAGAGATTGCCGCGACACCGTCGCTTTTCCGCTTCAGGCGATCGCTGCCCGCACGGCCGGGTCTTCGAGCGTCTGGTCGAGGGTTTTCAGCGTCCGCTCGACAATGGCGTCGATCTCGCTATCGGTGCAGCAGAGCGGCGGCGCGTAGCCGAGGATGCCGTTGGCGAAGGCGCGCACGATGAGGCCGTTTTCCCAGGCGCGGTCGAAAACCTTGCGTGCAGGGGCCGCCGCAGCCGGCAGCGGGGTTTTCTTCTCTTTGTCGGTCACGAGTTCGATTGCGGCAAGCATGCCGCGGCCGCGCACATCGCCAACCAGTGGGTGGCTTCTCAGTCCTTCCAACCCGGCCATCAGCCGTTGACCAGCACGGCGGCCGTTTTCCAGCAGCCCGCCTTCGTAAAGCTTCAGCACCTCAAGACCGACGGCGGCGCTGACGGGGTGGGCGGAATAGGTGTAACCGTGCCCCACGGCGGCATCGCCGGCAAAGTCGGCTATTGTATCATAAACATGGTCGGCCATGAAGACAGCACCCATCGGCACGTAGCCTGAGGTCAGGCCCTTCGCGGCGGTGATGAAGTCCGGCACGATGTCTTCGTCGGCACAGGCAAACAGCGGTCCAGTGCGGCCGAAGCCGGTGATGACTTCATCGGCAACGAAGAGAATGCCGTAGGACTGGCAAAGGTCGCGCATGGCCTTGATCCAGCCCGGCGGCGGCACCAGAACGCCGCCCGAGCCCTGAATGGGTTCGGCATAAAAGGCGGCGACCCGATCCGGGCCGATGGCCTCGATCTTGTCTTTCAGGATTTGCAGGGAGGAAGCGATGATCGCGGCCGGATCATTGCCGACCGGATTGCGATAGGCATAATGCGACGGAATTTTGTGCTGCCAGTCGTAAGGCACGCCAAAACCGGCATGGAAGGCGGGCAGCGCCGTCAGGCCCGAACCGGCGGTGGTGGAGCCGTGATAACCCTGTTCGATGGAAATGAACTGGTCGCGCTGCGGTTGGCCTTTCGCGTGCCAGTAATAACGGATGAACCGGATGGTGCTGTCCACCGCATCGGAACCACCGAGCGTGAAATAGACGTGGTTGAGATCGCCGGGCGCACGGTCGGCCAGTTCGGAGGCCAGCCGGATGGCGGGTTCGCTGCCGATGTCGAAATACGCGGTCGCATAGGGTAGCTCGCGCATCTGCTTTGCCGCTGCTTCGACGATGCTGTCATGCCCATAGCCCGCATTGACGCACCAGAGGCCGGCAAAGCCATCGATGAGCTGGTGGCCGGTCATGTCGGTGACCGTGGCACCTTTTGCAGATTTCAGTACCCGCACACCCAGTTTTTCATGGCCGCGAAAGGAAGAGACGGGGTGCACCAGATGGGCGCGGTCCAGTTCGATCAGTGAATTGCTTAACATAGGTCTCTCCAGATTCAGCCCAGTGCCTGGCTGGTCAATGCGAATGTTTTCAGTTTTTTGTTGGCAGGGATTTCGGCTTTCGACCGGCGCATGGCGATGCCACCGCCGACATGGGCAAGGCCGTGCTCGGCAAGCCAGGGGCCAAGGCCCGTATCGGCAGTGGTGTCTACGCGCAGGAATGTGCCGGGGCGCTCGGAAAACATAAAGGCGATCAATTCCTTTGCGATTTCAGCATTTTCCGCCACAACGGGACCGATGACCTCGCCGCGTCCGAAGGCGCGCAGGCCCGCAAAACCCTTGATGACACCCTCTTCCCGCACAACGGCGAAACGCGCCCTGTCCGCAAGTTCGGTAAAGAGCGAAACGCGGTCCGCGCCGAAAGCCTGCGCATCGAGCGCTGCGAGTTCGGCCGGATCAACGGTTTCCGCCCAGGCCACATCGGCCGGTTTTTCGGTGGCTGCTGGAATGCCCTGATGCTGAAGCACCTCGCCGCAGGCGGCAAAGCCCATCTTTTCGTAAAGCGGAAGGCCGTCAGTGGTGGCGACCAGACGGCATTCGCGGTCTTCGGCAGCGCCGATTGCCGCCTGCATCAGCTGGCGTCCGAGACCGCGGCCACGCATGCTCTCATCCACGATCACCATATTGACCGTGGCGCAGCTGTCGCCCAGAAGTGTTGCCATCGCGGTTCCGACGACACGTCCGTTTTCCAGCGCGACGAAACCCTTGCTCAAGGAAAGGACGAGCGCCCAGTCTTCTTTGCGGTGCGGCCAGCCGGCCTGCCGGGAAAGCTCAACGGCGGCGTCGAGGTGTTCAGGTCGGAAAGACTGGATATCGATGAGGCTGGCCTGCATGCCGAAACTCCATTTGCTCTGCTTATTCATTGATAGACTGACGCCGAAAGAAGATTGTCCCGACGAATGGCAAGGTTCGATATGTTTCGCTGTTGCTTTTACCCGCCGCCGCATCTTATGCCGCACCTCATCTGCATTCGTCCATGAACCGGGGGTGGGCGGCGGCTTTTGGTTTGCCCGCACGCAACTCTCTGCCAAACTGGTGGCTGCATACGCAACAATCTGCTTTCGCTGATAGCAATTGCGGTGCGCCGACCGGACAAAGGCTTTCTATGATCAGATTATTCCGGCCAAACTCGATCCCCAAGCAAGGATGACGACGAAATGACCATCTTCCGCCCGAAATACATCTCCTTCGATTGCTACGGTACGCTGATCAATTTCCAGATGGCCGAGGCTGCCCGCGATCTCTATGGCGATCGTCTGGACGAGGCGCAGATGCAGCAATTCATCAAGAATTTTGCCGCCTACCGTCTGGATGAGATCATGGGCGCCTGGCAGCCCTATGCCCAGGTGGTCTACAATTCCCTGTCGCGCACCTGCAAGCGCAACGGCGTTGCCTTCAAGGACGAGGATGCGACATTCGTTTACGAGCGCGTTCCGACCTGGGGTCCGCATGCGGATGTTCCGGCGGGTCTTGCCAAGGTGTCGAAGGAAATTCCGCTCGTCATCCTGTCCAACGCCATGAACTCGCAGATCATGTCGAATGTCGAAAAGCTCGGTGCGCCGTTCCATGCGGTTTACACTGCCGAACAGGCGCAGGCCTACAAGCCGCGCTTCAAGGCTTTCGAATATATGTTCGATATGCTCGGCTGCGGCCCGGAAGACATGTTGCACGTCTCCTCGTCGTTCCGTTACGACCTGATGTCGGCGCATGATCTCGGCATCAAGAACAAGGTTTGGGTCAACCGCGGCCACGAGCCTGCCAACCCCTATTACGGTTATGTCGAGATATCAGATATTTCTGGCCTCGCCGGCGTGGTTGGATTGTAAGGAAAGGTCGGGACCATGAAGTTCGTTTCCTATTGGCACGATACCGCGCCCCTGTTTGCGGGGGCGGCGCAAGGTCCCGTCGAAGGTCATTATGACGTCGCCGTCATCGGCGGCGGCTTCACCGGTCTCGGTGCCGCGCGCCAGCTTGCGAAAGCCGGAGCGCGGGTCGTTGTTCTCGAGGGTGAACGGGTTGGCTGGGGTGCCTCAGGCCGCAATGGCGGGCATCTCAATAACGGCCTTGCTCATTCCTATCTCTCCGCCAAGGCGGAGCTTGGCAAGGAACGGGCAATCGCAATCTACAAGGCGCTGGACGATTCGGTCGATACGCTGGAGACGCTGATCGCTGAAGAGGGGATCGATTGCAATTTCCGACGCTCTGGCAAGCTGAAGCTCGCCTCCAAGCCGCAGCATTTCGAAGGTCTGGCAAAGAATTTCGAGGCGCTGCATGCCGAGGTGGATCCCGATACGGCGCTTCTGTCCGTCGCCGATCTGAAGGACGAAATCGGTTCGCCCTTTTATGGCGCGATGCTCTCGAAGAAGAGCGCCATGATGCATATGGGCCGTTATGTGGCCGGTCTTGCCGAAGCGGCCAGCCGCCACGGCGCGGTGATCTTCGAAAATGCGGCGGTGACGAAACACATCCAGAACGGCAAGCTCCACGAGCTGGAAACCACACGCGGCAAGGTCACGGCCGACAATGTGCTTGTCGCGACCGGGGCTTACACGCCGTCCGGTTTCAGCTATTTCCGCCGACGCATCATCGCGGTAGGCAGTTTCATCATCGCCACGCGGCCGCTGACGGATGCCGAGGTCAAGGCGTCGGTTCCAGGCAACCGCACCTATGTCAACACCATGAATATCGGCAATTATTTCCGACTCGCCCCGGATAACCGGCTGATCTTCGGTGGCCGCGCGCGCTTTTCCACGACATCGGACCAGCGTTCGGACGCCAAGAGCGGCGCGATCCTGACGGAAAGTCTGCACCGCATCTTCCCGCAGCTTGCGCATGTGCCGATCGATTATTGCTGGGGCGGATTGGTCGATATGACCAAGGACCGTTATCCCCGCGCTGGTTTCCAGGACGGCGTCTGGTACGCCATGGGTTATTCCGGCCACGGCGCGCAGCTTTCCACCCATCTCGGCATGACGATGGCCGACGCCATTCTGGGTCGCCCGGACACCAACCCGCTGAAGGGGCTGGACTGGCCGGCTGTGCCGGGCCATTTCGGCAAGCCCTGGTTCCTGCCGCTCGTCGGTCTGTATTACAAGATGCTGGATAAGTTTCAGTAGGCAGCGTCGGCGTGCGTTGAGAGGCGCCTCCCAACACTCGACGTCATCCTCGGGTCCATCCCGAGGATGACGGAGGAGAGAGCTTTCTCCATGTTTCAGCGGCCTTCGGGCCGCTTTTTTGTTGCATACGCACAAAAAGAAGGGCCGCAAAGCGGCCCTTTAGGCGGGGAGAACGAAACAGGCGTCAGGCGAGCCCGCCGATGTGAAACGCCTTTGTTTCCAGATATTCCTCGATGCCGACCTGTGCACCCTCGCGGCCGAGGCCGGATTGCTTGACGCCGCCGAAGGGCGCCACTTCGGTGGAGATCGCGCCGGTGTTGAGGCCGACCATGCCGAATTCCAGTGCTTCGCCCACGC
This sequence comes from Rhizobium sp. AN73, assembly GCF_030757975.1. NCBI lineage: Bacteria > Pseudomonadati > Pseudomonadota > Alphaproteobacteria > Hyphomicrobiales > Rhizobiaceae > Rhizobium > Rhizobium sp. AN73. Next base: position 1,649,034 of record NZ_JARWME010000001.1, read on the forward strand.
GCCAGGCGCGTTTGAGGTTTTCGGTATAGAAATAGGCGGCAAGGCCGAAAGGTGTACCGTTGGCGATGGCAATCGCTTCTTCTTCTGTCTCGAAGCGGAAGAGCGGTGCCACCGGCCCGAAGGTCTCTTCGCTCGCCAGCCGCATTCCGGTGGTGGCGCCCGTTAGCACCACCGGTGCGGTATATTGCGGGCCTTCAGGCAGATCATGCGCCTTGGTGATGATCTTGGCACCCTTGGAAACGGCGTCGTCGATATGGGCGCGGATTTTGGCGATGGCTGGCTCGTTGATCATCGGGCCAATGGAAACACCTGCCTCCGTTCCGGGACCGACCCGCATAGCATCGACGCGATCAGCAAGTTTTTTGGCGAAGGCATCATAAACGCTCGCCTGAACGAGAATGCGGTTGGCGCAGACGCAGGTCTGGCCGCCGTTGCGGAATTTCGAAACTAGCGCGCCTTCGACAGCCATATCCAAATCCGCATCGTCGAAAACGATGAAGGGCGCATTACCGCCAAGCTCCAGCGACAACCGCTTCACGCTGTCAGCAGCACCACGCATCAAAAGCGAGCCGACACGGGTAGAGCCGGTGAAGGAAATTTTCCGCACCGTCTCGTTCGCCATGATCTCGTTGCCGATATCCGTCGGCATGCCAGTGACGATGTTGATGACGCCTGCGGGAATGCCAGCCCGTTCGGCAAGAACGCCAAGCGCTAAGGCCGAATAGGGCGTGAATTCCGAAGGCTTGATGACGACGGTGCAGCCGGTCGCAAGTGCGGGCGCGACTTTGCGGGTGATCATTGCGTTCGGGAAGTTCCACGGCGTGATGATGCCGCAGACGCCGACCGGTTCCTTCAGAACTACGATGCGCCGATCCGGTGTGGGTGAGGGAATGGTGCCGCCGCTGATGCGCCGGGCCTCTTCCGCAAACCATTTGACGAAGGACGCGCCATAGCGGATTTCGCCCTTGGCTTCATCAAGCGGCTTGCCCTGTTCCGTAGTCAGGATCAGGCCGAGATCGTCGATATGCTCGATCATCAGCGCGAACCATTTTTCGAGAAGAGCTGCGCGTTCCGCGTGGGTTTTCTTCTTCCATGGCCCGAAGGCAGCATTGGCGGCTTCGATGGCCGCGCGAGTTTCTGCGCCGTCCATGTCGGGAACGGTGCCGATGACGGCCTGCGTCGCTGGGTCGATCACGTCGACCACCTTGCCTGAGGCCGCCGCTTTCCATGCGCCGCCGATCAAGCCCGTCTGGCGAAAGAGTTCCTTGTCCTTCAAGCCCTGCATCATAATTCTCCGAGATCAGGCGAGTGCCGCAAGAACTGCGGCGGTGATGGCGTCTGTCTTGTCCTTGCCCGGCACCGTGCCGATGCCCCGGCTTGTCGCCGTTTCCAGCGCCGCCATGATCTTTGCAGCCGCGTCCTTTTCGCCGAGATGCTCGAGCATCATCGCACCGGACCAGATGGCCGCGATCGGGTTGGCGATGCCGAGATGGGCGATATCCGGGGCGGAACCATGCACTGGCTCGAACATGGATGGGGCGGTGCGGTCAGGGTTGATATTAGCGGAGGCGGCAAAACCGAGGCCGCCCTGAATGGCCGCGCCAAGATCGGTCAGAATATCGCCGAAGAGGTTGGAGGCGACCACGACATCAAGGCTTTCCGGCGCCATCACCATACGCGCCGCCATGGCGTCGATGTGATAGCTCGAAACCTCGACATCGGGATATTCGGCGGCGAGCCTGTGGGTCACCTCGTCCCAGAACACCATAGAATATTTCTGGGCGTTGGACTTGGTGATGGAGGCGAGCTTGCCGCGACGTTTCTGCGCCTGTTCGAAACCGAAGCGCAGGATACGCTCCACGCCCTTGCGGGTGAAAATCGAGGTTTCGACGGCAACTTCGTCTTCCGTGCCCTGATGCACGCGCCCGCCAGCGCCGGAATATTCACCCTCTGTGTTTTCGCGGATGCAGAGGATATCGAAACCATCAGCCTTCAAAGGTCCCTGAACACCGGGCAGAAGCCGGTGCGGGCGGATATTGGCATATTGCACGAAAGCCTTGCGAATGGGCAGTAGCAGGCCATGCAACGACACTGAATCGGGCACTTGCGCCGGCCAACCGACTGCGCCCAGCAGAATGGCGTCGAAGCCGCGCAGCGTTTCGATGCCGTCCTTCGGCATCATCGCGCCAGTTTCCTTGTAGAAGGTGCAGGACCAGGGGAATTCTGTGCCTTCAAGCGCAAAACCGGAACCTTCTGCGACGGCGTTGAGAACCTGCCATGCGGCATCAGTCACGCTTTTGCCGATGCCGTCTCCGGGAATGAGTGCGATGCGATGCGTTTTCAAGACATTTCCCCTGTTACAGTCCGATGAGGACACTTTTGCTCTTGCGGTTGGCCAGATAGGCGTCCCGCCCGAGATCCTTGCCGATGCCGGAGCGTTTGTAACCGCCGGTCGGCAATATGTGGTCGCGGGAGCGACCATAACGGTTAACCCAGATCGTTCCCGCCTGAATGGCGCGAGACAGGCGCATGACGCGCGAGATATCGCGGCTGAAGAGGCCAGCCGCCAGACCGTAGGTCGGATGATCGGCAAGCGCCAGAGCTTCCTCTTCCGTGCGGAAGGTCTGCAACGTCAGCACCGGTCCGAAGATTTCTTCGGTGACGGCAGGTGAAGTCTGGTCGACATTGGCGATCAGCGTCGGCTGGTAGAAATAGCCGGGACCGTCCATGTTTGCGCCGCCGGTCAGGCATTCGCCGCCATGGGCAACCGCCGCCTGCACGATGCCGTCGATGCGCTTGCGCTGCACCTCGGAGATGATCGGCGAATATTGGGTTGTCTCGTCCCATGTCGGGCCGGGCTTTACCGCCTTCATGCGGGCGATGATCGCGACGGAAAGTGCTTCCGCGACGCTCTCTTCTACGATAATGCGCGAACCGGCCACACAGGCCTGTCCGGCATTGGAGAGAATGTTGCCGGCGATTGCTGCCGCCGCCTTTTCGATATCGGCATCGGCAAAGACCAGTTGCGGGCTTTTGCCGCCGAGTTCCAGTGTCATCGGCTTGATGCCGGTGCGGGCGATATTGGCCATGATGGCGGCACCCGCTGCCGTGGAGCCGGTGAAGCTGACCTTGGAGATTTCGGGATGCCCGGTGATGGCGTTGCCCGTGACAGGTCCGTCGCCCAGCACGATGTTGATGAGACCGGCGGGCAATCCGGCTTTTATGGCCAGTTGCGCCATGAAAACGCAGGAGAAGGGCGTCATTTCCGATGGTTTCAGCACCACGGCATTGCCGGCCGCCAGCGCCGGGCCGAGCTTCCAGCCCGCCATGGACACGGGGAAATTCCACGGCGTGATGGCGCCGACGACACCATAGGGCTCAGTCATGATCATGCCGAGGCTTGCATCGTCGGTCGGCACGAGATCGCCGCCCTCTTTGTCGGCGAATTCGGCGAAGAAGCGGATTTGCTCGGCGGTGACGGCGATATCACCGGCAATCAGCTGGCCCACCGGGCGCGTGGAGGAGAGCGCCTCGATTTTCGCCAGCGTCTCTGCTTCCTGCTCAATGAGATCGGCCCAGCGTTGCAGCACCTTGGTGCGTTCGCGCGGGCGCACGCCGCCCCAGTTGCTGCTTTTCAGCGCGGCCTTTGCGGTTTGCACAGCCTCATCGACCAACGACGCATCCGCTTTCGGGCAGCCGGCATATTCGATGCCGTCCGAAGGGCGGTGCATGTCGATGCCGTTTTTAGCCGGGATCAACCGGTCGCCGATGAAATGGCCGATCGGCAAAGGCAGGCTGTCTGGATCGAAGCTGAGCGTCATGGGGGAATCCTCTGTGGATATGCGCTAACGCTACCCCCTGATGGCAAGCAGTATCGGCCGACTGCGGTGGGGACGGTGAACGAAAATCCTGTTTTGCTGGCGGCCCACAGCGCAATCTTCGGCGGACATAAACGACTGCATCTGGTTGATTATCGGCTGGCGTTTTTGGCAAGAATGCCTGTACGCCAGCCGGAATTCCAACAGTCCTGCTTAACTAATCAACCGGTGACCGTAACGTAGATCTTGCGGACGGTTTCGATGGTCTTCCAGACGCCGACGAAGCCGGGTTTCATGACGAAGCTGTCGCCTGCCGTGTAACGCAGCGGTGCGCCGCCTTCCGGGGTGATCTCGATGACGCCTTCGAGAATGTGGCAGAACTCGAAGGTCTCGCCCTTGATCGAACGGCTCTCGCCGGGGGTCGCTTCCCAGATGCCGGTGTGGACGGTGCCATCGCGGGCTTCGTCCAGCGGCCAGGTCTTGAACGACGGATCACCGGCGATAAGGCGTTCGGGCAATGCCTTGGAGGCTTTCGGTTCGAAGGTAGGCTTGGTGTCGATGGTCTTGAGGAGAGACATGGGTGTCCTTTCTTGGAGGGTATGATCAATATCCGCGGCTACGGTCAACGAGGCCGAGCGGTTCGAGACCGGATTCGTATCGTTTGATGTTTTCGACAACGGTGCGGGCGGCGGAATGGGGCTGGGTGACGCTGGCGATATGCGGCGTCAGGAGAATTTTGGGGTGCGTCCAGAAACAATGATCTTCCGGCAGCGGTTCGGGATCGGTCACATCGATGACCGCGCCTGAAAGCCTGCCGCTGTTGAGCGCATTAATGAGGGCGTCATGGTCGAGTTGTTTGCCGCGCCCGGCGTGAACCAGAGCAGCACCCTCGGGAAGTATCCCCAGACGCTCGGCATTCAGAAGCCCGGTAGTTTCGTCGGTGAGCGGCAGCAGGCAGACGAGAATATCGCTGGCGGAGAGGATGGCAGTGAGACCGTCATCGCCATGGTGGCAGGTCACACCATCGATCTGGCGCTGTGAGCGGCTCCAGCCGGAAAGCGGAAAACCGAAAGGTTTCAGCCGCTCCAGCGCCGCAACGCCCAGCATGCCAAGGCCGAGAATGCCGACCCGGCATTCTTCTGCCTGGCGCTGGGGCAGGGCCTTCCACAATTGCTGGCGCTGCTGTTTCAAATAGACCGGCAGGTTGCGGTGAAGGGAAAGCACGCCGAGGCAGACATATTCCTGCATCATGCGGATAATGCCCTCATCCACCATGCGCACGATCTTCACCGTCTCAGGGATGGCCTCGATGTGAAATTGGTCAACACCCGCGCCGATCGAAAAGAGGACCTCGAGATTGCGATACCGGGCGATGTCCTGCGGCACCGTCCAGGTGATGAGATAACGCACTGCATCGGGATCGACGCTCGATGCATCCATCGAAAACGGCAGGTCCGGTAGCTCTGCGGCCAGAGCCTGCCGGAAAATCTCGCCGCGCTTGGCGTCGGAATTGAAGAAAAACGTCATATGAATCGATACTTCCCGAAGGTTTAAACCGTGCAGCGGCTGGCGAGTGTTTCCAGCATCAACTGGCAGGCCGAAAGTTCACCTGTCGTTATGAACTCGTCCGGTTTGTGGGCGCGGCCGATATCGCCCGGCCCGCAGATGATGGCGTCGATGCCAGCCGCCTGAAAAAGCCCCGCCTCCGTGCCGTAACTGACGGCGGCGAGACAGGGGGTGCCGGTCAATTCCTCCAGCAGCAGAGCGAGCGGAGCGTCGGCTGGAAGCGACAGCGCCGGGTAGTCGCTCATCGACGTCCATTCGATATCGATGCCGCCTGCCGCCAGCGCCTCCACGCTGTCACGCACCGGCTGGAGCAGGGCAAGCGGCAACATCCCGGAAATCGCCCGTGCCTCCAGCTCGATGGCCGAGAAATCGGGGATGATGTTGATCGCCTGACCGCCTTTGACGGTGCCGATCTGCAGCGAGGAATAGGGCGGTTCGAAGGTCGCCTCGAAGGGGCCTTGCGTCAGCGCACGTGCCGTCTCGACAGCCTTCGCCATGATGCCGGTCATCAGGTGGATGGCGTTCACGCCCTGATCCGGGCGCGACGAATGGCCGGAACGTCCGCGGATGGTGATGCGCGCGGCGGCCTTGCCCTTGTGGGCGCGGACCGCCCGCATATTGCTCGGTTCGCCGATGATTGCGCCAGCCGGTGGGGCGCATAGCTCCGGCAATCTGGCGAGAAGATGTGGAACGCCTCGACAGCCCGCCTCCTCGTCATAGGAAAAGGCGATGTGTATCGGCCGCTTCAGCGCCATGCGTGAAAAAGCCGGGGCTGCGGCGAGAACCGTGGCCAGAAAGCCCTTCATGTCGGTGGTTCCGCGCCCGTAGAGGCGGTCGTTTTCGGTCCTCAATGTGAAGGGATCGGAGGACCATTCCGGCTCTCCGGCGGGCACCACATCCATATGGCCGGACAGGATATATCCGGCGGCATCGGCAGGGCCGAAGGTGGCGAAAAGATTGGCGCGATCGCCTTCCGGTCCCGGAAGCAGGGATACTTTCGCGCCGTGGCTTTCCAGATAATCGGCGATCCAACCGGCAATATCGCCATTGGCGGTTCCGACGACCGACGGGAAACCGACGAGACGCTCAAGGATTTCGATTGCGTTCAATGGTCGTCTCCGCTGACCGGATTGTCATTGCAAAAGCTTAGAATGGACTGCGGCGTTTATCTGCTGAAATGCGGATGATTTCGGTAGATTGTTGTGACCTTCCAGTGCTTTCAGAAAATTCGTGCTGGCGTAACCGGCTACCGTCGGATGTCGTGGGCTGGGCTGCCGGGACCGGAAGGTTCCGCGCCGGAAGGGATGGGGGCCGTTTGTTATGGACCTGCTCAAAGTCGATAGTTTTGAGTTGCGGACCGTGGATATCGCGGAGGTGGATGCCGATCATCTGCATGCGCTCTCCATGGCTGTCGGATGGCGATATCATGCGAATGAATGGTGTTTTCTGCGGCAATGCGGTGTCGGTCTTGCCGCGCTTGACGAGATCGACCGCGTTGTCGCAACCGCGATGCTGTTTCCCTATGAGAATGGGTTTGCGACGCTTGGCATGGTCATCGTTTCGCCGCGTCTGCAGGGGCAGGGCGTTGCTCCCTGGCTGGTGCGGAAACTTGTTGCGAAGTTTCCCGCCGTTTGCCTGCGGCTGAACGCCACGGATGTGTCGCGACGGCTGTTTTCCGGGCTCGGCTTTGCCGGGGATTCGGAAAAAGTCCATCTCTTCAGGGGACGGACAAATTGTCTTTTCGAGATGCCGGCGCTTGGCAGAAAACAAAAAATAGAGCCACTGTCGGAAGATCATCTGCCAGAGGTGGCGGAGATCGACCGCGCAGCGTTCGGTGCTTCGCGCCGGGGCGTTTTGCAGCGTCTTCTCGCGCAGAATACGGGTTACGGTTTGTTCGAGGCGGGCCATCTTACCGGCTTTGCACTGCGCCGGGCGGCAGGAAAAGGCCATATTGTCGGCCCGGTCGTTGCGGCTGACGAGACGGATGCGATTGCGCTGGTGAAACGGCATTTTGCCGATCTCGACGATGAGCTTGTCCGCCTCGATGCGATGCGCGACAATGGTTACTTCATTGATTTTCTTGCGCAATCCGGGTTGGTGGTGATTGAAACTCTGACCACCATGTCGAAAAACCTGCCACAGCCGGCAGGCTCCGGTGCCGCAAAGATTTTCGCGCTGGCAGGCCCGTCTTTGTGCTGAGGTGCGGCACTATCGCAATTGACGCCCCGCCGCTTGCCCCGTATGTCAGAAACCGACGGTTCCTGAAGCCGAAGGGCGAAGGGATTAATAGGGAACATGGTGCGGGTGATTGTTATCGCCCAATGCCGTGGCTGCCCCCGCAACTGTAAGCGGATTGCCGTTCATCCTCGTGACGTGTGAAAGCGTCGTGCCACTGTATCCTCAAGGATGCGGGAAGGCAGATGAACGGCGCATATTCGTGAGCCAGGAGACCTGCCGTCATAATATGGACCATCGTTACGGGCGGGGATGCCCGGAAGAGGAGCTGATTATGACCTTTCCGTCTGCGGAAACGTATTCCGTGTCCCGTTCTCCATCTCCACACATGCTGCCGCTCTGTCGCTACGCGTTTTGACGCGCGCGCCTGCGGATCACGCCACTTTATTTAGACTGGAGAACATATGTTTCATTTCAAACACCTGCCGGTTTCCGCCGGTCTTCTGGCCGTCGCATTCGCGGCCTTGCCCGTCGGTGCTGCTCAGGCGGCAGAAACCGTCTATCCGCTGACGATCAACAGCTGCGGCCACGAAATCACCTTCAAGCAGGCGCCCGCCCGCACTAGTATCGGTCGGACAGAGCACGACCGAGGTTCTCTATCTGCTCGGTGTTGCCGACAAGGTCGTGGGCACGGCGTTGTGGATCGGCCCGGTTCTGAAGGGTTATGAGGAGGCCAACGCCAAAGTGGAGCGGCTGGCCGATAACGATCCGAGCTTCGAGGCGGTGGTTGGCAAGAGGCCGGACCTCGTGACGACGCAGTTCCAGTGGCAGATCGGCCCAGAGGGTGTTGTCGGAACCGCTGAGCAATTCGCTGAACTGGGTATTCCCGTCTACACCTCGCCGGCCGATTGCATGGGCAAGGACAATTCCGGCGGTGGCGATGGCGTGCGCAAATCCGTTTTCACCATGGAGCTGATCTACCAGGAAATCCGCGAACTCGCGCAGATCTTCAACGTGCAGGATCGCGGCGAGGAAGTTGTGGCCGACCTGAAGAAACGCGAGGAAGCCGCCCGCGCCAAGATCGCCTCGGCAAATGGCAAGCTCTCCGCCGTCTTCTGGTTCTCCAGCGCTGAACTCGATATCGACCCTTACGTGGCGGGCCGCAATGGCGCACCGGGTTACATCATGTCCGCGCTCGGGCTGAAGAACGTCATTGAAAGCGATGAGGAATGGCCGACCGTTGGTTGGGAAACCATAGCCAAGGCCAATCCATCGGTGATTGTCGCCGGCAAGATGGACCGCCGTCGTTTCCCCGCCGATGACATTGCCGTCAAGCGCAAGTTCCTCGCCACCGATCCGGTTGCCAGCATCATGCCCGCCGTCAAGGACGGCCATGTCTTTGAAATGGACGCGCAGGCGATGAACCCGACCATCCGCACGATCGAAGGAATTGAAACGCTGGCCGAGGCAGTTTCCGCCGCCGGCCTCGCCAAGTGAACGGTTTTTCCGTCAATCTTGGCAGGGCGGGGCTGGCTTTGGCCGCGCTCGCCCTGCTGCTTGTCGCGCTGATGGCCGGTGCGGCCATCGGCGAAACCGCCATTCCGTTCGATGTGGTGGCGAAAACCATTGCCAATCGTGTGTTTCACGCGGGTTATCCGCTGGATCCGCTCGATGAGGGCATCGTCTGGAGTTACCGCCTCAGCCGCGCCGTCGTTGCCGCCTGTTGCGGCGCTTCGCTGGCGCTGGCCGGTGCGGTGCTGCAATCGCTTTTGCGCAATCCGCTCGCCGATCCCTATATTCTCGGCATTTCCGCAGGCGCCTCAACTGGAGCTGTGGCCGTGGCGCTTCTCGGTTTCGGTGCGGGTTTCCTGACGATGCCGGCGGGTGCTCTGATCGGGGCTTTCGTCGCGTTTTCGCTGGTCAGCCTTCTGGCTGTGCGGGCAGGGCACGGCAACAGCGCCATCATTCTGGCGGGGGTCGCCGGTTCGCAGCTGTTCAACGCCATGACCTCCTTCATCGTCACCAAATCCGCCAATGCCGAACAGGCGCGCGGCATCATGTTCTGGCTTCTGGGCAATCTTTCGGGCGTGCGCTGGCCGGATGTCTGGCTGGCTTTGCCGGTCAGCATTGCGGGGCTTGCGGTGTGCCTCTGGTATGCCCGCGCGCTGGATGCTTTTGCCTTCGGCGGGCAGGCCGCGGCATCGCTCGGTATACCCGTGCGCTGGGTCTATGCGGTGCTGATCTCGGTTTCGGCGATCATGACGGCGGTGATGGTGTCGCTGGTCGGTTCCATCGGCTTCGTCGGTCTTGTCATCCCGCATGCGGCGCGCATCTTCGTTGGTGTTCGCCACGGCATGTTGCTGCCGGTGACGGCACTGACGGGTGCGGTTTTCATGATCGTCGCGGATATCTTATCGCGCATCGTCATTCCGGGGCAGGTGCTGCCGATCGGCGTGATCACCGCGCTGGTTGGTGCGCCCGCCTTCGCCTTCATCCTCGGGCAGAAGAGGGGCCGGTCATGAGATTATCCGCCCACGATCTGCATTTTCATGCCGGCAATATCGACATCGTGCGCGGCGTTTCGCTGGAGGTCGGTTCCGGTGAGTTTCTCGGCATTATCGGGCCGAACGGTTCGGGCAAAAGCACGCTGCTTTCCATGCTGGCCGGTATTCGCAAACCCCGCCGGGGCCATGTCACGCTTGGTGAGGAACCACTTGCCGCATTGGGGCGGCGCGAACTCGCCCGCAGGCTCGCCTTCGTGGAGCAGCAGGCGGAAACCACCGAGCGCATTACGGCACGACAGGCAGTGGAACTGGGACGCACGCCCTATCTCGGCCCGCTGTCCGCCTGGTCGCCAAAAGACGATGCCATCGTTGATGCCGCGCTCCAGAATGTCGACATGGCGGACAAGGCGGAGCGAAACTGGCATCACCTTTCCGGCGGCGAACGCCAGCGCCTGCATATTGCCCGCGCATTGGCGCAGGAGCCGCACATCCTGCTTCTGGACGAACCGACCAACCATCTCGATATCGGCCACCAGATCGGCCTGCTCGATCTGGTGCGCAGGCAGGGGCTGACCGTTGTGGCGGCGCTGCACGATCTCAATCACGCCGCCATGTTCTGCGACCGCGTTGCCATCATGCATCGGGGTGAAATGATCGCAGTCGGCCCACCTCACGAAGTTCTGACCTCGGCGACGATTGCCGCGGTGTTCGGGGTGCAATCCGTCGTCACCACGGACGAGGGCGGCTTTTCCCATATTCGTTTTCTGCCGGCCCACGGGAGGGCCGATCAGGCAAAGAAAGTAATGGCACGATGATGGAATTGAAAATGCTTGGAAATCTCCGCTTTGGCGCACGACCGCTTTACGCTCTTGCGGGAATTGCCCTGGCTTTGGTCACGGGTTTTCCCATGCACGCCGCGGCCGAAACCTTTGAGGTGAGGATGCTGAACCGGGGTGAAAAAGGCCCGATGGTGTTCGAACCCGATTTTCTGGAGATCGCCCCCGGTGACCGCGTGCGCTTCGTGCCGACCCACAAGAGCCACAATGCCGCGACTATTGACGGCATGATTCCCGAAGGTGTTGAAGGGTTCAAAAGCCGGATCAACGATGAATTCGAGACCGGTTTCGAAAAGCCGGGCTTTTATGGCATCAAATGCTCACCGCATTACGGCATGGGCATGGTGATGCTGATCAAGGTGGGCGAGGTGGCTTTGTCGCAGAGCTACAAGACGGTGGATGTGCCCGGTCGCGCGAAGCCCCGGCTTGAGGAACTCTTCAATCAAGCCGAAAAATGAGGTCTCGTCGAAAGACACGAGAGGCAGCCTGCACCGGGTGCTGACAGCGTCCGAAAACCTTACCTCCGTCATGCTCGGGCTTGTCCCGAGCATCTGCAGCCGTTCGATTTTTCGATAGTTGATTGGATCCTCGGGTCAAGCCCGAGGATGACGCCGAGTGTTAGGGATGGTCCGGCAACATGAGGTTTTTGGCCGCCCTCAACCCCTGCCAGAAATATCCGGCTTCACCGCACAAACCGCATATCGGTGCTGCAGACCGCGCAGGATGCCCTTCAGCAGCGTGAAGTTTTTCGACTGGGCGCGATGAATGGCCTGAAGCTCCTGATCGATCGCCACGGGTTCGAAGCCCGTTTCGCGCAGTAGCGTCGCGACATCACCCGCTCTTGCACCTTTCGAAAAATAGACCCTCGAAAGAATGCTGTTGAACGTGTTGGCCGGGTCTGCCGGCTTGTGCGGCTGGTCCGGTTTCACGAGGCCGATGTTTTCCAGAGCCGTCGCCAGTTTCTTGACGAGCTTTTCGCGCCAGCCGGTGTTGACGAAATCTCCGTCGACGATCAGCAGGCGTCCGCCCGGTTTCAGCACGCGGAACCATTCGGCAAAGCTCGCCTTCGGGTCCACCAGCGTCCAGACCAGATGGCGGGTGATGATGACATCGGCACTTTCGTCCGGCTCCATCGTGTTTTCGGCGTCGCCGACGAAAAAGCGGATGTTGCGCCCGCGGCTTTTCGCCTTCGCCCTTGCAAGCTCCAACATGGTTTCCGACCAGTCCATGCCGGTGACCTGAAAACCGAGATCGTCCATCAGATGGGAGATGACACCGGTGCCGCTGGCGAGATCGAGCGCCTTGCGGCCTTCACCCTGGCCCAGATGCTTTAAAACCAGCGCGTGCCAGGCCTTGCGCTCTTCTTCCGAAAAAATCTCGTGTCCGGGGGAAAGGTCGAAAGTGCGCGGCGCGGCCGGACCAATAGGCTTTGATTTCGTCTCTCAGGCTGTCGTTTTTGCCATACTGGATTGTGTCGATCATCGGGTTTCAGCTCATGTACCGGTTAGTTAAGAATGGCTCTAAAACATAAATCTTGACTAGTACAGTCAGAAAATAATACAGCCGCGCCAGTCAACACTGGAGAGCAATATCCGATGCGCATCTCAGCCAAATCTGCGGCACTTGCCCTTGGCCTTCTCGTATCCGCCGCCTGGCCGGCACTGGCCGAAAAGGTAACCGTCAAGGATGTGACGGGCCGCGATGTCGAGGTCAACGTTCCCGTTTCGCATATCATTCTGGGCGAGGGACGCCAGATTTATTTCCTGGCTGCGCTCGACAAGGAAAACCCTTTCCAGCACGTTGTGGGCTGGCGCGACGATCTGGCCAAGGCCGATCCGGAAACCTATGACGCCTATCTCGCAAAATACCCTGACATCGCCAAGCTGCCGACATTCGGCGGCATGAAGGACGGCACCTTCGACATCGAACAGGCCATTTCGCTGAAGCCCGACGTCATTCTGATGAACATCGACGCCAAGACCGCGACGCAGGAAGCCGGCTATGTCGAGAAGCTCGAAAAGGTCGGCATTCCCTTGGTTTATGTCGACTTCCGCGAAAAGCCGATGGAAAACACCGAGCCGAGCATGCGCCTGATGGGCCAGCTGACGGGCAGGGAGAAGATCGCCGAGGACTTCATCAAGTTCCGCGCGGATTCCATCGCCCGCGTTACCGATACGCTCGCCAAGGCCAAGCCGAAGAGGCCGGTGGTCTTCATGGAACGCGCCGGCGGTTATTCCGACGATTGCTGCATGTCCTTCGGCAACGAGAATTTCGGCAAGATGGTGGAACTTGCCGGCGGCATCAACATGGCGAAAGACATCATTCCCGGCACGTTCGGCAATGTTAATCCCGAGCAGATCATCGCTTCCAATCCGGAGCAGATCATCATCACCGGCGGCAACTGGAACGGTTATGTTCCGGGCGGCAACTGGGTGGGCGTCGGTTATGGCGCGGATGTGAAGGAAGCCCATCGCAAGCTTGAAAACCTGACCAAGCGTCCGGCCTTTACGGGCGTGCAGGCGGTGAAGAATGGCAATGTTCACGCCATCTGGCACCAGTTCTACAACAATCCCTATCAGTTCGTGGCCATTCAGGAAATTGCCAAGTGGCTGCATCCGGATCTCTTCAAGGATCTCGATCCCGAGGCGACCTTCAAGGAATTGCATGCCCGCTTCCTGCCGCTTGACTACAAGTCCGGTTACTTCGTTTCGCTGAAGGACGCGAAATAAGACAGGGACGGTGAAGAGGGGGCGCCGTCCGATCGATGGATGAAGCCGCAGCGATGCGGCTTCATCGTTTGCTTTTGGAACCAAGAGGATTTCTCATGCGGCTCAACGCCCTCAGGCATCTTGCGGTGCTGGCTTTGTCTGTTCTGGCCATGCCGGCCCATGCCGCAGAGATCACCGACGTTGCCGGACGCAAGGTCGAGCTGGACCTGCCGGCCAAGCGTGTCATCGTCGGCGAGGCGCGCCAGATCCACGTCATCGCGGCCCTCAAAGGCGAGCAAACCTTCGACAACATCGTCGGCTGGCGTGACGATCTTCTCAAGAAGGACCCTGACAGCTACGCCGCCTATGTCGAGCGTTTTCCGCAGATCGAAAAACTGCCGCGCTTCGGTTATGTGCCGCAGGGCGATTTCAGCCTGGAAACGGCGATCACCCTTTCGCCTGACGTAATCACCCTCAATCTGGAAGCGGAAAAATCCGCCAAGGAAAGCGGTTTCGAAGAGAAGGCCGCTGCCGCCGGTATCAAGATCGTCTATCTCGATTTCCGTCTCGATCCCGAGAAGAACAGCGAAGCCTCGATTGAAATCCTCGGGAGAATGTTCGGCGCCGAAGAGCGCGCCAGGGAATTTATCGCCTATCGCCGCGCTGAAATTGCCCGCGTGACCGAGCGGCTCGCAGGCGTCAAGAATTTGAAGCGTCCGGGCGTTTTCATCGAGCGCGCGCCCGGCATTTCCGGCGAGGACAATTGCTGCCGCACCTTCGGCCCGGTCAATTTCGGCGCTATGGTGGACCTCGCCGGCGGTCACAATATCGCCGACGGCATCATCAAGACCACCTTCGGCGATCTCAATCCGGAGCAGCTGGTGGTTGCCGACCCTGACCATGTCATCGTTACCGGCTCCAACTGGGCGGCGGAATCCGACATCAACCAGTTCGTTCCCGTAGGACGCGGAGCCGACATGGCTCTCTCCCGCAAGCGGCTGGCCAATCTGATGAAGCGCACGCCCTTTCCTGAACTGAGAGCCGTCAGGCAGGGCAATGTCCATGCCGTCTGGCATCAATTCTATGGCGCGCCCTATGAGTTTTTCCCGATCCAGCAATTCGCCAAGTGGTTCCATCCCGAACTCTTCGCCGATCTCGATCCGGAAAAGAATTTTGAGGAATTTCACCGGAAATTCCTGCCCGTCACCTACAAACCGGGCTACTTCGCATCCCTCGAAAAAGGTTCGAATGAATGAGTTCGTTGAATGAAAGCGCCGTTGGCGTGAGTGGGCGCGATCAGTATCGCGCCCTTGCCGCCCGCAGGATCGTCATTCTGTTCGGGCTTTTTATTGCCCTGTGTTTCAGCATGGCCGCCGACATGGCACTTGGTCCTGCGCGTTATACAATCTCAGAAGTTCTGGCGACGATCGCCGATCCGGCTGCGGCCGCAAACCAGCTTCGGGTGGTGATCTGGGATATCCGCATGCCAATCGCACTGATGGCGGTGACTGTCGGTGCGTCGCTTTCGGTTGCCGGCGCGCAGATGCAGACCATCCTGTCCAACCCTCTCGCCAGTCCGTTTACGCTCGGAATTTCGGCCGCCGCCAGTTTCGGTGCGGCGCTGGCCCTTGTCGGTGGCGTGGCGATCTTTCCGGGTGCCGTGCAATATATGGTGCCGATCAATGCCTTCATCATGGCGATGATTGCCGCCCTGTTCATACATTTCGCCTCGACGATGCGCGGCGTCACCGTTGAGACCATCGTCCTGCTCGGTATCGCGCTGGTGTTCACCTTCAATGCGGCTTTGTCGCTGCTCGAATATCTGGCCTCCGAACAGGCGCTCGCCGCCGTCGTCTTCTGGACCATGGGCAGCCTGACGAAGGCGACGTGGGAAAAGGTCTATGTTACCGGCGGCATTCTTCTCGTCACCGTGCCGATGTTCATGCGCAACGCTTGGGCGCTGACGGCGCTTCGGCTCGGCGACGACAAGGCGGCCAGCATGGGTATCAATGTGCGGCGCCTGCGGTTGCAGACCATGCTGACGGTCAGCCTTCTGGCCGCTATTCCGGTTTCCTTCGTTGGCACCATCGGTTTCGTCGGGCTTGTCGGCCCGCATATCGCCCGCATGGTGGTGGGTGAGGACCAGCGCTTCTTCCTGCCCGGCTCGGTGATCTGCGGCGCGCTGCTTTTGTCGGCAACCTCGGTCATCAGCAAGATCCTCATCCCCGGCGCCATTTTGCCCATCGGGGTCATCACGGCGCTTGTCGGCGTACCGTTCTTTTTCGCGCTTATTTTCGGCAACAGGAGGCGCGCATGGTAGCGCTCGCACTCAAGGATGTCGGTGCTGCCTACGGGCGCACCACCGTTCTTTCCAAGGTTGGCATCGATACGCTGGAAAGCGGCAGTGTCACGGCGGTCATCGGCCCCAACGCCGCCGGCAAGTCCACGCTTTTCAAGCGTATTGCCAGCCTGATCTCCGGTCCGGGGCTTGTGGAGCTGTCGGATACGGCGCGCGGCAACCGCGCCATCTGCTACATGCCGCAGGATACCGGCGCTAACGCCGTGCTGACGGTTTATGAATCCGTGCTGCTTTCCGCCAAGCAGGGTGGCGGCTGGCGTGTTCACGATGATGAGCTGTTCGAGATCGATGCCATTCTCAAGGCGCTGAAAATCCACGATCTTGCGTTCCGCGGGCTTGGCGAATTGTCGGGCGGACAGCGGCAGCTGGTTTCGCTGGCGCAGGCGCTGGCGCGCAAGCCGGAAGTGCTGTTGATGGACGAGCCGACATCGGCGCTTGATCTTCACCGGCAGGTCGAGGTTCTGGGCTTCGTCACCGATCTTGCCCAGAAGACCGGCATGATCGTGCTGATCGCTCTGCACGATCTCAATCATGCGCTTCGTTATTGCGAGAATACGATGGTGATCGCCCGCGGCGAAATGGTGGTGAGCGGTAGCACCGAGACGGTGATAACCTCGGCCATGCTGCGTGACATCTATCGCATCGATGCGCGAATCGAACCCTGTTCACAGGGCAGGCCGATGGTCATCGTTGACGGAGCTATCTGACGCGATCAAGACCCGGCCGCAACCGCCGCCGGGTCTTGTTGCGCGATCCTCGCTCGCACAAAATCTTGATAATAATAGTCATGAAATATCTGTTCGATCTGCGGTTTGGGTGCTAGAGGTTTGAGCAGCAGAACTGTGCTGCCGTTTAGGCGCGCAGTTTCGTTGATCCCTCAAATTTCTCTCGGTTGAGACATGGGCATACGGGAAGATGACAAGCGTTATAACGCTTACGTCACGCATAGGGTCGACCTGATCAAATACGCCACGCTTATCCTGGGATCGCGGGCGGATGCGGAGGACGTGGTTCAGGAAGCGTTCCTGAAATTCGTTCCCGAAGGGCCTAGCAACCCCTCCAACCTCAAATCCTATCTTTTCCGCATCGTTCGCAATCTCGCCCTCGACAATCGCCGGCGCAACCGGCAGGACCTGCGGGAGCGGCCGGATGACACCCCGTTCTGGGGCTTGCCGCAGGATCACGGCACGCCGGAGGAGCATGCGCTGTTCTGCGATGAAGTCCGGCAGATGCAGACTATTTTGGCCACTTTGCCGGTTCAGTCACGCGTGGCATTGGAAATGCACAGATTTGGCGGTTACAATATGGAGGAGATCGCTCGTCACCTCGGCGTATCCGTGGCCACCGCTCACCGCCTAATCAAGGGCAGCATTGCTGCGATTACCAAAGAAATGCAGTAAAATAGCCTTCATTGTCCCATCTTGTGAAAAAAAACTCTCTCTCAAACGTCTTTATAGCAACACGGAAGACGAGGCGGCTCTTCCGCCTAGTCAAAGGAACTGGCCGGCTCAATGACCATTGATCCCGATAAAAAAATAGCATTGCCGACCGGGAAGGCGGAAGAGGCGGCCGACTGGCTGATCCGCCTGCAAAAGGGCTCGGCGGAACCGCAGTTGAAGGCGGAATTCGATCGATGGCTGGCCGCTTCCCCGGCAAATCGTCTGGCCTGGGAACGGACATGCAGGACATGGCGCAATCTCGGTCTTGTCGAACCCGCTTTCAAGAACCTCTGGGAAGACGCGCCGCACCTGCCTGGCAAGGCCGGAAAGCAGGTGTCGCGACGGCGCTGGTCCGCACGGCATTATGCCGGCATGGCGGTGGCGGCAGCGTCTCTCTGTCTTGCGGTGCTGTTCGTTCCCGCGCTTTTCGTCCGCATCGAGGCCGATTATCAGACCAGCACCGCCGAAAGCCGCAGCATAACCCTTGAAGATGGCAGCAGGGTGCAGCTTGCCGCGGCGAGCGCGCTTTCCACCGATTTTGCGAATGGCCGCCGCAATGTGAAGGTGCTGAAGGGCGAAGCCTTTTTTGATGTCGTGCCGGACAACGCCCGCCCCTTCATTGTGGAGGCGAAAAACGTGACCGTTCAGGTGCTGGGCACGGCTTTCGACGTAGACCTGACGGATGGTGCAACGCAGGTCGCGCTTGCACATGGTTCCGTGGAAGCCTCCTTCCGCAATGCGGCGCCAACGCGGCTTGTTCCGGGCGAGATGCTGGTTGTCGACGCCTCCGGCGCGATCCGGAAAGAGAATGTTCCCGTCGAAGATATCGGCGGCTGGCGCAATGGCGAGCTTTACGTGGTGGACGCGACGATCGGCTCGGTCGTGGAGCAAATCCAGCGCTATCATCCCGCATGGCTGACAATGGCAGACAAGACGCTTGCCGAGCAGCGGGTGACGGGCTTCTACAATCTACGCGACCCGGACCGCGCACTGGAAGCATTGGTGGAACCCTATAAGGGCAAGGTGCATGCAATTGCCGATACCGCCCGCATCATCACCCGCTTCTGAAGTGTTATGAAGCAATAAATAATGTTTGTTTTCAGAGGTTTATAAAAATTCTTCCGAAACCCTGAAAAAAAACGCCGAGGCAATCGTCTTTTTGTTGAGTAATCCGGTCAAGATATAGCCGGAGCGAAGACAGGAAGACAAAAGCAGTATGCGCCTCCAGATACGTATGACCGGTTCCGGGAAAAAAGCGGCAAAGCAGACACGTATGGGCGTGCTGCTGGCGACGACGGCGGTCGTTGTTTTAATCTCGACACCGGGTTTTGCGCAGAGCGGACCGAATGCCGCAAATAGTCAGCGCCCGGGTGGCGAGCAGGGCGCGACGCGGCCTTTTAATATTCCCGCCCAATCACTGTCCTCTGTCGTTGGTGCCTTCGGACGGCAATCCGGTTTGCAGGTCACGCTTGCTACGCCGTCCGCCGGAAATGTGCGCACCAATGCCGTT
Organism: Rhizobium sp. AN73; assembly: GCF_030757975.1. Taxonomy (NCBI): domain Bacteria; kingdom Pseudomonadati; phylum Pseudomonadota; class Alphaproteobacteria; order Hyphomicrobiales; family Rhizobiaceae; genus Rhizobium; species Rhizobium sp. AN73. The sequence goes on from NZ_JARWME010000001.1 coordinate 1,667,949, forward strand.
ACCGGCAGTTTCACGGTGCGGGAGGCGCTATCCCGGCTTCTGGCCGGAACGGGCGTCAATTTCCGTATCGCCGGAAATGGCAGAACCGTCATCATCGGCACCGGGCAGGCTACCGTCGATCTTTCCGGGGCGGAAGGCACCACGGTTCTCGAAACCATTACCGTGACCGGCAAAACCGGGCGTAATGCCGCCACCGGCTCCGGTTATCAGGGAACGCCCGACTGGGTTTACGAAACGCCCGCCAGCGTCAGCGTCGTCAGCCGTGAGGCGATCCAGTCCGCTGGCGTGCGCAACACGCGCGATGTCTTTAACCGCGTCTCCGGCGTTTATGCCGGTGAAGGCAACGGCAGCTTCCCGACCGTTTCGCCCAATGTGCGTGGCTTGCAGGAAAGCGGCCGCGTCGTCGTCTCCATCGACGGCGCGCGTCAGAATGCGCAGCGTGGTTTCAGCACCGGCGGTGCCTCGATTTATTCTGCCAATAACGGCCAGGCCTATGTGGATGTCGCCTTCATTCGTGCCGTCGAGGTCGAAAAAATGACCAACGCCACCTCCGGCAATGCCGGTTCGCTGGGCGGCAAGGTCGAGTTCCGCACTGTCAGCGCTGCCGATCTGATCCCCGAGGGTGCGAACAAGGGGGCTGAGGTGAATGTCTCCCGCGGCACCAATGGTTACGATTTTCAGGGCTCGGCTCTCACTGCTGTCCGAGAGCCGGATGGCCCTCTTTCGTTCGTTGCCGGTTACAGCCGTACGATCATGGATGAATACAAGATCGGCACCAGAGGCGAGGCCCGAAGCACCGCATTGACGATGAAGGATCTGCTCGGCCGGGACGGCTGGTCGAGTTTTTTCAAGGGGGAAGGTGACTTCGGGGATGTGCAGACTTCGTTGTCATGGATGCATCAGCAGAATGATTTCGTTCAGGGTGCCGCCGAACAGATAGACCGGGAGAGCGTGCGCAACGACAGCGTTGTCGCCAAGCTGGACTGGGATCCTGAAAGCGAACTCGTAGATTTCAAGTCTTCGCTGTGGCTGAACGACAATATGACGCACGAGTTGCGGTCGGCGCGCAAAGGATATGCTGTTGAAACGAACCTTGATATGGGCCTGCGCAGTTTCGGCGGCAGTGTGGAAAACACCAGTCGCTTCGATACGAAGGCCGGTGCGCTCAGCCTGAACTACGGCGCGGAAGCTTTCAGGGACATTTCCTCATCGGTTGCCACGAGTTCTGCCATTGCGAACAATCCCGCCTTTGCCAGCAGCTACACCGCTTTCAGCCCGCCCGGGCGGCGTGATGTGGCGAGCCTGTTTTTAAACGGTGAACTTGAGCCTGCGGACTGGATGGTGATAAGTGGCGGCGTGCGGTACGACTGGTCGCGTCTTAAGGGGTCGGCGACTTACTACAATCAGCTCACGGTTGAGACGGGTTCAAACCGTATTGTAGGCGCGACGGACAATTATCTCACTTATGTTTCACAATACTCGCAAGCAACCTATGATCGCGTCTACGCGATTTGCACTACGGGCGTATTTGGTGGTCGCACTTTCACTGCGGTACAGAGGACAAGTTCCTGCAATACACTGAACAACGTCTGGCCCGCTACTAAGGGTGAAATCATCAACGGCCAATGGCGGGATGCCGGAACAACCTATTTTGGAACGACTTCTTCAACGGAGTATCCCTCTTACGACGTGGAAATAGACCGCACCTACAGTGCCTGGTTACCATCCGCTACGATAGAACTAAAACCCGTTGACTGGTTCCGGCCCTATGTGAGCTATTCCCAGAGCCTGCGACCGCCGACAATTCTTGAGGCCTTTTTTGCCGGCGCACGCCCTGGAGATTCCGTCGGCTACGAATATGCGCCGAACCAGTCCCTGCGGGCGGAAAAAGCGACGACGTATGAAATCGGCGCGAATATGAGTTTCGATGGCGTGCTGCTGGACCACGATTCCATCCGCATCAAAATGGCCGCCTTTCGTCGTGAAGTGAAGGATTATATCGCTCTTGGTTATCTCGTCACGGATCAGGTCGCGAACCGCACTTATACCAGCTTCGTCAATCTCGATGGCACGACTTCTATGCGCGGGCTTGAATTCGAGGGCAATTACGATGCCCGGAGCTTCTGGCTCGGTGGCTCGGCGACGCTGCTGAAGACCGACTGGCCGGATAAAACGCAGGTCTTTTCCAACGACACAACTACGACAAGCGGCGAAATCGTCGCATGGCCAGGCGACGTCGCACCGAAGGTGAAGCTCACACTCGATGGCGGCATGCGTTTCTTCGATGAAAAACTCTCTCTGGGTGCGCGGCTCAACCACGTCACGCCGACGCAATCGCGCACGCTCGATACGGAGGGCAATCTGCGCGAGGTGACCGATCCCTACACGACGGTGGATCTCTATGGTTCCTATGCCTTCAACGATAAGGCGACGCTTCGTTTCGCTGTCAACAATCTGACGGATCGCAAATATATTCCGGCCACTAGCGCCTACACCGCGCCGGGCCGTACCTTTATCGCGACGATGAACGTCAAGTTCTGACACGCGGAAGAAATTCTCCGGGCTGGGGTTGCAGCCCCTCCCGGAGATGAAACGCCTTCGTCACATGACAAAGGCATCCCCATTGGCCAGCAAAGGAGTACACCTATGGCTACCACAATTCAACTGACGCAGTCTTCCTCCGACCTGATCGGCTACCTCAACGGTTGGTCAAGCGGTTTCGGTTCGACCTATGGTGCGTTCTACGACGCTCAGACGAGCTCTCTCGCCACGACGACCATCGACCCGAACACGACATATGAGGCATGGGGCGATGGCAGCAACGGCGGCAAGGGCATCGTCATGAGCGGCGCTCTGCAGTACTCCCAGGGCAATCTGACGGGTTCGGTCGACAGCATCGTTCTGGGTACCGGCTACAGCCAGTCCACCAGCGGCATCGCCGTAAGCCAGCAGGAACTGCTGATCGATCCCGACGGCTCCTACTCGCTCGCAGGCGCGCGCGATCTGCTTGACCTCGCCGTTTACCAGCTTGCCCGCTTCGGCTCGCTCTCTGGCTTCTATGACTACTTTGCTGCCACCGGCACGGTCATCGAGGACACGAGTGCCTCCAACACCCTGACCGGATTTGCCGGCGCGGATACGTTCGTATTCTCCGGCGGCAATGACGTGGTGCAGGCTGGCCCGACCGGAACCTACGGTTATCAGGACGGAGCAGACAAACTGGACGTCTCCGCCTGGGGTGCCGGAAGCATTGATGATGTCCTTATCAGCAACAATGCAAACGGAGATGCGGTCATTGAAAACCTCTTTGGTGGCGACACCATCACCCTCGTTGGTGTAGATTCCAGCGTACTCGACGCATCGGACTTCATTTTCGCCAGCGCATCGGCGCTTGCCGCTTAAAGGAAAATCAGGCTGTGGGCTTTCAAAACCACCAGCAGACACCGCCGCAGTCCCTCACTGCGGCGGTTGTTTCGCCCCTTAAAAGCACGTTTCTCGGCGTGGCACTCGTCAGTGGTGTCGTCAACATACTGGCGCTGACCTCGCCGCTCTTCATGCTGCAGGTCTATGACCGGGTGCTGGCCAGCGGCAGCCTGCCGACGCTGGTTGGGCTCGCCCTTCTTGCGCTTGGTCTTTACGGTTTCCAGTGCCTGCTTGATATCATCCGCGCCCGGGTTCTGATCCGTATCGGTGAAGACTTCGACATGCGCTATTCCGGCCGGGTGCATGATGCGGTGGTACGTCTTCCGCTGGTCAACCGCATGCCGGGCGATGGCCTGCAGCCGCTGCGTGATCTCGACAATGTGCGCGGTTTTCTGTCTGGCACGGGGCCGACTGCCTTTTTCGATCTGCCGTGGATGCCGCTCTATCTCGGCATATGTTTTCTGTTTCATTTCTGGATCGGCGTGACGGCTCTTGCCGGTGCCGTTCTGCTGATATCCCTCACCGTCCTGACCAATATGTTCTCGCAGAAGCCGATCCGCGACACGATGGTTGAAAACATGGCCCGCAACCGGCAGCTGGAGGCCTCGCGCCGCAACGCCGAAGTCGTGCAGGCGATGGGGCTTGGCGGCAGGCTCGGCAAACGCTGGCAAGTCTCCAATGAGGCGTATCTTACTGCCAACCGCAAGGCGGGCGATGTGGCCGGCGGCCTTGGCAATATTGCGAAATCTCTGCGGATCGTGCTGCAATCGGCCATTCTCGCAGTCGGCGCGTGGCTGGTCATTCAGCAGGAGGCCTCGGGCGGCGTTATGATCGCCAGCTCGATCATGATGGGCCGGGCCTTGGCGCCCGTCGATCTCGCCATCTCCAACTGGAAGTCCTTCGTAGCCGCCCGCCAGAGCTGGGCCCGGCTAAGGGAGCTTTTCTCGCAGATGCCGGCCACGGCAACTGCAATGGCCCTGCCGAAGCCTGAAAAGGAACTGCGGGTCGAAAACGTCACCATCGTTCCGCCGGGCGAGAGAAAACCGACGGTCGCGGGGCTGGGTTTCGTCATGACCGCCGGGAACGCACTCGGTGTCATCGGCCCGTCCGGCTCGGGCAAATCCACCCTTTCACGCATTCTCACCGGAGCCTGGATGCCCGCTGCCGGCAAGGTGCGGCTCGATGGTGCCAGCTTCGATCAATGGGATCGTGAGGCGCTCGGCCGCCACATCGGTTATTTGCCGCAGGGCGTGGAGTTGTTCGACGGTACGATCGGCGAAAATATTTCCCGTTTCGAGGATAATCCTGATCCCGAGGTGATCATCGCCGCGGCAAAGGCCGCCGGTGCGCACGAGCTGATCCTGCGTTTCGAAAAGGGTTATGATAGCGATATCGGTGAGGCGGGTTCCGCGCTTTCGGCGGGACAACGCCAGCGTATCGGCCTTGCCCGTGCGCTTTATGGCGATCCCTTCATCGTGGTGCTGGACGAGCCGAACGCCAATCTCGACGCGGAAGGCGAAGCCGCCGTGGTCAGGGCGATCGCCTCGGTCAAGGGCGCGGGGGCATTGCCGTCGTCGTCGCCCATCGGCCAAGTGCGATCGGTGCGGTTGATTTCATCTTGATGATGGAGGAGGGGCGGATGAAGGCCTTCGGCCCGCGCGACGATGTGTTGTCGAAAGTGCTGCGTACCCCGCATGCACAGGCAGCCAAGGGATTCACCGCATCCGCCCACACGGTTTCGCCGCTGCGCGTCATCGCCAATACCCAACCCCAGGCGGTGGTACTGGAACAGGATGGCGAAGAGGAAGGAGAGACGGATGTCAAAAATTGACCAGCGCACCCAGGTGTCCCGTTCCATCCGCAAACATCTTCTTGCCGGTCTTGCCGCAAGCGTAGCGTTGCTGGCCGGTGTCGGCGGATGGGCTGCGACGACCAATCTTGCCGGCGCGGTCGTCGCGTCGGGTCATCTGGTGGTGGATTCCTATACCAAGAAGGTGCAGCACCCCAAAGGTGGCGTCGTCGGTGAAATTCTGGTGAGCGAGGGTGGCAGGGTAAAGGCCGGCGACGTCGTTATGCGTCTCGATGCCACCCAGACCCGCGCCAATCTCGCCATCGTAACCAAGCGGCTGGATGAGCTGAGCGCACGCATGGCAAGGCTGGAGGCTGAGCGGGACGATATGCCGGAGCTGGTTTTTCCGCCGGCTCTGGTGGCACGTAAGGACCATCCCGATGTTGCCTCCGCCATGCGCAGCGAGACCAAGCTGTTCGAATTCCGCAAATCTTACCGCGAGGGGCGCAAAGCGCAGCTGGCCGAACGCATCACCCAGTTCGAGCATGAAATCGAAGGGTTGAAGGCGCAGGAAATCGCCTATGACAATGGCCTTGCGGTTTTGCAGGCCGAAATCACCTCGCAGAAATCGCTGCGGGAACAGGGTATCGTATCCGTGCAGCGACTGAACGGCCTGCAGACGCAAGCCGCAACATTTGGCGGCGAGCGCGGTGAAAAAATCGCCTATCAGGCGCAGACCGCGGGCCGGATCACCGAAACGAAATTGCAGATCCTGCAGATCGATCAGGAATTGCGCACCGAGGTCGGGCGGGAACTGCGCGAGATACAGGCGCAGACGGGTGAATATGTCGAGCGGAAGGTTGCTGCCGAAGACGAGTTGAAGCGTATCGATATCATCGCGCCGCAATCCGGCATGGTGCATGAAATGGCGGTGCATACCGTGGGCGGCGTGGTGACGCCGGCGGATCCGATCATGCTCATCGTGCCGGAAGGGGAAGAACTGGCGCTGGAGGTGCAGATCGTTCCGAAGGATATCGACCAGTTGCAGGTGGGGCAAAAAGCCATGCTGCGCATGACCGCCTTCAACCAGCGTGTCACGCCGGAACTGGAAGGCCATGTCAGTCGCATCGCGGCGGATATCACCACTGACCAGAGAACGGGTCTTTCCTATTATCTGGCGCGGATTTCCATGTCGGTTGCCCAGCGGGAAAAGCTGAACAATGCGCCGTTGGTGCCGGGCATGCCTGCCGAGGCATTCATCCAGACCAGCGAGCGCACTGCGCTGTCCTATATCGTTAAACCGCTGACGGACCAGATCAACCGCGCCTTCCGGGAGGAATAGGGTTTCGGAAGGGACTTGCTCTTCCGATCGGTGGTTCCGCGTGAGATCAGAGCCAGCCAAGCGCCTTTGCCGCGCGGATCGCTTCCGCGCGGCGTTTGCAATCCAGCTTGCGGAACAGGTTTCCGAGATGGAATTTCACCGTCACTTCCGAGATGTTGAGCGTCTGCGCGATCTTCTTGTTCGACATGCCGCTGGCCAGCAGTTGCAGCATCTGCGCCTCCCGCTGTGAAAGCCCGCCATGCAGGGCGCGCGCCTGCGGTGAATTCACCGAGGTAGCGAAAATAGACAGCGCCGTTCGGACATCGGAAGAGGTTTCGATGAAACTGCGGATACGGCGATTGTTCAGAAGCGGTGACAGGAAAATGCGTTCTTCCGACAGGACGCCGCTGCAGCCAAGGCGCGTTGCCGATTCCAGAGCGGTGAGGATATGGGCGCGGGCGGCGGCATTGTCGCGGCGCTGGTGCGCGGCATAGCTCTGCCATATTCTGAGCGCGACCTTTTCGCGGTTGGTGACCTTGGGATTGGCGATCATCGCGTCCATCTGCCGGGAGAGATAGGCGCGCGGCGTGAAAAGATGCACCGCGTCGCGCAGCCAGGCCATCACATAGGCGATTTCGTCCCGGCGCATCAGCCGAGACAGGTCCTCATGCGCACTTTCCACCCAGTTGCGGCCCATCGGCATGCGGATTGCCGAAAGCGTTGCAGCGGCGTCCACCCAGCGGTTGGCGTTCTGATAGGCGAGGGCCGTCCTGATCTCCATCATCGCATGGAATTGCAGCCCTTCCGAAAGATGGATCCACAGGCCGTCGAGGAAGCCCGGACGAACGGTCATTGGGAAATGATCGATCAGCACCTGCGAGGCATAATGCAGGGCAAACTGCATCAGGCTCGGCCATATCTCGGCGGCGGCGAAATGGTCGAAGTCGTGCTCGACGAAATGCAGGAGATCGCGCGGTTTTCCGGCCTCATAGGTGAGGCAGGCTTCGGCCAGACGCAGCATCCGGAATTCCTGCGCGGCGTCATGCGACACCTGTTCGAGCCTTGTGCGGGCATCCTGCGCCGCCCGGCGGGCCAACAGCACGTCGCCGCTCATCAGCCGCAGCACGATCTGGTGCAGATGAATGAAGAATTCAAGCAACGGTTGTCCGCCCATCTTGCGCAAATAGATGAGGGCGCGGGCGGCGGCGGCCTCGGCCTCGCGAAAATTGCGGCGGCGGATTTCGAATTCGAGCAACGCATTGTAATAGGCCGCCCATTTGCCGTGATCGTCCATGGGATAATCGGCCATGAATTCCGCGAGACGCGTTATCACCGCGTCATTGGGGGTCAGGTCCTCGGCGATCATCAGGTTCAGCCGGAAAGTGCGGGCGGCAAAGGAAAAGCGTGAACCGCGGGAAAGCACCTTGAGTGGATCGAGATAATCCGATCCGAGGCTTTTGCCGAGCAGATGGCGCACGCGCTGCAATTCGCCCTGTTTCAGAAGCGCACGGGTGACGGCGAAGAGCACGGTTTCATTGGCCGTGATCATGTCCTGCGAAAACCGCATGATGATATCGCGAAATCTGTCGACGCTGCTTCGGTAGATCAGTTCGCGCCCATGGGCGCGTTCAAGGATTTGAGCGGCGTGGGTCTCATAACCGCGGTCGAGCAACATGGCCATTGCCACAAGCGCCCGCCCTTCTCTTTCGAAAGCCGAGGCGACCTCCACCACGGCGCTGCCAGCCTGCAATGTGGCGAGACGTTCTTTCGCCGCCACGGTCAGAAGCCGTATCAGCGTGCCGTGTTTTTCAGGGTTTGCGGTGAGGAAGGGCGGCAGGAGTTCGGCCCAGTCCGCGCCGGGTTCTGCCGATGGATTTTCGAGCCAGAGCGAAAGCGCAACCGTCTGGGCGGGCGACAGATGCGGCAGATAATTTTCCCGCAGATAGTCGATGCATAGTTTTTCGTCGGCCAGGCGGGCGAGAGACAGAAAGGCTGGCCACCCCGCATAGTCATCAAGCGCCAGGCGCTTCTGTTCCGTTGGGAGGCACGATGCCTCATCTTGGCCGAAGACCAGTTCATCCGCTCCGATCGTCAGCGAGCCGCGATGCAGGATCTGCCGCGCCAGCCCGCTGATACGTTGATCCGGACGGCAGGCGATGACCACGAACCGCACTGTTTCCAGAATAGGGGCGGGCATGCGGACCGCGCGTGCGAAGACCGGCACATCCCATAGCAGCCAGCCGTTTGCCGCATCATCGCCTCGTGGCTGCTGCGCGCGGCACACCTCGGCCCCCAACTCCTTTGCAAGCATATCCAGCAGAACACTTTTGCCGGCTCCTGCCGGCGCGCGCAGAAAGATCACGCCTGCGGTTTCGCTGGCGATGCGGCGGCAGAGACGGGTGCGTGGCAGAAGCGTCATGGCGAATGGGATAGGGGATTTGAATCCAAAAACCTATACTCATTCATCAAAAAACTATACCTTTCGACGATTGTTCAAAAGGACATGTGGTGAAAACTTGTGCTCAGGTAACTGATGCACAAGGAACGTTCCACCGATGCAGCAACATCCGCTGGTCGCGATTTTGAACAGGCTCGGCGCTTTCGTGCTGGTCATGATCGCCCTGTCCATCATGATTTTCGCGTTGGCCCGTGTGGTGCCGGGAGATCCCGCCCGCATGGCGCTGGGGCCGGCGGCAACGCAGGAACAGGTGGATGCGCTGCGCGGCGAGATGGGTCTCGATAAGCCGCTAGCCGTTCAATATCTCGACTATATCGGCAATGCGCTTCACGGCGATCTCGGCTTCTCGCTGGTGTCCCAGCGTCCCGTCACCACCGATCTGGCGCAGACTGTTCCCGCCACCGTCGAGCTGGTGTTGGTCTCGGTCATCTTCATGTTCGCCGTCGCCATCCCGCTCGGCGTCATCACCGCGCATTATCGCGACCGGCCGCTGGACCATATCGGCCGTATCCTGTCGCTCACCGGGGTGACGATCCCGAGTTTTCTCTTCGCCATCACGCTGCAATTGCTGGCCGCCCGGTTTCTTTCCGGCTGGCCGATCATCGGCAGGCTTGACCACGGGCTTGGCTGGCAGGGTGGCCCGACGGGCTTCCTCCTGATCGACGGCACGCTTGCCGGACGGTTCGATGTGGTGCTGGATGCGCTGAAACACCTTGCGCTGCCGGCCTTTGCGCTCTCCATGGCCGGCATCGGCCAGATCACCCGCATCACGCGTTCCTCGATGATCGAGAACCAGCGCAAGGACCATGTGCTCACCCTGCAAAGCTTCGGCGTGCCGGAGCGGGTCATCATCTTCCGTTATCTCCTGAAGCTCTCTTCCATCGCGCCGCTGACGATCATGGGGCTCGAATTCGCCTCGCTGATCGGCAATGCCTTCGTGATCGAAATGGTCTTTGCTTGGGGCGGCTTCGCCTCCTACGGGCTGAATTCCATCCTGCAAAAAGACCTCAATGCCGTGACCGCCGTGGTGCTGGTGGCCGGCCTGTTCTTCATCGTTGCGAACCTGATCGTGGATGTCCTGATCTCGATCATCGACCCGCGCCTGCGCCGCAAGGAGGCTCGCTGATGGCTGATATGAAAATGCTCGAACCCACCGATCGCGGTTTAAGCGCCGGTTACATGATGTGGTACCGTTTCAGCCGCAACCCGGCGGCGGTCATCGGCTCGCTGATCCTCCTGTCGGTGCTGGTGCTGGCGGTCTTCGCGCCATGGCTCACGCCTTATCCGAAACATATCGGCGCGGTCGTCGATTTCCGTGCGCGCCACATGCCGCCGGATCTGGAGCACTGGTTCGGCACCGACAAGGCCGGCCGCGATATCTTTTCCCGCACCATCTTTGGGCTCCGCGTCTCGCTGCTTCTCGTCATCGGCGTGCTCGGTATCTCGGTTCCCGTCGGCACGGTGCTCGGCCTGATCGCCGGTTATTTCGGCGGCTGGACTGAAAAACTCATCAGCGGCCTGACGAATGTGATGCTGGCCATGCCGCCGCTCGTCATGGCGCTGGCGGTCTCCAACCTCCTGGAACCGACGCTGACGAATGCCATGATCGCGATCACCCTTCTGTGGTGGACCTGGCATGCGCGGCTGATCTATTCGGTGTCGAAGTCCATCGCATCAGAGGACTATATCGAGGCGGCGCGCCTTGCCGGTGCCGGCCCGCTGCACATTCTCTTTCGCGAAATCCTGCCTAATTGCGTCTCGGTCATATCGGTCAAGACGACGCTGGATGCGGCATTCGTCATCCTCTTCGGCGCGACGCTGAGCTTCCTCGGTTTCGGCGTCAAACCGCCGACCCCCGACCTTGGATCGATGGTTGCCGACGGGCGCCAGTTCATGCCGGATTTCTGGTGGGAAGTGCTCTGCCCCGGTGCGGCCGTGCTTTATGTGACGCTGGGTTTCAATCTGCTGGGCGACGGCCTGCGTGACATGTTCGACGTGGAAAGCTAAGCCATGACTGAACCGCTTCTCAAAGTCGAAAACCTCAATGTCACCTTCACCAATTATGGCCGCACACGCCAGGTGTTGCGCGATGTCGCCTTCACGGTCGCCGCCGGCGAGCGCGTGGCGCTGATCGGCGAAACCGGATCGGGTAAATCCGTCACCGCCAAGGCGATCATCGGCACTTTGCCGAAGAATGCCACTATTGCCTCCGGCGCCATCGTCATCGATGGCCGGGATGTGCTTGCCATGCCGCGAAGGGAGCGCGAGGCGCTGAAGGGAACGGCGTTTTCGCTGATCATGCAGGACCCGCTGTCTTCCTTCAATCCGGTCTTCAAGATCGGCACGCATCTCGATGATGTTATGCGCTTTGCCGACAAACGCGATGGCATCAGCTCGTCCAAGGCCGAGCGCCGCACCCGCATTGCGGCGGTTCTGCGCCGGGTGCAGCTTGCTGATACCGAGCGGGTGATGAATGCCTATCCGTCCGAGCTTTCGGGCGGCATGCGCCAGCGTGTGCTGATTGGGCTTGCGCTGCTGCACCAGCCAAAGCTCTTGATCGCCGATGAGCCGGGCACGGCGCTCGACGTGACGACGCAGGATGAAATCCTCAACCTTATCAACCAGCTGGTTGCCGAAGAAAACATGGCGCTGCTGATGATAACCCACAATCTAGGCGTCGTGCGCAAGGTGGCGGATCGGGTCGTGGTCATGCATCACGGTGATATCGTTGAGACCGGCCCTTGCACGCAAATCCTGCATTCTCCCGCTGCGGATTACACGCGTTCGCTGCTGGATGCGGTGCCGCCGCTCTATGGCTCACGTGTCACGGATCTCGCGCAAAGCACGCGGCAGCCCATCATCACCATCGAAGGCCTGAACAAGATTTACGGCAGACGCAACGGCTACCATGCCGTGCGCGACGTGAACCTGACGCTGAAGCAAGGCGAGGTTTTCGGTCTTGCCGGAGAATCCGGTTCCGGCAAGACCTCGGTCGCCCGCATGATCATGGGCCTTTCGCATCCCACGTCTGGCAATCTTGTCATCGACGCCCCGGCGCCAGAGCGCGGCAAACGGCTGACGCAGATCGTTTATCAAAATCCGGGCACTTCCCTCAATCCGAAGCGCACCGTCAGGCAGACGCTGACCCTGCCGCTGAAATCCATCGGCATGGACGGCCAGGCGCGGGAAAACCGGATGCAGGAACTGTTGGGGTTGGTGCGGCTGCCGCAATCCTATCTCGGCAAATATCCGCATGAGCTTTCCGGCGGACAGAAGCAGCGCGTGGCGATTGCCCGTGCACTCGCTGCAGAGCCGAAAATCCTCATTCTCGACGAGCCGACTGCGGCACTCGATGTTTCGGTGCAGAAGACGGTGATCGACCTTCTCCTGCAGCTGCGCGAGGAGCTTGGCCTGACCTATCTGATGATCTCGCACGACCTGTCGCTGATGCGCAATTTCTGCTCGCGCATCGCCATCATGCTGCGCGGTGAGATCGTCGAGGAAGGGGTGACGTCTGCGGTTTTTGCCCAGCCGGAGCATCCCTATACCCGCGCGCTGATCGCGGCGATCCCCGTCGTCACCGACGAGGAAGAACGTCTGAAACCCACCGTGACTGAGGAAGAGCGCATGCGCTTCCTCGTAAAAACGACCGATTGATAAAAGAGGAGCCTGACGTGTATCGCGTTGGAATTGACGTCGGCGGCACAAATACCGATGCCGTTGTGTTACAGGATAAAACCGTTCTGGCGGGGGTTAAGGCCTCCACCACCGAGGATGTGACGTCCGGTGTCATCGAAGCCCTTGAAAAGGTGATCGAGGCGTCGGGCATCGACAGGGCACGCATCGGCGCCGTGATGATCGGCACCACGCATTTCACCAATGCGGTGATCGAGCGGCGGCATATGGACGAGGTCGCCGCCATCCGTCTCGGCCTGCCTTCCGGCGCCGGCCTGCCGCCTATGGTCGACTGGCCGGATGATCTCCGGGAAATCGTCGGCAACCACGGTTATCAGGTGCGCGGCGGTTACGAATTCGACGGCCGCGAAATTTCGCCGCTCGATGAGGACGAGATCGTCCGTATCGCCGCCGATATCCGCGCCAAGGGCCTGAAGGCCGCTGCCGTCACCTGCGTTTTCAGCGGCATCAACGATGCGATGGAGCTGCGGGCGAAGGAAATCCTGCAGGAACGCTGCCCCGGCCTGCCGGTGGTGATGTCCAAGGATATTGGCCGGCATGGTCTGCTCGCCCGCGAGAGTGCTGCGATCATGAATGCCAGCCTTCTGTCGCTTGCGGACCGCACCGTCGCCGCTTTCGGTGAGGCGCTGAAGGCAGCGGGCATAACCTGCCCGTTCTACATCACCCAGAACGACGGCACGCTGATGGCGGCGGATGTGGTGCGCGGCTTCCCCGTGCTCACCTTCGCCTCCGGTCCGACCAATTCCATGCGCGGTGCGGCCTTCCTCACCGGCCTCAAGGATGCCGTGGTGGTGGATGTCGGCGGCACTACCTCCGATGTCGGCTCGCTGTCGCACGGCTTCCCCCGCCAGGCTTCCACGACGGTGGATATTGGCGGCGTGCGCACCAATTTCCGCATGCCGGATGTGTTCTCGATCGGTCTTGGTGGCGGCTCACTGGTGGTCAATGGCGACCACGGCCTGACCGTCGGCCCGAAATCCGTCGGTTACCGTGTCCGCCGTGAGGCACTCTGCTTCGGCGGCACGACCCTGACCGCAACCGATATCGCGGTCGCATCCGGCAAGGCGGATGTGGGCGAGAAGGCGCTGGTTTCCACTCTCGACAGGCGGCTGGTGGATGCCGCAGTCAAAAAGATCAACGACATGCTCGAGTCCTGTGTGGAGCGCAGCCGCATTTCGTCATCGCCGGTGCCTGTCATCGCCGTTGGCGGCGGTTCGATCCTCATGCCGGATCGTATCGGTGACCTGGAGGTCATCCGGCCCGAGAATTTCGCGGTGGCGAATGCCGTCGGCGCGGCGATCGCGCAGATCAGCGGCGAGACCGATCGCGTCTTCTCGCTGGTCGAGGGGCGAACGCGCGAGAGCGCGCTGGCCGAGGCCGAGGCTGAGGCACGCGAGAAGGCGATCGACGCCGGCGCACTGGCCGAGACGCTGGAAGTCATCGAGCGCGAGGATATGCCGCTTGCATACCTGCCGGGCAATGCCACCCGCATTCATGTGAAAGTTGTTGGAGAAATGGGGGCCAATCATGGCTGAGACGCGCAAGCTGAAATATGACGAAGCGGCATTGCGCACGCTGACGCGGGAAGATCTCGACGCGCTGGAAATCGGTGCGGGCATTCTCGGCACGGGCGGCGGCGGCAATCCCTATCTGGGCAAGCTGCTTGCACTGGAAGCCATGAAGGCCGGTTACGAGATGAAGATCCTTGCAACCGACGCCATCGAGCCGGACGCGCTTTGCATGTCCATCGGCGGCATCGGCGCGCCCGTGGTCGGCGTGGAGCGCATCCGCGAAGGCCGTGAAGGCCTGCGCTGCCTGCGCGCCATGGAAGAGCTGATCCGCACGCCAGTAGACGCGATCGTCTGCGAGGAAATCGGCGGCTCGAACTCCATGAACCCGCTGGTGACAGCGGCGCTTGGTGGCCTGCCGATCCTCGATTGCGACGGCATGGGCCGAGCTTTCCCAGAGATGCAGATGACGACCTTCTCCATCTACGGCCACAGTTCGACGCCATCGGTGATGTGCGACCTGCACGGCAATGCCGTGATCTTCAGCCACGCCGTTTCCGAAGTCTGGCACGAGCGCATGGCGCGCGCCTGCGTCGTCTCGCAGGGCGGCGGCGCGATGCTGGCGACCGCGCCGATGCAGGCGCATTACGTGCACCAGTATGGCATTCCGAAAACCTACACCAAGGCGATTGCCATCGGTGAGGCGGTGATCCGCGCCCGCAAGCAGCAGGACGACCCGATTGCCGCGGTCTGTGCACTGGAAGGCGGAAAGCGCATCTTCAACGGCAAGATCACCGATCTGAAGCGCCATCTGCGCGGCGGTTTCGCGGTCGGCGATCTCACGCTGTCCGGCTTTGATGATTGCGCGGGCCAGACGGCGGGCGTCGCCATCCAGAACGAGTTCCTGCTGTTTACCCGTGACGGCAAGGTGGAAGTGACGGTTCCCGACCTGATCGTCCTGCTCGATGTCGACACCGGTTATCCGATCACCACCGAAGTCCTGCGCTACGGCCAGCGCGTGGCCGTCATCGCCATCCCCTGCCACGATCTGCTGCGCAGCGCCCGTGCGCTTGAGGTCGTCGGGCCGGCCGCGTTCGGTTATCCGGACATTCCTTTCTCACCGCTGCCCGTCCCGGTCAGCAAGGCTGCCTAACCATAAGCGGGGCAAATGACCCGCAATAAAGAGGAGAACGAAAAATGAAAATGCCAGGACTTTCTTCCCGCCTTGCCGTGCTTGCGCTCGGCACGGCAATCGCGTTGCCGCTTGTTCCTTCCGCTGCTTTTGCGGAAGACAAGGTGTCGGTCGCGGTCAATACCATGCAGATATTCAGCTCGCTCGACCCGGCGAAGGTGACCGACTATACCGGCTACATGGCCATCGTGAACATGTATGACGGCCTGACGACGGTGAACGCCAAGGGCGAAATCGTGCCGCATCTGGCAAAGTCCTGGGATATTTCTGAAGACGGCCTGACCTATACCTTCCATCTCCGCGACGACGCAAAGTTCCAGGATGGCACGGCCGTGAAGGCTGCCGATCTTGCCTGGTCCGTGCAGCGCCTGCTCGGCATCAACAAGGGCCCGTCGAACCTCATCGTCGGCGTGCTGAAGCCCGAAAACGTCACCGCGCCTGACGATGCGACGCTCGTCATGAAGATCGAGCGCCAATTTTCGCCCTTCATGGCCGCCACGCCGCTGATGATGGCGCTCAACAAGACGCTGATCGAAACCAATGCCAAGCCCGAAGACAAATGGGGCGAGGCCTATGTCGGCGAACATTCCGCCGGTTCCGGCGCCTACAAGCTCGTCAGCTACAACCGTTCTGCCGATATGGTCATCGCCCGCAATGCGGACTATTTCCTTGGCTGGACCAAGGGCAAGCCGATTGACGAAGTGCGCTTCGTTCAGACGAGCGACGACGCCACCGTCAAGGCGCTTGCGGAAAAGGGTGAACTTGGCCTTTCCTCGCACGGTCTTGGCAACGACACCTATGAATCCATCGGCCGGATGAAGGGTTACAAGCTGATCCAGACCCGCACCGCCGGCGGTTTCGTCATCAAGCTGAACACCAAGGTTTACCCGACCGACGACGTTCACGTTCGCCGCGCCATTGCCTATGCAACGGATTACAAGACGATCCAGGAAGTGATTTATCCCGGTTTCGACATGCAGGGACCGCTCTCCGACGCTTTCAAGGACGCGCATAACGGCGACATCCAGCCCGGCGTCTACGATCTGGAAAAGGCGAAGGAAGAACTGGCGAAGTCTAAATATGCCGGCCAGAAGATCACGCTCGTCAACAGCTATGTCGCTTCGCTGGCCTTCGAGGCGGAAGTGGCGCTGCTTCTACAGTCCAGCCTCGAGCAGATCGGCATCACGCTCGATATCAAGCCGGAGCCGTGGAACCGCATCGTGGAGCTTTCCTCCAAGCCCGATACAACGCCCGCATCGACGCAGGTGAATATCTCGCCCACCTATCCGTCGCCGGATGCGATGTTCTACAACCAGTACCACTCCAAGGCCTCCGGCACCTGGATGTCGATGGAATGGCTGCAGAACGCGGAAATCGACGGGCTGATCGACAAGGTTCGCGCCACGACCGATGTCAACGAACAGAACGCCACCTACAAGGAACTGCAAACGAAGATCGCCGATCTTCAGCCGGATGTCTGGGCGGTTGCGCCCAACCGCCGTTATGCGGCGAACAAGTGCCTTCAGGGTTACGAGTTCATTCCCATGCAGAGCTGGGACCTGAACTTCTCCAACTTCCATTGGGACTGCAAGGCGGAGTGATTTCCGCCTCATGAAAACCGGTCCCGCCTGAGGGCGGGGCCGATGAGACTTGGAACGACAAAGGGAAGGAGCATCGCTTGCGCCGGAACGGCTGCGGCATGCCCGAGGATGACGCATGATCCAGGAATTTTCCGAAGACGATATCGAACCTCTTGCCACAGGTGCCTGGATTCTGGGAACCGGCGGCGGAGGCAATCCCTATATCTCGACGCTCAATCTGCGCCGTCTTTATGCCGAGGGCAAACGAGTGAAGGTCATGGACCCGATGGCGCTTGCTGATGACGACATGGTCGCCGTCGTCTCCAAGATGGGAGCGCCGCTCGTTGGTCAGGAGCGGTTGGGAGACCCCGTTCATCTCGCCCGTGCTGTCGAGGTGATGGAGGATTATCTCGGTAAGCCGTTCCGGGCGATCATGAGCGTTGAGATCGGCGGTTCTAACGCGCTGTCGTCTTTCCTCGCCGCCGCCATGCTCGACCGGCCGGTCGTCAATGCGGATGCGATGGGACGCGCCTATCCCGAAGCGCAGATGACGTCCTTCGCCATCGGCAATCTGCCGATGTTTCCGCTGTCGCTGGTCGATGTGCGCGACAATGAGGTGATCGTAACGCGCGCTGCCTCCTGGAAGTGGATGGAGCGCATCTCGCGCAAGGTCTGCACCGAAGTCGGCTCCACCGCCGCCACCTGCAAGGCGCCGCGCACCGGCAAGGAAGTGAAGGAATGGGGCATTCATTACACCGTCACCAAGGCGACCGAACTCGGGCGCGCGGTGATGGAGGCGCGTGCGCGCCATGATGACCCGGTTCAAGCGGTTCTCAACCATGAGGGCGGCAAGCAGCTGTTCCGCGGCAAGGTGGTGGATGTCGCCCGCGAGACCACCGGCGGCTTCCTGCGCGGCAGCACCACTATTGAAGGTATCGATGCCGACAGGGGCTCGCGCCTGGAGCTTGCCTTCCAGAATGAATGGGCGGTCGCTTTCCGCGATGGCCAGCCGGTTGCCATGACGCCGGACCTGCTTTGCCTTCTCGATACCGTTTCGGGCAGCGCCATCGGCACAGAATCGGTGCGGTATGGCCAGCGTGTCACGGTTGTCGCCCTGCCGGCGCCGGAACTTTTGACGACGCCTGCAGGCATCGCCGCCGTCGGCCCGCGCGCCTTCGGTTATGACATTGACTTTAAATCGGTATTCCCATGAAACGCATCGGTATTGACGTTGGCGGCACCAATACGGATGCCGTTTTGATCGATGGAGACACCATCGTCGCCTCCATCAAGGTTCCAACTACGCAGGATGTCCTGTCCGGCGTGAAGGCGGCATTGAGCTATGTGGTGGGCCATGTCGGTGCGGCGGATCGCTCGATCGACGCGGTTATGATCGGCACGACGCATTTCACCAATGCGGTCGTGGAGCGCGCCCGGCTGGAGCGGGTTGCGGCCATCCGCATCGCGCTACCAACCGGTTCTTCGCTGCCGCCCATGTGCGACTGGCCGAAGGATTTGCACGATGCCGTTGATCCGCTGATCTTCATGGTTCATGGCGGCCATGAATATGATGGCAGTCCGCTGGTGCCGATGATCCCGGATGAAATCCGTGAAGCGGCGATGAAAATCCGCGATGCGGGCATCACCTCCATCGCCATTTCCGCAACCTTCTCGCCGCTGACCACGGAATGCGAGGTAAGGGCGGCGGAGATCGTCCGTTCGGTCATTCCCGACGCGCGCATCACGCTCTCCCACACGCTCGGCCGCATCGGGCTTCTGGAGCGCGAGAACGTCGCACTTCTGAATGCCGCCCTTCAGACATTGGGCAAGACCACGGTACAGGCATTTTCCGATGCGCTACGGGAGGCTGGCGTGAAAGCGCCGTTCTATCTGACTCAGAACGACGGAACCGTGGCGCTTGCGGATGTGGCTGCCACAAACCCCGTGCACAGCTTCGCTTCCGGCCCGACCAATTCGATGCGTGGTGCTGCCTTCCTCACCGGGCTTTCCGATGCCATGGTGGTGGATGTCGGCGGCACCACCTCCGATATTGGTTGCCTCGTCGGCGGGTTCCCGCGTGAGGCGAACAATATCGTCCATATTGGTGGAGTGCGCACCCTGTTCCGCATGCCCGACCTTCTGCCGATCGCACTTGGCGGCGGCACGATTGTCGACCCGCAGACCGGTAAGATCGGCCCGCGTTCGGTGGGATATCGTATCCTCACGGAAGCCCGCGTTTTCGGCGGCGAGACACTGACGACATCGGATATCGCCGTTGCCGCAGGCCTGATCGAGATGGGCGACAGGGATCGTGTGAAGGACCTCGATCCGGCATTCGTGCAGGCGACGCTTGGCCGTATCCGCGACATGGTGGCCGACAGTTTCGACCAGATGAAGACTTCTGCGGAAGACGTGCCGCTTATCGCGGTCGGCGGCGGGGCATTCCTGATACCGGAGCGGGTTCCGGGTGCATCCGAGGTGCTGCGGGTGGAAAATGCAGGTGTTGCCAATGCGCTCGGTGCTGCGATGGCGCAGGTTTCCGGCGAGGTGGATCAGGTCTTTTCCGGCTTGAGCCGCGACGAGGCCCTTGCGAAAGCCGAGACCGAAGCGCAGAACGCGGCGGTTGCTTCGGGAGCGGAGCGCGCGAGCCTCAAGACGCTTGAGGTGGAGGATATTCCGATCGCCTATCTGCCTGGCGGCGCTCGCAGGGTCCGCGTGCGTGTTATCGGCGATATCGGCTTTCATTGATGGTAAGAGGCCCTGCCGGCGGCGGGGCAACAGTGGAGTGAGGACATGACGAAGATCGCATTGGCCATTCACGGTGGTTGCGGCGTGATGCCGGAAGACAGCATGACTCCGGAGGAATGGGAGGCGGCGCGCCACGATCTGGCGGCGGCACTGCGCGCCGGTTATGGCGTGCTGAAGGCTGGCGGCACTGCGCTGGAAGCGGTTGAGGCGGCGGTCGTCGTCATGGAGGACAGCCCGCATTTCAATGCCGGGCATGGGGCAGCGCTCAACGAGAACGGCATTCACGAACTCGACGCGTCGATCATGGACGGCAAGACGCTGGCGGCGGGCGCGATCAGTGCCTCCCGCGCCATCCGAAACCCGGTAAAGGCGGCTCGCGCGCTGATGGTGGATGAACGGGCGGTCTATCTCACCGGCGAAGCGGCAGACCGGTTCGCGCAGGAGAAGGGGCTTGCAACGGAGCTTCAGTCCTATTTCACCACGCAAAGGCGTGTCGAGGCGCTGGCGGCCATGAAGGTCCATGCTGCCACTGGCACGGAAGCAACTGAAAACGAAAAGCACGGAACCGTCGGCGCCGTGGCACTCGATGCGGCGGGGCATCTTGCAGCCGCGACGTCGACCGGCGGCTACACCAACAAGCCTGACGGCCGGGTGGGTGACAGCCCGGTGATCGGGGCCGGCACCTATGCCCGTAACGGTGCCTGCGCCGTTTCCGGCACCGGCAAGGGTGAATTTTTCATCCGTTATGTCGTCGGCCATGAGATCGCGTCCCGTGTCGCCTATCTCGGGCAGGATCTGGAAACCGCTGCGGGCAACCTCGTCCACAAGGATCTGGCGCCCTACGATATCGGTGCGGGTCTGGTCGCCATCGATGCCGAAGGTGGCATTGCCGCGCCCTATAATACGCCCGGCATGTTCCGGGGCTGGGTGACCCCATCAGGAGAGGCTTGCGTTGCCACCCACGACAGGGTCTATGAGGTGGAATTGTAACCGGCGACCACGCGGGCCGCATGACGGTGCTAAAAAAACCGGTGACATCAAGGCTCATCGGCGGCAAAACGTCTGAACCGAAACCGGTTCGTTTTTCACCCATGGTGCTGGCCTCATGAACATCAAGCAGCTTGAAGTCCTGCGCACGCTTCTGTCCACCGGCTCGACCATCGCCACGGCCAAAGCGATGGGACTCAGCCAGTCCGGTATCAGCCGGCTTCTGGCGCAGCTTGAGGCGGACCTGTCGCTGACGCTGTTTGCTCGTGACAAGGGACGTTTGATCCCGACGCCGGAGGCAGCACTTCTCGCCCGGGACGCGGAAAATGTGCTGCTCGCCGTCGACCGCATGTCCGGCCACGCCGAAGATCTGCGCAATGGTGCTGCCGGTCCCGAAATTGTCCGCATCGGCCTGCCGAGCAGCATGTGGGAGAATTTCGCGCCCGCCATGCTGATCGACTACGTCAGGGATTTCCCTGGCGTGCGTATCGAGACTTTTTTCGAAACGACCACCGCCATCAACAAGCTGGTTGGCGAGCGGGTGATCGACCTCGGTTTCCTGCGAATGGAAGGCGAGATCGGACCGGGCATCGATGTTGAGCGTGTTGCCACCGGCAAAAGCGTCTGCGTCGTCCGGGAGGATCACCCGCTGGCCGCACTTGCCGAGATTACGGTCAAGGACCTGCGCAACATTCCGCTTATTCTGATCGGCCGGCAGCGGCCCAACCGCATGGCGCTCGATCAGGTTTTCAAGAAGGCAGGCGTCAAGCCGATGGTGAAGATCGAAACGCATACCAACAGTTCCGCATGCGCCTATGTGGCGCACGGGCTGGGGGTTACGATTATCAGCAGTTTCTACGCAGAATCTTTACAGGCACCTTCCCGTTGTCGCCCGGCCGTTTGTCCCGCAGTCAACGCAGGAATTCGGTCTCGCCCGGGCCTCTGGTGCACCGCTGTCCATCGCTGCACAGGCGCTCAGCGACGCCTTGAAGCAGCAGATCCAGCTTTCGCAAAAAATCGACTGAAAACAGGGTTTTTCGCGGGAAATCTCAATGTCCCTGTCAGGATGAAACGTGCCACCATTCTGCATAGATATATGACGTTTATGCATAATATTGCACGTTATTTATCAATCCGTCATAGTCATTCGCAACGAAACCGATAGAGGCGGGAGCACGTTCCCGGCCATCAATCGTGGGGAACCGATGATAAGATTCATACTGAGCCGTCTTTTGATGGCGCTGCCGACGATCGCCTTTGTGTCGATCACGGTCTTTGCGCTCATCCGCTTCATTCCGGGTGATCCGGCCGCCCTGATGCTGGGCGACATGGCGCAACCCGAGCAGATCGAGGCGATGAGAACCGAACTCGGCCTGGACAAATCCATGCCGCAACAATTCCTCATCTGGGCCGGCAACGTGGTGCAGGGTGATTTCGGCCGGTCCATCGTCAACAACGAGGCGGTGTTGCCGCTGGTTGTGTCGCGGTTCCTCGTCAGCGCCGAGATCGTTGTTGTCGCCGTGCTGCTCGCCAGCCTCATTGCGGTTCCTGCGGGTGTGATCGCCGCCTGGAAGCAGAACAGCCTGACCGACCTCGCACTGGTGGGAACGGCGACTCTCTTGCTGTCTATCCCGACATTCTGGTTGGGGCTTCTGCTTCTGTTGTTCTTTGGCCTCAAGCTCGGCTGGTTGCCGGTGCTGGGATATGTCTCGATCGGCGATAATCTCGTCGGCGGTATGCTTTATCTCGTCCTGCCTGTCATGACGCTGGTGATCCACGAAATGGGTGTTCTGATCCGCATGGCGCGCGCCTCCACGCTGGAAGTGCTGCGGTTGGATTACGTCACCCATGCTCGCGCCAAGGGGCTTTCGGAAAGCGCCGTGCTCTGGCGGCACGCCTTCAAGAACGCGTTTGGCCCGACATGGACGATGATCGGTCTCATCCTCGGCAATCTTCTCGGCGGCATTGCCGTCATCGAGACGGTGTTCACCATTCCGGGGCTTGGGCGGCTGATGGTCGACAGTATCTTTGCGCGCGACTACCCCGTCATACAGGGCTGCCTGTTGTTCGTTTCCCTGTCCTACGTGCTGGTCAACCTCTTCGTCGACCTTCTTTATCCCCTCTTCGATCCGCGTGTGGTTGCCGAATGAAAAAGTTCACACTCAACGGGCTTATCGGCGGCGTTCTCATCGGCCTCCTGCTCATCACCGCCATTACCGGCCTGTTCTGGACGCCCTATGATCCGATGAAGCTCGGTTTCGCCTCGCGTCTGGCCGCACCCGGTCCAAGCCATCTTCTCGGCACCGACGAGTTCGGGCGCGATGTTCTCAGCCGCCTGATGGTCGGCGCGCGCGCCAGCGTCTGGATCGGCTTCCTGACGGTCAGCTTCGCGACGATCTGCGGCACCCTGATCGGCCTTGTCAGCGGTTATGCGCGTGGCTGGGTGGATGGCGTCATCATGGCGATCAACAATGCGCTTCTCGCCTTTCCGGGCATTCTCTTGGCGCTCGGTCTTCTCGCGGTCTTCGGTGCCAACCAGTACGGCATCATCTTTGCGCTTGGCATCGCCTATACGCCGTCCATGGCCCGTGTGGTGCGTGGCGCTGTCCTCTCGCTGCGTGAGCGCGAGTTCATCGAGGCATCGATGGTGATGGGCAATGGTGAGATCTACACCATGTTCCGCCACATCTTGCCCAACTGCATAGCGCCGATCACGGTACTCGCCACCTCCATGTTCGGCTGGGCCATCCTCTCGGAAAGCGCGCTGTCTTTCCTCGGCCTCGGCGTGCCGCCGCCGGCCCCCACCTGGGGCAACATGCTGGCCGCCGGCCGGCCCTTCATCCAGCAGGCCGTCTGGCTCGGGCTTTTCCCCGGTCTCTGCATCGCGCTGACGCTGCTCGGCATCAATCTTCTGGGCGATGCCCTGCGCGACAGGCTTGATCCGCGCATGAGAGGTCTCAAATGACGGACAATACTCTTCTTACCGTGCGTGGCCTTTCGCTGGAGGTCGCCAGAACCGGCCACCAAGTGGTCAACAATGTCTCCTTCGATATTGCCGCTGGCGAAATCTTCGGCATCGTCGGCGAAAGCGGATCGGGCAAAACGCTGGCCACCCGCGCGCTCATCTCGCTTCTGCCTCCGGCGATCGCCGTTACCGGCGGATCGGTTATCTACAAGGGAAAGGACGTGATGTCCCTGCCTACAAGGGAACTTCGCAGCCTGCGCGGCGCGGAGATCGGCGTCGTTTTCCAGGAGCCGATGACTTCTCTCAATCCATCGATGACGATCGGTCGGCAGCTGGAAGAAGGCCTGATCCTTCACACGAAACTGTCGCCGGAAGAGCGCCGCGAAAAAATTCTCGACATGCTGAAGCGGGTTGGCATCCGCGATCCCGAAGGCGCGCTTGCGGCCTATCCGCATGAGTTTTCCGGTGGCATGCGCCAGCGCATCATGCTGGCCTCGGTCATGCTTTTGAAACCGGCCTTGCTGATCGCCGACGAACCGACGACGGCGCTCGATGCCGTCATCCAGCGCGATGTCATGGAACTGATGGTCGAGCTGACGCGGGCGGAAGGGACAGCGGTTCTCCTCATCAGCCACGATCTGCCGATGGTGGCGCGTTATACCAGCCGTATCGTCGTCATGGAAAAAGGCGCGATCGTCGAACAGGGCAGAACCGAGGACCTGCTGGACGCACCGCAGCATCCCTATACGAAAAAGCTGCTTTCCTCTCTGCCCTTCCGGGGCGAGCCGCGCGTCGTCGACACTAGCAAAGCACCAATGGTTTCAGCCAGGAACATCGTCGTCGATTATGCCGGACGCAAGTCGCTGCTCAAGAAAGCCAAGCCGAAGCGGGCGCTGCACGGCGTCAGCATCGATATTCACGAAGGTGAAGTTGTGGCGCTGGTCGGTGGTTCCGGTTCTGGCAAGACCACGCTTGGCCGCACCATTGCCGGTCTCGTGCAGGAAAGTGAAGGGCAGATCCAGTTTCAGGGGCGGCAGCGCAACGAGGACTGGAACGACTATCGCCTGAATTGCCAGATGGTATTTCAGGATCCCTATTCCTCGCTCGATCCGCGCATGACCATTCAGGCGCTGGTGGAAGAGGCGTTGCGCCTCGTGCCCGGTCTCGATCAGGCCGCCAAGCGCAAACGGGCGCTGGAGACGCTGGAAGAGGTGGGACTTGGTGCCGACTATGCCACCCGTTACCCGCACGAGCTTTCCGGCGGCCAGCGCCAGCGCGTGGCCATTGCCCGCGCCATTGCCCGTCGTCCCCGTTTCCTGATCGCGGACGAACCGGTTTCCGCGCTTGACGTGACGGTGCGGGCGCAGGTGCTCGAGCTCTTTTCCGATCTGCAGAAACGCTACGGCTTTTCCTGCCTGTTCATCAGCCACGATCTCGGCGTGGTGGAGCAGGTGGCTGATCGTGTGGTCGTCATGCAGGACGGTCGCATCATCGAAGAAGGCGACCGCGACACGATTTTCGACAATCCGAGAGAGGCCTACACACGCCGGCTCCTCTCGGCCATTCCCGCTCTTGACCAGAATGAAAAGGGCGGTGTGACACTCAAATGGCGTCTGGAAGATGAAGTTTAACAGGACGATGACAATGACTGTGGCTGCCCAACTGAATGCGATCTGTGATGCACAGCCTTTCGTGACGCGCTTCATGGTGCGCAACCTGCTGACCGGCGAAGAGATCGGGCGGGGAGAAAACGAGGAGACGCCATCGGGCAGCACCCGTAAGACGTCGATCATGATGGCCGTGCTCAAGGCCGTAAGCGAAGGGCGGATCGATCTCGACCAGCCCGTCACCTACGAAAAGCGGCTGGCGGAAGAAGTGGCGAGCGGCATGTTCCGCTATATGACACCGGGCATCGTCATTTCCCTGCGCGATGCGCTCGCCGGCATGATGGTGCTGAGCGACAACGTCTGCACCAAGATGGTGCTGGAGCGGCTGACGCTGGAGGAAGTGGACGGCTATTGCAAGACGCTCGGCATGGCCAACACGCACCACCGTTTCCTCATTCCGCCGTTGGCGCTGGCGGCCGATCATCCGCTGAAGACCGTCACCACCACCTCGGCGGCGGATCAGGTGCTGTTGCTTCAGGCCATTCTCGACGCCCAGTCCTCACCCGAGGCACAGGCAAAGCTCGGCTGCAGCCCGCAATTGTGCGAGTGGGCGATGCAGACGCTGAAAAACCAGATTTTGCGCTATGGAATCCGCTCCCGCCTGCCTTTCGAGGCGATGGTGGCCAGCAAGAGCGGACGCGGCAAGCGTGGGCGCATGGATGCCGGCATCGTCTACAGAAACGGCGCACCGTCTTTCATCATCACCGCCTATACCGATGAAGTGCCGCAGACCCTGCCGGACGGCACGCCGGGATACACCATCGCGCTCGAAACGATCGGCAGGCTGGCGCAGGCCTGCTGGGACGGATTCCAACAATGACAATCAACAACAACAAAGAGGGTAGAACAGTGAAAAAACTTCTTCTCGCAGGCGCGGCCCTGCTTGTGACCGCCAATATCGCGGCGGCCCGCGATATCACCATCGCGCAAAGCTCCGATCTGCGTAGCAGCAATCCGGGCGTCAACCGCGACGGCAATACGGATGGCGTGATCCTGCACATCGTCGAGGGCCTCGTCGGCTACAATAATAGTGGCGAGGTGAAGCCGCTGCTTGCCGAGAGTTTCGAGGTTTCGCCTGACGGCCTGACCTATACGTTCAAGCTGCGCGCGGATGTGAAATTCCACAATGGCAAGCCGCTCACCGCAGAGGATGTCGTCTGGAACTGGACGCGCTATCTGAAGCCGGAAACCAAATGGGCCTGCCTGAACGATTTTGCCGAGGGCGGGGCCGCGCATGTCACCGGCGTCAAGGCCACAGACGCGTCCACGGTTCAGATCACACTTGAAAAGCCGTCTGCTGTTTTCCTCGGCCTGATGTCACGGCCGGAATGCGGTTATACCGGCATGATCTCGCCGGAATCAGTTGCCGCCGATGGCAGCTTCGTCAAGCCCATCGGCACCGGTCCGTTCCAATGGAGCGAATGGAAGAAAGGCGAATATATCCGCCTCGCGAAATTCGCGGATTATGTTTCGCCGGCAAATGAGGGCAAGCCGGATGGCATGGTCGGCTCCAAGCGTCCGTTGGCCGACGGCATCAAGTTCATGGTCATTCCGGACGCCTCGACCGTGAAGGCCGGTCTTGAATCCGGCGTGCTCGATACGGCCGAGATTTCTCCCGATCTCATCCCGGAGTTCAAGACCAACGAGAAGATGCAGCTCATCGTCTCCCGCAACAATGGCAAGAACCTGTTCTACATCCAGACCCGCGACAAGGTGCTGAGCAACCCCGGCGTGCGCCGCGCCATGGCGATGGCGCTTGATCTAAACGAGTTGGTCGCCGCCGCATCTAACGGCACGGGCGAAGCCAACGGCTCGATGGTCTCGCAGGACTCGGTCTATTTCGATGAGACCCAGAAGAAGCGCCCGGCCTATGACATTGAAGCGGCCAAGAAGGAACTGGCAGCTGCCGGTTACAAGGGCGAGCCGATCTCGATCATCGCCAACAAGCGTGGCAATGTGCCGAGCTTTCCCGCAGCAGTGATGGCGCAGGCCATGATGCAGCAGGCGGGTCTCAACGTGCAGATCGAGGTGCTGGATTATGCCACGCAGGTGGATCGCCGCCGTTCCGGCAACTATCAGGTGATCTCGCAGTCGGTTGCCCCGCGTCTCGATCCGGCCCTGATGTATGCCTTCTACGTGGGCAACAAGGACAAGAACGCCTCCCTGATGTGGGATGATCCGAAGGCAATCGAGTTGATGAAGGCCGCCTATGTCGAGGCCGACCAGACCAAGCGCCAGAAGATTTTCGACGAGTTTCACGAGCTGATGCTGAAGGAGATGCCGGGTATCTTCCTTTACGACATGGTCGATGTCTGGGGTGCGACGAAGAAGCTCAAGGGCCAGCCGGTCTGGCAGTCGAATGCCCGCCTCTGGGAAGTTTCGGTCGACGACTGATCCGCTATCGCCCGTGCCGGCAACGAAGTCCGGCGCGGGTATTTTTCATCATAGACCGTAATGATTTTGGCGGCCCGTCCGCCGAAGCGTTTGCGCACGCCCTTAAAGGGCATGAATGCGAGGACAAGCCATGAACCGTGAAGCCGTGATGTCGATTGCCGCCGAAGTTGAGGCGATGAAGCCGCATTTCACTACCCTGAGCGACAGCATCTGGGATTTTGCCGAACTCAAATTCGAGGAAAGGCAATCCGCCGGAGTTCTGGCAGGCTCGCTTGAGGAAAACGGCTTTGCGGTCCGGCGCGGGGTTGCGGGCATGGACACAGCCTTCATCGGCGAATTCGGCGACGGCCAGCCGGTCATCGCCTTCCTTGGCGAATTCGATGCACTGGCCGGCATGAGCCAAACGGCCGGTGTGGCCGAGGCAAAACCGCTGGACCCCGGTGCGACCGGGCACGGCTGCGGCCACAATCTGCTCGGCGTTGGTTCGCTGATGGCCGCCATCGCTCTCGCCCGGCATCTGAAAACCAACAATCTGCCCGGCACGGTGCGTTATTACGGCTGCCCCGGCGAAGAGGGCGGTTCCGGCAAGACGTTCATGGTGCGTGCGGGTCTGTTCGACGATGTCGATGCGGCTTTGACATGGCATCCCGCGCCCTTCAACGGCGTGCGCTCCACCAATAACCTCGCGGTGCTGGAATATTTCTACCGCTTCAAAGGCGTGGCTGCCCATGCCTCCAACGCCGCCCATCTCGGCCGCTCGGCGCTCGATGCCGTGGAACTGATGAATGTCGGCGTCAATTTCCTGCGGGAACACATGCCGCAGGATTGCCGGGTGCATTATGCGATCACCGATACCGGTGGCAAGGCGGCGAATGTGGTGCAGGCGAAGGCCGAAGTGCTCTATCTGATCCGCGCACCGGAAATACGCCAGGCGCTCGATCTGGCAGCGCGGGTGGACAAGGTCGCGCGCGGCGCGGCCATGATGACCGAAACGGAGGTGGAGATCGTCTTCGATACCGCCTCCACCAATCTCTTGCCCAACATTACGCTTGAAACCGCGATGCATGAGAACATGGTGGCGCTTGGCCCTATCGCGTTCGACGAGGCCGATCAGGCCTTCGCCAAAGTCATTCAGGACACTTTCACCGAAGAGGCGATCAAAAGCAGCATCCGGCTCTATCAGATAAAGGGCGACGTCTTTTCCAATGGGAAGATCGACGGATCTACGCCCCTGCATCTCGGCCTGCGCGATTTCGAGGGCCAGTCGCATTTTCGTGCCGGCTCAACCGATGTCGGTGATGTCAGCTGGACAACGCCGACGGCCCAGTGCTGGACGCCCGCATGGGCGATCGGGACCAACCCGCACACATGGCAGGTGGTGGCGCAGGGCAAAAGCCCGGCCGCCCACAAGGCCATGGCACATGCCGCCAAAACGCTCGCATCGACCGGTCTTTCACTGATGACCTCGCCTGAACTGCTTGCAAGCGCCAAAAAAGAATGGCGGGAGAAAACGGAGGGCAGTGATTATGTCTGCCCCATTCCGGCGGATGTGATGCCCGGTTCTCACCGATAAGGCGCGGCGCGGTTTTCGCGCCCGTTCCACTCCATCTGTCTGTCCGCGAAGCTTTATCACAGACGGCGCAGCGACTTCCGTGAAAGTGCTCAGCAAGAGCATGAGCCGCCTCCGCTCACACCCAAGCGGAGGGGCGACGGACCTCTATTCCTAAAAATCCCCGATCATCACCGCCTTGTGTGCCGCCTCGCGCCCCGGCCGCGAAGAAAGCATTGACGTTCGAACTAAAAATGGAATAAATATATCGAACAACAGAAATTCGGTTTCATTATTCCGTTTTCTGGATGTGAGGAGTTAGCGGCGGGCTCTCGGGTCCGTTTCCGGCTGGGAGAGGTGGCGCTGGACACCGAGGAGGAGAAAACAATGAAAAAGCTTATTATCAGTGCGGCTATGTCTGTGCTTTTGGGCACGGCGGCACATGCCGAGACCGTCGGTGTTTCGATGGCCCTGTTCGATGACAACTTCCTGACCGTGCTGCGCAACGGCATGCAGGATTATTCCAAGGAGCTGAAAGGCGTCACCCTGCAAGTTGAGGACGCGCAGAACGACGTTGCCAAGCAGCAGAGCCAGATTCAGAACTTCATCGCTTCCAAGGTCGACGCGATCATCGTCAATCCGGTTGATACGGATGCGACGGCGGCCATGTCGAAACTTGCTGCCGAAGCCAAGATTCCGCTGGTTTACGTCAACCGCCAGCCGGTAAACGTGGATGCCCTGCCTGATGGCCAGGCCTTCGTTGCATCGGAAGAAACCGTGGCCGGCACGCTTGAAACCAAGGAAGTCTGCCGACTTCTCGGTGGCAAGGGCAAGGCCGTGATCATGATGGGTGAACTGTCCAACCAGGGCGCGCGCATGCGCACGCAGGCCGTTCACGATGTTCTGAAAACCGACGAATGCAAGGGCATTTCCGTGGTTGAAGAGCAGACGGCGAACTGGCAGCGCACGCAGGGTTCCGACCTCGTTACCAACTGGCTGTCCAGCGGTATCGAGTTCAACGCCGTCATCGCCAACAACGATGAAATGGCGATCGGTGCCCTTCAGGCGCTGAAGGCTGCTGGCAAGGACATGAAGGACTATGTGGTTGCCGGTGTGGACGCCACGCAGGACGCTCTTGCCGCCATGCAGGCGGGCGATCTTGACGTGACGGTGTTCCAGGATGCGGCTGGCCAGGGCAAGGGCGCTCTCGATGCCGCGCTGAAGCTCGTCAAGGGCGACAAGGTGGATAAGAAGGTCTACATTCCGTTCCAGCTCGTCACGCCGGCAAACGTCAAGGACTACGTAGCCAAGAACTGACGACCCCAACCGGCATTTGCAACCGCTTCAAGCAATATCGGAAGCAGATGCCGGTTCTGGGCGGCAACCGGAGCACCGTGCTCCGGGGCCGAAGCAGGCTAAATAGAATTTCAGTGAATTCAAATTGTTACAGCGCTTTGTGTGTCGTGATCGGCACGGCGCTGTAAGCCTCCCCGGATGATGGGCGCCTTTTGGAGGAGCCTTTTTCTCCGGTCATTTTTGTCTATCGTGGAGGATGAGATGGTCGTCAGTCCATCGACAATGGCCGCCGTGCGCGCCAGCGGCGCCGTGCCCAATGCAGAATATCTTCTCGCGGCGGACGGCATACGCAAGGAATTTCCCGGCGTCGTCGCGCTGGATGATGTTTCGTTCCACCTCAAGCGCGGCACCGTGCATGCGCTGATGGGCGAGAATGGCGCGGGCAAATCGACGCTGATGAAGATTCTCGCGGGTATCTATCAGCCGGATATCGGCGAAATTCGCCTGAAGGGCGCCGCGATACGTCTCGATTCACCGCTCGACGCGCTCGAAAACGGTATTGCGATGATCCATCAGGAGCTCAACCTGATGGCCTATATGACGGTGGCGGAAAATATATGGATACGCCGCGAGCCGAAAAACCGGCTGGGCTTCATCGATCATGGTGAAATGTATCGCCGCACCCAGACATTGCTCGAAAGGCTCGGTATCGATCTCGATCCGGAAATGCGTGTCGGCGAACTATCGGTCGCGAGCCGGCAGATGGTCGAGATCGCCAAGGCGGTTTCCTACGATTCCGACGTTCTCATCATGGACGAACCGACATCGGCGCTGACGGAGCGCGAGGTCGAGCATCTTTTCCGTATCATCCGTGACCTCAGGGAGCGGGGTATCGGTATCGTCTACATCACCCACAAGATGAATGAGCTGTTCGAGATAGCGGATGAGTTTTCCGTGTTTCGCGACGGCAAATATATCGGCACGCACGCTTCCACCGATGTGACGCGTGATGACATCATCCGCATGATGGTGGGGCGCGAAATCACCCAGATGTTCCCGAAGGAAGAGGTTCCGATCGGTGATGTGGTGCTATCGGTCAAGAACCTGACGCTCCAGGGCGTGTTCCGCGATGTATCATTCGATGTTCGTGCCGGCGAAATTCTAGGCGTCGCGGGCCTTGTCGGCTCCGGCCGCTCGAATGTGGCGGAAACGGTGTTCGGCGTCACGCCGGCATCTTCGGGCACGGTTGAAATCGAGGGCAAGCCGGTCTCGATCATGAGCCCGACGCAGGCGATTGCTCACCGCATGGCGTTCCTGACGGAAGACCGCAAGGATACCGGGTGCCTGCTGATCCTCAATATTCTGGAGAATATGCAGATTGCCGTCCTGCAGGACAAATATGTCGCCAACGGCTTCGTGCAGGAAAAAAACCTTTCAGAAGCCTGCGAGGACATGTGCCGCAAGCTCCGGGTCAAGACGCCAAATCTTTACGAACGTATCGAAAATCTGTCGGGCGGCAATCAGCAGAAGGTGCTGATCGGGCGCTGGATGCTGACCAAGCCGCGCATTCTCATTCTGGATGAGCCGACGCGCGGCATCGATGTCGGGGCCAAGGCGGAAATTCACAAGCTGGTTTGCGAGATGGCACGTAATGGCGTCGCCGTCATCATGATTTCCTCCGAAATGCCGGAGGTTCTGGGCATGAGCGACCGTATCATGGTCATGCATGAAGGTCGCGTGACGGGTTTCCTTGACAGAAGTGAAGCCACACAGGTGAAAGTGATGGATCTCGCATCGCGGTGAGGCGCGCCGGGATTTCTCGAGGAGGAATGACTATGACTACGAAGGCCGCCGCCAACGCAGAGTTGGATGCAAAATCCGGGCGCAAGCCGCACCGACGCATACCGCCGGAAGCAAATATATTTTTCGTGCTGATCGGCATCGCTCTTGTTTATGAAATACTCGGCTGGATTTTCATCGGCCAGAGCTTTTTGATGAACCAGCAGCGCCTGACGATCATGATCCTGCAGGTGTCGGTCATCGGCATCATTGCCGTTGGCGTCACGCAGGTCATCATCACTGGCGGCATCGACCTGTCCTCCGGTTCGGTCGTTGGCCTGACGGCGATGTTGTCCGCCAGCGTGGGGCAATCCTCCACATGGCCGCGCGCGCTTTATCCGGGTCTGACCGATCTGCCTTTCTTCATGCCGCTGGCTGTCGGCATTCTGGCTGGCGCTTTGGCCGGGTTCATCAACGGGCAGCTTATCGCACGCACGAAAATCCCGCCCTTTATCGCAACGCTCGGTATGATGGTGACGGCACGTGGTCTTTCCAAATGGTACACGAAGGGCCAGCCGATTTCCGGTCTGACCGATGGTTTCACCTTTATCGGCACAGGTGTCTGGCCGGTCGTGGTTTTCCTCGTCGTTGCCGTCATTTTCCACGTTGCGCTACGTTACACCCGTTATGGCAAGTTCACTTATGCCATCGGTGCCAACCAGCAGGCCGCCCGCGTTTCCGGTATCAATATCGAGGCGCATCTGATCAAGGTCTATGCCATTGCCGGCATGCTGGCCGGTCTTGCCGGTGTCGTCACCGCCGCCCGCGCGCAGACGGCGCAGGCCGGCATGGGCGTGATGTATGAGCTCGATGCCATCGCCGCAGCCGTTATCGGCGGCACGTCGCTCGCCGGCGGTGCTGGCCGCATCACCGGAACGGTGATCGGCACCATCATTCTCGGTGTCATGACATCCGGTTTCACGTTCCTCAGGGTCGACGCCTATTACCAGGAGATCGTCAAAGGCCTGATCATTGTGGCCGCGGTCGTCGCCGACGTCTACCGCCAGAAGAAACGCGCAAAACGCTAACGCATCGGCCCGAAAGTCGGAACCGATTTTCGGAAAGCAGGGTGCGTCGTTTTAAGTAATCCTCCCGGACTTGGGGCAAGCTTTCAGGCTTGCCCCCTTTTTTTGTCTGGAGACAGAGGCGCGATTTGCGCTGAAGGGGCAGGGGGGCCGGTTTCAGGCCTTGCTGTTACGGTACTCGTGAACAGCCTTGCCGAAGGCCTCGAACAAAGCACGCGAGGGTGCATCCGTCTCGGCCCAATATTCCGGATGCCATTGCACACCGACGGCAAAGCCCTTGGCATCGATGACGGAAACGGCCTCGATGGTGCCGTCTGCCGCCGTTGCCTCCACCTGCAGGCGCGGCGCTGTCTCGGCAATCGCCTGCCGGTGCAGCGAGTTGATCTGGATTTCGCCTGATACGCCGAGATGTTGCGCAATGCAGGAGCCTTCGCGCACATGCACCGGCTGGCGGATGGCGAAGGCTACGTCGCGGTCGTCATGTTCCGGCTTGCGGTGGTCCCAGATACCGGGCTGTTCCTGAATTTCGGAAGCCAGCGTGCCGCCCAGCGCCACGTTCAGCTCCTGAATGCCACGACAGATGGCAAGCATCGGAATTCCGCGCTCCAACGCGCGGCGTATCAGCGGCAGGCTGGTGGCGTCGCGGGCCTGATCGAATGGGCCGTCGCTCTCCTGAGCCTCTTTGCCATAAAGGGAAGGGTGCACATTGGTGGCCGAGCCGGATACGAGCAGACCATCGACCCGGTCGAGGATGGCGTCGACCTCGTTACCGTCTTCGAAGGCCGGAACGATGAAGGACATGACGCCAGCCACTTTCAGCGCGGCGGAAACATACTGGTTCTGCGCGGCGTGCCAGTCGGCTCCGGTGAAATGTCGGATGTCGGCGGGAACGGCGATAATCGGTTTTGGCATGGTGGCTCCGGGGACAGATCTTCAAAAATTTGTGCGACTGCCGGCGGGCCAAGTCAAGCGCATGTTTTGCGGTCTTTGGGCAAGATATGCGCCTAAAGTATAAGGCGACGCGGTGATATTTCGATTGCAAATAAAATAGGGAAGAGACCGCCGGAAAATTCCCGAAAAGGCCGGTTTTTGCGTGATTAATTCTTGGTGCGGGTGCTTGTCAGCCGCCCGGTAACCGTGCTTACTTTGCTGCGATGCCTGAACAGCACGAGGGGAATTCAAGCTGCGGGCAGCGTTCATATCTGGGAGGATATAGATGGATCGCCGTTCCTTTATGAAAAAAGGTGCGCTTGCGGGAGCTGCTACGGCAGCCTTGGCCGCACCCGCCATTGCACAGCAGAATGTCAAGATCAACTGGCGCCTGACGTCGTCGTTTCCGAAATCGCTTGATACGATCTATGGTGGCGCCGAAGATATTGCCAAACATGTCGCCGCTGCCACGGACGGCAATTTCACCATACAGCCCTTTGCCGCCGGTGAAATCGTGCCCGGCCTGCAGGCGGCGGATGCCGTGTCATCGGGCACGGTGGAAATGTGCCATACCTGCTCCTATTATTACGTCGGCAAAGATCCGACCTTCGCCATCGGCACGGCGATACCCTTCGGCCTGAACGCCCGCCTGACCAATTCCTGGTTCTACGAGGGCAACGGCAACAAGCTGCTCAATGAGTTTTACGCCAAGCACAATCTCTACGGCATGATATCAGGCAATACCGGCGCGCAGATGGGCGGCTGGTTCCGCAAGGAAATCAACACCGTCGACGACTTCAAGGGCGTGAAGATGCGCATTGCCGGTCTTGCCGGCAAGGTGGTGGAAAAGCTCGGCGTCGTGCCACAGCAGATTGCCGGCGGCGACATCTATCCGGCTCTTGAAAAGGGCACCATCGACGCTGCCGAATGGGTCGGTCCCTATGACGACCACAAGCTCGGTTTTCAGAAGGTGGCGAAATATTATTATTATCCGGCCTTCTGGGAAGGCGGTCCGGTCATCCACTCCTTCGTCAATCTGGACAAGTGGAACAGCCTGCCGAAGAACTACCAGATGGTGCTGCAGGATGCCTGCGCCTTCGCCAATACCAGTATGATGGCGAAATACGACGCTAAAAACCCGATCGCCATCAAGCAGCTGGTTTCGGAGGGTGCCGTGCTGCGGCCATTCAGCCAGGAAATCCTTGAAGCCTGCTACAAGGCGGCCCTGGAAGTCTACGCGAATATTTCGGCTACAAACCCGGACTTCAAGAAGATCTACGAGGATCAGGTTGCCTTCAAGCGCGAGGGTTACCTGTGGATGCAGCTTGCGGAATACACTTTCGATACTTTCATGATGATCCAGCAGCGTAACGGCAAGCTCTGATTATTCGGTGCGGCGGACCGGGCAAAGGCCTCGGGGATTTCGGTCTCCGGGGTTTTTGTTTGCGCGCATGCCTTCATACGCCGGACAAGAAAGGGTGACTATATGTCATCCGATCTAAAATGAT
Source organism: Rhizobium sp. AN73 (assembly GCF_030757975.1). Classification (NCBI taxonomy): domain Bacteria; kingdom Pseudomonadati; phylum Pseudomonadota; class Alphaproteobacteria; order Hyphomicrobiales; family Rhizobiaceae; genus Rhizobium; species Rhizobium sp. AN73. The sequence goes on from NZ_JARWME010000001.1 coordinate 1,703,824, forward strand.
ATCTCCTCGCTGAGGGGGCCGGGATACACCGGCTCGGGGTGAATCCGGTAGGCGACGATGTCCGTCATTAGGCCAAGGTGTATCCATCCCCCGCCAGGATTTTTCCGCCCGCCGATGCCTTTGGGTGAGCGGTAAAAGATGATGCGGCCGGATCTCAGCCAAACATCCACGGTGCCACCCTCGACTGGTCGAGGACCAGCATAGTGATCGCCGCCGAAGTTGGGAGTAGTGCCGCCGTGCCAAGGCAACCAGCCGTGGTTCGGTTCATCCCTGAAAATCGTCCACCGGCTATTTGGGTCGTTGACCATGTCCACCTCCCAAGTCGCGGACTTTTCCCGCAACTCATCCCAACTGGGGATGGGGTTGGTTCCGTCAGTCAAAGTCTCGTCCTTTCCCCGTTAGCGCCGAGGGGCGATTTTGATACAACTTACAAGATGATGACGGTAGCGGTAACTGGTGTCGGTTTCGCTTAGGCAAACGGAAGACAGGGATGCAACCCTGTCTCCCACTCCGCAACTATAGGCTCTTCGCCAAATCCTTACACCACCTGTTACGGCCCGATCTTTGGCGGTTCGCCGAGATTCGGCATGCCCGGCAACCCGCCCGGCTGGCCGAAATTGGGCATGGTGTTGCCGCCCTGATTGCCGAAGGCGGGTATCTCGATCTTGATGGAATTCAGATCGACGTCCGGTGCCTTGTCCAGCCAGTAGGTTACCGATTCAGGCCAGAAGATCACGATGGCGACGAGGATGAGCTGCATGCCAAGCCATGGAATGGCGCCCATGTAGATATCCGAGGTCTTGACCGAGCGCGGCGCGATGGAGCGCAGGTAAAACAGCGCGAACCCGAAGGGCGGGTGCATGAAGCTCGTCTGCATGTTGATGCAGATCAGTACGCCGAACCAGATCAGGTCGATGCCGAGCGCCTGCGCAATGGGAGCCAGCATCGGAATGACGATGAAGGCGATCTCGAAGAAATCGAGGAAGAAGGCGAGGAAGAAGATGAAGATGTTGACGAAGATCAGGAAGCCTATCGGGCCGCCCGGAATGCCCGACAACATGTGCTCGATCCACAATGAACCATCCATGCCCTGAAAGACGAGGGAAAAGCAGGTTGCACCCACCAGAATGAACACCACCATCGACGTGATGTGCATGGTGGAATGCATGCCTTGCTTGACGAGGTCCCAGGTGAGGCGGCGATGGGCGGCGGCCAGCACCATGGCGCCGACGACGCCAAGTGCACCCGCTTCGGTGGGCGTTGCAAGTCCGAGGAAGATGGTGCCGAGCACGAGGAAGATCAGCACGATGGAGGGGATCATGCCCGCCAGCACGCGGAACACCAATGCGCGGTTGAGTTCACCCCGCGCCTCCGGCGGCAAGGCCGGCAAATCCTTCGGCCGCACGATCGACATGAACAGGATGAAGAGCATGAAGATGGCGACTTGCAGGATCGACGGGCCGATTGCGCCGAGATACATGTCGCCCACGGATTTACCGAGCTGGTCGGCAAGAACGATCAGGACCAGCGAAGGCGGAATGACCTGCGTGATCGTTCCCGATGCGGCAATGACGCCGGTGGCAAGCCGCGGATTGTAACCGTATTTCAACATGATCGGCAGCGAGATGACGCCCATGGTGATGACGGAGGCTGCAACCGTGCCGGTGATAGCACCGAGGATCGCACCGACGATGATGACGGCATAGGCGAGGCCGCCCGGAATGGCGCCGAACAGCTTGCCGGTTCCCTCAAGCAGATCTTCGGCAAGCCCGCATCGCTCGAGGATTGCGCCCATGAAGGTGAAGAAGGGAATGGCGAGCAGCAGGTCGTTCGAGATGATGCCGAAGATGCGCAGCGGCAACGCCTGAAGAAAGGCCGGAGAAAAATGCTCGGTGAAGATGCCGATGATGCCGAAAACCAGACCGACGGTGGCAAGCGAGAAAGCAACCGGAGATCCGTAAAGCATGAAGATGATCATGCCGAGGAACATCAGTGGCGGAAGAATACCATATTCAAACATGGGAAATATCCTGAAGGTTCAGATCGGGACGATCATTGCAGGGGTTTTTCGTACTTCGTATCGAGCGCATAAAGCCCGTTGAGGACACCTATTCGCTTGATGAGTTCGGAAAATCCCTGAAGAACCAGCAGGGCGAAACCGGCGAAGATGACGAGTTTCACCGGCCAGCGGATGAGGCCGCCGGCATTGGAGGACATTTCGCCCTGATACCAGGAAAGCGTGAACATCGGCCAGGAAAGCCAGGCCAGATAAAAGCAGCCGGGCAGCAGGAAAAGCGTTATCCCGATGAGGTCAACCCAGATGCGGCTGCGCGAGGAGATCGCGCCGTAGATGATGTCGACGCGCACATGTTCGTTCATGCGCAGCGTGTAGGAAGCGCCGATCAGCACGATGAAGGCGAACATGTACCACTGGATTTCCAGCCAGCCGTTCGAACTGTAGTTGAAGGCATAACGGACCATGGCGTTGCCGGCGCTGACGAGGCAGCAGACGAGCACCAGATAACCGGCGACCTTGCCCAGAGCTTCGCTCACAAGGTCTATCAGCGCACTTATTTTTAAAAGCGGTTTCATGACTTTCCCCTCTTCCCTTGCCGGGCCCTTTGCGGGTTATGGTGGAAAGCAAAGCCGGTCGGCCATCACGGCGGGCGCGCCTCCACGCGTATCCGCACTGCCAAATTCCGGCGTTCCTCCCACAGAATCCCGTGTATGGGCAGGCTGTCCGAAAAGCAACAAAAACCACTATTAAACGGGCCTATCGACCGCCGTTTTCAACCGTTTGCGACAGAATGTTGCCTCGTCGCACGCTTTGTCCGGCTCGCCGTTTGCCGCGCCTGCCGTGGATGTTCTTTCGCGCGGAACGCATTGCACTTTTCGGCGACTTCATGCTACCTCTGGCTTCGGAGAATCCGGCATGGGCCCGTGATCGTCCGTGAGGTAAATCGTCTTGCGCGGCGGGTCTGTTGGATGGAGATACAAGGGGAAGCGGAATGAGCGAACACCATACAGGTCCGGTCGAAGTTGGCGCCGAGATGAACTACGCCGAGCACGAAAAGACCTATAACGGTTTTCTGACCATGACGAAGTATGGCACCATGCTGGTGTGCGTGCTGATGCTGGCCATGGTTGCCGGTTTCTTTACCTCCGTTGGTTTCCTTGGCGGCCTTATCGTGTTTGTTGCCCTTTCGGCCGCGGGCTTCATTCTGCTGCGCTGAACGAGCCCGTTCACGAGCGTTTCCGGCGCGGGATGTGGTGATGCCGGGCAACCGGAAAGCCCAAGCCCGGAGAGGCCAAGCGATGAAACGCCTGTTATCCTGTCTGTTGTTGCTGGCGGCGATGTCGCATCCCGCTTTGTCACGCGATCTGTTGCCGTCCGAACAGGACAGGCTGCAGACGCAGATAGAGCGGTTCAGCACGGCATTGAATGCGCAGGATTTCGAGGTCGTCGGCCGGACGGTGCCGCCGAAAATCTTTGAATTCATCGCAAAAGACGCGGGTGTTTCCGTCGAGCAGTTGCGCAGCGCCCTGACGACGCAGATGCAGATCGCGCTCGCGGCGGTCAAGATCACCGAGTTCACCATGGACACGGGGGCAATCAGCCTGGAGCAGGCGCCTGATGGAACGCCCTATGCGCTTATTCCGACAAAAACGGTGATGGAAACCGGAGGCCAGACGATTGAGGCAAGGTCCCACACACTGGCGCTGATCGACGGTACGCAGTGGTATTTGCTGCGTGTGAGCGACCGGCAGCAGGTGACGATCCTGCGAAAGGTCTATCCGTCCTTCGCCACGGTGGAATTCCCGGAAGATTCCATGCAACAGGTGAAATAGTGCAACGCTTCCGCCTGAACCGGACGCACTCCAGCCGGTAACCCGGCTTGCCGCAGGCTCAGGAAAAACGCCCCGGACGGAACGGATCGACCGAGATTGCGGTTTCCTCGCCACTTGCCAGTTGTGTCACTAGGCGGGCGGTTGCCGCCGATTGCGTCAGCCCCAGATGGCCGTGGCCGAAGGCATAGATGACGGAGGGCGTGGTGCGCGCCGTGCCGATGACGGGAAGACAGTCCGGCATCGAGGGGCGGAACCCCATCCATTGCCGTCCGCCTTCCACCTTGAGACCCGGCAGGAAACGCCCCGCCTTTTTGAGCATGGCTTCCGAGCGTTTGAAGTTCGGCTTAAGTTCCAGCCCACCCAACTCGACTGCGCCGCCGACGCGGATGCCGGAAGACAGCGGGGTGACGACAAAACCGTGGTCGTTGAAATAAAGCTGGCGGGTAAGGTTGAACGCGCCGGCGGGCAGGGTGGTATTGTAACCGCGTTCGGTTTCCAGCGGCACGATGTTGCCAAGTGTTGCGGCAAGCGGCTTGGACCACGCGCCGCAGGCGATCACCACCTTGTCGGCGTCGATCTTGTCGCCGTTTTCCAGCGTCACGATCGTGCTTTCGCCAACGGCGTCGATGCGTTCGGCCTCGCCCTTGCGCAGGCTGGCTCCTCGGGCAATCACCAGATCGAAAATGGCGCGGGTGAAATCGTAGGGATCGGAGACCTGCAGACCATCAGGCGAGAACATGGCGTGACGGAACTGCGGCGCAAGACCCGGCTGCAATTCGTCTATCTCGTTGCGGCCGACACGCTGGGAAGCGAAGCCTGCCTGTTCCTTTTCATCCCAGTCCTTGCGGGTGGCGTTGAGGCTTGCTTCGCTGTCGTAAAGATCGAGCGTGCCGGTTTTCGAAACGAAGGACGAAAGCTCCGGCATGGCGGCGACATGAGTCATTTCGGTGGCCGCCAGCCGGTTGATCTCGCTCAATGCCCTCAATCCGTGGCGGAAGTTGCGTTCCGCGCTGGCGCGCCAGAAACGCCACAGCCAGGGCGCGATCTTCGGCGCATAGGCGGGCGGCACGCTGAGCGGGCCGAGCGGATCGAAAAGCCAGCGTGGCGCTTTTCTCATGATGCCGGGGGCGGGAATGGGGATGATTTCCGGAAAGGCCAGAATGCCGGCATTGCCGGAGCTTGCACCCCGGGCAACCTCGCCGCGTTCCAGAAGAACGACTTCGCGCCCGGCATTTTGCAGGTAAAGCGCCGCCATGGAACCGACAATGCCGGTGCCAATCACCAGCACGTCGCATTTCAGGGTTTTGGTCATCGGCGCTCCTGCAACACAAATCTTTCAAGCCCGCCATAACAATGAATGCCGTACCGATGAAAGCCCGCATCGTTCCGCGGCCGCAGAAATATCAGCACTGTGGCAAATAAGCGGTTCTCATCGGTGGGGTATGCGTCGGGTGATGGCCCGCGCCTGAAGCGTTTTTGTCGATTGATCCGGTAGCCGGAGTGATAGTTATGGCGCATCATTAATCGCAATTTAACGGTGTTCCCTTAGCTTCGCGCGCAGGCAGACCGATCCGTTTTCACCTCTTTGATATCAAGGGTGGAGGAGGTCCGCATACGGGTCATTGTTGGGGGTTCAAAAAGGCATGTCTTACTTTTCCAAACTCGGTCTGGACGCATCTGCGGTGCTCGACGCCCTGAGCCGCTCGCAGGCCATCATCGAGTTCGATCTGGCCGGCAAAATTCTGAAAGCGAACGACAATTTCTGCAAAGCTGTCGGTTATCAGCCATCTGAAATCATCGGACGCCCGCACAGCATGTTCCTGTCCCCCGAAGATGCTGCGTCGCTGGAATACAAGACCTTCTGGGCGAAGCTTTCGCGCGGTGAATACGATCAGGGCCAGTACCGGCGGCGGTCGAAAAACGGCGAAGATATCTGGATCGAAGCCTCCTACAATCCGGTTTCGCGTTTCGGCAAACCTTACAAGGTCGTCAAGATCGCAACCGACATCACCTTGGTCAAGCGCAAGAGCACCGAGGATGACGGCAAGCTGGCGGCGCTTTCCCGGGCGCAGGCCATGATCGAATTTGCACCCGACGGTAAAATCCTCAGTGCCAACGAGAATTTTCTGACGGCGCTCGGTTACACGGCGGAAGAAATTGTCGGCAAACATCATTCGATGTTCTGCGATCCGGCCTACGCCCAATCCCAGGACTATCGCTCCTTCTGGGAGGAGCTTCGTGCTGGCCGCTTCTCGTCCGGGCAGTTCATGCGGCTTGGTAAGAACGGCAAGCGCATTTTCATTCAGGCGTCCTACAACCCCATTCTCGATGAACGGGGTAATGTCTTCAAGGTCACCAAAATCGCTTTCGACGTGACGGAGCGGATGCATGCGGTTGAAGAGCTCGGCGCTGCGCTTGAGCGGCTTTCACAGTGCAATATCCGCGTCACGCTGGACAAGCCGTTCGTAGGCGAGTTCGAAAGGTTGCGGCGGGACTTCAACAAATCCATCGCGGAATTCCAGAAGACGCTGGAGAATGTTCTCAGCCAGACCGATGAGCTGACCAGAAGCGGCCAGGAAGTCAGTGAGGCCTCCGTCAATCTCGCCGAACGCTCGCGCGAGCAGGCGGTGGCGCTGGAAGAAACCTCGGCAGCGCTTGAGCAGATTACCTCCACGGTTCGGTCGTCGACTGAAAACACGAGAGAGACGCGTAAACTGGTTCAGAGCGCACGCACATCGACGGCGGCCTCGACCGAAGTCGTGGAGCGGACCGTCAACGCCATGCAGCGCATCGAGACGGCGTCGCGCGAGATCAGCCAGATCATCGGCGTCATCGACGAGATCGCCTTCCAGACCAACCTTCTGGCGCTGAATGCCGGCGTGGAAGCAGCGCGCGCAGGTGAAGCGGGCAAGGGCTTTGCCGTCGTCGCACAGGAAGTGCGCGAACTGGCGCAGCGCTCTGCCAATGCAGCCAAGGAAATCAAGGCGCTCATCAACAAGTCCGGCGCGGAAGTTCTCGAAGGCGTCAGGCTGGTGGGTGAGACCGGCGAGGCACTGAAGCAGATCGACGGGCTGGTGCGGCACATCGACGGCAATGTCGACATGATCGCGAAAGCCGCGGACGAACAGGCCATCGGCATCAGCGAAATCAACAAGGCGGTCAACCAGCTGGACCGGATGACGCAGGAAAACGCCGCCATGAGCGCTCGCACGACGGTGATCAGCACCACGCTCGCGCAAGGGGCCGATCTGCTTGCACAGCTCGTCAGCCTGTTCAAACTGAACCGTCGCACGGTTCAGCGCGAAGACGGATCGTCCGTCCGGTCGGAATTTTCAAAAGGTGGCCGGCCCGATCAGCAGGCGGGACGCGCCGCCGCGTAAAAGAGGCGGGCTTATGCCCGCTTCAATGCGTTGACGAGTTTGGGAATGCGGATGCGTCAGGCATCCGCATTCCGTTTATCCCCGCAATACCGGCCGCGTGATGCCGAGATGGTCGCGTAGCGTTGAACCTTCATAGTCCCTGCGGAACAGGCCACGTTCCTGCAACAGCGGCACGACCTCGTTGTTAAATTCTTCCAGCCCGCCGGGGAAGAAGGGCGGCATGACGTTGAAGCCGTCTGCGGCACCGTTCTCGAACCATTGCTGCATGCGGTCGGCCACGTCTTTCGCCGTGCCCATGACAATGTGGTGGCCGCGGCCTGCTGCAACGCGCAGCGCCAGTTCACGGATCGTCAGTTTTTCACGGCGCGCCAGTTCGGTCAGAAGTTCGGCACGGCTGCGCAGCTGGTCGGAAATCGGCAGGTCCGGCAGCGGGCCGTCGAGATCGTATTCGGCAAGGCTGTGGCCGATGCGTTCCTCAAGCAGCGGCATGGCGCTCTTGATATCGGTCCAGCGGTTCAGCTCCTTCAGCTTCTCGCCGGCCTCTTCGAAACTCCTGCCGATGATCGGCATGAAACCCGGCATCACGGCGACGCTTGCGGGATCGCGGCCGAATTTCGCCACCCGCGCCTTGAGGCTGGTGTAGAAGGCCTGCGCTTCGGAAATCGCCTGCTGGGCGGTGAAGACGATATCGGCGGTGCGGGCGGCAAGATCCTGCCCCGGTCCGGAAGAACCGGCCTGAATGAGAACCGGGTGCCCCTGCGGCGCGCGCGGGATGTTGAGCGGTCCCTTGACCGTGAAATATTTGCCTTCGTGATCGAGAATATGGACCTTCTGCGGATCGACGTAACGGCCGCCTTCCTTGTCCTTGACGAAAGCGTCGTCGTCCCAGCTGTCCCACAGGCCGCGCACCACATTCACATATTCTTCCGCCACGGCATAACGCTCGTCATGCTCGGGATGGCTCTTGGAGAAGTTCGCCGCCGTGCGGGCATAGGAGGTGGTGACGATGTTCCATGCCGCGCGACCATGGCTCAGGTGGTCGATGGAAGCGAAGGCGCGGGCAGTGTGATAGGGTTCGCCATAGGTGGTGGAGGCGGTGGCGGCGAGACCAATCTTGTCTGTTACCATGGCAAGCGCTGCAAGCAGGGTCAGCGGCTCGAAGCGGGCGATCATAGAGGGATGTGCGTCAACGCCGCTGGTGAGGCCGTCGGCCAAGAACACCATGTCGAACTTCGCCGCTTCGGCCATTTTCGTGACACGGGTCAGGAGGTCGAAATTCTCGCTGCCGGCTTCGGCATCCGGGTGGCGCCAGCCGGAAACGTGGTGGCCGGCACCCTGCAGGAAAAGGCCCAGATGCATCTGTCTTTTGCGTGTCGTCGTGGTCATGGGAAACATGCCTTATGTCGGTCGAGTTATATTTGCGATACCAGAAGCGTTTCGAGCTTCCTGAGGTCGGCTGCGGTTTTCATGGTCCGCACCAGTGCCGGAATTCCGGCGAATTTTTCATTACCGCCGGTGGCGTCGGCAAACTTCTCCGTCGGGTCGTCAATGCCGGGAAGACCGTCGATGCGGCGTGACAGCACCGTGCCATCCTTCTTCGTCACGTCGATGACCACGAAACGGGTGGTCGGATCGGGCGAGAGGCGACGGGCGGTCTCGTCGTGTCGGCGCGAGACTTTGGCGGAAAGCGCAAGCAGGTCGGCACGCACCGGGCGTTCGTCGAAATGGCCGATAGTAAGCGAGCCGTCTGTCAGTGCGGCGGCGAAAACATATTCGGCGCTGAAGCGCGCATCGATGCCGGTGACGGGCGTGGCCGGGCCAATAAGAGCGGCATCGCCGCCCGGCGGAAAGGTGATGACGACCGTTTCGATCTCATCCGGCGTCAAGTCATGCAGGTTGCGCAGCGCAAGCGCGCCGACGGCAACGGGGTGGCTGGCAGTGCAGCAGGGAAATGCCTTGAGGGTAAGGCCGGGCGAGACGATCTGCCAGGGAGCGCCCCAGCCCGATAACACTCTTTTCGGCTGTTCGGCGTCGAAGGCGAAAGCGGAATAAAAGCCGATGGGGTTTTCCAGAAAATCCGGTGCGCCCTGAAAACCTGATCCTGCCAGCCGCGCGGCGGTGAGGCCGGCGCGCGTGGCAAGCCCGGCATGCAGCGGCTTGGCATCATAACCGAATTGCAGGCGAAGCCCGGCCGATTGAGTGGCGGCAAGGCCAAGTGCCACGGCCGTGGTTTGCGGATTAAATTTCAGAAGATGGGCGATGGCCGCCGCCGCACCAATGGGACCGAGGGTGGCTGTGGCGTGGAAACCGTTTTCATAGTGCTTGGTGCCAAGCGACAGGCCAATCCGCGCCATGGTCTCCAGCCCGACGATATAAGCGGCGATGAAGGCATCCGCTGTCGCGCCTTCCTCAACCGCGACGGCGAGCAGGGCGGGAATGATGGCGACGGTCGGGTGGCCGCGCACGCTGCCATGGACGTCGTCATAGTCAAGCACATGCCCTGCGTGCCCGTTAATGAGCGCTGCGGTAAAGGCATCTGTGCGCAGATCGTGGCCGATAACGCCCGCCGCACCTGACGTGCCTGACGTAAAGCTGTCGATCAGGATTTTCGTGCTTCTGTCTGAAGCGCCACCCAGCACGCAGGCGAAAAAGTCGATCAGCGCCGTGCGGGCGATTGTCACCGCTTCTTCGTCGCGCGACGGATCTGAGGCGGCAATGGCCTCGGCTAGATGAAGAGTGAGCTTTTCGTCGGCGGTCATCGCATTAGATCCCTTCGCCGTCCGTGACCCGCGCCACCTGCCCGCCGAGACCCTTGACGAAGGCGTTGATACGCGGATTGGTCGACTTGTAGAAAATGTGTTCCGGCGTTCCCTGATCGACGATCAGACCGTTTTCGGTAAAGACGATATTATCACTGATTTCCTCGGCAAAGCGCATTTCGTGGGTGACGAGAATGCTGGTCATGCCGTCATTGACGAGGTCGCGGATGACGGCGAGCACTTCGCCCACGGTTTCCGGGTCGAGAGCTGAAGTGACTTCGTCAAACAGCACCAGTTCCGGCCGCATGGCTAGCGCCCGGGCAATGGCGACGCGCTGCTGCTGGCCGCCGGAAAGCTGGCCGGGATAGGCATCCACCTTCTGCGACAGGCGCACTTTTTCCAGCAATTCGCGGGCGTGGCGCTCGGCCTCCGCCTTCGGCGTGCCGAGGATTTTGATGGGCGCGATGGTGATGTTTTCCATCACCGTCAGATGCGGGAAGAGATTGAACTGCTGGAACACGATGCCGATGCGCTTGCGCAGCGTTATGCGTTCGGCCTCGGTCTTCAACTGGTCGACACGGGTGCCGCCGACGGTGATCTTGCCGGATTGCGGAATAAGCAGGCCGTTGATGCAGCGCAGGATCGTGGATTTGCCGGAGCCCGAAGGACCGATGATGGAGACGGCGTCGCCCTTGTTGACCGTAAGATCGATGCCCTTGAGGACCTGATTGTCTCCGAAGGACAGGTGTATGCCTTCCAGTTCAACCAGGGCTTGGGTGGCGGGGGCTTTAGCGGCGGTTTGCGGTGCGGATGCGGACATGGTGTATTCCAATCAGCGGGAAGCGAAGCGCCGCTCGAGGCGCTGCGTGAAACGGGACACGGGATAGCAGAACAGGAAGAACGCCATCAGGACGGTGAGATAAACGACCACGGTGAAATCGTTGCGCTGCACGGCAGTGCTGGCATCGGTTGCAGCATGCAGAAGTTCATGCACGCCGACCAGCGAGGCAAGTGCCGTGCCCATGGTAATCGAGGAGTAAAGGTTCATCCACGGTGGCAGCGAACGTTTCACGCATTGCGGCAGGATGATCCAGCGCAGCGTCTGGTTTCGCGAGAAGCCGAGGCCCTGCGCCGCTTCCCATTGCGCGGTCGGGATCGACTGGATGGCGCCACGGGTGATTTCGGCAATATGGGCGCTTGCCGGAATGGCAAGGCCGACGACGGCCTTGATCCAGTCCGGGAAGGGAATGTAATTGCCGAAGGCGACGATCTCGAAGGGGAAGATGTAGGTCGCGGCGAAAATCAGCACCAGATGCGGGGCGTTGCGGAAGATCTGCACATAGGTGAGCGCCGGTGCACGTACGAGGCGATAGGGCGCAAGCTCCATGATGCCGAGCAGGACGCCGATGATGGTGCCGATGGCAATTGCCAGGATGCTGATCAGCACATTCATGGCGAAACCCTTGCCGAGATAGGGCAGCCATTCCAGTAGCACCTGTCCGAGCGAGGGATCGAGAACCAGCCACAGCACGACGGCAACCAGCACACCGCACAGAAGAATGGTGCCGAAGGGCAGCTTCCTTGCCGCCTGTGTTTGAGAGACCACCGCGCTCATTGACCGAACCCCGGAACCGCAAGACGCCGCTCAAGCCAGAGACCTGCCCTTGCGACGACAAAATTGATGACGCTGAAAAAGATAAGGATCACCAGCATCAGCTCGACCACATTGTCACGCTGCGTCCAGATCAGGATCGAGGCATAGGTGATTTCACCGACCGCAATCGCCGAACCGACAGTGGTGAGTTTCACCAGATTGATGAGATTGTTGATGATGGAAGGCAGCGCTGTGCGGATCGCCAGCGGAAACTCCACATAGCGCAAAATCTCGAAGGAGCTGAAGCCGATCGCGCGTGCCGCCTCGATGGTGGTGGCCGGCACCGCCTCTATACCGCCGCGCAACGCTTCCGCGTGGAAAGCAGCAACGTGCAGGCCGGTGATGGCGACGACCCAGAAGAATGGAGTGAGCGGATTGTTCTGCGCGCCCCCGAGCGCGTTGGAAATCAGCATGTTGAGTACGAGGAAACCGCACATCAGCTGCACCAGCGTCGGCGTGTTGCGCGTCAGTTCCACATAGGCGCGCACGGGGCCAGCGAGCCAGACCTTGCCGGAAGTGAGCATCGCCGCGAAGATGAAGCCGAAGATGAGGCTGAGCGGCAGGGTGACGGCGACGAGGATCAACGTCATCTTCATGCCGTCGAGCCAGATCTGGACTTCGTAGCCGCTGTTCAGAAAATCATAGTTGAGGCCGATATGCGCGGCCAGTTCTATGAAGCGCGCTGTAAATCCATCCTGCATCGGAAATCCATGCTGTTGTCGCGAGTACCGCCCGACAGGCGGCGCCAGAAAGACCTGTCTTGTTATAAAGCAGAAAAGAACGGCGGGCGAAACCGGCCGTTCTTGACGATTTGGGGAAACCGCTCCGCGTTGATATCGTCACCCCCGCCCTTGCGGCGAGGGGGAGAAAATCCTGCGCCTGTCTTTTACTGCGCGGCGGAAAGCTTCGCCTTCTGCTCTTCCATATAACCGATGCTCGGCAGGCGGTTGGCCTTGGCGAATTCGATCATCTTGCCGGAAGCGTGCAGCTCCTTGACGATCTTGTCGAGGGCGGCCTGCGTGTCGGCCTCGCCCTTGCGCAGCCAGATGACGGAATCGGAAGGGATAAGGTCGGTCGGGATCAGGATGCCGTAATCCTTCCACTCGTCGGCGCGGTCCTGAAGCATCAGGCTCAGCGTGCCGTTGACGTGTACGGAGACGTCGCAATTGCCGCCCTTCAGTGCCAGCAGCGATTCCGGCTGGCTCGGCAGCGCCTTTACCTGCGCGCCATATTGCTCGATCAGCGGCTGGGTGTAGTTCGAGCCTTGCGAAACGCAGGCGATCTTGCCCTTCAGGTCGGACCAGTCCTTGATGCCCGAATCCTTGCGGCCGATAGCGGCGCCGCCCTGGCGGTCATAGGGGGTCGGCACGTAGTCGAGTGTTTTCGCGCGCTCTTCCGTGTACTGCATGTTGGCGATCAGAATATCGACCTTGCCCTGCTGCAGGAACTGCACGCGGTTGGGCGGGGTCACGGTTTCGGTCACCAACTCTACGCCGAGACCGGCTGCAAGTGCCTTGGCGACGTCGATGTTAAGGCCCTTTTGTTCCTGCGTCTTCGGATCGATGAAGCCGAAAGGCGCGCCGGACAGGATGACGCCGACGGTGAGCTTGCCGCGACCCTTGATACGGTCGAGCGTCGCATCCGCGTGTGCTGCGGTGGCCATCGAAGCGATGACGACAGTTCCGGCGATGAGTTTTGCGGCAAATCTGGAGAAGGAGAGGGCCATGGGTATTTCCTTTTGATGGTGGGTGGAAACTACATGAGGCATCCGTCGAGAGCGAGAATTGGCATTGCGTCAAAAATCATATGAATAAAATTGCGTTCCAATAATTCATCTGAGCAGAAAAAATGTCCTAATAATTTGAAATCGTAGAATCTTGTTCTTTGTCGCGTCTTATTGTGAGGGGATGAGGGGCGAGCGGTAGATCGCAGGCTTGCCCCCTCATCTGACCCTTCGGGCCACCTTCTCCCCGGCGGGGAGAAGAAATGCGCCGCAATGCTGCCCGTCTCACCGACCGGCGTTATAGGCCGCGATTGCCGCCATGTTGACGATATCGCTGTCCTTGGCGCCCATCGAGGTGATCTGCACCGATTTGTCGAGGCCGACGAGAAGCGGGCCGATGACGGTCGCACCGCCCAGTTCCTGCAACATCTTGGTGGAGATGGAGGCGGAATGGATGGCGGGCATGACCAGGACGTTGGCCGCGCCGGAAAGGCGGGCGAAAGGAAACTGGCTCTGCATGCGATGATGATTGAGCGCCACGTCGGCAGACATTTCGCCGTCGACTTCGAAATTGACATTGCGCTTGTCGAGGATTTTCACCGCTTCGCGCACCTTGTCGGAGCGTTCGCCGGTTGGCTGGCCAAAGGTGGAATAGGCGAGCATGGCAACGCGCGGCTCATAGCCGAAACGGCGGGCGAGACCGGCTGCCTCTTCGGCGATATCGGCAAGGTCTTCCGCATTCGGCATGTCATGCACGGCGGTATCGGCCACGAAGACGGTGCGGTTGCGCGAGACGACCAGCGAAACGCCGATGACGCGATGGCCGGGCTTGGTGTTGATGCAACGACGGATATCTTCCAGCGCGGTGGAATAGTTACGGGTGACGCCGGTGACCACGGCGTCCGCATCGCCCATCGCCACCATGCAGGCGGCGAAGTGGTTGCGGTCGTTGTGGATCAGGCGTTGCACGTCGCGCAGCAGGAAGCCGCCACGCTGCAGGCGTGCATAGAGATAATCGACATAGGCATCAACGCGGCTGGAAAGACGCGCATTGGTGATTTCGATATTGGCGCGGTCGAGATCGATGCCGGCGCGTTCCGCATTGGCCTTGATGATATCGTCACGGCCGAGCAGGATGGCGGTGCCGAGGCCTTGAGCGGTGAACGAGATCGCCGCGCGCATCACCTGCTCTTCTTCGGCTTCCGCAAAAACGACCCGCTTCGGCGACCGGCGCACGCGCTCGTAAAGGCGCTGCGTGGTGGAGGCCATCGGGTCGCGGCGGGCGGAAAGCTCGCGGGCATAGGCATCGAGATCGGGTAGTTCGCGGCGGGCGACGCCGGTTTCGATGGCGGCTCTCGCCACGGCCACCGGAATGGCGGAGATCAGGCGCGGATCGAAAGGGACCGGAATGATGTATTGCGATCCGAAGCGCGGGCGGTTGCCCTGATAGGCGGCTGCCACATCGTCCGGCACGTCTTCGCGGGCAAGATCTGCCAGCGCCTGCGCGGCGGCGATCTTCATTGCATCGTTGATCTGGCTGGCGCGGACATCGAGCGCGCCGCGGAAGATATAGGGGAAGCCGAGGACGTTGTTGACCTGGTTCGGATAATCCGAACGTCCGGTCGCCATGATGGCGTCGTCGCGGATGCGAGATACTTCCTCGGGAGTGATTTCGGGGTCCGGGTTGGCCATCGCGAAAATGATCGGCTTCGGCGCCATCGAGCGGATCATCTCTTCGCTGAAGGCGCCCTTCTGCGACAGGCCGAATACGACATCCGCGCCCTTCATGGCTTCAGTTAGCGTGCGGTTGTCGGTCTTCACCGCATGGGCGGATTTCCACTGGTTCATGCCTTCGGTACGGCCCTGGTAGATCACACCCTTGGTGTCGCAAAGCGTGATGTTTTCAGGGTTGAAACCCATGGCCTTGATGAGGTCCATACAGGCGATGGCGGCAGCGCCGGCACCGTTGCAGACGAGTTTCGTCGTCTTGAAGTCGCGGCCGGTCAGTTCGATGGCGTTGATGAGGCCGGCGGCGGCGATGATGGCGGTGCCGTGCTGGTCGTCATGGAAGACGGGAATATCCATCAGCTCGCGCAGGCGGCTTTCGATGATGAAACATTCCGGCGCCTTGATGTCTTCCAGATTGATACCGCCGAAGGAGGGGCCAAGGTAACGCACGCAGTTGATGAATTCGTCGGCGTCTTCGGTATCGACCTCAAGGTCGATGGAATCCACATCCGCAAAGCGCTTGAACAGAACCGACTTGCCTTCCATGACCGGCTTGGAGGCGAGCGCGCCTAGATTGCCGAGGCCGAGGATTGCCGTGCCGTTGGAAATGACGGCCACCATGTTGCCGCGCGTCGTATAATCGTAAGCGGTCGCCGGATTTTCGGCGATGGCTTTCACCGGCACGGCCACACCCGGCGAATAGGCAAGCGACAGATCCCGCTGCGTCGCCATCGGCTTGGTCGGGGTGATTTCCAGTTTCCCCGGTCTGCCTTGCGCGTGGAAATCCAGTGCTTCCTGATCCGTAACCGATGTTCTGGGGCTGGCGGGCTTCGTCGTGTCGGACATGGGCTGAGCGTGCTTTCCTGTCGATAATCCTGTAAAAATATCCGTCGTTGTTATTGTATTTTTCGCGCGCCTGCCAAGCGTTGAATGTTGTTCAGTGCAGCAAATTTGGCCGCGAAGAAACTTGTGGCCGATTCAATCGATTAAGTCCGTATTGTCGGCGTTACAGGCTGGGCCGGTAGGCTTGGCGCGCCATATTCACGAAGGCATCGACGTGGAGGGCAAGCTGGCCGCGCCTGACGACCAGCACGCAATCTGACCAGGCATCGGCGCTTTCCAGCGGCACACCGGTGATACCCCTTGTGGAGCGTACCGTGCTTTCCGGCAGGATGGAAATTCCAGCACCCGCTTCCACGAGGGCAAGGATGGTATTGACGTTGGCGATGCGCATGCCGATTTCCGGCTCGCAGCCGGCATCCTCGAAAAGCGAAAGCGCGCTGCTGCTGAGGCCAAGGCCGATCTCGTCAACCGGCAGCAGCAGTTTTTCCCGCACGATATCGCCAACCGAAATTCTGGAGCGGGAGGCAAGCGGATGGCGCTCCGGCAGGGCGACACACAGTTTCGAGCGATCGAAGGGCATGGCCCTCAGGCTCTGCGGTAACTGGGGCAAGGGTGCGCGAATGAAGGCGACATCGGTCTTGCGCGTCGCCACCTGCTCGATCAACTGTTCCATCGTCATGCCGGGCAGCAGTTCCAGCGTGACCTCCTTATGGTCGTTGCCATAACGGGTGATCAGCGCCGGCAATTTGCGTTCCGCCATCACGCTGGTGCCGAAGCCGATACGCAACGTGCCGAGCTGGCCGCGCCTTATCTGATGCGCCTTTTCCAGCGCGCCCTTGGTGCGGGCAAGGATTTCCTCCGCATCGACCAGCATCGACTGGCCTGCCGGTGTGAGTTCCACGCCGCGATTGATACGGTGAAAGAGCTTGAAGCCCAGATTCTCCTCCAGTTGCCGGATACGTTGGGTGACGGCAGGCTGGGCAATGCCGAGCTGCAAGGCGGCAGCGCGGAAATTCCTGGCCCTTGCGGCTTCCACAAAAATTGCAAGCTGGCGAATATCCATCGGCGGAGAGGTCTTTGTGTTGCAGGTGTTGATATGGTATAAGCATAGCTTATCAAAATTGCCCGTCTTGCGCATTGTCATCTTGTCGCGGGCGACGTTATACCGCAGCCAAGGTTTCGGTCGCCCAGTGTCCGCAAGTGGGCGTTTGCGATCCGGACCGGGGAGGATTTGTTCGAGCACCTTGTCCGTCGTCCATGGGGCCGGCGGTAACCTGCAGTGAATGGGTCAAAATGACAGTCACGACGGAAGTCTTCCCCACCATTGTTCCCCGTTCAGCCGCGCCGCCTTCATCGCATCTGCGCTCAGCCGAAAGTGCGGCGGACTGTCTGGCCTTGGCCGGGCTTTGAACGATAACCGGGCGTCAGCCTTCGCGGCGGCTCTCCTAACCGGATATTTAATTCATGAGTAAACCAGCAACCTCAACGTCGGTTCCAGCCAGATTATGGCTGTTGCTGCTTGGCGTCGTCATCATCGCTGCGGGCCTGTTCTTCGCCATTGGCGGCGGGCAGCTCGCAGCACTCGGCGGCAGCCTTTATTTCGTCTCGGCGGGTATCGCGCTGATTATCTCCGGCCTGCTCATCATTTTGCGCAAGCCCGCCGGCGCACTGCTGTTCGGCCTTGTTTTCATCCTCAGCGGCGTCTGGGCTGTATGGGAGGCCGGATTGCACTTCTGGCCGCTCATCTCGCGCCTGCTGGCATTGGGTGTAGGCGCCACGGTCGTTGCGCTCTCCTATCCGTTGCTGCGCCGCGCGGCCGGCAAGACACCGGCTTACGGCACCTCCTTTGCCGTTGCCGCTGTTCTGGCCATTGCGTCCGGTGCCGGTTTTGCCGGCATGTTCGTGCCGCATCCGACCGTCGCGTTCAAAGGCGAGGTTGCTGCGCTGACGCCGGTGACGCCGGAAAAGGAACAGAAGAACTGGGAGCACTACGGCAACACGGCCGGTGGCAGCCGCTTTGTGGCGCTTGACGAAATCACCCGCGACAACGTCAAGAACCTTGAGGTTGCATGGACCTATCACACCGGTGACACCCCGATCAGCCCCGGCGCGAACGGCGCGGAAGATCAGGAAACGCCGCTGCAGGTGGGCGACACCGTGTTCCTGTGCACGCCGCATAACAACGTCATCGCTCTCGACGCCGATACCGGTGCGCAGAAGTGGAAGGCGGAAATCAATGCCAAATCCACCGTGTGGATGCGTTGCCGTGGTCTTGCCTATTTCGATGCCAAGGCGCCGCTGAAGCAGCCGACCGCGCCGGGCGCAACGCCTGTTACGCCGGCAATAGTGGCCGAGGGCGCACTTTGCCAGCGCCGCATTTTGATGAACACCATCAATGCGGAACTCATCGCGCTCGATGCCGACACCGGCGCGTTTTGCCCTGACTTCGGCACCAATGGCCGCGTCGATCTCAAGATCGGTCTCGGCGATGCGCCGGACCCGCAATATGTGCTGACATCGGCGCCCACACTTGCCGGCACCACTGTCGTTGTTGGCGGACGTATCGCCGACAACGTGCAGGTGGATATGCCTGGCGGCGTGATGCGTGGTTTTGACGTGGTGACGGGTGAGCTTCGCTGGGCGTTCGACCCCGGCAATCCTGAAATCACCAAGCTGCCGCCTCCGGGCCAGACCTATACCCGTTCCACTCCGAACGTCTGGGCTTCCATGTCCTACGACCCGGACTTGAACACGGTCTTCATGCCGGTCGGCAGCCCTTCCGTCGATCTCTATGGCGCGACGCGCACGCCGCTCGACCATAAATACGGCGCTTCGATGCTGGCGCTGGATGCTACGACCGGCCGTGAAAAGTGGGTCTACCAGACGGTTCACAATGACCTCTGGGACTTCGACGTGCCGATGCAGCCGAGCTTCGTCGATTTCCCGAAGACGGACGGAACGACTGTTCCGGCTCTGGTCTTCGGCACCAAGGCCGGGCAGATCTACGTTCTGGATCGCGCCACGGGCAAGCCGCTGACCAAGGTGGAAGACGTTCCGGTCAAGGCCGGCAACATTCCCAACGAGCCATATGCACCGACGCAGCCGCGTTCGGTGGGCATGCCGCAGATCGGTGCCCAGACGCTGACGGAAGCCGATATGTGGGGCGCAACCCCGTTCGACCAGCTTTTGTGCCGTATCGCCTTCAAGGGCATGCGTTATGAGGGCCTCTATACGGCGCCGGGTACCGATCTCTCGCTCGCTTTTCCGGGTTCGCTCGGCGGCATGAACTGGGGCGGTATTTCAACCGATCCGACCACCAACACCATCTTCGTCAACGACATGCGTCTGGGTCTCTGGATCGAGATGAAGGAAGCCGCGCCCACCAAGGCAGTTGCGAGCGGTGGCGAAAGCGTCAACACCGGCATGGGCGTCGTTCCCATGAAGGGCACGCCCTATGCGGTGAACAAGAACCGTTTCCTGTCGGCTCTCGGTATCCCGTGCCAGGCTCCGCCCTATGGCTCGATGACCGCGATCGACATGAAGACGCAGCAGATCAAGTGGCAGGTGCCGGTTGGCACAGTCGAGGATACGGGTCCGCTCGGTATCAAGATGGGCCTGCCGATCCCGATCGGCATGCCAACGCTCGGCGGCACGCTCGCCACCCAGGGCGGTCTCGTCTTCATCGCCGGCACGCAGGATTATTATCTGCGCGCCTTCGATACGGCGACCGGCAAGGAAGTCTGGAAGGCCCGCCTTCCGGTCGGCAGCCAGGGCGGCCCGATGAGCTACAAGTCTCCGAAGACCGGCAAGCAATATGTCGTCATTTCGGCGGGTGGCGCACGCCAGTCTCCCGATCGCGGCGACTACGTCATCGCCTATGCGCTGCCGAACTGATCCTGACTTTTCGTCACTCTGAAAATGAAAACCCGGGCCTTGGTCCGGGTTTTTCTTTGCCGCCCACCAGCGCAGCGGATCATACCCCGTGCGGAACCTCACCTGCTCCCTTGCGTTAGCAAAACGGGTCCGTCATTCACCAAGCTTTCACAAGGTGAACTTATGAGCTTGCGCTTATCTGCCCACGAACCGATGATGGCGGTATTGGTAAATATGTATATTGTCCGGCCCGCCGGAAATTTTTAAGTTGGAAAGGTTTTTTGCTGTGAAGGAACAATCTCGAAAGATCACGCCTGTTCTTCTGGCCGGAGGGGCGGGGTCGCGGCTTTGGCCGGTATCGCGCGATCAGTTGCCCAAGCAGTTCCAGCCGCTGGTCGGCAATCTTTCGACCTATCAGCAGACACTCACGCGCGTGGCCGACAAGGGGCTTTATGCCGAGCCGCTGGTGATCACCAACGAGGATTTCCGCTTCTTCGCCCGCCGTCAGGCGGAAGAGATCGGCTTGCCGGCGACGGTGGTTCTCGAACCCGCCCGTCGCGACAGTGCTGCCGCCATGGCCGCTGCCGCCGTGCTGGCTGAGCGCCGGGAGCCGGGATGTCTGGTGCTGGCGCTCGCCGCCGACCATGTGGTGCTGGATGCCGACAAATTCTCGGAGGCTGTGAGGCTCGGCGCCAAGGCAGCCGATCAGGGCAATATCGTCGTTTTCGGTCTGGTGCCGACCGAGCCGCGTACCTCCTATGGTTATATCAAGCCGGGCGAGGCGATCGATGGCGAAGCAGACCTCAGCATCGTCGAGGCTTTCGTGGAAAAGCCGGATGTGAAGACGGCTATCTCCTATCTGGAAAAAGGTTATCTCTGGAACTCCGGCAACTTCCTCTTCCGTTCCGACGTGATGATCGACGAGCTGAAGGCATTCGCGCCGGAGATTCTTGCAGCGGTAACGCAATCGGTCGAACAGTATGAAAGCGACCTTGGTTTCGTGCGTCTGCATCAGGCAAGCTTCGAGGCCTCGCCGAAAAACTCCATCGACTATGCGGTGATCGAGAAAACGAAGCGCATGGCAGTGGTACACGGCCATTTCCGCTGGTCGGATATTGGCAGCTGGGATGCGATCTGGGAGATCGCCGACAAGCAAGGCAACGACAATGCACTCGAAGGCGATGGCGTCTTCGTCGATTCCGAGGGCTGCCTGATCCATTCGACGCAATTGCTGACGACGGTCGTTGGGGCGAAAGATCTCGTGGTGGTGGCGACCAAGGACGCGGTTCTGGTCGTGCCGAAAAACCGGGTGCAGGACGTAAAAGGACTGGTGGAAAAGCTGAAGGATGGCGAACACGCACCGCAGACACAGTCGCACAAGCGCGTCTATCGTCCGTGGGGTTATATCGAACACATGTATGTGGATGAGCGCTACCGCGTCGGCCACATCACGGTCGATCCCGGCCACCGCATTTCGTTCCAGAAACACTATCACCGCTCGGAACACTGGATCATCGTCAAGGGAACCGCGACGGTGACGATTGGTGACGAAACCCGGCTGCTGACGGAAAACCAGTCTGTCTATATCCCGATTGGCCAGCCGCACCGGCTTGCCAATGAGGGGCAGATTCCGCTCGAGCTGGTGGAAATCCAGACTGGTGCCTATATCGGCGAAGACGACGTCATCCGCATCGAGGATGATTACAAGAGACAATAGGATTGTCGCCCGTACTGACGCGGCATTTTATCCCGGCCGGTGAGGCCGGGATCATAAACCCGTAGTTTCTCTGCCGTTCCGCCGGGTCAGGAGACCAGCGCGTTCACGCAATGGGCGAAGGCATGGGAAAGCATTGCCGCCTCCAACCCGCGCCGCCAGAACAACCATCCGAACAACAGTCCGGGGATAAAATTGGCAAGCAGGATAACCACGATCAGCGATGGTTGCGGATGAACGGCGATGGCAAACAGAAAGGGCAGGTGGCCCACGGCAAACAGGGCTGCCGCCATCAGAATGGCGGTCCGGAGAATGGCCGGACGTACCCGACCCCTTCCTGTCATGCGCCAGAGTCCCCACGCGAAAAACACCATCAAACCCCATCGGGTCAGCAGTTCTTCGGTTATCCCGCCATAGAGAAGCCGGGCGGCGAGTGGAACCTCAAACGCGGCCATTCTCTCCATTGTCGCCGTATCGGCAACCGAAGGCAGGATCGCGGAGGAATAGGCGATCATCAACAGGCCGACGATGAGACCTGCCAGCAGGGCGGGCGGGGCCTGTCTGCGCAAGACTGGACCAACCACTGTTCCCTGCAACCAGGCATCGATCAGTGGAGTGCCGAGCCCAACCCTGCCGGCGAGCGCTTGACCTGCCGCCACCGCAACGATGGTCAGGACTGCCGGCTGGATGAGCATCAGAATACGGATCGCGAAGGAAAGGTCCTGTCCCGGTGCCAGCCGTTCAAACGGCGCAAGCAAAAGCGAGACGACTCCCGCCAGTCCGATCATCAAAAGAATGTGCCAACGTTTCACTATCGCCCACCTGTTCCTTGCCCGTCCCGGGATTTTGCAATCTGACTGCCGGAACCGGCATCAAAGTTCAAAGACATAGAGATGCTGCATTGCATGCGGATTACGCATGCGCCGTCCTCATTGCGCATTCGGCATTTTCCCATTCCCGTGCCTTCCTTTTCCAGGCGAAAACCGGTCGTTCGGCTCGTTTAATGACTATTCAAAAGGCTTTGAGGAGCCGCCGCGAGATTCGTATCTTAGGCGGTTGCCTAATCAAAAATCTTCGCATACGTTCCAACTGCAACGTTTCAGTGAGGGAGGAGACTCATGCGAATGCGCGTTATTTCTGCGGCCTTTTTGGCCAGTGTTATGATTCCGGCGGGTATCGCTGGGGCTACCGATCTTGAAGTTACCCATTGGTGGACATCGGGCGGCGAAGCCGCCGCCGTCGCCGAACTTGCCAAGGCTTTTGATGCCACCGGCAACAAATGGGTGGACGGTGCCATTGCCGGCTCGGGCGGCACGGCCCGCCCGATCATGATCAGCCGTATCACCGGCGGCGACCCGATGGGTGCCACCCAATTCAACCACGGCCGTCAGGCGGAAGAGCTGGTGCAGGCCGGCCTTATGCGCGACCTTTCCGACGTTGCCGAAAAGGGCAAGTGGAAAGAGGTCATCAAGCCGGCAAGTCTGCTCGACAGCTGCACCATCGACGGCAAGATCTATTGTGCACCCGTCAACATTCATTCCTGGCAATGGCTGTGGCTTTCCAACGAAGCTTTCAAGAAGGCGGGCGTTGAGGTTCCGAAGAACTGGACCGAGTTTGTCGCCGCAGCACCGGCGCTGAAAAAGGCCGGCATCCAGCCGCTCGCGCTCGGTGGCCAGGCATGGCAGGCGAACGGTCTGTTCGACACGCTGACGCTTTCGATCGGCGGCAAAGACCTTTATCAGAAGGTTTATGGTGACAAGGATGCCGAAGCGGCGGCCGGTCCCGAAATGGCGAAGATTTTTGCGGCCGCCGTCGAGGCCCGCGACATGGCCAGGGGCACCAATGTTCAGGACTGGAACCAGGCCACCAACATGGTCATAACAGGCAAGGCCGGCGGCCAGATCATGGGCGACTGGGCGCAGGGTGAATTCCAGCTTGCCAACCAGAAGGCCGGCACGGATTATACCTGCCTGCCGGGCCTCGGCCTCAACGACTATCTCACGACAGGCGGCGATGCTTTCTATTTCCCGGTTCTGAAGGATGAGGCGAAAACCAAGGCGCAAGACGTTCTGGCCGCAACCATCGTCGATCCGAAAACGCAGGTCGCTTTCAATCTGAAAAAGGGCTCGCTGCCCATCCGCGGCGACGTGGACCTCAATGCAGCCAACGACTGCATGAAGAAGGGTCTGGAAATTCTGGCCAAGGGCAATGCGCTGACCAGCACAGACCAGCTGATTTCCGCGGATTCGCAGAAGCAGAAGGAAGACCTGATGGCGGAATTTTTCGCCAGCACCTCGATGACCGCCGAAGACGCGCAGAAGCGCTTCGCGAGCATCATCAGCTCGGCTGACTGACGTTACCTCCTACGACGGGGGAGCGGTTCGCTGTTCCCCCGATCGGTCCGGTCCATCCAGCAACAGTCTGTTTGGCCGGGATGTTATGCGGCGGGTCTTTTTTGTGCTCGGCCGTCTATTGTAACGTTATAGGAGGAGGGTCATCCATGGCGGGTCAAGCGCGCTCCGGCCGCCCCAACCAACTTTTCCGCAATCTCAATTCGAAGATTGCATCCATTCCCATGATCCTGACCGCCGTCGTGATTTTTCTCGGTGGAACGGTCTGGACGGTGATTTATTCGTTTACCAATTCCAAGCTTCTGCCGCGTGCGACCTTCATCGGTTTCGACCAGTATGAGCGGTTGTGGGCCGCGCCGCGCTGGATCATTTCCATCCAGAATCTGGCGATCTACGGCATTCTGTCGCTGATCTTCAGCCTTGTCATCGGCTTCGTGCTGGCGGCGCTGATGGATCAGAAGATCCGTTTCGAAAACACTTTCCGCACGATCTTCCTTTATCCCTTTGCTTTGTCGTTCATCGTCACCGGCCTTGTCTGGCAATGGTTGTTGAACCCCGAATTCGGCATTCAGTCCGTGGTCCGTTCGCTTGGGTGGGAAAGCTTCACCTTCGATCCGCTCTATAATCCGCAGATCGTCATCTACGGCATCCTGATTGCGGCGCTCTGGCAGGGCACGGGGCTCGTCATGTGCCTGATGCTGGCCGGTC
Organism: Rhizobium sp. AN73; assembly: GCF_030757975.1. Lineage (NCBI taxonomy): Bacteria > Pseudomonadati > Pseudomonadota > Alphaproteobacteria > Hyphomicrobiales > Rhizobiaceae > Rhizobium > Rhizobium sp. AN73. Next base: position 1,728,406 of record NZ_JARWME010000001.1, read on the forward strand.
TTCGCGGTATCGACGAGGATATCTGGAAGGCGACGCGCGTTGACGGCATCCCGATGTGGAAGACCTATATTCTCATCATCATTCCCATGATGCGGCCGGTTTTCATCACCACGCTCGTCATCATCGCCAGCGGCATCGTCAAGGTCTACGATCTGGTCGTGGCGCAGACCAGTGGCGGACCGGGCATCGCGTCCGAAGTGCCGGCGAAATATGTCTATGACTACATGTTCCAGGCGCAGAATCTGGGGCAGGGCTTCGCCGCCTCGACCATGATGCTTCTGACCGTCGCCATCATCGTCATCCCATGGGCCTACCTCGAATTTGGAGGCAAGAAGCGTGGCTAATATCAGTACATTGAATACGGGCGCCGCCGCAACCGATACGGTCGCCAGGGAGCTTTCCGGCCCGCGCGGCAAGAAGCCGAGAAAAACATTTTCCCGCCGCAACATCATTCTTTACGGCACGCTGTTCGTTGCCGCCGCCTATTATCTGCTGCCGCTTTACGTGATGGTCGTCACCTCACTGAAGGGCATGCCGGAAATCCGGCTCGGCAACATCTTCGCGCCGCCGGTGGAGATTACATTCGAACCATGGGTGAAGGCCTGGGCAAATGCCTGCACCGGGCTGAATTGCGATGGGCTTTCGCGTGGCTTCTGGAACTCGGTACGCATCCTCGTGCCTTCGGTCGTCATCTCGATCATCGTCGCTTCCGTCAGCGGTTACGCCATCGCGAACTGGAAGTTCAAAGGGTCGGAACTGTTCTTCTCGATCCTCATCATCGGTGCTTTCATCCCCTATCAGGTGATGATCTATCCGATCGTCATCGTGCTGCGCGAAATGGGCGTTTATGGCACGCTGACCGGCCTCGTTATCGTGCACACCATCTTCGGCATGCCGATCCTGACGCTGCTCTTCCGCAACTATTTCGCTTCGTTGCCGGAAGAACTGTTCAAGGCGGCGCGCATTGATGGCGCCAATTTCTGGCAGATTTATCTCCGCATCATGCTGCCCATGTCACTGCCGATCTTCGTCGTGGCGATGATCCTGCAGGTGACCGGCATCTGGAACGACTTCCTGTTCGGCGTGGTGTTCACGCGGCCGGAATATTACCCGATGACCGTGCAGCTCAATAATATCGTCAACTCCGTGCAGGGCGTGAAGGAATACAACGTCAACATGGCCGCAACCCTGCTCACCGGGGCTGTGCCGCTGATCGTCTATTTCGTCTCCGGCAGGCTTTTCGTCCGCGGCATCGCTGCAGGCGCAGTAAAAGGTTGAGTTATATGAACAAAAGCGTTTCCATTCGCGATCTTTCCCTGTCCTTCGGTGCCGTTACCGTGCTGAAAGACCTCAATCTCGATATTTACGACGGCGAATTCCTCGTGTTGCTCGGCTCTTCCGGTTGCGGCAAGTCGACGCTTCTCAATTGTATCGCCGGGCTTCTGGAGCCTACCGACGGGCAAATCTTCATCAAGGACCGCAACGTCACCTGGGAAGAACCCAAGGATCGCGGCATCGGCATGGTGTTCCAGTCCTATGCGCTTTATCCGCAGATGACGGTGGAGAAGAACCTGTCCTTCGGCCTTCAGGTCGCCAAGGTGCCGAGGGAGGAAATCGACCGGCGCGTTAAAAGGGCGGCCGGCATATTGCAGATCGAACCTCTCCTGAAGCGTAAGCCCGCCGAGCTTTCCGGCGGCCAGCGCCAGCGTGTGGCGATTGGCCGGGCGCTGGTGCGCGATGTGGATGTGTTCCTGTTCGACGAACCGCTTTCCAACCTCGACGCCAAGCTGCGCTCGGAGCTGCGTGTCGAGATCAAGCGGCTGCACCAGTCGCTGAAAAACACCATGATTTATGTGACGCACGACCAGATCGAGGCGCTGACGCTGGCGGACCGTATCGCCATCATGAAAAGCGGTGTCATCCAGCAGCTGGCCGATCCCGTAACCATCTACAACAAACCGAGGAACCTCTTCGTCGCCGGCTTCATCGGCTCACCGTCGATGAACTTTCTGCGCGGCGAGTTGATCGAGAAGGATGGCAAGGTTGTGTTCACCACCAATGGCGTCAACTTCTCGCTGAATGGCTATCAACCGGAAGCGCCGCTTGTTGCCGGCCGCGCCGTGGTTCTGGGCGTTCGCCCCGAACATGTACGCGTCGATGCCGACATTGTCAGTGGTGAGGTGCATGAGGCGATCGTGGATATCGAGGAGCCGATGGGCGCCGACAATCTGATCTGGCTGAAACATGCCGGCCATACCATGTCCGTGCGCGTTGGCGGCCACAGACGGTTTTCGCCAGGCACCAGGGTTCGCCTCGGCCTCGACCTGACCATGGCCTCGCTGTTCGACGCGCAGAGCGAAGAGCGGCTTTAGAAAGGCCCCGATTTTACCCCCACACAATCCCAAGCCCCAAATCTCTATGGAGGAGATAATGACAGAACTCGGTTTCCAGCTTTACAGCGCCCGCAATTTCCAGCCGTTTTCCAATATTCTGAAGAAGCTTTCGGCGGCGGGTTACAAACATGTCGAAGGTTACGGCGCCATGTACGCCTCGCTTGATGATGCCGGGCTGAAGAGCCTGCGCGCTGAACTCGACGCTAACGGCCTTGCCATGCCGACCGGCCATTTTGGTCTCGACCTTCTTGAGGGCGATCCGAAAAAGGCCCTGAACATCGCCAAGGTTCTGGGCGTGGAGGCGATCTATTGCCCTTACCTGATGCCTGACCAGCGCCCGGCGGATGCAGCCGGATGGTTTGCCTTCGGCAAGCGCCTGCAGGAAGCGAGCAAGCCCTTCGTCGATGCCGGGCTGACCTTCGGCTGGCACAATCACGATTTCGAGTTCAAGGTGCTGCCCGACGGCTCTACGCCGCAGGAGCAAATCTTTGCCGGTGGACCGGACCTGAAATGGGAAGCCGATATTGCCTGGATCATCCGCGGCAATGCTGATCCGCTCGCCTGGATCGAAAGCTACGGCAAGCGCATTACTGCGGTACACGTCAAGGACATCGCACCGGCAGGTGAAAACACCGATGAGGATGGCTGGGCTGATGTCGGTCATGGTACTGTGGACTGGAAGGGTCTCGTTGCGGCGCTGAAGGCGAAATCCGCCACGAAACATTTCGTGGTCGAGCACGATAACCCCAAGGACATCGACCGGCTGATCACCCGTTCGATCGCAGCCTTCAAAACCTATTGAGTTTCAATTTCCGGAGTTTTCATCATGCAAAGGGAACTTGGCGTCGGCATCATCGGATGCGGCAACATCTCGTCTGCTTACTTTTCGCTGGCGCCGCTCTTCAAGGGCATCAAGGTGCTGGCCTGCGCCGATCTCAACCGTAATGCCGCGGAACTGAGGGCCGAAGAATTTGGCGTTGTCGCGCAGTCCATCGAGGAGCTGCTTGCCAACAAGGACATTGACGTGGTGGTGAACCTCACCATTCCCGCCGCGCATTTTCCGGTGTCGAAGGCGGCACTTGAGGCGGGCAAACACGTCTATTCGGAAAAACCGCTGGTGCTTTCGCTGGAAGAGGGGGAGGAACTGCGGCGTATCGCCCGGGAGAAGAACCTCTCCGTTGGTTGCGCGCCGGATACTTTCCTTGGCGGCGCTCACCAGCTCGCCCGGCAATATATCGACGAGGGCAAGGTCGGGCGCATCACCTCCGGCACCTGCCATGTGATGAGCCCCGGCATGGAGATGTGGCACCCGAACCCGGGCTTCTTCTTCCTGAAGGGCGGTGGGCCGATCCTCGATCTCGGTCCCTATTACGTCGCCAATCTCATCAACCTCATCGGCCCGGTCAAGCGTGTTGGCGCCCTGACGTCAATGGCCAACCCCACCCGCACGGTAACCAGCCAGCCGCTGAACGGTGAAATCATTCCGGTTGAAACGCCGACCAATATCCATGCGCTGCTGGAATTCGTGAACGGTGCGACGATCACGCTTTCGGCCAGCTGGGACGTGTGGTCGCATCGCCACGCCAATATGGAGCTTTACGGCACGGAAGGCTCCATCTACGTGCCGGACCCCAACTTCTTCGGCGGCGTGGTGGAAGCGAGCGGGCGCGACAAGAATATCCAGCCGCTTGAAGACTGGGCGCATCCCTTCGGCATCGCCAATCAGGAAAGCCCGAACGGCCCTCGCGCCAATTATCGCACCGCAGGCCTTGCCGATATGGCGATTGCTATTCTGGAAGGCCGTGATGCCCGCTGCTCGCTGGATCGCTCCCTGCACGGTATCGACGTGATGACCTCCATCCTCAAATCCGGGGAAGAAGGCCGCTTCATCGAGATGACCACGACCTGCACCCAGCCGGCAGCGCTCGGCATCGAGGAAGCGCAGGCGCTGCTGCGTTGATGTGACGACCGATCGAACAGGCGGCGGAGGCGACTCCGCCGCTTTTTTTGTTTTCAGCGGCAACGGCAGCAACCGGTGCGCTAATGCTGTCATCTTAAAGCTCTTCACAATCCCTTCGCTTTGGTTTAAAGCCGCGCCGTATCCGGTCGCAGCCCACCCGGTCAAAACAAGGGATCCTAAATTATGAAAACCATCGTCATCTGCTCCGGCGGATTGGACTCCGTTTCGCTTGCGCATAAAATCGCAGCGGAACATGAACTTCTCGCTCTCGTCTCCTTCGATTATGGCCAGCGCCACAAGAAGGAACTGGATTTCGCCGCCGATTGCGCAAGGCGTCTCGGCGTGCCGCATCATGTCATTGATATCCGCACCATCGGCGCGCATCTCACCGGCTCGGCGCTGACAGACGACATTGCGGTGCCGGACGGGCATTATGCGGAAGAGACCATGCGCTCCACCGTGGTGCCGAACCGCAACGCCATCATGCTCACCATCGCCTTCGGTCTTGCCGCCGCGCAGCAGGCGGATGCCGTGGCGATCGCCGTGCATGGCGGCGACCATTTCATCTATCCCGATTGCCGGCCGGGCTTCATCGACAGTTTCAACGCCATGCAGGCGCATGCGCTGGAAGGTTATGCTGATGTCAAGCTTTTCGCGCCCTATGTCACGGTCTCCAAGGCGGCGATCGTTACCGACGGCGTGAAATACGGCACCCCGTTTGGGGAAACATGGTCCTGTTACAAGGGCGGCTTGCGCCATTGCGGCCGCTGCGGCACCTGTGTTGAACGGCGCGAGGCCTTTCATCTGGCTGGTGTCACCGATCCGACCGACTATGAGGACCCCGATTTCTGGGTGGCGGCCACCAATGCCTATGCGGCGCAGGAGGTGCGCTGATGTTCCGCATCACCAAGGAGTTTCATTTCTCCGCCTCGCACCAGCTGAAACGCCTGCCCGCCGACCACCAGTGCGCCCGTCTGCACGGGCACAATTACATCGTCGAGGTCGAACTATCGGGTGAAGAACTCAACGAGCATGGTTTCGTGCGCGACTATCACGAGCTGGCGCCGCTGAAGCGCTATATCGACGATCATTTCGACCATCGCCACCTGAACGACGTTCTCGGCCATGACTGCGTGACGGCGGAATGTCTGGCGAAGCACTTTTACGACTGGTGCAAGCTCAGCCTGCCTGAAACCAGCGCCGTGCGGGTGAGCGAAACCGCCAAGACCTGGGCGGAATATCGGCCATGACGGCGGCTGCACGAAAGGTTGCAGCGAAGGAGACGGCGATCCGCATCAGCGAAATCTTTGGCCCGACCATTCAGGGCGAGGGGCCGCTGATTGGCCTGCCGACCGTATTCGTGCGCACCGGCGGCTGCGATTACCGCTGTTCCTGGTGCGATACGCTGCATGCCGTCGACAGCGAGTACCGCGATACGTGGAAACCGATGCCTGTCGAGACGATCTGGCAGGAGGTGCGGCAGCTTTCCGGCGGCGTGCCTTTGACGGTGTCGCTCTCCGGCGGCAACCCCGCCATCCAGCCGCTCGGGGCCTTGATCGCGAAGGGGCAGGGCGAGGGGTATCGTTTCGCACTGGAAACGCAGGGCAGCATCGCGAAGGACTGGTTCGCCGATCTCGATCATCTGGTGCTGAGCCCGAAACCGCCATCGAGCGGCATGGAAACGGACTGGCAGGCTTTCGAGAACTGTCTTGCCGCCGCCGGCGATGGACCGCAGGTGGCGCTGAAAATCGTGGTTTTCGATGATGCGGATTATGCCTATGCCAAGGCGGCATCCGCGCGCTTTCCGCATCTGCCGGTTTACCTCCAGCCCGGCAACCACACCCCGCCGCCGCCCGATGATGACGACGCGCGCGTGGACGTCGATGGGATCATGGACCGCATGTTGTGGCTGGTGGACAAGGTGAGCGTAGACCGCTGGTTTTCCGCCCACGTGCTGCCGCAGCTGCATGTGCTGTTGTGGGGGAATAAGCGGGGCGTTTGAAGGGGCACGTATTGGCACGCACCTTCCCCATCATCCTCGCCCTTGAGGCGAGGATCCACGCGCCGTTGAAGGACATGCATCCTCGGGTCAAGCCCGAGGATGCCGTCGATTGGGAGGAGCGATGTGGAGGAACATCACTCCTCCCAAGCAGCGGCTTGCGCCGCCGCTCTTCTGCAAATCAGGCCGAAACGGCCAGCTCGCGTCTTTCACGGTCGGCGATGATCGAGAGATCAAGCACCTTCTGCAGATTGGCGGCATGGCGGAAGTCGGGGTCGGCAACGCCGCCTTCCATCACCGCCTTGGCGAATTTTTCGTAATTCGTCGCCACCGGCTCCACATCGATCGTCTTCCAGATTGCCTTTTCCACATCCTCACCAATGCAGGCCCGCAGGCTGGAATAGTCAGGCGTGTGGATCACTTCCAATGCACCCTTGTCGCCATGGATGCGTAGTCGAAGTTCATTCAGATGCCCCGTCGCCCAGCGGCTGGCATGGATGACGCCCATGGCGCCGTTTTCCAGTTCGGCGGTCATGGTGAAGCTGTCATTGGCGTCGAGATCGTAGACGCCGATCCTGTTGCCTTCATATTTGTCGAAGGTCTTAAGCCGCGTGAAGATGCGCTCCACATCGCTGCCCGCGCCATAGGAGGCGAAGTCGAGAATGTGGATGCCGACATCGCCGAGAACACCATTCGAGCCGTGCTTGGTGGAAAGCCGCCACAGCCACTTGCTCTCCGTCATCCAGTCGCCCCAGGCCTTGGAAACGAGCCAGCTCTGGAGATAGGAAGCTTCGAGATGGCGCACCTTGCCGATCTTGCCCGCCAGCACCATTTCGCGTGCCGCCTGCAAGGGGGCGACATTGCGATAGGTGAGGTTGACCATGGCGACGAGGCCGGCCTTTTCGGCCGCATCGGCCATTTCTGCGGCTTTGGCGTAGTTTTCCGCTAGCGGCTTTTCGCAGAAGACGTGCTTTCCCGCCGCCAGCAGTTTAAGGCTGGTCGGGTGGTGAATGGCGTCAGGCGTGACGTTTGCCGCCGCGTCGAATTCACCCCAGGCAATCGCGTCATCCAGTGAGGTGAAGGAGAGCGGGATATTGTGGCGAAGCGCAAAGCCCCGCACCACCACATCGTCCACATCCACCGCCGCCACCAGTTCGACGCCGGGGATTTGCGCGAAATATGTGGCATGGTTGTTGGCCATGCCGCCGGTTCCGAGAATGAGAAGTCTCATGGCTTTTTACCTGTAACCTGCTTCGCCTGCCTTGTGCAGCTTGGGGCCGCGTTCTTCGATCGGCTCCAGCGCCTTGTCGACGGGAACATTGGGGGCCGCGTGGATGCTCGTCAGTGCGCCGGCCGGATTATAGGCCCACTTCACCGAATTGCTGATGACCTTTTGCACATTGGCGTCGTGATAGGTCGGGTAGGTTTCGTGGCCGGGGCGGAAATAGAAGATATTGCCCGCGCCGCGGCGCCAGGTGAGGCCGGAACGGAAGACTTCGCCGCCCTGGAACCAGGAGATGAAGACGGTTTCCAGAGGCTCCGGCACGGAGAACTGCTCGCCATACATCTCCTCATTTTCCAGCTCGAAATGCTCGGGAAGACCGGCTGCGATCGGGTGGCGCGGATTGATCGTCCACAGACGCTCGCGTTCGCCGGCCTCGCGCCATTTCAGCGCGCAGGGCGTGCCCATCAGCCGCTTGAACGGCTTGGAGAAATGGCCGGAATGCAGGACGATGAGGCCCATGCCTTCCCAGACGCGCTTGGCGACGCGCTCGACGATCTCATCCTGAACCGCGCCGTGGTCCTTGTGGCCCCACCAGACGAGAACGTCGGTCTTGTCCAGACGCTCCTGCGAAAGTCCGTGTTCCGGCTCCTGCAGCGTGGCGGTGGTGGCGTTGATCTCCGGGTTCTGGTTCAGCGCGTCGGCAATGGTGTTGTGCATGCCGTTTGGATAGATCGAACGCACCGTCTCATTGATGTGTTCGTGGATATTTTCGCCCCATACAACCGTGTTGATGGTCATTTTCATGCTCCTCGGTGAAAGCCGGGACCTTGGGTGATCCCGGCGAAAGTTGAATATTCAGGCTGCACCCCGGGCGGGGTTGCGGGCTAATGCCCCGCCTTGCGCGTCGAAACGATGGATCTGCGCCGCATCCGGTACAATGGTGATGCGTTCGCCCGCCTTGCGATCAGTCACACCCTCCTCGCGAACGACGATGGGCTCGTCGGCACCGATCTCGACATAGATGTAGCTGTCCGATCCGAGCATTTCCGAATGGACGATCTCGCCGTTCCAGCCGTTTTCGCCTGTGGTGATGGTGATATGTTCGGGACGGATGCCAATAGTCGCGGCACCTTCCGCCTCGGCATATTTGCCGGTGAGGATGTTCATCTTCGGCGAGCCGATGAAGCCGGCAACGAAGGTGTTGACTGGGCTTTCGTAAAGCTCGAGCGGCGTACCGATCTGTTCGACACGGCCATCGCGCAAAACGCAGATGCGGTCGGCCAACGTCATTGCCTCCACCTGGTCGTGGGTGACGTAGATCATAGTCGTGTCATGCATCGAGCGATGCAGCTTGGCGATTTCCAGGCGGGTGGCGACACGCAGCGCCGCATCGAGGTTGGACAGGGGTTCATCGAACAGGAACACCTTCGGATCGCGCACGATGGCGCGGCCGATGGCGACACGCTGGCGCTGGCCACCGGAAAGCTGCTTCGGCAGGCGTTCCAGATAGGGCGTGAGCTGCAGCATCTCGGCAGCCGCTTCCACGCGCTTGCGGCGCTGCTCCTTGTCCGCGCCTGACAGCTTCATGCCGAAGGCCATGTTCTCGAACACGGTCATATGCGGGTAAAGCGCATAGGACTGGAAGACCATGGCGACACCGCGTTTCGCTGGTGGCAGGCGGTTGACCGCCTCACCGCCGAAGGAAAGCGTGCCGCCGGTGATTTCCTCCAGCCCGCAGATGAGGCGTAGAAGCGTGGACTTGCCGCAGCCGGAAGGACCGACGAAGACCATGAATTCGCCGGAGCGGATGTCCATGTCTATGCCCTTGATGACATCGAAGGCGCCGAAGGATTTGCGAAGATTGCGCAATTGAATGGTGGTCATGAGATTTCTCCTAGCCTTTGACGCCGCCGGCGGTGAGGCCGGAGATGATGCGTCGCTGGAAGATCAGAACGAGGACGACGAGGGGTGCTGTGACGATGACGGACGCGGCCATGATCGTTCCCCAGGGGATTTCGAACTGCGAACCGCCCGATAGGAGCGCGATGGCGACCGGCACCGTGCGTTGTTCGTTCGATGAGGTGAAGGTGAGCGCGAAAAGGAACTCGTTCCATGCCGCGATGAAGGCGAGAAGCCCTGTCGTGACGAGCGCCGGCCACATCAGTGGCATGAAGACCTGGGTGATGATGACCCACGGCGTCGCGCCATCGACGATCGCTGCCTCCTCGATCTCGATCGGCAGATCGCGCATGAAGGTTGTCAGCACCCAAACTGTGAAGGGCAGGGTGAAGATCATGTAGGAAAAGATCAGCGCGAGCGGTGTGTTGAAGATGCCCGCCCAGCGGATCAGTTCGAACAGGCCGGCGAGAACGGCGATCTGCGGGAACATCGAAACCGACAGGATGGTGAGCAACAGCAGCGAGCGGCCCCGGAAGCGGACGCGAGCCAAGGCATATGACGCTGTTACCGCAAGGAACAGCGACAGTACGACGACTGAAGATGCAACGAACAGCGAATTGCCGAGATTTCGCAGGAACGTGCCGTTGCCGATGACGAAGTTATAATTGGTCAGCGAGAATTCTCGCGGCCAATAGTTGACTTGGAACAGCGCCGATCCGGATTTCAGGCTGGTCAGGATCGCATAATAAAACGGGAATACCGAAATCACCATGATGACGGCGACCAGCGCATAAAAGGCGGTGGTTTTCAGGATGCTTGGCAAGGTCATCGCGCGGCTCCATCGGTGTTGACGCGCCCGAGCCACATATAAACGACTGTTATCGAGGCGATGATGAGGAACAGCATGGTGGAGGCGGCGGCGCCATAGGAAAACTTGTCAAAATCGAACAGGTTCTCGCGCGCCAAGACCGACATGGTGCGTGTCTGAGCGTTGTTGGGCGTCAGGATGTAGATGAGGTCGAAGACGCGCATCGCATCCAGCATGCGGAAGATGACCGCGACCATGAGCGCAGGGCGGATCATCGGCAAAGTGACGCGGAAGAACACCTTGACCGGGTGGATGCCATCTACCTTTGCCGCCTCATACATGTCCTTCGGCACCATTTGCAGGCCGGCGAGAATGAGCAGCGCCATGAACGGCGTCGTCTTCCAGATATCGACGATCAGCACGGCGACCATCGCGGTGTCCGGATTGGCCGTCCAGGCGATCTTGTGGGAGATCAGGCCGAGACTGAGGAAGAGGTCGTTCAATATGCCGAACTGGTCGTTCAACATCCACGCCCACATCTGGGCCGAGACGATGGTGGGAATGGCCCATGGCACGAGGATGGCGGCGCGCACGAGGCCACGTCCCTTGAATTCGGCGTTCAGCACCAGCGCGACGATGAGGCCGAGCACGGTTTCGAAGCTGACCGAGAGGATGGTGAATTTCAGCGTGTTGAGAACCGCACCCCACCAGGCGGGATCGGCCAAAAGGCCACGATAGATAGTGCGGCCGCTGCTGAGTGTGATCCAGGTGAGGTAGTTCTTGAGGCCGACGAACTGCGCACCCTCGAGATTGGTGAGCGAGGCGTCGGTGAGGCTGAACCAGACGGTGCGCACCAGTGGCCAGCCGGCCACCAACGCCAGCACCAGAAATGTGGGGGCAAGAAACAGCCAGGCGGATTTCAGCCGTTCCGATTGAAGATCGGAACCGGTGCCGGATGCCGCGACCGGTCTTTGAAGGGTGTTGTCATTCATGGGGACATCTCGCGGTTGGGGCGCGGGAAACGGCCAGGCGAGGCCGCCTCCCGCGCGGGCCGGGTTACCAGCCGTTGCCTTTGAGATCGGTCAGTTCCACCTCGAGCAGTTCGAGATTTTCAGCCGCCGTGCCATTGCCGGAGAGCGTGTTGTGCACCGCGCCCCAGAACTTGGCCGAAACCTCGTTGTATTTCACCTTGGCCGAGGCGGAAGGGCGGGGAACGGCGGTCTGGAAGATCGGCTTCCATGTCGGCATGAAGGGCTGGGCGGCGGCGACATCATTGTCGTCATAAAGCGAGGCGATCGTCGGCATGTTGGAGAGCTGGATCGCACGCATCTTCTGGGTGTTTTTCGATGCCAGGAATTTCACGAGCTGGATGGCCGCGTCCTTGTCGTCGGAATATTTCGAAACGGCGAGGTTCCAGCCGCCGAGCGTCGAGGCAGGGGCCGCACCTTCTTCGCCGGCCGGCAGCGGGGTGACGCCGAACTTGCCCTTGATGGCGCTGTCGGCGCCGTTTCCAAGGGCGTAGGCATAGGGCCAGTTGCGCATGAAGACGGAATTGCCGGTCTGCCAGACGCCGCGCGCTTCCTCTTCCTTATAGGCGAGCACGCCCTGCGGTGCGATGCTGCCGACCCAACCCTTGGCGGTTTCAATCGCGGCTGCTGCTTTCTCGTTGTTGATCGAGATGTCGCCGTTGGTCTCGACTATATGGCCGCCACCGGCGGATGCGATCCATTCCAGCGCGTTGCAGGTCAGGCCCTCATAGGCGCTGCCCTGGAAGACGAAGCCCCAGAGGTCCTTTTGCCCGCCTGCACGTTCCTTGTCCTGAATTTCCTTGGCGGTCTCGCCCAGTTCCTTCCAGGTTTTCGGCGGCTGCTTGCCGTATTTTTCCAGAAGGTCCTTGCGGTAGAACAGAGCGGGTGCGTCGGTGAACATCGGCATGGCGACAAGCTTGCCGTCCACGGTCTGCGACGCCACGATGGAGGGGAAATGATCGCCGATGACGTCCTTGGTCGCTTCGGTCAGATCCACGAATTGTTCGGCCAGCTGCGGCGCCCAGATCACGTCGGTCTGGTAGACATCGACATCCTTGTTGCCAGCGGCAAGCCACAGCCGGTACTGGCTGAACTGTTCGCTGGATGAAGAAGGCATGGTGACGAGATTGACCTTGTGGCCGGTCTCTTTTTCGAAGGCGGCGATCCGCTCCTTGAAAAATGCGATGTTCTTGCCGGTCGAGTTGGCGGCGATGGAAAGCTCAGCCGCTTGGGCGGAAACTGCCGCGGACAGCACGCTGCCGCACAGGAACAAAGTCTTCATGGAAATATTCATTGTCAAACTCCTCCGTTGACGCTTCCAATCGTCCTCAAAATTGAAAGCGCTTTTGACTGACGCAAAGCTCGCAAAAGCGGAACAATCTGTCAATGCTCTTTCTAATGGTGTGGAAATCGGATGTTTCTAGCGACGGTTTTACGGTGTTTGCCTTTCGAATTGACGAACTGTAAGGTTTCAGGTGGAGAAAATTGAAATCGCTTTCAATTTTTGATCGCTTGAAAAAATCTGCGGCGGCAACGCATGCAGGAGCAGATTGGCAAAAAACATGAAGCTCAAGGAATTCGCAGAGAAGGTCGGGCTGTCGCCCACCACCGTCAGCCGTGCGCTTGGCGGCTATCCTGAGGTGCGCGAAGAAACGCGCCAGCGGGTGATGGATGCTGCGCTGAAATACGGTTACCGGCCCAACGCCAACGCCGTGCGGCTGGCAACCGGCAGGGCAGGCGCGATCGGCGTCGTGATGGGCCGCTCCGGCGGCGGGCATTTCTTTTCGGAATTCATGGGCGGCATGGCGACCCGGCTGGAAGGTGAAGAGACCGATATTCTCGTCAGCGTCACCGTCGACAACAATCTCGACGAGGAACTGGCGATTTTCAGCCGGCTGGCGTCAAGCGGCCGCGTGGATGGCATCATCGTGCATTCGCCGCGCCCGGAGGACGAGCGTATCGCGCTGCTCAACCGGCTGGGCGTGCCTTTCATTGTGCATGGCCGCTCAAAGACGCCATTCGAGCATGCCTGGCTCGATATCGACAATCACGATGTGACGTACCGGCCCACAATCCATTTTCTGGAGCGCGGCCATCGCCGCATTGCGCTTATCAACGGTCCGGTCGGTCGCACCTTCGTGCAGGATCGTGAGCAGGGTTTTCGCGACGCCCTGGCGAAACACGGCATTACCCCGGACCCGCGCCTGATGATGAGCGAGCATTTCAGCGAGGATGTCGCTTTCCGTTTTGCCCGCTCGCTGCTGGAGCAGACGCCGCGCCCGACCGCCTTTGTCGCTGGTGCGATGATGACGGCGCAGGGCGTTTATCGCGCCGCAAGTCAGCTGGGTCTGACGATCGGCAAGGATGTCTCCGTCATCGCCCATGACGACGTGTTTCCTTATCTCACGCCGGAAAGCATGATGCCGCCGCTTTCCACCACCCGCTCGCCCATGCGCATGGCGGGCATGCGGGTGACGGACCTGCTGTTGCAGATCGTCGGCGGTCGTCCCGTCCGCGAGGTTCAGGAATTGTGGCCGGTTGAACTGATCTTGCGGGAATCGGTCGGCCCAGCTTGAGCCTGTCGCCATAGCTCACTGATTCCATTCCATTTTGTGAACGTCAATTGATTGCCGTTCGCCTTTCGTCGTCTATACGGCGGCGGCGTCTCATGTATAATCGGAACTATCACGGGTGTTTTGGAACAGGGCCCGGATCGGCGCGTTTAGGGGACGTGTTGAAGGAGGAGGACGGATGTTTGGATTTTTGAAACCGCAACAACAGACTGTGATCGATGACGTGGAGGCAACCGGCACCTATGCCGATGCACTGCTCAACGTGCCAAGCCCGGAGCTGACCCGCTCCACCGCCCGTGAGCATGGTCACGAGGCCCACTCCCGCGATTATTGCGAAACCCGCGATGTTTCGCGCACTGCGCTCGGTTTTGCCTGAGCCATCGCAAAAGCTTCCCTAAAAAACGGAACGGACCAACGTTCTCTGCGTTTCCCTGCACGACCCGCAAGGCGGCGCAACTGGACCGAAGGGACCTGACCGGCATTTGACCGGTGGGCAAATTGGGTGCTGCGCCGCCTGAATGGCGATGGCGCAATTGCGTTGTCCCAATAGATGAAAGCGCAGTCTCAGTCCGCGTCGGGCGAGGAACGCTTTATATCAGGAGGCCGCGATGCCGACCGTTCCCGTCGAACCCTATCCAAATCCGCCAATGCCAGTACCGCCGCAGCCGGAGATACCGCCGATCGAAGAGCCGGAACCCGACAGGTTGCCGGATGAGGTGCCGACCCCCAATCCCGATGAAAACGACGAACCACCGAGGGTGTTGTAGATATTTCAGACCTTTTCGAATTTCTTGCTGACGAAAGCGGAGCCTTCAAGCCCGAAGCGCCAAGGGTAATCCTGCGCGCGGCTGATGCCGATGCGTCTGCCTGTAGTGATCGCGGCGGCTTCCTTCGGCAACTGTAGGAAAAACGGCGTGGCGTCCAGCGAAGCGCCGTCCATGTCTCCGGTAATGGCCAGCGCCTGACAAAGCCTGCCGGGGCCGGAACATAAAAGTTTCAGCTTGTCAGTTCCCCGCCGTAGTTTCATCATGTCTATGCCGGTCATGGGTTCGATGGCGCGCAGAAGCACGGCCGAACCAGGAGCGCAGACGAAGTTGGCGCACCAGTGAATGCCATAGGACCGGTAGACATAAAGACGGCCGGCCGGGCCGAACATCGCCTTGTTGCGCGGGGTCTGCCCGTTAAAACTGTGGGATGCCGGGTCGTCCGGATGATAGGCTTCGGTTTCCACGATGATGCCGCCGGTATTGCCGATGCGGAATTCCGCGCCGATGAGGGCGCGGGCCACATCCACCGCATCGCGCAGGAAGAATCTCTCCTGCATTTCCGGGCCCAAGGCCTGATCCATCTGGAACCCCTTCTGCTCTGCCATCGTTGTGAATTCAGGTTTTAGTGATCCAAACCGGAGGGCATGTCATGCAACTTTCTACGACCTATGTAAAACGGGATAACGGCGTGATCTCCGTGGAATTCGTCGGCAGCGACGGCGATCAGGTCTCGGTTCGCCTTGCCGCCGGTCTGGAAGGGATCGACGATGCGGAGGCCATCAAACGCGCCAGCGCGGTGATGGTTCAGTTGACGGCTTTCGGAACGCGCCAGGGCGCGGATACGCCGTCGCAATTTTCCGCCCTCGCAACGGCGCAGAGTGAAACCCCGCACGGGCAGGCCAGCGCCCGCACATCGAAGGATCGCGACATTCTGGAGGAGGAATTGGACGAAGGGCTGGAGGACAGCTTTCCGGCCAGCGACCCGGTTTCGGCGATCGGCACCTCCATCGCTTCCAGAAAGGGAGGGGCGTGACATCGGCTCACAGCCCGACTTGCGGTCGCCCACCCATCACAGGCTTGTGTGCCTATGATTAACGAATGGGTAACGTCTGTTCACGAGACTTTGTCCAGATGCGAGGTTGCCGCCTTATGGCCACCTTCGTTAGTTAAGCGTCTGCCGGAAAGGCGGGCAAATCAGGCGGGCAAAACGATCCATGGACATGAAGGCATTGCTGGATTTCGCGGTTGCGGGGGTTACGGCACAGGGTTAAGGCAGGGGTGAGAATAGCTGCGGTCGTCGCGATCGGCGGCAGTCTTGCCGCGTGCACCTCCATGGGTCTCGATAGCGTCAAGAAAGATCCGCCGAAGCTGTCATCCAAGATGATGGCGCAGATGTCGGCCAAGAGCATGCGCCCGGAAAGCCCGGTGCTCGTTCGCATTTTCAAGCAGGAAAGCGAGCTTGAGGTCTGGAAGATCGACAAGACCGGAAATTATGCGCTGCTCAAGACCTATCCGATGTGCCGCTGGTCCGGAAAGCTGGGTCCGAAGATGAAGACGGGCGACCGGCAGGCGCCGGAAGGTTTTTATCATGTCTCCGCGGGCATGCTGAATCCCAACTCGCAATATTTCGTCTCCTTCAATCTCGGTTATCCCAACCGGCTGGAATCGGCGCTCGGTTACACGGGCGAGGCATTGATGGTGCATGGCGCCTGTTCGTCGTCGGGCTGTTACGCCATGACCGATCAACAGGTCGGTGAGATTTACGCTGTCGTGGCGCGCGCGCTGCAGGGCGGGCAGGACCGTTTTCAGGTGCAGGCCTATCCCTTCCGCATGAGTGCGCGGAACATGGTGGCGCACCGGGACGATCCCAACATGCCGTTCTGGAAGACACTGAAGGAAGGCTACGACTATTTTGAAGTGACACGCCGTCAGCCGAACGTTTCCGTTTGCGGCCGGCGATATGTCTTCAATAGCGAATTTGCCGAAGGCGAACCCGCCGATCCGCTGGCCGCCTGCCCGCCGGCCATCAACCAGCCGGACCCGCAGGTGGCGTCGAAACTGGCCGAAGAGCAGCAAAAAATTGCCGCCGCGATGAACGAGGGAACTTCCACTCCCCTCAGCGCGTATGTAGACGGCGGCATGCATCCGAGCTTCCGTGCCATTCTGAAATCCAGCGGTGCCAAGTCCATGGCATCTCAGGTTTCCGGCACGAAGTACCCTATCAGCCGCCCCGAGGCGGCGCTGGCAGATCCCTTTGCCAGTGCGAGATGACGTAAATGAGGTTTTTCAATTGAACGACAAGACAACGACCCGGCGGGGTTTCCTGCTTGGAGCAGGCGGACTGGCCCTTGCCGGCCTTGCTGGCTGCAACACCACGGCGCGTGAAGCTAGCCGGCCTGCCGCCCCCGCCGAAGACCCGATGTATGCCCTGATGTACGGTCCGAAGCCCGACGAGCAGTTTCCGTTGCCGGAAATTCCCTACAAGCGGATCCCGCGTCAGTTCCTGCGGCAGATGGTGGAAAACCCGACTGGTGAACGCCCCGGTATCATCGTGGTCGATACCGCCAACCATTTCCTCTATCTCACTTACGAGAATAATCAGGCCATGCGTTACGGCGTCGGTCTCGGCCGTGCCGGTTTCGAATGGGCCGGTCGTGGCGTCATCCAGTACAAGCGGCAGTGGCCGCGCTGGACGCCGCCTGACGAGATGATTGCCCGCCAGCCGGAGCTGGAACCCTATAGCGGCCGTAATGGCGGCATGGAGCCGGGCCTCAAGAACCCGCTCGGCGCGCGTGCGCTCTATATCTTCAAGGACGGCAAGGACACGATCTACCGTCTACACGGCTCGCCGGAATGGTGGACGATCGGCAAATCCGTTTCCTCCGGCTGCGTGCGCCTGCTGAACCAGGATATCGTCGATCTCTATAATCGTGTGCCTGATGGTACGCCGATCGTGGTGACGGCACTCGGACCGGCGCAGCAGGGTGTGCCGATCGGGCAGGCGGGCGTGCCGGTCGCGCAATATGGCGGCGGCGTGGTCGGTGACGGCCTGTCGCAGCCGACGCAGACCTATTGATAAATGAAGATTTCCAGCCGCCTGAGATGGCGGCTGGAAACGACGGGTGAATGAAGGTGCACTCTCGGTGCACTTCAGCTCAGGCTACGTGACGTATCACGTCGCGGCTACCGGCACTTTCCATCTCCAGACGGAAACGCGATACCAGCGCGCGCAGCTTTGCCGTTTCTGCGGCGAGCGTTGCAGAGGCTGCGGTGGATTGTTCCACCATCGCCGCGTTTTGCTGGGTGGCGTGATCCATGGAGTTCACCGCTGCGTTGATTTCGGCAAGACCGGTCGATTGTTCGGCGGCCGATGTGGCGATGGCGGTCATATGGCGGTCGATGCCGGCGATACGCTCACCGATATCCTTCAGCGCCGTGCCGGTGTCGAGAACCAGTTTCACACCGCTTTCCACCTCCGTCGACGATTGCCGGATATGGTCGCGGATTTCGCTTGCGGCCTTTGCCGCGCGCTGGGCAAGATCGCGCACTTCCTGCGCCACCACGGCAAATCCCTTGCCGGCCTCACCGGCGCGGGCGGCCTCAACCCCGGCATTCAGGGCCAGAAGATTGGTCTGGAAGGCGATCTCGTCAATGACGCCGACGATGCTGGTGATCTGCCGGGATGATGTTTCGATGCGACGCATCGCCTCTTCGGCATGGCTGACCACCTCAACCGATTTCAGTGCGCTGTGATTGGCGTCGGTGGCGGCAAGGCGTGCTTCGGCGGTGCGCTTGTTGGCGTTTGAAACATTGACCGTGATTTCATCGAGTGCTGCGGCGGTCTGTTCCAGAGACGCGGCAGACGCGGCCTGATTTTCGGTGCGGCGGGAAAGATCGCCGGCACCGGCGGCGATTTCGCGGCTGCTGCCATCAATCATGCCAATGCCATCAGAAATGGCGAACAGCGTTTCGCCGAGTTGCCGCACCGAGCTGTTGAAATCGTGACGCAAGGCTTCGAACTGTGGTGCGAAGGCCTGATCGAGCTGAAAGGCCAGATCGCCCGATGCCAGCCGCTTCAAGCCGGCTGCAAGGCCGGACGTGGCAATGCGCAGCCGTTCGGAGGCATCTTCCTCCGCCTGTTGCCGCGCTGCCGCCTGATCGGCTTCTGCCTGCTGTCTGGCTGCTGCGGCCTGTTCTTCGAGCGCCCGATTGGCAATCGCCGCCTGCCGGAATATTTCGACCGCGCCGGACATGGTGCCGATCTCGTCCTTGCGGTCGATGCCGGAGGGTGGGTGTGAGGTGTCGCCGCCCGCAAGGGTTTCCATATTTCCCGACAATTGCAGGATGGGGCGGATGACAGATTTGCGGGTGAGGAGGAAAAGCCCGGCGGAGAAAAGTGCTGCCAGAACCAGCAGCCCCTTCAAAATGAGGTTGATTGTCGTTTTGGTCTTTTCGCTTTCGGCTGAGGCAGCGTTGGACAGGGCTTCGATCTGGTCGCCCGCCGTCTCCATTGCTTTTTCGAGGGTCGAAAACTGCCGCATAAACTCCGGCATCAGCTTGACCGCTTCCGCCGGGCGGGGGCCGGCAAGACTGACAACCGCATTGGCGGCGTCGATATAGGCAAGAAGCGGCTTTTCGACACCGTCGATGACCGGCTTGACGTTCGTACCAGCCGACAGAGACTTGTTCGCGTCGATCATCTCGCGGAAGGTCGTTTCATGTTCGGTAAGGTCGGCCTTTACCTCCTTGAGGTCGAGACCCATGCTGGCATCGGCGGAGAGAATGGAGGCGAGCACGTCGGAGCGCAGCGCGTCGTGCATCATGTCTGCCTGCATGTGCTTGCGCAGCACATCGCCTGAAAGCGAGACATATTCGCTGTTTCGATTGAGCGTCTCCGTCGCCCAGATGCCGATGCCGGCGGCACTTCCGGTAATAGAAAAAATAGCAATGCTGGCTAATATTATTTTGTTCTGAATCGACGCCATGGGGCCGTTCCTGCTGTTGGTTATACTGCAGGAACATAATAGAGTATGATTAATAAATGATATATCTCCTGGGCGGTCTCGACGAAGATAGAAAAAGGCTGCATTTTTATTGCAGCCTTTTCTTTATTGAATTTGTATACTTTTAATTCGCTCGTTTCAGCGCGTCGCCGAGGATGGAGACGATATCGTCGAAATGGGATTTCTCGGCGATCAGCGGTGGCGAAAGGGCGATGATGTCGCCGGTGACGCGAATGAGCAGGCCGCGCTCGAAGCAATCCACGAAAACGTCATAGGCGCGCGCGCCGATGGCGCCATCGCGCGGCTGCAGCTCGATGCCGGCGATGGCGCCGATGGTGCGGATGTCGATGACGTTCGGCAGGCCCTTCAGCGAATGGATGGCGTCGTGCCACACGTCCTGCATTTCAGCAGCACGGGTGAAGAGCCCTTCGTCGCGATAGATGTCGAGCGTGGCGATGCCGGCGGCGCAGGCGACGGGATGGCCGGAATAGGTGTAGCCGTGGAACAGTTCGATCTGGTTGTCCGGCCCGTGCATCAGCGCATCGTGCACCTTGCGGCTGGTGAAGACCGCACCCATGGGGATCGCGCCGTTGGTCAGCCCCTTTGCGGTGGTGACAATATCCGGCGTCACACCGAAATAGTTGCTGGCGAAGGATGAGCCCATTCGGCCGAAACCGGTAATGACCTCATCGAAGATCAGCAGAATGCCATGCTTGTCGCAGATGGCGCGCAGGCGTTCCAGATAACCCTTCGGCGGCACCAGCACACCGGTGGAGCCGGCTACCGGTTCCACGATGCAGGCGGCGATGGTTTCCGCGCCATGCAGGGCTACCAGCCGCTCCAGATCGTCGGCAAGCTCGGCGCCATGCTCGGGCTGGCCCTTCACGAAGCTGTTCTTTGCCAGGTCATGGGTGTGGCGCAGATGGTCGGCGGGGATTTGTGGGAAAACACGGCGGTTGTTGACGAGGCCGCCGACTGAGATGCCGCCGAAACCGACGCCATGATAACCGCGCTCACGGCCGATCAGGCGGCTGCGGGTGCCCTGGCCAATGGCGCGCTGATAGGCAATTGCGATCTTCAGGGCCGTATCGACCGATTCCGAGCCGGAGCCGGTGTAGAACACCCGGTCAAGTTTCGCGCCTTCCGGACCGGGCGCAATTTCCGCCAACCGTTCGGCGAACTCGAAGGCGATGGGGTGGCCCATCTGAAAGGATGGCGCGAAATCCATGGTCGAAAGCTGGTGTTTGACGGCGGATGCGATCTGGTGGCGGCCATGGCCGACATTGACGCACCACAGACCAGCCGTGCCGTCGAGAACCTGACGGCCGTCATTGCTGGTGTAATACATGCCCTCGGCGCTCGCCAATAGGCGAGGATTGGCCTTGAACTGCCGGTTGGCGGTAAATGGCATCCAGTAGCTGTCGAGTGAGGTGGAATTGGATCGGCTCGGGTTGTCCATAACGGTTCTCCTGTTCGTTGCCGGTGATTGAAAGCTATTTTCCGGACTGAACAAGCCCTTTTCTCTCTGTGGCCAAGCCATTGAAAATGTTATAGGCGGGGAAGAGAGTTTTCGATATTTCGAACAACGACAACGGGGGCTGCGGCATGTCGGTGGATATAGGCGGGCGTTTGCGCCATTTGCGGCTGCGTCACAATATTTCCCAGCGTGAGCTGGCAAGACGCGCCGGTGTTACCAATTCGACGATTTCACTGATCGAATCCAACACCTCCAACCCGTCCGTGGGTGCGCTGAAACGCATTCTCGACGGTATACCGATCGGCCTTGCCGAGTTTTTCGCCTTCGAGCCGGAGACGAACCGCAAGGCGTTTTATCGGGCGGACGAACTGGTCGAAATCGGCAAGGGGCCGATATCCTTCCGGCAGGTAGGCGACAATGTTTTCGGCCGCAGCCTGCAGATCCTGAAGGAATGTTACCAGCCGGGTGCCGATACCGGCAAAGTGCCGCTGGTTCATGACGGCGAAGAGGGGGGTATAATCCTCTCCGGGCGTCTGGAAGTGACTGTTGACGAAGAGAGGCGGGTGCTCGGGCCGGGGGACGCCTACTATTTCGAAAGCCGCAGGCCACATCGCTTCCGCTGCGTCGGCCCCGTGCCGTGCGAGGTCATCAGCGCCTGCACGCCACCCACCTTCTGATTCCTTGGTTTTTTGCGTGAAGCGGTGCCGGGAGGGTGGCCAGGCCGTTGCGAACGGAGAGAATATGGTCGGGCGGAAAGATTTTCTACGATCTGACCCGACTTTAATATGGATTTTTGCCATTGTTTTGCCGCTTTTGCGCCGCGTTTGCAATTTTCCCATCGCTTTTTCTTGGCGAAGTTGGAGTGCCGGCAAAAAAATCCCGGCTAATATGTCAAATTTTATATGCATTGCCACAATCTTGCTGCGATGCAAAAAAATTTAATATTCTGTCGGACGCATGGCTGTTCTTGGCGTTCCTGTCTCACCTGATTAAGTCACAAGAAACATATAAGAAAAGACTATCTGATGTCGAAAACGCAATACATGCGGGAGCGACACCCATGCTCTCAACACATGGCCATCGGCGCATTTGTTGCTTTTTTATGCAACCGTTAATATTGCCCTGACGTTGATCGGTCGCTGTCGCAAGAAATCGCATAGACGGTCAGGGGCAATGTGCCTTACAAAAAATCCATTAGCATCAAATTCAGAACACAGACTTGTTATCTCTTTTAGACGGAAAGACACGCCTCCGGGCACCGACCAATCGCAAAACATAAATGGAGTTCTCTCTATGAAGTCCGCGACCCAATCGGCTGAACAGACACTCAGCAGTTCCGAAGATTTCGATGTCAGCTTCCCTATCGGGGGCATCGCAAAACGCAGCTTCGATATGACATCGGCCGTGCTTGCGCTGCTCGTCTTCAGCCCGATTTTCCTGTTGATCGCCGCGCTGGTGAAATTGACCGATCCCGGCCCGGTTTTTTATGGCCACCGACGTGTGGGACATAATGGCCGTTATTTCCATTGCCTGAAATTCAGGACGATGATGGTGAACGGCGACGAAGTGATGCGGCAATATCTTGCCGCCAATCCGGAAGCCGCCGAGGAATGGCGCGCTACCCGCAAACTCAAGAACGATCCGCGTGTGACCGCAGTTGGCGCCGTGCTGCGCAAGCTCAGCCTCGACGAGCTGCCGCAGCTCCTCAACATCATCCGCGGTGAAATGAGCGTCGTTGGCCCGCGCCCCGTCGTCGACGAGGAGCTGAGCTACTACGAAAGCGATGCCGCTTATTACCTCAGCACCCGTCCGGGCCTGACCGGCCTTTGGCAGATCAGCGGCCGCAATGACGTCAGCTACAAGACCCGCGTGGCTTTCGACACGCAATATGTTCAGAACTGGTCGATGCGGCAGGATGTCTTCATCATCGTCAAGACCATTCCAGCCGTGTGCCTTTCACGCGGAAGCTACTGAAAACCGATATTGAGTTTGGCTTTATCGATCTTTGTTTTGCCACGCACCCCGACCGGGATCCCAAGTCCGGTCTTCGGGTGCGTCATTGGTGCAAATCATAATGGCCGCTTTTTGCGGCGCTGCGCAGCCGGCACTGTCCGGCTGCTCTATCGCCTGATCGCCCGCGCGGCGATCCGCAAACAGGGAGTTTCCCGATGAACGGCCTTCTTGCCACCACCAGCCGTCCGCTTGCTACGAAAACCGTCGGACAGACGTTCTCCGCTCTTTTGCTTGCCGCATCCGTCGCATTCGGAGCGCCGCTTTCTGCAATGGCTGCGGATGGCACCCAATACAAGCTCGGCACCGCCGACAAGCTGCGCATCCGCGTTGCCGAATGGCAGCCGGCCGATGGCAGCATCCGCAACTGGGATGTCATCAACGGCGATTATTCCGTCGGTCCGTCCGGCGCGCTGTCCTTGCCCTTTATCGGCCAGCTCGACGTGGCGGGGAAAACCTCCTCGGAAGTCGGCGAGGCGATCGGGGCGCAGCTTCAGAGCAAGTTTGCACTTCGCAACCTGCCATCGGCTTCCGTCGAAATTGCCCAGTTCCGGCCGATCTTTTTGAGCGGCGACGTGCAGACGCCCGGCGAATATCCCTATGCCGCCAATCTCACCGTGTTGAAGGCCGTCAGCCTTGCCGGTGGTCTGCGTCGCTCCGATGCCGGGCAGCGTTTTGCCCGCGACTTCATCAATGCGCGCGGCGATGCCGCCGTCTATGACAACCAGCGGGCAAGGCTGCTCGCCCGTCAGGCGCGCCTCGTTGCCGAGGTCAAGGGTGATACGACCATCGCCAAGACGCCGGAGATGGAAAAGATTACCGAGATCGATACGCTTCTCGCCAGCGAAAGCGCGCTGATGAAGTCCCGGACCGAGCGTTACACGCTGCAGCTCAAGGCGTTGACGGATCTGCATGCCCTGTTGCAGAGCGAAGTCGAATCCCTGAACAAGAAATCGGAAACACAGAACCGCCAGCTTCAGCTTGCCAATGAAGACCGCGACCGCGTCAACCGACTGAACGAGCAGGGGCTTGCGCTGTCGCAACGGCGTATTTCTGCGGAAGAGCGTGCGGCGGAGGTGGAATCCACCCTGCTCGATATCGATACGCAGTCGCTGCGCGCCAAGCAGGATATCAACAAGGCGACCCAGGACGAGATCAACCTGCGCAACGACTGGGTGGCGCAGCGCTCCAAGGAATTGCAGGACACGGAAGCGGAACTCGACAAGCTCAATCTGCAGCTGACCACCAGCCGCGAACTGATGTCGGAGGCGCTGGCGCAATCGGCAGAAGCAATCCGTTTCGATCCGTCGGGAAAATCGGCCACGATCAGCTACGTCGTGGTGCGTGAGGAAAACGGCAAGCCGAAGGACGTGAAGGTGGATGAAAACGCGCTTCTCCAGCCCGGCGACGTCATCAAGGTCGCGTCCGAAATCCTGATGCAGTGAGGTATTCATGCGGATCGCCAAATCGGCGCTGATCGATCCCGAACGCAATGAAGTCTACGGAATGGCGGCGATTGCGCTGTCATTCTTCGTTTTCGCCTACTCGTCGCGTTTCGGACAAATCTCGGTTCTGGCCTATTATGGCATGTGGCTGCCGCTGGTGGTGGTCAACTACCGGCGCGTGCTGGGCAACTATCCGCGCTATCTATGGATATTCGCCTTCGGCATCCTGACCGTACTGTCGAGCTTCTGGTCGGAGGCAGCGTCGGTGACCATGCGCGCCTCCATCCAGTATATGACGCATATCGTCTGCGCGCTCATCGCCATGCGGGTGATCTCCATCCGCACGCTGACGCGTGGCGCGTTGATCGGCATCACCGTCATCCTGCTCTACTCGCTGCTGTTCGGTGTCCACCTTTTCGACGCGCTTGATGGCACCTACAGTTTCGTCGGCGCTTTCTCATCGAAGAACCAGCTTGGCTTCTACGCCTCGCTTGGCGTCATTTTCGCCGTCTCCTCCGTGCTGATCCTCAAGCAAAGGGGTATCTGGCTGCCTGTCGTGGGTGTCACCGGGCTTTTATCGGCCTATAGCCTCATCGCGTCGCAATCGGCCACATCCACCATTACCACGGCGGCGGTCGTTGCCCTCATCATCGGTTTCATCCCGATCGGCATGCTTTCACCGGCCAACCGCAAGATGACATTTTTCGCGCTCGGCGGTCTTGGTGTGTTGCTGGTGGTCGCTTCCCTGCAATTCGGCCTGCTCGACGCCATTCTCGGCCTTTTCGGCAAGGATTCGACGCTGACCGGCCGTACCTATCTCTGGCAGCAGGGCATTGAAGCGGCAAAACAGACGCCGATCCTCGGCGTCGGTTATCAGGGCTTCTGGGTGGTGGGTTTTGCCGATGCCGAGCGCCTGTGGAACGACTTCTTCATCACCGGACGCAGCGGCTTCCATTTTCACAATACCTATATCGAGACGGTGGTGGAGAATGGCATTGTTGGCATGGTTCTGCTCGGCACGGTGCTTTACGGAACGCTGCTCGGTCACCTGCGCTCGGTGCTGATGCGCGATAGCGATCCGCAGGGCGTCATTCTCTTCGCCATCTGCGCGCTGTTCGTCGTTCGCTCCTTTGTGGAGATCGATATTATCTTCCCCTTCCAGATCGGTTCGTTCCTGCTGTATTTCGCCGCTGGGAAACTCTGCCTTCCGGCGAAAGCCACGCAGAATAGCGAAACTCATCCCGCGATTGGCGTGCGGTTGCAGACGAGAGCCTGAGCGTTCGCTCCGCCCGATCCTAGAGGTAATCCGCTGAAACATGCGGGCTGGCGTGGATGAAGCTCCACATGTCCTTGCTGACCTCGACGATGTCCGCGATCGATTTTTCGAGATGTTCGATTTCTTTTTCGTCCATGCGTTCGACCTTGCCGTAACGCACCTGGCTGTCATCTTCCACGAGCCGCATCAGCTGGGTGCTGGCGATTTCGCCCTTCTCGTCGAAGGAGTAGATGCAATGATTGTATTTGTTGCGCGTCTTCGCTTCTTTCTTCAGCCGCGCCATGATGGAGAGAATGGTCTTGCGGTCCGACGCCGGGGTGGAAGGAAGTTTTGCAAGACGCTCGATGAGGTCCATGCGGGCCCGCGTGGTGTTGAGCGTCAGGAAGACGATGATGGCCGCCTCCTTCTCCACTTTCAGGAGATGGACGATCAGATAGATCATCAGGCTTTCGGTGTTGGTCCACACGTAATTCAGCCTGCCGACCATCAGCAATACATCCGACATCGCCGCCATGCTGCTCTCCCGCCCCACCAGAAATATACTGGCATTCTATGCCGGCCTGCACGGGATTGACAGTGTAGGCCCTGTCTCTTTGTTTTCCGCATTTTCCGGGCGTAGAACCGCTACGCACTTTTACTGGAATTGCTTTATTTTTTTATCTCTCCTTGAAGGCGCGGGACATGCTGTCGGAGATTGGCTTGGTCAGATATTCGAAAAAGGTTCGCTCCGAAGTCTGGATCAGAACGTCTGCCGGCATACCGGGCACAGGGTGGAAATTATGCACCTTTGCGATCTCCTCGTCGGAAACCTGCACGCGCACGATATAGACGTCCTTGACCTGCAGGCCGGCATTTTCCTCGATGCTGTCGGCGGAGACGTAAAAGACCTTGCCGTTCAAAACCGGGGTGGTGCGGCGGTTCAGGGCCGAAAGGCGGATTGCAGCGGTCTGGCCCTCATGCAGCTGGTCGATGGAGGTTCTGAGAACCTGTGCCTCCAGGATCAGGGGAACATGGGCGGGCAGGATTTCCATGATCGGTTTGCCGGTGGTGATGACGCCGCCCGGCGTATGATAATAGGCGCGCACCACGGTGCCGTTGACGGGGGAGCGGATGACAGTGCGTTCCAGCACTTCGGCGGCACCGCGCACCTGTTCGCGCACGCTGTCGAGATCGGCTTCGGCGGTTTCGAGCGCGTCAAGTGCGGCCTGCTTGTTGGCGTTGATGGCGATGACCGCTTCCTGTTTGAACTTGGCGATTTCCGCCTCGCTCTGGTTCATTTCGCCGGTCAGACGGGCGATATCGCCCATGGCATCGGCGATGGCGCGCTCCAGCGCCAGCATGTCGGTCTTGCGGATGACGCCGTCCTTGGCGAGCCTCGCCTTGGAGTCGCGCTCCTGCGTCAAAAGCGCCAGTTGCCGGTCGAAGGACTGTTTCTGCCCGTCATAGCCTGTGTAGCGGAATTCCAAGGACCTGATGTTCTTTTCGATAAGATTAAGCTGCTCGTCGAGTTTGACGATCTTGCTGTGGAAGACGATGTTCTGGCTCTGGATGATGGATTTGATGTCCGGATCACTGGCTTCCTTCATGACGATATCAGGCACCTTGAAGCTCTTTTCGCCCTGCGCCTCGGCACGCAGGCGCGTGACGATGGTTTCGAGGCGGAGCCGCCTTAGCTGCAACATGCGCTCGTTGGCGAGCGCCGTCGTCTTGTCGAGCGTCAACAGCACATCGCCTTCCTTGACGGTATCGCCTTCGCTGACCATCATTTCCTTGATGATGCCGCCTTCCAGATGCTGGACGATCTTGTTGTTGCCGGTGGCGACGAAGCTGCCCTGGGCGATGATGGCGGAGGAGAGTGGCGCCGTGCCTGCCCAGTACCCGAACCCGCCGAAGGAGGCGAGCAACACGGCAAGGCCGATGGAGCTATGCAGGCGAATGGAACGCGGCACTTCGCTGTACCATTCAAGCTGGCCCTCAGCTTTTACCTCTGCGACGGCGGTGGCGGTTTTTTTCCTGAACATGACGATCCTCAACCCTCGATCTGCGGGGACTGGCCACTTGGCCGGGCATTACCGGAAATGGCCTTCAGCACGTCCATGCGTTCACCGAACATGGCGACCGATCCGTCCTTCAGCACCATGATCTTGTCGACGCACTGAAGAAGTGCCGGTCGCTGGGTAATGGTGACGGTGGTGATGCCCTGTTTCTTGGCGTGCAGAATGGCCTTTGCCAGCGCCTGTTCGCCCTGCGTGTCGAGGTTGGAGTTGGGCTCGTCCAGAACCACGAATTTGGGATCGCCAAAGAAGGCGCGGGCAAGCGCGATGCGCTGTTTCTGGCCGCCGGAAAGCGGCGCGCCATCGGCCGCGACTACGGTTTCGTAGCCCTGCGGGAAACCGGCGATCAGCTCGTGCACGTCGGCAAGTACGGCCGCCTCGTAGATCTGCCGGTCCTCGATATCGTCGCGCATGCGACAGATATTGGCCTTGATGGTGCCGGGGAACAGCTGCACGTCCTGCGGCAGGTAACCGATGCTTTCGCCGAATTGCCGCTGGTCCCAGTTGCGCAGGTCCATGAGGTCGAGACGTACATTGCCTGATGTGGGCAGGATGGAGCCGACCAGCATCTTGCCGAGCGTCGTCTTGCCGGAGCCGGAATTGCCGATGATGGCGAGCGATTCACCCTTTTTCAGCGAAAAGGAAATGCCGTTCAAGATCACCTTTTTCTGCGGCGGCGGCACGAAGAGGATGCGCTCCACATCCAGACGACCTTCCGGATTGGGCAGGCGCAGGCGCGGGAAGTTCAGCGGCGAGTTGATGAGAAGCTGCTTGATGCGGCCGTAGGCGGCGGCGGATTTGTTGAACTGGTGCCAGCCCTCGATCGCCCCTTCGATGGGCGCCAGCGCGCGGCCTGAAATGATGGAGGCCGCAATCACCATACCGCCCGTCAGTTCACCGGAAAGCGACAGATGCGCCCCCCAGCCCAGCAATGCCACCTGGGTAATCATGCGGGCAGCCTTGGAGACGCCGGAGAACATGATGTTGCGATCCTGCGCTTCCACATGCGCTTTCAGCGATCCGGCTGTTTCGCGGCCCCACATCTTCACCGCTTCGGGGATCATCGCGAGTGCATTGATGATCTGCGAATTGCGCGACATGGAATCGAGATGGAAATTGGCGCGGCTCAGATAACCGGAAGCTTCGGAAAACTGTCTGGCGGTGAAACGCTGGTTGAGCCAGGCGATTATGAACAGCACTGCGCAGCAGACCATGATGATGATGCCAAGATGTGGATGGACGAGATAGACCACCACGATGAAAAGCGGCATCAGCGGTGCATCGAGAAAGGCGATCAGGGTGCCGGAAGTGATGAAGGCGCGCAGCTGCTGCAGGTCCTGCAGGATCTGGTAGTCCTTGCCGCTGCCATGCAGGGAAGCACGGGCGGCGGCGGAAAGGATTGGCGCGCCAAGCTGCACCTCAAGTTCGACGGCGGTGCGCATCAGAATGAAACGCCGGATGGCGTCCATGAAAGCCTGCAGCAGAACCGCGCCGAGGACGGCAACCGTCAGCATGACAAGCGTATCCATCGAGCGGCTGGTCAGCACCCGGTCCGAAATCTGGAACAGATAAAGCGGAATGGCGAGCAGCAGCACATTGATGGCGACGGTGAACAGCATCACCACCACCATGTTGCGGCGTACGGCAGCTATGCCCTTGGTAAGGCTTGCGGCGAAATTGATCGGCTCGCTGCGCTTGTGGAAACCGCTCTGGCTTCCACCGCCGCCGCCACCACCGCCTCCACCGCCATTGTCCGTCGGCTCCTTGCCACCGCCGCCCGTCACCGGTCGGCGCTCGTTTTCGCGGATCGGTCCGTCATTGTTGTCAATCGTTTTGACGAAAGGCAGGTCGGGTGCGTTTTTCAGCTCGGTATTGTCCACCTTGGCCTGCGGCGCCGGCGGGGAAACGGGTTGCCGGTCCTGTTGCGGCAGGGGCCTTTCCTGCGGAACGTCCCGAAATTGGGCTGGTTGTCCGGTCTTTGGGGACGGTTGCGTAAGGGGCGGCGGCGGTGTGATCTCAGGGGTGGGCGGGGTCACTTTCGCCGTCTGTTCCGCGCCAGATAGATGGCGCAGATTTTCGACGGCTTCGTTGATGGCCGAAATGCAGGCATCCGTCAGTTTGCTGTCTTCTGCATCCTGATCCAGCGGCAAGTCCAGCGAGCGCCCGACGGCAATGGTTTTTCTTGAAATATGGTCCATTTTTTTATTTATCCCCTCGGTGATCTTGCGGTGTCTGCGGCTTGGTGGCGGGCGGCTCTCCCCGGCCTGTCAAACCTATGCAGTGACCCCCTGCATGACGTCGGATGAATGGGCATTCGACCACGACATGTCGTGACCGGCATTGATGACACCATCGGCTTCATTCTGGATGGTGGCGGGATCGTCGTGAAGAAAGGCGATGACTTCGTTGGCCAGCTGGCCGTGCTGCGTCGGTTGCAATGCATCGTTTTCGATGATGCCGCCCTGTATCAGTATGGCATCGGAATAAACCCCGCCGGCGACGTAGGTCGTCGAGCCGAAGCTGTCGTAATCGATGATCTGTGCGAGATTGACGACGGCGTTGCTGCCGGTGTCGATATGGACGGTGGCGTTTTCGTTGTTTTCGAGAACCTTGGATGCGGCTTGCGTCACAGCGTCGGAATCGCCCAGCACGCCCACCTGTTTGATGATGCTGACGTCATAAAGATTGCCGGTGATGTAAAGGACGTTCAGCCCTTGGTAGCCGGCGAAATTGGCATCATGGGCAAGCCCATCCGGCATGTTGGGGTCGCGCTCGTTAATCGCGTTCACCGTCTGATGCATATAGTCCGGCATGGTTTCGAAACGCTCGTTGCTGCCAACATTGTGAATGCTGGCGTCGTTCCACAACAGGTTGTTGCCGGACTGGACGGTGGCGCCCTCAGGCGCATCGGGATGGGCGCGGATCCAGTCATTGTCGTAAAGCACGGCGATCTGGCTGATGACGTTCATGTCCAGCACGTTGCCGCCGACGATGATCAGATCGTATTGCATGCCGATGCCGAGGAAATTGGCGATGTTGAGGGCGGCGTTGCCTCCCGTCAGCAGGTTGACGCTGGCACCCGAAGAGGTGATCGTCAGTGTGTCGTTGTCGCTGATGAACTGGTATTGCTCGATCCAGTGGACGAACGATACGTCTCCTTCGAGCACGCTGACACGCCAGGCCGTGGGAAATATCGGCGGTTCGCCATTATCGTGGCTGCTATCGGCAGCGTTTTCCGCACCCGGATAGACGCTGCGTACGAAGTTCGCAATATTGTACGCGGCAGTCGCCGCATGGTCTTCAGACTGCGTGAAAACCGAGTCTATTTTGTCCCGGTCGCTATAGACATAGGCTTGGGTGATTGCGTCGATCTGATGATAATCGCCCATGACGGCGGTGACAGAGGTCATGACGCCGGTATTGATCAGCGTGGCGATGTTGGCGACGATATTGGCGCCAGCGGCAATATCGAGACTGTTGCCGGCAGGATCGTCCTCGTGCAGCGGAACATCGCTCTTTTCGGGCGCTTCCTGCGGTTTGGCAAAACCGCGATCCGGCATTTGATCATCGAGCGTCGGCTTTTCGTAGGCTATCGAGCCATTGATATAGAGGCCGTCGATGTCGTGGCTGGCGAGAACGAAATCCTGATCCGCGCCGGTGCCGAGCGATGTCACATCGTTTTCGCGGGCATGATCGATATAGTCATGCACGGTTTTGGCCAGCGCCTGCAATCCGTCATAGCTATCCGTGCGGTGGAAAACGGAAAAGGGCGTGAAGACGGCCGCTTCGTTGTATAACTCGACGGTGCGCTGGGTCACGAAACCGGTGTCGCGCGCCACATAAGGGCCGTCCGTCATGTTCAGATAGTCGTCATCCTGAAGAATATTGATCTGCGCGACGTGGGCGATGACGGAGCCGGGGCCGGTGTGCACCACCAGTTCGCGTTCTTCCTCAAAGGAAAGACGGCCCGGGAAGCGGAAATTTGTAGCTGAAATATCGATGGGAATGGCTTTTGCCAACTGCTGCATGTCGTATTCGACAGCGCGGGCAAAATGCGGACGAAGATAGTCGAAGTCGTAATAGCCGGCGCGGTATTTGACGCCGGGATCGTAATCCTCAAGTGGCACGTCGTAGTTCTTGTCGAGCAGCCTTGCTGCTTCATCATCCGGCAACCGGTCTGGATCAGATTGTGCAACGCCTTCGGTATAGTTGGTTCTCAGGCGCGCGTCCTCGATCACCGTGTCGAACAGGCCGATGAAATGCGCGATCATGTCTGAAATTCTGTCGATATGCATTGCAGGTCCCTCCCTGATCATCGCGGCAGGACCTTGAAGTGGCGGGCACACATCTCATAGGCGGTGCTTCATTTCGCCAAACCGGGTCTTTTAACCGCGAACTGCACCGGCGGGTGCCGGTGCAGCTCTTTTCGTAGAGACATGATTATCAGGAGTGATCTTCACCAACGTCCGAAACATGCGAGTTGCCGCCTGTGATCGTGGCGTCAACGGCATTGGAGAGCATGTTGGCACCCTGTACCAGTTCCAGATGGAAGCCGGAATTTGCAAGGATTGCCGATGCATCCGCAGTGCTGGTACCCGCAGCGTCGTCGCCGGCCTTGAGGTCCCACCCCTTGCCGTCCATGCCTTCTGCGCCAAAGGCGTCGCCGGCATTGGCGCTCAGGTGGTTTTCGGCACCGCCGTTGTTCATCTGAACATTGTAGGCGCTGTCCTGATCCGCCAGGTGGTTGGCCTGCACAAGGCTGAAAGCGGAGTCGTTGCCTTCGCCGTTCAGCGAGCCGTTGAGGATGTTGTCGACGTCGAGTGTAAAGGAGAAGTCGTCACCCAGGTTGAAGGTGAGGTCTCCGCCGGCGATGCCGAGATTGCCGACATCCTTGACGCCGGTGATGTTGCCGAAGTCGTCATCCGACTTGTAGAAACTGTCAGCGGAATTAAAGCTGTCGGAAGTCGTCGTGGTTGTCGTTGTTGTGGTGGTGTCGTTGTCGGAATAGGAGAACGACTTGTTGTCCGTATCCGTGATCGTCTTCACGTTCGTGTCGTTGTCGCTGTACGACTTGCTGCTGTAGCTCCAGTCGTAGTCGCTGTCATTGTCGTTGATGGTGGTGGTCTTCGTCGTGGTGTCGTTGTCGCTGTATGACTTGGCGCTATAGTTCCAGTCATAGTCGTTGTCGCGATTGTCACCATTGCCGACGGCAACGTCGATCTTTGCGTCGACATCCACCTTGGAGCTGTTGTCCGTGCTGTTGTCACTGTAGTCGTTGTTGCGGTTTTCACCGTTTGCAGTGCCGACGTTGCTGTCTTCCACCTTGGCGTCATTGGTCGCCGTGTTGGCAAAACCATCGGAAAGCGCGCCGATTTTCGTAATATCGTCGCCGGACTTTGGATTATAACCCATTTCGATTTCCTCCGAAAAAAGCTCGGAGCAGCTTTCGAAATCCCTCTCATCTAAAACGGGATTTTTTCGCGCTTGCTCCGCGTTGCACAAAGATTGATGTTCTGCAGATGCACTCGGTACGTTTCATCTGCGGTTTGGCATCGGCCCGTGACCGGGCTCTTTTCGTTCAGCCCTTGTGCGCTACTCGGTATTAAGGCGCACAAATCCGTTCCTCGCTCCGGTGGGGAGCGCGGTGGCTTCGTCTTTTTTGTTTTCGTTATGTCTTGAAAAGGGGCCGGCGTTTGCAAACACACGTCAAAGGCCGGGGTTGTCTTTCCATCGGTCACCGTTTCCAGCGACGGGCAGACTGTGCCGCAGAAAAATGGAGCTTCCTAGATATCAATTCGGGCTAGGCATTTTGGCGCCTTCACCCCGAATATATATGCCGGAGGGTGATCGGACGGGGTTCTTTCGCCGGTTCAGGCACAAAAAACAGTAGTTTCGGCAGGGAAAACGGATTTTTTGAAAAACATGGTTTATTGCGGTGGGAAATGACCGCTATCCCGAATTGGCACGTCCACGGAGTTCGTTCGCCGGGCAGGTATGTAAAGGGATATCAACTAAAAGTTATATTTTCCCGGATTGCAAAACCGCAGCGAAAGCTTTTCCGATGTGTTTGTTTTTACACCGGTTCCGGGTGGAACGATTCATTACCGGCGTAACCAATTTTGTACGTCAATTGCAAGAAATAACCCGTTTGGGCCATTTATTTACACAGCTTTTCGTATTAGCCTCCTAAATTAACGGGTAATTAATGATAGTTGACATGGCTTGAAGCGGGATTTGCCCCGTATGTTTTCAGGGGTACCCCGGCGAATGACAGACTGCACAACCGAAAGAATGTAATGCGTAAGCGCTTTAGGGAGGCGTCAATGTTCATGGGAACTTCAGATTATGCGGCAAAACAGAGTGGTGCCGTTGCTCCTATAAATGGAACTTTATTGATCATAGCGGATCCGGATCTGTTTTCCGAGTGCCTCGTGGAGGCGTTGGGCAAAAAGTTCCCTACATTTGCTGTGGTGAGTGTGATGTCGTCGGCAAAGATCGACGATGATTATGGCGCCAATGTCCGCTTAGTGTTGCCATACCGCATGTCGGGCGAGCGTCTTCATGACGTTCTTTCGGCAGTCCGCGAAAAACACCCGGACGCGGCGATCGCACTCGTCGTCGAAACTATCGACAAGTTCGAGGAGCCGTTAAAGCAGCTGGTGGGGATGCGTGTCATCGATGGTGTGTTGCCGCTTAATCTGCGGCTCGACGTCTTCATGGCGGCGGTGGACCTGCTCATGAAGGGCGGAGAGCATTTTCCGGCCGCTCTGCTCGGCAAGCTCACCCCTTATTCCCAGGCCGTCAATGGCAAGAGCGTTCAAAGCGACGCTGTGATCGCCAATCGCGCCGATGCCCTTGCCGTCAGCAGGAGCGAAATAGCGACGTTGACGACGCGCGAGGTGCAAATCCTTGATCTGCTTTGCAAGGGTACGCAAAACAAGATCATCGCCGACCGGCTTCATCTGTCTGAGAATACCGTGAAGGTACACGTTCGCAACATCTACAAGAAGATGAACGTGCGCAACCGAACAGAGGCGGCATCGCGCTTCTTCCACAAGGACGACGACGCGGCCTTCTCAGGCTGGAAAAACTGAGCCTCGGGCAAGGCCAAGGCCGCCCGGGCGCCAGTTTTCGCTAAGGGTTTCTCCCGGAGGCTCAGGGCCTCAGGAAGCAACGGGACTTCTGACCAAATCCGCTCGGCGAGCAGATATAGGGAGAAGAACCGGAATAAGAGTGCCGCGGCGATATCGCGGGCGTGTCGGAGGCATCGGCAACAAGCGTGACAGCCGCGTTGCCTGTCTTTTCGTAACCGTAGGCCGCCTTGGCTGGAGCAACACGGCTCTTGATCGTTTCCGTCTTTGCGGATGCGGTCTTGATCAAAACGACGTCTTCGGCAACGGAACATGAAACCGTCGCGAAGGTGAACGTCGCAAGTGCTGTGGCAATAAGTGCAAAGCGACAGTGGCGGGCTAGTTTGCCGCCATGGGAATAAGGCATGTCATTCATCATGTGTGTCCCCTGAAATCGACTAGCTGTCGTATCTCGCCGGGTGGTTTTGCCCCGGTGGACCGAGCCTTACAAAACCAGAATAGTCCCGACTGGTTGAGCGAAGCTTGCGCTAATGCTCAATAAGAAAGGCATAATGGAGGCATAGTTAAAAAGTATTAAATAAAAGGGTTATTTTGAGTAATTTAGGGTAATCAATTGTAATATTTCGATAAAATCAAGTTGACCTGTTTGTTGATGCGCCTATCATAAAGGTTGAAATATATCGAATCTCAATATTAAAACCTCCAGAAGAAATAAAAACCGGAGGATGATATTAAAGTTATCTCACAATCGGGAGTTTGATCTAGTTCAAGTCGAATCAGCCGGGCTGGTTCTTCATGGGGAGGAGTGTGTAATGCGTAATTTCGTTCCCAACGACCATGATAACGGCGCCACGATCTATTCCGAATGGCGGCCAGGTCAACGTGTTCTTGTCAATGGCGGAGCCGGGTTCCTCGGTTCCCATCTTTGCGAACGCCTGCTCAGCAGCGGTCACGAGGTGATCTGTCTCGACGATCTTTCGACCGGACGGACCGCAAATGTCGAGCATTTGCGCGACAATAAGCGATTTCTGCTGGTCGAGCATGATGTCCGCAAGCCCTATGACATCGACGTCTCGCTGATCTTCAACTTCGCTTCGCCGGCCTCGCCGCCGGACTATCAGCGCGATCCCGTCGGCACCCTGCTCACCAATGTGCTCGGTGCGGTCAATGTGCTGGAAGTTGCCCGCAGATGCGGTGCAACCGTGGTGCAATCCTCGACTTCGGAAGTTTATGGCGACCCGCTCGTCAATCCGCAGCCGGAAAGCTATTTCGGCAATGTAAATACAATCGGGCCGCGAGCTTGCTACGATGAAGGCAAACGCAGCGCTGAAACGCTGTTTTTTGATTATAATCGCTGCTACGGCGTCGATATCAAGGTGGGGCGCATCTTCAACACCTATGGGCCGCGCATGCGCCCGGATGATGGACGTGTGGTTTCCAACTTCATCGTGCAGGCGCTGAAGGGCGCAGACATCACCATTTATGGCGATGGCAGCCAGACGCGTTCCTTCTGCTATGTCGATGACCTGATCGATGGTTTCCTGCGTTTTTCGGCCAAGCCGAAGGATTGCACGGGGCCGATCAATCTCGGCAATCCGAGCGAAATTCCGGTGCGGCAGCTGGCCGATATCGTCATCCGCATGACGAATTCCAGTTCGCGCATCGTGCATCTGCCCGCTGCAATCGACGATCCGCAGCAGCGCCGTCCAGATATTTCGCGGGCGAAGGAACTGCTTAGATGGCAACCGCGCGTACCGCTCGAAATCGGCCTGGAAAGAACCATCGCCTATTTCGATGCGCTGCTGGCCGGCAAGAAGGTCGCGGAGGCCGTATGAGATGGCCCGTACAATCCTCGTCACGGGCGGGGCCGGATTCATAGGCAGCCACATCTGCAAGGCGCTGGCGCATTCCGGCTTCAAGCCCATTGCTTACGATAATCTCTCGACGGGTCACGCGGATTCGGTTCGCTGGGGACCTTTCATCGAGGGCGACATTCTTGATCGTGGCCTTTTGAAAGCCACGCTCAAGGAGTTCTCGCCGGCCTTCGTCATCCATTGCGCTGCCAATGCCTATGTCGGCGAATCCGTCGAGGACCCGCGCAAATATTACCGCAACAATGTCGGCGGCAGCCTGGCGCTGCTGGATGCCTGTCTCGACCAGAATATCGGCGGGCTGGTGTTTTCCTCCAGCTGCGCCACCTATGGCGTGCCGCCGCAGTTGCCGATCCGTGAGGAAACGGCGCAGATGCCGGTCAATCCTTACGGGCGCACGAAGCTGATTTTCGAAATGGCGCTCGACGACTATGCCGCTGCCTATGGCCTGCGTTTCGTCGCGCTGCGCTATTTCAATGCGGCGGGTGCGGATCCGGATGGAGAGCTGTACGAACGCCACGAGCCGGAGACCCATCTGATCCCCCGGGCGCTGATGGCCGCTGCCGCAAGGTTGCCGCAACTCGATGTGTTCGGTGCGGATTATGACACCAGCGATGGCACCTGCATTCGCGACTACATTCATGTCAGCGATCTGGCCGACGCCCATGTAGCCGCCGTCAACTATCTTGCCGATGGCGGCGAGACGTTGCGCGTCAATCTTGGCTCCGGCCACGGCACATCGGTTGGCGATATCATCCGGGCGATCCACCGGGTAACGGGGCAGGAGGTGCCGGTGCATTTCGGCGCAAGACGCGCCGGCGATCCGCCAGCCCTGTTCGCCGATATAGAAAGAGCAAGGGAGACCCTCGGCTTTGCGCCGAAGCGCTCCGATATCGATACCATCATTCGCACGGCCGGTCCCGGCTTCGGGCTGGAGGTGCTGTCATGAGGACGCGCTCTACTCCTTCCGTCACATCATCGCGTGCTGTCGCAGGCGAATTGCGGATGCTGCCGATTTTCAGCGGCTGGAACCGCATGGCCTATCGTCTCGGCATCGGCGGCTGGCTGGTGACACTTGCCTATTTCTGGGTCTGGTGGCTTGACCGCGACCGCATCATCGACTGGCCCTATTATACCGTCGTCACCCTGACGCTCGCATGGATCACGCTTCTGCCGTCCTATTTCATCTTCATTTTCCTCAACGCGAAGGTCGTAGACCGGCGTTCTCCATTGCCGCAGGGCCGGGTGGCGATGGTCGTCACCAAGGCGCCTTCGGAGCCTTTCGCCGTGGTGCAGAAGACGTTGCTCGCCATGCTCGAACAGAAGGGTCTGGAATTCGATGTCTGGCTTGCGGATGAAGATCCGGATGCGCAAACGCTGAAATGGTGCGGTGCGCATGGTGTTTTCGTTTCGACCCGAAAAGGTGTCGCTGATTATCACCGCAAGACATGGCCACGCCGCACCCGTTGCAAGGAAGGCAATCTCGCTTATTTCTACGATCACTACGGTTACGAGCGTTATGATTTCGTCGCCCAGTTCGATGCGGATCATGTGCCGGAACCGGAATATCTGAGCGAGATCATTCGTCCCTTTGCCGATCCGGCGATCGGGTATGTCTCCGCGCCGAGCATATGCGACGCCAATGCCGAGGAAAGCTGGGCCGCGCGCGGCAGGCTTTATGCCGAGGCGAGCCTGCATGGCGCGCTGCAGCTGGGCTATAACAATGGCTGGGCGCCGCTTTGCATCGGCTCGCATTACGCCGTGCGCACCAAAGCGCTGCGTCAGGTGGGCGGCCTTGGACCGGAGCTTGCCGAGGACCATTCCACCACGCTTTTGATGAATGCCGGTGGCTGGCGCGGCGTCCATGCCGTCAACGCCATTGCCCACGGTGACGGGCCGGTGACCTTTGCCGATCTCATCGTGCAGGAATTCCAGTGGTCGCGTAGCCTGATGACCATTCTGCTGCAATATTCGAGGCATTACGTGCCGAAACTGCCCCTGCGGCTGAAGTTCCAGTTCCTGTTTTCGCAGCTGTGGTATCCGCTGTTTTCCGGCTTCATGGCGCTGATGTTCGTACTGCCCGCCGTCGCGCTGTTGAGCGGTCATGTCCTCGTCAATGCGTCCTATCCGGTGTTTCTGGCACATTTCCTGCCGATTTCGCTGATCATGATCGTGTTCGCATTCTTCTGGCGGGCCACGGGGGTTTTCCGCCCGCATGATGCAAGGCTCTTCAGCTGGGAAGCCATGGTATTCCTGTTCCTGCGCTGGCCCTGGTCGCTGATGGGGGTGCTTGCCGCGATACGCGATACGATCCGTGGCGATTTCGTGGATTTCCGCATTACGCCGAAGGG
Organism: Rhizobium sp. AN73; assembly: GCF_030757975.1. Lineage (NCBI taxonomy): Bacteria > Pseudomonadati > Pseudomonadota > Alphaproteobacteria > Hyphomicrobiales > Rhizobiaceae > Rhizobium > Rhizobium sp. AN73. The sequence goes on from NZ_JARWME010000001.1 coordinate 1,767,636, forward strand.
TACGCAGGCAAAACCACCGCTGCCTTTCCGGGTAATCGCGCCTTACATGGTTCTGGCGGCGCTCAGCCTTCTGGCCATGGCACTGGCGCCGCGTGAGAGCGGGGCAGAGGGCTTCTTCATCTTCGCCGCGATTAATGTGGCGATCTATGCGGGCCTTTCGGTGTTTCTTCTCATCCGTCACACGATGGAAAACGGCCTGCCGCGGCTGCCGGCGTTGCGCGGCGGGGCGACTGCCGCCGCCTGTTCGTTGCTGCTGGTGGCCGGAAGTGCTGTGGAACTCAGCTCCCATGCGATTGGCGGGCTGGAGGCCCTGTCGCACGGGCAACCTTATGTCAGTTTTACAGAAACACGGTTCACGGTCGCCGGTGCGGGCGTGGAAGGTGCGAGATCGGTGCGCCTGAAACTGCGCATCACCGTGCCAGGACTGCCCGGGAGCCGGGAAGTGCAGGCGGAGCCCGTCGTGGTGCCGTCGCCGGTGGTGACAACCGGAGAGATCATGCTGGCCGACAATAGGGTCGGACATTAGAAGGAGGAGGCTGTGATGAGAACAACAATAAGCAACTGCGGATTCTCCGCTTTCGTACTCTGCCTTGCGGTGATCGCGCCAAGTGCCGTCCACGCCGCAGGCGGCACGAAGACGCCGAAACCGCTCAGAACCAGCGAAGTCGTGGAGATGTACTTCGACAAGACCTGGAAATGGGATACGGGCGGCGGACGCTTCATCGCCGATGGCCGCAAATTCATCGCCCTGACGGAAGAAAAAGGCAAAAAGTCCGTCGGTGAAGGCCGCTGGACCGTCGATTCCAACGGCACGCTGTGCATGCGTGCCACCTGGAAAGCCGATAACGGAAGCGGCAAGGCCGATACCTGCTTCGACCACGGTCGCATCGGCAAGGTGCTCTACCAGCGCAAGCAGGGCGGCCCATGGTACGTGTTCCGACACAACCCGCCACGTCCCGGAGATGAATTCCTGAAACTTGTCCGCAAGGACGATGTCACCCCGCAAATCGCCGCCTACGACAAGGCGATGACTGCGACGAGGTAGGAGGTAAGTGTCATGCAAATAACAAGAAGAAGACTGCTTTTCGCAAGTGGGGCTGCAGTCGCGGCTTCAGCCAGCATGTACCCCATGTTCAAACTGGATGCCCAGGGTGTCGCAACCATGGGTTCCACGGGTATGAAGACGCTTGCCGACAAGCGCCCGACATTGCATGCGGACGGTATCCGCTTTGGCGCTTACGATCCGCACGGCGATTTCACCGGCCAGACCGGGGTGGCGACGGAACATCTGTTCCTGCCCTGGGAGGACGTGGATCTCGACAGCCTTGCGCTCGCCGACGCCTATGCCCTGGAGCGTAAGCGCAACGTGCTGATCACGGTCGAGCCATGGTCATGGGACGTCAACTGGCGTCTCACCTCCGACGAATTGCGCCGCAAGGTGCTGGGAGGCGATTATGACAAGAACATGCAGGCGATTACCGCACGCATGGCGGCAATGAAAAGCCCGCTGATCCTGCGTTGGGGACAGGAAATGGAAGACACGTCCGGCCGCTTCTCGTGGTCGGGTTGGAACCCGCAGGACTATATCACGGCCTACAAGCGCATGGTGGACATGACCCGCAAGGCGGTCCCCGGCGTCAAGGTGATGTGGTCCCCGAAAGGTCTCGATGGTCTGCGCACCTATTACCCCGGTGACAGTTACGCGGATCTGGTTGGTCTCTCGGTCTTCGGTCTCGAGGATTATGACAAGATCGAATATGGCGGACCGAAGACGTTTACCGATCTGCTGCGCAAGGGCTATGGACTTGTCGAAACCTTCAACAAACCGGTCTGGGTCGCCGAACTGGGTTATGAAGGTGGCGATTCCTACGTCCGTCCATGGATGAACGACGTAACGCTGAAACAGGCGGATTTTCCAAAGCTGGAAGAGGTCGTCTATTTCAACGACAAGGACGTTCATAACTGGCCGCACAATCTCGGTAAGCCTGACTGGCGCGTCGTGCGTCCGGCCCGGCTGAACTGAGGCCGAGCGGGCCGAGCGGACGCCCGGCCCGCTCGCCCGCCCGGACATTTAACTGCTGACCGCGAGCACCGCTTCCGCCTCATAGATCGCGCAAACGATGTGGTAGAAGGTGCTGGCCGGTGCCGGCTCGTCCAGCATCGGGCGGTCGGCCGGCCACTTGTCGAACCACAGTCCCTTTACCGGCGTATCGAGGAAGGGTTGCAGCGCGCCGATGGCCCTGAGGCTGGAGGCGAGGTAGCGCTGTCTCTCCTCGCCACTGCTCACGCTGGCAAGGCGCACGGCCGCCTTCAGCCATTCCGTCTGCGGCCACAGCCGCGCCAACCCGTCATGCACTGAAAAATCATCGTAGAGGCTCATGATCGCCACCTTGCGGCGCTGGCATATGCCATATTCCTCACCGATCTCGAACAGGCGCCTGGCCTTGGCGATTGCCTCGTCACTGTTGCGCAGGCTGCCCCAGCGCACCAGAAGCCAGGCCCATTCGAACTGGTGGCCCGGTTCCATGATGCGACCTTTGTCGCCCTCAAAGGGCATCCAGTCATGGCCGAAGAATTCACGAAGCCCACCATTGCCGCTGTCGATGAAGCGGGTAAGCGCGAGGTCGGCGATCTCGTCGGCCAGCGCCGTCCATGGGCCCTCGGGATCCTGCACTTCCCAGGCCAGCATCGCCTCGAACAGATGCATGTGCGGATTGGAGCAGAGCGGCATGCGCGGCGGGTTTGCCTCCTCAAAGCCGGCGACGGGATGTTTGTAGTCGCGCTTGAGGATGGCGAGGATATCCAGCGCCCGGCCGCGCATTTCGTCCTTGCGGTCGGGCAGGGCCGCGGCGGTCTGTGCGGCGGCGAAAAGGGCGAAAGCCTGATTGTAGAGATCGAAGGACGGATCGATCAGCTTGCCGGTCTGGTCGGCAAGGTTGCCGTAGAGGCCATTGTCAAGGCGATAGACTTTTTCGAACCAGCTCAGCCCATGTAGCAGCGCATCCTTCCACGGGCCTTGCCAGCCATGCTGACCGGCGGCGGCAAAACAATAGGCCTGACGCGGCTGCACGCGGGCGCGACGATCATCGGAAAAAACCGGTTTCGCATCCTGAGCGAGGCGTTCGTAAAAGCCACCGTCCGGACGGGCGGAACCCGCCTCCCACCAGAGCGGCAGGGCGTCCTCGTCCAGCCATTTCCGTAATGTCCCGATCTCTTCGGCAAGCGCCTGCGCGATACTCGGAAATTGCACAGTCATGCGTCAACTCTCTGTTTTTACAGTTGAATGAAAAATATGATCAATAAAAATACGTAACTATAGGCGCAAGTAGACCATGGGACATATTGCGCTGCAACCGTAAAAATATCGACCTCACGCCGAGCGAACCCGCACCAGCGCGATTGGTTCCGACGTTTTGTGCGGCAAATAAGGAGTCCGGGATGATTCGGAAGCCACAAAGTATCAGAAATTACAATACAAATTTGAGATTGATTATTCGTAATCCTCACGTATTTCGTAGCAATGGTCTGGTCATTAGTGATTCGGTCTCCTTTTAACCTGATTGGGCTTGGGGAAATAAAGGGGCGTAAGGCAGTGAAATTTTCTGCCTATACTTCATTGCTATTCTCCATTGCGGTTCTTTCGGGCTGCAATACTCCCTCGGGCGTTAGGTCGTTCGGGGGTGCGCAGATGTTGTCTGCGTCCGAGGCGCTGGTTTTCCCGCCGCCCGGCGGCCCGGAAATCGTAACCGTGATCAATCGCACCTATTCCAACGCAGCGTCGCAGCAGGTCATATTACGCTCAGAGGCCGCCACGCCGGGACAGAACTACATCAAGGCAGAGTTTTTCGGCCCGCAACAGGCTGGCGATACCGATCGCGACGCTCTCACTTTCACCGGCTTTAGGGCATCCTCCGTCGCGCGGGAAATCCGCGCCGAGTTTCCGGGCGAAAACATCGCCATGTCGGCGAACTATCTGCAGAACGGCTACGGCGCCTTTTCTTATGCGGCCGGCAAGGGGCGGGGCAACGATACCTGTCTTTTTGGCTGGCAGGACATACGCTCGCCGGAAAGCATGCGGCAGGATTTCCGCAACCTCGGACGTATCAAAGTGCGGCTGCGGCTATGCCAGTCGGGGGCAAGCGTCGAGCAGCTTCTGACGGTCATGTATAATTACACGATCACCGGCACCTATGCTTCGCAAAGCTGGAACCCTTACGGCACGCCGCAGGCGGTGGACAGCAACCTCGGCCGGCCGGGGCATCCGGTCTATCCCATGAAAACGGATGCGGTGCCGATGCGCCCCGGTAGTGAAGTGACCGCGAGCATACCGCCGCAGCCCGCGCGCCGCGTCGCTGCCACTGCTGCGATCGCCCCCGTGCAGGTGGAGCCGCAGCCGCTGCCGCCGGTTGCGGCCGTCAGCATTCCGTCGCCCGCATCGGCAGGCGCTCCCGTTCAGCCGGCAAGGACCGCAGTGGCGGGCAGGCGCGTGGAGAGTGGACAGCCGCCGCCGCAGGTTCCGCAGGTATCCATTCCCTCGCCAGCATGTCTGTCCGGTTCGGGAGCGCCTCAGGGATGCAGATGATGGCTGAAACCAGAACGGAAGATGGCACCGAGGCGCGGGTCGCAAGAAATCCGGACCGATATTTGCGGCGGGCAGGAAAACGGAAAGTTTCAGGATGAGCAAGGCCATCACAATCATCGTCTGGTTGCTTGTGTCGCTTTGCGTTCTGGCCATCGTCACGATGCCGGTCAGCCTCCAGACGCATCTGGTCGCCACGGCGATCTCGCTCATCCTTCTGGCAACGATCAAAGGCTTTAACGGGCAGGGGGCATGGCGTCTGGTGGCGCTCGGCTTCGGCACGGCCATCGTGCTGCGTTATGTCTACTGGCGCACCACGAGCACGTTGCCGCCCGTCAATCAGCTTGAGAACTTCATTCCCGGCTTCCTGCTCTACCTCGCGGAAATGTACAGCGTCGTCATGCTGGGCCTCAGCCTCGTCATCGTGTCGATGCCGTTGCCTTCGCGCAAGACCCGGCCCGGCTCGCCCGATTACCGGCCGACGGTCGATGTTTTCGTACCGAGCTACAACGAGGATGCCGAGCTTCTGGCCAATACGCTGGCGGCGGCCAAGAACATGGACTATCCGGCCGACAGGTTCACCGTCTGGCTGCTAGACGATGGCGGCTCGGTGCAGAAGCGCAATGCCAGCAACATCATCGAGGCGCAGGCGGCGCAGCGCCGCCACGAGGAGCTGAAGAAGCTGTGTGAGGATCTCGACGTGCGTTATCTAACGCGCGAGCGCAACGTCCACGCCAAGGCCGGAAATCTCAATAACGGTCTCGCCCACTCGACCGGCGAACTGGTGACAGTGTTTGACGCCGACCATGCGCCCGCCCGCGATTTCCTTCTGGAAACGGTTGGTTATTTCGAGGAGGATCCCCGGCTCTTCCTGGTGCAGACGCCGCATTTCTTCGTCAATCCCGATCCCATCGAGCGCAACCTGCGCACCTTCGAGACGATGCCGAGCGAAAACGAGATGTTTTACGGCATCATCCAGCGCGGTCTCGACAAATGGAACGGCGCGTTCTTCTGCGGTTCTGCCGCCGTGCTGCGGCGCGAGGCGCTGCAAGATTCCGATGGCTTCAGCGGTGTCAGCATCACCGAGGATTGCGAAACGGCGCTGGCTCTGCATTCGCGCGGCTGGAACAGCATCTATGTCGACAAGCCGCTGATTGCCGGATTGCAGCCGGCAACTTTCGCAAGCTTCATCGGCCAGCGCAGCCGCTGGGCGCAGGGCATGATGCAGATCCTGATCTTTCGCCAGCCCCTGTTCCGGCGCGGTCTCTCCTTCACGCAGCGCCTTTGCTACATGTCGTCGACGCTGTTCTGGCTGTTTCCGTTCCCGCGCACGATCTTCCTGTTCGCGCCCCTGTTCTATCTGTTCTTCGATCTTCAGATTTTCGTGGCCTCGGGCGGCGAGTTCCTTGCTTATACGGCTGCCTACATGCTCGTGAACCTGATGATGCAGAACTATCTCTATGGCAGCTTCCGCTGGCCGTGGATTTCGGAACTTTACGAATATGTGCAAACGGTCCACCTTCTGCCCGCCGTCGTTTCGGTGATCTTCAATCCGGGCAAGCCGACCTTCAAGGTGACGGCGAAGGACGAATCCATCGCCGAGGCGCGATTGTCAGAGATCAGCCGCCCGTTCTTCGTCATTTTCGCGCTTCTGCTGGTGGCGATGGCCTTTGCCATCTGGCGCATCTATGCCGAGCCTTACAAGGCGGACGTTACGCTCGTCGTCGGTGGCTGGAACCTGCTCAACCTCATCTTCGCAGGCTGCGCGCTTGGCGTTGTCTCGGAGCGCGGCGAAAAATCGGCGTCGCGGCGCATCACCGTCAAGCGGCGCTGCGAGGTCAAGCTCGAGGGTAGCGACGCATGGGTGCCGGCCTCCATCGACAACGTGTCGGTGCATGGTCTGCTGATCAATCTTTTCGACAGCATCACCGCCATCGAAAAGAACACGACTGCGATCGTAAGGGTCAAGCCGCACAGCGAAGGCGTGCCGGAAACCATGCCCATCAATGTGGTCCGGACGGTCCGCAGTGAAGGTTTCGTTTCGATAGGTTGCACCTTCTCGCCGCAGCGCGCCATTGATCACCGCCTGATCGCCGACCTGATCTTCGCCAATTCCGAACAATGGAGCGAGTTCCAGCGCGTACGCCGCAAGAACCCCGGCCTCATTCGCGGCACGGCGATCTTCCTTGCGATATCGCTCTTCCAGACGCAGCGCGGCCTTTTTTATCTGGCCAAGGCACTCCGGCCCGCCTCCAAAATCGTCAAGCCTGCCGGAGTTGTAAAATGACCGGCGGCAAAACGATCAGGAGTTCACTGACAGCGCTGATGTGGGGTGTCGTCGCAACCGGTGCGATGGCGCAGGCCTCACCCTTCGACATGTCGCCGGAAAGGCCTGCCCAGACCGCCCCGGCACCCGTGCCGCCGCCGGCAATTCCCCCGGCTGCGCCACGCCAGCCCTCTATCCAGCCTCCCGTGGCGTTGCAGCCTGCACCCGCGCCGCAACCACCGCTACGGCCGTTAACGCCGCCCGTGGCCATACCGTCGCAGGGTGAGGTTAGGCCCATACCCGTTCAGGCCTCGTCGCCCGCTGCCGATAGCCGTCGTCGTTATATTTTGCCCTATGAAAAGCTCAGCCTTTCCGGCGAGATGGATCGGCGGCAATGGAGCATCTACCTGACGCCCGAGCAGGTGAACGCCGCTGTTTCGCTGAATATCGGCTATCAGAACGCCATCGTGGTCGCGCCGGAAAACTCGAATTTCCAGGTCAGGCTCAACAATGTTCCGCTGGATGCGGCGCGCATCGAGGCGCCTGACAGCGAGGGCAATGTTTCCTTGAAAATTCCGCCCGGCGTCTTGCAGGTCGGCGCGAATATCGTGACGCTCGGCGTGCAGCAGCGCCACAGAACCGATTGCACGATCCAGTCCACCTACGATCTGTGGACCGATGTCAATCCGGCGAACACCTATATCGGCTTTAACGCCGACGTCGCCGGCAACTTCTCCAATATCGACGACATTCAGGCAACCGGACCGGACGCCAAGGCGGCGACGTCGATCGAGATCGTCGCGCCGGCGCTCGGTAATCCGGCATTTGCGGATTCGCTTTTGCGCCTTTCACAGGCGTTGGCGCTGAGAACCCAGATGCCGAACCAGATGATCCGCTTCGTGACGGCCCCGTCTGCCGAACGCAAGGCGGGAACGCTGGTGGTTTTTGTCGGCACTGCGCGCGAGATCGCCGCCATCACCGGAGTGGTGCCGCCGGAAGCATCGGCTGGCGCTTTTGCCGGTTTCGACAGCGCTGCACCGGGCGGTCTCTCTCCACTCCTCGTCAGCGGCCCCACTCCGCAGGCGGTACAGGCGGCGATAGAGACGCTGTTTTCTTCGATCTCGCGCACGCCCGGCACCCAGAGAACGACCTTTTCCACCCGCAGCTGGCATGCGCCGGACGTGCCGCTCGTCATGTCGGACCGCCGCATCGCGCTTTCCGAACTCGGGATAGAGAGCGCCGAATTTGGCGGACGCCGTTTCCGCAACGAGTTTTATGTCGGTATGCCCGCCGATTTTTATGCGTCGGCCTATGGTGAGGCGGCCATGCTGCTTGATGCCGCCTATTCCTCGCAGGTACTGCCCGGCAGCCATATCGATATCTACGTCAATGACGAGATCGCCTCGACGGTGCCGATCTCCAATAATGGCGGCGGCATTTTCCGGCATCTGCCCATCAAGGTGACGATGCGCCACTTCAAGCCGGGGCCGAACAAGATCACCATCGAGGCCGTGTTGATGACGGCGCAGGATCAAGCCTGCGCGCCGGGAGCGCCGGCCAACACGACCCCGCGTTTTGCTTTGTTCGACACATCGGAAATCCATATTCCGAACTACGCGCAGATCGGCCGCAAGCCGGATCTCGCCGCGATGGCAGGTGCCGGGCAGCCCTACAGGTTTGCCGCAAACCCGATTGCGCTGTCGCTTGACCGTTTCGACACCGACACCATGTCAGCGGCGGCGACGCTGGTCAGCCGGCTGGCGAGTGCCGCAGGGCATCCTATCAATGTCGAGACCGTCGCCTCGCCGCTGGTGATCGGCGACCGCGACGCCCTGTTCGTCGGGACGATTTCGCAATTCCCGCAATCACTGATCAGCCAGTTCAATCTTGTCCCTTCCAGCCAGGTATCCTGGAAAATGGGAGCCAGCGTTCAGCCACCTGCGCAGAGCAGCGAAACCCTTTTCAACGACTGGCGGGAAAGGGTGGATGGCGGCATCTGGCAGGGGCAGGTGTCATCCTTCGAGGAGTGGCTGAAGCGGAATTTCGACCTGAGTTCGGAGACGCTGCGTTTCCTGCCGGCAGCCGAGCAGCCCTATGCGCCGCCCGGCAATGTCTCCTTCATGCTGGCGCAGGGTCTCAGCCCCTCCGGTGAAGGGGTGTGGACGCTGGCCACCGCACCGACTTCGGCGGAGCTTCGTGACGGCATGTCGTCGCTGGTGCGCGAAAACCATTGGCGCGACGTCACGGGACGGGTCGCCGCTTACGATGCCGATGCCGAAAAGATCGAAACAGTCGAGGTGGAACAGCCGTATTTCTATGCCACGCGGGCGTTTTCGCTTTCGAACTGGAGGCTGATCGCCGCCAACTGGCTGTCCTCCAATGTTCTTTCCTATTCGCTGGCATTCATCGGGTTCGTGTCGCTTCTGGGCCTCGCCACCTTCGCGATGCTGCGCATGATGGGACGACATCGATGAAGCTTGGTGTTTTAAGACTTGCCGGCATTTTCTGTGTGTTGCTGATGGCGTTGATCGCAAGCACCTCCATCGGCCGTGCCGCATCGGTCTCGCCGGAGGCATGGTCAGCCTATAAAAGCGCGTTCCTCGATCCGGGCGGGCGCATCATCGATACCGGCAACAGCAATATCAGCCATAGCGAAGGCCAGGGTTACGGCATGTGGCTTGCCGTTCTGTCCGAAAACCTTGCCGACTTCGAACTGATATGGAGCTTTACGCGCACCGAACTGCTGGTGCGTGATGACGGGCTTTCTGCCTGGAAATGGGATCCGCGCACCAGACCGCATGTGACGGACATCAACAACGCCACGGATGGCGATATTCTCATCGCCTACGCGCTGGCGCTGGCTGCCGGGCAGTGGAACCGGCAGGATTATGCCGAGGCGTCGGCGGCCATTGCATCTGCCATCCTCAAGAAGACTGTCGTGCAGCGCGGCGGGCGAACGCTGCTTTTGCCGGCCGCCAGCGGCTTTGGCGAGAGCGAGCGAGCGGATGGCCCGGTGGTCAATCCCTCCTATCTGATTTTCGAGGCATTTCCGGTCCTCAATCTCGTCGCACCATCGCCGCTCTGGAAAGCGCTTGCCGACGACGGCGTGGCGCAAATCGGCACGTTTGCTTTCAGCGACAGGAAATTGCCCGCCGACTGGGTGTCGGTGAAGACGAAACCGCAGCCGGCATCGGCTTTTCCGCCTGAGTTCGGTTATAATGCGGTGCGGATACCGCTTTATCTTGCAAGGGCGAAAATGGGTTCGCCGGAACTGCTTACCCGCCTGAAGACTGGCATGACGCTGGAAAGCGGTGCTGCCGGAACCTTCGATCTGAAGAGCGGAGCGGTCAAGGATGTTCTGTCGGATCCCGGCTATCGTATTATTCCGGCGCTTGCGGCTTGCGCGGGTGGCGGCCCTGCCGTTCCTGCCGAGCTTAAAAATTTTCAGCCAACGCTTTATTATCCTTCTACATTGCATCTTCTGGCATTGTCGTTTCTGGTAAGGAATAACGGGGAATGCCGATGAACAAGCCTCTATCGACCTCGGCTCTCATCCTGCTTCTGGTGGCACTCGCCGCCTTCCACTGGCGCGACACCATTCTCGGGCGGGTGTCGGACATGCATACGTCGGCGGTTGGTGACAACCGTGCGGGGCAGCGCATTTCGCCGGCGGCGGCCAATCCGGCGCAGATCAATGCTTTTCTCAAAAATCGCGAGATGGCGCAGCTAACGCAACCCGCGACACCGCCTGTAACGGTGCCGGCGACAGATCCGCAGCCGCAGATACAGACGGACGTACAAATACCACAGCCGCAGATGGCGCAGGCACCAGCACCGCGTGCGACCCAGCCGGCGTCACCCAATATGCCGGAGGTCGATCTGAGCGCCCTGCGGTATTTTGCGGCCAAGGGCGACACCCAGCGTCTTCAGGCCGAAATCGCCCGGCTGCGCACCCTCTATCCCAATTGGACACCGCCTGCCGATCCGCTTGCCATTCCTGCAAACGGCGACCCCAAGCTTGATGCCATGTGGCAGCTCTATACCGACGGCCGTTATGCGGAGGTGAGAAAAGCGATAGCCGACCGCCAGCAAGCGGAGCCCGGCTGGCAGCCGCCCGACAATCTGACCGGCATGCTTGCTCTCGCCGAGGCTCGCCAACGGCTCGTTAACGCGTCCGATCTCAAGCAATATGCGACGGTGGTTGACGCAGCCGCCAACAATCCCGGCCTGCTGACCTGCAGCGAGGTCGATGTCTTGTGGCGGGTTGCCGACGCTTTCGCCAATACCGACCGGATGGGACGGGCGCGGGACGCCTATCTCTACATCCTCAACAATTGCACGACGCCAAGCGACCGGCTCGCCACGGTGCAGAAGGCATCTGCGCTCCTGCCGATGGAGATGATGGGTGACTTGCTGGCCAAGGAAAAGCCCGGTGCTGATGGTCAGCTGGAGTTCGACCCGGTCAAGAACGATCTCGCCCGCCAGTTCGTGGCGAAGGCGGGAGAGAAAGAGGGCATTTCCGTTCCTTCTGCCTACGTGATGCGGCTTGAGAGGCTTGCGGAGACCGACAAGCTTGCAAGCGACGCCCTGCTGCTCGGCTGGTACAATATTCGCCAGAAGAACATGATGGAGGCGGAAAAGTGGTTCCGTAAGGCGCGGGACGAAGAAGACAGCGCGTCGGCATCGCAGGGTCTTGCACTGGCGCTGATCGACCGCAACGAGCCGCGTGAAGCCGAGGACGTCATGTATAAATGGCGCACCGCTTCCGACGATGCGCTTGCGACCTATCTTGCCGCAACGGCCAATCTTCTGGCGCTCGAACCGCCTGTCGTGCTGCCGCCGGAGGTGTTGCAACGCATCGCCGCGGAAACGGTAGCCCGCAAGGATGCGGCGACCGCGCAGCAATTCGGCTGGTATTCGCTTGCTTTCCGGCAGACGCCACTCGCCTTGCAATGGTTCAGCACAGCGCTTGGCTGGAAGGGGGATGACGAGCCGTCGGCCTATGGCATGGCGGTCAGCTATCACGATTTGCGCAATCTGGCTGGTCTGCGTGGCATCCAGCAGCAATGGGCTAGCCGTTCGCAGCGCATCGCCGATGTGGGAACGGCACGCATGGTCGACCAGTCAGGGCAGCCGATGGCGCCCGTAACCGCACCGCCTGTAGCTGCGACTACACCGGCTACGGCACCTGCACCCTATGTGCCGCAGGGCGAGACGGCGGTGGTTTACAGCCAGACAGCTGTCCAGCAGCCCACCCCGGAACCTTCGCGCAAGCAGGCGCGTCTGCCGGCACAGACGCAGAGAATGACAAGCGCCGCGTCGCGTCCTCGTTCCTGCGCGGTCTATCCCAATCCACAGCGCCTGCCGGCGCAGCAGGCGCTTGATCTTGGCTGGTGCCTTATGGGGACGAACCGGCCGGCGGAAGCCCTTAAGGCTTTCGAATCCGCTATCGAAGGCGGCCAGTCGACTGTTAAAAGCGACGCCGCCTATGGCCAGAGTCTTGCCTATCTGCGCATGGGGCTGACGGACCATGCCGCCGTCTCGGCGACGAAATCGCGCATGGACCGCCCGCGGGCAACGGAATTGCAGGTCTCGATCCTGGCGGACAGGGCGGTTTCCGCCTTCCAGTCGAAACGTTATGCGGAAACGCTCCTCCTGCTCGACCAGCGGGCGCGGCTTGCCGATGAGCGCAGCGATCTGATGGTGCTGCGCGGTTATTCCTTCCTTGCCATGCGCCGTTATGCTGATGCCGCCCAGATTTTTGAAAGCCTCGCTTCCATCGGCAATCAGGACGGTATCAAGGGACTGTCGGCGGTGCGCGCCGCCCGGCCGAGCAACGGCCCGCAGGGCGGCGGCTGATTTTATCGCGTGTCGGTGAGGTTGCGGATGATCCGCATGAAGATGCGCGCGCCGATGTCGATCAGCCCATCGGGAAAGTCGTAGTCGGGATTGTGCAGGTTGGGGTAGTCCTTGCCTGAGCCCAAAAAGAACATGGCGGATGACGAGACGGCGCGGAACCGGCCGAAATCCTCCGACGCCCGCATGGGCAGGCCTTCGGAACTGTGGGCAATTTTCTCTTCATCCAGCGCCCGCAGGATATGGTCGACGGCCTCTGGCGCGTTTTCGCAATGCAGGAAAATATCGTCATAGGCGATGTCGAGCGTCAGGTTCTGTTCGCCGGCAACCTTTTTCGCCAGCGCCTCCGCGTCTGCGCAGAGCTTCTCCATCCGGTCGTCGGTCAGCGTTCGGAGCGTCGCCCAGATTTCCGCGTCAGCCGGGGAAATGCCGAAGGCCGCTTCGCCCATGACTGCGTGGGTGATCGTCACCATCGAAAAATCGGGTTGCGGTGGGAAGCCGGAGCCGAGATCTGTCAACGCTGGCATCAAGTCAGATATCGCCCGCATCGGCGAAACGCCGTGCTCCGGCGATGAGGCGTGCGCGGTCTTGCCGGAGAGGCGGATCTTTATGCCCCTTGAGGCGCAGTTGACCGGCCCTTCCACCACGCTGACATGGCCGAACGGTAGGCCGGGAAGATTGTGCAGCGAGAAGGAATAATCCGGCTTTATCTCGCCAAAGCGCGGATCGGCGATGACGGCCGCCGCGCCCGCACCGGTTTCTTCCGCCGGCTGATAGAGCAGGATGACGCTGCCGGTTTCGGGACGTTGACGCGACAGGCCGAGCGCCAGCGCTGTCAGAATGGTGGAATGGCCGTCATGACCACAGAGATGGCCCTTGCCGTCGGTGCCGGAGCGGTATTCGGTCTCGCTCTTCTCCTGAATGGGCAGCGCATCGAGTTCCGACCGGATCAGGATCGCCGGGCCACTTTTTCCGCTGTCATAGACCGCAGCCATGCCGTGGCCGCCAAGATCGGCAAAAACCCGATCGGGTTTTGCTCGCTCGAGGAAGGTACGGATACGTCGCGCCGTTTCCTTCTCCTCGCCGGAAATTTCCGGATGGCGGTGCAGATCATGGCGCAGCTCAATGAGATCGAGCATATCCCTGTTGGTCAGAAACATATAAAATCCTTGCAAGTCGTCCGGCCGGGTTTTCCTGCCGCAACTTACAGATCATTGCCTTCAATGCAAAACCTTTGGCGGGTGCCAGCGCTTGCCCGTTGTTTTTGGCTTGGCGGCAAGCGCAATGGCATCGGCCGGGAGCGGAACCCTTGCTTTTTCCAGTTCCAGCCGGGCAAGGGCCGCACGCGCTTTTTCGGCATATTCCAGATGCGTCGCATCGTCCGAATGATAGTGCTGCAGCCTGTCGAGGATTTCGGCGGCTTCCACGGTTCGTCCGGCGGCGATGAGCGCCACGGCGCATTTATAGAGCGCCTCGCGGTGGAAGGGTGCACGATTGGTCACCTGACGGAATGCTTCGGATGCCTCGTGGTACTGCCGTTGCGCCAATCGCGCCTCGCCGACGCGCATCCACAGCAGAACCGGGTCCTGACCGCTGCCGAGAAGTCCGAGGAAAGCGATTTCCGCTTCCCTGAACTCACCCCGGTCGAATGTCAGGTTGGCCAGCCCGAATTGTGCGCCGAGATGATCGGGTGCCGCCGCCAGTACCTGAGCAAAGGCGATGTTAGCCGCGGCCTTCTTGCCGGTCTTGTATAGTTTGAGGCCCTGTTGGTAGACGAAGCCTATGCTGCGTGGGTGGAGTTTGCCGCCGAGATTGTCGCCGGAGCGGGTGCGAAACAGCGTGCAGCTCAGCTTCTGCTCCTCCGGTCCGAAGAAATATTTGTACGGCTCGTTGCCGCGCAGGAAATCATAGGTCTTGAAACCCTGCTCGATGGCCCTGCGGATGCAGTGCCCGTGCAGCACGAGGCCGGGTGAGGGGGTCTTCCAGTTCTCATCGCGTCCGGTGATGTAGAACAGAACGGATTTTTTCTGCCGGTCGATGATGTTGGCAAGCGCTCCGAGTGGCTGGTCGCCGAACCACAGGACCGGCACTTCCAGATCGCCGCGAATATAGCAGTCCATCAGCATTTGCCGTGTTGCACCGATCAGGAGTTCCGTGCGCTCCTTGCCCTTGTAAGGCGCCCAGCGGATGCGCCAGAAATCGAACAGGATGTCCATGTCCCGCTTGATCGTTTCCTTGGTCGCGAAGGTGATGCGATATTCGTCGCCGCCTTCCACCTTTCTCATGAAACGTCGTAGCTTCTGCCGTGTCTGGCTGCTCATGTGGCTGTCGAGATAGCCGTCGAACGTGTCCGGAAGGTTCACGACCGGGCAGATGCAATTGTTGATGTTGTAGGGGTTGGTCGGCATGTTGTCGCGGAACATGACGAGCGGCCCCTGAAGCGCGTGGACCATCGCGTCGCGGCGCTCCGGCGGACCGCAAAGATAGTCGAGCTTGAGTTCGGTCCAGTTCTGCTGCCGTATATAGGAACAGAAACCGGCCACGGCGTGATGTTCATATTCCGGCAGGCCGATGAAGCCGGCGTAGTCCGCCGCCGCATTGCCGGCCATGACGATACTGTCGTGGAAGCGGCCGGTTTTCTTGTCCGGCTCGGTAACGATACGCAGCGGGAAAAACGCCACATAGGGTGATCCTTCCGGGCGTTCCCTCAGCGCCAGAATGAACCAGCGCTTGCGGCGCGGCATGTAATCCCGCAGCCAGCCCCAGGACAGGAAATGCCGGGCGTAGGGATCGGCCATGAACACCGCATCCCAGTTTTGCCGGATCGCCTCGAAGCCGGCGTCGGTGTCGATGATGTCGATACGCATTCTTGCCCCCTCCCAATACTGATCACACATTCGGGAGGCTTCATTTTATGGGCAAATGGCTGGCTTCAAATATTCCCTTCGGGTGAAAGGCTTATATCAAATGGGATTAGCCCGTGGCGCGGGTCCCATCCGTGCGCCGCGACAAAATAGCCCTTGTCAGCGGGTGGCAGCACTCTAACATGCGGGCTGAATGCGTGGCCGGCTCAACGGTTCGCATGGCACAGGAGTTCTCGTATGGCTGTTCCTTTTATGCTTCTGACCGGCGCCAGCCGCGGAATAGGGCATGCCACCGTCAAGCTGTTTCAGGAAAAAGGCTGGAGAATCCTCACCGTGTCGCGGCAACCTTTTTCGGAGGAGTGCCGCTGGCCATCTGCTCGCGAGAGCCACATCCAGGCTGATCTCGAGGACCTGTCCCGTATCGATGATCTGGCCGACGAAGTGCGTTCGCGCCTGCCGGAAGGAAAGCTTGCCGCACTCGTCAACAATGCCGGTATCTCGCCGAAGGGGGAGGGCGGAAGCCGTCTCGGCGTTGCCGATACCACGGCGGAGATATGGACACGGGTGCTCAACGTCAATCTCGTTTCGACGGCGCTTCTCGCCCGCGCGCTTCTGCCGGAACTGGAGGCGGCGAAAGGCTGCATCGTCAACGTCACCTCCATTGTCGGTTCGCGGGTGCACCCTTTCGCAGGCGTGGCCTATGCCGCCTCGAAAGCGGGTCTTGCGGCGCTGACTCGCGAGCTGGCGCATGAATTCGGCCCGCGCGGTGTGCGCGCCAATGCGATTGCGCCGGGTGAAATCAACACCGCGATCCTCTCTCCCGGAACTGCCGAGCTGGTGGAGGCGCAGGTGCCGCTCGGGCGGCTCGGCACCACTGCGGAGGTGGCGCAGACCATTCATTTCCTCTGCTCGGAGCAATCGAGCTACATCAACGGCGCGGAAATTCTCATCAATGGCGGCCAGCACGTCTGACGCTTCAGCCCATCCAACCGAAACGGAGCCTTTTTACCCATGACCATCCTGCCGAATTCCGTCGAGGCACGTGATATCGCCTACCAGATGCACCCGAACGTCAACCTGCGCAAATTCGAAAAGACCGGCGGTCTGGTGATTGAAAGCGGCGAGGGCATCTATGTCACTGATAGCAGCGGCAAGCGCTACATCGAGGCGATGGCGGGGCTGTGGTCGGTGGCGCTCGGTTTCGGTGAAAAGCGGCTGGTGGAAGCGGCGACGAAACAGATGGAGAAGCTGCCCTATTACCACACCTTTTCCTACAAGACGCATGGCCCGTCCGTCGACCTTGCCGAAATGCTGATCAAGCTTGCGCCGGTGCCGATGTCGAAGGTGCATTTCACCTCATCGGGGTCCGAGGCGAATGATCTTGCCGTCAAGATGGTGTGGTATCGCTCCAATGCGCTGGGCAAAAAGGACAAGAAGAAGATCATCGGCCGCGTCAAGGGTTACCATGGCGTCACGATCGCTTCCGCCTCGCTTACCGGTCTGCCGCGCAATCATGAAAGCTTCGATCTGCCGCTGGAGCGCATGCTGCATACGGCCTGCCCTTCCTATGTGCACTTCGGCAGGGACGGCGAAAGCGAAGCGGATTTCACCGCGCGTATCCTGAAGGAACTGGAGGATATGATCCTCAGCGAAGGCCCCGACACCATCGCCGCCTTCTGGGGTGAGCCGGTGATGGGTGCCGGCGGCGTTCTTCTGCCGCCTGAAGGTTATTGGGAGGGCGTGCAGACGATCCTGAAGAAATACGACATTCTGCTTGTCGTGGACGAGGTGATCTGCGGCTTTGGTCGCACCGGCAAGATGTTTGCCTGCGAGACCTATGGCATCAAGCCGGATGTGCTTGTCGTTTCCAAGCAGATATCCTCATCCTACATGCCGCTTTCGGCGCTCATCATGAACGACGATTTCTACCAGCCGATCGCCGACGAGTCCGACCGCATCGGCTCCTTCGGGCATGGTTATACCGCATCCGGTCACCCGGTCGCGACGGCGGTGGGTCTGGAAAACCTGAAGATCATTCAGGAGCGTGATCTGGTCGGCAATGTCGCGCGGCTGGAAGGAAAGTTCCTCGATCATCTGAAGGCACTTGCCGATCACCCGCTTGTGCATTCTGCGCGCGGCGTCGGTCTTCTCGGTGCTCTGGAAATAAAGCCCTGGGAGGGCACGAAGCCGGGCGACGCGACGCTCGCCATTGCCGCAGGTATTGAGGAAGAAGGCGTGATCACTCGCCCGATCGGCGAATCCATCTGCTTTTGCCCGCCGCTGATTATCACGTCCGAACAGCTGGACGACCTGTTTGCGGGCGTGAAGTGCGGTCTCGACAAGGTAGCAGCCGCACGCGGCTGATGGCGTTGACCATTGTACCGGCCGGTTTGTCCGGCCGGGCATTGCTGTTCGCTAACCTATCCCCGGTACGCCACGAGCACCGCGCCGCAGGCGATCAGCGCCACGCCCAGCCAGTTGGGCAGAGACAGCTTTTCCCCCAGAAACAGAACCGCGAAGACGGCGACGAAGACGACACTGAGCTTGTCGATGGGGGCGACGCGGGCGGCATCGCCGATTTTCAACGCCCGGAAATAACATATCCACGACGCGCCGGTCGCCAGACCCGACAGCACGAGAAAGATCCAGGTCCGGGCCGATATGGTGGAGGGCTGCTGCCAGTTGCCGGTGACATAAACCATCAGGCCCGCAGCGGCGATGATGACGATGGTGCGGATGAAGGTGGCGAAATCGGAATTGACGTTTTCGATGCCAATCTTCGCGAAAATGGCGGTCAATGCCGCAAAAGCTGCCGATAACAGCGCCCAGAATTGCCAGGCCAGAAACAGGTTCTTCATGCGGGCCTACTCCGTTCTTCGCATTCGTTTTGCTCGATCTGGCCTACAGCATCGGCAGGGCGATAAAAACTGTTTTCCGCAGTTGTTGAGACTTCAAACGATGAAAGGCCGGCGCATCGATCCGATGCGCCGGCCTTCATGCGAGAGCCTGCCCGGACAGAACCGAGACAGGCTGGACCTTGGGAGGTCGTGTTTATTCGGCGGGCTGAACCGAAGCCGGAAGCGAAGCCACATCGGCGATGCCGGTGAATTCTTCCTTGCCGCTCAGCACTCGGGCGAGCTGCTCCTCATCCAGTTCACCTTCCCAGCGGGCAACAACGATGGTTGCCACCGCATTGCCGACGAAGTTGGTGAGTGCGCGGCATTCCGACATGAAGCGGTCGATGCCGAGGATCAGCGCCATGCCGGCAACCGGAACCGAAGGTACGACGGAGAGCGTTGCGGCCAGCGTGATGAAGCCTGCGCCGGTGATGCCAGCCGCGCCCTTGGACGAGAGCATTGCCACGAGCAGCAGCAGGATCTGTTCGCCGAAGGACAGGTGAATACCTGTCGCCTGCGCGATGAAGAGAGCCGCCAACGTCATGTAGATGTTGGTACCATCGAGGTTGAAGGAGTAACCGGTGGGGATGACGAGACCGACGACAGAACGCTTGCAGCCCGCTTTTTCCATCTTGCTCATCAGGCCCGGCAGGGCGGCTTCAGAGGACGAGGTGCCGAGAACCAGCAGCAGCTCTTCCTTGATGTAGCGGATGAGGGCGACGATGGAGAAGCCGTTATAACGGCAGACGGCGCCGAGAACCACGAACACGAACAGTGCTGACGTGATGTAGAAGGTACCGATCAGCATGGCGAGGTTGGTGACGGACGAGATGCCGTATTTGCCGATGGTGAAGGCCATGGCGCCGAAAGCACCGATAGGGGCGGCCTTCATCAGGATCGCGACCAGCTTGAAGATTGGATACATCATGGCATGCATGAAATCGGTGACGGGCTTGCCCTTTTCGCCGACGATGCCGAGCGCGATGCCGAACAGCACGGAGAAGAACAGCACCTGCAGGATATCACCGCTGGCGAATGCACCGACGATGGTGGTCGGGATGATGTTCATCAGGAAGCCGGTGATGGTCTGCTCATGTGCCTTGTCGGCGTAGGTCGCGACAGCCTTGGCATCCAGCGTGGACGGATCGATGTTCATGCCGGCGCCCGGCTGCACGGTGTTGGCGACGATGAGGCCAACGATGAGCGCGAGCGTTGAGAACACCAGGAAGTAGATCATGGCCTTGCCGGCAACGCGGCCAACCTTCTTCATGTCGTTCATGCCGGCGATGCCGGTTGCGACGGTGAGGAAGATGACGGGAGCGATGATCATCTTGACGAGACGGATGAAGCCGTCGCCGAGCGGCTTCAGCTGCTCACCGAAAGCCGGATAGAAATGGCCGAGCGCGATACCGGCGATGATGGCGACCAGAACCTGGAAATACAGGTGCTTGTAGAATGGCTGCTTGGCGTGGCCTGCGGCCACGGCTGTCGTATCGATCATGTTTTTTCCTCCTCGGTCTCACCCTGCCTTAATTGGCCTCCCGGGATCGCCGTGTCGTTGACGGCTTCGCGCCGATTGAGGAGTCATGTGCAATACGCATGCCAGACTTGCTTATTTGGTGTAACTGGCTGATTTAAAAAGTACTTTTTATTGATGCTGTGCCGGCTCACAGGCATTTGTGTAGATATCCGGACAAAATCCCTTGTGATTTGTGTGTAAATCCGCACAATTGCCGTATGACCCATGAAGAGCAGGCATCTCATTCCCAGGCAAAACGGCGGGCACAGTGGCTGGCTCTGGCCGGCCTGTGGCTGCTCGTCAGTCTTGGCGTTTTTCTGGTCGCCGATGAGTTTGCCCGTACGCAGGCGATGCGGACGACGGGGCTTGAAGCTTCCACGGATGCGGAACTCAAGATCGCGCTTCTGAATGTCGCGCTGGAGCGACCCAGAGCCATTCCGCTGGTTCTGTCCGGTGATCCCGATCTTACCGCGGCGCTGGACGGCGGTGGTGCGCCCGCCATCGACCGGCTGAACCGCAAGCTGGAGGGGCTGATCGAAGGCACGCAATCCTCGGTGATCTACGTGACCGGGCCGGGTGGGTTGACCATCGCCTCCAGTAACTGGCGGCAGGACGACAGCTTCGTCGGCTCCAATTATGCCTTCCGCGAATATTTTCAGGCGGCGATGAAAACCGGCATGTCCGAGCATTATGCGCTCGGTAACGTCAGCCGCCGTCCGGGTCTTTACATCTCCCGTCGTATCGACGCCGCCGACGGGCGACCGCTTGGGGTCGTCATCGCCAAGGTCGAGTTCAACCGGCTGGAAGCAGACTGGAACATTGGTGGCAGGCCGGTCTATGTGGTTGATGGTAACGGTGTCGTGCTGATGACGAGCGTGCCGGAATGGCGCTTCAAGACTGTTGCGCCGATTGACGAGGCGCGGCGGAAAGCCATTTCCGAAAGCCTGCAATTCGGTAACGAAGCGCTTTCGACGTTGCCGTTCCGGGCATCGCGGCCGCAGCAGGATGGCGTTCCGCTTGTCCATGTCGACGAACCCGCACGCGAGCGCGGTGATTATCTGCGGCTGGAAGTGCCGGTGCCGACGACCTCATGGACCCTGCATTATCTTCAACCGGTGGCACCGGCGCTGAACGCTGCCATCCGCGAGGGCAGGGTGGTGGCGCTGGCGACGCTGATGCCGCTGATGGCGCTTTCGGCACTTTGGCTGTGGCGCAGGCACAAGGCCCTCAAGGAAAAGGAAGAGGAACAGCGCGCCCGCACTGAACTGGAAATGAAGGTGCAGGAGCGGACCCGCGACCTGACGAAGACCCGCGACCATCTGCAGGCTGAAATCGCCCTGCACGAAAAGACCACCGGCGAGTTGCGCAATGTTCAGCACGAACTGGTGCAGGCCAACCGCCTCTCGATTCTGGGGCAGGTGGCGGCGGGTGTGGCGCACGAGATCAACCAGCCGGTCGCGACGATCCGCGCCTTTGCCGACAATGCCCGCACCCTGCTGAAACGCGACCGCATGTCGGAGGCCGACGAAAATCTCGAAAACATCGCGGCGCTGACCGAGCGTATAGGCACCATTACCGGCGATCTGAAGATATTGGCCCGCAAGGGCCGCACCGCCGCCGAGCCGGTCAGCCTCAAACTTGTCATCGAAGGCGCGGTCATGCTGTTGCGCAGCCGTTTTTCCGGCCAGATGGATGCGCTTGATATCGTGTTGCCGGATCAGGATCTGAAGGTGCTCGGCAGCCGCATCCGGCTGGAGCAGATCCTCATCAACCTTCTGCAAAACGCGTTGGAAGCCACTGAAGAGATTGGCTCCGCCCGCGTCGAGGTGCGTGTGCGCGAGGAACGCGACATGGTGGTGCTTTCGGTTAGCGACAATGGCACGGGCATTCCCGAAGCCATCCGCGCCCAGCTTTTTTCGCCCTTTAACACCTCCAAGGAAAGCGGCCTTGGTCTTGGTCTCGTCATCTCCAACGATATCGCCTCCGACTATGGCGGTCGTATCGAGGTGACGAGCAGCGGGGCGGGTACGTCTTTTTCCGTATATCTGAAGCGAGCATGACATGACGGTAGATGGAACCATATTCCTGGTGGATGACGACTCCCAGCTGCGCAAGGCGATGGTGCAGACGTTGGAACTCGACGGATTGCCGGTCACCTCCTTTTCGCGTGCCGAGCAGGCGCTTGCGGCGCTGAACGAGGATTTCGATGGCGTCATCATCACCGATGTACGCATGCCCGGCATGACCGGGCTGGAGTTCTTCGACCATGTCCGCAAGATCGATGCCGATCTGCCGGTCATTCTCATCACCGGCCATGGCGATGTGCCGATGGCGGTCGATGCGCTTCACAATGGCGCCTATGATTTCATTGCCAAGCCCTTTCCGGCTGAACGCATGGTGGAGAGTGCCCGCCGGGCGCTGGAAAAGCGTCGCCTTGTGCTGGAAAACCGTGCACTTCGCCGGGCGGCGGGGCAGGCGGAGGACGATCTGCCGCTGATTGGGCAGACGCCGGCCATGGAACGCCTGCGCACCACGCTGCGGCACATTGCCGATACGGATGTGGATGTGCTGGTGGCAGGAGAGACGGGCAGCGGCAAGGAAGTCGTGGCAACCGCGCTTCACCGTTGGAGTAAAAAACGCTCGAAGGGCAATTTCGTGGCGCTGAATTGTGGGGCGCTGCCGGAAACGGTGATTGAAAGCGAGCTTTTCGGCCATGAGCCGGGTGCTTTCACCGGTGCGCAGAAAAAACGCGTCGGCCGCATCGAACACTCCAGCGGCGGCACGCTGTTTCTGGATGAGATCGAAAGCATGCCGCTTGCCGTGCAGGTGAAGATGCTGCGCGTTCTGGAAATGCGCGAGGTTTCGCCGCTTGGTTCGAACGATGAAAGACCGGTCGATATTCGCGTGGTGGCGGCGGCGAAAGTCGATCTCGGTGATCCGGCCGAGCGTGGCACGTTCCGCGAGGATCTCTATTACCGGCTGAATGTGGTGACGCTGTCGATACCGCCGCTGCGCGAACGCAAGGCGGATATTCCGCTGCTGTTCTCACACTTCGTGACCAAGGCTGCCAACCGGTTCAACCTGCCGGTGCCGCAGATCAGTTCCGGTGTTTCCCGTCGCCTCAACGACCATGACTGGCCGGGCAATGTGCGCGAGCTTGGGCATTTCGCCGAAAGGGTGGTTCTGGGGCTGGAGATGGAAGCGCCGGAGACGCCTGTTTCGCAAACCGCTGTCTCGGCTTCCGGCACCCTGCCGGAACGCATGGACCAGATAGAGGCGCGCATCATCCGTGAAACGCTGGTGCAATCGAACGGCGATGTAGCGGAGACGATCGCCACGCTCGGCATTGCCCGCAAGACGTTTTACGACAAGCTGCAACGCCACGGCATCAACCGGGCGGATTATGTCAAGAACGGTGCGGTGTGAGGAGACGAGACGCTCGGGACAGGCCCGAGCATCTCGGTAATCGGATCAGCCCGCTACGCAGAAATGGCGTTGGCCGTCGTAGTCGGCATAGGTGCCGGTGCGGGAGTTGAAGCTCCGGTAGCGCTGCGAGCAATAGTCGTACCAGGCGTTGGTCCACGGCTCGATGGTGCGATAGGTGGGACGCTGACCGTATACCGGGCGGCTGTCATAAACTGGCTGCGCCCGATAGACCGGTGCCGGGCGATAAACGGGGGCAGGACGATAAACCGGCTGCGGCTGGTAGTCCTGATAATCCGGCTCTTCATAGACGTAGCTCGGTTCGTAGCGGCGGGGCGGGTCGATATAGACGCGCTCATCATCCACGGGTGCCGGGCGGGACATTGCGGAGCCGACGGCGACACCGGCGGCAAGACCGAGAACCCCACCCAGAATGGCGGCATCACGACGGTCACGACGACCCCAGTCACTGGCAGAGGCGCTGTTGAAGGGAACGATGGTCGCTGCGGCGACGGCGATCGTCAGAACGGTTTTAGCTGCAAAGGACGACATGGTCTTCTTCCATCCAGGTGGCAAGGCGCTGCCAGTTGCAAATTCGATGGTTAAAGAAATATAGCGCCCCTGCTGAACGCGCGCTGAATGAATTGTGGCGGGCCGGTGGCGGTCCGCAATTCCTGTTTGCCTGTGCCGCGCTTCGCGCTAGAACTCTGGAACAAACAGGACACGCCCATGAGCCTTGCCCACATAACCGTCAATTCCGATTCATCGCATGAAGACCGCGCCCAGGCCATTCGCGATACGCTGCGCGACGCCATTGTCGACCGGCGGCTCGCACCGGGAACGAAGCTGTCGGAATCGGAAGTGGGAGCGCTGTTCGATGTCAGCCGCACGGTGGTGCGCGCCGCACTTCAGATGCTGGCCTATGAGGGGCTGGTAAAGGCCGAACGCAACCGCGGTGCGTTTGTCTCCAATCCCACACCGGATGAGGCGCGGCAGGTTTTTGCCTCGCGCCGGCTGATTGAACCCGGTGTTGTCGATGCGGCCATCGGGAAGCTGACGCCTGCGGCGGTGAAGCAGCTGCGGGATCATCTGGTAGAGGAGACCCGCCATCAGCACGAGCGTGGCCCAAGCGCCAGACGCGCGGAAATCAAGGCGTCGGGCGATTTCCACCTGATGCTGGCCTCGCTTGCCGGCAATGCGATCCTTGAAAAGTTCATGGACGAACTGATCGCCCGTTCGTCGCTGGTCATCGCGCTTTATGGGCGTTCAGGTGTTTCAAGCTGCGGCCACAACGACCATGCCGATCTGCTCGATGCGCTGGAAGCGAAGGATGCGGCAAAGGCCCGCGCGCTGATGCTTCACCATCTCGATCATATCGAGGCCGATCTTGATCTTCGCATGAAGGAAGGCCTGGCGCTGAAGGATGCGCTGGCGCTCTGATCGGCCATTGATCCCCGGCATTGTAGACGAGGACCAATGTTTCTGCCGTGCGTCAGGCCGCGTAACGGCTGAGGGCCAGATCGTGTGTGTCGATCTCCGGCTTGTTCCCGCTGATGAGATCGGCAAGCACACGAGCCGAGCCGCAGGACATGGTCCAGCCGAGCGTGCCGTGGCCGGTGTTGAGATAAAGATTGCTGTAGCGGGTAGCGCCGATAACCGGCGTGCCATCCGGCGTCATTGGCCGCAGGCCGCACCAGAATTTCGCCTGGCTCTGATCGCCCGCACCGCCGAACAGGTCTTCCACCGAATGGGCCAGCGTTTCCTGTCTTGCTTCCGGCAAATCCTTGCTGAAACCGGCGATTTCCGCCATGCCCCCGGCGCGAATGCGCGAGCCAAGCCGGGTGATCGCCACTTTGAAGGTCTCATCCATGACCGTGGAAACGGGCGCGCGCTCCTCTTTCACCACCGGAACAGTGATCGAGTAACCCTTGACCGGATAGACCGGTAGATCGAGACCAAGCTGGCGCACGAATTGCGGAGAATAGCTGCCGAGCGCCGCCACAAAAATATCGGCCTCCACCAGCCCTTTGGTGGTTTCTACTGCCTTGATGCGGCCCGCTTCGACGATGGGGCGCATGATGCCGGTATCGTAGATGAAGGTGACGCCCGCTTCCTCAGCCATACGCGCAAGTTCGGTGGTGAACATGAAGCAGTCGCCGGTCTCATCGCCGGGCAGGCGCAGTCCACCAACGATCTTTTCCTTCGAAGGTGCAAGACCGGGTTCGATGGCGGCGCAGCCGTCGCGGTCGAGAATTTCAAAAGGCACGCCGCCCGCCGTCAGCACGTCCACATCCTTGCCGATGGCGTCGAACTGCTTCTGGGTGCGGAACACTTCTAGCGTGCCCTGCATGCGCTGGTCGTATTCGATGCCGGTTTCCTCGCGCAGAGCCATCAGGCAATCGCGGCTATATTCGGCAACACGCACCATGCGGCTTTTGTTGATGGCATAACGCGCCGAGGTGCAGTTGCGCAGCATCTGGCTCATCCAGCGCCATGCCGCCGGGTCGGCAGTCGGGCGGATGATGAGCGGCGCATGTTTCATGAACAGCCATTTCATGGCTTTCATCGGGATGCCGGGGGCGGCCCATGGCGAGGAATAGCCGGGGGAAACTTCACCCGCATTGGCGAAGCTGGTTTCCAGCGCTGCGGCCGGCTGGCGGTCGATCACCGTCACCTTGTGTCCGGCTTTGGCCAGATACCAGGCGGATGTCACGCCGACGACGCCGGCTCCGAGGATAGTGACGTTCATGATCGTCTCACTTATGGCTGACAGATGTTGAAGCAATGGCCGGGGTTTCGCCCGGTTGAATGTAGCTGCGGCGGTAACGGCGTCCGAGGCCGGTCAGGATTTCATAGGCAATCGTGCCCGCATCCTCGGCAATGTCTTCCAGCGTCTGGTCTGGCCCGATCATCTGCACGCGACTGCCCTGCGTCAATGCGCCTTCAGGCAGGGCGGATATATCGAGAATGATGCTGTCCATGGAAACGCGTCCCGCAATTGGCAGGCGAATGCCATTGTACCATGCCGCGCCGCGATTGCTGAGCGAGCGCGGCAGACCATCGGCATAACCGGCCGCAATTGTCGCAAGGCGCGTCGGTCCGGCTGCTTCGAAGGAGCCGCCGTACCCAACTAGCGAGCCGGCGGGAACGTCGCGGGTCTGGATGACGGCGACGTCCAGACGGACGACCGGCTTCATCGGATTGGGACGGGTAACGGAGGGCGCGCCGCCGTAAAGCGCGATGCCGGGGCGGAGCAGGTGGTTGTGATAGTCATTGCCCAGGAAGATGCCGCCGGAGTTGGAAAAACAAACGGGTGCGTCCGGAAAAGCGATGGCGGCCTTCTTCATCACGGAGAGCTGCGCAGCATTGGAGAGATGATCCGGCTCGTCGGCGCAGGCGAGGTGGCTCATCACGAAGGCGATGTCGATACCATTAAGCAGTTGCGGCTTGGTGGCGAGGACTTCAAGCTCCTGGGGTGATAATCCGAGACGGCACATGCCGGTATCGATCTGCACCGCGGCGGTGAGCGTTTTGCCAAGCTTTTTTGCATGGGCCGCCCATTGGGTGATCTGTTCAAGGGAGTTCAGAACCGGGGTGACGGCCATGGCGGCGCAGGAGGTCTCGTTGCCGGGTTGAAGTCCGTTGAGGACGAAAATTCTGGCTTCCGCCGAAAGACGCAGTCGCAGCGCCAGTGCCTCATCGATGTGGGCAACGAAGAAATTGCGACAGCCCGCTTCGAACAGGGGCTGCGAGACGATATCCGCGCCGAGGCCATAGGCGTCGGCCTTGACGACCGCTGCGGTTTGCGAGGCCGGGGCCATTGCCGCAAGCGCCAGATAATTGTCGCGCAATGCGCCAAGATCGATGGTCAGATGGCCGCTTGCACCACCGGCTGCCTGCTGGCGGCTGATCTGCATGTCCATGGTCGTTCACCCTCATTTTTATCATATGAGAGTATTGCAACGATTATCGAATTTCTTGGCTATTGTTCGAAGAAAATGCGATAAAATTTCAATCTACGCAACTTTCCTTGTCGTATTGGAATTTTCTATGTCGTCACTCGATGCGACCGACCGCCACATCATTCGCCTGCTTCGGCTCAACGCCCGCATCAGCAATGCGAAGCTCGCCGCGGAAGTCGGCCTTTCGGCCTCCGCCTGCCTTCGCCGGGTCGATATTCTGGAGCGGGAAGGCATCATCCGGGGGTATACGGCGCTCACCAGTGGCCTTGCGGGCGGCGAGGTGATCTCGGTCATCGTCCAGATCACGCTCGACCGCCAGACGGAGGATTTTCTCAACCGTTTTGAAAACGCGGTGCGGCGTTATCCGGAAATTCGCGAATGTTATCTGATGACGGGCGGATCGGATTATTTCCTGCGCTGCGAGGCGGAAAGTGCGGGTGATTTCGAGCGCATCCATAAGGAGATTTTATCTAAGCTGCCGGGGGTTTCGCGGATTCATTCGAGTTTTGCGATCCGCAATGTGTTGGCGACGCCGAAGGCGCGGTAGCGTCGAGTGTGGGGCTTACCCCCCTCTGTCCTGCCGGACATCTCCCCCTCAAGGGGGGAGATCGACAAGCGGCTTGCTCACCGCATTCAGTAAGCGACTGTATCGATAGTGAAACGGTTGCGAGGAAACGAGTGGCCGCCCCACCCGATCTCCCCCCTTGAGGGGGAGATGTCCGGCAGGACAGAGGGGGTGGCTGCGCACTCCGCGCCCACCAATACCTTCACCCCCACCACCGGTAAAAATGATGCACCGGCCCCCGACCCTGACCGACGGCAAGCCCCCGACCAGCATCGAGCGCCCCATTCAGATAATCCTTCGCAAGGCCAACCGCCTCCACCAAGTCATGGCCCATAGCGAGATGAGCCGTAATCGCCGCTGCCAGCGTGCAGCCCGTTCCGTGGTCGTTTTTCGTGTCCACCCGGGGTGCGGAAAGCGCCTGTACGGTGCCGTCTGCGAACAGATAATCCGTGCTCTGCGGCCCGTCGCCATGGCCGCCCTTGATGAGCACGGCTTTCGCGCCCGCCTTCAGGATCATCTCGGCCTGACGGGTGATCTCCGCCTCGGTGTCTGCAATCGGCGTACCGGTCAGAAGCGCTGCTTCGGGCAGGTTCGGCGTGACGATGGTGGCGAGCGGCAACAGGTCAAGTCGCAATGTCTCGATGGCATCCGCATGCAGCAGCCGGTCGCCTGAAGTGGCCACCATCACGGGATCAAGCACCACCGGCTGGGTTTGCAGCCGAAGCCGTGCGGCGATGGCCGCTATGGTTTCGATCCGTGAGACCATGCCGATCTTGACCGCATTTACGGCGAGATCGGAAAAAACTGCATCCATCTGCGCGACGATGGTGGCAACGGAAATATCCTCCACTGCCGTCACGCCTTTGGTGTTCTGGGCGGTGATGGCGGTGATGACGCTGGCGGCATAGGCGCCGAGCGCCGAAAAGGTCTTGATGTCCGCCTGGATGCCTGCGCCGCCGCCGCTATCGGAGCCGGCAATGGTCAATGCAATTGATGTCATGGCTGTCTCGCTTTCAGCGATGTGTCGATTGCCGCACGGAAGCCTTTGGTTGCGTTGGCAATATTGCCCGCCCGGAATATGGCCGAGATGATCGCGACGCCATCCGCGCCAGCGGCGATGACGGACGGCACGCGGGCAAGATCGATGCCGGCGATGGCGCCCACCGGCATTTCCGGCCGCCATTCGTGCAAAAGGGCGCGCAGCATTGTAAAACCGTCGATACCGACCGGCTTGTCGGGATTGATCTTGGAGACCGTTTCGAACACGCCACCGATGCAGGCGTAATCGGCAGGCATGGAGGCGGCCCGTTCGGCATCGGCCCGGTTCTTGACTGTGAGGCCGATGATCGCCTTTTCGCCGAGAATGCGTCTGGCGGTTTTGGCGTCCATGTCGTCCGCACCGAGATGCACTCCGTCCGCACCAGAGGCGAGCGCTACATCCACCCGGTCGTTGATGACGAGCGGCACGCCGGTGCCGGCGATGGCCTCGTGAATGGCGCGGGCGTTTTCGATCATTTCCCGGGTCGAAGCGTGTTTGTCGCGATATTGCAGGATGGTCGCGCCATTGAGTGCGGCAGCCAGAGCAAGCTCGGCGAGGGGCGCAACATCGCCGAGGCTCGCATCGACCAGCGCGTTGAGGCGGTAATCAACCTTGTTCATGCTCGATCCTTGCATGTTGTGTTATCTCCTCTCCGGAAATTTCGGAAAGCGCATCCAGAAACGCCGGCTCGAACGTGCCGGGGCCTTTGGCATTCTTTGCTGCCAGTTCGGCTGCCACTCCTGTGACGGCAAGGGCGGAGGCCGCGGCCGTCAACGCATCTTTCTCCACCGCCATGAAGGCGGCGATGACACCCCCCGAAAGGCAACCGGTGCCCGTCACCTTCGCCATCCACGGGTGGCCGTTGACGATTCTGACACTACGGGTGGCGTCGCGCAGTTGATCGACCGGTCCGGTCTCTATCCTCACCGCATTCGCAACATTGCCGATGAGGCTCATTTCGGCGCTGTTGCCGCGAACGATGGTCGGGCCAAGTGCGATCAGGTCACGCGCAAATGCCAGCCGCGATGGCGAATAGTCGCAATGTACAGGATCCAGAATCCACGGCTTGCCCGCTGCACGGGCGATCTCGACGGCAAACCGGATGACTTTGCGCCGGTCTGCATCGAGCGTGCCGAGATTGATCGTCACCGCATCGGCTTTCGTCACGAAAGCGCCGATTTCCTCGAGCGAGGTGGTCATCGAGGGAATGCCACCGACGACAGTAATGCCGTCGGCGGTGAATTTCTGCACCACGGTGTTCATCAGGCAATGCACGCGCGGGCGCACCTGCCTCACCCTTTCGAGGATCTCTGCGGCCTTTGCCGCTGTGGGAAAGTCTGTCGTCGAGGTTCCGTTCATGGTTATTGCAGCTCCACGGCGATGTCTTCGGCCGTCGGCGCCTGCTTGATCAGTTGCATGTCTCGCATGAATTCACCGAATCGGGCGTAGCGGGCGCGATCGAGTGCGGCCGGACGCTTGGCGAAACGCGCCAAGGTGTCGAAAAACGCCTGCTTGTTCAGCGCGTCGTCAAGGTTCGGATAGGCCTTGATGAAAAGCTGCCAGGATTCCTGCGGATGATTGGTGATGAAGATCGCGGCCTGCTCGACGGCGGAGAGGAAACGCGGCAGGCGGTTGTCCTTGGCAGAATCGCGGTGGGTGACGAAGATCAGCTCATCATAGGCGGGTACGCCATGTTCCTCGGGGAAAAACGAGCGGCCTTCGTGGCCCTCAAGTTTCATCTGCGTCAGTTCGAAATTGCGGAAACCGCCAAGCGTCGCATCCACCTTGCCTGCGATCAGCGAAGGCGAGAGCGAGAAATTGACGTTGACGAGTTCCACATCGTCTTTCGTCAGTCCGTCCTTCTCCAGCATCCGCTTCAGCATCGCATCCTCGAAGCCGGAGACGGAGAAACCGACCTTCTTGCCCTTCAGGTCCTTCAGGCTCTTGATCGGCCCATCGGCCAGAACGGTGACGGTGTTGAGTGGCGTTTCGACCAGCGTTCCGAAACGGACGAGCGGCAGCCCGGCATCGTGGTCGAGATAAAGGTTCGGCTGGTAGTGAACGCCGATATCGGCCTGTTTTGCCGAGACGAGACGCGGCACGGCGGATGGGTCCGCAGGCGGAACCAGCTCAACGTCCAGCCCCGCATCTGTGAACAGGCCGCGTTCCTTGGCGATCACCATCGGAGCGTGGTCCGGGTTCACGAACCATTCCAGCAGCACGGTAAGCTTGTCGGCCGCCTGCGATTGCACGGGCGCAAACACGCTTGCTGCCGCGACGACGAGGGAAAGAAGAGTTCGTTTCATGGTGCCGAAAATCTCCGCAAATGTTTGAAAGGAATGAGGTGTTCTGTTTCTTTGGCCCAGGGGGCCAGATTGGCTGTCGCCCGGTCGACGATAAGCCGCAGCAGCACGGCCATAACGGCGAGTATGGCCATGGCGGCAAACATGGTGTCGGTCTGCATGCGGGCATTGGACTGGATCATGACGAAACCGAGCCCGGAGGATGCGCCCACCCATTCGCCGATGACGGCGCCAAGCGGGGCGAGCGGTGCGGCGACCCGCAGCCCGGAAATGAGCGAGGGAAGCGCCAGCGGCACGCGCAGCCGGGTGAGGATTTGCCAGTGGCTCGCCTCCGTCAGCGAGGCGGCATCGAGGATCGTGCGATCCGTGCGGTTGAGACCGTCGGTGAAGGCCGATGCGACGGGAAAAAAGATGATGATCGCCGTCATGACCACTTTCGAGGCCATGCCGAAACCGAACCACAGCACGAGTATGGGGGCGAGCACGAAGACGGGAAACGCCTGCAATACGAGAATCATGGGCCAGACGAGGCGACCAAAACGCGGGATGGCTGCAATTGTAAAGGCAACCAGAATGCCGGCGGTGATACCGGTCGCAAGCCCGACGGCCATTTCGCTGAGCGTCACCATGGCCTGTCCGAACAGGAAGCCCGGCTGGCGCTGGAACGCGGCGGCGACATCGGCGGGCGAGGGCAGGATGTAGCGGGGTGGCGCAAACAGCCAGATACCCGCCTGCCAGATGATTAAAAGAAGAACGACGCCCTTCAGCGCATGGGAGGCACGCATCGGCCGGACCTCAGACGTAACCGTACCGTATAGGAAAGGCAGGAGGTTTCAGCATCATCATTCGGTCTCCAGCTGTGGCGATCACGGAGATCCGGGCAAAGCGGAGAAGAGAAAGGGCGGCACCTCAAAAGCGCGACAGTTTCCGTTCCTACGCCGGCATGACCCGGATCAGGTTCAAGGGTCCGGCTCATCGCCATCTCAGCACCGTCAGGTGCTCCCCTCGGAAGAGACTGATTTGCTAGGAGGGTTTTGAAGTAATGTCAACTTTGAACTTTAACGCGAATACGGGCTGATTTGTCGAATGCATATTAGTTATTGATTATATTAAGTTTATCAAAAATTAGTTATCTATTGAAACCGCTTTTTCAATTCCGCTGTATTAGTTTCCGCTTCCAGAATGGTTGGGGGCGAACTTGAAAAACTTCTGGCAAGAGAAATCGGGAAATTTTGGCATTCTTACCGCGTTGCTCATGGTGCCTCTGTGCGGGGCTGCCGGTGTGGCGCTTGATGTTACGCGTGGCATGTCGGTCAAAGCCGATCTGCAACAGGCGGCGGATTCCGCAGCACTTGCGGCAGTCGCAGATATGTCCGCAAGTGTTCAGGCGGCAAAGAAGATGTCGGGCGACGGTGTCATTAACGTCGGCAATGACGAGGCGCGGGCATTCTTTGATGACAACCAGCGGGGAAATACCGATTACAGCATTACGTCTGTCGATGTCTCGGTGACCAAGCACGGTAATGTGGTCGAGTCATCCGTCAGCTTCAAGGCATCGGTAAGCACGACACTCTCCGGGGTTCTGGGCAAGGATTTCATCTCGGTTGGCGGCACGGCCACGGCGAAATATGAGACGGAAACCTTTAGCGATTTCTATCTTCTGCTGGACAATACGCCTTCCATGGGAGTGGGCGCCACACCCCAGGATGTTGCCACCCTGGTTGCGAATACGAGCGATCAGTGCGCTTTTGCCTGTCACATCGTGAAAGACGGCGTGGCGGACCCGAACAGCTATTATTTCAAGGCCAAGAAACTCGGAGTTACGACGCGCATCGACGTGGTCGCCAAAGCAACCGCCAGTCTGATGGATACAGCGAAAACCACCCGCAAAAGCAGCAATCAATATCGCATGGCTGTTTATACCTTCGGGGAGCGGGCGGAGGACACGAAGCTGCTTGAGGTCGTTCCGCTGACCTCGGATCTGGAGACTGCGAAGAAAAAAGCGGGTGAAATCAACCTGATGTCCATTCCCTATCAGGGATACAATAACGACCAGCAAACCGACTTCGACCGCGCTCTGTCCCAGATCGGAGATAAGGCCGGAACCTCGGGCACGGGCGCAAGCTCGGCAAACCCGGACAAGGTGATCTTTTTCGTTTCAGATGGTGTTGGCGACAGTTACAAGCCCTCCTCCTGCACGAAAAAACTGACGGGGGCCGCTGTCAGGAGCCGATCGACATCAAGGCCTGTACGAAGCTGAAAGAAAAGGGTTTTCGTATCGCCGTGCTCTATACCACCTATCTGCCGCTTCCGACGAATGACTGGTACAATAGCTGGATAAAGCCCTTTCAGTCGGAAATCGGCTCGCGCATGCAAAGCTGTGCTTCCCCGGGACTGTATTTCGAGGTGAGCCCATCACAGGGTATCAGCGACGCGATGACGGCTCTGTTCAAGAAAGCCATCACATCGCCACGCCTGACGGGCTGATGACTACCTGTTGAAACATCTCTCGAACGCCGCAATATTTGCGGCGTTTTTTGCAGGGATGGCAGGAAGGTGATGCTTCAACCGAGACTGCGAAGCTGTTCAAATAGCGCAGCAAAGGGCGTCCCGGCGCGGTAGAAGACGGCCGGCTGGCCTATCGGAGCATCAACGGTGATTTCGCGCCCGCCCGCATGCCGCGCACCGCTCCACAGATGTACCCATTCTCCTTCGCCCGGAAGATAAAGCGTGCGCTGGGTTTCCCCTGCCTTCCACACGGGTGCGACGAGCATTTCGGCACCATAGAGATAGCTGTCCTGAATGGCATAGGTTTGCCGGTCGTTCTCGTAATGCAGGAAAAGCGGGCGCTGCACCGGCAGGCCGGTTTGCGCCGCTTCCGTGGAGAGCGATTTCAGATAGGGCGCGAGTGCGACATAGATCGCCGTCATGCGGGCGAAATGGCCAAGAACTGTCTCGTCCTGATCGATCTGGAGATTTTCGCGCGGGCGGTTGCCCTCATGCGTGCGCATGACCGGGGTAAAGGCGGCCATTTCCGCCCAGCGCATGATGAGTTCCGGCGTTCTGACATTGCCGAACAGGCTGGTGTAACCGCCGATATCAGAATGGTGATAGGCGTTGCCGAGAAGGCCGGAGGACAGCGCACCGCAGATCACGGTAACCAGACCATCATGGCGGGAGAAATCGACGGACTGGTCGCCGCCCCACAGCAGTGGGCAATGGGCTTGCACGCCCGTAAAGCCCGCCCGCATGAAGAACAGCGCCTCGCCGGTTTTGCCGCGGCTTTCGATGGCCTTTGCATTGACTTCGGCCCAGAGTGTCGGCCAGGCATTGTGCATCAGCTTGGCGTCGATGCCGTTCGACAGCGTGATGTCGATCGGCAGATATTCGCCGAAATCGGCCATCCAGCCGGAAAGGCCGAAATCCAGCATATTCTTGCCGATGATCTCTTCGGCAAACCAATCGGCTGCGGCCGGATTGGTGAAATCGACCACGCCGCAATCGAACTCGCCAAAATCCACCAGCGCCGTCTTGCCGTCCGCGCCGGTGGCGAAATAACCGGCCGCCTCGGCCACGGGGAAAAGCGGGCCGTCGACGCAGAGATAGGGGTTCACATACCCCAGAAAGCGGATGTCCTGATCGGCAAGCTCGGCGATCTTCTGGCGCAGATGCGGATAACGCACGTCATTGGCCTGCCAGTCCCAGAACAGCCGGGCGCCGAAGGATGTCTGACGAAGCCCCACCCAATCCTCGCACCACAGACCGGAAACCCTGGTTCCGGCGGAGCGGATTTTTTCCAACCGGGCAAAGGAGTTGGCGCCATCCTTTAACCCGATGATCGCGCCATTATAAACCCATTCCGGCAGTTCCGGCTGGCGTCCGAACCGCAGCGACAGGGCCGAAACGATATCGGTAAAGGCGTCGCCCGCGAAAAGCTCGATCCGCTCAGGGATCGCCCAGATCTCGATTTCGTGGAAATCGTCGTTGCGGAAATCGAAGACCGAATAGGCGCTCGTTTCCACATGCAGTGCGTATTTGCGTGAGGAAAGCCAGGTCGGCTGTGGGTAGTTGGTGTTGTAATAATCGCCACCCGCCTTGCCGCTGACATCGGCCTTGAAGGTGATTTCGGCGGTCTTGTCGCGGCCAACGCCGGGTTCCGACGTCCAGAGCGGAAAACGGCGGCCGCGCATGTCGAAATAGGACATCTGCTCGCCGCCGCCCCAGATATGCTCATCCGCATCCGCAACGACCCGCAGCCACAGGCGGTTGATGGTTTCATCCAGCGCCGTGAACCTGATGGTGTTGCCTTCCAGCGTGAGGTGAAGGCGCGGTGCCTGTCCGGGCGCAGAAGAAAGCGTCACGCTATCGCCGCTGACTTCGGCATGGCGCAGCGCAGTCCGTTCGATGACGTAGTCCTCGATATCGAAATTGCCGCGATACATATCCATCCGTTCCTCGCCGAAACCGGCAAAGAAGGCCGGGTTTTCGGGTGAATGGGAAAGAATGGTGCGACCGCCGATCGAAAGGGTGAAGCCGTTGCTGGTCTTTTCGAATAACATGATTTTACCTGTTTAACCCTTGAGACCGCCGGCAGTGAGGCCGGAGACAACCCGTTCCTGAAAGATGACGATCAGGATGGCGACCGGTACGATGCCGACCACCAGCGCCGCCGAGATAACCGGCCAGGGGAAAGCGAACTCGCCCTGATAAAGCTGGATGCCGACCGGCAGGGTGCGAAGTGCGGGATTGGAATTGAAGGAAAGCGCCAGCAGGAATTCGTCCCAAGCGTTCACGAAGGCGAGAATGCCGGCGGTGAAGACGCCCGGTGCACAGAGCGGCACCACCACCTTGAACAGCGCACCGATGCGAGTGCAGCCATCGATCATGGCGGCGTTTTCCAGATCGCGCGGAATGCTTTCGAAGAAGGACACCAGCATCAGCGTGCAGACCGGAAGGGAGAGCACGGTGTAGGGCAGGATCAACGCCGTCCAGCTGTTGAGCAGGTTGAGCGCGCGCATGATTTCGAACAACGGCACCAGCAGCGTTACCAGCGGGAAGGTGGAAACGGCGATGATGAGCGAGAGGATCAGCGCCCGGTATTTGAGGTCGAGCCGCGCCAGCGCATAGGCCGCCAGCACCGAAATCAGAATGGTGAGTGCGGTCGAAAGAAGCGCCACCATGAAGCTGTTGAAGAGGAAGAGATGCAGCGGCTGGTCGGAAAAGGCCTGCATGTAATTGGCAAGCGTCGGCGCATGCGGAAACCATGTGATCGGTTTCACCGTCAGTTCCGCTTCGGTTTTCAGCGAGGTGAACAGGATCCAGATGGCCGGAAACAGGCCGTTGACCAGCAATATGGAGGCCGCGATGAAGCGCAGCGGCTTGCCGGAAAAGAAGGAAGACAGACCGGAGGAGGTCGCAACGGTGCTCATGGGATTAGTCCTTCGTCCGGATGATGCGGAGATAAACGGCGGTGACGCACATGGAAAGCGCAAACATCATGACCGCAAGTGCCGAACCGTAACCGAGATCGAGGAAGGAAACGGTGTTCTGGTGAATATACATGGCAAGCGTCGTGGTGGATGTGCCGGGTCCGCCGCCGGTCATCATGTAAGGAATATCAAAGGTCTGCAGCGCCGTGATCGTGCGGAAGATGAGGGCAACGACGATCGAGGGCTTGAGCAGCGGCAGCGTGATCTCGAAGAATTGCCTGAACTTGCCGGCGCCATCCACATCGGCGGCTTCATAAAGCGAGCGCGGAATGGTCTGCAGACCGGCAAGGATCATCAGCGCCATGAAGGAGGAGGTCTTCCAGATGATGGTCAGGCAGATGGCCGCAAAGGCCCAGTTCGGTGAGTTGAACCAGATCACGCCTTCAAAACCCAGCCGGTTCAGCACATCGTTGACCACGCCATATTCGTAATGGAAGAACCATGCGAAGATCAGGCCGGCAAAGGAAAGCGGCAGCGCCCAGGGAATGAGCAGCGACAGGCGCATCGGCCATTGCATGGAAAAGGGCAGGTTGGCGAGGAGCGCCAGCCCGAGACCCATGAACAGAGCGCCCGGCACGGTAATTAGCGTTATCAGCACCGTATTCCAGGTTGTTTCCCAGAAAATCGGATCATCGAGCATCGCCGTATAGTTTTCAAAACCGATGAATTCCGCCGGCAGGCCGGAGGTCAGCGAAAGGCTGAAAAACGAGGTGTAGACCAGCCGCGCCACCGGATAAACGATGATAAGCGAAAGAAGAATGGCCGCAGGCGCCAGCAAAAGCACGGCAAGCGACCGGTCGCCGAGATCGAGCCACCGCGTCCATCGCGGCAGCTTCTTCTCGTCCACCCTGACCATCGTTCTTTCCGGCATCGTCACGTCTGCCACTCCCGCAACTGAATTCACGTCATCGTCTCCCGATCGGACCGGTTCAGACCCGGCCCGTTTATTGCGCCGCTCAGGCGATTTTCACTGGTCAGGTCAAAGCGGCCGGAAAGGGCATGGCAGGCATGCCGCTCCCCGGCTTTGAAGCTTAGCGCAGCACGCGCCGCAGACGGCTTTCCATCTGCTTTGCGGCATCCTCGGGCGTCATCACGCCCGCAAGCACGCCGTTGACGGTGGTGCGGATCGTTTCGCTCACTTCGTTGTAACGCGGCGTGACCGGGCGGGCCTTTGCCGTTTCGACGACAGGCAGGGCATCCGCAAACCACGGGATCGCCTTGGTGACATCAGCATCCTTGTAGAGCGAGGCATAAGTCGGCAGCAATGTGGCGTTGATGGCCATGAACTTCGACACGTCCTGACCGGAGAGATATTCCACCAGCTTCTTGGCTTCATCCTGCTGCTTGGAATAGGCCGAAACACCGAATTCCCAGCCGCCGAGGCAGGTCGTCTGCTCACCGCCCTTGACGGCCGGCAGGCGGGCGACGCCGACCTTGTCGTTGACCTGCGATTCCTTGCCCTGGAAATGGGTCCAAGCGTAAGACCAGTTGACGGCGAAGAGAACCTTGCCAGCCTGGAATTCCTTGCGTGTGTCGTCGGTCGCCACTTCGGAAATATTCTTCTTGGAAATGCCTTCGTCGACGAAGCTCTTCCACAGCTTCAGCGAATCCACGGCGGCCTTGTTGTCGAAATTCAGCTTGCCGTTTTCAACCAGAGACTTGCCTTCGCTCCAGTAGGGCAGCAGGAAGGTGCAGACCGCGCCTTCGATTGCTTTGCCCTGGAAGGACAGGCCCTGAAGCTCGGGGTTCTTTTCGCCTTCCATCACCTTCTTGGCGGCTTCTTTCAGCTCGTCCCAGGTGGTCGGCGGCTGGATGCCGTATTTGTCGAGCAGATCCTTGCGGTAATAAAGGAACATGGAATCGGCGAAGGCGGGCAGTGCCACGATCTTGCCGTCCACGGTGTTGGCTTCGGCGTAGGTCGGCAGATAGGCGGACATATCCTTGCCGGAGAAATCGCTGGTCCAGCCGGCCGTAGCGAACTGGGCGGGGCGGATGACATCGAGCATCAGCACGTCGAGGCTCGAATCCTTGGCCGACATGACGGTGTTGAGATATTGCGCCTGCATTTCCGACGTATTGCCGCCGGTCTCGATCACTACCTTCACGCCGGGCGTCTTCGCCTCATATTGGTCGATTGCCTTGCGCCAGACGTCGGGCTGATGCTGGCTGGAAACGAAGATCTTCAGTTCGGCGTCGGCGAAGGCCTGCCCCGAAAAGGTGAGCATGGTCGCGCAGAGCGCTGCCCCCGTGATGGCTTTGAATGTCATGTTTTCCTCCCGTTATATAAATCTTTGGCCGGGCCGGTTGCGGCCCCGGCTGGTCAGTGAATGGAGCGTTCCGTCGCAACGTCGAAAAGATGGACCTTGGACGGATCGACGCCGATCCTCAGCTCCTCGTTGGGTGCGGGTCTCAGCTGCGGCGGCATCCTTGCGGTCAGCGCCGCATCGCCAAGGCTGAAATGCACCAGCGTATCGGACCCGAGCGGCTCCACCACCTGCACCTTGACCGTCAGCTGGACATCGAAGCCCTCGGCGGGACCGAAATGCTCCGGGCGAATGCCGACAATGACCTCCCGTCCATCGAGTGCCGCTTCGCGGGAAGGCCGGATGGCCGCCATCGGCAGGGAATTGCCATCGGAAAATGTCAGCCGGTCACCGTTTACCTTCGCCTTGGCGAAATTCATGGCGGGCGCACCGACAAAACCGCCGACGAACACGCTTTCCGGTCGGTTGTAAACCTCATCCGGAGTGCCGACCTGCTCGATATCGCCACCGCGCAGGATGACGATGCGGTCAGCCAGCGTCATGGCCTCCACCTGGTCGTGGGTGACGTAGATGATCGTGGTGCCCAACTGCTGGTGCAGCCGCTTGATCTCGGTGCGCACCTGCCCGCGCAGCTTGGCGTCGAGGTTGGAGAGGGGTTCGTCGAACAGGAACACTTGCGGGCGGCGCACGATGGCGCGGCCCATGGCCACGCGCTGGCGCTGGCCGCCGGAGAGCTGGCCGGGCCGGCGGTCGAGCAGATGTTCGATGCCGAGCATTCTTGCCGCTTCGTCGATGCTGGCATTGGCCTGCGATGCGCTGACACCACGTACCTTCAGGCTGAAGCCCATGTTTTCGCGCACCGTCTTGTGCGGATAAAGCGCATAGTCCTGAAACACCATGGCGATGTCGCGCTCACGCGGCGGAAGCTTGTTGACGACGCGCTCACCGATCATGACCTCGCCGCCGCTGATGCTTTCAAGTCCTGCGACCATGCGCAGCGTCGTGGATTTTCCGCAGCCGGAAGGGCCGACGAAAACCACGAATTCACCATCGTTGATTTCAAGGTCGATGCCCTTGACGATGCGCAGGGCACCGTAACTCTTGTCCAGCTTGCGCAGGCTGACCGAAGCCATATTTTCCTCCTCACGACCGGCGCGTTCAAAATCCGAATGGACGCAAAAGCCGGTATCAACCTTCATGTTCCACGCATCGCGCTTTCGAAAATTTATCCCGATCATCTGGCGATATCGTGGGATGGCGAAACGCCTGTCTCCCTGAGTTCGTGATATTACCGTTCACAAAAAGGAAATCAATAGTGTATCAATTTTATTTCTGACAGAAATCAAAAACTATTAAGTTGTTGATTTAAAGAAATATATCGACGATATCAGTCGCGTGACAGGCTACGGCTTCCTTGTCTGCCGTCAAATTTCCCCATCGGTGTGGATCACGCGAATTTTCCGCAAACTCAACGTATGCGAGAAACGTATCGGGCGACGGTATGGTCGAACCAGGTCCATGAGACTTCGGCGACTGCGCCGTCCTGCGCCTGGCTCAATCGCAGCACGCGGGGTACTGTCGCGCCCGTTTTTTGGCCGAATGTATCCGGTGCCCAGTCGGGCACTTCACCGAGATCGATGCGGTCTTCTGCCTTGGATATCCAGAGGTTGAGGCGGGTGCGGTAATAAAGATAAAGGGATTCCGACATGTTTTCGATGGCGATGGTGTCGACGTAGGAGCCATCCAGCCAGATTTCCTCGATTGCCGCGGGTTTGCCGGCAATGCGTCGAAGGCGGCGGAT
Organism: Rhizobium sp. AN73; assembly: GCF_030757975.1. Taxonomy (NCBI): domain Bacteria; kingdom Pseudomonadati; phylum Pseudomonadota; class Alphaproteobacteria; order Hyphomicrobiales; family Rhizobiaceae; genus Rhizobium; species Rhizobium sp. AN73. The sequence continues at coordinate 1,808,463 of NZ_JARWME010000001.1, forward strand.
GCGGTGTCCTTCCGTCGACGTGCCGAAAACGGGCAGGCTGGAGGGTTTGGCGAGGCGCGCAACATCCAGAACCTCTGCCGTTGGCAGGCCGCCACCCTCGATCATCTCGAGACGGAAGAAGGCGTAGACGCTTTGCGGGTCGCTGACGGCGCGGATGTAATTGCCCGAACCCTGCACGCGCTCCAGCAGGCCGCGCTCCTGCAACTCTGCGAGTGATTTGCGAAGCGTGCCGACGGCAATGCCGAGATCGGCTGCCATGTCGCGCTCCGGCGCCAGCTTTTCCCCGTCGATCAATCGGCCTGCCGCTACTTCGCGCACCAGCATTTCCGCGATCTGCAGATACATGGGCAGGCTGCCGCCAGTGTGTTTCATGATGCCGTTTCCTCCCCGAAACAAAAATTGATACATCATTGATTTACATATTTCTTGATGTTATGCAAGAAAAACGAGAGCGGCTTTGAGGAGGAATTGAATGACCGTCGTACCCGTTACATCCGCTGATCTCGATGCTGCCGAGGTCTCCTGGTTCTCCGCCCTGTGTTCCGACGATTACGCCTATCTGGGTGTGCCGGATGGCAGCCTGCGTTCCAGCTTCGAGCATTGCTACGACATCGTCAAAAAGGCAGAAGAGCTCGGTTTCCGCAACATCCTCTGCCCCTCGTCCTATCAGGTCGGGCAGGATACGCTGAGCTTTGTTGCCGGCTGCGCGCCCATCAGCGATCGCATCAATTTTCTTGCCGCGATCCGTTGCGGCGAGATGCAGCCGATCATGCTGGCGCGCACGGTTGCGACGCTCGACCATATGTTGAAAGGACGTCTCACGCTCAACGTCATCAGCTCCGATTTCCCCGGAGAGGTGGCCGACAGCGCGTTTCGCTACAAGCGCAGCCATGAAGTCGTGCAGATACTGCGACAGGCCTGGACGCGCGACACCATTGACCATGACGGTGAAATCTACCAGTTCAAGGGTGTTTCGACCGAGCCGGCACGGCCTTACCAGCAGAATGGCGGTCCGCTGCTCTATTTTGGCGGTTATTCGCCGGATGCGCTGGAACTTTGCGGCGCGCAATGCGACGTCTATCTGATGTGGCCGGAGACGAAGGACCAACTGGCTGAACGCATGCGCGCCGCCAATGAACGCGCTGCCGCCCATGGCCGCACGCTGGATTACGGCCTGCGTGTCCATATGGTGGTGCGCGATACCGAGCAGGAAGCGCGCGAATATGCCGAGCATCTTGTCTCGAAGCTCGATGACGAATATGGGCAACTGATCCGCAACCGCGCGCATGACAGCAGCTCGCTCGGCGTGTCGCATCAGGCGCGCAGCCGCGAACTGGCCGACAAGTTCGGTTATGTCGAACCCAATCTGTGGACCGGCATCGGCCGGGCGCGGTCTGGCTGTGGTGCTGCGCTGGTCGGTTCGACTGACAAGGTCCTGTCGACGCTGGAGGAGTACCAGAAGATGGGCATTCGTGCCTTCATCCTTTCCGGTTATCCCCACATCGACGAGGCGGAACACTTCGGTACGAAGGTTCTGCCGCAGATGAAAACCTGCTCCCTGCCGCATGCCTACGGCCGGGTGCCTTCTGAAACGCCGGCGACGCCGCTCGGCAACGGGAAACGCCACTGATGGAACGTATCGCTCTTTCTGAAACACTGGAACTAAGCCGCATCGTTTACGGCATGTGGCGCATCGGCGACGATGCAGACACTTCGCCCGCCCATGTGCAGGCCAAGATCGAAGCCTGCCTGGCGCAGGGCATCACCACCATGGATCAGGCCGATATCTACGGCGGATATACGGCGGAAGCCATTCTGGGCGCGGGGCTGAAGGCTGCTCCGTCCCTTCGCGACAAGATCGAAATCGTCACCAAATGTGGCATCGTGGCGCCAGCCGGACGTCACTCCGCCGCCCGCGTCAAGCACTACGATACGACGGCCGGCCATATCAATGCTTCGGTCGAAGCCTCCCTGCGCGACATGGGAACGGATCATGTCGATCTGCTGCTCATCCACAGGCCCGATCCGCTGATCGATGCGGAGGAAACCGGCAAGGCGCTCGACGCGCTGGTGGCGTCCGGCAAGGTCAAGGCTGTGGGCGTTTCCAACTTCCGCCCGTGGGATTTCTCGCTGCTGCAATCGGCCATGAAGAACAGGCTGGTTACGAACCAGATCGAAATGAGCCTTCTTGCCACAGATAGCTTCACCAATGGCGATCTGGCCTTCCTACAGGAAAAGCGGGTTTCTCCGATGGCATGGTCGCCGCTTGGCGGCGGCTCGCTGTTCTCCGGCGCTCACGGTGGAACCATGGCTGCCCTGCAGCGCATCGGCAAGGAGCAGGGCGTCGATGCTACCGCCGTCGCCATCGCCTGGCTGCTGCGGCATCCGGCGAAGATCGTGCCGGTGCTCGGCACCAACAATATTCAGCGTATTAAAACGGCGACTGACGCCCTGCGCGTCACGATCGACCGCCAGACGTGGTTTGAGCTTTATACACTTGCGACCGGAAGCGAGGTGCCCTGATGTCAGTCACTGAAGCAATCAAAATGCCGAACGAGCGCATATTCGTTCCCGGCGGCGAAAACAGCCGCAGCTTTCGCAACGCGCTCGGCGCTTTCACCACCGGTGTCACGGTGGTGACGGCTACCACGCCGGAGGGGCCGATCGGCATGACGGTCAACAGTTTTGCGTCGGTATCGCTCGATCCGCCGCTGGTGCTGTGGTCTCCAGCCAAAAACTCGTCGCGATATCCGGCCTTCAGCGGTGCGACCCATTTCGCCATCCATGTGCTGAGTGCCGATCAGGACGTGCTGAGCGCCCGCTTTACGCGCAACGGTCACGCCTTCGACGATCTCGACTGGGAAATGAACGACGAAGGCGTTCCGGTCATTCCCGGTACGCTTGCCCGTTTCGAATGCCGTCGGGCTGCCGCCCATGATGCGGGTGACCACACCATCATCGTCGGCGAAGTGTTGCGCGCCGCTCACCGCGATGGCGATCCCTTGTGTTTTTCGGGTGGGGCTTTCGGTCGGTTTTCCAAGCAGTGAGCAAAAGCCGGGGGCTTTTCTCTCCCGGTCTCCCGCCTTGCCATCTATACAAACGGAGCGCGCCCGTCGTGCTCCGTTTTATATTTTTTTCAGACAGTAAAAACGCAGTTCTACACTATTCATACTCGAAATGATCTTTAAAACGGGTCTAATTGACTTGATTCGAAAATGATTCGTCGGTCGAAAGAGAGCCACGTCTCGGGCGGGTGAAGGAGATCGAATGTCCGCTTGTTTCTGCCATGTTTCGGAAAGGGAAACCTGCCCGACAGCGGAAATGCGTGGAACGACGTTGCGCGGGTTTGTCGCCTGCAGCGTGACAGGCGTTTTTTCCCTGATGTTCTCTGTTGTTGCCGTGCCGAATGCTGCGGCTGAAACATTGCTCTGGACAGGTTCCGGTGGGGGTGACTGGTTTACGGGCGCTGACTGGGGCCCGTCGCGTCATGTGCCGGGTGCCGGCGATGATGTCATGATCAATAGCTTCGGACCGGCAATCACGATAGGCACAAACGCCGAAGCCCATGAACTGTCGATTGGTGTCAATGTTGGCGGCGTCGGCACGCTGGTGGTGGAAGGCGGCCTTCGGACGAATTCGTTTGACCTCGGTATAGCCAATGGATCGTCCGGAACCGCGACCTTTTCGGGTGCGAACTGGGTGAATGCCGGTGCAGTCTCTGTCGGCGGTAACGGTATAGGCGACCTTCGTTTGCTGCACGGCACGACGGCGTCTTCCAAGGACATCCTTATTGGCGGGATCGGAGCGGGAAACGGCTCACTCACGCTCGACAATTCGTCCAGCCTCACAAGTTCCGGTACTGTTTCCGTGGGCAACACCGGCAGCGCGTTGCCTTCCGGCGGTAACGGCAGTCTGAACGTACTAGCCGCCAGCACTCTGGAAAGCAGAGTGGGCGTTCTGGCCGAGGATGTGGGTACGACGGGAAACGCGCTCGTTTCCGGCAAAGATAGCCGCTGGAACGTAACGAACGGTATGGTGGTCGGCGACGCTGGTGTCGGTACGCTCACCATCACCGGCGGTGGAGCCGTCATCAGCCAAACGACGACGATAATCGCCAATCTGGCTTCGGCGGATGGAAGCGCCGTCACGGTCAGCCGTCTCGGCTCTTCGCTGCAAAGCGGCGATACATTGATGGTCGGCAATGGAGGTGCTGGGACGCTTCGGGTCGAGGCAGCGGGAACGGTCAACAGCTTTGACGCGGTTATCGGTCGCCATTCGGAAAGCTCGGCGACGGTGATCGGCGACGGTTCGAAATGGACGACGGGCGATCTGCAGGTCGGCGGCGACATCTCCGATCCGAATGGTCCAGCCGGCAACGGCACACTCAACGTCACGGCGGGCGGCTCGGTGCAAAGCACAAAGGCGCGCCTTGGCGTCGTCGCGGGCGCAACCGGCGCTGCCGTCGTGGATGGGCAGGGCTCGGTCTGGACGGTTGGTGGCGGCAATCTCGAAGTGGGGGCAACCGGCACGGGTTCATTGGCTGTTACCGGCGGCGGCCTTGTCGATGCGGCAAATACCATCATCGGGACGAATGGCGGCGGCACCGGCTCCGCCACGGTGTCCGGGGCTGGCAGCACGTTGCAAAGCCGCGGCGATCTTCATGTCGGCCTCGACGGTAATGGATCCATGACTGTCGGGGCTGGGGGCACGGTGGAGAGCCGTGACGGATATGTCGCGACCCGTGGCGCCTCCGCTTCGGCCGTCACCGTGACTGGCGGCGGATCGAGCTGGACGATGACCGGCACGTTTTTCGTCGGATACGGCAGCGGGACTGCCGGAGAGGTGACGGTGAGCGCCGGCGGCGGCATCCGCGCGGCGTCGGTTCTGCTCGGTGAATTTGCCGGTTCCTCCGGCACGATGACGATTACCGGTGCAGGTTCGAACGTCACCGCCTATGTCGACAATCGCTCGGCTATTTCCGGTTCCGTGAATGTCGGTTTCGAGGGATCCGGCAATTTGACCGTCACGAATGGCGCCTCGCTCCATGCCTACGAACTTTATGTCGGCAGTGAGGTCGGATCGAACGGCAGGGTGGTGGTCAGCGGCGCGGGATCTCGTGTCGTCGCCGACGATCTTATGGTCGCGGGCATCGCCGGAAACGGTTCCGTGGAGGTGACAGGCGGTGCCTCGCTTGCTGCCCCAACCATTCTCATCGCCATGGATGCAGGGTCGACAGGGGTTTTGAACATCGGCGCGGCGGCCGGGCAAACGGCTCGTTCGGCCGGTGCGGTGGAAGCGCGTACGATCGCCTTCGGTGCTGGTAATGGCAGCGTTGTTTTTAACCATTCCGAGACCGGCTATGTGCTTTCCGCCGATATTTCCGGGGCAGGTCGCGTTGTTGCGGAAAGCGGCGTCACGACACTTGCCGGCAATAACAGCTATTCAGGCGGCACCACGATTTCGAGTGGTACGCTGAAGGGAAACGCGAAAAGTTTCGGCTCGGGTGGGATCGCCAACAATGCGCAACTGGTCGTTGACGGGGCGGGCACGCTTTCCAATGCCATCAACGGTACCGGCGCCTTTGAAAAGACCGGCGACGGCAATCTGGTCCTGACCGGAAACAGCACCTATACCGGCGTCACCGAAGTTTCGTCCGGAAAGCTCAGCGTCAACGGTTCGCTTGCCAGCGCCGTCTCGGTCGGCAGCGGCGCGACGCTTGGCGGTTCCGGTACCATTGGCGGCCTGACCGTGAGGTCGGGCGGCACGCTTGCGCCCGGCAATTCCATCGGCACGCTGACTTCCACAGGTAATGCGACATTTGCCAGCGGCTCGACCTATGCCGTCGAAATCGATGCTGCCGGCAACTCCGACAGGCTTGCCGTGACCGGCACGGTCACCATCGACAATGATGTGAGCCTCATCGTCACGCCGCTTGAGAGGCATTCGGCCTACAGCCTCGGCACCCGATACACGATCCTGACAGCGACAGGCGGGATTAGCGGCACATTCTCAAGCATTGACGGAAATTTCGCCTATCTGACCACCAAGGCCGCAAAGAGCGCCGACAATGGCACCGCCTACCTGTCTTTCGGCCTCGCATCGCAGGACGCCGGCTTTCTTGCCGCCGGGACATCGACGGCGAATGCACACGCGGCCGCCAATGCCGTCGAGGCGCTGGGAGAAGCCTCGCCAGTCTACGGGGCGGCCGTGTTTATGGGGCGGGGTGAAACGCAATCCGCCTTCTCGCAGCTTGCCGGGGAAATCCATCCCTCACTCGCCATGGCGCTGATCAATCGCAGTGGCCAGACCCGCGATGTCATTCTCAACCGGCTGCGCAGCGCCTTTGAAGGTGTCGATGCGCGCCCGATCTTGCCGGTTGCCTATGCGCAGGGCGAGCCGGACCCGTTCAACCTCAATGATGGGTCACTGACATTCTGGTCCAGCGGTTTCGGTTCGCGTGGACGGACAGATGGCGACGGTAATGGTTCGTCGGTCGATACCAAGGGCGGCGGCGCTCTTTTCGGTCTCGATGGAGACTTGGGCAATAGCTGGCGCGCCGGGGTGGCAGCCGGTTACGGGCGCGATGCCATCAGTCAGGCTGCGCTCGGCGCGACTGCTGATGTGGATAGCTATTATCTGGCCGCCTATGCGGGCACAGCTGTCGGCCCGGCATCTCTGCGCTTTGGCGCAATCCACGCCTTTCAGGATGTCGAAACTCGCCGGGCGATTTCGTTTTCGACGTTGAAGGAAGAGCTTGCCGCCAGCTACAACGCCTCGACCACGCAGGTCTTTACTGAGGCCGCCTGGCGTTTCGATTTCGACCTTACCCATATCGAGCCTTATGCCAATATCGGCTACGTGAGCACTCATACGGATGCTTTCCGGGAGACGGGCGGCATCGCTGCCGTTTCTTCCGGCTCCGAAAACCATGGTCAACTCTATTCGACGCTCGGCGCGCGCGTCACGCGCGATATCGCCCTTGAGGGAATGCTTGGCCGCGCGATGTTCGATGTGGCATGGCGTCATACCTATGGTGATCCGACGCTTGCGAGCACATTGTTCTACGAGGGCGGGAGTGCCTTTTCCGTCACGAGTGCCGCGACAGCGCGCGACGTAGCATTGCTGAATTTGGGGCTGAGCTATGACCTCAATCCCTCCGCCACTTTGACATTCCGTTACGGTGCGGTTTTCGGGGCAGGTGTGCTGGATCAATCCGCCTTTGCCGAACTGGGAGTTCGTTTCTGATGAAACGCGGTCAAAACATGCTCTGGAAGACGGCTCTCGCGGTGCTCCTGTCCGCCGGAGTGACGGCAGGCGATGCAAATGCGCAAGAGGCGGTAAAGACCACTGCACCTTTGCACGAGGTTCACGGAAGCTGGCAGCTTGCCTGCGCGGCGCCTGCGAAAAAAGATGGTGCCGACGCCAAAACTCCGGTGGCGGAGGCGGTAAAACCGCTCTGCGCCATCGCACAGGTCCAGCTAGAGGAAAAGACGCGCAAGCTGGTCGTCTCCGTCGAGTTCCGGCTTGATGATAGCGGTACGTCGGACAAGCTTTCCGGCACCATCGTCATGCCTTTCGGCCTTGCCGTCACTAAGCTATTTTCGGTAAAATCCGGAAATGTGAGGCTCCAGGAAGTTCAGGTCAGCACCTGCCTGCCGGTGGGCTGCATCGTTTCCTTCACGCCGTTCGTCGAGCTGGTCTCTGCGTTGAAGGCGGGGCAAACCCTGACGATAGAGGCTCCTGATCTGCAAGGCCGAACGGTTTCGTTCCAGTTGCAGGGGCAGGGATTTTCCGAGGCGTTGGAGCGCCTCGGAAGCTTGCATTAGAGCATTCAGGCCGCGACGGAATCGGGTTCGCTCGCACCTTCCGGCTTTTGCGGTTCGGCATGTTTTTCGACCGATTTCTTGCGCGAAAACAGTCCGGTGAGGTAGGTGCCCAAACGGTCCATTTCCACGAAGATGACCGGGGTGATGAACAACGTCAGCAATTGCGAGACGATAAGACCGCCGACCACGGCGACGCCGAGCGGTTGGCGCAATTCAGAGCTGGCGCCGGAGCCAAGCGCGATGGGCAGGGCGCCCAGCAACGCGCAGAAAGTCGTCATCATGATCGGCCGGAAACGGCGCACGCAGGCTTCGTGAATGGCGCGGGTGGGCGGTTCGCCCTCTTCGCGTATCAGTTCAACCGCCACGTCGATCATCATGATCGCGTTTTTCTTGACGATACCAATCAGCATCAACAGGCCGATGAGCGCGATGATCGAGAAATCCATGCCCATCACCTTCAGCGCCACCAGCGCACCGAAGGCCGCCGCCGGCAGGCCGGAAAGGATGGTCAGCGGATGGATGAAGCTCTCGTAGAGCACGCCCAGCACCACATAGATGGTCAGCACCGCCGCCAGAATGAGGATGCCGGTATTACCCTGGCTCTGCTGGAAGATCGCCGCCGTGCCGCCATAGCTGGTGAAGACGTCCTGCGGCAGGCCGATGGTGGTTTTGATCTGGTCGATGCGGCTCGTTGCATCCGAAAGCGCCACGCCATCCGGCAGATTGAAGGAGACCGTGGTGGAAACAAGCTGGCCCGTCTGGTTGATGGTGACTGGTGCTTGCGTGCGGGTGAGGGTGGCGAAGTTGGAAAGCGGAACCAGAGCGCCCGATTTTGCCGAGAGAATGTTGATGTCGCTGAGGAAATCGTCATTCCATTGTTTCGAGCTGTCGAACTCCACAATCACGTCGTAGCTGTCGCCGGTCGACTGTATCTGTGCCGCGGTATAACCACCGAACGACATTTCCAAGGTCTTGCGCAGCTGATCGTTGGTGATGCCGAAGGCGGCGGCCTTTTCCGGGTCGACCGAGATCGTGGCGGCGATTGCGCCGTTCTGGGCGTCGGAGGTGACAGCGGTGAACGTGTGGTCGCGGCGCATCGCCTCCATCAGCTTGTTCGACCATTCATTGGTCGAGTCGGCATTCAGGCCCTGAATGACGAGCTGGTATTGGCTCGCGGAGCTGCGTCCGCCCAAACGCAGGCTCTGCTGCGGATTGATATAGGTGCGGATGCCCGCCACCTTCGACGTGGCCTGCCCCAGTTCCGCCAGTACCTGGCTGAGCGGTGCGCGCTCTTCCTTGGGTTTCAGCTCGACGAACATCGAGCCGTTATTCAGCGGATTGCGGGAATTGCCGCCGACGGTGGAGGTGACATGCACCACGGCCGGGTTCTTGCGGATCTGATCAGCCACCTGCGCCTGAAGATCACGCATCGCGGTATAGGAAATGTCCTCGCGCGCCTGCGTTGATACGGAAAGACGGCCGATATCCTCCTGCGGGAAGAAGCTGGAGGGCAGGGTTTCGAACAAATAGAGCGAAGCCGCAACCGATGCCAGGAACGCGCCCAGAACCACGCGGCGATGGGAAAGACACCAGCCGACGGCGTTGCCATAGAGGCGAAGCGTGCGCTCGAAGCCGGCATCGAACCAGCGGATGATCGCCGGCGGTCTGGAGGACTGGCCGGAAAGCCGCGAGGCGAGCATCGGCGTGACGGTCAGGGAAACCAGCGCCGACGCCATGATCGCCAGCGTGACGACCATGCCGAATTCGTTGAACAGCCTGCCGATTACCCCGCCCATCAACAGAATGGGAATGAACACCGCAACCAGCGAAATGGACATGGACAGAATGGTGCCGCTGACTTCCGCCGCGCCCTGAAGGGCCGCCTCGCGCATCGTCAGGCCCTTTTCTTCATGCAGTCGCAGGATGTTTTCCAGCATGACGATCGCATCGTCCACCACAAGCCCGACCGACAAGGTCAGTCCGAGTAGCGAGATGTTGTCGATACTGTATCCCAGAACATACATGGCGCCGAAGGCGGTGATCAGTGACAGCGGCACGGCAAGGCCCGGAATGATGGTTGCCGTCAGATGCCCGGTGAAGAGATAAATGACTGCAACCACCAGCCCGATGGTGAGGAGCAACGTGAACTGCACGTCGGAGATCGCGTCCTTAATTGCGGTCGACGCGTCGTTCATGACGTTGATATTGACCGAGGGCGGCAATTGCTGGCGCAGCGCCGGTAACTTGGCCCTGATGGCATCCACCACGTCCACGGTGTTGGCGTCCGGCTGGCGCTGCACGGCAAGAACGATTGCCTGTTCGCCGTCGAACCAGCTGCCGGCATTAGGGTTGTCGATGCTGTCGGTGACATTGGCGATATCGCCGAGATGGATGGATGCGCCGTTGCTTGTCGCCACGACCAGCGAGCGGAAGGCCGCCGCGTCGGTGCGCTGGGTATCGGCCTCGATCGTCAGGCGCTGGTTATCGTTCTGCAATGCGCCCACGGGCACCTGATTGTTCGCCTGCGCGATGGCGGTTGTGACGGTATCGACGCCGAGCCCTCTTGCCTGAAGCTGCGACGGGTCGAGGCCGATGCGCACGGCATAGGTCTGCGCGCCGTAGATACTCACCTGCGCGACGCCGGAAATGGTCGAAAGCAGCGGCGAGATGATATTCTCGGCGATTTCGTCCACCTTGCTGGTCGGCATTTCCTTGCTGTTGATGGCAAGCAGCAGCACCGGCGCATCGGCCGGGTTGGTCTTGCGGTAACTCGGCGTCGTCGTCATGTTGCTCGGCAACTGCCGCTGCGCACGCGAGATTGCGGCCTGCACATCGGCTGCCGCGGCGTCGATGTCACGGTTGAGATCGAACTGCAGCACGATGGAGCTGTTGCCCAGCGTGTTGGTGGCGCTGATTTCGCTGACGCCTGGAATGGTCTCGAACTGCTTGACCAGTGGCGTGGTGACTGATGTGGCCATGGTTTGCGGCGAAGCGCCCGACAGCGACGACGAGACGCTGATCGTCGGAAAATCGACTTTCGGCAATGCGGCGACGGGTAGCAGGCGGAAACCGGCAAGCCCCGCGAGCACGAGGCCTATGGCGAGAAGGGTGGTTGCGACGGGGCGGTTGATGCAGAAATTCGGGATCATGGGTTACCAACCTGTTCCTGCTGCGGAATATTGGCGGCCAGATTGGCGGCCGCGCCACCCTTGTCGGAGAATTGCTCGACCACCTGCTGGCCGTCGGCAAGTCCCGATTGGCCTTCGATGATCACATGCTCGCCGCCGGACAGGCCACCTGCAATGGCGGTGAGATCGCCGTTCGAGCGGGCGACTTCCACGGTTGTCATATGGACGCGGTGATCGCCATCGACAGTGTAGACGAAATTGCCCTTTGGTCCCGGCCGCACGGCAACCGTCGGCACGACGATCATTTCCTCGTCCGAGACGAAATGGGCAGTGACATTGACGGACTGGCCGGGCCACAACAGGCCGCGATCGTTCTTGAATTCCGCTTTGGCAAGCACGGTTCCAGATGTCTGGTCCACGACGTTGTCGTAAAAACGCAGCATGCCGCTCATGGGTTCGCCGCCGGTCGCTGCCGGGTCGACGTCCACCGCGGTGTCCTTCTGGACGCCTTCGCGCAATTGCGGCAGGTAACGCTGCGGCAGGCGGAAACTGACCGAGATGGGGTCGTATTTCGTGATTGTCACAATATTGATGCCGGCGCTGAGATAGGCGCCGGGGCTGACGGTGATATCGCCGAGCCGCCCGTCGAAGGGCGCGCGGATCTCCATATGTTCGAGAGTCACCTGGTCGGAAGCGAGCGCTGCCTTGTCGGCATCGATCTTGGCGGCGGCGGAATCCCGCGCTGCCCGTGCCTGATCCAGCACCTGCTGGGACTCTGCACTCTGCTTGACGAGATTGACGGCGCGCTGGAAGGCGGCCTCCGTCTGTTCCAGCGTTGCCTGATCGGCGGCGATATTGGCCTTGTCCTTGTCGACGGCCGCACGGGCGATACGGTCATCCATCTTGAGGATCAGATCGCCCGCCTTGATGTGCTGGCCGTCCTTCGCCGAGATTTCCGTGACGAGACCGGCCTGAAGCGGCGCAATATTGGTGATGTCGGCCGCAACCGCCCATCCCGTCGCCGTTGCGTCCATCGGCAGCGTCGCCTTGTTGACGGCGATGGTGCTGACGGTAGGAGGGCCGCCATTGCGCCGCCCGCTGCCCTGTCTTTGGCCTGTCTGCTGGGTCGCTTGACCGTTCTGTGACGGTTGCCCCTTCTTGGCCGTAGATCCATCGGCCGTTGCCGTTTCAGCCTGTGGCGAAACGCTGGCGAATTGTTTGAGATAGGGAATTTGATCCAGCGGCAGGCGATCTTTAAAATACCACGCGCCGGCGGCTGCGATGGCGAGAACGCTGAGGGCGGTCCATAAACGTTTCATCTGACGGTTCCGCAAAATGAGAGCAATACATGTTTCCCGAACATGTGCGGTAAGCCGTGGGAGCAGCTTTCCTCCCACAAGACACCCAATGCGCTGCAAAATCACCTTAAACTTTTGTAATGGCGGCGACAATGTCGGCCTCGATGTTGCCTTGCGAAACAAGGGGCGCAGCGATTTTCAGAATATGCCGGTCGCAAGGCTTAACGCGCGACGGTGGATCTTGCCTGATCTGTTTCCGGCCAAAAGAAAAAGCCGCCTCGTTTCCGGGGCGGCTTTGAACAGGAGCTTCGAGTTGCCGAGGATCAGAACGCCCGGATGGCGTTGCGTGTCGCAAGCACATCGTCGGAGACGTTGCCTGCCGTTGCGGGAACGGAGCCGACGAGATCCAGGAACTTGTAAAGTTCGGTGGCCTGCGAGTTGGTGACGTAGATGATATCGCGATCCTGCATCGGGAATTTCGTGGTGGCGAAGAAGGTTGACGGATCGCGCAGGTTGGCGCGGAAGATGACCGGAACTTCCTGCCCCGGGAACTTGGACATGTTGATGCCAAGTTTCACGAGAAGATCGCGTTTGACGGTACGATAGACATAGACCTGCGCAGGGTCTGCGCGGGAATCGAGCAATCCGCCGGCCTTGCCGAGCGCATCTGAGAGCTTGAGAGCGGCATCTTCGAATTCGAAACGACCATTGAGACCGGAAGCGCCGAAGGCGAGATAGGTACGGCGTTCACGCTCCACCATGACCGTGTCGCCCGGAACGACATAGATGTTTTCGGAGGGCGTGCTGACAAGGTGATTGTAGTTGACGCGTGCGGTCTTCCCGCGACGGATCAGCGTGACATAGGATTCGATATTCGGAGCGCTGAGGCCTTTTGCATAGGAGATAACGTCGAGAACGCGATCGCCCGCTTCCGAAAGCTGGACCTTCGTCGGTTCCTTGACGTCGCCAAGCACGGATGCCTGCGCGGAGCGGCTGGAGATCTTGGTGATGAGGACCTGCGGTTCGATGGCGCGGTTGGCCAGACGCTCTTCGATTTCGCGCTGCACATCCTCGACATTGCGGCCGATCGCACGGATCTTGCCGGCATAGGGAACACTGATATTGCCTTCCCGGTCCACCGTCTGGTTCGGCAGGCTGATGAAGTTGCCGGGACGGCTGCCCGCATCGTTTGGAATGAACAGGCCGCCCGCCTGACTTTCGAAGATTGCGACCTGCACCACATCGCCAACACCCATCGGCAACGCCGGAACGCCACCCTTGCCGCCGCCGAAACTGCCGAGCAGGGTGGCTGTGGTGGTGTCGCCGACATAGTTCAGAACGGAACTGTTGATGTCGATAAGAGCGTAATCAACGCCCGCGGTTTTCTGCTTGTCCTTGGAACCGAACTTTACTGAAGCGTTGGATTCAATGGTTGCTGCATCGGGGCCGGATGCCGCGGTGACCGTGCAACCCGTCAGTGCTGCAGAGGCAAGCAGAATCGAAACATTCAATAAACGCATTTGGTCCTCAAAATAAATTTTGTCCGAAAAACAGAAACAAACCGGACGTCGTATAAGTTTTAAAAAATAAGCACTTCATAATTGACACCGGTAAATGAAATCTCAACCGGGCATTACATCCGTTCAGCAGAATCGCATCCCGAAATATTCACGCTTGTATCAGGCATATGCCTAATTTCAGGCGATGCTTCAAGTTCGACCATCGCTCAATTGCGCCGGAAAATCCGTAACATGCGCAATATTCATGATCCCGAGTGGTGTCAGTATCGTTGCTCTTCAATATTTAGTGGACGCCATAATCACTGCGATTGCTGCATAGCGCTAGTGCAGTTTTGTCACGCTTGCCCGGTTTCTTTCATGTTTGACTTGAATACGGGTTATTTATTTGTTTTAAAAAGATTTTTTCCTGCGTTAGCGATTACCCGTCAGACTCTGTGATCGGTCTGCGGTGTCCGTTTTGCGCTGACGGTGGGCCGAGGCGGGCAGAGCCACCCATTCATGGATCCCGAAACGGATAGCGGCCATCTGGACAATGGCCGGCAGGGCAACGCCAATGACCGTTGTGATCGCCAATAAGCTCGCCGTGTCCGTTACGTGGAGCAGTTTCACCGCGACGGCCCGGCCAAAGCCGATGGCGATGATATGCATCACATAGACGCCGACGGATAACTGGCCGAGTATCTTGAACATCGATGAAATTGCGCTTTCGCGAATAACCAGTGCGCGTGAAATTGCGATAACCAGAAATATGCCGAGGATTGCGGATATGAAAGGAAGCCGTTCGGGAATTTCGGTTTGCCACGAGAAATAGGTGGAAATTGCAAAGGCGGCCAGAAGCGCGAGAAATGAGCGCACCGTATATCGCCTCTGCTGAAAGCCATATTGTTTGGCGACAATTCCCAGTGTGAAATAGCTGAACCCGTAGGCGATATCCCATAGGACCGGCTGGCTCTGCAGATAGAAAACTGCGAACAGGGCGAGCGCGATTGCCATGCGGACAAGGGCGGGTACCTGCACGAACACATATGATGCAAGCTGGCAGAAAAACAGCGCGTAGAGAAACCAGAAGGGACTGATCGGGTTCCACAGGACTTCGAGGACTCTGGTGAAATCGATGGTCGTGTTGGTGAGACCAAAGTGCCCCATCGCCACCATCAGGCTGCCATGCAGGAGTGACCAGAACAGATAGGGATAAGCGATATTCTTTCCGAGCTTGGCGAGAAAATTCTTCGGAGCGGCATTTTCCCCGGAGAAAAACAGTCCCGACACGAAGAAAAAAAACGGCATATGGAAGGTGTAGATTGCATAGTCAACAAAGCCCATGGGGCTGAAATGCGGCGGCGCGCCAGAACCATTTAGCCCTCTTTCCGCATGGCCGAAGACGACAAGGACTATACACAGGCCTTTGGCAACATCGTAGCTGTTGTCACGCGACTTTTTAGGTTCCATGCAAGCGCTCAATATGAGTTTTTGTGGACGGGCTCTTGCCGAGCGCTACTTGTCATCAAGCCCGCTCAGCCAGCGCGAAATTCACGGTATCGGCAAATTCCCGCAGGAAGCGTTCACTTGAAAAGCGGGCGGCATTGTCGACGCAGGCATTCTTGTCGAAACTGTCAGAATTATCGACAAACTCCTGCACCGCAGCGCAGATAGCCTCAGGTGTTTGTTCACGGAAATAAAGCCCGGTTGGCTGATTGGAGGCGCCAAGTGGAACCACAGTCTCTAGTACGCCGCCTTTTCCGTAGGCGATGACGGGTGTTCCTAGCGCTTGCGACTCAACCGGAACGATGCCGAAATCGTCTTCGGCCGCGAAGACGAATGCCTTGGCTTCCGCCATGTATTTATGAAGCTCCTCATTGCCGACGAAGCCGAGGATTTCGACATTGGGTGTGGCGATTTCCCTGATGCGTTTCATGTCCGGCCCGTCGCCGATGACGACCAGTCGTCTGTCAGGCATTTTTGCAAAGGCTTCAACGATGAGGTGGACCTTTTTATAGGGTACCAGCCGCGAAGCCGTGACGAAATAATCGCCCTTCCGGTCGGAAGGGAAAAGATGGGAGGTATCCACGGGCGGATAAATCACGGTGGAGTCGCGTCCGTAGCATTTTCGAACCCGGCTACGGATGAATTTGGAATTGACCGTCATCAGATCGACGCCGTTGGCAGTGCGGATGTCCCACATGCGAATATAGTGAAGAACGGCACGGGCGATCCAGGAGGCTAAACCACGATTGAGCTTCGATTCCTTCAGGTACTGATGCTGAAGATCCCAGGCATAACGGATGGGGCTATGGATGTAGGAGACGTGAAACTGGCCGGGACCGGTGATGACGCCCTTGGCGACGGCGTAGCTTGAGGAAATCACCAGATCGTAACCGCTGAGATCGAATTGCTCGATGGCGAGCGGCATCAGCGGCAGATAGGAGCGATATTTTTTCCGGGCGAATGGCAGCTTCTGGATGAAGGAGGTGTTGACCGGCCTGCCGCCGAGAAAGCCCCGGTCTCGATCGCTCATGAAATCAACGAGGCAATAGAGATCCGCGTGAGGATAAATTTCAAGAAGGTTGTGAAGCACTTTTTCGGCCCCACCTCTGTCGGTGAGCCAGTCATGCACGATTGCCGTCTTCATGATTTCCTCAATAATTTCAACGTAATAAAAAATTTATGGACCGCCTTGGAATAAAACTCGGCGGCTTGGAATATCAGGTCTGTCTGCAGCCCTTAAAAACACGGCTGGCGAAGGCGAATAAGGTAACGATTAATAAGAATGCGAGGTAAGGTCTGTCGTAATCTGGTCTTGCTCTGATCCTCAATAGCACTTTGTTCGCAAATGCGAAATATCCAGCCCTCTTAATTCTCCACCTTCGTTTTCCCGCCGAACGCCGTCGTGATTCCCGCCGTGCCTGCCGGAAGCGATTGTTCTCGCCGCGCACCGTGTTTCGGGTGAAACGGCCGCATTTTCATCGCCTTACGTTCTGTTTTCGCCTCCTGCGAAGACCTGTCTCCCATTTTGCCGATCCCCGAAATCCGTCGTCGTGCCGCATTGTCATTGACAAGGCGTCTTATCGAGATATTCTGTTATAAAGATTGATATAACATAATAATAGAATACGTAAGATCGGAACGAAGAGCTGGGAGCTTAACAATGAGACGTAAACTTGCATTTCTCGCCACCGCCGCTTTGCTGCTTGCGCCGGGTGTGATGATGGCTGCGGACAAGGGCGGCGTGATCAATGTCGCCACGATCGGCGAGCCACCGACGCTTGATCCAATGGCCTCGACGGCCGATCTCGTCGGTATCGTCACGCAGCATATTTTCGAAACGCTTTATACCTTCGACAAGGGCTGGAAAGTGACGCCGCTTCTGGCAGAAAGCCTGCCCGAGATTGGTGCTGACGGTAAAACCTACACGATCAAGCTGCGGCAGGGCATCAAGTTTCATGACGGCAGCGACATGACCTCGGAAGATGTCGTCGCCTCGCTTGGCCGCTGGATGAAGATCGCCTCGCGTGGCAAGCAGGCCGCCGGTTTCATCGACAATATTTCGGCACCCGATGCAGCAACAGTGACGATCACCCTCAAGCAGCCCTATGCACCGCTGACTTCCCTGCTTGCTTTCAACAACTCCGCAGCCATCATTCTTCCGGCTGAAAAGCAGGCCGAGCCGATGGCCGAATTCATCGGCACCGGTCCTTACATGCTGAAGGAGCGCAAGGCCGACCAATATATCCAGCTCGTTCGTTTCGATGGTTATAAGTCTCGCAGCGGCGAAAGCGATGGTTACGGTGGCGCGCGCCATCAATACCTGGATGAAATCCGCTTCGTTCCGGTTCCTGACCCGAATACCCGTGTCGAGGCCGCCGTTTCCGGCCAGTATGATTATGTCGATTCCATTCCGGTCGAATCCTTCGACAAGGTGAAGTCTTCCTCGGCGTCGCAGCCGCTGATGCTGAAACCTTTCGGTTTCCCGGTCTTCGTGTTCAACACCAAGGAGGGGCTGTCTTCCAAGCTTGAGGTGCGCAAGGCGGTAACCGAGGCGCTGAACATGGAAGACATGCTGGCAGCCGCTTTCGGTAGCAAGGATTTTTACGCGCTTGATGGCGCTTATTATCCCGGCAATTTCTCCTGGCACACGGAAGACGGCGTCGAGGGCAATTACAACGTCGGCAACCCGGAAGCCGCTGCTGAAAAGCTCAAAGCGGCCGGTTATAATGGCGAGCCGCTGCGCATCCTCACCAGCCGCCAGTATGAGTTCCACTACAAGATGGCGCAGGTCGCCGCGGAATATCTGAAGCTTGCCGGCTTCAAGGTGGATATGCAGGTGGTGGACTGGGCGACGCTGACGCAGCGCCGCGCCGACCCGAAGCTGTGGGACATCTATATCAGCCACAGCCCCTTCCTGCCGGAACCGGCGCTGATGGGCGCGTTGTCCACCAGTTCGCCGGGCTGGTGGGATACGCCGGCGCGCAAGGCGGCGGTTGATGCCTTCACCTCGGAAGCCGATCCGGACAAGCGCATCGCGCTCTGGGCCAATGTGCAGAAGACGATCTATGCCGAGCTGCCGCTCATCAAGATCGGTGACTTCAACGCCGTGGCGGCCAGGTCCAACAAGCTGGAAGGCGTCGATCCGGCTCCATGGCCGTATTTCTGGAACGCTTCGGTCACGAAGTAATATTGCCATGGCAAACGGGTGCCGGGCTGCCGGCACCCTTCAGCAGCTTCGCTTCAACTGTCGCGCATGAGCGGTCCGCCGCTTGTGCCACCGGGAGCCTTTATTCGTGATACGGTATATTTTCCAGAGACTTGCCGGAATGATCGTGGTGATGTTCCTCGTCGTCACCATCGTTTTCGTCATCCTGCGCGTCACCCCCGGAGATCCGGCCGCGGTGATGCTTGGGCCGGATGCCTCGGCGCAGGACATTGCGGAACTGCGCACCCGGCTGGGTCTCGATCAATCTCTTGGCGTGCAATATGTCTATTATATCGGCCAATTGCTGAAGGGCGATCTCGGCCAGTCGATCTTTCTCAACATGCCGGTGGGTTCTGCCCTTCTGGACCGTGCGGAACCGACCTTCTTCCTGACGATCTTTTCGCTGCTGATCGCCAGTGCTATCGCGCTTCCCATCGGCATCTATGCCGCTTACCGGCGCGGTTCCTTCGTGGATCAGGCTGCGACCACCATTGCGATGCTGGCGGCGAGTATTCCGAGCTTCTGGCTCGGCCTCATCCTCATGCAGTTCTTCGCCGTGCGGCTCGATATGTTCCCGGTGTCGGGTTATGGCGGGCCGGGTGCTAGCTTCATGGAGCGCATGTACCACCTGACCTTGCCGGCAATCGCTCTCGGCCTCGTTTCCTCAGCCCTCATTCTGCGTTTCACCCGCGCCTCGATGCTGGATGTTCTTGGCGACGATTATGTTCGCACCGCCAGAGCCAAGGGCGTGAAGGAGCGCCGGGTGGTGATGAAACACGCGCTGAAGAACGCGCTCATTCCCATCCTCACCGTACTTGGTCTGACCGCCGCCGTGCTGATTTCCGGCGCGGTCGTCACGGAAACCGTTTTCGGTCTGCCGGGCGTCGGCAATCTCGTCGTCTCGGCCGTTCTCCGGCGCGATTATCCGGTCATCCAGGGCGCGCTTCTCGTCATCGCCGGGCTTTACGTGCTCATCAATTTTGCAATCGACATGCTTTATCTGCTGGTCGATCCGAGGGTTCGTTACTGATGGCCGATATTGTTTCCACCGTCCCGCCGGCACGCAACCCGACCGTCCTGTTCATTCGGCGTCTTCTGAAGCGCAAGACGGTCGCTGCCGGTCTGATCGTGCTGCTGGTCTTCGTGTTGCTCGCCGTTTTCGCACCGATGATCGCGCCTTATTCACCGTCGAAACTGTCGATCGTGAACCGCCTGAAACCGCCGAGCGAACTCTACTGGTTCGGCACCGACGAGTTCGGCCGCGACGTCTTTTCCCGCACCATCTTTGCCGGAAGGCTGTCGCTTCTGGTGGGGGCCGCCGTGGTGGCGCTCTCGGCGCTGATCGGCATCACGCTCGGCCTGCTCGCCGGTTTCTTCCAGAAGCTGGACACGCCAATCGCCCGGCTGATCGACGCCATGATGGCATTTCCGGATATTCTGCTGGCCATCGCACTGGTGGCCGCTCTCGGCCCATCGCTGACGACGGTCATCATCGCGCTTGCCGTTGTTTATTCACCGCGTCTTGCCCGCATCGTGCGCGCCTCGACGCTGGTAATCCGGGAACTGCCCTATGTGGAAGCGGCGAAGGCACTCGGCATCTCCACCTTCCACATCATGACGCGGCATGTGCTGCGCAATCTGATCTCGCCGATCCTCGTGCAATGCACCTTCCTTTTCGCCAGCGCCATGTTGGCTGAGGCTGGCCTTTCATTCCTGGGGCTTGGTGTCAGCCCCGAAATTCCGACCTGGGGAACCATGATCTCCGCCGGCCGCCAATATATCGGCCAGGCGGACTGGATGACCTATTTCCCCGGCTTTGCCATCATTCTTTCCGTGCTCTCGCTGCAAATGGTCGGCGATGGGCTGCGGGACATGCTCGACCCAAGACTGCGAAGGGATTTGTAATATGACGTCCGGTGAACAGGCAAAAACGCCTCTTCAAGCTCCCATCCTTCTCTCCAATGTGAAACCCGTCGGTTTCGGAAAGGGGGCGTCCCAGGCCTCTACCGATATTTTGATCGGCGGTGACGGCAAGATCGCCGCGGTAGGGCCTGCTATTCAAGCGCCAGCGGATGCGCAGCGCATCGACGCGAAGGGCGCTTTCATCTCGCCCGGCTGGGTGGATCTGCACGTGCATATCTGGCATGGCGGCACCGATATTTCCATCCGTCCCTCCGAATGCGGGGCCGAGCGCGGCGTGACGACGCTGGTGGATGCCGGGTCGGCGGGTGAGGCAAATTTCCACGGTTTCCGCGAATATATCATCGAGCCCTCGAAGGAACGCATCAAGGCCTTCCTCAATCTCGGCTCCATCGGGCTTGTCGCCTGCAACCGGGTGCCGGAACTGCGCGACATCAAGGATATCGACCTTGACCGGATTCTTGAGTGTTACGCCGAAAACAGCGAGCATATCGTCGGCATCAAGGTGCGGGCGAGCCACGTCATCACCGGTTCCTGGGGTGTTACGCCGGTCAAGCTCGGCAAGAAGATCGCCAAGATCCTGAAAGTGCCGATGATGGTGCATGTGGGCGAACCACCGGCACTTTACGACGAGGTGCTGGAAATTCTCGGCCCCGGCGATGTCGTGACCCATTGCTTCAACGGCAAGTCGGGCTCCAGCATCATGGAAGACGAGGACCTGTTCAACCTCGCGGAACGCTGCGCCGGCGAAGGCATCCGGCTGGATATCGGCCATGGCGGTGCATCCTTCTCCTTCAAGGTGGCGGAAGCGGCTATCGCGCGCGGGCTTTTGCCCTTCTCGATTTCCACGGATTTGCATGGCCATTCGATGAATTTCCCGGTGTGGGATCTGGCGACGACCATGTCGAAGCTGCTGTCGGTGGATATGCCTTTCGAAAATGTCGTCGAGGCCGTCACCCGCAATCCGGCCTCCATTATCCGCCTCGATATGGAAAACCGCCTCGATGTCGGTCAGCGCGCGGATTTCACGGTTTTCGATCTGGTGGATGCCGATCTGGAAGCGACCGATTCCAATGGCGACGTTTCGCGTCTCAAGCGCCTGTTCGAGCCGCGTTACGCGGTCATCGGCGCCGAGGCCATTGCCGCCAGCCGTTATGTGCCAAGAGCGCGCAAGCTCGTGCGCCACAGCCATGGTTATTCCTGGCGCTGAACCAGATTGGATGCGCGGAGGGGGCAGTCCCTCCGCCTTCCGCAGAGATTATGGGATACCCGTCCCGGCATTATGAGGAATTCGCGTGAAACAGTCTTCGCTTGAGGCAGATGGGCGTCATTCGCCCTACGACCGGCTTGCCGCGCTCGGCATCTCGCTGCCGCCACCGCCGCCGCCGATCGCCAATTTCGTCACGCATGTGGTGGAAGGCAACATGCTTTATCTCTCGGGGCAGGGCCCGAGGGAGGAGAACGGACACCTTTACGCCGGCAAGGTAGGTGCCGAGATCGGGCTGGATGAGGCGTACCAGCATGCGCGCCTCACCGGCATCAATCTTCTCGCTGTCATGCATGAGGCGCTGGGCGATCTGTCGCGGGTGAAGAAGGTGGTCAAACTGCTCGGCATGGTCAATGCGGTCAGCGATTTCCGCGATCATCCAAGCGTCATAAACGGTTGTTCGGATCTCTTCATCGATGTGTTCGGCGATGCGGGGCAGCACGCCCGCTCCGCCGTGGGATTCGGTTCGCTGCCGGGCAACATCACCGTCGAGATAGAAGCGATCGTCGCGCTGAAGGATTGAGGCCGTTCAATGGTTGCGCCAGCCCATCAGCTTCTCGATCCTTTCGGCCGAAACCCTGACCTGTTCGGTGTAGTGGTTCTCGTCCGCCAGCACCTTCTGTTCCGGCAGCACGATGGAAATCGTCGCGACGCATTCGCCGTTACGGTCGCAGATCGGCGAGGCGATGCAGGCAACGGCGTAATCGGATTCGGCAACCTGTATCGACAGCCGGTCATGGAAGGCGGCGCCGGCCGATTGCGACAGGGTCGCCGGGTTGATTTCCGCGCGGCCGGTAGGCGAGCTGCGGGCGCAGCGTCTGAAAAGCTCGACGCGCTCCGCCTCCGGCAGATGCCCGACGAGCAGGCGGCCCGACGCCGTCCAGTTCAAGGGAACACGGGTGCCGACGCGCGAGGCGACCTGAAAATGGCTCGGTCCATCGGCCATGGCCAGCACCAGCATATGGTCGCCGTCGCGGCCGCAAAGCTGCACGGTCTCGCCCGCATGGCGGCAGAGATCATGCATTTCGTGGGTGGCGACACCCATAAAATCCAGCGAGCGGGCATAGGCAAGGCCGTAGTGATAAAGCCGCGCGCCGAGCCAGATATTGCCGTCGGCGTTGCGCGCCAGCATGTTCTTTTCAACGAGATCGTCGACGATCACATAGACGGTGGAAAGCGGCGCCTTGATCGCCTTGGCAATGGCATAGGCACCGGCGGGAGATCCGGTTTCGTAAAGGTAATCAATCACCTGAAGGGCGCGGTCGATGCCGCTGACGCGCGAGCGCTTGGCCCCCTTCGCGTCCGCGGTTTCCTCGGTCGGGGACAGGGCGGGTGAAGACAATTCGTCCAGTTTATGGGCGTCCAATTTCCGGCTCCTCATGAATTTTGAGAAGCTATTACATTATTATGGCATACATGTCGATGCCCATCGCATCGCAAAGACAGGAGAAAGACATGACCGAGGATATCAGAAGCAGGATCGGCCTTCGCCCGGTCATCAACGTCTCGGGCACCATGACGTCGCTCGGTGCTTCCATTGTCGTTCCGGAGGCGGTTCAGGCCATGGCGGCGATCCTGCCGCAATTCGTCGAGATCAACGATCTGCAACGCAAGGCGAGCGCAATCATCGCAAGGCTGACGGGCGGCGAGGCCGGTTTCGTCACGGCATCCTGCTCTTCCGGCATCAGCCTTGCGGTTGCGGGCGCCATCACCGGCAACAATCTCCTGGCCATTGAAAAGCTGCCTGATATCGCACCGGAAAAGAACGAGGTGCTGGTGCAGATGGGGCATGTGGTGAGCTATGGCGCGCCGGTGGATCAGGCGATCCGGCTTGCCGGCGGCAAGGTGGTGCTGGTTGGGCAGGCGACATCCACCCATCGTTTTCACATGGAAAACGCCATCACTGAAAAGACGGCAGCGGCGGTTTATGTCGTTTCGCACCATGTCGTGAATTACGGCCTGCTGCATCTTTCCGAATTCGTCGAAATCGCCCATGCCAAGGGCGTGCCTGTCATCGTGGATGCGGCTTCCGAATATGATCTGGAGCTGTTTCTGGCCGCAGGCGCAGATATTGTCCTCTATTCCGGCCACAAGTTCCTCGGCGGCCCCACCTCCGGCATCGTGGCCGGCAAGAAGGAGCTGGTGCGCAACGCCTTCCTGCAGAATATGGGCATCGGCCGCGGCATGAAGGTCGGCAAGGAAAGCATCTTTGGCGTCATGGCGGCACTGGAAGCCTGGGAAAAGCGCGACCATGCTGGCATCCGTGAGCGCGAGACCGGCTATCTCAATCTCTGGAAGGAAACGCTTGATGGTCGCCCGGGCGTGACCGCGCTGATCGAGCCCGACCCGACCAATAACCCGCTCGACAGGCTGCGAGTCATCATCGATGCCGAGGAAGCGCATATTACCGCCTGGGACCTGACGACGGCGTTGGCCAGGGGCAATCCTCCGATCATCACCCGCGATCACGAGGTGGAGCATCGCTATTTCTATCTCGACCCATGCAACCTTCACCCCGGACAGGAAACCATCGTGGCTTCGCGTCTGGCTGAGGAACTGGACAAGGCGCGCGCTTCCAACGAGGTGATCGCCACTCCGTTCGAAGACCGCAGCCGGCACCGCTTCGATGGCATGCTGCGCTGGCCGGACTAAGGCTTGACCACTGGCGCCGCCAAAACCTAACGACAAGAAGGGAACGATCATGACCATGCTGCAGGCAGCACCGCTTGGTGCCGAAGACGCCGTGCTTTCCGTCCGCAATCTCACCACATCCTTTCACGTGGATGGCGGCTGGAAACCCGTGGTTCGTGATATTTCCTTCGATGTCGGGCCGGGCGAGACGGTCGCGATCGTCGGTGAAAGCGGATCGGGCAAAAGCGTTACCTCGCTCTCCATCATGCGGCTGCTGGATCGGGAAAGCAGCAGGGTTCAGGGCGAAATTCTGCTCGGCGGACGCAACCTGCTGTCCCTTTCCGAAGATGCCATGCGGCAGGTGCGCGGCAACGAGGTCGCCATGATCTTTCAGGAGCCCATGACCAGCCTCAATCCGCTGTTCACCATCGGTGACCAGATTTCCGAAGCCTTGCTGTGCCATCAGCCCATGTCGAAAGCTGATGCCCGGGCCGAAACGATCCGCCTTCTCGAAAAGGTCCGTATTCCCTCAGCCGCATCGCGTTTCGATGAATATCCGCATCGCTTTTCCGGCGGCATGCGCCAGCGCGTGATGATCGCCATGGCGCTTGCGTCCGCCCGAAGCTGCTGATCGCCGACGAGCCGACGACCGCGCTCGATGTAACCATTCAGGGCCAGATCCTTGACCTCATCAAGACGCTTCAGGAAGAGGAAGGCACGTCGGTTCTGTTCATCACCCATGATATGGGCGTGGTAGCGGAAATCGCCGACCGCACCGTCGTCATGTATCGCGGCGAGCAGGTGGAAGTCGGCGCAACGGCGGATATTTTCCATCGCGGCAAACATCCCTATACCCGTGCGCTTTTGTCCGCCGTTCCGGTTCTGGGTTCCATGACGGGTGAGGAAAGACCGCTGCGGTTTCCCATCGTCAACACCACCACAGGCGAAACCCAGCAGCCGGCGCGCCCGGGCGATACCGTCGACGCGAGTGCCCAGCCGGTGCTGAAAGTGGAAGGGCTGACCAAACACTTCGATATTCACTCCGGTTTGCTGGGCCGACTCAGCGGTCGCGTGCATGCGGTGGAGAATGTGTCCTTCGATCTGCGGGCCGGTGAAACATTGTCGCTGGTGGGCGAAAGCGGTTGCGGCAAATCGACGACCGGACGAGCCATCATGCGGTTGATCGAGCCGACTGCCGGCTCGGTGATGGTCAATGGCGAGAATATTCTCGCTCTCGGCAAATCCGGCATGCGCGAGATGCGCAAGACGGTGCAGATGATCTTTCAGGACCCCTACGCTTCACTCAATCCGCGTATGACGGTGGGTGCGGCGATTGCCGAACCGTTTCTGGAACACCGCATGGGAAGCGCCCGCGAGGCGAAGGATGTGGTGGCGGATATGCTCAAAAAAGTTGGCCTCTCGCCCGATATGGCGGCGCGTTACCCGCATGAATTTTCCGGCGGCCAGCGCCAGCGTATCTGCATCGCCCGCGCGCTTGCACTCCAGCCGAAGGTGATTGTCGCCGATGAGAGCGTTTCGGCGCTGGATGTTTCGATCAAGGCGCAGGTCATCAACCTGATGCTGGATTTGCAGCAGAGCCTCGATCTCGCCTTCCTATTCATCAGCCATGACATGGCGGTGGTGGAACGTGTCAGCCACCGGGTGGCGGTGATGTATCTCGGCGAAATCGTCGAGATCGGCCCACGTGCGGCGGTGTTCGACAATCCGCAGCATGATTATACCCGCAAGCTGATGGCCGCCGTGCCGGTGCCGGACCCGGACCGCAGAAATACCCGGCGAAATGCCGCGAATGACGAGCTGAAAAGCCCGATCCGCGCGGTCGACTACGTGGTGAAGCCGCGTGAGTATCGCGAGGTTTCGCCCGGCCACCTTGTCGCCTGCTAAAGCAGGTTAAAGACCCGGTACGTCGGAGGTCGCGAAAGGCACGCGGTAACCGCGCCGGAATGTTTCGCGCTGTCCGAGCTGGCGATACCATTGCTGTACCGCCGGAAAGTCGTCGAGGTTGATTTTGTGACGCGCGAAACGCGAGACCCATGGCCAGATGGCGATATCGGCTATGGAAAAATCACCGGCGATGAATTCCCGGCCCGTCAGCCGGTCGTTCAATGTCCTGTATAGTCGCTCCACATCTGTCGCGAAACGCGTCTCGGCAAAGGGTGCCTGTCCGGCATTATAAGTCAGAAAATAGTGGGCATAACCGAGTGTCGGGCCAAAATTTGCACCCTGCCACATCAGCCATTCGGTGACTGCCAGCCGTGCAGCGGTGGAGGCAGGCAGAAGCCGCCCGGCTTTTTCGGCGAGATAGATCAGGATCGCGTTCGATTCCGTCAGGATAGTGCCGTTGTCGCGATCAACGATCGCGGGGATTTTCGAGCCGGGATTGATGCGGGTATAATCGGCTGAGAATTGCTCGCCTTTTTCGATGTCGATGGCGTGGCTGACATAGGGCAGGCCGAGTTCTTCCAGCGCAATCGAGATTTTCAGGCCGTTGGGGGTGATCCAGGTGTAAAGGTCGATCATGCTAATCGAACATCGCCTCATCTAATGGCAAAGCCCGCCTGCCTTTCTTGCCGGTCACGTCGGAAAGATCAGTATAAAGACCGCGCAATGTTAGAACCAGCTGGATGATGCGTGGATCGGTAACGCGGTAGATCACCTGTTTGCCTTCTCGTGAGCCTTCGATGACACCGGCGTCGCGTAATTCGGCAAGCTGCTGGGAAAGCGTTGGCTGCTGGATGCCGAGTTCATATTCCAGCGCGGAAACGGAAGCTTCCGTTTCCATGAGATAACAGACGATGGCCAGGCGGTTGGCATTGGCGACCAGCTTCAAGAGCTCGCTCGCTTCCACCACGCTGCGGCAGATGAGATTGGAAACCGGTTTCGTCACGACTACAGGCCCATTTTTCAAACTATAAAAAAGTAAATTGTATGGCGATAAATTTCAATGGCTTGATTATGGTGAGTTTGACAGGATCAAGCATTTTTTAAAATCTACAGGATTAGTAGATTTCTCTTTCGCTTTCCCGCCGAGGATCGCCAAAACGTTCCTCGAAAACATTCTATAAAAAAGTAGATTGATTGCGAAATGAGGTATCGACATGAAAATCGGGGTCCATCCCAACAATCTGCATTTGCGGCTCGCCCGGCTCTGGCCCGGCGCCTTTGAAGAATTCGATCCGGAATTCGTGCCCTATCGCGAGGGGCGCGATACCGCGGCGCTTCTGGAAAAGGGCGAAATCCATTTCGGCGGCACGGGCTCGACGCCGCCCATCGAGGCGGATGCGCGCGGGCTTTCCGCAGCCTATATCGCGGCCTCTGCGCCGCGGCCCGCAAACGGCGCGATCCTCGTGCGGCGGGATAGCCCGATCGGCTCTGCGGCTGATCTTTCGGGAAAACGCATATCGCTGATCGACGGGTCTTTTCATACCTATCTTCTGGCGCGTAGTCTGGAAGGGGCGCGGCTTGGTCTTGCGGATGTGACACGCATCGAAAGCGGCGACAGCGATAGCCTGCGCGACCTCGTGGAAGGCCGCGTCGATGCCTGGGTGACGATGTCGCCACGGCTCGAAAAAGCTCTTACTCATGACGGGATCAGCCTTCTGGTCCGCTGCGGCTCCACCATTCCCAACCGCTCGCTGTTCTGGACGCTTGCGCGTCACACTGTAGCGCTGGAGAGCCGTGAGGCGATTGCCGCCGAACTGGACCGCGTCGGCCGCGCCGTCATGGCGGATATAGACCGGGCCGCAGCCCTTCTCGCCGCCGAACCGGGCAGCGAGGGCGACGCGCAGTCATGGGCAAAGGTGCTTCGCTCACGCGATCTTTCGGTAGTGCCCGCCGCCAAAAATATCCTTGCCGAACAGCAGGAGGAGGCCGATACGCTTTACAGGCACGGTCATTTCTCTTTACCAGTTCTGACGGGTCAATCAGCCAGCGCGGGAGGCGACAGATGAACGTTTTCTGGTACATGTGCGCGCCCGATGGCGCCTATCCGTGGCAACCGGAAGGATCCCGCAAGGTCGATCTCGGTTATTACAAGCAGCTGGCGCTTGCTTATGACCAGCTTGGTTACACCGGCGCATTGTTTGCCACCGGCGCACATGACGTCTGGGTTCTGGCGGGAGCGCTGCTCTCCTATACCGAGCGGCTGAAGCTTCTGGTCGCCATTCATCCGGGTCTTGTCGCGCCGACGCTGCTCGCCAAGATGGCGGCGACGCTTCAGGAATTTTCGCGCGGACGCCTGCTGATCAACGTCGTCTCGGGCGATGCCAAGATGCTCGGCGCTTACGGCATGACCATGCCGCATGACGAGCGTTACGATATGGCGGATGAATATCTGCAGATCTGGCACCGGCTTTTTGCCGGGGAGACGGTCGATTTCAAGGGGCGGCATTTCCAGACGGAGGGCGCAAAGTTGGCGCTGCCGGTGGGGCACGGCATCGAGCCGCCACCGCTATGGTTCGGCGGCTCTTCGGATAAGGCGATCGACGTTGCCGCCAAACATGTCGAGACCTATCTTTCCTGGGGCGAAACGCCCGACCAGATCGGCGCGAAGGTCGATCTCGTCAAGGCGCGGGCGGAAAAGCTCGGTCGTGAGTTGGAATACGGCATTCGCCTCTATGTGATTGTCCGCGATACCGATGAAGAGGCATGGGCCGCCGCCGCCGATCTCTACGGGCGCATGGATGCGAGCGCGATTGCCGCCAATCAGCGTTTCGTCGGCAAGACGGATTCCGTCGGCCAGCAGCGTATGACGGCGATGCATGGTGGGCAGAAGCCTGAGAACCTGCGCGATCTCGAAATTGCTCCCAACCTCTGGGCAGGCATCGGTCTTGTCCGGCCG
The DNA here is from genome assembly GCF_030757975.1 of Rhizobium sp. AN73. Classification (NCBI taxonomy): domain Bacteria; kingdom Pseudomonadati; phylum Pseudomonadota; class Alphaproteobacteria; order Hyphomicrobiales; family Rhizobiaceae; genus Rhizobium; species Rhizobium sp. AN73. The sequence continues at coordinate 1,837,604 of NZ_JARWME010000001.1, forward strand.
GGACCAGGAACCGCGATTGTCGGTTCGCCCGATACGGTCATCCGCACACTGGAGGCCTATAAAAAGGCGGGCGTGAATACCTTTATTCTGTCCGGCATGCCATTGCTGGAAGAGGCCTTCCGCTTCGGGGAAAAGGTGCTTCCGCGTCTCGATGTGTCGCGGGAAGTCTCGTCAGCCAAACAATTCACCTGGTCGACTTTGTTCGATCGCGACCTCTCGGCCAAGGCATCGTGAGCATGGCCCGGGAGTGGAGAAAAAGACATGACGGCAAGTCCGGCAACAACAATTGCGCAACGGCGCATCGGCCCGCAACGCGCGGCGGAGCGGGCGCTTGCCGTTCTGGACAAGACGCTCGGCGCGGTCGCCGCCGCCATCCTTGCGACGCTTCTCGTGGTGGTGCTGGTCAATGTCACCCTGCGTTATCTGTTTCACACCGGCTTCATCGGCGCGGAAGACCTCGGCATCTGGCTGCATGTGGCCATGATCGCGGTGGGCGCGCCGCTCAGTCTCAAAAGCGCGCTTGCCATGCGGCTCGACGTTTTCGTGCGGTTTTTGCCTGAGCGTTTTCACGCAGCAACCGAAGTTCTGGCCGATGCCTTCTCCTTCGTCGCGGCGCTCATCCTCGCCTTCGGTGGGGTTGAAATCGCGGCGATGCTGGGCGGCACGTCTCCGACGCTTGGTCTGCCGGAATGGGTGCGTTTCGGCTTTCTCGGTGGGGGCGGTGCGCTGATCCTTCTTTATCTGGCGCTTCAGCGTGTCAGTGAAGGTAAGGCGCTTGCCGTTCTCGCGTCTTTGGCCATCGCAGTCGTGGCCTATTTCGGCCTGCCGGAAGTTTTCGTCGATACCAGCCTGCCGCCCAGCCTGTTTCTGGCGCTGACGGCGGCGGTGGGGCTGGTGCTGGCGGCACCGCTCGCCCATGCCTTCCTCGCCGCGGCTTACGTGGCGATCGCCTTCGGCAGCACCTTGCCGGAGCCGGCCATCGTTTCCTCGACGGTAACAGGCATGTCGAAATTCCTGCTGCTTGCGATCCCCTTCTTCCTGCTGGCAGGAAGCCTGCTGACGGAATCGGGCGTTGCCAACCAGCTGGTTCGTTTCGCCGCCGCCATGGTCGGACACCGCCGGGCTGGCCTGGCGCAGACTACGCTGTTGACCAGCGTGCTGTTTTCCGGCGCATCCGGTTCTTCGGTCGCCAATGCCGCCTTCGGCGCCTCGACGTTCCAGCCGGAACTCGTCAAACACGGATATCCGCCGGCGCAGGCGGGTGCGATCATTGCCGCCACGTCGGTGCTCGACAATGTCATTCCGCCCAGCATCGCGTTTCTTATCCTCGCAACGGCCACCAACCTTTCGGTCGGCTCGCTGCTGGTCGGCGGCTTCTTTGCCGGCGGGCTGATGGCGGTCTGCCTTGCGGTGGCGATCCATTTCAGCGTGCGCAGCGTCGATACCCTGCCGCGTGCCACGGGCACTGAGCGCTGGCGCTCCGCCATCGCTGCCATACCCGCATTCGGTCTCGGCGTCATAGTGGTGGTCGGCATCCGCATCGGCGTCGTGACGACAACGGAAGCGGCGGCACTTGCGGCACTCTACACGCTGCTTCTCGGCTTCGGTTACCGGCTGGGTGCGGGTCGCATCTTCGCGACCTTCCGGCAATCGGCCGGGGAAGCGGCGGCCATCGGCCTTTTGATCGGCACGGCGGGTCCTTTCGCCTTCCTGCTGGCGGTGGATAATGTCTCCGGCCTCGTCACGGATTTCGTCATCTTGCTCGGCGGGAGCAAGATCGCGGTGCTTCTGCTCTCCAATCTCATCCTGCTCGTGGTGGGGTTAGTGCTGGATATCGGTGCTGCCATCCTGCTCTTCGGGCCGATCCTGCTGCCCGCTGCCGTTGCCGCCGGTATCGATCCCATCCATTTCGGCGTCATTCTCGTGGTCAATCTGATGATCCATGGCCTGACGCCACCGCTCGGTATGCTGATCTTCGTGGTCAGCGGCGTCACCCGCATTCCGGCGACAGCGCTTTTCCGGGCCGTCGTTCCCTATCTCCTATCCCTTCTCGTCTCCCTCGCCATTCTGTGCGTCTGGGCCATTGTCTTCTAAATCCGGGGTTTTACTCATGACTATTATCGATCGTCGCAATCTCCTGAAACTCTCTGCCATAGGTGCAGCGACGCTTGCCGCGCCCGCTTTCGTGCGTACTGCAAGTGCCAAGACCCGTAACATTACGGTCGCCTCCCTGTTCGCCGACGACAAGCCGGAGACGAAAATCTGGGTGAAGATCAGTGAGCTGGTGGAGGCGAAACTGCCCGGCCGTTTCCGCTTCAACATCGTCAAGAGCGGTGCGCTGGGAGGCGAAAAGGAAGTGGCGGAAAATATCCGTCTCGGATCGGTTCAGGCGAGCCTTTCTACCGTCTCCTCGCTCTCCGGCTGGGTGCCGGAACTGCAAATCCTCGATCTGCCCTTCCTGTTCCGCGATGCCGACCATGTGCGCAAGGTGGTGACGGGTGAGACCGGCAGCGAGCTGAAGACGAAGCTCGGTGCGCAGCAATTCGTCGCCGTGGATTTCATCAATTACGGCGCCCGCCATCTCCTGACCAAGGAACCGGTGACACGGCCGGAGCAGTTGGCGGGCAAGAAAATCCGCGTCATCCAGAGCCCGCTGCACACCAAGTTGTGGAGCGCCTTCGGCACCACGCCGGTCGGCATCCCTATCACCGAAACCTATAATGCGCTGGCAACCGGCGTGGCGGATGCCATGGATCTCACGAAATCCGCCTATGCCGGGTTCAAGCTTTACGAGGTTGTGCCCTACATGACCGAGACCGGCCATATCTGGGCCTCGGGTGTCGTCTATTACGGTGCGACGTTCTGGAACCAGCTTGATGACGAAGAGAAGAAGGTTCTTTCGGAGGCTTCCAGTGAAGGCGCGCTCTATTTCAACCGGCTGATCGTCGAGGACGAGGCGAAGTCGGTGGAGCTTGCGATTTCAAAGGGTGGCAAGGTGTTGCAGCCGGAAGCATTGGATGAGTGGCGCAAGGGCGCGCAGGGCGTCTGGCAGGATTTCGCCGGCACGGTCGGCGGCATCGAAAAGATACAGGCGATCCAGTCGGCCTGATCCTTGGGGTAGTGTTATGAATGGGGAGGGTGCATCAGCGCCCTCCCCATTTTTTGATTAGCGAATATCCTGCGGCAGAACGTCCGACGGGATGTTCTGGTAGGAAACCGGGCGCGTGAAGCGGCGGATCGACATGGTGCCGACCGACGTTGCGCCGAAGTTCGTGGAGGCCGGGTAGGGGCCGCCGTGAACCATGGCTTCGCTGACTTCAACGCCTGTCGGGAAACCGTTGGCGAGAACGCGACCGGCCTTGCGCTCGAGGATCGGCAGCAGCTTGCGGCCGAGTTCGGCATCACCGGCGTCGAGATGCATGGTCGCGGTCAGCTGACCTTCGAAGCTCTTTGCCACTTCGATCATTTCTTCAGCGCTGTCGACCGTCACGATCAGGCCGAGCGGTCCGAAGACTTCTTCGGCGAGCGCGTGGTTGGCAATCCAGTCCTTGCCCGAAACGCGGAACAGGTAAGGTGTCGCGTTACGCAGGTCGCAGGACGTGGTCAGCACGTCGCGTACACCGCTACCGGCAGCGATGCGGTCGCGGCCATCGCGATAGGCTGCGGCGATGCCGTCGGTCAGCATGACCTGTGGGCCGACTTCGGAAAGAGCAGCACGTGCGGTTTCAGCAACCGTGTCTGCCTGCGAGGCAAGAACGACGGCGATGCCGGGATTGGTGCAGAACTGGCCGGCACCCATGGTGAGCGAACCCGCCCAGCCCTTGGCAATGGCTTCGCCGCGAGCGGAAACGGCTTCCGGCAGCAGGAACATCGGGTTGACCGAACCGAGTTCGCCGAAGAACGGGATCGGCTCGGGGCGCTGGGCGCAGAGATCGAACAGCGCGCGGCCACCGGCGAGCGAGCCGGTGAAGCCGACTGCCTTGATGCGCGGATGCTGGACGAGCGCGGAACCGACATCGCGGCGGCCGCCCTGGATCAGCGAGAAGACGCCGGGATGCAAATTGTGCTTCTTGACGGCTGCGAGAACGGCCTCGGCAATGATTTCGCCGGTGCCGGGATGGGCCGAATGACCCTTGACGACAACAGGGCAACCAGCTGCCAGAGCCGCTGCGGTGTCACCACCGGCGGTCGAGAAGGCGAGCGGGAAGTTGGAGGCGCCGAAGACAGCGACGGGGCCGATCGGACGCTGCATCAGACGGATATCCGGGCGCGGCAGCGGCTGGCGGTCGGGCAGCGCTTCGTCGTGACGGCGGTCGAGATAGTCGCCCTTGCGAATATGCGATGCAAAAAGGCGGAGCTGGCCAACGGTGCGGCCGCGTTCACCCTGCAGGCGTCCCGTGGGCAGGCCGGTCTCGGACGTACCGATTTCCGTGATGGCGTCGGCGCGGGCCTCGATCTCATCGGCGATGGTGTCGAGGAATGCGGCACGCTCTTCGCGGGTGGTGTAACCGTAGCTCCAGAAAGCCTCTTCGGCTGCTTCTGCGGCCTTGTTCACCAGATCGACGGTGCCGACCGAAAAATCGAAAGCTTCGCCATGTGTAGGCTCGCTGCGGAATTTCGCATCCGTGGCGACCCATTCTCCTGCAACCAGATGTTTGCCGTGCGGCTTGAAACTCATTGTGCTCATCCCTGAAAATCTGATCCTGTGTGGAAAATCCACCCGATACCGTATAACCGGACCGAAGGGCGACAACCTCATGGCCATCAGCCGCGATCCTTGCCCGGTTGCCCTCTGCCTTAGCCCGAGTAGGGCCGTAACGAAAGCCGGTTTGTGCAGTATCCGTTCAAAAAGTGTGATTTATTGGACAACGAAAGAAAAAGACGATCTTCCGTTTACGCGTACGGCGCTCTATTGTGACGCCATGATGACAAATAGATTTGCTAAATATGTTGCCTGGTCGGTTCTTCTACTGATCGTGATTGTTACGGTTTGCCCGATAGGCTTGCGTCCGCACACGCTGACAACGGTGGGGATTGACCGCGCCGCCGCCTTCGCCTTTTGTTCGGCGGCCTTCGTGCTGGCTTATCCCCGCTACTGGCTTGCCGTCATCGCGGCGGGCATCGTGGCGGCTTTCGGTATCGAGGCGCTACAATTTCTGTCGCCCACGCGGCATCCGCATATGATGGACGCCATCGTGAAAGCTGCCGGTGCCGTGGCCGGAGGGCTTGCCGCCTTTTCATATCTGCTGTTGCGGACGCGGCTGGCCGCAAGCTGAGAGACTGCTGGCGGCCAATCCTGTCGGCTCAATTTGTCCGCTTTGCCAATCCGAAACGGCCATGCGACAGCGTGCGCTCGATGCCGCGCAGCTCCGCCAGCCCTTTCAACCGGCCGATGGCGGGATAACCCGGCTGCGCGCCGCGCGTCAGGTCGTCGAGGATTTCCTGCCCGTGATCGGGTCGCATCGGAATGGTGTGGTCTTCACGGCCCTCCGCGCGGCGGCGGGATTCTTCCGACAGAAGTGCCGCGATAACGGCGACCATGTCGGTTCCGCCTTCCAGATGTTCGTCCTCGAAGAATGAGCAGGGTACGGTATCGGTGTCGCGCGTGACGTTGCGCAGATGCACGAAATGGATGCGATCCGCAAAACGGCTGGCGATGAAGGGCAGGTCGTTATCCGCCCGCGCGCCGAGCGAACCGGTGCAGAGCGTCACGCCATTGGCGCGGTTGTCGACTTGCGAGAGCATATGGGCGTAGTCGGCTTCGGTTGATAGAATACGCGGCAGGCCAAGCAGGGGCCATGGCGGATCGTCGCCATGGGCGCAGATATTGATGCCCACCTCTTCAGCGACCGGCGTTACTTCAGACAGGAAATCGATCAGGTTTTGCTGAAGCTTCTCGCGGTTGATACCGTGGTAGGAGCGCAGCTTTTCGAGAAGCTGGGAGAGCGTGTAGCCATCCGCCGAACCGGGCAGGCCTGCGCCGATATTGCGGCCGAGTGCTGCGATCTTCGTGTCTGGCATGCCGGAGAAACGTTTGGCTGCTTCCTCCACCAGCCAGTCCGGATAATCGGCCGTTGCTTCAGGGCGTTTCAGAATGTGAATGTCGAAGGCGGCGAAATCGGTGAGATCGAAACGCATGGCTTTGGCGCCGTGTTTCGTTTCCCAACGCAGGTCGGTGCGGGTCCAGTCCAGCACCGGCATGAAATTGTAGCAGACGGTGCGGATGCCCGTGGCGGACAGGCGGCGCAGCGTCTCCTGCCAGTTGGCGATATGGTTTTTCCAGTCGCCCGTCTGGGTCTTGATCTCCTCGGAGACCGGTACGCTTTCAACCACGTCCCAATAAAGCCCGCCTGCCTTGATCGCCTCGTGCCGTTTCGCGATCTCGTCCATCGGCCAGACATCGCCGGTTGTTATGTGGTGCAGCGCGCTGACGATGCCTTCCGCGCCCGCCTGAGCCGCATCCTGAACCGTGACCTTGTCCACCGGGCCGAACCAGCGCCATGTATGTCTCATCTTTAATCCTCAAATATCATTCTGCGGAAAAGGTCAGTTGCACCTTGCAGGCGGTGGAGCGGTCTCCGGCCTGTTCGAATGCGGCTTTCGCCTCTTCAAGCGGGAAGCTGTGGGAAATGATTGGCCGCACATCGATCCCGCGCGAGGAGATCAGCCGGGCGGCGATGGCAAATTCGTCGTGGAAACGCTGCGAGCCGCGCCAGACGATCTCCTTGCCCACCAGTGCATTGAGCGGAATGGTGATATCACCGGTGACACCCACCTGCACGATGGTGCCGCGCGGTCTGACGCAGGCGAAGGCGGTGCGCAGGGCGGGGCCTGCGGCAGAGCAATCGAAGATGACGTCGAAATAACCCTTATTGTCCTGATAGGGGATAAGCGCCTCGGTGTCTTTGGCGACATTGATGGTCCGATCCGCACCCATGGCGGGCGCGCGCTCCAGTGCCGCATCGGTCAGGTCCGTTGCGACGATGATGCCGGCACCGGCATGACGGGCGGCAGCGATCGTCAAAAGACCGATAGGTCCGGCACCCGTCACCAGCACCTTGGCGCCCGTGAGGTCGCCGGCTTGCGCGACAGCATGCAGGCAGACCGCCAGCGGTTCGGTGCAGGCCGCTTCCGCGGGCGATGTGGTGTCTGAAAATGCCGCGCATTGTTTTGCGGGAACGACGAGCCGGTCGCGGAACATGCCCTGTTCGTGCGGCAGGCGCATGGCGCTGCCCATGAAGCGCATTTCGAGGCAATGGATCGGCTGGCCCTTCAGGCAGAAGTGACAATGGCCGCAGGGCTGCGAGGGATTGACGGCAACGAGCTGGCCGATGGCGAGCCCGCTGACACCTTCTCCCAGCGCCCGCACACGGCCGGATGCCTCATGGCCGCAGATGATCGGCTCGCGCACCCGCACGGGGCCGAAACCACCATCCTGATAATAATGAAGATCTGAGCCGCAAATGCCGCCCGCCGCCATGGTGAGCGCCACTTCACCGGGGCCGGGTTCCTGTATGTCCTGCGTTTCGACGCGGATATCTTCACGGCCGTATAGACGTGCCACGCGTGTCTGCATGACGGTGCCCTCATATGTATGGATGAAAGAAGCCCGCGCGATGAACCGCGCGGGCAGGGGATATATCCGTCAGCGGATCAGGCCCATTTCCGTCGGCAACCACAGTGTGATTGACGGAATGAAGGTGATCAGCAGCAGCGCCACGAACAGCGGCACCAGCCATGGCAGGATGGCGACGGTCGTTCGTTCGACGGAGAGTTTCGCCACACGCGAGAGCACGAACAGCACCATACCAAGCGGTGGGTGAAGCAGGCCGATCATCAGATTGAGCGTGACGATGAGGCCGAAATGCACCGGGTCGATGTTGAACTGCAGCACCAGCGGCAATAGGATCGGCACGAGAATGGTGATTGCCGCGATGGTGTCCAGGAAGCAGCCGACGAACAGCATCAGCAGATTGACCAGCACGAGGAAAATCCACTTGCTGTCGGTGATCGTCAGGATCGCGGCCGACAGAAGCTGTGCGGCCTGGCTGACCGTCAGAAGCCATGCGAAGATCGATGCCGCGGCCACGATGAACAGCACCGATGCCGTGGTCTCTATCGTGTCGAACGTCGATTTCGCCAGCGTCTTGAAGGTCATCGTCCGGTAACGGACAAGCCCGAGGAACAAGGACCACAATACGGCCGCAACGGCCGCCTCCGTTGGTGTGAACCAGCCCATCGTCATGCCGCCGATCAGGATCACCGGCGTCATAAGGGCCATCACGGCGGAGAAGTCGAAATACCAATCGCAGGCCAGCAATATCACCAGCACGATCAGGATCGACAGGTTGAGCGACAGGCCAAACAGCGTCAGGAGATAGATGCCGAGCGGCACCATCATGACGACGAGCACTTCAAGCGACGCACCGAAGATGGTCCTGAGGTTGAAGGGCGTATCGGAGCCCCAGCCTTTGACATAGGCAAAGACCGCTACCGTGATCATCATCAGTAGTGTCATGACGACGCCCGGAACGATGCCGGCCATGAACAGCGCGCCGATCGAGACGTTTGCCATCATGCCGTAGATGACGAAGGGCAGCGACGGCGGAAAGATCGGCCCGAGCGTTGCGGAGGCGGCGGTGACGCCGACGGCCGCCTCGACCGGATAACCGTGATCCTTCATGGCCTTGATTTCGATGGTGCCGATGCCGGCGGCATCGGCAAGTGCCGTACCGGACATGCCGGAAAAGATCACCGAACCGATAATGTTGACCTGTGCGAGACCACCCTTCATCCAGCCGACCAGCGCCACGGCGAAGGAATAGATGCGTCCCGTCACACCTGCCGTGTTCATGAGGTTGCCGGCTAGGATGAAGAAGGGAACGGCCAGCAGCGGGAAGCTTTCCACGCCCGCGATCAGGCGCTGTGCGGCGATGATGTCAGGTGCGACATTGTATGAGACGATGTAGAGCAGCGATGCCGTGGCCATCGAAATGGCGACCGGCAGGCCGATCAGCATCAACAGAAGAAATGAGCCGATAAGAATAAGCATGCGATCAATCCCCCGCGCTCTGGAATTCTTCCGGCCGTTCCAGAACGGAATAGCCACGCCGCATATTGGCGATGAAGACCTGCACCGACCGGAAGAACATCAGAACGAAAGCGGCCAGAACCGTGTAGAAAACGATGTTGCGCGGCAGGGCGACGGTGACCATTTCCTCGTCCGCGACGATTTCCAGATACCGCCACATCAGCCATGAGGTGTAGGCGAAGAACAGGGTGCGAAGCACGTCGACAAGGATCGACATGACGCGCGCCACCTGCGGCGGAACGTAGTGATAAAGCACATCCACCTGAATGTGGCGCGACATGCGCACGCACATGACCGAGCCCAGAAACACCACGCCGATCAGGCAGTTGACGGCGATTTCTTCCGTCCAGGCATAGCTGTTGTTGAGTACGTAGCGGGTGAAGAACTGAAGGAACACGCAACCTGTCATCAGCCAGAAAAGGCCGAGCGTGACCCAGTCCTCGAAGGCGTAGACCTTGAGATCGACTTCCGGCGGCGCCTCGTCGAACGTATGGGCGAGTTCTTCAGGCGTGACCTGAGTATGAGTTTCCTGCAACATTGAGATATCCCGTCTGGAGAGAAAGGGCGGTGCGGCAAAAAGGGCCGCACCGGATCTTGGCTCACTTGACGGCGCGAATGGCTTCCCAGTCGGCCTTGTCGTAACCGAAGTCCTCGAACTTCACCTTTTCCACGACGTTCTTCTCGAAGTCGGCCTTGTCCACCTCGGCGACGGTCAGGCCACGCTTCTTGAAGTCTTCAACGAGGCTTTTCTCGCGTCCCTCGATGGTCTTGGTGGTCCGCTCGGCAGCTTCCTGCATGACGTCGGAGAAGATTTTCTTGTCGTCATTGGAAAGCTTGGACCACAGGTTCTTCGAGACGACCGTGTTGAGGTGATCGACGATGTGGCCGGTCAGCACGATGTTCTTCTGCACTTCGAAGAACTTTTTCGCCTCGATGGTCGTCAGCGGGTTTTCCTGCGCATCGACGGTGCCGTTCTGGAGCGCCAGATAGACTTCCGCAAAGGCAATCGGCGTCGTGTTGGCGCCGCAGGCGCGTGGCATGGCGAGATAGGCCGGAACGTCGGGAACGCGCATCTTCAGCCCTGCCATGTCGGCGCAGGCGGTAATCGGCTTGTTCGATGTGGTGTGGCGCGTGCCGTAATAGCTGACGGCGGCGATGTGGTTGCCGGTTTTGTCTTCGTAGCCTTTGGCCAACCGCTTGAAGATATCGCTCTTGGTATAGGCGATCAGATGGCTCGGATCGCGGAAGATATAGGGGAAATAGGTAACGCCGATCGGCTTGAAATCACGCGCGGCGAAGCTCGAACCGGAGATGATGATATCCACCGTGCCGATCTTCAGGCCCTGGTTGATATCGGCTTCCTTGCCCAGCTGCGAGGCGGGGAAAACATCCACCTTGTAGCGACCGTCGGTGCGCTTGGCGATTTCTTCCGCAGCCCAGACCGAGTCTGTATGGAAAGGTTCTGAGGTTTCGTAGACATGCGCCCATTTCAGCGTGGTTTGTGCCTGTGCTGCCAAAGCCGAAAGCAAAATGGCGGCGGTTGCTCCCATCAAAGTCGACAATCTGATTTTCATTCTTAACTCCTCCCGAATTAAAGCCAGATTTCTGTTTTTCCCGTCGCCGGTTGCGGCGTCGGTCACTCTTCTCCGATCGTTTCCTCCCCGAAACTTTCGGAAAATCTCTTTTGCGATAGCGTCAGATGTTGCCGCATCGCCTCGCGTGCGCCTGCCGGATCATTGGCGGCAATTGCATCGCGGATCAGCCGGTGTTCCTGAACGGCGAGGATCCATGTGTGTGGCCCTTCGAAATAGCTGGCGAGCTTTTCGAAATAGGGCGAAACGCTGCGCTCGTCGTAGATCAGGCCGGTAAAGCGGTTCAGCGCCGAATTGCCGATGATATCGGCGATGGCGGTGTGGAAGGCGCGATCGAAATTGAGGGCCTGCGGCGAGTTGTCGAGCGCGCCGGCCATACGGTCGATAAGATCGTCCAGCCTGGCGATGCATTCGGGCGTGGCAAGCCTAGCTGCCTCTTCGGCAATCGCACTTTCGATGATGCAGCGCGCCTGCAGGATCTCGAACGGCCCATGGGCATCCGGCACCGGCGACTTTTCTTTGCCCGGTTTGCGTGACGCGTTCACATAAACGCCCGAACCCATGCGGATATGGATATGGCCTTCCACTTCCAGAACGATCAGCGCTTCCCGCACCGTCGGGCGGGATACGCCGAAGCGTTCCGCAAGGTCGCGTTCCGCCGGCAGGCGCTGACCGTCGGTCAACTCCCCCGTCTCGATGAGCAAGCGAATTTGTTCCGCGACCAGCCTATAAAGACGGCGCGGTTCCAGAGCCACAAACATGATGTCCTCCCAGCGCGAAAGTCTCCCCCGTCGCGCAAGCGGTAAGATGGTCTTACCAATTTTATTAGGAAACATTTACGCGGTGCTGTCAATTAGCCCTTGGTGGAAAAGTACAGGGCGAAATTTGAGGTTGGTGCAGCAGGCTTGGCATTTGCCGCACTCCGGGGCTTTTACCATTTCCGTCGTTCCGGTCTTGCGCTGAAAACCAGTCAGCCCAAGTCATTGGGCCGAGGGTGATGGCAATTTCCGAAAACGTCTCCTCCGTCATGCCCGGGGCTGTCCCGGGCATCTACAGCCGATCGGCTTTGCGATACGTGGTTGGATCCTCGGGATAAGCCCGAGGATGACGGCGCATGTGTGGGTTGGCTTTTCAGCCCTTGTTACCCGCTAGCTTCAAGCCGCCGTGGTCGCCGATGGTGACACTCAGCTCACCATAACCGCCGATGGAAAGATGCGGCGTTTCAATGGGATGTGAATGGGTGGCGTTGATGACCACGACTGTCGCGCCCATGCTTTCCCCCGCCTGAATGCCGGCAGGCGCATCTTCGAAGACGACGCAGTCTTCCGGCGCGACACCGAGCTTCTCAGCAGCCTTTTTGTAGCCCTCCGGGTCGGGCTTGCCATTCACCACATCCTCGGCGCAGATCATCACCGCGGGCGGTGTGAGGCCCGCCGCAGCCAACCGGAGTTCGGCAAGGGCGCGGGCGGCAGACGTGACGATGGCCCATTTTCCGGCCGGCAATTGTGCAAGAAATGCTGCGGCTTGCGGGATCTGCAGAATGCCGTCGACATCCTCCATTTCCTTTTGCAGCAGCATGTCGGCCTGTTCCTCGACGTTGAGGCCGGGAACCGCCTCGCGGCGCACCACTTCCGATGCGCGCATGCCGTGGATGCGTTGCAGGAAGGCCTCCGGCTCGATGCCGTTATCCACGGCCCATTCGCGCCAGACCCGCTCGACCACCGCGATCGAATTCAACAGCGTTCCATCCATGTCGAACAGGAAGGCGCCATATTCGCGCGAAAAAATCTGGGCGGTCGGCGGGACTTTGCTGTGCATCGCATTCTTCCGTTGGGTGTTGAGCTAGCCCCGTGTCTACAGCATCGGCGCACATAACGGAATCGTTTTTCCGCTTCGAACGCGCATGACCACCTGTGCGTCAGCAACGGATGTTGTCCCGGATCGGGCAGTTTTCTTTGGTTGCGACTCGGCAGGGTGAGGCAGGGGAGGCGGTGTCCGCATCCGGCCAGACGGGGCGTCAGGTTGCAGCAAGCATGAGATGCTATTGTGAGTTTCCGAAAGCAATGAAGACGCGCAAAATCAAAAGCTAATTGGCTCTTTTGAATGTTTTGCATGAAATTTTTCGTAGCGGAATTCTCTTAACGAAACCGTCGTTTTAAGGGCGTCGTTAACCATTTGTTAACCATATTCGAGGTACCTAATTGTCAACGATTTGTTTACCAAGATGACCAAAGTGCTAACAGACCAGCGTTCGATCCGTATCAAAGGCCGCTCCTTCCTCGCGGTCGTTCTGTCCCCTGAAGCTCCGCTCGATCAATGGCTGGAACGGCTGGATGATCTCGCTGCGCGTTCGGCCGGGTTCTTTCTGTCGCGTCCGGTAGTTCTGGATGCGTCCGAACTGTCGCTCGACAAGGCGGGGCTGAAGGCTCTGCTGGCGGCGCTGACGGAACGTAATGTCGGTATCATGGGCATCGAGGGTGTTCGCCCCTCGATGATCGAGCCGGGCATGCCGCCGTCGCTTAAGGGCGGAAAACCCGCTTCCGATGTCGAGGTGGAGCCGGTTGCTGTCGCTTCCGCCGAGTTGCCGGAAGAGAAGCCACGTGCTGCGGGCGAGGTTCGGGCTGTCGTGCAGTCGCTGGTTATCAACGAGCCGGTGCGTTCCGGCCAGTCGATCATGTTTCCCGAAGGCGACGTGACCGTCATCGGCTCGGTCGCCTCGGGTGCGGAAATCATCGCTGGTGGCTCGATACATATTTATGGCGCATTGCGCGGTCGTGCCATGGCCGGTTCGCTCGGCAATGTTTCGGCGCGCATCTTCTGCCGCAAGCTGGAGGCGGAGCTGCTTGCTATCGACGGCGTCTACAAGGTCGCCGAGGACATTGACGACAAGCTGCGCGGCCAGCCCGTTCAGCTGTGGCTGGAAAACGATACGATAAGGGCCGAAAAACTTGGCTGACGACACAGAGAAAACAACACAGGAACAGGAGAGCCGTATGGGGAAGGTAGTCGTTGTTACTTCCGGCAAGGGCGGGGTTGGTAAGACCACCTCGACCGCAGCGCTTGGCGCCGCACTGGCGCAGAACAAGCAGAAGGTCGTGGTCGTCGATTTCGATGTCGGCCTGCGCAACCTCGATCTCGTCATGGGTGCTGAACGCCGGGTTGTTTACGATCTCGTCAACGTAATTCAGGGCGACGCCAAGCTGACGCAGGCGCTGATCCGCGACAAACGCCTCGAGACGCTGTTCCTGCTGCCCGCATCGCAGACGCGCGACAAGGACAATCTGACGCCGGAAGGCGTCGAGTGGGTCATTGCCGAATTGAAGAAACATTTCGACTGGGTGATCTGCGATAGCCCGGCCGGTATCGAACGCGGCGCGACGTTGGCCATGCGCCATGCGGATGTGGCCGTCGTCGTCACCAATCCGGAAGTCTCCTCGGTGCGCGATTCGGATCGCATCATCGGCCTGCTCGATTCCAAGACGCTGAAGGCCGAACGCGGCGAGCGCATGGAGAAGCACCTGCTTCTGACGCGTTACGATTCCGCTCGCGCCGAACGTGGCGACATGCTGAAGGTCGACGACGTTCTGGAAATCCTCTCCATTCCGTTGCTCGGCATCATTCCCGAAAGCTCGGATGTGCTGCGCGCCTCCAACGTCGGCGCACCGGTTACGCTTGCGGATGCCCGTTGCGCACCGGCCATGGCCTATTTCGACGCTGCCCGCCGCCTGTCCGGCGAAGACATTCCGGTGGTCATTCCGGGCGAGAAGCGGGGTATCTTCTCCAAGATCTTTGCAAGGAGGGCTGCATGAGCATTTTCGGCCTGTTCCGTAAACAGAAGTCGGCACCGCTTGCGCGTGAGCGTTTGCAAGTGCTGCTCGCCCACGAAAGGGCGTCGTCGGGAACCGATCTCGTCGCCGTCCTGCGGGAAGAAATTCTCGCCGTCATCGCCAGACACGTGCAGATCGACAACGACCGGGTGCATGTGAAGATGGACCGCGACGAGCATGTCTCCATATTGGAGATCGATGTCGAGATACCCTTGAGCGCCGACCTGCGCGCCGCGTGATGTTTTCTGCGAAACCCGCCGCCCCTTGCCGGGCGGCGTTTTTCTTTACTCGGCCGTCGTATCGACGGGCTTTCGAAACGCGTCGGCAAGATCGTCGGGAAGCGGGCGCTTGAGGTTTATCCCGTTCGGCGGGATCGGCGCGTTGAACCACTTGTCGTAGATCGTTTCGATTTCACCGCTCGCATAGATTTGCCCCAGCGCTTCGTTGACGGCGTTCTTGAAAGCGGTATCGCCCCGCCGGAGCATCAGGCCATAGGGTTGCGGCGGAGCGAGATATTCGTTCGAGATGGTATAGTCTTCGGGCTTGCCGGTTTCGGCGACGAAGGACCTCAGAAGAATATCGTCCATGACGAAGGCCGAGGCGCGATTTTCCGTCACCATGTCGAAACTGCCCTCGGTGCTGTCATTTTGCAGAACGGCGATGTTCAGCCCCAATTTGCGGTTGAGCACATTCAACTGGCTGATATTGATCGTTCCTGTCGTTACCACCACGGTGCGCCCGGCAAGATCGCCGACACTGTGCATGCTGCTCGATTTCAGTGCGACATAACGGGTGCCGGTGATGAAGTGGCTGTAGGAAAACCATACGGCCTTGCGTCTTTCCTCCGTATTCGTGCTTGCCACGCACTCCATGTCGATTGTGCCGTCATTGAGAAGCGTGATGCGGTTGCTGGGAGTGCGTTTGACGAAATCCACCTTCAATTCCGGCAGGCCCAGCTTTTTCTTGATGGAATCCGCAACCTTCAGGCACAGCTCGATGCTGTAGCCGATCGGCTCCGGGCCTATTCCCATATAGGAAAAGGGAAGATTACGGTCGGCAAAACCCAGCCGGATGGTGCCGGTTCTGGCAATGGTTTCAAGTGTAGGCGGTTGGGTATCGTCGGCGGCCGCAATGGTGGGTAGAAGACTTAAGACCCCAAGCATAAGCCACAATGTCGATCTCTGCATCGCGCATCTCCAGCCAAAATTATCTGTCAAAACGTTTTCATAAAAATTGAGGTGGGGTTGGGCTTCACGCCCTCAGTCCCGGTATTCGTTCGGATGGTCGTAGGCTTGTTTCAGGGAGGCTGTCATCGGCAGGTTCAGGTTCATGCCATTAGGCGGAATGGGTTTGGTGAACCATTTTTCGTAAAGGCCGTGAATGGCGGGACCGGTGAAAATCTGCCGCAGACTTTCGTTGACCGCTGCCTTGAAGGCCGGGTCGTTGCGCCGGAAAACCAGACCGTAGGGTTCGGGCGCGCTCAACGTTTCGTCGGAAAGCGCATAAAGGCCGGGATTGTCTGATGTCGCCGCCAGTGCCGCCAGCAATATGCCATCCATGACGAAGGCGGACGCCTTGCCGGCAACGACGAGTTCGAAGGCTTCTTCGTTGGTTTTCGTCGGCATGACCGAGATGTTGAGGTTCTTTTCGCGGTTCACCGCGTTCAGCTGCTCGATGTTGACCGTGCCGGAGGCGGATGTGACGGAGCGCCCGGCGAGATCCGCAAGGCTCTTCAGATTGTCCTGCTTGCGGGAGAGGAACTGCGTCGCGGTCATGAAATTCGGATAGGAGAAATCCACCATTTTCCGACGTTCGCTATTGTTGGTCGTCGCCGCGCATTCGATATCGATCTTGCCGCTGCGCACGAGAATGAAGCGTGTCGCGGGCGTGGCTTTCACATATTCGATGTCGAGCCTGTCGAGCTTCAACTGCGTGCGGATATCCTCGCTGATCGCACGACAGAGATCGGTCGAGAAGCCGGTGACTTCTCCGTCCGGCAGTAGGTACGAAAATGGCGGTTCGGCCTCACGATAACCGATGCGGATTTTCGCGGTCTTGGCAATCTGCCGAAGCGTGTCGCCTTCGCCGGCGGCGTGCACCGGAGTGATGGGGGCAAAGCATGTGAGGAAAAGGCAAAATACTGAAATGCGCATTTTATGTCCTTTTGGCTGACGGCCGGGTTCTCAAATCGCTTTTTGTGGCGGGCAATAGGTGTCCTGCATCGGCCGTCCCACATCGCGAGGCGACTGATCGTCTCCGTCGCAATATTCGTCGTTTCCGGTTTGAGCGATGACGGCACGGTTCTTGAGTATCCGGGCAAGCGGCGCGGGCTCGGCAAAATAATAGCCCTGCGCCTCGTCGCATCCGGAAAGCTTGAGCGCCTCGACCTGTTCCTTGTCTTCCACACCCTCGGCGGTGACTTTCAGGCCGATCTGTTCGGCCATGTCGATGATGGTGTTGACGATGGCCGAGCACATGGGGTTTTCCGGCAGGCCGGACACGAATTCGCGGTCGATCTTGATCTTGTCGAAGGCAACATGCGTCAGCGTACTCAACCCGGCATAACCGGTGCCGAAATCGTCGAGCACGAGGCGAACGCCCATTTCCTTCAGCAGCTTTAAGGCCCTGGCGCTGCTGTCGCGTTCCAGCATCGCCGTTTCCGTCACTTCCAGTTCCAGACGCTCGGCCGGAAAGCCGGATGTCTCAAGCGCTCTGTCGACGATCGGTACGATGTCGTCATTGCAAAGCTGCACGGCGGAAAGATTGACGGCAAGCCGGATATCCCGAGGCCAGGTCATGGCGTCCATGCAGGCCTGCGCCAGAACCCATTCGCCCAACGGCTTGATGAAATTGTTTTCTTCGGCAAGCGTGATGAACCGGTCCGGCGTGATGATGCCAAGCTTGCTGTGCCGCCAGCGGGCAAGGGCCTCGTAAGCGACGATACGGCCGCTCTCCAGGTTGACCACGGGCTGGTAATACAGTTCGAACTCGTGGTTTTCGAGGGCGGATTTCATGTCTATTTCGAGCGCATGCTTGTGCTGCGCCGCCATGTCCATGCCGGGCTCGTAAAAAACGAAAAAGCCGCATCCCATGGATTTCGCCCGGTAGAGGCCGAGGTCCGCATGTTGCAGAAGCTGGGTGGCGGAGGTGCCGTGATCGGGCGCGCAGGCGATGCCGATGCTGGTGTCGACGCTGATATGGCTGCCTTCAAGGCTGAAGCTGCGCGAGACCGCATGCACCACCCGCTTTGCCAGTGCGCCCGCATCCTCCCGACAGTTACCGGTCACCGATTGTATGATCGCGAATTCGTCGCCGCCGAGCCGGCTTACCATATCGTTTTCACCGAGCACGGAGGAAATCCGCGAGGCTACGGCCACCAGCAGGGCGTCGCCCGCCGCGTGCCCCAGCGTATCATTGACGGCCTTGAAGCGGTCGAGATCGAGCAACATGACGTTGAACGGCTGGCTAGAGGTAGAAAGATGTTCGAGACGGTTCTCCAGCGTCTTCATCAGCAACACGCGGTTGGGCAACCCTGTCAGCGCATCATGATGGGCCATATGTTCCAGCTGCTGCGCCATGTCGCGTATCTGCCGGAGGCGTCCGCGTTCCAGAACCGCCTCCCGCAGCGTCTCGATGGCGGTGGCCATGTCGCCTATCTCGTCCCGTCGCTCCTGAAACGGCGTGACGACATCGGTTTCCTCACGGGCGATCCTGAGTGTTGCCTGCACCAGAGCCGGAACCGGTTTCAGAAAGTGTCTGGCGATCAGCGTCACGAGAACGCCGGTCACGGTCAGAACCACGATCAGGGCGACAAGCGAATTGTAGATCAGTTTGCGTTGCGCGCCATAAAGCTCGTCCGAACCGCCGATGCTGACGGCGACTGCGCCGATCGGCTTTTTCGTTTCCGTACTGATGATCGGCAGCAGGCCGATATAGTGGCTGGAATCGCCAATTGTAGCAAAACCGGTGGCGAAGCGCGCGGCAACGGCATCTCGGGAGAAAATGGGATCGGTGGCAAGTGGTTTTTCGTCATCGTCGGTGGCGTTGTCGAAGGCCGCTGCGATCTGTCGAAAGCCCGAATCGGCCTCGTCGTAACGGAAAAGCCAGACGGCATTCTTGGTCTGCGCGCCGATGAGCGCAAGAACGTCGCTGGGGTTGAAGCCGGTGACGAGAATGGATGCGTCGTCACCGATCGGCTTGTCGGTCAATATGCCGTTGACCTGTCCGTCGGTGTCGGCGGTGACGCTGACATAGGTGTAGATGCTGCGCAGGGTGGCGCTGGCGATCTGCGAATTGACGCGGGCCTGATTGAGCCATTGCTCGCTGGCGGCGGCAACGAACATGTACCAGCCTACGAGTGCGCCGATGCTGTAGGAAAAGATGACGCCGCCCAGAAATATCAGGGTTATCTTGCTGGCGAGCGAACGCCGCCGCGAAAAGCGGCTGGTTGTCGGCTCCGTCGCCGAGTGAGGCGTATGGCCGGGTTCAGTCTGTCTATCTATCCCCCGATAGGCAGTCTCTTCCATTCGCGATATTCCCCCGCGATGTCGCGTTATGATTGTTTTATGGAATTTTTATAGGGCATGTATTTCAATGGTGTCTGCTAAATAATTCAACAAAGTTTAGATGCGATTAAGAATTAATCCGTCTTTTTATAGTCGCCGCTTATATACAGTGTAACGCACGTATACCTGAGGTTGAAAAATCAAAACGCTTGCGGCGGGACACCGATGCAGTATGGCGTCTTTTGCGCTTTCCTCAAGCGGGCTTTCTGGTTGCAAAGGGTGTGGTGATTGGCCTTGCCAAGCGGCCGATAAACGGCATCTTGTGCGCAACGTGCCGGTTTCAAGGAACATATCATGGCTCACAAGGGCAAAAACATCGCGCAGCTTTCCATTCTCATCCAGAGCGGCCATCTCGATCCGCGCGCGCTGGCGGAAGAGACGCTCGATGCAATCGGTAAGGACGACGATCAGGCAATTTTTGTCGGTCTGACGGCGGCGCGGGCCATGACGGACGCGGAAAGTGCCGCAAAACGTATTCGCGAGGGCCGCTCCTGTGGCGTGCTCGATGGTATTCCGGTGGCCTGGAAAGACCTTTTCGATCTCGAGGGCATGGCGACCACCGCCGGTTCGACGGTACTTTCGAACGATGCTCCTGCTTCCCGCGATGCGGATGTGGTAAGCGCGCTGAAGCAGGCCGGAATGGTCTGCGTCGGCCGCACCAATATGAGTGAGTTCGCCTTTTCGGGGCTCGGCATCAACTCGCATTATGGTACGCCGCGCAACCCCGCCTCCACGAATGGCCACCGCCTGCCGGGAGGCTCTTCATCGGGTGCGGGCGTGGCCGTGGCGGCCGGTCTGGTGCCGGTGGCGATTGGTACGGATACTGGCGGATCGGTGCGCATTCCCGCCGCCTTTAATGGTGTGGTGGGTTACAAGGCAAGCCGTGGCCGTTATTCGATGCGCGGCGTTTATCCGCTGGCGAAAAGTCTCGATTCGCTCGGGCCGCTCACCCGCACCGTGCAGGACGCCGTGTGGGTGGATGCGGCCATGCGCGGCAAGGCGGTCGCGGATCTGGCGCGGGCGCCTTTGTCCGGCCTGTCGCTCGTCGTGCCGGAAACGGTGTTTTTCGATGGTATCGAGGAGGGTGTCGCAGCAGCTTTCGAGCAGGCGGTGGAACGGCTTGTTCGCGCCGGCGCTTCGGTGCGGCGGCAGGCATTTCCGGTCTTTTCGCAACTGTTCGATCTTATCAAGGAAAAGGGTGCGTTGGTGACGGCGGAAGCCTTTGCCCTGCACAAAGCGCGGCTGGAAGGTGCGGATGCCGCACGCATGGACCCGCGTGTGGTTGCGCGAGCGAAGCTCGGCGCGAATATCTCCATGCCGGATTACATCGCCATTATCGAGGCGCGCGAACGCATGACGGCAGCTTTTTCCGGCATGATCGGCAAGAACGAGCTGCTCGTGTCGCCGACATTGCCGCATGTCGCGGCCAAAGTCGCGCCGCTTGTCGAGAATGACGAGGCGTTCTTCGCCATGAATGCGAAAACCCTGCGCAACACCCAGATCGGCAATTTTTTCGATCTCTGCGGCGTTTCCATCCCTTGTGGAACGGGTGAGGCGGGAATGCCGGTTGGCCTGCTGCTTTCCGGCCTGCACGGCACGGACGACCACGTTCTGGGCGTGGCGATGGCTGCGGAAGAGATCGTGCGGGGTTGAGCGATCATCCCCTCGGGTCGTCGGTAACGTAAAAACCCATCCTCCGTCATCCTCGGGCCTGTCCCGAGGATCTGCTGTCGATTGATTTTTGATGCGTGGTTAGATCCTCGGCACAAGGCCGAGGATGACGTCGTCGCGTGGGTACAGGACGGGGCCGAAATCCTACTGTCGCGGGCAGCCGCTCCCGATAGGCCTCAGCGCGCCGCCCAGTTGGCGCCGCGGCGGAACATGGTCTTCATCTGCGGCACGGAAAACTCTTTGGCCTGATGGCCGAGTGCCGAATAGAAGACGCGGCCCTTGCCGTATTTGCGTTTCCACACCACCGGCATCACCACGCCGTCGATCCACCAGGCATGGTCGCCAGTGAATTTCGTCGTCGCCAGCACTTCGTTGGAAGGGTCGACATGCATGTAATATTGTTCCGATGTGTAGGGGAAATCGGAAATTCCCTCCATCAACGGGTCGTCGGGGCGGGTGATGTTGACGTGGTAATCGATGATATTGCCGGGATGGGCGACCCATTGGCCGCCGATCATGAACTGGTATTCGACGCAGTCACGGAAGCTGTCGCCCGCTCCACCGTGAAAACCGGCAATGCCGACACCGTTTTCCACGGCGGCCGTCAGGTTCTTGATCTCTTCTTTCTCGATCTTCGACATGGTGACGATCGGCACGACAAGGCTCAGATCATGCACGGAAGGATCGGCGAAAGCCTCCGTGCTGTGCTCGACATAGACCTTGAAACCGTCCTCTTCCAGAATGTCCTTGACGATGGTGGCGCATTCCTGCGGCTCGTGGCCGCTCCAGCCGCCCCAAACGATGAGTGCTTCGCGCATTTATTTCCTCCTCGGGATTATTTGCCGAGCTGGCCGTCGACCAGCGAAGTTTCAAGGGGAGCAGGGCGCTCCACCTCGGTGGTGATGGAAACGGTCGTGCCGCTGTCCGATGCCGTCTGGAAGGCTTCCATCACTTCCAGCACATGCAGGGCAAGGTCGCCATTGGCGCGGTGCGGGCGGTTTTCGCGGATGGCATAGGCCATGTCGGCGACGCCGATGGAACGGTAATTGCCGTCAGCATAGGGCGAAGAGAGTGCCTGCGGCTCGAATTGGCCACCCTTTTTCAGCAATTGCACCTCGCCGCCGAAATAATTGGGATCGGGCACGATCAGTGTGCCTTCGGTGCCGTAGATTTCCAGCGGCACATGTTTGTGTCCCGCCACATCGAAGCTCATGCCCACCTGCACCACCGCGCCGTTCTTGAATGCCAGTACGCCGGAAACATGGGTCGCGACATGGACGGGGATTTTTTCGCCGTTCTTCGGCTCGCTGGTGATGAGGCGTTCGTTGCGCGGTGCAAAGGCAAAGCCCGCCACCTTGGCGACCGGGCCGAACAGGTTGACGAGATCGGTGATGTAATAGGGACCCATATCCAGCATCGGACCACCGCCGACCTCGTAATAGAAGGCCGGGTTGGGATGCCAGCGCTCATGGCCGGGGCACATGAAGGTCGCCGTTCCGCCGACGGGCTGGCCCAGCACGCCCTCGTCGATCAAGCGGCGTGCGGTCTGGTGCCCGCCACCGAGGAAGGTGTCCGGGGCCGAACCGATGCGCAGGCCCTTGGCTTTTGCCGCATCCGCAAGGCGTTTGCCTTCCGCGAAATTGATGCCGAGCGGTTTTTCCGAATAGGCGTGTTTGCCGGCGTCCAGCGCCCGCAGCCCCACTTCCACATGTGCCTTGGGGATCGTCAGGTTGACGATGATTTCCACGGAAGGATCGGACAGCAATGCGTCGATACTTTTTGCCTGAAGGCCAAATTCGTCCGCCCGTGCCTTCGCGGCCTCCTCGTTCATATCCGCCAGTCCGCGAATGTCGAGAATGGGAAACGACGCCATGGCCTTGAGATAGGCGCTGGAGATGTTGCCGCAGCCGATGATGCCGATACCGACCTTGTTCATGTGATTTCCTCCCGTAAATCAGAAATGCCGAAGCCCGCTCTATATCCTGTCGGCTAGAGCGCTGGCCCGGTTGTGTTCCATGGCGATTCGTAAAGCTCGTAAAGTGCGACGGCCGCAGCTCCCTGCGCCCATAATTCGTCGCTCGCAACGTCGAAAACCAGCTCGGCGACGCCGGCCAGCGATGGCGGCACCGCGGCGTTGTAGCTGTTGCGAATGCTGGTGATGAAAGGCTCGCCGAGTTCGAGGCTGGAGCCGGTGATGATGACCCGTGGCGGCGCAAACAAGGTGACGATATTGGCAAGCGTCAGGCCAAGTGCCGCCCCGGCGCGCAAGGCCGCCGTGATCAGGTCGCTATCTTCCGCCGCAATCAGCGCATGGGCATGCTGCATGCCGCGACCGAGCCGGATCGCCTCGGCAAAACGCCCGTCTACCGGGCGAGAGCCGAGAATGGCATTTTCACCCGCCTGGCTCGCCAGTCGCACAGTGCCCTCGCTGGCAAGGCCGATGACAAGGTCGCCGAGATTGTGGCTGAGGCCGCCGGCGCCGCGAAACAGCTGATTCTGGTGCAGCACGCCAAGCCCGAGTGTCTGCTCGAGCGAGATCAGCACCATGTCTTCCAGATCGCGCGCATGGCCGAACCAGTGATGGGCAAGCGTAATGGCGTGGGCGTCGCTTTCGATGATGGTCGGAGAATTCAGCCGCGCCGTCATTTCCTCGGCGAAATCGACGTTCACTTCGCGCAGAATAGGGCTGCTACGGATCCTGCCGGTGCGGTGTTCGATGACACCCGGCAGGCCGAGACAGACCATGTCCACATCCTCAAGCGAAAGCCCGGCATCGACAACGCATCGCCGCACCCCATCCTCCACTAGATCGGCAATGACGCCTATCGGCTGGCGGTCGACGCGGATCGGCAGGGCGAGGGTGGACAGCACGTTGCCGCAGAAATCTGTGACGACGAAAACCATGCGGCTTGCCGCGATCTTAGCGCCCACCACGCGGGCCGCATCCGGGTTCAGTTCCAGCATCACCCGTGGCCTGCCGCGTGCGCCCTCGGTGCGGATATCTCCGAGGTGACGGGTCAAAATCAGCCCGTCATCAAGCAGCGATGCGGTGATCGCCGAGACGGTAGTGGTGGAAAGCTGCGTTCTTTCGCTGATTTCCACCCGGGAGATCGGTCCATGGCGGCGGATGCTGTCCAGCACGCTTAGCCTGTTGATCGCGCGCATCAGTTCTGGGTCTGCGGTCTTCATGGTGTCCTGCTGCGATCGATGCTGGTTCTAAAGCTGATTTATGTCGGATTGCGGATTAAATAACGGTGTAGGGGAGGGGTGTGTCAAGCCGTTCGCGCAAAAAATCGGCAACCTGCCTTGACATTGAGCGAGGCCTAATGTGAATTAATCCGCATTGGGGAATAAATGAGGAAATCCCCGAGGGAGGATCACGATCATGACGATTAGGCACGCAGGCGCAAGCCTGAGCGGCAGGCTGATTAGCTTTGCCACGACGACAAGCATTGCTCTCATGCTCGGCGCCGCAAGCGCCTCGGCCGCAACGGTCGTTAAATGGATGCATGTGGAGTTGGACCCGAAATCCGTGGCTGTCTGGGAGGAGATTGCCAAGGAATACGAGACCAAACATCCGGGTGTCGATATTCAACTGCAGTTTCTCGAAAACGAGGCGTTCAAGGCAAAATTGCCTACCCTGCTGCAATCCAACGACGTTCCCGATTTCTTTTATAGCTGGGGTGGCGGTGTTCTTGAAGAACAGTCCAAAACCGGTGCGCTGAAGGACCTGACGGAAGTTTTCGACGCCGATGGCGGCAAGCTGCGCCAAGCCTATAGTGCGGCCGCAATCGATGGTCTGTCGTTTGACGGCAAGGTCTGGGCCGTGCCTTACCGCGTCAGCCTCGTCAGCTTCTTCTATAACAAAGA
The DNA here is from genome assembly GCF_030757975.1 of Rhizobium sp. AN73. Lineage (NCBI taxonomy): Bacteria > Pseudomonadati > Pseudomonadota > Alphaproteobacteria > Hyphomicrobiales > Rhizobiaceae > Rhizobium > Rhizobium sp. AN73. Next base: position 1,862,220 of record NZ_JARWME010000001.1, read on the forward strand.
GCTTTTTGCCAAGGCCGGCGTGAAGGCCGAAGACATCAAGACCTGGGACGATCTCGGCGCCACGGTCAAGAAAATCAAGGAAGCTGGCATCGTTCCGATCGCCGGTGGCGGCGGTGAAAAATGGCCGATCCATTTCTACTGGAGCTATCTCGTCATGCGCAACGGCGGCCAAGCCGTGTTCGATGCAGCCCGCAAGGGCGAGGGCGAAGGTTTCATGGATCCTTCCATCATCAAGGCGGGCGAACAGCTGGCCGAATTCGGCAAGCTTGAACCCTTCCAGCCCGGTTATCTCGGCTCCACCTGGCCGCAGGCGCTTGGCGTCTTCGGTGACGGCAAGTCGGCGATGATCCTTGGCTTCGACAATACCGAAGCGAACCAGCGCAAGAATGCTGGTGACGGCAAGGGGCTGGCGCCTGAAAACATTGGCCGCTTTGCGTTTCCGGTCGTTGAAGGCGGTGCCGGCAAGGCTACCGATACGCTGGGCGGATTGAACGGCTGGGCGTTGACGAAAAATGCCTCCAAGGAAGCGATCGATTTCGCAGCCTTCCTGACCAGCAAGGAAAGCGAAGAGAAGTTGGCCGCTGCCGGCATGATCCTGCCGGTTGCGACCGGTGCTGCCGGTGCCGTCAAGAACCCGCTGCTGGCGGATTCGGCCAAGCAGCTTGCCGCCTCCACCTGGCACCAGAACTTCTTCGACCAGACTTTGGGCGCCGCCGTTGGCCGCGTCGTCAACGATGTCTCCGTCGAGATCGTTTCCGGCCAGATGAGCGCGGAAGAGGGCGCCAAGCAAATTCAGGACGCTTTCGAGCTTCGCTGAGTTTCGGTTCCATGACGGCGCCGCGCGAAAGACGCGGCGCCGCAGTATCTGCCTGAATGAAAGCGGATAGAGATGACGGATATTTCCATGACTTCTGCGTCCATACCGGCGCGCGGCGCATCTAAGACGAAGCGCAAGCAAAGCTCGGTCGCGCATGACCGGGCGCTGACACTTCTGGTGTTTCTGCCGCCCGCACTTTTGCTTTTCACCCTGTTCGTCATCCTGCCCATGGGCGAGGCGGCATGGTACAGCCTTTACCGCTGGAACGGTTACGGCACGCCGACGGATTTTGTCGGCCTGAAGAATTTTCAGATCCTGTTCGGCAATGCCGCCTTTTCGCAGGCATTGATGAATAACGGCATCATCATTCTGATTTCCGTATTGATCCAAATTCCGCTGGCGATCTGGCTCGCCATGATGCTGGCCCACCGAATTCCGGGCGTCGTCGCCTTCCGGCTGGTCTTTTTCCTGCCCTATGTTCTGGCGGATGTCGCGGCCGGCCTGATCTGGCGTTTCGTTTATGATGGCGATTATGGCCTGTTCGCCGCCATCTCCAATTTCTTCGGTTTCGCCAATCCTTACGTTCTTGCCGACAAGGATGTGGCGATCTACGCCGTGCTCGGTGTCATCGTCTGGAAATATTTCGGTTTCCATATGATGCTGTTCATCGCCGGTCTTCAATCCGTCGACAAGAACGTGTTGGAAGCGGCGGAAATCGACGGTGCCTCCGGCTGGCAGAAATTCCGATACGTCACCTTGCCGATGCTCGGCTCCACCGTGCGCCTGTCCGTCTTCTTTGCGGTGATCGGCTCGCTGCAGCTTTTCGACATGATCATGCCGCTCACCGGCGGTGGCCCGTCCAACTCCACGCAAACCATGGTCACCTTCCTCTACACCTACGGCGTCATGCGCATGCAGGTGGGGCTTGGCAGTGCAGTCGGCGTCGTTCTCTTCATCATCTGCGTGACGCTCGCCTTCGGTTACAAAAGGATTTTCATGCGCCATGACTGATACGTCCACTTCCGTCCGCATGCCCCTGCAAACGAAGCTGTATCTTTACGTTTCGCTCAGTATCATCGCGGCCATCGTGCTCATCCCGCTGCTCACCACGGCGCTCGGCGGCTTCAAGACGCTGGGGGACCTGCGCGTCAACCCGTTCGGCGTGCCGGCCGAATGGCAATGGGCCAATTACGGCGATATTCTCTTCGGCAAGCGCTACTGGCTGCAGATCTTCAATTCGCTTGTCATCGCGCTGTTGACGGTGTTCCTGACGCTCACCGTCTCGGCCATGGCCGCCTTCACCTTCGCGCATGTGAAGTTCTTCGGCTCGTCCTTCCTGCTCAATTATTTCCTGCTCGGGCTGATGTTTCCGGCTGCCACCGCCATCCTGCCGTTGTTCATCCGCATCCGCGATCTCGGCCTGCTGGATACCTATTGGGGCGTGGTGCTGCCGCAGGTGGCTTTCGGGCTCGGCATGAGCATTCTTCTGTTCCGCAATTATTTCCGCAATCTGCCGGAGGAACTGTTTCAGGCCGCCTTCGTGGATGGATGCGGTTATCTGCGCTTCTTCTGGCACATTTCCATGCCGCTTTCGCGACCCATCGTCGCCACGGTTGGCATCGTGTCCTTCGTCGGCAGCTGGAACAGCTACATCCTGCCGCTCATCATGCTGAACTCGGAATCGAAATATCCCTGGCCGCTCGGCATCATGGTCTATCGCGGTGAATTCGGCACGGAATGGCAGCTCGTGCTCGCCTTCATCACGCTGACGATCCTGCCGACCGTCATCGTTTTCTTCCTCGCACAAAAACACATCATCGCGGGCCTGACGGCCGGTGCCGTCAAATCGTGACTTGAAAGGAGCAAAATATGGCTTCCGTCGAACTTAGGGATATCCGCAAGTCCTACGCCGCGCTTGATGTCATTCACGGCATCTCGCTTGATATAACCGATGGCGAATTCATCGCGCTGGTCGGGCCTTCGGGCTGCGGCAAGTCCACGCTCTTGCGCATGATCGCCGGGCTGGAGGAAATCACCGATGGCGACATCCTCATCGGCGGCTCGGTCGTCAATGACATGACGCCGCGCGAGCGCAACATCGCCATGGTCTTCCAGTCCTATGCGCTTTATCCGCATATGACGGTGGCGGAAAACATGGGCTTCAACCTGAAGCTTGCGGGTCAGCCGAAAAACGTCATCGAACAGCGCGTGGCGGAAGCCGCCCGCATGCTCGATCTCGGCAAGCTTCTGGATCGCAAGCCCTCGCAGCTTTCCGGCGGCCAGCGCCAGCGCGTTGCCATGGGACGCGCCGTGGTGCGCAACCCGGCGGTCTTCCTGTTCGATGAACCGCTCTCCAACCTCGATGCCAAGCTCCGCGTGCAGATGCGCAGTGAGATCAAGGCTTTGCACCAGAAGGTCGGCACGACTTCCATCTACGTTACCCACGACCAGATTGAAGCGATGACGCTGGCAGACCGGGTGGTGGTGCTCAATCACGGACGTATCGAACAGCAGGGCACGCCGCTCGAACTCTATAAGACACCGGCCAATCTCTTCGTTGCCGCCTTTATCGGCTCGCCGGCCATGAACCTGATCGAAGGCGTGGTCGATGGCGAGGGCGATCAGCCCGCCGCGCGTCTGAAGGACGGAACCGCGATCCGCATTTCAGCCTCCAGAAAGGTCAAGCGCGGCCAGCCGGTAACGATTGGCTTGAGACCGGAACATATCGGTTCAACCATCGGCGGCGATGTTTCGCTCTCCGGCAGGACTGTGCTGGTGGAGCCGACGGGCGCGCAGACACATGTGGTCTTTGAACTGGCGGGCGATCAGGTGACGGCGGTGGTGGATGGCGAGCAGCCGGTCAGGGTCAACACCCCCTTTGCCGCCACCGTGCATCACGAGCGCGTACATGTGTTCGACAGGGCAAGCGGGCTGGCGCTTTAATCGCCTTTCGCTCTTTAAGTAAAATAACGAAATTCTCTCGCCCTTCGACTTTTGGGGCTGTTTGAAAATTACGAGCGGTTAGCTTTGACGCATTGGCAGCCAAAGCGGTTTTATCGCTCAACTGTATCGATACAGGAGGAGATTTTTATGAAGACGATCAAGGGGCCGGGTCTTTTTCTCGGTCAGTTTGCCGGTGATGCAGCGCCTTTCAATACATGGGACGGTATTACCAAATGGGCGGCGGAAAAGGGTTATGCCGGCGTGCAGGTTCCCACCTGGGCCGGGCAGCTGATCGATCTGAAAAAAGCCGCTGAATCCAAGGATTATTGCGACGAATTCGCGGGTGTCGCGCGCCAGAACGGCGTCGAAGTGACCGAGCTTTCCACCCATTTGCAGGGCCAGCTGGTTGCCGTTCACCCGGCCTATGACGAAGCTTTCGACGGCTTTGCGGCGCCGGAAGTGCGCGGTAACCCCAAAGCGCGCCAGCAATGGGCGGTGGAGCAGGTGAAGCTGGCGTTGAAAGCCTCGAGAAACCTCGGCATCAACGCACATGCGACCTTTTCGGGCGCTCTTGCCTGGCCCTTCATCTATCCTTGGCCGCAGCGCCCGGCCGGTCTGGTGGAAACCGCCTTTGACGAGCTGGCGAAACGCTGGACGCCGATCCTCGATTATGCCGATGAGCAGGGCGTCGACGTCTGCTACGAAATCCATCCGGGCGAAGATCTGCATGACGGCGTCACCTTCGAGATGTTCCTGGAGCGGGTAAAGAACCATCCGCGCGCCAACATGCTCTACGACCCGTCGCATTACGTGCTGCAATGCCTCGATTATCTCGACAATATCGACATCTACAAAGACCGCATCAAGATGTTCCACGTCAAGGATGCCGAATTCAACCCGACCGGACGACAGGGCGTCTATGGCGGTTATCAGGGCTGGGTCAACCGCGCGGGCCGCTTCCGTTCGCTGGGCGACGGGCAGGTGGATTTCGGTGCGGTCTTCTCGAAAATGGCGGCCAATGATTTCGATGGCTGGGCCGTGGTCGAGTGGGAATGCGCGCTGAAACATCCCGAAGACGGTGCCCGCGAAGGGGCCGAGTTCGTCAAACACCACATCATCCGCGTCACGGAAAAGGCCTTCGACGATTTCGCATCTGGTGGCACGGACGATGCGGCCAACCGTCGTATGCTTGGGCTTTGAAAGCATTTCCAGGAAAAGTGTGAAGCGGTTTTCACTCAGGAAATGCGCTAAGAAAATGCCGAGGAGACATTATGGCTATTGAAGGAAAAACAACCGACAAGGCGAACACGCGGATTCGCCTGGGCATGGTCGGCGGCGGTTCGGGTGCATTTATCGGCGGCGTTCACCGCATGGCCGCACGGCTCGACAACCGCTTCGATCTCGTGGCCGGGGCTTTGTCCTCGACACCGGAAAAATCCCTGGCATCCGGCCGTGAGCTTGGGCTTGATCCCGAGCGTTGCTATGGCTCGTTCGAGGAAATGGCGGAAAAGGAAGCGCTGCGCGAGGACGGCATCGAGGCGGTAGCGATCGTCACCCCCAACCATGTGCATTATCCGGCAGCGAAGGCGTTTCTGGAGCGCGGCATCCATGTCATCTGCGACAAGCCGCTGACCTCCAATCTGGAGGACGCCAAAAAGCTGAAGGACGTGGCGGACAAGGCCGATGCGCTGTTCATCCTCACCCATAACTATACCGGTTATCCGATGGTGCGGCATGCGCGCGAACTGGTGGAAACCGGTGCGCTCGGCAATATCCGTCTGGTGCAGATGGAATATCCGCAGGACTGGTTGACGGAAGCGGTGGAGCAGACCGGCGCGAAGCAGGCTGTCTGGCGTACCGACCCGGCGCAATCCGGCGTTGGCGGCTCGACCGGCGATATCGGCACCCATGCCTATAATCTCGGCTGCTTCATTTCCGGTCTGGAAGCGGATGAGCTGGCGGCGGATGTGCATACCTTCGTGGAAGGTCGCCGTCTTGACGACAATGCGCATGTGATGCTGCGCTTCAAGGCCAAGGATGGCAAGCAGGCGGCCAAGGGGCTACTCTGGTGCAGCCAGGTTGCCGTCGGTCATGAAAACGGGTTGAAAATCCGCGTTTATGGCGACAAGGCCGGCATTGAGTGGACGCAGGCGGATCCGAACTATCTCTGGTTCACGAAACTCGGCGAGCCGAAGCAGCTCATCACTCGCGGCGGTGCCGGGGCAGGGGCTGCGGCCGCACGCGTCACCCGCATTCCGTCGGGCCATCCGGAAGGTTATCTCGAAGCTTTCGCGACCATCTATACCGAGGCCGCACATGCCATCGAAGCCCGCCGCACCGGCTCGGCGCTGGACAAGGCGGTCATCTATCCGACAGTGGATGACGGCGTCAAAGGTGTGGCCTTTGTTACGGCCTGCATCGAATCCGGCAAGAAGAACGGCGGCTGGGTAAAGCTGTAACAGAGCAGGGGCGTGAACCGTCCCAAGCTGCTGACAACCCATCCTCGCATTCCACGTCATCCTCGGGGCAAGCCCGAGGATGACGGAGGAGGGCTCGTCTTGCCTATATCATTGGGAAAACATAAATCCTGAGCGCATGCAGCTTGTCGTCTTCGCCATCGCTCGGCCCAAGCTTAGGACACCTTGATCAGAGAGCTTGGTCGGACACCACCACGACGTGATCAATTGATGAATGTCGACTGCGGCCGCGCTCGTTCTGTTATGGGGCAACCGTCCTGAAGCTTGGTCCAGGACGAGACGTTGAGCTTCATCTCGCAACGCGCGAGATAGGAGCCGCCATCGACCTTCAGGCAGGATGTCTGGCCGAGTTGGAACATGACACCGCGATTTCGGCATTTGCAATTGTGGGCATCCGCCAAAGTGGGGATCAGGACCAGTGCCAGAGCAATTACGAGCACTCCAAGACGCATGGCTGAGGCTCCAAAAGATAGGCCATCAGACTACACCCGTCTGACGGTATAGTCAAAACGGCCTCCCTCAATGATGCGCACGGGACGGCCATAGCCGGCTTGAACTCTCCCGGTTTTAGCCGATCAAAATCGCCCGGATATCATTCACATTCGTCAGGGTCGGACCCGTCACGACAAGGTCTCCGGCTGCCCTGAATGCGGTATAGCTGTCGTGCCCCACAAGCGACTGGCGCGGATCGACACCGGCGTCGCGCATGCGGGCAATCGTATCCGGTGTCACCAGAGCACCGGCTGCATCCTCCACGCCGTCTATGCCGTCGCTGTCGCCGGCAATCGCCCAGATGCCTGCCGCGCCCTTCAGCGTCAGCGCGAGGCTCAGCAGGAATTCAGTATTACGCCCGCCTTTGCCGGCCGCACCCTTGCCAATCGTGACAGTGGTTTCACCGCCGGAAAGCAGCACGGCCGGGCCTTTGACCGGCAGGCCCTTGCGGCTGGCGGAAAGGGCGATACCCGCCATGACAGCGCCGACATCCTTTGACTCGCCTTCAAGGGAATCCCCAAGGATGAGTGGCGTAAGGCCAAGCTTCACCGCCTCGTCCGCTGCCGCCTGCAGGGCGAGCGAGGGGGCTGCGATCATCCTGACATCCTCGTCGATATCGCCTGCCTTCGGAGTTTCCTCACCCTTTTCCAGCACCTTGCGCACGTTCTCAGGAAGATCGAGCCCGTAACGGGAGACGATTTCCCTCACGCTGTCGATGTCGCTCGGATCGGCAACCGTCGGGCCGGAGGCGATTTCGGAGGGATCGTCGCCCGGTACATCGGAGATCAACAACGACACCACCTTGGCCGGCTTGGCAGCCAGCGCCAGCCGTCCGCCCTTGATGCGGGAGAGGTGCTTGCGCACGGCGTTCATTTCGGAAATCGTCGCACCGCTGGCAAGAAGCGCACGGTTGACGGCCATCTTGTCCGCAAGCGTCATGTTTTCGGCGGGCGCGACCATCAGCGCCGAACCGCCGCCGGAAATCAGCGCGATCACCATGTCGTCGGCGGTCAACCCTTCAACAGCGGCAAGAATGCGTCTAGCCGCTTCCGCGCTCATGTCGTCAGGTACGGGATGGGATGCTTCGATGATCTCGATGCGTCCGGCCGGAACAGCATGGCCATAACGGGTCACCACGACACCGGAGAGATCGACATCCGCCCAGGCCTTATCGAGCGCAGCGGCCATGGCAGCCGAGGCCTTGCCGGCGCCAACCACCACGCATCTGCCCTTCGGCGGGGATGGGAGATAATGTTTCAGCACCTTTGCGGGATCGGCGCTCGATACGGCGGCCATGAAAATCCGGTTGAGGGCATCCTTGGCGCGCCGGTCGTTCCATTCCGTCATGGCGGTCATGCTCCCAGGGTGCTGAAGGCGAGTGCGACGAGCGCCACAATGGCGGGCAGCGCCTGAATGAACAGGATCTTCATATTGGCGGTGACGGCGCCAAAAACACCGGCAATGATAACGCATGCGAGGAAAAACACCTTGAAGCTCAGGCCCGCATCGCCCTGCGTCAGCCCGTAGATCAGCCCAGCCGCCAGAAAGCCGTTATAAAGCCCCTGATTGGCGGCAAGCACCTTCGTCTGTCGGGCAAAATCCGCCGAGAGGCCGAAAGCCTTGCGGCCTGCCGGTTTTTCCCACAGCAGCATTTCCAGAATGGCGATGTAGATATGAATGGCCGCAACGGCGGCAATCAGAATACTGGCGATCATCGGCGGCTTTCCTCCAAAAACCTTGAGGTCCTTACACGGCGGTCTTCGTGAAAACACGGACGGCAAGGACAATTCCGTTTTAACGGCGGTACGCATGGCCGCAAGGCCATATTCCCGCTCTTCCCGCGCAAACTGTTGAAGAGCGGCATGGCATTGCTTGACTCTTTGCTGAAATAAGAACAAAACAGGAACAATAGAATTGAAAATCCGGAATTGAAACTTGTCATGCCATGCAAAAGCGCGCGGAACAGTTGCTCGTTGTCGAAGAGCTGCGTGAAAGGCTGGAAAGGATCAGCGGCGGGTCTGCCCGTCTGCACGAGACCTTGCCTTTCGGCGTGGATGTCATCGACCATCACCTGCCGGGAGGCGGGCTGAAGCTCGGCAGCCTGCATGAGGTGAGCGGTGGCGGCAATGGCGCCGCCGATGGCGCAGCGGCGGCCCTTTTTGCGGCCGGTGTCGCGGCGCGGCTGCCCGGCAAGGTCTTATGGTGCGTCACCCGGCGGGATCTGTTCATGCCGGGATTGACGCAGGCAGGCCTGTCGCAGAACCGGGTCATCATCGTTGAATGCCGCGATGAAAAAGGCGTGCTCGACTGTTTCGAGGAGGGCTTACGCTGCAACGGTTTCGGCGCGGTGATGGGTGAGTTGGCGAAATTGCCGATGAATGCCTCGCGGCGGCTGCAACTGGCGGCGGAAACCTCTGGTGTTACCGGCATTGCCATCCGCCGCTTCCGGCGTGCGGCCGATGCGACGCTGTTCGGTGAGCCGACGGCGGCCGTCACCCGCTGGCGTGTCTCCGTTCGTCCCTCCTCAGCCCTGCCGGTGCCGGGGGTGGGCAGGCCGCGCTGGTTTCTGGAGCTTCTGCGGTGTCGCGGTGGTGAAAGTGCTGAATTTGAAGTGGAAGCCTGTGATGCAAAGGGTCGTCTCGCTTTACCTGCCGACATGGCCGACGGATCGCTACCGGCGTCTTTCGGGACAGAACGCGCCGCCGGTTGAAAAACCACTGGTCATGATCGGCCGTCAGGGCAGCCGTCGTCTCGTGCTGGCGCTGGACAAGGCGGCAAGGGCGGTTGGCATCCGGCTTGGCACGCCCGTCAGCAAGGCGCAGGCGCTGGTGCCGGGTCTCGTCGTCGAAAATCTGGATGCGGCGGCGGATGCCCGCGCCCTGCAGCAACTCGCCTTTCATTTCCTGCGCATCTATGCCCCGATTGTCGCTGCCGATCCGCCAGATGGGCTGGTGCTGGACACGGCGGGCGCGGACCATCTGCATGGCAATGAGACGCTGATGCTGAGCGGCATGGTCAACCGCCTGCATGCCGCAGGTTTTGCCGCCCGCGCTGCCATTGCCGATAGCTGGGGTGCGGCCCATGCGCTGGCCCGCTTTAGCCGGGAAGAGATCAGTATTGTGCCGCCGGGTGGCCAGCGGGTGGCGATCAGCGCACTGCCGCTTTCCGCGTTGAGGCTGGAGGACCGTATCATTTCCGGGCTGAAGGTGCTCGGTTTCCGCACCATCGGCGAACTTGCCGAAGCCCCGCGCGCACCGCTTACCCTGCGTTTCGGCCCGGAAGTCGTTAGGCGTCTCGCCCAGGCTTTTGGCGAGACTGGTGAGCCTATCGAGCCGGTGCGCATTGCCGAACTGGTAGAGGTACGGCGTGCCTTTCCCGAACCGATCGCGGCGGCGGAAACGATTGCCCGTTATACGCAAAAGCTGGTTGCGGAACTTTGCGCAGCACTGGAAAAACGCGGCCTCGGCGCCCGCCGTGTCGATCTGGTGTTGCACCGGGTGGATAGTGGTTTGCAGGCGATACGCGCCGGCACCTCCAGACCGGTGCGCGACGTCAAACAGCTTGTCCGGCTTCTGACCGACCGTATCGACACTATCGATCCCGGTTTCGGTATCGAGATGATGGTGCTGACGGCCACCCATGCCGAGCCGCTTGTGGCGGCACAGGCCCGTTCCTCGCTGCTGGAAGAAGGCCGCGCGGAAATCGCCGATACGGTGGATGTCATCCTCAACCGCGGCCACAGGGTCTATCGTTATGCGGCGGTGGCAAGCGACGTGCCGGAACGCTCCGTTGCCCGGGTTGCGGCGCAGGCACCTGAGGATATGCTCGGCTGGCCCGGCCACTGGCCGCGTCCGGTGCGGCTTTTCGCAAGGCCGGAACCCATCGAGACACTTGCGCTCCTGCCCGATCATCCGCCGCGTTATTTCATCTGGAAAGGCATGCGCCATAATGTGCGGCGTGCCGACGGGCCGGAACGGGTGTTCGGCGAATGGTGGAAACGCGACCGGGAAAAGGAAGCCGTGCGTGATTATTTCACGGTGGAAAATGAAAGCGGCGAACGTTTCTGGATTTTCCGCTCCGGCGACGGCGAACATGTCGAAACCGGCTCGCAAGGCTGGTTCATCCACGGGGTTTTCGCATGAGCGCGCCCCGTTATGTCGAACTTCAGGTGACCACGCATTTTTCCTTCCTGCGCGGCGCAAGCTCCTGTGACGAATTGTTCGAAGAGGCGAAAAAACTCGGCATTGAGGCGCTGGGTATTGTGGATCGCAACAGCCTTGCGGGCATTCCCCGTGCCTACGAGGCGGCAAGCACCCACGGCATCCGGCTCGTCATCGGCTGCCGGCTCGACCTGGATGACGATCTTTCCGTACTTGCCTACCCCATGGATCGCCCGGCATACGGCCGGCTTTGCCGCCTGCTGTCCGTTGGTAAAAAGAGGGGTGGCAAGGGCAAGTGCCAGCTGTCATGGGACGATCTCGTTACCTATGGCGAAGGTCTGATCGTGGTGCTGCTCGCCGATCTGGCCGATGATCTCTGCGCCCTTCGCCTGCGGCGGCTGAAGTCCGCTTTTGCGGACCGGGCCTATATGGCGCTCAGCCTCCGAAGACGCCCCAACGACCAGATGCGGCTTTTCGAATTGTCGAACATGGCAGAAGCCGCAGGCGTGCCGACGGTGGTCACCAATGACGTGCTGTTTCATGTGCCCGAGCGGCGCATGCTGCAGGATGTCGTTACCTGCATCCGGCATAATTGCACCATCGACGAGGCGGGTTTCCGGCGCGAACGACATGCCGACCGCTATATGAAACCGCCGGAGGAAATGCATCGGCTGTTTGCCCGTTATCCGGAAGCGCTGGCCCGCAGCCTTGAAATCGCGAAGCGCTGCAAATTTTCGCTGAAGGAACTGGTTTATCAATATCCCGAGGAGCGCAGCCTGCCGGGACTGACGGCGCAGCAGGCGTTGGAGAAGATGGTCTGGGAGGCAGTGCAGATCAGGTATCCGGATGGTTTGCCGGAAAAGGTCGAAAAGGCGCTGCACCATGAACTGGGGCTTATCGGCAGGCTGGAATATGCACCCTATTTTCTGACGGTGAATGCCATCGTTCAATTTGCGCGCGGGGAGGATATTCTGTGTCAAGGGCGTGGCTCGGCGGCCAATTCGGTAGTGTGTTATGTGCTCGGCATCACCGCTATCGATCCCGTCAAGGTCGATCTCCTGTTTGAACGTTTCGTCTCGGAAGAACGGCGCGAACCGCCTGACATCGACGTGGATTTCGAACATCAGCGGCGCGAGGAGGTCATCCAGTGGGTCTATGACACCTATGGCCGTGATAAGGCCGCGCTCTGTTCTGTCGTCACCCGTTATCGTGGGCGAGGCGCGCTGCGCGATGTCGGCAAGGTTCTAGGTCTGCCGGAAGATTTGACGAAACTTCTGTCCTCGCAGGTCTGGGGCTGGAGTGAGGGGGTGGATGAAAAACAGGTAAAGGAGCTGAACCTCAATATGGAGGATCGCCGCCTGAAACTCGCCTTCGAACTGGCCAATCAACTTGTCGGCACGCCGCGTCACCACAGCCAGCACCCGGGCGGCTTCGTTTTGACCCATGACCGGCTGGACGAGCTGGTGCCGATCGAACCCGCCGCCATGGATAAGCGGCAGATCATCGAATGGGACAAGGATGATGTCGATATCATGAAGTTCATGAAGATGGATTGTCTGGCACTGGGGATGCTTTCCTGCATGAAACGCGGCTTCACCATGCTGGAGGAGCGGACAGGCAAAAAGCACGATCTCACTTCCATGCGTGATGATGATCCCGCAACATTCAAAATGATCCAGAGAGCCGATACGCTTGGCACGTTCCAGATCGAGAGCCGGGCACAGATGTCGATGCTGCCGCGCCTGAAACCGGCAAAATTTTATGACCTCGTCATTCAGGTCGCCATCGTTCGCCCCGGCCCCATTCAGGGGGATATGGTGCACCCCTATCTGCGCCGGCGCGATGGAAAGGAGGATGAGCATTACCCGAAGGAGGAATTGAGGAACGTGCTGGGCAAGACGCTGGGCGTGCCGCTGTTTCAGGAACAGGCCATGCGTGTCGCCATCGAATGCGCCGGGTTTTCACCCGGCAAAGCGGACCAATTGCGTCGCGCCATGGCGACCTTCAAGAATGTCGGCACCATTTCCAAATTCGAGCAGGATCTGATCAATGGCATGGTGGAGCGCGGTTATGAGGAAGAATTCGCAAGACGCATCTTCAAGCAGCTGGAAGGGTTCGGCAGTTATGGTTTTCCCGAAAGCCATGCGGCTTCCTTCGCGCTGATCGCCTATGCCTCCTCATGGCTGAAGTGCCATTATCCCGATATTTTCTGCGTTGCCCTTCTCAATTCGCAGCCGATGGGCTTTTACACCCCGGCGCAGATCGTGCGCGATGCGCGCGATCATGGCGTGGAGGTGCGCCCCGTCTGCGTTAATAACAGCCGTTTCGATTGCACGCTGGAGCCTACGGGCAAGAAGAATGCGAATGGTAAGGAGCGCTATGCCGTGCGGCTTGGCCTGCGCATGGTGAAGGGACTCTCTAACGATCACGCCGCGGATATCGTCACCGGCCGACAGGATCGGGATTTTTCCTCCGTGGACGATCTCTGGCGAAGGGCGGGCGTTCCGGCCGCAGCGCTGGTGTGTCTGGCGGAGGCCGATGCATTTTTGCCGTCACTCTCGCTTTCCAGACGTGAGGCGCTCTGGGCCATCAAGGCCTTGCGGGATGAGCCGTTGCCACTTTTTGCTGCCGCCGCCAGCCGGGAAAACGCCGTGGTGGACGAGCTTCACGAACCCTCCGTTGTACTCAGACCGATGACGGATGGCGGCGAGGTGGTGCAGGATTACGGCCATGTGGGACTGACGCTGCGCGAACATCCCATGACCTTCCTGCGGCGCGATCTTTCCCGCCGCCGCATCGTCACCTGCGCGGAGGCGGTGCGTGTGCGGGATGGCACATGGCTGGAAACGGCAGGTCTGGTGCTGGTGCGCCAGCGCCCCGGCTCGGCAAAGGGCGTGATTTTCATGACGCTGGAGGATGAGACGGGCATCGCCAATGCTGTCCTGTGGGTGAAAACCTTCGAAAAATACCGCCGCGTAGTGCTTTCCGCCGGCATGGTCGGCATTTACGGCAAGATCCAGCGTGAAGGCGAGGTGGTGCATCTGGTCGCCCACCGGCTGACTGATCTGTCGGAGGCGCTGGCAAGCGTGGGCGAACGCAACCACGCCTTTCCTTTGCCGCATGGGCGCGGCGATGAGTTCCACCATGGGGTTCCATCGGATGATCATCGCAATATCAGGAAGCGCCCACCGCCTGCTGCCCATGATGGAGATGAGGTGGAGCGGATAAAGGTCATTTCCCGCAATTTCCACTGAAAGGGCGGCTCAGCTCACCTTTTGCGCGCCACGATGTAAGGGCGATTGTCATTGCCCTTCGTTGCATGGATTTCCGTTGCCAGAATGTCGAAGCCGCCAGCGCTTATATGCTGGCTCAGCCCGGCCGCGTTGAACACGCCCGCATAGGGTGCTTTTCCGATCGCGCGCATCGCCGGCAAGAGAAGGCGGATGAGCGGGTTCATATTCCCGACGCAGGGTGCCTTGGTAATGAACAGGCCCTGCACGGCAAGCAGGGAATGGATGTGCCGCAAGGTGCCGGGCAGGTCGCGGACCAGATGAAGATAGTTGAAACCCAGCACCGCATTAAACGGCACGTCGCCGGGCAGGAGCGCTTCCGCAGTCGTTATGCGGAAGGCGAGGTTTGAAAGAGTTCCGGCGGCGGATTTTCTCTTCTCGGCAATCGCGATCATGTCGGCGGAAATATCCGTCGCAAGATAGTCTTTGACACTGCCTGCCAGCCGGATTGCCGTTGTCCCCGTGCCGCAGCCCAGTTCCAATACCTTGTCATCCGGTTTTAGCAGGGCGCGGGTCCGCTCCAGCGTCCGCTCATATCCCGCTTCATCAGAAACCCTGCCCTTCGCATATTTCCGCGCGGTCCTATTCCAGAAACGGGCGTCGTCGGCAATGCTCATGGTGGATGCTCCCCGGACGGCGCTCTTAAGCTTCAGGCGTATCTGCTCTCGCGCAATATCCTATCTGGTTTGTTTGAAGCTTTTAAGCTGCATCCTCCAGCCCGGCCGTGTCCTTCCTGCGGAACTGGCTGGGCGGTGCGCCGATCACGCGTTTGAAGGCGCGGCTGAAGGAGGCTTCGGAATCGTAGCCGAGTTTTTCCGCAGCCAGCGTCACGCGCATGCCTTCGCGCAGCCAAAGCCGTGCCTGATGCATGCGGATGCGCACCACATAACGGGCAGGGCTTTCACCCACCACGCGGGTGAAACGTTCCGCGAAACTGGAGCGGGATGCACCCATCAGGGAGGCAAGCTCCTCAACGCTCCAGTCTTTCTCGGGGGTAAGATGGATCGCAGCCAGCACTCGCCCGAGTTCGGGATTACGCACGGCGGCAAGCCAGCCGCTGGAATCGCCGCAGCCATATTCCACCCAGGTGCGGATCAGCGTTGCCGTCAAAACATCGGCAAGCCGAGCCAGAATGCCGCCCGCGCCGACGCGGTTCAGCTCCACTTCGCGTGCCATGGCCTCCAGCAGGTGCGGAATGGCCGGGTCGCTTTTAGCGAGGTCGCTGGTCAGCATCACATCCGGCATCAGTTGCAAAAGCGGGTGCAGATTATCCATGTTGAAACGCATCGAGGCGGTAAACGCCACCGTGTCGCCGCCTGCACTGGCGCATTCCATGTCGAAAATGCCCTGGCACACTTCCTTTTTTCCGAAACGATCGAAGAGGGCAGGTGTCACATCCTCGCCGCTGCCCAGCACATGGGCGTGGCCACGGGGCAGAAGCACCGCATCGCCGCATGTCAGTGTCAGCCATTCTCCAGAGGGTTTGCGCAGTTTCGCTTGGCCCACGCCGATGAAATGAAATCGTGCCGCCTCCTGTTCGGGAAAGGCCGTAGCCCAGGGCGTTGCCATGCGGCAGCGGCCATATTCCACACCGTCAAGTCGCAGGCCGCGCAGCATTTCCGTCAGAGCATCGTTCATGGCATCTCGCAAATTCGGACGTTTGGTTAAGGAATACGGATTTTCTAGCATGGAAACGCCGAGCTGTCACGCGTAGCTTACGGGCATCGATTTGGAGAGGATGGATCGGACTCCCACCGGTTTCATCGCTTTCCCATTCCGTTTCAGGGCGCATTTCAAGGATGTGCATCAGGAGATTTTCATGAACAGCCGGACAATCAACGAACTTGAATATGTGCCGCGCAAGACAGAGCCGGATGCGAAGTGGGCCGCTGTGGTTTCGCTTTCGCTCGGCGTCTTCGGTCTGGTAACGGCGGAATTCCTGCCGGTCAGCCTTCTGACGCCGCTGTCGACCGATCTTTCCATCAGTTCCGGCATTGCCGGCCAATCCATCACCGTCACGGCACTGGTCGCGGCGGTTGCCGGTCCCGGCGTTGTCATCGGCACGCGAAGCATTGACCGCCGCTGGACCCTGCTCGGCCTCACCACGCTGCTGATCATCTCCAGCACGCTGGCCGCCTTCGCCAACGGTCTCTTCATGCTGTTTGCCTCGCGCGTTCTGCTTGGCATCGGCCTTGGCGGCTTCTGGGCCATGTCCGCGGCGCTGGCACTGAGACTTGTACCGCTTGATAAAATGCCGCGCGCCATGGCCATAATCCTGACAGGGGTCTCGGTCGCCACCGTCTGCGCCGCTCCGGTCGGGGCGTGGATCGGCGCGACACTTGGCTGGCGTTCCGCCTTCGTGGTTGCAGGTGTGCTCGGTGTCATTGCGCTCGTCGCGCAATTACTCACCGTTCCGTCGCTGCCGCCAGCTGGTGCCCCCGGTCTTTCCACCATGTTCCGCCTGTTGCAGCGGCCGCAGGTCCGGATCGGCCTTCTGACGACGCTGTTCATCGTTGCAGGTCATTTTGCCGGTTTCACTTATGTCCGTCCGTTCCTGGAAGATGTGACGCTTCTTGGCGTCGAAGCGATTTCGCTCGTCCTTCTGGTTTATGGTGTCGGCGGCTTTTTTGGTAATCTCTTCGGCGGTTTCCTCGCCGAGAAAAACACGGCCTGGGCGGTGACATTTGCCGCCACCCTGATCGCCGCATCTGCCTCGGTGTTGGTGCTTGCCGGTGGGTCGCCCGTCGTCGCCGGTGTTGCCATCGCTTCCTGGGGCTTTGCTTTCGGCGCGCTTCCGGTCAGTGTGCAGAGCTTCATCACGAGGGTCGCTTCCGATGAGGCCGAAAGCGCTGGCGCGCTTTTGCTCACCACCTTCCAGATCGCTATCTCCAGCGGTGCGGTTCTGGGCGGGCTGCTGATCGATCTTCAGGGCGCAACCATGGTCTTCGTTTTCGTGGCCATCGCAGCACTGCTCGGCGCATCACTCATGGCGTCCCGCCGTGGTGTGGTGCCGCAGGTTGAGGCCTCGCAGGGATAAGATACTTGCCGAGAGAAAAAGGGCCCGCATTCGTGCGGGCCTGAACTTTATGATGAAAAGCAGACCCCACTTCTGTCACGCCGGCATTGAGACGGCATGACCGAAAGGATGTCGGCGGGTTTTCCCCTTCAAGGCGTATTGATTGCCTTTCGCGTCCGGTCCTTGCCGACCTCGATCACATGGCGCATGGCTTTCACGGCGGCGTCCGCGTCGCGGGCGGCAATGGCGTGCACGATGCGCAGATGGTTGGCGGCGATCTCGGCGATGGTTCCGGGCGACGAGGCCGGGGATGAAAGCTGGAAGGAGATGGCAAGTGCGGCTTCGATCAGCCCGCTTGCCGAACGCATGAACGGGTTGCCGGACATATGCGCCACGGCAAGGTGGAATTCGAGATCGACCTTGGCGATGGTTTCCGGCGTATGCTGCGGATTGTCGAATTTGGCGGCGATCACGTAAAGGGAAACGATATCGTCATTCGATGCCTGCAAGGCCGCAGCCGCCGCTGCTGCTGGTTCGAGCGCGAGGCGGATTTCCGCCAGATGCGTGACGAATTCCTGGTCTATTCCGGCTTCGCAGCGCCAGCCCAGCACATCCGGATCGAAGAAATTCCAGCTTGAGCGATCAAGAACGCGGGTGCCGACCTTGGCCTTGGGTTCGACAAGCCGCTTGGCCGCCAGCGTCTTCATCGTCTCGCGCAGCACGGTGCGCGAGACCCCAAAACGGAGGGACAGTTCGGCATCATTGGGCAGCAGGGAGCCTTCCGCTATCCTGCCCGAGACGATGGCGCTGCCGAGTTCGGAGACCACATGCGCGTGGCTGTTCCGGCGTTTTCGCCCGCTTATCGTCGTTTCGAGCAGCCCCAATAAAGCCTCCGTGCTGGTTATGCCGGATGTGGTCCGGCCAGTCTCCTGTTTGAATACCAGATGATTGCGCGCTGCAACACGATGAAGACGAAAAGCAGCACGCCAATGACGATTTTGGTCCACCAGGATGACAGCGTTCCGTCAAAAACGATGTAGGTCTGGATCAGCCCCTGGATCAGCAGGCCGACGAAAGTTCCAGCCACCAGCCCCATGCCCCCGGTCAGAAGCGTACCACCGATGACAACGGCTGCGATGGCATCCAGCTCCACACCCACTGTCGCCAGCGAATAGCCGGAAGAAGTGTAGAGCGTGTAGACGATGCCGGCGAGGCCGGAGAGGAAACCGGAAAGCGCATAGATGCCGATTGTCGTCGTCCCGATCGGCACGCC
Organism: Rhizobium sp. AN73; assembly: GCF_030757975.1. Lineage (NCBI taxonomy): Bacteria > Pseudomonadati > Pseudomonadota > Alphaproteobacteria > Hyphomicrobiales > Rhizobiaceae > Rhizobium > Rhizobium sp. AN73. Next base: position 1,880,688 of record NZ_JARWME010000001.1, read on the forward strand.
CATGAGCTCGGCCGATTGCGGGTTGCCGCCAAGCGCATAGATATTGGCACCGAAGCGTGTGCGGCTGGCAATCAGCATGCCGACGGCAAAAACGATAAGCATCAGTATGGCGAGAGCCGTCAGCCTGCCGCCGCCCGGAAAGCGGTAATAAAAGCCCTGAATCGCGTCGATGAACGGGTGCGAGATCGGCACGGATTGCGTGGAGATCAGATAGGCCGCACCGCGCGCCAAAAACATGCCCGCCAGCGTCACCACGAAAGGCGGGATCGACAGGAAGCGTATCATCGCCCCCATCAGACAGCCGAACAGGGTCGAAACCACAAGCACGATGGCGAAGGCCAAAAGCGGGTGAATATTATAGGTGCCGACCATGACAGCCACGAAGACGCTGGTAAAGGCGATGACCGAGCCGATGGACAGATCGATGCCGCCCGACAGGATCACGAATGTCATGCCGACGGCAGCGATGCCGAGAAAGGCATTGTCGGTCAAAAGATTGCCGATCACTCGCGTCGACAGGATCGCCGGATATTGCAGCACGCACAGAAGATAGGCGATGAGGAAGATCGTCAGGGTGGTGAGGAACGGAAGATTGCGGCTGTGGATCATCGCGCGGTACCTTCCTTGGTCATTCCGTTGGCGGTGGCCGGTTTAGCATGCGGCTTGGGTGTTTTGACGAAGCCCAGAACCGCCATGATCGCCGGTGATTGCAGTGTCAGGACCACCATGATGATGCCCGCCTTGATGATGAGATTGAACTCCGGCGGGAAACCGGAGACCAGAATGCCGGTATTGATGGTCTGGATAATGAGCGCGCCGATGAGCGATGCGGTGATGGAGAAGCGGCCGCCATTCAGAGATGTACCACCGATCACCACCGCCAAGATGGCGTCGAGTTCCAGCCACAGCCCGGCATTGTTGGCATCCGCGCCGCGAATATCAGCCGTGACGATCATGCCGGCGATAGCCGCACAGAGACCGGAAACGGCATAGACGAAAAACAGCAGGAAGCGTGCCCGCACCCCGGCAAGTGCCGCCGCGCGGCGATTGATGCCGGTGGCCTCGATCAGAAAGCCGAGCGCGCTCTTGCGTACCAGAACGCCGATCACCAGCGCTGCCGCCACCCAAATGATGACGGGCAGGGGAATGCCGGCAAAGGAGCCGGAGCCGATGGCGGAAAAGCTGTCATCGTTGAAGGTGAGGATGACGCCTTCGGTAATGAGCTGGGCGATGCCGCGTCCCGCCACCATCAGGATCAGCGTGGCGATGATCGGCTGGATATCGAGCAGGGCGACCAGCACCCCGTTCCACAGGCCGCAGGCGATGCCGACAGCAAGCGAGATGGCGATGACGGTGGGGATGGAATGGCCGTTGCTGATGAGCGTTGCCGCCACCGCGCCGCAAATGGCGATCACCGCGCCGATCGACAGATCGATGCCCTTGGTGGCGATCACCAGCGTCATGCCGATGGTCAGGAGCGCCACGGGGGCGGCGCGCACGAGAATATCCATCAGACTGCCGTAGAGCCTGCCGTTCTGGAACGAAACGTTCAGAAAACCGGGAGAAATGATTGTAATCGCTGCCAGAATGATGAAGAGGGCAGCGAGCTGGGGAGCAAGCCTTTTCAGGCGTCGTGTCACAGCCACCATCATGCCGCCTCCGTGCGGGCCGCATCCGCAATCGCCCGCATGATGTTGTCGGCGGTTACTTCGCTGCCCTTCAGCTCTCCGACATGGCGACGGTCGGACAGTACGACGACGCGGTGCGCAACAGCGGTCAGTTCTTCCAGTTCGGACGAGATGACCACGAGCGACATGCCCTCGGTACAGAGTTTTTCGATCATTTTGAGGATTTCCGCATGGGCGCCGATATCGATGCCGCGGGTCGGCTCATCGAGGATCAGAAGCCGGGGATGGGTGGCAAGCCAGCGTGCCAGAATGGCCTTTTGCTGGTTGCCACCGGACAGGAATTTTATCGGCCGGTCGGGATCGGCCGGGCGGATGTCGAGCGATTTGATGAAGCTTTCGGCAAGCTCCGCCTTCTGCCGGCGCGAAAGCGGCCGCGCCCAGCCCTGACGGGCCTGAAGCGCCAGTGCGATATTGTCGGTCACGGAAAAGTCGCCGATGATACCATCCGTCTTGCGCTCCTCCGGGCAAAAACCGAACCCGGCAGTGATCGCGGCTTCGGGCGAGGAAATGGCAATCGTTTTCCCGTCTATCGTGGCCTTGCCGGTATCGGGCTTGTCGATGCCAAACAGCAGGAAAGCCGTTTCCGTTCGGCCGGAACCCAAGAGACCGGCGACGCCGACGATTTCGCCGGGGCGAATACCAAGATCGAAGGGGGCGATGCTGCCGCGTTTGCCGTAACTTTCAAAACGGATCGGCGGCTCGCCTTCGGCAACAGTATCGTCAGTCGCCTGATGTTCGTGGGTGATGTGCTGAAGCTCGCGGCCCAGCATCATCGCGATGAGTTCGGATCTCGGCAGGTTGCCGATGTCGCGGGTGCCGACGAGGCGGCCGTTGCGCAGAACCGTCACCCGGTCGGCGATATCGTAAACCTGGTTGAGGAAGTGGGTGATGATGACGATGCCGATACCGCGGGCGCGCAATTTCCGCAACACGCCGAACAGCATCTCGACCTCATGGGCATCAAGGCTGGCGGTCGGCTCGTCCAGCACCAGCACCTTGCCGGAAAGATCGACGGCGCGGGCGATGGCGATGATCTGGCGGATGGCGACGGAATAGCTGGAAAGGAGGGCGTTGACGTCGATCGAAAGTCCGTACTGGGAAAGCAGCGCCTGCGATTTCTTCTGCATCGTAGCCCGGTCGATCAGCCCGAAGCGGTGCGGCTGGCGGCCAAGAAAGAGGTTTTCGGCAACGGTGAGATTCTCGAGAAGGTTCACTTCCTGATAGACCGTGCCAATACCAAGCGCCTGCGCCTCACCGACATTGGCGGGCGATATCTCGCCACCCTCCAGAAAGATCGAGCCGCTGTCGCGGTGGTAAACGCCGGTCAGTATTTTGATGAGTGTCGATTTGCCCGCGCCATTTTCGCCGAGAAGCGCGTGAATTTCACCGCGTCCGAGCGAAAAATCGACGCTGTCCAGCGCCGTGATCCCCAAAAAGGATTTACCGATGGCGCGTGCTTCCAGAAGTGGTGCCGTTTCGGACATTGCGCAGGCCCTGCATGAAAGAAGCTGTAACGGAGCGGCACGCACGACGTGCCGCTCCTTCCGAAGAAAAGGTTATTAGTAACCCAGACCCTTCTTTGCCTCGTAGACCTTCATCGGGTCGTCAGACGCTGTGTAGAGCTTGGATTCAGTCTGAATCCACTTCGCCGGTGCCTTTTTGTCTTTCAGATAGGCTTCGAGAGCGTCGAAGGCAGGGCCGGCCATGTCGGGCGTCAGTTCCACCGTCGCATTGGCTTCACCGGCGGCCATGGCCTTGAAGATATCGGGCACGGCATCGATGGACACGACCTTGATGTCGCTTCCGGGCTTCAGACCGGCTTCCTTGATGGCCTGGATTGCGCCAACGGCCATGTCGTCATTATGGGCGTACACGGCACAGATATCCTTGCCGCCGCCTTCGGCCTTGATGAAGCTTTCCATCACTTCCTTGCCCTTGGTACGGGTAAAGTCACCCGTCTGCGAGCGCACGATCTTGATGTTCTTGTGCGAAGCGATGGCTTCCTCGAAGCCCTTCTTGCGGTTGATGGCAGGCGAAGAGCCGGTCGTGCCCTGCAATTCGACCACTTTGCAGTCCTTCGAGCCGACATCCTTTACCAGCCAGTCGCCGGCAACCTTGCCTTCATGCACCTGGTCCGAGGTAACCGCGGTCAGATAAAGATCATCCGGCGCTTCGATCTGGCGATCGAGCAGGATGACAGGGATTTTTTCTTCCTTGGCTTCCTTCAGCACGGCGTCCCAGCCGGTTGCGACGACAGGTGCGATTAGGATCGCATCGACGCCCTGTGCGATGAAGCCGCGAACGGCCTTGATCTGGTTTTCCTGCTTCTGCTGCGCGTCGGCGAATTTCAGCGTGACGCCGCGCTTTTCGGCCTGCTGTTTGGTGACAGTGGTTTCGGCCGCGCGCCAGCCGGATTCCGAACCGATCTGCGAGAAGCCGACGGTGAGCGATTTTGCGGAAACACTGGATGCAAGGCACAGCGAAACGGCGACAGTGACTGTCGCGAGAGCTTTTCTCATCTTAATCCTCCCAGAGATGATGTCAGCGTGACGGAGACACTATGAGCATATAGTAATACTCTTGAAAAGAGGGATTTTCACATATTTCAATTTTAAAGTGACGGCAGAGCTGGGAGATTTTTAAATAAAACAAATGAAATCAATATAATAAATAGTTCACGGTTTCTGGTTTAAACAACTGATATCACCGCTGTGCCAAACGCTATATCGCTTGACAGGATGCAGAGATTTCTAATAGTAATACAAATAAGAAGATGTTTTTTGTCGGGTTTTTTGGGTCGCATGATCAGGGTTTAACCGGCGAAACAGGGAGGAATATTCCTTTGCGCAGTTCCGTGATGGCCGTAAATGCCGAAAAATATTCGGTTAAAGCCGCAGAGCAGCCCAAGCCTACTCGTCTGGGCTCTCACTGTCGGTTATGCGTGATCTCCGAAAGCTGATTCCATTTTCCTTGCGCACAACATAAGCTTGTCGCATTTCGTAATATTTTACCGTTGGCCACTTCCGGCTGGAGACCGCATCATGACCAAATCCGACAATCTGCCCGCAACCCAAGGCAAGCTTCGTTCGCGCGCGTGGTTCGATAACCCCGCCAATGCGGATATGACAGCGCTTTATCTCGAGCGTTATATGAACTTCGGCCTGAGCCAGGCAGAGCTTCAGTCCGACCGCCCGATCATCGGCATTGCGCAGACCGGCTCGGACCTTTCGCCCTGCAACCGCCACCATCTGGAGCTGGCTAACCGCCTGCGCGAAGGTATCCGTGAAGCTGGTGGCATCGCCATCGAGTTTCCGGTGCATCCGATCCAGGAAACCGGCAAGCGTCCGACCGCCGGTCTCGACCGTAACCTCGCATACCTCGGCCTCGTGGAAGTGCTTTATGGCTATCCGCTCGACGGCGTCGTTCTGACCATCGGCTGCGACAAGACCACGCCTGCCTGTCTTATGGCGGCGGCCACCGTTAACATTCCCGCGATTGCCCTTTCCGTCGGCCCCATGCTGAACGGCTGGTTCCGTGGCGAGCGCACCGGTTCAGGCACTATCGTCTGGAAGGCCCGCGAACTTCTGGCCAAGGGCGAGATCGATTATCAGGGCTTCGTGAAGCTCGTCGCTTCGTCCGCGCCCTCCACCGGTTATTGCAACACCATGGGCACGGCGACAACGATGAACTCGCTCGCCGAAGCACTCGGCATGCAGCTTCCGGGTTCCGCTGCCATTCCGGCACCTTACCGTGACCGTCAGGAAGTCTCCTACCTGACCGGCCTGCGCATCGTCGACATGGTCAGGGAAGACCTGAAGCCTTCCGATATCATGACCAAGGATGCCTTCATCAACGCCATTCGCGTCAACTCGGCCATCGGCGGCTCCACCAACGCGCCGATTCACCTGAACGGCCTAGCACGCCATGTCGGCGTCGAACTGACCGTCGATGACTGGCAGACCTATGGCGAAGACGTGCCGTTGCTCGTCAACCTGCAGCCGGCCGGCGAATATCTCGGTGAGGATTATTACCATGCCGGCGGCGTTCCGGCAGTCGTCAACCAGCTGATGACCCAGGGGCTCATCATGGAAGACGCGATGACCGTCAACGGCAAGACCATCGGCGACAATTGCCGTGGTGCCATTATCGAAGACGAAAAGGTCATCCGTCCTTACGACCAGCCGCTCAAGGAGCGTGCAGGCTTCCGCGTTCTGCGTGGCAACCTGTTCTCCTCCGCCATCATGAAGACGAGCGTGATCTCGGAAGAGTTCCGCAACCGTTATCTCTCCAACCCGAACGATCCGGAAGCCTTCGAAGGCCGTGCCGTGGTGTTCGACGGTCCGGAGGATTACCACCACCGCATCGACGACCCGTCGCTGAAGATCGACGCCAACACCGTCCTGTTCATGCGCGGCGCCGGCCCGATCGGTTATCCGGGTGCGGCGGAAGTGGTGAACATGCGCGCGCCGGATTATCTGCTGAAGGAAGGCATCAATTCGCTGCCCTGCATCGGTGACGGTCGCCAGTCCGGCACGTCGGGCAGCCCGTCCATCCTCAACGCTTCTCCGGAAGCGGCGGCCGGTGGCGGTCTTGCCATTCTGCAGACGGGTGACCGCGTTCGCGTCGACGTGGGTCGCGGCCGTGCCGATATCCTGATCTCCGGCGAAGAACTCGCCAAGCGTTACGAGACGCTGGCGGCCGAGGGCGGTTTCAAGTTCCCCGATCACCAGACGCCATGGCAAGAAATCCAGCGCGGCATCGTCAGCCAGATGGAAACCGGCGCGGTTCTGGAACCGGCCGTGAAGTATCAGCGCATCGCCCAGACCAAGGGCCTGCCGCGCGACAACCACTAAGGTGAGGCCAGTTCGGCTGACCTCTTTTTTCCATCAGCCCCGGGGTTCACTCCGGGGCTGAAACATTTTTGTATCTTCGATTGATTATCCGGACTTCAGAACCACTGGAATATCCCGGGCGGTCAAGGCGAACGGCGTCTCGTCGCTCACCTGTCTAGTCCCTTGTTGGACCCGATGGCTTTTTCATATAGGACGCGACTCAGCGCGCCTGAACGAGCTTCCAGCCATTGCCGGAAGGATCGCGGAAGCTCGCATCGACGGAGCCGTAGCGGGCGATCGGTTCCTGGGTGAATTCGACGCCGCGTTTGTGCATGACGTCAAAGGCGGCCTGACAATCATCGACCACCAGAACCAGAGGCGGCATTGCGCCTTTGGCCACGGCTTCCATCAGATCCTGTACCGTTGCGTCATCAACGACTGGAGCCTGCGGCCGGAACAGACCCAGCTGAAAGTCCGGCTGGTCCGGGTGCTGGACGGTCAGCCAGCGATAATCGCCGTTGCGCGCGTCCGTATGCACACGAAATCCAAGTTTCTCGACATAGAACTGCAGCGCCTCGTCCTGATCAAGAACATAAAGCCCGACAACCTGAACACCATTTTTCATCAGATATCTCCGTTTCGCTCGTCGTGCCTATCGCTTTCCGTCTGCCGGCGCTTCTCCGAAACTGCCATTTTGAGGTGGGGGCGATGCGCAGCGCTCACGAAGCAATGGGGAACCTGCTCAAGATCACCCGGTGCAGCCCGCATCCGCCGCCGCAGTTCACTCGGATTTTCCCCGGTCACGTCACGGAAAACGCGACCGAAAGTACCGATGCTGTTCCAGCCGGTCTCTAAAGCGATTTCGATGATGGGAAGGTCCGTGTCACGCAATAGTGCAGCGGCACGCTCGACCCTGCGGGTCAGCAGATAGCGGTGAGGGGGTATGCCGAAAGCATCTCGAAAAGATCTTGCGAAGTGGGCCTGCGAGGCGCCGCTGACACTTGCAAGGCGTGAAACAGGCCACGCCTCATGGGGCGCCGCGTCCATATGATCCCTGGCGCGCAGAAGTCGGCGCAGGAGTTTCAGGTCTCTGTTTGCAGAGCTTTTTTCATTTCCGGACCGGCGCATGCGCCAATCATTGAATGAACCGGCGGTCCTTGGCAAGGTTCGTACCCTGTGGGCCGCCGTGAGACACTCAGATCACCGGATAAAGCGACCAGAAGAACAGTTCGTATTCCTGGTCACGGTCGTCATCGTGCTGTTCGTCGTCGGGTCTGCGTGGTGTCCTGTCCTGCAAATCCTTCTCGACCCGCTCGTTCATGACGGGTGTTCTTCGGCCGATGCCAAAGAGGTCAAAGGAGAGCATATTGAACCCTGCTACCATGGCCATTTCCCTTCTTCACGCGAGTTAACGTTGCGTTAAGTTTCGCGCGTTGCCATGATTTCGTCAAGATTGGCCGAGGAATTTGTCTACCATTTTTAACAACAATGTCGTGACTGACGTTCCGCCGGTGACGGATTTCGCGCAATGAACGTTTATCTGCGCCGTCAAAGACCCTTTGTTGAGGTGTCGGAATAGCTCTTTTCGGCCGCTTCCAGCGCGGAATCGGTGTCTGCTGTGTGGCCTAGGTTTTTCAAGGCGCTTGAGACGGCCACGATATTGGCTTTCACCGCATCCGGGTTCGCGCGTCGGCCGGTATGATTGAGCCGTATCAGCCGTTCCGCGCCGGGGCCGACGCCGCCGGAAATATCAGCACCTTGCTCTTTGGACGCAGCCGCAAGAAACGCGCCGGTATCCACCGTGTCCGGCAAGATCGCCGAGGAAACCAGGACAGACGCGTGGGGTTCTTCCGCCCATGTTGCGATGCCGAGCGCTGCAATGCCGTTGCGGGTGGCTGCTGCCGCCCGTTCGTGGCGTTCATTGGCGGATGCGAGACCCTCGGCCTCTATCCGGTCAAGTGCCGCTTCCAGCGCGTAGAATTCCAGCGGCGCCGGTGTTCCGGGCAGCGCGCCGCGGCCGGTATCAAGCCAGAGTTTCTTCTGGTCGAGAAGCGAAAGCATGGAGTTTTCCGGTGCGGTGCCATGGGAAAGAAGCTCCCACGCCCTCTGGCTGACGGAGACGGCAGATACGCCTGCCGGTCCTGCCAGCGCCTTTTGCGGGCCGATGACTGCGATATCAATGTCGAGTCGGTCTACATCGAAGGCATGGCCGCCGATGGAGGCTACGGCATCAACGAGGGTGACGATGCCTCTGTCCTTCGCAAGCGCGGCTATGGCGGGCAGGGGATTGAGAATGCCGCTTGCCGATTCCGCATGGACGATGGAGAGAAGGTCGAAACCTTGTTCCTCGTTCAACACCCGCTCGACCTCGTGAACTGCGATCGGCTTTGCCGGGGTGGCAGTCAGGTTGCGCACCGTGGCACCGCCTCTTTCCAGCCAGCCGCCGAACCATGCGCCATAGGGGCTGGTGACGATGTTGAGCGCTCTGAGGCCCGGCCGCGCGAGGCTGGTCGCCGCTGCCTCCAGCGCCAGCACGGCCTCCGCCTGTATCAGCAGCACGTCGTTCTTCGTGCCCATCAAAGCTGCCAGCCGGTCGGCCAGAACGGCATAACGCTCTGCAGGAAAGGCGGGCGGGTCGAGCAGCAATGCGTAATCCGGGGCGGGCATATCTTATCCTTGCGTGGTGATGGTGAGCCGCGGTGCGGCCTCGATCAGGGTTCTGGCGGTCGAGGATTGCGGCGCGGAAACGATATTTCCGGTCCTGCCGATTTCGACGATACGCCCCGCCTCCATGATGGCGACGCGATGGCAGACGGCTCGAATGACTGCGAGGTCGTGGGAAACGAAAATACAGGCGACGGCCGTCTCCCGCTGTATTTCCACCAACAGTTCGAGGATTTGCCGGCGGATGGAAACATCCAGCGCCGAAACGGCTTCGTCGAGAATGAGAAGGGATGGCTTGAGTGCGATGGCGCGTGCAATCGCCACGCGCTGCCGCTGCCCGCCCGAAAGCTCGAAGACGGAGCGGCCGGCATAGTTGGCGGGCAGGCCGACACGGTCGAGAAGACGGCGGATTTCCGCCGGACGCGCGCGTCTTTCGACGACGCGATGGATGCGTAGCGGCTCGTCTATGGCGTCCTCGACGCTGGCGCGTGGATTGAACGCGCCATGGGTATCCTGAAACACCATCTGCATGTGCCGCCGGGCAGTGCGCAGTTCACTACCGTTCAGCGCCAGCCAGTCGCGATTCTCAAAACGAACGATGCCTTCATCGGCCGGGATCAGCCGCATCAGGATGCGCGCCAATGTCGATTTCCCGCAGCCGGAGGGGCCGGCAAGCCCCAGCGTCTCGCCGGGCTGAAGCGAAAAGGAGATATCGGAAAGTGCTTCTACCGTGCGTCCGCCGGTCCGGTAGGTCTTTGAGAGGTCTTCGACGCTCAGAAGGGCCTCATTCATGACACGGCCTCATTGATAAGAGGCGGGGTGGAGAGATCGAGATAGTCGGAGAGCAGCGCACGCGTATAGTCATGTGCAGGGGCGGAGAGCACCTGCCGGGTCGTGCCGTGTTCCACCAGCAGTCCCGCCCGCAGAACCGCAATCTCGTCGGCAAGGCTGGAGGCGAGGCCGATATCATGGGTGATGAACACCAGTGTTCTTTCTTCGTCGCGTACCAGACCATCCAGCAGGGCGGCGATGGCGGCCTGGCTCACCGTGTCGAGCGCGCTCGTCGCCTCGTCGGCGATCAGGATTGCAGGATGTGCGGCAATGGCGGCGGCAATCGCCACGCGCTGTCTTTGCCCGCCGGAAAGCTGGTGCGGATAGGCGGCGAGGAGATGCGATGGATGCGGCAACCGCACCCGTTCGAGAAGGTCGCGGGCAAGATCCCGCGCTTGGCCCCATGAAAGGCCAAGATGCCGCACGGCACCTTCCCCCACCTGCTCACCGATGGTCAGAACCGGGTTCAGCGTCGCGCCGGTATCCTGAAAGATGTAACCGATATCGCGCCCGGGCAGTGGCCTGTCCGGGAAAAGACCACTGTCGCGGCTCCAGGAGATATCACCGGCAACCCGCGCATCGGCGGGAAGCAGCCCGGCAATGGCCTTGGCGAGCGTCGATTTGCCCGAGCCGCTTTCGCCGATGATCGCCAGCCTCTGTCCCTGCCGGATCGTCAGCGAAACATCCTGCAGCGCCGGTGCATCGCCCGCCGCATAGCGGACGCCAAGGTCGTCGATCCGGCAGAGTGCATTGCCACTCATGGCGTTTCCTTCCGTGTCGCCATCGCTTTGTTGATGCCTTCTGCGAGAAGATAGACGCCGAGGACCGTGACCAGAAGGCCGATGCCGGGGATGACGGAAAGAAACGCCGCAGACCGCAGGACATTGCGTCCTTCCGCGATCATCGAACCCCATGTGACGATATTCGGGTCACCGAGGCCGAGGAAAGAGAGTGCTGCTTCGGTGAGGATGGCGGCGGCGACGATGATGGCGGCAAGCGCCAGTACCGGCGGCAGGGCGTTGGGCAGGATTTGCCGGAAGGCTATCTCCAGCGGATGCATGCCGATGGCGCGGGCGGATTGCACATAATCGCGCTCGCGGATGCTCAAGACCTGCGCCCGCATCAGCCGCGCCGGATCCGCCCAGGCGCCGAGCGCAATCGCAAGGATGACGATGGGCATGGAGGGGCCGATGGTGCTGACGAAGGCAAGCGCCAGCAGGAAATTCGGCACGATCTGGAAGGCGTCGGTAACACGCATCAGCGCTTCGTCGACGAGGCCGCCGGCAAATCCGGCAATGGTGCCGATGACGGTGCCGATCATGAGAGCCGCAGCCGCGGCACCGATGCCGACGAGCAGGGAGGCCTGCGCACCATGGGCAAGTCCGGCCAGCACATCTCGGCCCAGCCGGTCGGTGCCGAGAGGCAAGGCGGCGTCCGTGAAGGGCGCGATGAGCGGCTCGCCGACGATCGATAGCGGATCGCCGGGAAAGACGAAGGGCGCAGCGAGCGCCGTCACAGCAAGCAGCATCAGAATGATGACGCCTGTTGCACCTTCGAAACTGCGCAGGAGCCGGAGAGTGAAACTCATGCCTGCTGCTCCCCGCTGCCGATGCGCGGATCGAGAACGGAATAGAGAATATCGACGGCAAGATTGACGAGGATGACGAAGACGGCACTCGTCAGGATGATGCCCATCAACAGCGGCGTATCGCGGCCGCTGACTGCTTCCTGCGCCAGCCGACCGAAGCCGGGAATGGCAAAGACACTCTCTATGACAACGCTGCCGCCGAGCATGGTGGCCGCTTGCAGGCCGAGTACGGTGACGAGCGGCAGGGCGGCATTGCGGGCGACATGGCGCAGCACGATCCTCCGTCTCGAAAGGCCCTTGGCTTTGGCGAACAGCACGAAATCCAGCGGCCAGATGGCCGCCATGGCGGTGCGCATGACGCGCAGGAAAAGCGCCAAATAGATCAACCCGAGACTGGCAACCGGCAGGACGAGATGGCGCGCAATGTCGAGCGCCCTTGCAAGCCCTTGTTTCCCCGAGGCGATGGTTTCGATGCCGGATGTCGGGAGCCATCGCAGCTGCACGGCAAAAACGATGGCAAGCACGAGGCCCAGCCAGAATCCGGGCGTGGCATAAAGCGCCAGTGACAAGGCGGAGAGCACCCGGTCTGTCAGCCCGCCCGGACGCGCGCCCGCAACGATGCCGAGTGCGGTGCCGGTGATGAAGGCGAGTGCCGTGGCGCTGCCCATCAGCAGCAACGTATTCGGCAGCCGCTCGAGGATCAGCCCCAGCACCGGCCGATCGAAGGCAAGCGACCAGCCGAAATCGAGCCGTAGCACCGAGCTGGCGTAGAGCCAGAAGCGGGCGAGAACCGAACCGTTCAGCCCATATTGCTCGCGCAACGCATCCCGCAGCCCGGCATCGCCGCCGCCGATGGACACGAGATAGGCATCGACCGCGTCGCCGGATGCGTTTTCAAGCAGGACGAAGGTGAAGATGAGAACGATCAGCAGCACCGGAATGGCGCTGACCGCTCTTCGTCGCAGCAATGTCGCCGTGCGTCTCACGGCGTGTCCTCAGGTATCGACCACTGTATCCGCCCAGTTGGAAACGGCCCAGCGGGGATTGCTGGCGACATGTTTGACCGTATCGCGCGCCACCGTGATGAAGCCCCATTCGGCAACGTTGATCAGCGGAAGATCGGCCGCGACCTGTTTCTGGAAGTCCTTGTAGAGTACCGTGCGAGCGGCCGTGTCCACGGTTTCCGCCGCCTTGTCGATCAGTGCGTCGAGCGCCTTGTTCTCGTAACCCCCCTGATTGGAGAAACCGACGCCCGCCGGGATGCCGGAGCGCACGAGAATGGTGGTAGAGATCGCCGGATCACCACGGAAGACCGGCGGCGCGACGGCGAGATCGAAGGCGTGGTCGGTGTAGACGGCTTTCTGGTGCGCAGCGGCGTCATTGTTGACCAACTCGGCATCGATGCCGATTTCCTGCAGCGCCTGGCGAAGATAGGAGCCAAACTGCTTGGTTTCATTGAAGTAAGGTGCCGGCAGAAGCTTCAGCGAAAACCGTGTTCCATTCGCTCCGCGCGCATAACCCGCCTCGTCCAGCAGGGCGTTTGCCTTGGCGACGTCGAAATCATAGGTCTCGACCTCACGGGTATAAAATTGCGGCGCATTTTTCGGCACAGGGCCGGTCGATGCCGTGGCGTAACCGAGGAAGACCTTGTCGATGACGAATTTCTTGTCGATAGCGTGGGCAATGGCTTTTCTCACCTTGAGATCGGCCAGTTCCTTGCGGCGATGGTTGATTTCCACCACGAGCTGATAGGTGAGGGCTTCGTAACCTTCCGGGATGACCTTGATGCCCGGCACTTTGGCGATGCGGGCGAGATCGGCAAGCGGCACGGCGGAAAAGGCGGCAAGCTGGATTTCCTCGGCTTCCAGCGCGGAGGCGGCGCCCGCCCGGTCTGGCAGAACGCGATAGATGATCTCGTCGAGCTGTGGTTGGTTCTTGCCCCAATAATTCGGGTTGCGGGTCAGGCGATAATATTCGCCGGGCTTATATTCCGCAAAAACGAAAGGCCCGGTGCCGACCGGCTTGGTATTGGCCGGGTTGGTGGCGATATCGGTGCCTTCATAAAGATGTTTCGGCACGACGCTGGTAACGACCGGCAGCGCATTGCGGATGAGCTGGAAGGGAGTGGGCTTGGAGAAGTGGAAGATGGCCGTGTGGTCATCCGGCGTATCCACCTTTTCAAGATTGGCGAAGACCAGTCGTCCGAGATTTTGCAATGGCTTCCATACCGAAAGCGCGGAAAAGGCCACATCCGCCGAGGTGAAGGGCTTGCCGTCATGCCAGGTTACGCCTTCGCGCAGCTTGAAGGTGGCGCTCAAACCGTCCTCGGATCCGTGCCATTCCGTCGCAAGCCGTGGCTCCAGCCCATCCCTGCCGTTGAAGGAGGCTTCCGCCAACGGCTCGACGATCTTGCTCGCGATATAGAACACGCCGTTGGAAGCGACGATGGCCGGGTTGAGGTTCTTAGGTTCCGATCGGCCGCAACGATCAGCCGTCCGCCGGGCTTTGACTGCTGCGCGGCAGCGATTCCCGCAAGCCCGGTGGTTGCGGCAAGAAGCAGCGAGGTCTTGAGAAGCGAGCGGCGGGACAGGTGGACTGGCGACATGAAATTCACTCCGGAATGAGGGCGGGGCGGGCCTTTCCGCGGGGCCGCGGCCTGCCCGATCTTAAGACTGCAACCGCAGCAGTGTCCACGTTAATTCGCGGGCTTTACAGCAATGATTTTACGTTGCGTGGCCGTTTGCGGAAACAATATGCTTTACGGCTGCAATAACCTTTTCTTCCACCGTGCCGGTTCATGGGCAGCGGCCTGAAAACTTGATTTTATATAATAAATTTAAAGGCTTGGAATGCCGTTTTGCTGGTGGTTCGTACGGCGCTCCTCCTGTGGGCAAAGCGAAAATCTGCCTCGTCGACCCCGTTTGGAAAGGGGTAATTAACCTTTATTTTCTATTTCAGGGAGACCGAAATATGTACGTTTATGATGAGTGTGCACGCTGCCATGAGCTTCTCCCGATCCAGATTCCAGAATTCGTCCAATAGCGTAGGGGAGGGGAGCGATAAGGCTCGTCATGCCGGCGGCAAGGCTCTTGCCGGTCAGGAGCAGGCGGCGGTAACGAAGGCGGGTGTTACGCCCCGGCCGAATGCCGATGTCAGCGCAGCCGACGCCATCGAGGGCCGTGCCGAAATGCCGGGCTGGCAGAATGCTTTCGTGCTTGGTCCGAATGTCCGTTTCACCCGTACGCCGGAAAGCGCCTTCAATCGGCGCATGCCGGTTGAGACACCGCATCTTGCGGAAGAAGAAGTGCCCGTCGCCGTCCTTTCGGAAACTGTCGAACCTGAGATGGTCGAGCAGCCGGAGGTTATCGTGCAACAGGAGGCCGCGCTTCCGCCGGTCGTAAAGTCGCCGGAGCCGCGCATTCAGCCGCCACGCATGCCGTTTCTGCCGCAGCCGCCCGATGCGCGTGGCGCAAGGGCGCTGACTTACAAATTGCGACTGGAACTTGCCCGCAAGCAGGCGGAAGAAGCTGCCGCTGCGGCCCTGATGCCGGTACAGCCGACGGCTGCAGCCGTCGTCTTCGAAACGCCGGTGCCGGAAATGTCTTCGCCCGTTCAGCCGCTGCCCGCCGTGCCGTTTGCGTCCGACGAACAGGTCGCCACGTCGCAGGCATCCATTCCCGCCTTTGCCGCGCATCTGCCGGATGAGCTTTTCTGGGAAGTGATGACGCTCGATCTGCCGGGCGACGCCGGCGAAGGCCTTCCCGCTTCTGCACGCGCCGTGCTCGCAAACCCGTCGCTGACAGCGCCCGCGATTGCCACGACGGTGGCCCCTGCATCTCCAGTCGCCCCCACCATCCGGCTTTCGGCCGTACCGCCCGTCGTCAGGGTGCCCGGCGGTTCCGCGATCAGGCTTTACCGCGAAATCGGCGTGCATCAGGCCGCGATCCCAGCGCCCATGCAGGTCGCCGAACCGGAGATCGCTCCACAGCCCGTCGTGGAGGCGGTCGTGGTTGCCGAGCCGCAGAGGCCAGTGGAGCAGGTTCAGCCGGTGGAAAGGCCTGTGACCGAGCCGCGTTTCACGCCGCGCGCGCCCATTCAGGCTTCGCAGCCGATGTTCCGGGACGCGCCAATCTTTGCGGACGGGGAATACGAATACCCTTCCATCGATCTTCTGCAGCAAGCCCGGGTCCAGCAGACCACGACGATGACGCCGGAAGCGCTGGAACAGAGCGCCGGCCTGCTGGAAAGCGTGCTGGAAGATTTCGGCATCAAGGGTGAGATCATCGATGTTCGCCCCGGCCCCGTTGTGACCCTTTACGAGTTCGAGCCCGCCCCCGGCGTGAAATCTTCGCGCGTCATCGGCCTCTCGGACGATATCGCCCGCTCGATGTCGGCGCTCTCGGCGCGTGTCGCCGTCGTGCCCGGCCGCAACGTAATCGGCATCGAGCTGCCCAATCCGGTGCGTGAGACGGTCTATCTGCGCGAGCTGATCGAAGCGACTGACTACAGTGAGACCCGCCAGAAGCTCGCCCTTTGCCTCGGGAAGACCATCGGTGGCGAGCCGGTGATTGCAGAACTGGCGAAGATGCCGCATCTGCTCGTTGCCGGCACCACCGGTTCGGGCAAGTCGGTCGCCATCAACACCATGATCCTGTCGCTGCTCTACCGGTTGAAGCCGGAGGAATGCCGCCTGATTATGGTTGACCCCAAGATGCTCGAGCTTTCCGTTTACGACGGAATCCCGCATCTGCTGACCCCTGTGGTCACCGATCCGAAAAAGGCGGTCATGGCATTGAAATGGGCCGTGCGCGAAATGGAAGACCGCTATCGCAAGATGTCGCGTCTTGGTGTGCGCAATATCGACGGTTATAATGCAAGGGCCGCTGCCGCCCGCGCCAAGGGCGAGACGGTGTTCTGCAACGTACAGACCGGCTTCGACCGCGCGACCGGCGAGGCGGTTTACGAGCAGGAGGAAATGGACCTCACCGCCATGCCCTATATCGTCGTCATCGTCGACGAGATGGCCGACCTGATGATGGTCGCGGGTAAGGAAATCGAAGGTGCGATCCAGCGCTTGGCACAAATGGCGCGCGCCGCCGGCATCCATCTCATCATGGCCACCCAGCGTCCGTCCGTCGATGTCATCACCGGCACGATCAAGGCCAACTTCCCTACCCGCATCTCCTTCCAGGTGACCTCGAAGATCGACAGCCGCACCATTCTTGGCGAACAGGGCGCGGAACATCTGCTCGGCCAGGGCGATATGCTTCACATGATGGGCGGCGGCCGCATCTCCCGCGTCCACGGTCCGTTCGTATCGGACGAGGAAGTGGAAAAGGTCGTGGCGCATCTGAAAACCCAGGGGCGCCCGGAATATCTCGGCACCGTCACCGAAGACGCCGACGAGGCCGATGACGAGGCTGAAGAGGAAACGGCGGTTTTCGACAAGACATCGATGGGCGACGACGACAGCGACGACCTCTATGAAAAGGCCGTGAAGGTGGTGATGCGCGACAAGAAGTGCTCGACGTCTTATATCCAGCGCCGCCTGTCGGTCGGTTACAATCGTGCCGCCTCGCTGGTCGAGCGTATGGAGCAGGAAGGCATTGTCGGCCCGGCCAACCATGTCGGCAAACGCGCCATCATTGCCGGCGAGCGTGATACCTACGAGCCCATGGGGGCGGACGACTGATAGGCGCATAGATTCTGGGGATCTCTTGTGCAGTTCCCTTAACCTTGTCATGCCGAACCGGGCTGTGGACTCATAAAACCTGAGCCATAGCCGGATAGCACCAAGCTTTGCAAAGGCGAGGTAAGCCGAGCGTATCTGTCGTTCACGCGCCGCTCATCTACCCTCGAAACGCCCGGCACCCTGTTCGGCAAATGTTACTTGATCACATTCCACTCAAACTCAGTCAGGTCATAACGGCCGTGGGCCATCGTAAACTCCTTTCGGAGTTTGAATCGGTTCTCAGCCGATCTGCCTGTCGCTTATGAACATGCGACCTCAAGTAGCCGTTCTGCCGCCCGCAACAGCCACAGGAACCGCGTGACTGCGGTATCGGAAGATTGTATGCCTGTCGCATGGGACTATTGATCTTCAGCACCAACGTCACCCTGGACGGCTGTGTCGACCACCAGGAAGGTATCGCCGACAGCGAGACACACGCCTTCTTCACCCGCCTCATGGACGAGAGCGGGGCGATGCTGTGGGGCCGCGTCACCTACGAGATGATGGAGAGCTACTGGCCAGCGGTCGCCCGCGGCGAAGCGGAGGTACCGCCGTCGACGCGCGAGTGGGCGGTCAAACTCGATGCCAAGCCGAAATACGTGGTGTCGTCAACGCGAAACGACTTCCCGTGGAACAATAGCCACCACATCGCCGGTGATCTGCGAACAGGCGTGCAGAATCTTAAAGGTGCGACCCCTGCGGGCGTGCTCCTTGGTAGCGGCAAGCTCGCGACTGAGCTGGATCGGCTGGATTTGATCGACGAGTACAAGTTCCTCGTTCACCCCAGGATCGCCGGCCACGGCCCCACTCTATACGAGAGCGGCTTGCCGAGCGCGCGACAGCTCAAACTGGTTTCAGCCAAGCCGCTCCGCAACGGCGTTGTTGCCATGCACTACCGACGCTCTTTGACGCAAGTCGCAACGCAGGAATAGCGCATAGTCGGGTTTTCACAGCCGTGGGCGAGGTTTTCTCCGCGGCAATAAAATTAATGAGGATGCGACCTGGATCCGGCATCCAGCCACGGCGCGTCTACGCCGTGAGAAGCTATTCTTTCGTAATCAGGGACTTGATCGCGCAGGATTCCGGCTTAGGGCCGGAATGACGGACGTGAGGGAGCATCACAAGCCACGGCATTTGCTCAAGGCACGGCACTAAAGTCGGTTTGCATGCGCCTGCTGATTGATTGGCGTTTCAGGCGCGATATTCGATTGCAAAAACGCGCCCCGTGACTAGCTTGTGCGGCATGGATTCTGGAATCGGGAGGTTTCCCTGATGTCGCACAGCAATGAAAATGTCACCGTTCTGGCAAGGCTGGATGAGTTGGAGCGGTTCTGCCGCGCGGTTTTCCTGGCAGTCGGTACCGATGACGAAACGGCCGACGCGGCGACCCGCGCCATGATGCATGGCACGCGGTTGGGCGTCGACAGCCACGGCGTGCGGCTGCTTGCGCATTATGTTGCAGGACTGGAAGGTGGGCGTCTCAATCCACGGCCACAGATCAGTCGCGTGTCCGGTTTCGGCGCGGTGGAGACGATCGACGCCGACCATGCCCATGGCGCCCGCGCCACCTATGCGGCGATGGATAGGGCCACCGCGCTTGCGGAAAAATTCGGTATCGGCGCAGTTGCGATCAGGAACTCCTCGCATTTCGGCCCGGCCGGCGCTTATGTGCTGGAGGCGGCGCGGCGGGGATATATCGGCCTTGCCTTCTGCAACTCCGACAGTTTCATGCGCCTGCATGATGGCGCGATGCGTTTCCACGGCACCAACCCCATTGCGGTTGGTGTGCCGGCAGCCGATGACATGCCCTGGCTCCTGGACATGGCCACAAGTGCGGTGCCCTATAACCGCGTTCTGCTTTACCGCAGCCTGGAACAGCAATTGCCGCAAGGCGTCGCGTCGGATGCCGATGGTGTCGACACGCAGAACCCGCATGCCGTCGAAATGCTTGCCCCTCTTGGCGGCGCCTTCGGTTTCAAGGGCGCGGCGCTGGCGGGAATGGTGGAGATATTCAGCGCTGTCCTTACCGGCATGAAGCTCAGTTTCGATCTTGCGCCGATGTCTGGGCCGGATTTTTCCACACCGCGCGGGCTCGGGGCCTTCGTGCTGGCGCTGAAGCCGGAAGCCTTCCTTGAACGCGAGGTGTTTGACGAGGGGATGAAACGTTACCTTGAGGTGCTGCGGGAATCACCGGTCCGGGAGGATTGCAAGGTTATGGCGCCGGGCGACCGGGAATGGGCGGTGGCGGCAAAGCGGGAGAGGGAAGGCGCGCCTGTCGATCCCGTCACCCGGGCGGCGTTTGACGGGTTTGCCGCAAAATTCTCGATCGTTCCGCCCGCCTATCATTAGGCATTTCCAGTAAAAGCGAAAACGCTCTAAGGCGGTGTACCGATGACGGCGGTTCGCCGCCACCATCGCCCCGTCAGGCGGGGCGCAGCAGCATGTTGGGCCGCGGATAGGGCGTCGCCGTCACGTTCAACCTTTCGGCTACGACCGGGTGTCCAATATAATAACCCTGCGCATAATCGATCTCTAGCTGGCGCACGAGCCGCAGCTGCTCTTCCGTCTCCACGCCTTCGATCAGGATCTTGTGGCCGCGATTGCGGATAAGGCGGATCATGTCCTGCAGCATCGCCCGGCCGCGCGGGGTCTTGCTGTCATGCAGGAAGGATCGGTCGATCTTGACGGTATCGAAATCGGTCATGCGCAGCCAGGAAAGGCCCGCGAAACCGGTTCCGAAATCGTCCAGCCATATCTTGATGCCGAGCGTCTTCAGGTCGTTGAGGCAACGCAGCACATCCGAATGCATCTCCATATCAACACCTTCGGTGATTTCGAAGGCCAGCCTGCCGCCGCCAATCCCCGCCTCGACGAGGATCGCTGCGACCGAAGTGGCAAAACCGGGGTTCTTCAGCTGCATCGGTGATACGTTGACGCTGACCACCGCCGCCTTGTCGTCGGCCAATATCTGCCGGCAGGCAGTCTTGATGGTCCAGAGGCCCAGTTCCATGATCGTGCCGGTACGTTCGGCAATGGGGATGAAAATACCGGGCGATACGGAACCGCCATCGAGCAGGCGAAGACGCATCAGGGCTTCAGCCCCTGCCGTCTCATTGGTCGATACGTTGAGAATCGGCTGATAAACGAGGGAAACGAGGTTTTCCGCGACGGCGATTTTCAGAAGTGCCGCGATGTTTTCCGTCTCGTCGCTGGTCTGCGGATCGTCCGGATCGAACAGTTTCATGCAATTGCGGCCATTGGCCTTGGCGATATAAAGCGCCCGGTCCGCCTCATTGATGATTTTTTCGAGCTTGCCGTCCGGATTGGGGCGGGTGAAGGACGCACCGATGCTGACGGTGACCATGAAGGTGCCGTCGCGGCGCTGATCATGCGAAAGCGACAGGTCTTCGACGGTGTGGCGGATGATTTCGGCAAGTTCGCCGACCTGCTGCCGGGACTTGAACGGCGCTAAAACAATGAACTCCTCACCGCCATAACGGCCGATAGAGGCGCCATGGTCGATGATCGCGTCCTGCAGGGCGTTGCCCACCGTCACCAGGCACTTGTCGCCTTCCTGGTGGCCATAACGGTCGTTGTATTTCTTGAAGAAGTCGACATCGATCAGAAAGACGGAGAAACCTTCTTGCTTCTTGCTCCAATTGTCCCACAGCAGGCGCAGATGCTGGTCGATAGCGCGGCGGTTCTGCAGGCCGGTCAGGGAGTCGGTGTTCGAAAGCCGCAATAGCGCCTGCCCCCGCTCGTCCGCCGCCTTCTGCTGGGCCTTTGCCTCCAGCCCGTTGAGAAAGACGTGGTAGCGTTCCCGGTTCAGGTTCCAGTTCACGTAAGAGGTGAAGACGAAGCAGGAGATATAGAAGGTGCCGAAAGCGAACTTGTAGAACGCATCTTCGGGAAATTGCGTCGCCGCCAGGAAATAGGTGACGAGAATGATGCCCGAAGACACGAGCGAAAGATGGAAGCGGAAGGTGAAAAACAGATTGGCGCCCATCATGAAGATCGCCCCGAAAACCATGTAATAGGACATGTTTTCGAGATTATCGGTCAAAAGGAGGGCACCAGCCAGCCGATATAGCCCATGACAAGCGCGGTCGCGCAGGTAAGGTCGAGTGCTGCGGTGCTCGCACCCAGGCGCAGCTGGATTTCCAGCGTCAGCAGGGATGTTGTGACAACGAGAAGTCGTGCGATGATTGTATAAAAAGCGACGTCGGGTACCAGAATGATGTCGGTAATGGCGAATAGCAGATAGATGAAAACAGCGATCCACAGGCCCTGCCTGATCGAACCCCGGCGGCTGCGTTCGCCTTCCTGCTGGTAAAGGGCAAGAAGTTCATCAGAAAACCGGGAGTCCGGCCGCCGATATTCTTGCTGTCCACTCACCTCTCCTAATGTGTGCTTCATGCACTTTCCCATAGTGTTGCGTATACTTTATCAAGTAACTGCTTATTCCACTTTTCCGTGTACTTTCGCGCTAAGCGCGAGTTCCTGCCGATCTCTCCCCATGCGGGCGGGAAACATGGAAAGGAAGAGCGCATCATACGCTCGCAACATTAAGTTTCGCTAAATCGCGTATCCGCTTTCTCCTCCGGTTCACGAGTGTGACCAAAAAAATACGCTAATAAACTAATGTATCCCTACACCGCTCAAAAATCGAAAGCGAGTGGCCTTCCGTCTCCCAGAAACGTATAGTTAACAATGTGTTAATACTGGAGGCTGAAGTGAGGCAGGTAAAGAAAAGAAATCTGGACGGAGCAAGTTTGATCACCCCGGATACTGTCGCAAAAGAGGTTTTTGCACGGAAAACGGAAACGTTCGATGAGCATTTCGCAGTTGCGAAAGCAGAGATCGCGATCATTCTTGAATTGGCACAGCAGCAGTTCGAAAATGGTGTTTCAGCACATGAGATAATACATCGAACGGCAGGCGCACTGCATGGCCTGCGCGAAAAGCTCCACTCCAGCGTGTGGGCTGAACTGATCCTCCTGGTGCAGAATCACTCCGTATCGGACTATTTTCTGGAAGATCCATTCACGCGTTGGTCGTTCGAAAAGCCGCGGGGCTATTCGGGCGATGCCCAACTTCTCGACTTCATCTACGGTCACGACAGCGTTGCCGACAAGGTGAAGAACGCGACGCCACTTGGCACGGCACTTTATGATTATACCAAGGATGCCAGCTCCTCGGTCGCTGTCCGCGAGCGGCGGGATTTGCTGACGCGGTTTGTTGACGAGGCCGCAGCCCGGCATGGAAACGAAACGGAAATCCTCACCATCGCGTCGGGACATCTACGCGAGGCGGATGCATCGGTGGCGTTGAAAGAGGGCAAGATCCGGCGCTGGGTGGCGCTCGATCAGGATCCCCTAAGCGTTGGTTCCGTCGCCCGCGATTTCAGTGGCAGCTGCATTGAGGCGGTTGATGGTTCGGTGCGCGATATCGTCCTGCGTTCGCAGGAACTCGGCACGTTCGATCTGGTTTATGCCGCCGGTCTCTACGATTATCTGAATGACAAAGTGGCGATCAAGCTCACGCGACGCTGCATGGAAATGCTGAAGCCCGGCGGGATGTTCCTCTTCGCCAACTTCTCCGAAGACATCGTGGTCGATGGTTACATGGAAACCTTTATGAACTGGGCGCTGCTGTTGCGCTCGAAGGCGGATATGTGGCGGATCGTCAACGCCAGCGCCGATCCCGCAAGCATTGAGGCGGAAGTGTTCTTCGGCGAAAACCACAATATCGTCTACGCCACGATGCGTAAAAAGGCCTGATCCGGATTTCGTTTCGCTTGTCCGTGCGAAATATGCCGCCCGTCTTTGGTATGCGGGCGGCAAGTGCTATCTGCACCAATAATTATTTGATTAAACGCCGCCACAAGCCTAAGAATTCGCGCGAAATCGTTGCAGAATGGAATGGCTGAAATGAAGAAATATTATTCGGATATGGGCGGTCTGCCGGGTCAGACGGAACTGCTGTCGAGCAAGGCTGTGTTCAAGACTGCCTATGCGGTCATCCCCAAAACCGTAATGTCCGATATCGTGACGAGCGTGCTTCCGCACTGGACCGGCACACGGGCATGGATCATCGCTCGGCCGATGACGGGTTTTTCCGAGACTTTCGCGCAATATATCGTTGAAGTGCAGCCCGGCGGCGGTAGCGACCGGCCGGAGCCGGATGCAAGGGCGCAAGCGGCGATCTTTGTCGTCGACGGTGAAATGACCGTGGAGTTCGAAGGCACGCAGCACGCTTTGCGCGCCGGCTCTTTCGCTTTCCTGCCCGCCGGCTCGCGCTGGCAGCTGCGTAATTCGAGCAAGGCAGCAATCAAGTTCCATTGGGTCCGTAAGGCGTTTCAGGCGGTGGACGGGCTGGAGCCGCCGCCGGCGATCTTCACGCATGAGGATGAGCACGCTTTGTCGGCTATGCCCGATACGGACGGCAAATGGGCGACCACCCGGTTCATCGACCCGGAAGACGTGCGCTACGACATGCATCTCAACATCGTCAGCCTGGAGCCGGGCGCGACCATTCCCTTCATGGAAACCCATGTCATGGAACACGGTCTCTACGTGCTGGAAGGCAAGGCGGTCTATCGGCTGAACGAGGATTGGGTTGAAGTGCAGGCGGGCGACTTCATGTGGCTGCGTGCCTATTGCCCGCAGGCCTGTTATGCGGGTGGGCCGGGCCGGTTCCGCTACCTGCTCTACAAGGATGTGAACCGCCACGTGAAGCTCTGGTAACGGGCGATACCTTAGCGAAACCGAGATTTATCGCGCAAACCGATGGCTTGCGCGATAAATGCTTGCGTTAAATCGAATATCCCTAATAAATCCCAATATGCGGTCGGCAATCGCTGCGCCGCACGATTTCGGCATCCGCCCGCATTCATCCTGAAGAAGACTGCCCGTATGATTGAAACCATCGATACCAATATCTTCAATCTCGCTCCGGTGGCGATGTGGATCGAGGATTTCAGCGAGGTGAAAAGCCAGTTCGATATCTGGCGGGCGCAGGGCGTCGAGGATATCCGGGCATTTTTGCTGGAGGATTTGTCGCGGGTGGCTGCGTGTTCGCAGAAAATCCGCGTAGTTCAGGTCAATGCCAAAACGCTGGAGCTGTTCGAGGCGCGCGATCAGGCGCATCTTGTCGACAATCTGCACCGGATTTTTCGCGACGACATGCTCGAAAGCCATGTGAACGAGCTTTCCGAGCTTTGGGCTGGAAAGACGGAATTCACCAGCAATGCCGTCAATTATTCGATCGGCGGAAAGCGGCTGGATATCCAGCTACGTGGCGCGGTCATCCCCGGCCACGAACAGACGCTTGGACGGTTGTTGCTGACGACCGAAGACGTGACGGAACGTGAGGAAGCCCGCCGCAAGGAACTTTTCAACCGCCGTTATGCCGAAGGCATGTTCAGACATTCGCCGGTTTCCCTGTGGGTGGAGGATTTCAGCCGGGTTCGGCGATTGATTGAGGAGGTCAGGGAACGCGGCATCGTCGATTTCCGGGTGTTCATGGATGTGCATCCCGAATTCGTGCGGCAATGCATGAGCGAAATCCGTGTGATCGACGTCAACCGGGCGACGTTGGACCTGTTTTGCGCACCGGACCGGCAGGTGCTGTTGCAGCGGCTTGGCGATATTTTCCGTGGCGAAATGGAAAAGCCCTTCCGTGAACAGCTGATGGAGCTTTGGAACGGCAATCTCAACCACCACCGCGAGGTGGTGAACTACGCGCTGGATGGGTCGGAGCGGCATGTATTGCTGCATTTCTCCGTTTTTCCCGGCCATGAACATGACTGGTCGCTGGTGCAGGTTGCGCTGACGGACATTACGGCACGCAAGAAGGCGGAAGCCTATCTCGAATATCTCGGCAAGCATGATGTGCTGACCAAGCTGCACAATCGCGCCTTCTATTCGGACGAGATGAACAGACTGGAGCGCAGCACGGTCCGGCCCGTTTCGGCCATCGTCATCGATCTCAATGGCCTGAAGGATGCCAACGACAAGCTCGGGCATGATGCCGGCGATGCGCTGTTGCGGCGTCTGGGTGAGGTCCTGAACGGCGTCGTCACCGCGCCGAACCACGCCGCGCGCATCGGCGGCGACGAATTCGCGATCCTTTTACCCGGCGCCGACAAGCAGATCGCCGCCGCGATGGTCGATACCGTTTATGAGCTGCTGAAGATCAACAACCAGTTTTACTCCAGCGCGCCGCTCAGCGTTTCGCTCGGTGTGGCGACCAGCGAGACCGGCGAGACGATGGAGTCGCTGGTGCGCCGCGCCGATATGCATATGTACGAGCATAAAAACGCCTATTATGCCGCCCTGCGCAACAGGTCTGCCGACAATAGCGACACAACGAAGGCTTCCCCGCAGCCGGAAGCCACATCCCTGAAACGCCTTCTCTGATAGCAGTCGTCTCGACGCCTATAAAGTCTGGGTGGCACCCGTGGCCTTGAGGATCAGCGCAATACTATTGCGGGCAATGCGCTCCAGTTCCGGCCGGGCGGTGCCCGCACGGGCGCGTTGCGCGAGGCTGTGCTGCAGGGCGGCCAGCATGTCGGCGGTGGCATCGATGTCGACTTCGGGCGGCAGCTGGGCATCGTCGCGCGCCGCTACGATCTGGGCACGAAACCGCGCATCGGTGCGGCCGATAGCGGCAGACAGTTCGGCGCCCATCACCGGATCGGCGGTTGCCTCGCCGGTAATGACACTGAGCACCGGGCAGCCAAGCGGGTAGTCATCACCTTCCGAATAGATGGCGATAATTCTCATGAAGTAGTCATTCAGCGCCTTGGCGAGCGATGGTTCGGAAAAGAGCGCATGGTTCCGGCGCTCCGCGCTGTCCTCGATATGTTGTGCGACCGCCCGCAAGTAGATGGCGCGCTTGTTGCCGAAGGCCGCATAAAGGCTCGGTCGAGCCATTTTTGTCGCCTCCGACAGGTGGTCGAGCGATGTGGCCGAGTAGCCGTGACGCCGGAACTCAAGGAGTGCGGCATCAAGCGCAGCCCTGGCATCATATTGGCGGGGACGCCCTCGGGTAGACTTTTCTGTCATTTTTGTACCGTTTCGCAATAAATTCGTTGCGCCGTATTTTTGTGCGATCTAGTATAAAAATACGCAGTGCGGAAAACAATCCCTCTTGAAGCAGCGGGTGGCAGGCAGACGCATGCGTTGCGACCTGCAGCGCTCCGGGCCGCGTAGGCGTGCGAAAGCACGCACCTTTTCTTTGTCTCGACACGAAGGGCAACCGATGACTGACAAAATCCGTATCGGCATTAACGGCTTCGGCCGTATTGGCCGGACCGTTCTGCGGGCCGCGATGGCGCGCGACGACATCGAGATCGTGGCGATCAACGATCTGCTGCCGATCGATCATCTCGCTTATCTCCTCAAGTATGACAGTGTTCACGGCGGCTTCAAGGGCAGCATATCCACCTCGGACGGCGCGCTTGTTATCGATGGCGACAGGCTCCGTGCCTTCAGTGAGCGGGAGCCGGGCGCAATCGGTTGGGGCGAGGTGGGCGTCGATGTCGTCATCAGAATCGACCGGCTTTTTCCTGACAGCGAAGGCGGTGGAAGGACATCTTGCTGCCGGGGCAGGCAAGGTCCTGCTTTCGGCGCCGCCGGAGGATAACACCCCGGTCTTCGTGATGGGCGTCAATGCGAGCGGCTATGCCGGCGAAACCATTGTCTCGAACGCTTCCTGCACCACCAATTGTGTCGCGCCGCTCGCCAAGGCGTTGAACGACGCATTCGGCCTGGAAGAGGCGCTGATGTTGACGGTTCACGCGACAACGTCGAGCCAGAATACGGTTGATGGCGTGGCGCGCAAGGACTGGCGTTTCGGGCGTGGCATCCTCGAGAATATCATCCCGGCGACAACTGGTGCTGCACGCATGGTCGGCAGGGTGGTGCCCGAGCTGAATGGCCGGATCAACGGTCTGGCGGTGCGCGTGCCGGTGTCGGACGTATCGATGATCGATCTCACCTGCCGGTTCAGGGAAAACGTGTCCTACACGGACATATGCGCGATGATCCGGGCCGAGGCTGCGAACGGCATGAAAGGCATCCTGGCCTATTGCGACGAGCCCGTGGTCTCGACCGACATGCGCGGCAATCCACATTCCTCGATCTTCGATGCGCTCGCCGGCATGCAGACCGAAGGTGGTTTGACCAAACTTGTTGCCTGGTATGACAACGAATGGGGTTATGCCTGCCGTTGCCTCGATCTGGCAGCGCACATCATGCGCGCCGGTTAGGCCGGACGGGTACGTCTCGGGTTGCTTTCGCGCCGGGAGTGCGCTCTGCCAACCTGTTTCGCCGATCAATCGCGGCCGCCCCGTTTCCGGGCGACCGCTCCCCGGCATAATGACCGGATTTTTGCACCTGTCGGGGTGGCCGCTCCGGTCAAATTTGAGTGTATTCTAAAAGACCAGCGAAATTTGCTTTACGTACCTCAAAACGGACGTTAGCTTCTTCCCAGAGCTTTGGGAGGGGTTCGCAGATGGTCATTTCAAGTAAAATCGAGGCGCAAGTGCCGTTCGTTCGTGCCGGATACCGGTGACGGCAAATGGCTTATGCTGACTCATCTCCAGATCATGCCCTTATACGGACTGTCGGCCTGTCCAAGTCTTTCGGTCCCGTACAGGTTCTGAAGGATATAGAGATTACCGTGCGCGCCGGCGAGGTTCACGCCATCATCGGTGAGAATGGTGCCGGCAAGTCGACGCTGATGAAGCTGCTTGCGGGCAATGAGAAGCCGTCGGGCGGCGAAATCAGGATCGACGGCGAGGCCGTTGCGCTAAGCGGGCCGGTGGATGCCGAACATCGCGGCATCGTTCTTGTGCATCAGGAAATATTGCTGGCCCCTGATCTGACGGTGGCCCAGAACATCTATCTGGGTCGCGAATTGCGCAGAGGCCCGATGATGGACGACCGCGCCATGCGTGCCGGCGCCCGCAAGGCGATCGCCGAGCTTGGCGGCACGATCGATCCGGATGCCGTCGTCGGCAGCCTGTCGATTGCTCAGCGGCAACTGGTGCAGATTGCCCGCGTTCTGCTGGTGCCGCATCGCGTCGTCATTTTCGACGAACCGACTGCAAGTCTCACACCCATCGAAACCGACGCACTCCTGAACGTCATCCGTGACATCAGGGCAAAGGGCGTGGCCGTACTTTATATTTCGCACCGCCTGCCGGAGGTGAAAGAGATCGCCGACCGCGTGACGGTTTTGCGTGATGGCAGGCTGGTCGCCTCGCACCCGGCATCGGCGCTGGAGCCGGCCGATATGGCGCGGCTGATGGTGGGGCGCGA
This sequence comes from Rhizobium sp. AN73, assembly GCF_030757975.1. Lineage (NCBI taxonomy): Bacteria > Pseudomonadati > Pseudomonadota > Alphaproteobacteria > Hyphomicrobiales > Rhizobiaceae > Rhizobium > Rhizobium sp. AN73. Next base: position 1,909,349 of record NZ_JARWME010000001.1, read on the forward strand.
TGTCGCAAAGCTCTATCCGGACCGAAATGCCGGTGGTGAGCACGAGCCTGTCTTGCAGGTGGAGCATTTCACCGTTCCCGGTTATGCGCAGGATGCCGGTTTCAGCCTGCGCAAGGGAGAAATCCTTGGTTTTGCGGGTCTGGTCGGGGCGGGCAGAACGGAGCTTATGGAGGGCGTGCTTGGCCTGCGTCCTGGGCGGGGCACGATCCGCCATCTCGGCAGGCCGGTACATTTTGCGAAAGCGGAAGATAGCCTGAAGGCCGGCATCGTTTATCTGAGCGAGGATCGCAAGGGCAAGGGATTGCTGCTGACCAAGGATTTGCGGGTCAATCTCACACTCGCTTCGCTCGACAAATTCAGCCGGCTGTTCCAGATCGATATCCGCCGGGAGGCGCAGGCGCTTGACGATGCGGTGCGTGATTTCGATATCCGCACCGGCAGCAAGGACTTGCTCGCGGGTCAGCTTTCCGGCGGCAACCAGCAGAAGCTGCTGCTTGCCAAGATGATGCTGCTCGATCCGTCCATCGTCATCATCGACGAGCCGACGCGCGGCATCGATATCGGCACCAAGGAACAGATCTACCGCTTTATCTCCAAGCTTGCGGATGAGGGGCGGTCGATCATCGTCGTCTCCTCGGAGATGCCGGAACTGATTGGCATTTGCGACCGCGTCCTCGTGATGCGCTCCGGCAGGATTGTCGGCGAGGTGGCAGGCGAACGCATGACCGAAAACGATATCGTGGCGCTCGCGACGGGCGTTCACACGCAGGAAGTTGCCTGAGGGCTGATGTCCCGGCGGAAATGGCCTGAAGAAAAGACAACTGAGGGGAAATATGACTGAGGCCGCACTTGATAACGGCAAAGCGCCGAAGACCTCGAAAGACTGGGACCTGCGCGCCGTCGCGCCCTTTGTGGCGCTGGCTTTGCTGCTGGTGCTCGGCACCATCGCCAATCCGAATTTCATCGGCATCGACAATCTTCTGAATGTCGTGACCCGTAGCGCGTTCATCGCCATCATCGCGCTCGGCGCCACCTATGTCATCACATCCGGCGGGCTTGATCTGTCCGTCGGCGCGATGGTCGCTTTTGTCGCCAGCCTGATGATCCTGTTCATGAACAGCGGCGTCATTGCCCATCCGGTGCTGATGCTGGTCGCCGCCATGGCGCTGGCGATTGCCATCGGCGCGGCCTGTGGGCTGGCAAACGGCCTCATCACCACCATCGGCCGCATCGAACCTTTCATCGCCACGCTCGGCACCATGGGCATTTATCGCGGGCTGACCACCTGGCTGTCGCAGGGCGGCGCGATCACGCTGCGCAACCCGGAAATCCAGACGCTTTATCGCCCGGTCTATTTCGGTAACATCTTCGGCGTGCCGGTGCCGGTCATCGTCATCTTCGTCACCGCCGCCATTGCCGCTTTCGTGCTCTATCGTACCCGTTACGGCAGGCATCTGACGGCGGTGGGTTCCAGCGAGGATGTGGCGCGTTATTCCGGCATTTCGGTCGTCCGGGTCCGCACGATTGCCTATGTGGTTCAGGGACTTTGCGTCGCCGTTGCCGTCTTGCTTTATGTGCCGCGTCTTGCCTCCACATCTGCCACGACAGGCATGTTGTGGGAGCTGCAGGCCATCACCGCCGTCGTCGTGGGCGGCACGGCGTTGCGGGGCGGCGTCGGGCGCATCTGGGGCACAATCTGCGGCGCCTTCATTCTGGAGATCGTCGGCAACATCATGATCCTGTCGAACTTCGTCAGCGAATATCTGATCGGCGCCATTCAGGGCGCGATCATCATCATCGCCATGCTGGTGCAGCGCTCTTTGAGCCGCAGGTAGCCGGGAGGATGGGGAGTTTGGCCGCGCTATGTGGGGCAGGCGCGGTTGTTAAGAGGAGGAACGCCCCGGTCTTGGGAGGAAAGAGACTATGCGTAGAAAATTCATCGGCGTGGCATTTGCCGCGCTGGCTGCCGTCCTTGCGGGCTCTGCCCATGCGCAGGACAAGAAGGTAACGATCGGCGTGTCCATTCCGGCGGCCGACCATGGCTGGACGGCGGGCGTCGTTTATCATGCCGAGCGGGTGGCAAAGCTTCTGATGAAGGAGCATCCGGGCCTGAACATCATCGTCAAGACCTCGCCGGATGCCGCCAACCAGGCAAACGCGCTTCAGGATCTTGCCGTGCAGGGGCTGGACGCACTGGTCGTGCTGCCGTCGGATCCCGATCCGCTCGTCAACGCCATCAAGGAAATCAAGGACAAGGGCACCTTTGTCGCGCTTGTCGACCGCGCACCGAGCGTCAACGACAATTCGATCCGCGATCTCTATGTTGCGGGTAACAATCCGGCACTCGGACAGGTGGCGGGCGAATACATCAAGAAAACCACGCCTGACGCGGAAGTGGTGGTCATTCGCGGCCTGCCGATCCCGATCGATCAGCAGCGCCAGGATGGTTTCGACAAGGGTATTGCCGGTTCCAGCGTCAAGGTTCTCGACCGCCAGTACGGCAACTGGAACCGCGACGACGCCTTCCGCGTGATGCAGGACTACCTGACCAAATACAAGAAGATCGACGTGGTCTGGTGTCAGGACGACGACATGGCGATCGGCGTGCTGGAAGCTATCCAGCAGGCGAAACGCACCGATATCAAGTATATTGTTGCGGGCGCCGGTTCCAAGGACATGATCAAGAAGGTCATGGACGGCGACAAGCTGGTGCCGGTCGACGTGCTCTACCCGCCAGCGATGGTGGCGACCGCCATGCAGCTGACGGCCGGTCATTTCTATGATCAGGTGCCGGTTGCCGGCGAGTATATTCTCGACGCGACGCTCATCACCAAGGACAATGCCAAGCAGTTCTACTTCCCGAATTCGCCGTTCTGAGGATTCGTTTGACCAATGGGAAACGCCCGCCGGAAGGCGGGCGTTTTTTGTTTGCAGGTGAAGAATGAAGACCGTTCGTCAACCGCTTTTGCGAAACCACGCCGAGAGATAGTCCACGAAGCTGCGCACCTTGGCGGGCAGGTAACGGCGGTGCGGATAGACCGCGTAGATGCCCCGGTCCTTGGAAATATAGTCGTCGAACAGCGTCACCAGTTCGCCGGACTGGATATAGGGCCGTGCGATGAAATCCGGCACCATGGCGATGCCAAGCCCGGCGCGGGCGGCGCGCAGCGTTGCCTGCGGGCTGTTCACCTCGATCGGCCCGCTGATGGTAACGGAGTTCGAGCCGCCATCCGGTTCGAGATAACGCACGGTATTATGGAAGCGGGTATTGGTGTCGATGATGAAGGGCACGCGGGAAAAATCCTGCGGGCCATCGAGCGGACCGTGCCTGGCGACAAAATCCGCCGTTGCCACCGCATAGACCCGGAAATCGGAGAGCTTGCGGGCGATGAGACCCGAATCTTCCAGCCGCGTTATGCGGATCGCAAGGTCGAAACCTTCCTCGATCAGATCGACGAATCGGTCATCGGCGACGATTTCCAGCGACAGTTCCGGATTTTCCTTGGCGAAATCGATGAGGCTCTGGCCGACATCGGCATCGATGAAGGTGCGCGGAACCGAGATCCTGAGTTTGCCTTTCAGATCGGCATTCTTCTCACGTACCAGATCGGCGAGGTTGTCGATCTCCTTCAAGATGTCGGAGGCGGTGCGGTAATAGGTGTGGCCGGCCTCCGTCAGCGAAAATTGCCGGGTGGTGCGGTTGAGAAGCAGCGCGCCGAGATCGTCTTCCAGCTCCCGGACATATTTGGACAAAAGCGCTTTGGAACGCCCGGTCTTGCGGGCGGCGGCTGAAAAAACCCTCCGCTTCGACAACATCGATAAAGGCGCGGATGCGGGTGAGCGTGTCCATGAAGTCCCTCCGGTTCGTTCCATATAATTGAACGCTGAGGGGTGACTGTTCAACCCGTAAAATGGTTGCCGAAAAAATCCGCTATCTGGTGAAAAAATCCTCTTGATTATGACTGCGAATATTCTTATCTCCCGTGCTGCCCAAAGTCGCACGTGCCCATGTGTGTCCGCCGAGTCCTCGATGTGGTGAGGAGTTCGGTAAGGTACCTGGAACTAACCCCTCCAGTCGCTATTCCGGCCAACCGGGAAATGCGAGGACATATGAAGCAACGACGGTGCGGGCCTTTCTGGTTCTCTGCCGGCTTTCCATCAGCCGGGGTACTGAAGAGGCACACCATCATTGCCTGAAGTGCGGTCGGGTCATTCCCTCCAATCGATGGCAGACAAAGCCGAATGATGCTCTGGCAGGGCATCGTTCACATTCACGCCTTGAGCGTATGCTATCGATTCTGCGCCTCCACCGGCTGATTCGTATGCATATCTCGAGCGTCCTTTGTCCTCCGGATTTTCCGGAGCCGGTTTTATAGGGAATATATCGATGACGACTGCACGCATTCTCGACTTCATCAAAACCCGACGTCCCGAAGGCCCTTGCCTTGTGGTTGATCTCGACGTCGTGCGCGACAATTTCAACGCGTTCCGGCATTCCCTGCCGAACAGCGCGATCTATTATGCCGTGAAGGCAAACCCGGCCCCTGAAATCCTGAAGCTGCTTGCTTCGCTCGGCTCCAACTTCGATTGCGCCTCCGTGGCTGAAATCCAGATGGCGCTCGATGCGGGCGCAACGTCCGACCGGATCTCCTTCGGCAACACCATCAAGAAGGAACGCGATGTCGCCCGCGCTTACGCGCTCGGTATCGATCTCTTCGCCGTCGACAGCCATGAGGAAGTCGAGAAGGTTGCCCGTGCCGCTCCCGGCGCGCGCGTCTTCTGCCGCGTGCTGACGGATGGTGAAGGCGCCGAATGGCCGCTGTCGCGCAAGTTCGGTTGCGTGCCGCAGATGGCTGTCGATGTTCTGGTCTATGCGCATCAGCTGGGTCTCGAATCCTACGGCGTTTCCTTCCATGTCGGTTCGCAGATGATGAATCTCGACGCATGGGATGCGGCGCTGGGCGATGCCAAGCGTGTTTTCGCTTCGCTCTCCAAGCAGGGCATCCACCTGCAGATGGTCAACATGGGCGGTGGTTTCCCGACCAAGTACCTGCGCGACGTTCCTGCTGCCGAAGAATACGGCCATGCTATCGACACGGCGCTGCGCAAGCACTTCGGCAACCAGATCCCGAAGACGATCATCGAGCCGGGCCGCGGCATGGTGGGCAATGCTGGCGTCATCAAGGCGGAAGTTGTTCTCGTGTCGCGCAAGTCCGACAACGACAACCACCGCTGGGTGTTCCTAGACATCGGCAAGTTCGGCGGTCTCGCCGAGACGATGGATGAGGCTATCCGTTATCCGATCCGCACTGAGCGCGATCAGGACGAGATGGAGCCCTGCGTTCTGGCCGGTCCGACCTGCGACAGCGCCGACGTGCTGTATGAAAAGAACATGTACCCGCTGCCGGTCTCTCTGACCATCGGCGATGAGGTTCTGATCGAAGGCGCAGGCGCCTATACGACGACCTATTCGGCGGTTGCCTTCAACGGTTTCGAGCCGCTGAAAGCCTACGTCATCTGATCCGAACGCCGCCCGCTGAGCAGGGCGGCGTCTCGAACAAGCTTCCGTTCCGGCTCTGCCGATTGTGCTGTTGCGCAAACCCCTGCTTGCCGCTCCTCTTCCAGCCGAGGAAAGCGTGTCGGCGGGCCGGAACGGCTCCACCATTTTTTGATCAAGGGCCGCGTGTGGGCGGTTGTGTGACGGAGGGCCGAGAGATGGCCGCTCTTCTGAATTCGGTACGTGCATTTTTCACACCGCAGACATTTCATATCGATCAGGAAAATCCGGGCGACGTCGTTGCCCGTGAAAACCTGCTCGACCGCGCCATGGGCGCTGGCCGCCGCCGCAAGTCTTCCGAAAAGCTGCGCGCCGGCCGCGTTCCGGCCGAAGGCCTGGCGCTCGTCGCCCGCGATGAGGACGGCCATGTCATCGGCACGGTACGCCTGTGGAATGTCGAGGCCGGCATTTCGCGCGAAGGTCGCGCTGTCGAAGCGCTGCTGCTTGGCCCGCTTGCGGTCGATGCTGCCCATGAGGGCAAGGGCATCGGCTCGGCGCTGATGCGCGCTGCGATCTCCGAAGCCACCAAACGCGGCCACGGCGGCATTCTTCTGGTCGGCGACGCGTCCTATTACGAGCGTTTCGGCTTTTTCGCCGACAAGGCCCAGCACCTGATCATGCCCGGCCCGTTCGAGCGCAGCCGTTTTCTGGCGCTGGAACTGAAAGCCGGCTGGCTGGAAGGCGCTGCCGGCATGCTGGTCGCAAGCGGCCGCAGGCTGTTTGCCTGAGACGAATTTCCGTTGATCTCATGCCCCGGCTGAACGGCCGGGGGTGATGCCGCGGATATTTAAGTGCCGCAAAATCTTCTTTTATGCAAAGCCGAGGGATCGGATGCGATATAGCATCTCCTGATTGTATGTATGCAAATCGCCTATATATTGGCTTATGACCAAGATCATGGAAAACGCCATCAACCGGTGGCATGCAGCCATCAATGCAAACGATCTGGCTTCCGCCCAACGGGTCCGTGAGCGATCCCATCGTCGTGCTTGGACCCTAAGGGCGCAGGCCGATTCTAGGCGACTTGCGAAGTATAAGGCAGACCATGAGACCAACCCTAAGGACGAAAGTCATTTCAGTCTGCGACGACAAAATCGCAAAAAAGGGTGAGGGCGTTGGCCTGTCATTTTATGCGTTTTTTGCGAACAGGAACGACGACCCCGACCTCCTGATGGAAGCCGCCGAGTGGTGGATCAAAACCCATGCGCTCGATCATTTCGAGAAGGCGACTAAAATTCGTGAGATGATTAGATCCGGGCAGTAGGTGACGATCGCTTTCGGGATCGTACCCTTCCGCGATAAGCGCCTGTCTCGGGCAATGCGCGCGACCTTTCCCTGACGACAATTTTCCGAACGCCTCTTGCACGCGAGAATTTACGGGTATATACCCGAGACAAATGCCGAACAATACCTGCCACTGCATCCTGTTGCGCAAAGCATCCCGTAAGGTCTCGTCATATTATGACGAGGCATTGGCGCCGCTTGGCGTCAATATCGGTCAGTTCAGCCTGTTGCGCAACATCAACAGCGTGGCGCCGGTATCGCTCACCGATCTGGCTGCGCGTGTGGAACTGGATCGCTCCACCGTTGGCCGTAATGCCAGGGTGCTGGTGCGCATGGGGCTGGTGGTGATCGGCCACGGTGAGGACCAGCGGGAGGCTATGCTGACCGTAACGGAAGAGGGGCAGGAGATCCTGAAAACAGGCGCACCGCTCTGGGACGCCGTGCAGGATGAGATAGAGGCCCGGCTCGGGCCGGAAAAGACCGCACAATTGCAGGAACTGCTCGCAGCCCTGTAATTTTTTGGAAGAGAAGTGGGTATATGCCCGTAAAATACCGGCCATCGGCTTTCGAAAAGGGATTTTGAACATGCTCTCCACACGCCTTGCCAGCTGGATGGCCGGCAAAAACATACATTATGGCTGGCTTGTTGCCGCAACCACCTTTCTGACCATGCTGGCCACCGCCGGCGCGATGGGATCGGCGGGGGTCATGATCCAGCCGCTACACCAGGAATTCGGCTGGGATATCGCCGATATTTCCTCGGCCATGGCGGTCAGGTTGGTACTTTTCGGCCTGCTTGGGCCATTCGCCGCTGCCTTCATGAATCATTTCGGCATCCGCCAGGTGGTGTCTGCCGCACTTGCCCTCATCATGAGCGGCATCGTTGCCTCGTTCTTCATGACGCAGGTGTGGCAGCTGTTGTTGCTTTGGGGTGTGGTAATCGGTGTCGGCACCGGCATGACGGCCTTGGTGCTGGGTGCGACGGTGGCGTCGCGCTGGTTTTCGAAGCGCCGGGGACTGGTGATCGGCCTGATGACGGCCAGCAATGCCACCGGACAGCTGGTTTTTCTGCCTCTGCTTGCGGCACTGACGGAAGCTTATGGCTGGCGGACTGCGCTGACGCTATCCGTTGCGGTGATTGCTATCGCCATGATTCTCGTGTTGCTCTTGATGCGTGACCATCCCGCCGATGTCGGCCTGCCCGCCTATGGCGAGACGGTGGTGGTAAAACCGCCGAAGCAGGACCATAAGTTTCTCGCAACGCTGGTATCGCCGATTTTGACGCTGAAGAGCGTGTCCGGCAACCCGGTATTCTGGGTGCTTTTCGGCACCTTCTTCGTCTGCGGGCTTTCGACCAACGGCCTTATCCAGACACACTGGATTTCGATCTGTGGTGATTTCGGCATGGCGGCGGTCACGGCAGCGGGCACGCTGGCGGTAATCGGCATTTTCGATTTCTTCGGCACCATTTTCGCCGGCTGGCTTTCCGACCGTTTCGACAACCGCTTCCTGCTCTTCTGGTTTTATGGCCTGCGTGGACTGTCTTTGATCTATCTCTCGCTTTCGGGCTTCAGCTTCGTGGAGCTTTCGGTCTTCGCCGTGTTTTACGGGCTGGACTGGGTCGCGACCGTGCCGCCAACGGTGAAGCTTGCCGCTGAAAGTTTCGGCCGTGAAAAGGCTGGCCTCGTGTTCGGCTGGGTGTTTGCAGGCCATCAGCTGGGAGCCGCCACCGCCGCCTTCGGTGCCGGTTTCTTCAAGAGCGACTTCGACACCTATATGCCCGCACTCCAGATTGCCGGCGTGATGTGCATGATCGCAGCCGTCTCGGTGCTGCTTCTCAGGAAGCCGGGCTCGGCGACTCTTGCGCCGCAGGCGGCGTGATAGCGTAATGATGTAGTGGAGGAGGCCTGCGAAGAGAGGCCTCCTTTGCGCTTTCCGGTGGACGGGCACGAGCCGTTTTATTGACAGCTGTCATCGCAGCTTGTTGCGCAATTGTCACAATTCCGGCCGGTCGGTCGCCTTGGCCCATCATGGGCGCTTCGGTTTGATCCATCTCAATCGGCCCTCCTTTCGCTTGGCCATAATGGCCGCAGCGATCGCGGCAAGCGGGGATCCGCGGGGACTGCGATCATCAGCCGGGGCTTGTCCGGTGCGGTGCGCTAAAGGAGAGATGGAATGACCAAGAGAAACAAAAAAACCGCCTTGCTTGCCGGTATTGCGGCAATGCTGATGTCGACCAATGCCATGGCGGCCGACCTGGCCCCGGCAGCACCGGCGCCCACTGCCGAAGAGGCGATTGCGGCGGCAAGCCCGTGGATGCTGCGCGTGCGTGGTCTCGGTGTCATCACCAATGATAGCGGCAGCGTCGATGGCGTGCCGGGTGCCGGCCTGTCCTATTCGGATACCGTGATCCCCGAACTCGACATCAGCTATTTCTTCACCCCGAATATCGCCGCAGAACTCATTCTCGGCACGACTTATGCCAAGATCAACGGCGAGGGTGTGCTGGCCGGCACGCCGGTGGGCAAGACATGGCTGTTGCCGCCGACACTGACCCTGCAATATCACTTCACCGATTTCGGCGCCTTCAAGCCCTATATCGGCGCGGGTGTGAACTATTCGATGTTCTATAACCAGTCCGAAAAGCCGGGTTTCAGCAATCTGGACGTCAAGAACAAGTTCGGCGCGGCCGTGCAGGTGGGTTTCGACTATATGCTGGACGAGCATTGGGGCGTGAACTTTGACGTGAAGAAGATTTTCCTGAAGACAGACTGGACCGCCGAACTGGGCGGCACGCCGATCAGCGGCAAGGCGAAGCTCGATCCCTGGCTGATCGGTGCCGGTATCACCTATCGTTTCTGACGCTCCTGTCGGCGCAGCATCGCCTTTGACTGGCGGTGCTTTCTAAGTTATACGGACGGCCACGGGCGAAAGAGCCCCGGCCGTCCGCAGGCGTTTACGCCCCTGGTGAAGCTCTTTCCTGAATAACGGTCATCCCCATGTTTAGCATGTCGTCGATGGCAACGCGGACCCCCTTCGGAAAATTCGGCATGCGCATGTTGGAGAACCGTTATGAACGCGTCCAAACCACTTCCCGCGCTTGAGGGACTAAAAGAACAGGCAAAACGGCTGCGCGCCGCCCTTGAAGGAGAGGGGCAGGCAATCACCCATTCAAAGGCGCTGGAACTCATTGCTGCGCAATATGGCTTCCGCGACTGGAATACTCTGCACGCCGCGGCTGGAAACCGCCCCGTCTTCAATCCCTATCTTCTGGGTTCACGGGTAGAAGGTCTTTATCTCGGCCAGCCCTTCGTCGCTTCCGTGCTGGGTGTGCAGGCACTCGGCGGCGATCCTGAACGCTACCGGCTCACCCTGCATCTCGACGATCCGGTGGATGTTGTGACCTTCGAAAGCTTCTCCGCTTTCCGGCAGCGTATCCACTGCAACATCGACACATCAGGACGCACGGTGGAAAAAACCTCCAACGGCCTGCCGCAGGTGGAACTGGTGTGGTAGCCCGAGCACCCGCCGCGAGGCGGGTGTCTCCTTGTCGGTCGTAAGGCCTTAGATCCGTTTCCCTGCCGCATCGAACAGGTGGAAATCCTTCGCCTGTGCGGCAATCTTCAGCATCTCGCCAATGCGAAGCTGCGAACGGCCGGGAACTCGGAAGACGATGGTGGTGCTGTCGGCGAAGGAGCCGTGTACGTAGCTTTCCGCGCCCACCAGTTCCACGGCGTCCACCTGCACTGTGCCGGTGAAGGCAGCGTCGGCGGGCTCTGCCTCCGCCAGCGTGATGTCTTCCGGGCGGATGCCGAGCGTAGCGACGTTTTGCGGCAGTGCGCCGGTTCCACTCACCGACCAGCCGGATGAACCGTTGGCCGATGCCGCACCATAGGTCAGCAGGTTCATGGATGGCGAGCCGATGAAGGTGGCAACGAAGGTGGTGGCCGGTTTTTCATAAAGCTCGATCGGTGTGCCCATCTGTTCGATGCGGCCTGCATTCAGCACCACCAGCCGGTCGGCCAGCGTCATGGCCTCCATCTGGTCGTGGGTCACATACACGCTTGTCGTGGCGAGCGAGCGTTGCAGACGGCGGATTTCGACACGCATCTGCACGCGCAGCTTGGCATCAAGGTTGGAGAGCGGCTCATCGAACAGAAACGCTGCGGGCTTGCGCACGATGGCGCGGCCCATGGCGACGCGCTGGCGCTGGCCGCCGGAAAGCTGGCGCGGCCTGCGCTCCAGATATTGTTCGATTTCCAACGCCTTGGCGGCCTCGGTGATACGCCGGTCGATCTCATCCTTCGGCGTGTTGCGGTTCTTCAGGCCATAGGCAAGGTTCTGGCGCACCGTCATGTGCGGATAAAGCGCGTAGTTCTGGAACACCATGGCGATGTCACGGTCAGACGGTTCCAGATCGTTGACGACGCGGTCGCCGATGACGATCTGACCGCCCGATATGCTTTCCAGTCCGGCGATCATGCGTAGAAGCGTGGATTTTCCGCAGCCGGAGGGGCCGACCAGCACGATCATCTCGCCGTCGGCGATCTCCATCGATACGCCCTTGATGGCGTCGACATTGCCGCCGTAAACTTTGCGGACGTCTTTCAGCGCAATTTTTGCCATTACTTCTCGGTCTCCACCAAACCTTTGACGAACCAGCGCTGCATCAGCACCACAACGATAATCGGGGGGATGATGGCGAGGATCGCCGTCACCATCACATAATTCCAGGGCGTCGAAGCATCGGTGAAATCTACCATGCGCTTGAGGCCGATGATGATCGTGTTCATCTTGGCGTCGTTGGTAACGAGCAGCGGCCAGAGATATTGGGTCCAGCCGTAGATGAACAGGATCACGAAAAGAGCGGCGATATTGGTTTTCGACAGTGGCAGCAGGATATCGCGCATGAAGCGGAACGGGCCGGCATTGTCGATACGTGCCGCCTCAACCATCTCACCGGGAATGGTGAGGAAGAACTGCCGGAACAGGAATGTCGCTGTCGCAGACGCCATCAGCGGCAGTGTCAGTCCCGCATAGGTATCGATCAAGCCTAAATCGACGATGACCTTGTAGGTGGGCAGAATGCGCACCTCCACCGGCAGCATGAGCGTGATGAAGATCATCCAGAAAAAGCCCATGCGGAAGGGAAAGCGGAAAAACACAATCGCGAAGGCCGACAGGAACGAGATGACGATCTTGCCGATGGCAATGGCGAGCGCCACGACGAAGCTGTTGAACAGCAGCCGTTCCAGGCTGACACCGACCACCCTTTCGACGCCGCCGACCATGGCCTCGGTGTAGTTTTCGGTGAGATGATCGCCGGGCAGCAGCGACATCGGCGGGCGGATGATATCCGTCGACGTCATGGATGACGCGACGAAGGTGTAATAGATCGGGAAGGCGACGATAATGATGCCGAGAACCAGCATCAGATGGGCGATCACGCGCGCAATGGGGCGATTTTCAATCATGGGAGATCCTCAGCCGTAATGCACGCGCTTCTCGACGAAGCGGAACTGGAAGGCGGTCAGCGCGATGACGATCACCATCAGGATGACGGATTGCGCGGCGGAAGAGCCGAGATTGAGGTTCACGAAGCCATCATTATAGACCTTGTAGACCAGCGTTTCCGTCGCCTTGGCGGGGCCGCCGCCGGTTACGGCATGGATGATGCCGAACGTATCGAAGAAGGCGTAGACGGTGTTGACGACCAGCAGGAAGAAGGTTGTCGGCGCAAGCAGCGGGAAAACGATGGTCCAGAAGCGCCGCGCACCGCGCGCACCGTCAATGGAAGCCGCTTCCAGCAATGATTTAGGGATTGCCTGCAAGCCCGCGACAAAAAACAGGAAATTGTAGCTGATCTGCTTCCATGCGGCGGCTGCGACGACGAGCAGCATGGCCTGATTGCCGTTGAGCAGCGGGTCCCACATGATGCCGTTGCGGCGCAGGATATAGGAGAAGGTTCCCATGGCCGGGTTGAACATGAACAGCCACAACATGCCGGCCACGGCGGGTGCAACCGCATAGGGCATGATCATCATGGTGCGGTAAAAGCCCTTGCCACGCACCACGCGGTCCGCCGCCGTCGCCAGAAGCAGCGCCAGCCCCATCGAGACGAGCGCAGTCAGGATGCTGAAGATGACGGTGACGTGCAGCGAGTTCAGATAGCTTTCATCCGAAAGCACGGCTGAAAAATTGGCCAGCCCGACGAAATTGCTGTTCAGCCCGAAGGCGTCCTCGCGCATGGTCGACTGGTAGAGCGCCTGACTTGCGGGCCAGAAGAAAAAGATCACTGTCAGGATGATCTGCGGCGCGACCAGCAGATAGGGCAGGATCTTGTTGGGGAATACGACGCTTTGCACGGCGATCTCCTGATAAAATGGAAACGCCGCCCGCACCGGATAAGGATGCGGGCGGGGGCAGGGATCGTTTAATTGCCGGTCGTGGCCTGCTTGATGGCCGCGTCACCGCGCGTGACAATCTTGTCGAGCGCTGTTTTTGCGTCCTGCTTGCCGGCGAGCATCGCCTCGTACTCCTCGTTCATGATGTCGCGCACCTGCGGCAGGTTCACGAGGCGCACGCCCTTGGAGTTTTCCGTCGGCGGCTTGCCCATCATCTGCAGCAGCGGCGTCTCGCGGGCGGGGTTCTTGTCGTAGAAGCCGGATTTCTTGGTTTCCTCATAGGCCGCGATCGTCACCGGCATATAGCCGGAGACCTGATGCAGGCGTGCCTGGATCTTGGTCTGCGAGAGGAAATGGAAGAATTCGGCCACGCCCTTATACTCGGCATCGCTCCTGCCACCGAAGACCCAGAGGCTGGCGCCGCCGGGAATGGTGTTCTGCGGCCCGTGGCCCTCATAATAGGGAAGCTGGCCAATGCCGTAATTCATGCCGGTCTTGACGATGTCGCCAAGGCCGCCGGAGGACTCGGTCAGGATGCCGCATTCGCCGGACATGAACAGCTGCTTGGCTTCCGAAGTGCGGCCGCCGTAACGGAAGACACCATCTTTCGCAAGATCGGCAATCGCCTGGAAGTGCTCGACAAACAGCGGCGCGTTGACGGCAAGCTTCACATCGGTACCACCAAGCCCGTTTTCATTGCTGCCGTAGGAGACGTTGTTCCAGGCGGCGAAGTTTTCGGTCTGGATCCAGGTGAGCCATGTGGAGGTGAAACCGCATTGGGCCGCACCGCTGGTCTTGATCTTCTTGGCGGCTTCGAAAACTTCCGGCCATGTCTTCGGCGGGTTGGCGGCATCGAGGCCGGCCTTCTGGAAGACATCCTTGTTGTAATAGAGGATCGGCGAGGATGAGTTATAGGGGAAGGACAGCATGGTGCCGTCGGGCTTCGAATAATAGGCCACGATGCCAGCCAGATATTCATCCTTGTTGAAGGTGTAGCCACCTTCCTTCAGCACTTCCGCCACCGGCTTGATGGCGCCGGCAGCCCCCATCATCACGCCCGAACCGGCGTCGAAGACCTGAATGATTGCCGGCGGCTGCTTGGCGCGGAAGGCTGCAATGCCGGCATTCAGGGTTTCCGGATAGGTGCCCTTGAAGACGGGCATGATCTTGTAATTTTGCTGGCTTTCGTTGAACTCTTTCGCAAGCGCATCAACGACCTCGTTATTGGCGCCGGTCATGGCGTGCCACCACTGTATCTCCGTCGCAGCGAATGCATTCGATGTGACAAAAAACGAAAGCGCGGATGCCGCAGCGAGGCGGTAGCTGAGTTTTTTCAAGGTGATTCCTCCCGTTTCAAAAACAGTAAAAGATACATGCCCTTATTGCAGCCTTATCCTCCTCGATCCGGCTGCAGGCGACCTTTTCTGTATTAGCGATCCGATTAAAAGCGAACTCTAATGAAAATGCAAGAGAACGTGGAACGATTGAAACGAAAGTGAAGGAAACAGATTTATTGTTCTATTTCACGCGTGCTTTGGTTTTCTCATGTGTTCGGGGCTATGGCGGGCAACAAGGCGTCGGGATTGGCGAAGGCAACGATTAAATGCCCGGAGAAATTTTTGATGGCGATATTGATATGTTATTACATTACAAGTTAGACTCTTTCCTTTAGTTTGCTGATGTGAAGGTGCGGATGTGTTCGGAATGAAACGAAAGAAGGCCATTGAACGCAGGGAAGATTCGGCGGTCACGCCAACCGGCAAGACGGTGCCGGTCACCTTGCTCACCGGCTTTCTGGGGGCGGGCAAGACCACGTTGCTGAACGAGCTTCTGAACGAACCGGCAATGGGTGACGCTGCCGTCATCATCAACGAATTCGGTGCGGTGCCGATTGATCACGGTCTGGTCCGTACGGGTTCGGAGCGATATTTCCGAACCACGACGGGCTGCATCTGCTGCACCGCCACCAGCGATATCCGCACCTCCCTTTACGAGTTGCATCAGGCTTTTCTGGAAGGGATGGTGCCGGAAATCTCGCGGGTCGTCATCGAAACCACCGGCCTTGCCGATCCCGCGCCGATCATCAACAGCCTGATCGCCGGCGGTACACCAGCCACCGGTCTGCGCGACCATATCGTCGCCCGTCACTTTCATCTCTCGGGCGTCGTCACGGCTTTCGACGTCACCTCCGGCCGGGCGATGCTCGATAGTTTCATCGAGGGCTGGAAACAGCTTGCCTTCGCCGATCACATTGTTTTGACCAAAACCGATCTCGCTGACGGGGGCGCGATGAGCCGCGAGAGCCTCTCCGATCTCAATCCGGCTGCGCGCCTGCATGACCGCAATGCGCGCGATTTCGATCTGGTGACGTTGTTTGCGGCGGCGGATTATTCGCTGCGTGGCAAGCCGGAAGACGTGATGGGCTGGCTTGCGGCCGACCGGCTGAGCCTGCATGCGGCTCATCACCACGATATCAACCGCCATGGCGTCGGGATCGAGGCTTTCGATCTCACCTTCGACGGTGCTTTCGATCCGCAGGCGATTGTTACCTTTCTCGAACTTGTCACCAGTAATGTGCATTCCGGCCTGTTGCGGCTCAAGGGAATTTTCGGCGCGACGGATGATCCGGAGCGCCCCGTGGTCGCCCATGCCGTGCAGCACCGGCTTTATCCGTTGACCCGGTTGGAAAGCTGGCCGGATGGCAACCGCTCAACCCGCATCGTCCTGATCGGCATGGATATGCCGCAGCAGCCGATCCGCGATCTCTTCGACACATTGGCCTTGCACGCGGGGCGAAAGGTTTTCCGATGACGACAGACACAAATCCGCTGGCGCGCAGCGGCCCGGCGATCGTCTCGCAGGCCCGCCTTCTGAAGCAATGGGCTCGGGAGCTACTTTGCCTTTCGGAGGACGATATCGTTTCCGTCCACGAGATTTCCTGCGCGCTGCCGGATTGCCCGCCAAAGGAAACCGTGATCCTCATTCTGTCCGCGTCCGGCAAAACCCGGCAATTGTCCATTCACAAGGCGCTGCTGGATGTAGACCGCGCCGATCTCGGTGAGGTCATCGCCGCCGATCCGTTGTGAGGCCAGCCTGCATGCTTGACGGCGGGCGCCATCATCCGGCACTTCAGGAATGACCGCGAGATTCGCGGAAAGTGAAGGATAGGGAATGGCCGATCTGGCGGTATATGCGGGTTTGTTTCTGACGGCGTTCATCGCGGCGACCATCCTGCCCATGCAGTCGGAAGCGGCACTTGCCGGTCTCATCCTCTTGAAATCCCAGCCGGTCTGGCTGCTGGTAGCGGTGGCCAGCGCCGGCAATGTCGCCGGTTCCTTCGCCAACTGGCTGCTCGGCCGTGGCATCGAGCGCTTCCGGCACAAACGCTGGTTTCCCGTCGGGGAGGCCGCGCTGCAACGGGCGCAGAACTGGTACAGGCGTTACGGCAAATGGTCGCTTCTTCTGAGTTGGGCGCCGCTGATCGGTGATCCGCTGACGGTTGCGGCGGGCATCATGAAGGAGCCGCTGCCGGTATTTCTGCTGCTGGTCACCATCGCGAAGGTCGGGCGTTATCTCGCGCTGACACTCGTGACGCTGAATTTTCTCTAAACCTCTCCTCCGTCATGCCGGACTTGATCGCACTGGCCCCCGGATCTAGTCCGGGGTGACGGTGTGCGGATGCTTCGCCTTCACCAAATGCGACCGCATCAGTGGCTTTTGATCAAGCCGCCTGCCGATCCCAGCTTGCGAAAGGATCGGGCAGGTGTCGCCATGCATCCGGCGTGAAGGCCTCGGTATCGATCAGGCAGGCATCGAGCTGGGCGCGGATGCGTGCCTCGCTCATCGGATCTGAGCCGATGAAGACAATTTCCTGCCGACGATCGCCGAAGACCGGATCGAGATAGGGCTTCATCATATCGAGGAACTGTTGTTCGCGTGGCCATTGCTCCTTGGGTACTGCAGACCACCACAGGCCCATCTTGCCGGTGCGCACCAGTGCGCCCGCCTGGCTGATCTCGCCGACATAACCCGGTCGGGTGGCCAGCCAGAAGAACCCCTTGGCGCGCACCACGCCCGGCCAGGCGCGGTCTATGAAGCGTTGGAACAGCACGGGATCGAACGGCTTTTTGGCGCGATAGACGAAGGAGCGGATGCCATATTCCTCGGTTTCGGGGATGTGATCCTTGAAACCGTGCAGTTCCTTGAACCACAGTGGATGCTCTTCGGCTCTGGCGAAATCGAAACGGCCGGTGCCGAGAACCTCTTTCAGCTCCACCTTGCCAAAATCGGCTTCGATGAGTTTCGCATCCGGGTTCAGCCCGACGATGATCTTGCGGGCGGCGTCACGTTGTTCCGGCGTGGCGGTGCCGATCTTGTTCAAAACCACGACATCGGCGAATTCGATCTGCTCCACCAGAAGATCGACGATGGTGCGGTTGTCGCCATCGCCCGCTATCTCACCCCGGTCGGCCAGAAAATCGGAGGAACCGTAATCGTTGAGAAGGTTGGCGGCATCCACCACCGTCACCATCGTGTCGAGATGTGCGACATCGGAAAGGCTGCGGCCGTTTTCATCGCGAAAATCGAAGGTGGCGGCCACCGGAAGTGGTTCCGCAATGCCGGTGGATTCGATCAGCAGATAATCGAAACGACCCTGTTCGGCGAGTGCCCGCACTTCTGTCAAAAGGTCATCGCGCAGCGTGCAACAGATGCAGCCATTGGTCATTTCCACCAATTGCTCTTCCGTGCGCGAAAGATTGGCGCCGCCATCGCGAACCAGTGCCGCGTCGATATTGATCTCGCTCATATCGTTGACGATCAGCGCGACCCGCAGACCATCGCGGTTGGCGAGAATATGGTTCAGAAGCGTCGTTTTGCCAGCGCCGAGAAAGCCGGAAAGCACGGTGACGGGAAGTTTTTTCAACATGGGACCTCGTTCTGTAGCAACGGTCGCGTGGACGTCATGGCGGCCACGGCAGGCGGTTTGGAAACAATGTGGCTCCAGGTCACATCGTTTCTTGATTCGTAACGTAATAACATTACATATGCGCGGCGTGTCAACAGACGGTAGAAAAATTGCATACGGGGTGGAGTCGGACAGTTGCTCGCGGGGATGAGCAAAAAGTGCCCTCTTGTTATTGATGACAAGCCTGGCTCCACACTCAATGTCATCTTCGGGCTTGACCCGAGAATCCACAATCCGGCGTGACCATGGACCCTCGGGTCAAGCCGAGGGTGACGGCGTAGGTGGGGCGCAGGTCACCTTTCCAATAGTTAATGTTATTTCATTACATATTCGTTTGACGAATGTAATAACATTACATATTAGGGGTCATCGAATGAATTCCTGCCCTGGAGGGGTCGATGAACGATCCGTGCCTTGCCTTCAAAAATCTCACACTTGGATATGCCGGCCGCGCAGCGGTGCATCATCTGGATGGCGATATCGTCAAGGGATCGCTCACGGCAGTGGTCGGTGCCAATGGTTCGGGAAAATCGACGCTGATGAAGGGCATTGCCGGCATTCTGAAGCCACTCGGCGGTGAATGCCGTATCAGCCCAAATGTTTCCATCGCCTATCTGCCGCAGCAATCTGAACTCGATCGCTCCTTTCCGGCGCAGGTGCGTGATCTGGTCTCGCTTGGTCTCTGGCCGAAACGCGGCCTGCTCGGCCGTCATCGCCAGTCGGACCGGGCGGCGATGAGCCATGTGCTGGAAGCAGTCGGGCTTTCCGGTTTTGAAAAGCGCAACATTGATTCACTCTCCGGCGGCCAGATGCAACGTGCCTTGTTTGCGCGCGCCATGCTGCAGGATGCACAGCTGATCCTGCTGGACGAGCCCTTCAACGCCGTTGATGAACGCACCGTTGCCGATCTCATGGTGTTGATCAAGACATGGGTTGCGGAAGGGCGCACGGTTCTGGCCGTTCTTCACGATTACGAGCTGGTGCGTCAGCATTTCCCGCAAACTCTTCTGCTTGCCAGACGGTTGGTGGGTTTCGGCCCGACACGGGAGGTTCTGCGGCCAGAAATTCTGCAGCAGGCGCGACGCTTTCATGAGGCATGGGATGGCGATGCCCCCTGGTGCGAGCCCGCTGCTGCAACGGAGGCGGTCGCCTCTGCGGAAAAGCCGCAGGATTTCCCCAAACACTCTCAGGTCCATTCGCATATCCATGTCTGATATCCTCATCGAACCCTTCATCCAGTATGTCTTCATGCAGCGGGCGCTCGGCGGCGCCTTGATCCTTGCGATCAGTTGCGGGCCGGTCGGGGTGTTTCTGATGCTGCGCCGCATGAGCCTGACGGGTGATGCCATGTCGCACGCCATCTTGCCGGGGGCAGCAGTCGGCTTTCTTTTTTACGGTCTGGAGATATTGCCGATGACGATCGGCGGGCTGGTCGTCGGCCTTCTGGTCGCACTCGGAGCCGGTGCGGTGTCGCGTTTCACCATCCAGAAGGAAGACGCCTCGCTGGCTGCATTTTATCTCATTTCGCTGGCGCTCGGGGTGCTACTCGTCTCATGGCGCGGTTCCAGCGTGGATCTCATGCATGTGCTTTTCGGTACGGTGCTGGCGCTGAACAACGAGGCGCTTGGCCTGATTGGCGGCATCTGCATCGTCACGCTGGTGGTGATGACGGTGTTCTGGCGGGCGCTTCTGGCGGAATGCCTCGATCCACTGTTCCTGCGCTCGGTCAGCAACTGGGGCAGTCCGGTACACTTCCTTTTCCTCGCCGTTGTCGTTCTCAATCTTGTCGGCGGGTTTCAGGCGCTCGGAACCCTGCTTTCGGTGGGGCTGATGATGCTGCCCGCCGCCGCCAGCCGCTTCTGGTCCAACCGCGTCGCGCCCATGTGCTTCATCTCGATCGGCATCGGCATGGTCTCGTGTTTTGTCGGCCTGCTTCTGTCCTATCATGCATCGCTGCCCTCAGGTCCGGCGATCATCCTTGCCGCAGGCGTCATCTATGTCCTGTCCATTCTCGTCGGCACACGCGGTGTGCTGCGCGATCTTCTCGATTCCGGTCGTCACAGAACGGCCTGAAAACAGCGTTTGAAAAAGGAGAACCCTTCATGTTCAGAACCCTTCGTCTTGCCACCTGCGCAAGCCTTCTTTCCCTTTCCCCGGTCCTGATGGCGCAGGCTTCGGCTGCCGAACTCAAGGTCGTGGCCAGCTTCTCGATCATTGCCGACTTTGCGAAAAATGTCGGCGGCAACCGCGTTAATATCACCACGATCGTCGGACCGGATGGCGATGCGCACGTCTACGAGCCGCGTCCGGCCGATGCCGTTGCCGTCAGCAAGGCGGATGTGGTGTTGGTGAACGGCTTGGAATTCGAAGGTTTCCTGAAACGGCTGATTGACACCAGCGGCACCAAGGCGCCGGTGGTGGAACTGACCAAGGGTGTGGAGCCGCTCAAGATTTCCGACGAGCCCGCCGGTCACGCGCATCCGGAAGCCGAGGAAGAGGAAGGCCACGACCACAAGGCGGAAGAGGCTGGCCATAGCCATGAGGCAGCTGAAGCGCATGACCACGAAGGACACCATCACGGCGAATTCGATCCGCATGCCTGGCAGTCGATCAAGAACGCGGAAATCTACGTGAAGAATATCGCCGGCGCATTTTGCGAAGTCGACAAGGCCGGTTGCGCCACATACACCGCGAATTCGCAGGCCTATATCGCCAAGCTCGCTGCTTTGAACGAGAAGGTGAAAACCGAGATTGCCGCCATTCCGCCGGAAAAGCGCATCATCATCACATCGCATGATGCCTTCGGTTATTTCGAACATGCCTACGGCCTAGAGTTCCTCGCACCGGAAGGCATCTCGACAGACTCCGAAGCCTCGGCCGCCGATGTCGCCAAGCTGGTCGACCAGATCAAGCATGACAAGGCTTCGGCGATCTTCGTCGAAAACATCACCGACAAGCGGTTGATGGACCAGATTGCCAAGGAAACCGGCCTTAAAGTCGGCGGCACGCTTTATTCCGATGCGCTCTCCAAGGCCGACGGCCCGGCCGCGACCTATATCGATATGGTCAATAACAACATCAATACCATCAAGGCGGCCGTTCTCAGCCAGTAAGACGGGCAATTTCTCTATGAGCTAGGGGAGGGTGGCTTGCGCCGCCCTCTCTGCTTTTTGTGGTGACACCCCTGCTGCTTGCCGGATCCGCTTCTTCGTAGAATGGGCGAGCTTATTCGCCGGCTACGACATGTCTCGAAGCGGTGTCAAAAAACCTTGCGCAGGAAAAACCGACTGTGCGGCCCGGGATAGTTCTCAATCGTGCCGAAGACCTCATAGCCTTGCTTCTTGTAAAATTCGGGAGCCTGAAACGCGAAGGTATCGAGCCAAACCCCGTTGCAACCCTCGCCTTTTGCCCAGTCTTCCGCATCTCGAAGTAACTTCGCCCCCAGATTTTCCCCGCGCATGGCTTCCGGAACGAACAGCAGCTCAATGAAAAGCCAGTCGTAATAGAGCTTTGCCCACAAGCCGCCGCGAATTTCATTTTCGTTGTCGCGGAGGAAAAGCGCGAGCCGCTTGTAATTTTCTTGTCCCGCTTTTGCGAGATTGTAAGCAAGAAGAGGCTCAAGGATAGCCTTTCGATCCTCTTCCGCTGGCTCCAAAACACGCTGAATAGTCACGAAAGGCATTTCCATCTCCATCGATTCCTCACCTTGGGAACAAATCCGATAGTTGATGAATACACGGCTGTCACGTCCGCTGCGAGGAAGAGGGACAGGAGGTCGAGATCGATCTTCATTGTCCAGTGCTGCTAACCATCCAGTCCAGCAGGTGACGGATACCGCCAATGGTCTCGAGCGTTCATATTCTCCCCGTGTACCTGAAAGTCGTCTGTCCAAGCCGTAACCTTCTCGAAAGGAGTGAACGCATGATTTTTGTCTCAAGGACCGGAAACAAGGTAGCCGCCGCGCGCAACCTGCTATCTGCCCTGGCGTTGGTCGTTGCTGTTGTCCCGGCGCAGGCCAGCACAAGTGCTGCGCCGACCTCGGAGGCTGAGGCCCGCAACGGTGCCATCGTTCGCGAGGCCTTCGAAGGGTGGGCAAATGGGAGCGGTAATGTCTTCGATCTCCTGTCGTCCGATGTCCGCTGGACGATCCATGGTTCCGGCCCGGTTGCCGATACCTACAACGGGATCGAGGATTTCATGCAGCGCGGATCGGTTCCCCTCGTCAGCCGCCTGGCATCCCGGTTGAGGCCGGAAGTCCACCATATCTGGGCATTGGAGGACAGGGTTATCGTCCGCTTCGACGCCTCTGCCACCACGACATCGGGTGCGCGCTATAACAACCAGTTCGTGTGGATATTCCGGATGGAGGACGGCTCGGTCGTCGAGGCCGAGGCCTTCCTCGATCTCGTCGCCTATCAGGACGTCGTCGACAACAACGAACCGCGCCAGCAATAGAACATCAGTGGTTCATCGGGGATGACCGCATTCAGCGGTCGTTCCTCACTGAAACACCGGGCATCAAACGGGAGGTGCGACCGTGCAGCTCACATTTGCAGCCCTGATTGCCGCAACGCTTCTGGCCCAGCCCGTAATAGCCGAGGAAACGAAACCGCAAGCGGATCACTCGTATGTCGGTATATGAGTCACCGAAAACGGCCACATTCGCCACGAGATACTTCCGAACGGCCGTTATGTGGAAGCGCACGTCTTTTCAGCGCCACGATGCGAATGAAATCGGATTCGCCTGGAGTCTCGGCGGAGGCGGGCACCCTCGTCATCCGCGAGAAGGCGAGACCAGCATCGGGGGCTAAAGAATCCCTTCGCAAAGGTCCTGGAACTCTTCCTTTAGCGATTTCCGTATCGGTGCTACATACCCTCTTCATGTCCAATACGCTTCACATCTTCACCGACGGCTCCTTCGACGATGCCTCCCAATCCGGAGGATGGGCGTTCGTCGTCCATGAAGGAGGCGACCTGATCCATTCCGCTTCAGGTAAGACGGTTGGCGCATCGAACAATACGTTCGAGGTCCTCGCCGTCCTGAACGCGATGTCCTGGATCGCCGCCGAGGCGCCTGCGCGGGCAGTCACGCTCTGGACGGACGCGGTTCATGTCATCGAAGGCTGTCGCCGATATCGGGTGATCTGGCGGACCAACGGCTGGAAGCGAATCACGCCTAACCAGCACACCCGCCGAAGGTCGATCCCTGACATGGAAATCTGGCAGCAGCTCGACGACCTGCTCGAGCGGCATCCCCATGTGGTCGTGGACTGGTGCAAGGGGCATTCCGGCACTGTCGGTAACGAGCATGCCGATGAGTTAGCGCGTGGGGTCGCCCGCCTGGCGGTGACTTAGCCGGCGGCCATCAGCTGCAGTGCTTCGGCGCCTTAAGCTCTTTACCCCAGCCGTCCTCGGTCTGGACCTTTTCCGTATCGAGCGGTTGCGCCGGTACTTTTTCACCGCGACTTTGGCCCACGGAAATACGCGTGGCTGCTTGAATCCTTTCAGATGCTTTGATGCCATTTCGGAGGCGCAACAGGACATTGTGGAGGGGCGGGACCATTCGCTTCCGTCCTTGCCGGTTGACAATCGATTTACCGTTTGAAATGGTAAGATGTCAGACCAATTCAAAGGGTACGTCTTGGACAAATCCAGCCGCCAACTGATGCAGCCCATTCCGCCGAGCGACCGTGTGCGCCAGGTCGAGGCGGCACTTTCCGATTATGTCGAGAGGGCGGGGCTGAAGGCTGGAGACCGGCTGCCTGCCGAGCGGGAGCTGATGGCGGCGCTGGGCGTCGGGCGTTCCACCATTCGCGAAGTCATCCGCAAGTTTCAGGCGCTGGGCGTCATCGACAGCCGCAAGGGCAGCGGCAATTACCTCTTGAAGCCGATTTCTGCCGCCACCGTGCATATGCCGATTTCCATCGATGCCGAGAGCCTGCGCGACGCGCTGTTGATGACGCTGGAAGTGCGTCGCGGCATTGAGGTGGAGGCGTCCATGGCCGCCGCGCGCCGCCGGACGGCCGAGGATATCGCCACGATGGAAGCGCGGCTCGATGAGATGGAGCGAGTGCATCTGGCCGAAGGAACCTCCGGCAAGGCCGATCTTGCCTTCCATCTTTCGATCTATGACGCCACCCATAATACGCTTTTCAAGCAACTTCTGGAGCAGATGCGCGAAGGTTTCGAACGCTTTTGGTCGAAGCCGTTCGACCGCCCAGATTTCGCCGGCCGCTCCTTTCCATTCCACCGCACGCTGTTCAACGCCATCGCCGCCGGCGATGCGGAGACCGCCCGTGAAGAAACACTGAAAATCCTCGCTGTCGTCGAGGAGGATATCAAGGACATGTCGAAATGAACCAAGGCAACGATCTCTTCGATCCCGCCTCCCTGATCGTCGCCCATGACGAGACCCACGCTTTCGAAGCCGTGGTGCCGCCGCTCGTGCAGACCTCGCTTTTCACCTTTTCCAGCTATGACGAAATGGTCTCCACCTATCGCGGCGAGAAGGTACGACCGGTTTACACCCGCGGGCTGAACCCGACGGTGCGCATGTTCGAGGAAATGCTGGCCAAGCTCGAAGGCGCTGAAGATGCGCTCGGTTTTGCCAGCGGCATGTCTGCTATTTCCTCCACCGTGCTGTCCTTCGTGTCGCCGGGCGATCGCATCGTTGCGGTGCGCCATGTCTATCCCGACGCATTCCGCCTGTTCGGCACCTTCATGCAGCGCATGAATATCGAGGTCGTCTATGTCGATGGCCGCGATGAGGCGGCGGTTGAAAAGGCAATGCCGGGCGCGAAGCTGTTCTATATGGAAAGCCCGACGAGCTGGGTGATGGAAGCCCATGATGTCGGCGCGCTCGCCGCCATCGGCAAGCGTCATGGGGCGGTCACCGTCATCGACAATTCCTGGGCAAGCCCTGTTTTCCAGCAGCCGATTTCGCTCGGTGTCGATCTCGTCGTGCATTCGGCATCGAAATATCTCGGCGGCCACAGCGATGTTGTGTCCGGCGTCGTTGCCGGCTCCAAGGCGATGATCGACCGCATCCGGGCGGAGACCTATCCCTATCTCGGTGGCAAGATGTCGCCCTTCGATGCGTGGTTGCTCATCCGCGGCTTGCGCACCCTGCCGCTGCGCATGAAGGCGCATCAGGCATCGGCGCTGGATATTGCCAGCCGCCTGCAGGCGCTAGATGTGGTAGAGAAGGTCTGCCATCCGGGACTGGCGAACCGTTTGCCGCCCGGCCTTAACGGCACGTCCGGCCTGTTTTCCTTCATTTTCAAGGAAGGGGTGGATGTGCGCGCTTTTGCCGACCGCCTCAAGCTTTTCAAACTGGGTGTTTCCTGGGGCGGGCATGAAAGCCTGATCGTCCCCGGTGAAGTGGTGCTCGAACAGAAGGCGCAGCCGAACTCTGCCCACACGTTCGGCATCAGCGCGCGTTCGGTGCGCCTGCATGTCGGACTGGAGGGCACGGAAGCGCTCTGGAACGATCTCGAACCCGCGATCAAGGCGGCCACGGCCGCCTGACGCGTTTTAAACCTGACGACAAAAACGGGGAGAACGACATGAAAAAACTGGTAGCAGCAGCAATCTTTACCGCCTTGATGACCGGAACGGCGCTGGCGGACACGACCTTGAAACTGGTCGAAGTCATTACAAGTCCCGAGCGAACGGAAACGCTGAAGGGCATCGTTTCGAAGTTCGAAAGCGCCAATCCCGGCACCAAGGTGGAGATCATCTCTCTGCCCTGGAGCGAGGCCTTCCAGAAATTCGCCACGATGGTTTCCGCCGGCGATGTGCCTGATGTGATGGAAATGCCCGATACCTGGCTTTCGCTTTATGCCAATAACGGCATGCTGGAGAGCCTTGAGCCTTATCTTGCCAAGTGGGAACACACCAAGGGTCTGAGCGAGCGCACGCTGGAACTCGGCCGCGACGTGAAGAACACGGCCTATATGTTGCCATACGGCTTTTATCTCCGCGCCATGTTCTACAACAAGAAACTGCTGGAACAGGCCGGCGTGAAGGAACCGCCGAAGACGCTCGACGAGTTTGCCGATGCCTCCAAGAAGGTCGCGGCACTTCCCGGCAAATACGGCTATTGCCTGCGCGGCGGACCGGGTGGCCTTAACGGCTGGGTCATGTTCGGCGCATCCATGGCGGGTTCCAACGAGTTCTTCACCAAGGACGGCACATCCACCTTTGACAGCCCCGGCTGGGTGAAGGGCCTGACCTACGTGATCGATCTCTACAAGAACGGGTTGGCGCCGAAGGACAGCGTCAACTGGGGCTTCAACGAGATCGTCGCGGGCTTTTATTCCGGTACCTGCGCCTTTCTCGATCAGGATCCGGACGCCCTTATCGCCATTGCCCAGCGCATGAAGCCGGAGGATTTCGGTGTCATGACCATGCCGAAGGGACCTGATGGCAAGACCTTCCCGACCATCGGTTTCGCCGGCTGGTCGATCATGTCGGCCTCCGCCAACAAGGACCTCTCGTGGAAACTGGTCGAGACTCTCGAAGGGCCGGAAGGCAATATCGAGTGGAACAAGAAGACGGGCGCGCTGCCGGTGCACAAGTCGGCGGAGAAGGACCCCTTCTATGCCAGCGAGCAGTTCAAGGGCTGGTTCAACGAGCTGGCGGACAAGAACGCCGTGCCGACGAAGATGCCGACCTACCTTGAGGAGTTCGCCTTCTTCAAGGATTCGCTGGTTATCAAGACATCGCAGGAAGCGCTTCTCGGCGATATCACGCCGGAAGAACTCGCCAAGCAATGGGCTGATTACATGACGAAGGCGCAGCAGAAGTTCCTCGCCTCGAAATAAACCACACGGCCGGCCGCGCGGGCAATTGATGTCCGCGCGGCTGTTTGCCGGGCCTTCGGTGCGACAGGCCTTCATCTTGCAATTTTTCGGATCGGCCGGCCAAAGGCTGGAATCCTGTCCGTTCCGTCGTCCGTTCAGGGAGCGATACAATGTCCTATGCCCATGGCGCCGGGCCGGTGGCCGCGCGCAAACCGGCTGGCAAACCAGCGATGCGAAGGTTTGCCGACTGGGCCGAACCCTGGCTCTACAGTGCGCCCGTGCTTGTGCTCATCGTCGCCGTCATGCTGGTGCCGCTGGTGCTCGGCCTGTCCTATGCGTTTCGCGATGTGCAGCTGCTCAATCCTTTTTCCGGCGGCTTCGTCGGCCTGAAACATCTGGAGGCGCTGTCGCAGGACGCGGCCTTTTACCGGGCGCTGAAGAACACGCTGTGGTGGACCGGTGCTTCGGTGTTCCTGCAATTCTTCTTCGGTCTCATTCTGGCGCTGCTGCTGGACAAACCTTTCGCGGGCAGGGGGCTGGCGCAGGCGCTGGTGTTCCTGCCATGGGCCGTGCCAACGTTCCTCGCTGGTCTCAACTGGGCGTGGCTGTTCAACCCCGTCATCGGGCCGCTGCCGCACTGGATGGTCTCGCTCGGCCTTCTCTCCGCGCCGAACAATATTCTCGCCGATCCGCATCTCGCCATGTGGGGACCGATCATTGCCAATGTCTGGTGGGGGATTCCTTTCTTCGCCATCACATTGCTTGCCGCACTTCAGGCGATCCCGCGTGATCTTTATGAGGCCGCTTCCATCGACGGGGCAAACCCGTTGCAGCGCTTCACCTCGATCACCCTGCCGTTTCTGGCGCCCACCATCGCCATCACCGTTTTGTTGCGCACCGTCTGGATTGCCAATTTCGCCGATCTCATCATCGTGATGACCAATGGTGGACCGGCGGACCGTACCCAGATCGTTGCGAGCTACATCTTCACTCAGGCCTTCCGGCGTCTCGATTTCGGTTATGCCTCGGCCATCGCGCTGGTGCTTCTGGTGCTGCTTCTGGCCTATTCCATGCTGATCGTGCTTTTGCGCCAGCGCCTTATCGAGAAGGACTGACCGATGACATCAAGGATATTCCTCACCCTTGCCCATCGTCTGGCGATCCTCGCCTATATCGTCTTTGCGCTGTTTCCGCTGTTCTGGCTGCTCAAGGTTTCCGTCACGCCGAACGACCTGCTTTATAGCGAGGGCGTGCGGATGTGGCCGTCGCATGCGACGCTTGATCACTACCGTTATGTCATAGAAAACAGTGCCTTCCCGACGTTTTTTAAGAACAGTGTCATCGTTGCCGGCTCCACGGCACTTGCCGTAACGGTACTCTCGTCACTGTCAGGTTATGCGCTGTCGCGCTTCCGCTTCAAGGGCAAATACTGGATCGTGGCGCTGATGCTGATTACCCAGATGTTTCCGCTGGTCATGCTGGTCGCGCCGATCTTCAAGATGCTGTCGCCGCTCGGCCTCACCAACAGTCTGACCGGTCTCGTCATCGTCTACACCGCCTTCAACGTGCCCTTTGCCACCTTCCTCATGCAATCCTTCTTCGACGGTATTCCGAAGGATCTGGAAGAGGCGGCGATGATCGATGGGGCAAGCCGGTTTACGGCCTTCCGCCAGATCATCCTGCCGCTGACGCTGCCGGGCATCGCTGCGACGCTGGGCTTCGTTTTCACCGCAGCGTGGAGCGAGCTGCTGTTTGCGCTGATGCTGATTTCGGGCAACCAGAGCGCCACTTTCCCGGTTGGCCTTCTGACCTTCGTGTCGAAATTTTCCGTCGATTTCGGGCAGATGATGGCGGCGGGCGTTCTGGCGCTCATTCCGGCCTGCCTCTTCTTCCTGCTCATTCAACGTTATCTCGTGCAGGGCCTGACGGCCGGCGCGGTGAAAGGATAATCCATGGCTTCCATCGAGCTGAAGAATGTCGGCAAGACCTATGGCGATCTCGCCGTCCTGCACGGGGTCGATCTGAAGATCGAGGACGGAGAATTCATCGTCCTCGTCGGCCCGTCCGGCTGCGGAAAATCGACGCTTTTGCGCATGATCGCCGGTCTGGAAGAGATTTCAGCGGGCGAATTGACCATCGATGGCGAACGCGTCAACGACCGCAAGCCCAAGGACCGGGATATCGCCATGGTGTTCCAGTCCTATGCGCTCTATCCGCATATGAGCGTGGCAGACAATATGAGCTATAGCCTGCGCCTGCGCCGCAGCACCAAGGAAACCATTGCGGCGGCCGTGGCGGGCGCCTCCGCGAAACTCGGCCTCGATCCTTATCTGGCGCGGCGGCCGAAAGCGCTTTCCGGCGGCCAGCGCCAGCGCGTCGCCATGGGCCGCGCCATCGTGCGCCAGCCAAAGGCCTTTCTGTTCGATGAGCCGCTCTCCAACCTCGATGCGCGGCTTCGCGAGCAGATGCGGGCCGAAATCAAGCGCATGCATGCCGATCTCGGAGCCACCTCGGTTTACGTTACCCATGATCAGATCGAGGCGATGACGCTCGCGTCGCGTATCGTCGCGATGAATGCCGGCCATGTGCAGCAGATCGGCGCGCCGCTCGATCTTTACGACCGTCCCGCCAATCTTTTCGTTGCCGGTTTTATCGGATCACCCGGCATGAATTTCCTCGAAGGGCGGATCGGACGGGAGAATGGCGGCAGTTTCGTCGTGCTCGGCGATGGTACGCGCCTTGAACTCGGCCGCGATGTGAAGCTTGCCGATGGTGAACCTGTCACACTAGGGATCCGGCCGGAACATGTCACCGTTACGCCCGCTGAAGGCGGTGTCGAAGCGGCGGTCGATCTGGTCGAACCGACCGGCCTTGGGATCATCCTGCATCTGACCGTGCACGGATTGCCCTTCAAGCTGTTTTCGTCTGATCGGGCGTTGTTGCAGCCGGGCAAATCCCTGCGGGTCGGTTTCCCGCAGGAACGGCTTCATGTCTTTGACAGAGACGGTGTCAGGATCGGCGAGGCCTGACCTCAGGCTTCATATTGCGATGCCCTTATCATCGAACCTGTGTATTTTGGTATCATCGGGAGTGATGAAGACGGTATCGCCATGCCTGCATTCGAACTCGCCGTCGGTGCGTGCGGTGATCGGCCCGATGCCCTGGACCTCGAGATGCAGGAAGGTATCCGAGCCGAGATGTTCGGCGACGGTCACCTTGCCCTGCCACAGCCCGGTTTCCTTCGACAGCACCAGATGCTCTGGCCGCACGCCGGCGGTGGTGGCATTCTTACTGCGGGCGTAGTCGCCGGTCACCAGGTTCATGCGCGGCGAGCCGATGAAGCCGGCGACGAAGAGGTTGCGCGGTGTCTTGTAGAGCTCCATCGGTGAGCCGACCTGCTCGATATTGCCGCGATTGAGGACGACGATCTTGTCGGCCATGGTCATGGCTTCCACCTGGTCGTGGGTGACGTAGATCATCGTCGTTTTCAGCGTGTTGTGCAGCTCGGAGATTTCCAGCCGCATGGTGCCGCGCAGCGCCGCATCGAGGTTGGAGAGCGGCTCGTCAAACAGGAACGCCTTCGGTTCGCGCACGATGGCGCGGCCGATGGCGACACGCTGGCGCTGGCCGCCGGAGAGTTGCGAGGGCCGGCGTTCGAGATAATCGGTGAGGTTTAGGATGCGGGCGGCATCGTCGACCTTCCTGTCGATCACCGCCTTGTCGAGCTTGGCCATCTTCAGCGGGAAGGCGATGTTGTTCCTGACACTCATATGCGGATAAAGCGCATAGGACTGGAACACCATGGCAAGGCCACGCTCGGCCGGGGCCTTTTCGGTGGCGTCCTTGCCGTCGATGACGATTCTGCCGCCGGAGACGTCTTCCAGCCCGGCAATCAGGCGCAGCAGCGTTGACTTGCCGCAGCCGGACGGGCCGACGAAGACGACGAACTCGCCGTCATGGATGTCGAGATCGATCGACGGGATGACTTTTGCCTCGCCGAAGAGCTTGGACACGTTCTGAAGGGAAATGCTGCCCATTATTGTCGTTCCTTATTTCACGGCGCCGAAGGTGAGGCCACGCACGAGTTGTTTCTGCGAGAACCAGCCGATGACGAGAATGGGGGCGATCGCCATCATCGAGGCGGCCGAGAGTTTTGCCCAGAACAACCCCTGCGGTGAGGAGAAGGAGGCGATGAAGGCCGTCAGCGGTGCCGCATTGGTGGTTGTCAGCCGGATGGTCCAGAAGGATTCGTTCCAGGCGAGGATGACGTTCAGAAGCAGCGTCGAGGCGATGCCCGGAACCGCCATTGGGGTGAGCACATGCACGATCTCGTTCCACAGCGATGCGCCATCCATGCGGGCTGCTTCGAGGATCTCGCCGGGGATTTCGCGGAAGTAGGTGTAAAGCATCCACACCACGATCGGCAGGTTGATGAAGGTGAGCATGACGGTGAGGCCGATGCGGGTATCGAGCAGGCCGGCATTGCGGAAGATCAGGTAGATCGGCACCAGCACGGCCACCGCCGGCATCATCTTGGTGGAGAGCATCCACATCAGAATGTCCTTGGTGCGCTTGGTCGGCGAAAACGCCATCGCCCAGGCGGCGGGAATGGCGATGATGAGCGCAATGATCGTCGAGCCGAGCGACAGCACGACAGAGTTCATGAACGGCTTGAAGTAATCGCGCTGGGTCTGCACGGTGATGTAGTTTTCCAGCGTGCCCGAGGGAATGAGGCTGAAGCCTGCGATGGCCTCCGGCTCGGTCTTGATCGAGGTGAGGAAGGCATAAAGGATCGGGAAGAACAGCAAAAGCGCCACGGCCCATGCCGCGATGGAAAAGCCGATCTTTGCGCGTGTGGTTGTCTTGCGGGCCATGATCGGTTCTCCTTAACGGTCGAGGTTCTTGCCGACGGCGCGCATCAGGAAGATGGCGACGATATTGGCGAGCACGACGGCGATGATGCCACCGGCCGATGCGCCGCCGACGTCGTAGCCTAAAAGCGCCGTGCGATAGATGAGGAAGGCAAGGTTGGTCGAGGCATAGCCGGGCCCGCCATTGGTGGTGACGAGGATTTCCGCATAAACGCCGAGCAGGAAGATCGTCTGGATCAGAATGACGACGGTGATGGCGCGGGCCAGATGCGGCAGCGTCAGGTAGACGAAGCGATTGATGAAGTTGGCGCCATCCATCTCGGCCGCTTCCTTCTGCTCGCCATCAAGCGACTGCAGGGCGGTCAGGAGGATCAGCGTTGCAAAAGGCAGCCATTGCCAGGCGACGATGATGACGATGGAGAGCAGCGGAAACTGCGCGAACCAGTCGACCGGCTGCAGGCCGAAGAAGCGCGAGAGATCGGCGAGCACCCCATAACCGGGATGCATGATCATGTTCTTCCACACCAGTGCTGCCACCGGCGGCATGACGAAGAACGGCGAGATGATCATGATGCGCACGATGCCCTGGCCGAAGATGTCATTGTCGAGCAAAAGCGCAATGGCGATGCCGCCGATGACGGTGATCAAAAGCACGCCGCCGACGATCAGCAGCGTGTTCCAGATCGACTGGAAGAAGGCCGGATCGGTGTAGAAATACTGGTAATTGAACAGGCCGGCGAAGCTGACATTGGCAGGGTTGAGGAGATTGTAGTTCTGGAACGAAAACCACAGGGTCATCGCCAGAGGCACGATCATCCACACCAGAAGCAGCAGCACCGATGGCGCAAGCATAACCCGCGCAAGACCGCTCGTGTTTCGTGTTGCCATTGGTAGTCCCCTCCATGACCAATACCCGCAACGTCCCCGCCGGGACATCCGAATTTAACTTGACGATTGTCTTAGCAGCGACCTTCGCCCGTCGCCGCATGATAGGTTGCTAGCACCTGATCCACCGCGGCGATCAGAACCTCCTCCATATCCTTGCCTGCAACCGTGGCGAGCGGAAGCTCGCCGAGGTATTGGCGCAGCAGCGTTTCGGGAATTGTCTTCCCGTCAAGCGCCTTATGCAAGGCGGAAACGGCTGCGAGCGCCTCGGGCCTTGTCCAGTAATAGCGAATGCGGTCGCTGTAGCTATAGTGACGCTGCAATCTGAGCGTGATGTCGTTGCCATGGTAATGGCCCTGCCAGTCGCCCGGCGTGGCGAGCATCAGCTTCTCCATGGCTCGCGCCAGCGGCCGCTCGCCATAATTTTCGATCATCTCGGATGCGATCATGTCCAGCGCGTAAAGTGCTTCCCGGTAAGCGAAGGTGAGGCCCGGTCCGACCTTGAGGATCGGATAACCGTCGCGCACCAGTGCGGCGAGGGCAGGTTCGGTCTGGTAATCGGTGGAGTGGGCCTCGAAGACCAGTTGCGGTTCGCCCTCCAGTACGGCGCTCAAGTCTGTCGCGGCTTGCGGATCGTAAGGGACGACATTATCGCTGCCGAATTCCACGCCGGGCTGAACGACAAAGGCGATCACCCGTTCGAACGCCTGCGAAAGACCGTACTGCGCGAATATCTCGCGGTGAAGATCGATGGTCTTACGCGCCGCTTGCGGTTCCGTTGGCGCAACCGTGTCGAGCACATGATCGGCGCCGCCCGGCACCGGCACTTCCGTGCCGAGTATGTAGAGCGGTTTCGGCAGACCCGCCTCAGTCGCGGCTTTTTCGGCGACAGCCGCGAGTTTCGCGGCGCGGTTGGCGATCGTCAGGTCGTCCAGCGCTGCCGGTTCGCCGGCGCAACCCATCGACGCATCGAGATGGATCTTGCGAAAACCCGCTGTCACATAGGCTTCAACCATGGCCGCGGCTTTTGTCAGAGCCTCCTCGGCCTTTTCCCTGCGCCAGGGATTGGGGCCGAGATGATCGCCGCCGAAAATCAGCAGTTCGCGGGGCAACCCTTCTTCCCCAGCTATGGCGTTGACGAAGGCGACGAAGTCGCGCGGCGTCATGCCGGTATAACCGCCGAGATGATTGACCTGATTGCAGGTCGCCTCGATCAGCACGGGCGTTCGACTGGCAGCGGCGCGGCGGATTGCGGCGCGCAGAACGACAGGGTGGGCTGAGCAGACCGAGGTAATGCCAGCGGGTTTGCCGGCACGGCGGGCGGCGGCGAGATTTTCGAGAACGGCGGTCATAGGGCTTCCTCTGACAGTTGCGCGGCCAGGAAGGCGTCGAGTTCGGAAAGGCTAGCGGCGCCCTCCATCGGGCCGCGCCTGATAACGTTGTGCGCGCCTGATGCATTGGCATAAGCGAGCGCCTTTTTCGGGATGCATGCCGAGGCGGCGGCAGGTGAGGTAGGTTGCACCGAAACAGTCGCCCGCACCGGTCGGATCGATTTCGGTGACCGTCAGTCCAGGGGCGTCAATGCGGCCATGGGCGCGGCTGAAGTGGCTTGCCCCGCCGGCACCGCGTTTCAGCACGATCTCGCCGATACCGGAGGCGAGGAGCTTTTCTATCGCTGCGTCCTCGTCATCCAAACCGGAGGCGGCCTGAAGTTCTTCGCCGGAAGGCAGCAGAAGATCGGTGACATCAAGGAGATCGTCGATCAACTTGCGGCCCTCGTTGCCCTGCACCAGTTCCTTGCGGATGTTCGGATCGAAAGACACGGAGCCGCCGCGCGCCTTGACGCTTTTGATCGCCTCCAGAATGATCTCGCCGATACCGGCAATCGCAAATGCCGATCCCATGACGTGCACATGGCCCGCCTGTTCGATGAGAGCCCGCGCTTTATCAGTCATGTGCGTTTCGCGCGCCGCCGAGTGGGCGATGTTGAAAACGAAGTCCCGCGCGCCGTTTTCCCTGTAACGTACGAAAGCGCTGCCGGTTGGCCGATCCGTTATGGTGGCGATAGCCGATACGTCGACGCCGTCGCGTCGCAGCCGCTCGATGTTGAGGCGGCCGAAATCGTCGTCGCCCACCGCGGCGATGATGCCGGCGGTTCCGCCGCAACGCGCAACCTGATCGATGAAGATGGCGGGCGCGCCGCTCGGAAAGGGACCGATCAGCGATTGCGGCTCAAGAAAGCCGTTACCCACCGTCGTCGCCATGATTTCCACGAGGATTTCACCCGCCGTGATGGTCGGGCCTTTCGTGTGCGGCGCCAGTGCGGATACCTGCCTCATCGTTTCCTCCATATGCATTCGGTCCCCGTCCTTCCGGGCGGGTGCAAATTCCCGGATATTCGGGTCTGTTACTTTCCGGATATCAGTTAAAATTTACGCGCGTCAAGATATTGATTGATGAAATTTTTGCTGCAATGCAACAGGATTAGCGTGTCGTATAATAATTTTAGACGCTATTATCGCGGTAAATACAGTAAGTTATACTTGTTTGATTGGGTCGCATTGCCTTTTCGTTTATTTTTGGATGTTGACAATCAGCGTGGATTTGCGAGATAAAAATTTACGCATGTACTTTTATGCGTGGACATCCGTAAAGGAGGAGCGGGTCTCATGAGCAAATTCATTGGAATTCTGTCGTCGTCTGTGGTTGGAGCGGGCCTTTTGGCCGGAATTGCGCAGGCGGAAGAAATCAACATCGCCACCGTCAACAATGGCGACATGATCATCATGCAGAAGCTTTCCAGCGCCTGGGAGAAGGAAACTGGAAACAAGATCAACTGGATCGTGCTGGAAGAGAATGTTCTGCGCGAACGCGTCACCACCGATATCGCCACCAATGGCGCCCAGTTCGACATCATGACCATCGGCGGTTATGAAGCGCCGATCTGGGGCAAGCAGGGCTGGCTGGCGCCTGTCGATGATCTCGGCAACGATTACGATTACGCCGACCTGCTTGATCCGATCAAGAAAGGTCTGACGGTGGATGGCAAGCTTTACGCCGTGCCGTTTTATACCGAAAGCTCGTTCACCCTTTACCGCAAGGACCTGTTCGACGCGGCCGGCCTGAAGATGCCTGATAATCCGAGCTACGATCAGATCAAGGACTTCGCTGCCAAGTTGACCGACAAGTCGAAACAGCAATATGGCATTTGCCTGCGCGGCAAGCCGGGCTGGGGCGAGAACATGGCTTTCCTCGGCACCATGATCAACACCTATGGCGGACGCTGGTTCGACATGGACTGGAAACCGCAGCTGACGAGCGAGCCGTGGAAAAAGGCGATCTCGGATTACGTGGCGCTGATGACCTCCTACGGCCCGCCCGGTGCGGCCACCAATGGCTTCAACGAGAACCAGACGCTGTTCGCATCCGGCCATTGCGCCATGTGGATCGACGCCACCTCGGCTGCGGGACGTATCTACGATCCCAAACAGAGCCAGGTTGCCGACAAGACCGCTTTCACGCGCGCTCCGGTGGAGGCAACACCGAACGGGTCTAGCTGGTCCTGGTCGTGGAACCTGGCCATTCCGAACACCTCGAAGAAGCTCGAAACCGCCAAGTCCTTCGTAAAATGGGCGACCTCGAAGGATTATGTGAAGATGGTCGGCGAGAGCGAAGGCTGGGTCGCGGTGCCGCCCGGCACGCGCAAATCCACCTATGACCTGCCGGAATACAAGAAGGCCGCGCCTTTTGCGGATACGGTATTGAAAGCCATCATGTCCGCCGATCCGTCGAAGCCGACAAAGGATCCGGTTCCCTATACCGGCGTACAGTTCGTCGCCATACCGGAATTCCAGTCGATCGGTACGGTTGTCGGCCAGCAGATTGCAGCAGCCCTTTCCGGCCAGCAGACCGTCGATACGGCGCTTGAAGGCGCACAGAAACAGGTCGAGCGTGACATGACCCGCGCGGGCTACATCAAGTAGCCGCGTCCTCCCCGGCCTGCCGCCCGTTCGCCTTCCGGCGGCGGGCGGCATGGGCCACCCCGCCGCAATGCCGGTGGACACAAGGCGCCTGATCGCGCCATCCATTTGCAGTTCAGCACAAAGCGCGTTGGAGTTTTTGGCCCACCGCGCATCTATCACGGAGATCGACATGAGATTGAACAACAAGGTCGCGCTGATTACCGGCGCTGCCCGCGGCATCGGCCTTGGTTTTGCGCAGGCTTTTTCCGATGAGGGTGCAAAGGTCATCATCGCCGATATCGATATCGCGCGCGCGACGGCCTCTGCCGCCGCCATCGGCCCTTCCGCCAAGGCCGTCCGGCTGGACGTGACGGACCTCGGTCAGATCGATGCGGTGGTGAAGGCGGTCGATGAGGAATTCGGCGGCATCGATATTCTCGTCAACAATGCCGCAATCTTCGACATGGCGCCGATCAACGGCATTACAGAAGAGAGTTATGAGCGGGTTTTCGACATCAATCTCAAGGGACCGCTTTTCATGATGAAGGCCGTCTCCAATGTCATGATCGCCCGTGCGCGCGGCGGCAAGATCATCAATATGGCAAGCCAGGCCGGCCGGCGCGGCGAGGCGCTCGTCACGCTTTATTGTGCTTCCAAGGCCGCAATCATTTCCGCCACGCAGTCAGCGGCGCTGGCGCTCGTCAAACATGGCATCAACGTCAACGCGATCGCGCCGGGTGTCGTGGATGGCGAGCATTGGGAAGTGGTCGATGCGCATTTCGCCAAATGGGAAGGCCTGAAACCGGGAGAGAAGAAGGCGGCGGTGGCCAAATCTGTGCCGATCGGCCGTTTCGCGACGCCAGACGACATCAAGGGGCTTGCGGTATTCCTCGCCTCTTCCGACAGCGACTATATCCTCGCCCAGACATATAATGTCGACGGCGGCAACTGGATGAGCTGAGAAGCCGGAGATGACCATGCATGCCATTCAATTCGTCGAGAAGGGACGCGCCCTGTTGGCGGAAGTTCCGGTTGCCGATCTTCCACCGGGCCACGCCCTCGTGCGTGTAAAGGCTTCAGGGCTCTGCCACACCGATATCGACGTCCTCCATGCGCGTTACGGCGACGGTGCTTTTCCCGTCATTCCGGGGCATGAATATGCTGGCGAAGTCGCGACCGTAGCTGCCGATGTCGCGGGCATCAAGGTCGGTGACCGGGTTGTCGTTGATCCCAATCTGCCGTGTGGTATCTGCCCCAGTTGCAGGAAAGGGCTTACCAACCTTTGCAGTACGCTGAAGGCCTATGGCGTTTCCCATAATGGCGGCTTTGCGGAATTCAGCGTGGTGCGCGCCGACCAACTGCACGGCATCGGTTCCATGCCCTATCATGTCGCCGCACTTGCCGAACCGCTCGCCTGCGTCGTCAACGGCATGCAGAGCGCTGGGATTGGCGAGAGTGGGGCGGTGCCGGCCAACGCCCTTGTTTTCGGTGCCGGTCCCATTGGTCTGCTGCTCGCCCTGTCGCTGAAATCACGCGGCATCGCGACGGTGACGATTGCTGACATCAATGAAAGCCGGCTTGCCTTCGCCGAAAGTCTCGGGCTTCAGACCGCGGTTTCCGGGTCTGAAGCGCTCCTGCGGCAACAGAAGTCGTTCGATTTCGTGGCCGATGCGACCGGTATTGCCCCCGTTGCGGAAGCGATGGTCCCGCTGGTTGCCGATGGTGGCACGGCGCTGTTCTTCGGCGTCTGCGCGCCGGATGCCCGCATTTCGGTTGCGCCCTTCGAAATCTTCCGGCGGCAGCTGAAGCTTGTCGGTTCACATTCGCTGAACCGCAACATACCGCAGGCGCTTGCCATTCTGGAAACGGATGGCGATGTCATGGCGCGGCTGGTGTCGCACCGGCTGCCGCTTTCGGAGATGCTGCCGTTCTTTATGACGAAGCCGTCCGATCCGGCCACGATGAAAGTGCAATTTACGGCCGAATAGTCGTTTGGCCGTTGATAACCGCATTCGACCGGCTTTTCGTGCGAAGGCCGGTCGATATAGAGTACCACATGTAATATTTCATGGGGGCAAGCACTTTGGCCAAATCTATCAGGACGATGGAAGAGTTCTCGGAATTCGTCGGCCTTTCCCGCCCGACTGTTTCGAAATACTTCAACGATCCGGCCTCGGTCCGCAAGAAGACGCGGGATGCCATAGAGGAAGCGCTGAAAAAATCGGGCTTTCGGCCCAATATTTTCGCCGTCAACCTCAACCGCCGCCGCTCCAATATCATCGGCATCATCATTCCGAACTCGACCGATCCGTTCTACATGGCGCTGACGAGCCGTATCGAACTGATCGCCAACGAGGCGGGGTTCCTTGCCTTCGTGCTGTCGTCGGATGGCAAGGCGGAAATCGAAGACCGCGCCATCCGCACCTTCAAGTCGATGAATGTCGCAGGCGCGATCATCGCTCCGCTCGGCGTCAAATCCCACCGTGCAACGCTCGAACAGCTCGGGGCCAGCATTCCCATCGTTTATGTCGATTCGCCGCTCGACGAGAC
Organism: Rhizobium sp. AN73; assembly: GCF_030757975.1. NCBI lineage: Bacteria > Pseudomonadati > Pseudomonadota > Alphaproteobacteria > Hyphomicrobiales > Rhizobiaceae > Rhizobium > Rhizobium sp. AN73. Next base: position 1,948,632 of record NZ_JARWME010000001.1, read on the forward strand.
CTCTGCCTTTGTCGGCACCGATAACCGCCAGAGCGTTGGCCTGATGGTGGACTACCTCTGCCGCTCGGGCGAGCCGCCCTGTTTCTTCGACATGCCGCAGGTCAACACTAACGCGGCGACGCGCCGCACCGCCTATGTTGAGGCCATGCAGCGTCTCGGTTTCGAACCGCATGTGCTCAACGTTCCTGATATCGTTACTTGGGATTTCGAGCGTTTCGCCTTTGACGAAGCTGGCCGGCTGCTGGATCGGAGGGAGCTTCTGCCGTCGCGCACCATCCTGTGCTCGAACGACCGTATCGCCTTCGGCGTAATTGCCGCCGCCTTTCAGAAGGGCATCAAGGTCGGCCATGGCGCCGATTACGACCTCCGGGTCGCCGGCCATGACGATCATCCGCTGTCACGTTATGCCTGCCCGCCAATTACCACGGTGGCACAGAATTATAACGAGATCGGCAGGCTATCGATCGAGCTTCTGTTGCAGAAGCTGAACGAGGAGGCGGATGACACGACGCGGATGCGGGAGCGCATCCTTCTCAGTGCCGATCTGATGTTACGCAAATCGGCCTGATGGGAAGCGCTCGCGCAGTATTTCACCGATGGCTCGGCAGTTTTGGCAAGAGCACGGTCAACAGGCCGAGCAGCGGCAGGTAGGAGCAGATGCGGTAGACGAATTCGATGCCTTCCTTATCCGCATAGACGCCCAGAACCGCAGCGCCGATGCCGCCGAAACCGAAGGCGAAACCGAAGAACATGCCGGCGATGAGGCCGACGCGTCCCGGCACCAGTTCCTGCGCGAACACGACGATGGCCGAGAAAGCGGAAGAGAACACGAAGCCGATGACGACGACGAGAACGGCCGTCCAGAACAGGTTGGCATAGGGCAGCATCATCGCAAAGGGAATGACGCCGAGGATCGAGAACCAGATGACCACGCGCGAGCCGAAGCGGTCGCCGATCGGGCCACCGAAGAACACGCCCGCAGCCGAAGCGCCGAGGAAAAGAAACAGCAGAACCTGTGCATCCTGCACGCCCAACCCAAACTTCTCGATGGTATAGAAGGTGAAGTAGCTGGAAAGGCTGGCGAGATAGGCATTCTTGGTGGCGGTCAACACCACCAGCACGGCGAGCGTCATTGCGACTGTGCCGCGAGCGAGCGGCAAGGCGCGGCTGACAGGGGCCTTGCCGACATTCGCGCGCCGGTGGCGTGTGTACCAGACGCCGACCCAGGACAGCACGATGAAGCCAACGAGGGCGATCAGCGAAAACCAGCTGAGGCTCGACTGGCCGAGCGGAATGACGATGAAGGCGGCAAGCAGCGGGCCGATGGCCGTGCCGGTATTGCCGCCAACCTGAAAGAACGACTGCGCAAGACCGTGGCGTCCGCCGGATGCCAGGCGCGCGACACGCGAGGCCTCCGGATGGAAGATCGCCGAGCCGATGCCGATGAGGCAGGCGCCCGCGACCAGAACGGTAAAGCTGTGTGCGAAGGCGAGCGTGATGAGGCCGGCGCAGGTGGAAAGCATGGCGACGGGCAGGGAGAAGGGCATGGGCCAACGGTCGGTCACCATGCCGATGACCGGTTGCAGCAGCGATGCCGTCACCTGAAAGGCGAAGGTGAGCAGGCCGATCTGCATGAAGTCGAGGGCGTAATTGGTCTTCAGCAGCGGATAAAGCGACGTCAGCAGCGATTGCATGATGTCGTTGAGCATGTGGCAGAAGCTGGCGGCTGCGATGATTGAAAACGTCGTGCGTTGCGGGCTGAACCCGGTGCTGGTGACGGTGGCCATGATGTATCCTCTCCAGATTCCCGGCAGGAGACGGGAAACGTGTCTTTATTTCTTCCCGCTTTTATTCATATTGCTTCTGGCCTGCTTTCGAGTTCTGGACGAGTTTCTTTGTGAATGGGCCAAATGGCAAAAATCAAATCACTAAAACCCACCCGTCTGTCGGATGACGACCATGAGCGCAGCCTGAAATTGATCGACGGCACCAACGAGCCGGTGCTGGCGCTTCACCGTGCCTATCCCACGGGACACCGCACGCCGATCCACAGCCATGGCCGGGTGCAAATATGGTGCTCCCGCCAGGGCGTCGTGCTGGTCAGCACCGCTGACGGACGCTGGATGATACCGCCCGGGCACGGACTCATCATTCCCGCCGGGCTGAAACATGAGTCCGAGATCATCTCCACGGTGGAGATGCACTCGATCTACGTTCACCCCGATCTGTTTCACGCCGATGCCCCAAGGGTGGTGGAAATTACCGCCCTTGCCTCCAGCCTGATTTCGGAACTGCTGGGCGAGGAGCACCAGCCGACCGCTTTTCATCGGCAGGGGCTGGTGCGGGCGCTTCTGCTGGACGAGGTCAACCGACTGCCGGAACGACCGCTCGGATTACCGTTTCCCAATAACCAGCGTCTGGCCGGCCTTTGCCGCGAGTTTCTGAAAAAGCCGGTCGCCAGAGTGGAAATCGACGATTGGGCGGCGGCAATGGGCATCAGCCGTCGCTCGTTTACGCGGTTATTTCGCAAAGAGTTGGGGGTGAGTTTCGTCACCTGGCGTCAGCAGGCCTGCATCTTCGCGTCGCTGCCGAGGCTTGCGGCGGGCGAGGCGGTGACCAATGTGGCGCTGGATGCCGGTTATGAAAACATTCCGGCCTTCACCACCATGTTCCGGCGGATGCTTGGTAACTCGCCCCGCGCCTACCGCAAGGCGGCAGGCCAGCGCGGTGGCGGTTTTCCCGACCCGGACGATGACGAGAACTAAGCCGCCGTTGCGCGCATGTCCCGGCGGAAATCGGAAGGTGACATGCCGGCGATCTGGCGAAACGCCTTGTTGAAGGCGCTGACGGAGCCGAAGCCGCTTTCCATGGCGATTTGCAGAATATTGTCCTTGCCGTTCATCAGCATCGCTTGGGCGCGGGAAAGTCTGAGCAAGGTCAGGTATTTGATCAGCGTCATGCCGGTAGATTTGCGAAACAGGTTCATCGCATATTTCGGATGAAGTGCTGCGGCGCGGGCAATCTCGGTCGCGTCGATGTCATCCAGAAAATTGGCGGCAATGAAATCGCACATGCGCACCACCCCGATGGAGGGCGCAATGCTCTCGTCATCCTGCTCCCGTTTGCCGTTGATGGCAGATGATATGACGGAATAGGGTTCGAGGAACATCCGCTCGACCCTGAGCAGCAATTCCTCCACCGCATGCTGCGCCTTGGCAGGATCACCCGAGGTGACATAACGGAACCAGCGGCCGAAATTTTGCTCGTCAGCCCGGTCCGTCTCAGCACTTACCATCGTCGCGCCGCCCATCAGCAGGCTGGAAACCGCAGCCGGCAGCCGCATGCGAAAAAAATGAACGAGCGGCAGGTGCGCGCCGGCATAAATTGAATCGTCGGAAGATTGGTCCATCTGGTGCGGCTGGCCACCCCAGAAGATGCACATCTGCCCGGCATCGAGCCGAAGATCGTGGTCGCCCATGCGATAATGCACCGATCCGGACAGAACGTAATTCACCTCCACCTGCGCATGCCAGTGCGGCCGGAGCATGATGGGCGGATGATTGTGAAAAAGCTGAAGCGTGGTCGGCATGCCTTCGATGCTGCTTGCACCCGGCTGGTAGAAGGCTCTTTCGGCAATCTTACTTTCCGCCAAATCGATGTTCCCTTTGTACGAGACAGATTTCCTGCCGCCGGTAATGTGCCCATGTTCGCTAAAGAACGGCAATTGAAAAAAGGGAGGTTTTCAATGTGCTTTAAATTTCTTGGCGCGTCGACAGCTCTGGTGCTTCTTGCGGCACCGGCAATGGCGCAACCCGAGACCGTTACCATCTGGAGCTGGGACGTCGCGGCGTCAGCGCTGCGATCTGCGGTGGAGGGGTTCAACAAGCAGAATCCGGATATCAAGATCGTCGTTGAAGACCTTGGAAACAATCAGGTTTTTGACAAGACGCTGGCCGGTTGCGCAGCCGGAGGCGATGGTCTTCCGGATATTGTCACGATCGAAAATTTCGAGGCGGAGGTTTTCTGGAGCCGGTTTCCCGATTGTTTCGCCAATCTGACCAAGCTTGGCTACACGCCTGAGAAACAGGCACTTTTTCCGGAATTCAAACGCACCGAACTGGAAGTCGACGGTGTCGCCTACGCGGTTCCGTGGGATTCCGGCCCGGTGGCGGTTTTCTATCGCCGCGACTTTTACGAAAAGGCGGGCGTCGACCCGGTCACCATCAAGAGCTGGGACGATTTCATCGCGGCCGGCAAGAAGGTCATGGCCGCCAATCCTGGCACCGTGATGACGCAGGCCGACTTCAACGGTGGTAGCGAATGGTTCCGCATGATCACCAACGAGCAGGGATGCGGTTACTTTTCGACAGACGGTCAAAACATCACCATCAACCAACCGGCCTGCGTTGCCACACTCGCGAAGATCAAGGAAATGAAGGATGCTGGCGTCATAACGGCCGCCAGCTGGGACGAGAAAATCCAGTCCAACACGGCCGGCAAAGCGGCGAGCCAGATGTTTGGCGCCTGGTATGAAGGCACGATCCGCTCCGGCTCTCCCGATCTTTCGGGCAAGTGGGGCGTCTATCCGATGCCGAGCCTGACGGCGGATGGCCCACATGCCGCCAATCTCGGCGGTTCGTCGCTGGCCATCAGCTCGACGTCCAAGCACAAGGAAGCCGCGTGGAAGTATATCGACTACGCGCTCACCACCAATGAGGGGCAGGTGACGATGCTGAAATCCTTCGGTCTCGTTCCTTCGCTTCTTTCTGCCACCAGCGAGCCTTTCGTCAAGGAAAAGCAGCCCTATTGGGGCGGCCAGGCGGTCTGGACCGACATTCTTGCGACCTTGCCGAAAATCGTGCCGAGCCGCGGCACCGCCTTCCAGTCGGATGCGGATGCGATCTACAAGGCGACGCAGACGAAATATCTTGCAGGCGGTTATCCCGATGCGAAAGCGGCGCTCGACGATGCGGCTAAGCAGATCGAAACGGCCACGGGTCTTCCGATCGCGGAATGATGCTGTTGGAGGTCGGCCTTGCTCCTGAAGCGGAGCCGACCTCTCCAAGCCCTTCCAATTATCGCATCTGGAGGTCGTCATGCCGTCAAGGAACAGGATCGCTTATGCGTTCCTTGCGCCCTATCTTCTGATTTTCGCGACGTTCTGGGTCTGGCCGATCATCAGCTCGTTCATGCTGTCGTTTCAGAATACCCGCATCAACCCCTGGCGGTTCGCGCCCTCCATGAACTGGGGACGGCTTGTTGCTGATCCGGCGTTCTACAACGCGCTTTACAACACACTGATCATTCTCGTCATTCAGGTGCCTGTCATGATCATGCTCGCCACCGTCATGGCGGTGCTCTTGAACTCGCCGCTCCTGAAGGTGCGCCCGCTTTATCGTTTTGCCTTCTTTGCGCCTGTTGTCGTTGGAGAGGTCGCCTATGCGGCAGTGTTCCGGCTGATGTTCAGCGCCGATTTCGGCATCATCAACAAGCTCATCACTTCCGTTGGCCTTTCGCCCATCTCGTGGTTCGACAATGCCAATGCGGCCATGGCGCTCGTCATCATCGCCGTCACGTGGCGCTGGGCGGGGTATAACGCCATCATCATCCTCGCCGGTCTGCAATCCATCCCCGGTGATGTCTATGAGGCGGCAACACTGGACAAGGTGAACAAGCGGCAGCAGTTCTTCCATATCACTCTGCCGCTGTTGAAACCCATCATTCTTTTCTGCGTGGTACTGTCGGTCATCGGCACCATGCAGCTTTTCGCCGAACCTTTCCTCATCACCAACAGGGGCGGGCCGGGCGGCGGCACGGAAACGCTGGGGCTGTTCCTTTACCGGCAGGGCTTCACCTCGCTCAATTTCGGTTACGCCTCAGCCATTGCCTACACCATGGCGGCGCTCGCCATCGCCATTTCGCTTCTCAATCTCTGGGTCGGGAGGGAGCCGAAATGAGATCGAAATCCAGATCGCTTTTCTGGCAGAAGATTGCCCTGCATGCGGCGTTGACGCCGCTCGCCATCATCTGGCTGTTTCCGCTGTGGATGATGTTCGTGTTCTCGACCATGCCGGATTACGGCATCTTCAGCCCGGATATCGTGCTGATGCCTTCCTCCAACTTCATCGAGAACTTCAGCAACCTTCAGGCGGATACCAACTTCATCAGGGCGATGTTCATCTCGATCACCGTCGCCGTCATCTACACGGTGCTTTCGGTCTTCCTGACATCGATGGCGGGCTGGGCGCTGGCGCGTTACCGTTTTGCCGGACGCTCGGTGGTGATCGCCATCATTCTCGGCACCATCACCCTGCCTTTTGCGGTCGTCGTCATTCCACAATTCATCATGGTGGCGCGCGAGTTCAAGCTCGCTAATAGCTGGATCGCACTGATCGTGCCACCGCTGTTCAATTCGCTCGGCGTGCTGTTCATGCGGCAGTCCTTCTCGATGATGCCGACGGAGCTTTTCGATGCGGCAAGGGTCGAGGGCGTCAAGGAGTGGCAGATCTTCCTGCGCATCGCTTTGCCATTGGCGCGGCCTACCATGGCGGCTCTGTCGATCATCCTCTTCCTCGCCTCGTGGAACAATTATCTCTGGCCGCTGCTGATCAACTCCCGCCCGGAAATGATGACCGCACCCGTGGCGCTTGGCACCCTCATCGGGCTCACCAAAGTGTCATGGGGCGGCATCATGGCCGGTGCGGTCCTGCTCACCGCGCCCATCCTCGTGGTTTTCGTGTTGTTGCAGCGTCATTTCATCGCCGGCATTTCCGCCGGGGCAGTCAAGTAAGGGAAGAGGCCGCATGGCGGAACTTTCGCTCAAAAATGTCGTCAAGCGCTACGGCGCTCTGGAAGTCATCCATGGCGCGGATCTCGATATTGCCGATGGCGAATTCGTGGTCTTCGTTGGCCCATCCGGCTGTGGCAAGTCCACGCTGCTGCGCATGATCGCCGGGCTGGAGGATATATCGGATGGCGATATCAGCATCGCTGGCAGGACGGTCAACGATGCCGATCCGGCCGATCGCGGCATCGCCATGGTGTTCCAGTCCTATGCGCTTTATCCGCATATGACGGTTGCCGAAAACCTCTCCTTTGGCCTCAGGATGAATGGCAACCCAAAGGCCGATACGGAAAAGCGCGTCAGCCGCGCCGCCGAAATCCTGCAGATCAACGAACTGATGGAACGCCGGCCGAAGCAGCTTTCCGGCGGGCAGCGGCAGCGTGTCGCCATCGGCCGCGCCATCGTGCGCGAACCGCAGGTCTTCCTGTTCGATGAGCCCCTGTCGAACCTCGATGCGGAACTGCGGGTGCAGATGCGCGTGGAAATATCGCGGCTGCACAAGCAGCTCGGCACCACGATGATCTATGTCACCCACGACCAGACCGAGGCGATGACGCTGGCCGACAAGATCGTGGTTCTGCGCGCGGGCAATATCGAACAGGTTGGTGCGCCGCTCGATCTTTATGACGACCCCGCCAACCGTTTCGTTGCCGGTTTTGTCGGTTCGCCGAAGATGAATTTTCTGGAGGCGACCGTTATCGGCGCGGGCGCTGCAAGCGCCACACTGTCGCTCGACAGCGATCCTGCCGTGCGGCTGACCCTGCCGCTCAAGGCCCGGCTTAACGAGGGAGCCAAGGTTTCGCTCGGCATCCGGCCCGAACATTTTACCGATGCCGGGCAGGGCGATGTCGATCTTACCGTGCATGTCGATGTCGCCGAACACCTCGGCAATACCAGCTACGTCTATGCCCGTACCGAAGGCGACGAGCAGCTTGTCATCGAACGCCCGGAATCGCGCGATGTCGCCAATCGCGACCGGCTGACGGTCGGTCTTTCCGCCCGCAAGGCCTTCCTTTTCGACAGCGAGGGCAACCGCCTGCGCTGAAACTTCCCAAGCATCACATGCCAAACACCCACATCAAAGACGAGGTTTTCATGACGACCGACCAACCGATCCGCTGGGGCATCATCGGCCCGGGCACTATCGCCAAGACCTTCGCGGACGGCATTGCCCATTCCCGCACCGGCAGACTTGAGGCCATCGCCACACGCAATCCAGAAAAGCCGGGTCTTGCCGAGGCGTTTGCGGGCGCCCGCATTGTCCATGGTTACGATACGCTGCTTTCCGATCCCGATATCGACGCGGTTTATATCGCCACACCCCATACGGGCCATGCGGAATGGGCGATCAAGGCCATCCGGGCGGGCAAGAACGTCCTGGTGGAAAAGCCCATTGCGCTTTCCGCCTATGATGCTGACGCCATTTTCCACGAGGCGAAAAAGGCTGATGTCTTTGCGGGTGAGGCCTATATGTATCGCCTGCACCCGCAGACGGCGAAATTGCTGGAGCTGGTCAAGAGCCGTGCCGTTGGCGATATCCGCATCATCCGCTCAAGTTTCGGTTTCAATATGGGCTCGTTCCGTGCCGACCATCGGCTTTTCGCCAATGAGATGGCGGGCGGCGGCATTCTCGATGTCGGCGGTTATCCCGTATCCATGGTGCGGCTGATCGCCGGTGCCGTGGATGGAAAACCCTTTGCCGAGCCGGAAAAGGTGGCAGGTGCCGCCCATCTCGGCCAGTCGGGCGTCGATGAATGGGCGTCGGCCGTTCTGAAGTTCTCAAACGGCATCGTCGCCGAAGTCTCCTGCTCGATCATGGCGGGACAGGACAATGTGCTGCGCATCATCGGCTCGGAAGGCCGTATCGAGGTCAAGGATTTCTGGTTCGCTTCCGGTCATAAGGGCGGCACCGGCCGTATCGATATTATCCGCGGCGACAAGACGGAAACCATCGAATTGCCGGAGGATCGCTGGCTCTATTCCTTCGAGGTCGATGCGGCGGGCGAGGCAATCAGGCAGGGCAAGCGGGAGTTCAATGCGCCCGGCATGGGCTGGGCCGACAGCCTCGGCAATCTGCGCGTGATGGACCAGTGGCGCGCCGCCGTCGGCCTCGAATACAGCGTCGAAAAGGCAAGCTCGCGCATCGCCAATATCGCCGGAGGCAAGGTCGTTGCAGGTAATGCGGTTCCCAAGCGGAAGATACCGGGCCTTGCCAAACCCGCCTCAGTTGTCGCGCTGGGGTTCGAATTCTTCCCCAATTTCGCCTCCGCATCCCTGACGCTCGATGCCTTTTACGAGGCGGGCGGTAATCTGTTTGACACGGCCTATGTGTATGGCGGCGGCAAGACCGAAGCGATCTTCGGTGACTGGCACACCAGCCGAAACGTGCCGCGCGAAGAGATCGTTCTGATCGGCAAGGGCGCACATTCTCCGCTCTGCTATCCGGATATGATCGCCAAGCAGCTCGACCAATCGCTGCAGCGACTGAAGACGGATTATGTCGATGCCTATTTCATGCATCGCGACAATCCCGAAGTGCCTGTTGGTGAGTTTGTCGATGCGATGGATGCCGAAGTCCGGCGCGGGCGCATTCGCGGCATCTTTGGCGGCTCAAACTGGACGCGCGAGCGCATGGATGAAGCAGCCGCCTATGCTGAGAAGAATGGCAAGCAGGCGCCGGGCGCTCTTTCCAACAATTTCTCGCTCGCCGAAATGCTTGACCCCATCTGGGCCGGATGCGTGGCGGCGTCGGACGATGACTGGAAAGAATGGCTCAAATCCCGCCAGATTCCGAATTTCGCCTGGTCGAGCCAGGGGCGCGGTTTCTTTACCGACCGGGCCGGACGGGACAAGCGTGATGACGAGGAAATCGTTCGCGTCTGGTACTCCGACCGCAACTTCGACCGCCGCGACCGAGCGATCGAGCTTGCCCGGAAACTCGGCCGCCACCCGATCCACATCGCGCTCGCTTATGTCATCGCCCAGCCGTTCCCGGTTATCCCGCTGATTGGGCCGCGCACGATTGCAGAGTTGGAGGATAGTCTTTCGGCGCTGGATATCAGGCTGACGGATGAACAGCTGAAATGGCTGGAGGCTTGAGCGATAGCGGATTATCCGAGGGCAGTGGGGGGAAATTGCTAAAACCCCTGTCATCCTCGGGCTTGACCCGAGGATGACGTTGCGGCTGTGGGAAGGTCTGTAAGCCATCTCTGCGGTGAATTTTCCACGGCCTTTCAAGGCAATAAGGCAGGGCGCAACGCTGTCGCCTGTTTCTTCTCCCCGCCGGGAGAAGATGCCCCGAAGGGGTAGATGAGGGGTAATCTCCCCGCATATCTCTACCGTTGCCCCCTCATGCCGCTGCCACGACCTTCTCCACGGTGGGGAGAAGAGTGCGCCCGCTCGCTCAATTAACGATTCTTCGGGCCGGGATGTCGTCTCCCGCCTTTTTTCCTCGCCCGGCGGCTGCTAAAGCTCAGGCTCACAAACCGCGCCGCGAAAAACACAGCAGGCGCAACAATCTACCGGGGTTCCTATGAGCGATATCGACCGAAACCGCGCGCAGCAGTTGATGGGTGAGGCGGGCATGGACGCGCTGGTGCTTTTCCAGCCGGAAGCCTTTCGTTACGCGGTTGGCGCTCATGCGGGTGTTGCGACGATGTGGGGCAGGGCGGGTTCGGCAATCGCGCTGGTGCCGGCCGATGCCGGGGCGAGATTGGGTGCTGTCGTCAGCGATCATGCGGCTCCGATCATCAAGAAGGCCGCGCCGGATGTCGATCTGCGCTGCCATAAAATCTGGATCGATATGGTCGATCTGTCGGGTGTCGAAAACATCTCGCAGGTTGATGGTGCCTATCGTCGCAACAATTCCGGCGGGCCGAGACCGGAGACATTCGATCGTGCCGCCTGTTTCAATCTGCTGGCCGATCTTCTGCGGGAGCGCGGCCTGTCTGCGGCGCGTATTGGCGTGGACCTCGAATTCATGCCTGCCGCCGATTTTCTCGCCCTGTGTCAGGCGCTTCCGGATGTGAGCTGGCTGGACGGTTCGACGGTGCTGAAACGTCTGCGCGCGGTGAAATCCCAACGCGAGATCGAACTTCTCAGACGCGCGGCGCAGGCTGCTGAGGCCGGGCTGGTCGAGATGGCGGCTACCATTCGGCCGGGAGCGGCGCTTGGCCAACTTTCAGCCGCCTGGAAATCGGGCGCGCAGGCGTATGCCCTCAAATCGGGTTTTTCGCTGAGTGGCCATTGGGATTACATTTCCGTCGGTCCGGCCCTGTCGGATATGGCGGCGGTCGTTACGCCGGGTGCGCTCATCAAGGCCGATGTCGGCACGCTGGTCGATGGTTATTCGTCGGATGGCGCGCGGACTTTTTCGTGGGGGCCTGTCTCTCCGCTCTCGGCCGATATCTTCAAGGCGCTGGAGGCGGCCTTTGCCAAAGGGCTGGAAGCGCTCCGGCCCGGCAATACATTCGGCGCGGTGCATGCCGCCATGCTGGCCTCAATGCGCAAAGACGGATTCAGCGAATATTATCGCGGCCATTTCGGCCATTCCGTCGGTGGCGGCGTCGGTATTGAGGAATGGCCGTTCTTTTCGCATGACAATCCGGAAATCATTCTTCCCGGCATGGTCGTGGCCCTTGAAGCGCCGTTCTATGGCGAAGGGCTGGGTGCGCTCATGATCGAGGACCAGTTCCTTGTCACCTCGGCAGGGGCAGAGTGCATGATCAGCCTGCCACGCACCCTGCGGGATTTGTCCCTGACCTGAGTCGGTAAATTCAGAGAAAATCGTCGCGGCGCGGGGTGAAGCAGTCGATCAACTCCCCCTCTTCCAGACAGATGCAGCCGTGCTCGACATCGCCGGGAATGATCAGGCTGTCGCCTTTTTCAAGGTCATAGGCTTCGTCGTCGCGGTAAAAACGGAATCTGCCGCTGGCGACATAGGTGGATTGCACATGCGGGTGGCTGTGCAATCTTCCCTCCGCGCCCGTAATGAAGCGGAACGAAACCACCATCAACTCGGGTGCTTCGGAAAGCACGGTGCGTTCGACGCCATCGTCAGGTGAAACGGTGGGGAATGTCGGAAGTTGCTGCATGTCGTTCTCCTCAGTCGGGCAATGTCGTTATGCGGAAGCTTTCAGCGCGGCGCGCGCAGCATGGCGCGGTAACGCGTCTGGCTGCTTTTCAGGTGGTGGCGCATGGCACTTCTCGCCGCCTCTTCGTCACCGTCCTGGATCGCGATCAGAATGGCTTCATGCTCGCCGACAAGCCGGTTGAGATCGGCGGGCGAAAGCACGGTTTCCTTGCCGTTTTCGGCAACTGCCCGGCGCGGAATGAGGGTCGGGCCAAGTACCTGCAGAAACTCGCTGAAGCGCGGATTGTTGGTCGCCTCGGCAACGGCGAGGTGAAAGGCGAAATCGGCTTCGGCTGTCGGAATGCCCTTGGCGGCGCTGGCACGGAAGGCATCGAAGGCCTCGATGATTTTTTCCTCCTGCGCCGGCGAGCGCCGAATGGCCGCAAGACCGGCAGCATCACCTTCCACGGCGGTGCGCAACTCCAGCATCTCGATCAGCGAGGAGACGCGGGCAAGATCGATGTTGTGAAAGGGCCGCCGCTCGGCGGGCGCTGGCTCCAGCACGAAGACGCCGGCACCCTGGCGCGGCTCGACCAGCCCGTCGGACCTGAGTGAGGCGATGGCCTCGCGCACCACGGTGCGGCTCACGCCAAATTCCTGCGTCATCTGCGCTTCGGAAGGCAGGCGCTCGCCTGTCTTGTAACGGCCCTTGGCAATCTGGCTGCGGAGTTCCTCCGAAACCTTGACCACAAGCGTCTTGGCTTGCGGAGCTGCCGGTTCGGAGGTTGTCGCTTTTATCATTGTCATCGCCGTTCTAAAAAGGGTGCGGGTTTGCGCCCGGTATTCCTCGATACGTCATTCGCGGCCCGGCTTGCAATCCCGCTGCTTGCGCAGGAAAGGCCGGTTGTCGTGCCTGTCGGTCCCATATGGCATTTCAGTTCGTCTTGAAGATCGGATTGTCGATGAAAACGCCACCCTGAAACCGCGCCACCGCATCTTTCGGGTCCGGTTGCGGCATTGTCTCGGCAATATGCTGCCGGAAGTTCTCGGCATTGTCCTTGGGTTTCCAGCCAAGCCAGCCGAGGTGCGAATTGTCCCACCAGCCGGCATCATTGGCCGATGCGCCCCAGATGACAGGGCAGCCGAGCACGGGCGTGCGGAAAACCGCCTCGATCAGCGATACGAAATCATCCTGCGAAAACCAGGTCGACAACATGCGGTGATTTTGCGGTTCCGCCGTGCAGGAGCCGATGCGGACCAGCGCCGTTTCCTGACCGAATTTTTCGAAATACATGCGGGCGAGGTTTTCACCGAAACATTTGGACACGCCATAAAGACCGTCCGGCCGGAAGGGAACGTCCGGGCCAAGCCGGTCGCTCTGGGAATAATAACCGATGGTATGGTTGGAACTGGCAAAGACGATCCGCGGCTGGCCGTTCGCGCGGGCTGCCTCGTAGAGGTTATAAAGCCCAATGATATTGCCCTGAAGGATCTGCTCGAAAGGCCGCTCCACCGATATGCCGCCGAGATGGACGATGCCGTCACAATCGGCGACCATCGCATCGACGGCGCTGGCGTCGGCCAGATCGCATTGCACACATTCCTCGTTCGGCCCGGCCGGGTCGAGCGGCGAAAGATCGGCAAGGCGCAATATCTCGGCCATCGGTGCGAGGCGCTTGCGCATGACGCGGCCGAGTTGGCCTGCCGCACCGGTAACAAGAAGCCGTTTCATTGCAATTCTCCCTAAACGAATGGACTGCGGATCATCGAATTTGCGGGGAAACCCCGCCTCAGACGTCTCCGAGATGTCTCTGTGCCTCTTGACCTTGTCATACAGATCGTACAAAAAGCGGATAACATATATTATGTCATATACGCAACAATCATGAAGGATGAGTTTGATGCTGACCGTCGAAACAAGGCAGGCTGTCAACCCGGAGTTTGCAAAGACGCTCGATACTGAAGGGCTTCGCAAGCATTTCCTCGCCAGCGACATGTTCCGTTCCGGTGAAATCAGACTGATCTACACCCATTACGACCGTTTCGTCATGGGCGGCGCGGTGCCGAACGGCGCACCGCTGACGCTGGACAGGGTAGAAGAAACGAAGACGCCGTCTTTCCTTGACCGGCGCGAGATGGGCATCGTCAATATCGGCGAGACCGGCACCGTCAACGCCGGCGGGCAGAGCTACACGCTCAATCGTGGCGACGTGCTTTATCTCGGCGCGGGCAGCGGTGCCGTTACTTTCGACGGGGCAGGGCGATTCTATATCACCTCATGCCCGGCGCATCGCAGCCTGCCGGCCAAGCTCGTCAGCCTTGCCGACAGCAAGGAGGTCAAGCTCGGCGCGACCGAGACCTCCAACAAGCGCACCATCAACCAGTTCATCCACCCGCTCGTCATGGAAAGCTGCCAGCTAGTGCTGGGCTACACGACGCTGGAGGACGGTTCCGTCTGGAACACCATTCCTTCCCATATTCATGATCGCCGCATGGAGGCCTACCTCTATTTCGGCATGGATGAAAAGTCGCGCGTTCTGCACCTGATGGGTGAGCCGCAGGAGACCCGGCATCTGTTCATTTCGAATGAAGAGGGTGCGGTTTCGCCGCCCTGGTCGATCCATTCCGGCGCCGGCATCGGCTCCTATACCTTCATCTGGGCGATGGCGGGCGACAATGTCGACTATACCGACATGGACTTTATCCAGCCGGGGGATCTGAAATGAAAAATCCCTTTTCGCTTCAAGGGCGTAAGGCGCTGGTGACGGGTGCCAATACCGGGCTTGGCCAGGCAATCGCGGTCGGCCTCGCCGCCGCTGGCGCGGAAGTCGTCTGCGCCGCCCGCCGCGCGCCGGACGAAACGCTGGAACTGATTGCGAAGGACGGCGGCAAGGCAAGTGCGCTGTCGATCGATTTTGCAGATCCACTGGCGGCGAAGGACAGCTTCACTGGCGCCGGTTTCGATATTCTCGTCAACAATGCCGGCATTATTCGCCGGGCCGATTCCGTGGAGTTTTCCGAACTCGACTGGGATGAGGTGATGGACGTCAATCTCAAGGCGCTGTTTTTCACCACGCAGGCTTTCGCAAAGGAACTGCTGGCAAAAGGGCGGTCCGGCAAGGTCGTCAATATCGCCTCGCTCCTGTCGTTTCAGGGCGGTATCCGTGTGCCTTCCTATACGGCGGCGAAACATGGCGTCGCCGGTCTCACCAAGCTTCTGGCAAATGAGTGGGCCGCGAAGGGCATCAACGTGAATGCCATCGCGCCCGGCTACATCGAAACTAACAATACCGAGGCGCTACGGGCGGATGTCGCCCGCAACAAGTCCATTCTCGAGCGCATTCCGGCTGGCCGTTGGGGGCATTCCGAAGACATCGCCGGAGCGGCGGTTTTCCTCGCTTCGCCGGCGGCCGACTATGTGCATGGCGCCATTCTCAACGTCGATGGCGGCTGGCTGGCGCGCTGATTTGCGCCAGTTTCTAAAATTCATCATATAACTTGTATGATGACTTGTTGACAAATATGCGGCAAGCGGTTTAGGTGGCTTCCAGTCAGTGAACTTGCAGAGGAATTTCGTTTATGAACCCTGAACAGATCAAGGCGGCGCTTGGCTCCGGCCTGCTCTCCTTCCCGGTAACCCATTTTGATTCCGAGGGTCGTTTTGCGGCCGATAGCTACAGGGCGCATGTCGAATGGCTTGCCGGTTACAAGGCGCCGGTGCTGTTTGCCGCGGGCGGTACGGGCGAGTTCTTCTCGCTGAAGCCGGATGAAATCCCCACCATCGTTTCGGCTGCCAAGGAAGTGGCCGGCGAAACGGCAATCGTCTCGGGCTGCGGTTACGGCACGGAGATGGCGGTCGATATCGCCCGTTCCGTCGAAAAGGTCGGTGCCGATGGCATCCTGCTTCTGCCGCACTACCTCATCGATGCGCCGCAGGAAGGCCTTTACGCGCATATCAAGAAGATTTGCCAGTCAGTTGGCATCGGCGTCATGGTTTATAACCGCGACAATTCCGTACTTCAGGCGGATACGCTGGCGCGTCTTTGCGATGAGTGCCCGAACCTCGTCGGCTTCAAGGATGGAACCGGCGATATCGGTCTCGTTCGCCAGATCACCGCCAAGATGGGCGACCGCCTGATGTATCTCGGCGGCATGCCGACGGCGGAACTGTTTGCCGAAGCCTATCTCGGCGCCGGCTTCACCACCTATTCCTCGGCTGTCTTCAACTTCGTGCCGGGTCTTGCCAACGAGTTCTACGCGGCGCTGCGTGCCGGTGAGCGCGCCACCTGCGAACGCATCCTGACGGAGTTCTTCTATCCGTTCATGGCGATCCGTAACCGTGCGAAGGGCTACGCCGTCTCCGCCATCAAGGCTGGCGTTCGCCTGCAGGGCTTTGATGCCGGCCCGGTGCGTGCACCGCTGAAGGATCTGACCAATGAGGAAATCGGCATGCTCGATGCCCTGATCGGCACGCATAAGCGCAAGGCCTGATCATGGCCTGATCCGGGCAAAACGGGAGGGGAGCGATGAAGATAACAGCGGTGCGCACGCATCTGCTCGAACATCGGCTGGACACGCCGTTTGAAAGCGCCTCCATGCGCTTCGACCGGCGCGCCCATATTCTGGTGGAAATCGAATGTGATGACGGAACCGTCGGCTGGGGCGAATGCCTCGGTCCGGCGCGACCGAACGCCGCCGTGGTTCAGGCCTATTCCGGCTGGCTTATCGGCCAGGACCCGCGCCAGACCGAAAAGATCTGGGCCGTGCTTTATAATGCCCTACGCGACCAGGGCCAGCGCGGCCTCAGCCTCACCGCTTTGTCCGGCATCGATATCGCGCTGTGGGACATCAAGGGCAAGCATTACGGTGCTTCCGTCTCCATGCTGCTCGGCGGGCGTTGGCGCGAAAGCGTCCGCGCTTATGCCACCGGCAGCTTCAAGCGTGATGGGGTCGACCGCATCTCCGACAATGCCGCTGAAATGGCGGAGCGCCGTGCGGAAGGTTTTCACGCCTGCAAGATCAAGATCGGCTTCGGCATCGAGGAAGACCTGCGGGTCATCGCCGCCGTGCGTGAGGCGATCGGGCCGGATATGCGGCTGATGATCGACGCCAATCACGGTTATACCGTTACGGAAGCTATCACGCTCGGCAACCGTGCGGCTGAATATGGCATCGACTGGTTCGAGGAGCCGGTGGTTCCCGAACAGCTTGATGCCTATCAGCGCGTGCGGGCAGGCCAGCCGATCCCGATTGCGGGCGGCGAGACCTGGCACGGGCGTTACGGCATGTGGCAGGCACTTTCCGCCGGTGCGGTGGATATTCTCCAGCCCGATCTCTGCGGCTGCGGCGGTTTTTCCGAAACGCAGAAGATTGCGACACTTGCCACGCTCCACGGCGTGCGCATCGTGCCGCATGTCTGGGGCACCGGCGTGCAGATCGCGGCTGCGCTGCAATTCATGGCGGCGATGACGCCCGACCCGGTTCGGGTCAATCCTATCGAGCCGATCATGGAATTCGATCGCACGCCCAATCCGTTCCGCCAGGCCGTGCTGAAACAACCGCTCGAGGCGGTGGGTGGTGTTGTTGCCATCCCCGATGGGCCGGGCCTCGGCATTGAGATCAACCGTGACGCCCTTGTCGAATTCAGGATGCCAGACGCATGACCACGCTTGAACGCCAGTTGACAGGCACGCCTCCGAATCCGCTTTTTCCAAAGGGGGCCATCGATACGCAGATGCATCTGTATCTGCCGGGTTATCCCGCCTTGCCGGGCGGACCGGGTCTGCCACCGGGCGCACTTCCGGGGCCTGCCGATTATCGGAAACTCATGCAGTGGCTCGGTATAGACCGCGTCATCATCACCCAGGGCAATGCCCATCAGCGCGACAATGCCAACACGCTCGCCTGCGTTGCCGAGATGGGCGAGGCGGCGTGCGCGGTGGTGATCATCGACGCCAGCACGACCGAAAAGGACATGGAACGTCTTGCCGCCTCCGGTGCTGTCGGCGCGCGCATCATGGATTTGCCGGGCGGGGCGGTGAACCTTTCCGAGCTGGAGGCCGTCGACGAGCGCGCTTGTGCCGCCGACTGGATGGTGGCCGTACAGTTCGACGGCAACACGCTTCTCGACCATTTGCCGCGACTTGAGAAAATCCGCTCGCGCTGGGTATTCGATCATCACGGCAAGTTCTTCAGGGGTATCGACCCTGACGGCCCGGAGATGGCTGCACTTTTGAAGCTCATCGATCGCGGCAATCTCTGGTTCAAGTTCGCAGGCGTCTATGAAAGCTCGCGCAACAGCTGGCCTTATGAGGACGTCGCCGCCTTTTCTCGCGTGATCGCGGCGCATGCGCCGGAGCGCATCGTTTGGGGCACCAACTGGCCGCACAATTCCATCCGCGAGACCGCCGCTTATCCCGATGATGCACGGCTTGCGGAACTGGTTCTCGGCTGGCTGCCGGATGAGGCGGCGCGTCATCGTGCGCTGGTGGAGAACCCTGAAGCCCTGTTCAAGCTGCCGCCGTTCAAGGCGGCATAGTGTCAATCCGGGATGGTTGGGAAAGGGAGGTCCCATCGTCCTTATCAAGTGAAAGGTCTTTGCATGCCGGCCCGGATGGGCGTGAAAAATTCGGTCCGATAGCCTTGGAGGGGCTGGGCCGTTGTTACAATGGAGGAGGAAGAAATGAAAAAGATTGCAAGCATGATGTGCGTCGCGATGGGGATCGCGCTCGCGAGTGTTTCTGCCAAGGCGCAGGAAATCACCCTGCGTTCGGCCGATATTCATCCTGACGGTTATCCGACGGTCGAAGCCGTGAAATATATGGGCGAGCTTCTGTCCGAACGCTCCAATGGCCGCATCAAGGTGCAGGTCATGAACAACTCGGTTCTCGGCGGTGAGAAAGACACCATCGAGCAGACCCGCTTCGGCGTGATCGACATGAACCGCGTCAATGCCGCGCCCTTCAACAATCTGGTGAAGGAAACCACCGTTCTCGGCCTGCCTTTCCTGTTCCGTTCGACGGAGCACATGCACAATACCGTTGACGGGCCGATCGGCGATGAGGTTCTGGCGGCTTTCGAACCGCACGGCCTTGTCGGTCTTGCCTTTTACGATTCTGGTGCGCGCTCCTTCTACACCACCAAAAAGCCCATCGAAAAACTGGCGGATCTGAAGGGCCTGAAAATCCGCGTGCAGCAGTCGGATCTGTGGATTTCGATGATGCAGGCGTTTGGCGCCAACCCGACGCCGATGCCGATGGGCGAGGTCTATTCCTCGCTTGAAACCGGTGTCGTCGACGGTGCGGAAAACAACTGGCCGTCCTACGAATCCGCCCGCCACTATGAAGTTGCGAAGAACTATTCGCTGACGGAACACTCCCTCAACCCGGAAATCCTCGTCATGTCCAAGGTCTCCTTCGACAAGCTGTCTCCGGAAGACCAGAAGCTCGTGCGCCAGGCGGCGAAGGATTCCGTCGGCAAGATGCGCGAATTGTGGAGCGCCCGTGAAAAGGCATCGGAAGAAAAGGTGCGCGCCGGCGGCGTCAATGTCATCAAGGTCGACAAGGCGGAATTCGCCGCCGCGATGACCCCGGTCTACGACAAGTTCGTGACCGATCCCAAGATGAAAGACCTTCTGGAACGGGTAAAAGCGGTGAAGTGACATAGGACAAACCGGCTCTGGCAACAGGGCCGGTTTTCTTTTGTCGCCGTTTTGATTGAAGGAGGAGGAGGAAGGCAAATGCGAAATTTCATGCGGGCGGTTCGCCCATTTCTTGGCGGGCTCAGCCACGCGTCGCTCTATATTGCCGGTATCGGCATGATCGCCATGACGCTTATCGTCGGTTGGCAGGTGTTTGCCCGTTATATCCTGAACGATTCACCCAGCTGGTCGGAGCCGCTGTCGCTTCACCTCATGTCATGGTTCATCATGCTGGGGGCGGCTGTCGGCGTGCGGGAAAGCGTGCATCTGGGGCTGGATATTCTGCGTTACATGATGCCGCCGCGCATCCAGAAGGGAATGGACCTGACCAGTCTTGCCCTGATCTTTTTCTTCGGTGTCGGCATGGCCTGGTATGGAACCTCGCTTTCCATCGGCACATGGACGGCGACGATCCCCGTTCTCGGCTGGCCGGGTGGCACGGACTTCTTCCCGCTGGTGGGCGGCGGTTTTCTGATCGCGCTGTTTGCGGCCGAGCGGTTCGTCGATCTCGCCATCGGCGAGGAGATCGCGGCGGATATTCTCGTACAGGAGGCCGCGTAAATGGCTTACACCATTCTCTTCGGTGTCTTCACCCTATTGATGCTGATCGGCACTCCGATTGCGTTTTGCCTCGGCATTGCTTCCTTCGCCACCGTTCTCTATCTCGGCCTGCCGCCCATCGTGGTGTTCCAGCAAATGAATTCCGGCATGAACGTGTTTGCGATGATGGCAATCCCGTTCTTCATCTTCGCGGGTGACCTGATGGTGCGCGGCGGTATCGCCCATCGCCTCATCCGTTTTGCGGCAGGGCTGGTCGGCCATCTGCGCGGTGGTCTCGGGCAGGTCAATATCGTCGCCTCGACGCTGTTTGGCGGTATTTCCGGCTCGGCTGTGGCGGATGCATCCGCCGTCGGCGGGTTGATGATCCCGCAAATGGCCAAGCGCGGTTATGACAGGGACTATGCCGTCAATGTTACCGTCAACGCTGCCATCATCGCGCTGATGATCCCGCCATCGCACAATATGATCCTTTATTCGATCGCGGCGGGCGGCAATGTCTCGGTGGCCGATCTCTTCACCGCCGGCATCATTCCGGGCCTGTTGCTTGCCGCAGCCCTGATGGTCACCGCCTATATCGTTGCGCGGCGCAAGGGTTATCCCTCCGAGCCGTTCCCCGGCTTTTCCAAGCTGATGTATTATCTTCTGGCGTCGTTCCCCGGCATCCTGCTGATCGGCATCATCTTCGGCGGCGTGCGTTCGGGCATCTTCACCGCAACGGAAAGCTCCTGCATCGCCGTTCTCTACGCCTTCCTCGTCGCCATGCTGGTCTATCGCGAGCTCGACTGGAGCGGTTTCGTGGAAGCCGTCATGGGCGCGGTGAGAACGACGGCTATGGTCCTGCTTGTCATCGGTACGGCGGCAGCCTTTGGCTGGCTGATGGCATTCCTGCAGGTGCAGACGCTGATGATTGCGGCGATCAGCGCGATTTCGGACAATCCGATCATCGTGCTTCTGGTCATCAATGTCATCCTGCTGCTGCTCGGCACCTTCATGGACATGGCGCCGATGGTCATCATCTCCACGCCGGTGCTTTTGCCTGTCGTGAAGGCCTTCGGCATCGATCCCGTACATTTCGGCGTTGTCATGATCCTCAATGCCGGCATAGGCCTCAATACACCGCCAGTCGGAACGGTGCTTTTCGTCGGATGCGCGGTCGGCGGCATATCGATACGGGAGGCGATGCGGACGATCTGGCCGTTCTTCGGGGCCAGCATCGCAGTGTTGCTCGCGGTCACCTATATCCCGTCACTTTCACTGTGGCTGCCCTCGCTTTTCCGGTAAGCGCAACGGATCGTCAAACATGGGCCTCGCCGTTCTGGCGGGGCCCTTTTGGTTTAGCAGGCCTTTGCGCCTCTTAGAATTTGCGGCTGATCGACAGCTTGAAATTGCGCCCCGGCATGGCCGAGATGCCGTCGCTCAGATAGGGGAAGTAATATTTGTCGAACAGGTTGTCGACCGAGGCATGCACTTCAGTTCCGGCCATCATGCCTTCCTTCGGTGTCCAGTCGATGGCGATGCCATGCACGGCATATCCGAGACTTTCCGGCCGGGCATAGAAATATCCGGTGCCCTGATTGACAGGGGTGCGTTCCTGATGGGCCACGAACTGCCCGTTCCAGCTGAAAGCCAGATCCCAGTCCGGCAGCTTGTAACCGAGCTGAACGTTGGCAGTCAGCGGTGACAGGTCGTTCATATAGGTATTCGGGCCGTAGACGTCGTTGATCGCGCCATTGCGGGAACCGTTCATCCAGGAGAGGCCGAGGTTTCCAAAGATATGTTCGGATCGTAGCTGGCGGAAACATCGAGGCCGTAGATTTTGTAGGATGGGGTGTTCCAGTAAAACGGTACGTTCTTGACGCGGGCGAGGTTGGCGCTGCCGAAACGTCGCGTGATCGGGTTGGTGACGTTGTTGTAGAAACTGCCGATCGAGGCTGTCAGGCTGTCGCCATTCAATAACACATCGTCGAACTGCTGCGAGACGCCGATATTGAAATTGTTGTTGCGCTCCACCTTCAGGTTGCGAGACGTCGCGGACGCGGAGCTTGCCACGCTCTGGCTCGAATAAAGCTCGTCAATGACCGGCGCGCGCATGGCGTAAGCCCAGTCGGCGAAGAAGGTGGTGCCCGGTGTCGCTTCCCAGCGCATGCTGAAAGCAGGTGTTACGCCGCTATGGGAAACGGCCGAATAGTCGTGCCCAGCGGCGGGATTGTTGTAACGCGGCGCAGCATTCGGAACACCCTCGGAGCGCACATGGTCGAACCGTAATCCGGGTGTGACCTTGAACGTGTCGGTGAGGCTGATTTCGTCGCGGAAAAATGCCGATATGGTTTCCTGCGTGCCTTCCGGCTTGATCCATGACGCATAACGACCGTAATTATATTGGGCGCTGGTGCGGTTGGCGATGTCGTACATCCACGAGTCGCGTTCGTGGCGCATATATTGCACGCCGTAATTGGCGACGTGGGACAATCCGCCGAGTTCGAAATTGGAGGTGTTTTCCGCTTCCAGCTTGAAGTCGGTATATTTCGTGTCGTCCTGCATTCCGCCCAGCGATCCGGTGGGAACAAAACCCGCTATGGTCGGACGGGTCATGTCCAGACTGGTGGCGGAGAAGCTTGCCATCGCCTTGAAATTGACGAGGTCGCTATCGCCGTCATAGGAATATTTCAGCGTTGAGGAAAAATCTTCCATGTCACGCCAGGCAAGCGCCCGGAGCCGCGCCAGATCGTAACCGTAGGTCTTGATGGTGTAGGCCGTCAGCGCGAGATCGCCGCGGTTGGCGGCAAGTGGGCCGTAGTCGGCGGATTTGCCGTAGATGACCGAGGCGCGCAACTCGTGGCGGTCATAGGCAGCACCGGCATTGGCGGAAAAGGAGGTGATCTTGTCGTTGGAGGCGTCATAGACCTGGCCGCCGCCCACACGCATATTATCGCTCTTTCGCCAGATCACGGAGGCAAGTCCGTCATAGGTCACGGGGCCGTCGAAATCCGATTTGCCGTAAATCGCCGCCGATCCGAGCTGTTGTTTATTGGCTGACTGGAAACTGGTCTTGCCCCAGGCGCCGAATGTCTGCCCCGGTTTCAGCATGTCGGAGGCCGTCTTGCTTTCCATGATGACGGTACCGCCAAAGCCGCCATTGCCATAACGAACGGATGTCGCGCCCTTCTGGATTTCCACGCGTTTGAGCAGGTCCGGATCGATGAAGACCGTACCCTGATCGTAGCGCTCGAAATTCTTCGGGGCGCCGTCGAGCAGAAGCCGCACGTCGGATTGGCGGGCAAAGCCGCGAATGGCGGTGGATTGCCCCTGCAATCGCACGCCGCCGCCGGCGCTGACGCCGGGGGTTCTCTGGAGAAGTTGCGGCAGGGATGTGGATTGCGCCGCCTCGATGGCAGCCGAGTCGATTTCGACGACGCTCGGGGCGTCACCGTTGAAGACGCGTCCGCCCTTGAGCGTGATCTGTTGCAGAACCGTTCCTTCGCCGTTTTCGGTTGTTCCGGCAGAGCGGCTCGCCATTTCCATCCTGACGGTCTTTTCACCGATGAACTGGTAACGGATGCCGGTGCCGGAAAGCAGCCGCTCCAGTGCTTCAGCCGGTGTCATGGTTCCCGATACGGGCACGCTTTTGAGGCCCTTGGCAACGGAAGCGTCATAGACCATCTGCAGGCCGGACTGGCTGGCGAGACGGTTGAGCGCGGCTGCCATGTTCCCGGCGGGCAGATTGATCGCGATCTTCTGCGTTTGCTGTGCCAGGGCCTGCGCGGGAATGGTTGCCATCGCCGCGCTCGCCAGCAAGACGGAGAAGAGTGATGTGCGGGTTCTCTGGCGCGAGATCGGGTTAGGTCTTGTCATGGCGGGCAGCTCTCCGGGGCAGCAAATATTGTTCTGCTCAACGAACGAACGAGCCCGCTTGTCAGGGACACCCTCGGTGGAAAATTTCACTCAATAAAGAACGGTCAGATAGGGACCTGCCCTGACGACGCCGATTTCGAGGGCGGCAGCCAGATCCGCAAGCGCGGCGCCTGGGTCCGATAGATCGAAATTGCCCGACAGCCGTTTTTCCCGCAGGCTCTCCCGTGTCACGACGATGCGGCCGGGAAGATAACGCTGGAAGGTCTCCACCACCTCGGCAAGTGGCCTGTCCTCGAAGATGAAGCGACCATTGCGCCAGGCGGCGATGGAGGAGGGGTCTATCGTTTCGATGCTGCCCAACCGGCCATTTGACGAATAGTCCACGCGCTGGTTTTCATAAAGCCGGCTGCTCTGGCCTTGCTTGCCCGTTCCCACAGATACGCTGTGTTCCAGTACCGTCACGCTTGTCGCCTCGTTACGCATGTCGACGTCGAAGGCGGTGCCGAGCGCCGTTGTCGTGCCGCCCGCCGCCTCGACTGAAAACGGTCGTGCGGCATCGGGCGCAACTTCAACGAAAATCTCGCCGCGCAGCAGCACCACGCGCCGCTCTTGCTGGGAGAAACGGAGCGCAATCGCGGAATGGGCATTCAGGGTGATCGTCGAACCGTCCGGCGTGGTGACGACCTGACGCTCCGCCGTGCCGGACAAATGGTCGGAGCGCAGGCGCATGGGCATGTCGGCCAGATAAAAACCTGCGAGCAATGAAATACCGACAATTGCCGCCGCTGTCGCATTGCCTTTAACGCCGCTGCGCTTGCGTGTCGCCTTCAGGAGAAACGCCTGATCGCCTGCCAGCAGGGCACCGGCGTCGCCCATCAGACATCGGACACGCTCATAGGCCTTTGCGTGCCGTTCATCACTAGCGAGCCAGGCATCGAAATCCGCTGCTAGCGTCGCGTCGTCCGGCCTTTCGCGCCGCTGCAGGAACCAGTCGACGGCTTCTTCGCGCAGCGCCGAAGCGGTTTTTGCGAGCCCGGTCACAGCGTTTCCTCCAGGCATTCCAGGCAGTGCAGATAGGCCTTGCGCAGATGGCGATCGACCATGTTCTTGCTGATGCCGCTGCGCTCAGCGATCTCGACCGAATTCAGGTTGCCGATGCTGCTGGCAAGGAAGACCTGCCGACGCTGCAACGACATGGTCATGACCGCGCGTCGTAGTACCTTCAGCCGATGCTCCCTGTCGGCAATGCCGTCCGCATCGATCACCGGCTGCGGGGCGGCAAGCGCTTCCTCCATGCTACCGGAAAACAGCCTGCGCTCGAACTGTTCACGGCGAAGACGGTCGATGCCGAGATTGGCGCAGGCGCGAACCAGAAAGGCGCGGATGAGGGAGGTGTTTTCCGGAAGCCTCGGTTTGCCCGTCAGCCGCACATAAAGATCGTGCACGATCTCCTGCGAAATGGCGGTCGTGTGTCCACGCCGGTTCATGGCCTTGCACAGTTCCTCATAATAGAGCTGTACGGCATCATCAACGAGTGCGCGTGACGTGGGCTTGCTCCACATGAGGCGGGTTCCCGGTCGGAAAGATTGAGCGATCCGGGGTTCAATAGGTGAAAAACTACGCCATGGCAATAAACATGAGTTATTTTATCATGTATCTTTTACTGCCTGCCATATCAGGCATGGCTGGCGCGCAACGGGTCAAACTCGATCCCGTCGCGGCATTATTGGCTAGCGCTTGCAGCTGCTGGTCAAACCTTGTTTTTCTCGATGAAGCGGATGGCGTCGCCGACGGTCAGGATTGTGCTTGCGGCTGCTGGTCAAACCTTGTTTTTCTCGATGAAGCGGATGGCGTCGCCGACGGTCAGGATTGTGCTTGCGGCGGAATCGGGGATTTCCACTCCGAATTCTTCCTCGATTTCCATGACGACCTGAACGACTTCGAGGGATCGGCACCGAGATCGTCAGCAAAATTGGCGTCGTCGACAACGGCGCCGGGATCGACGCCTAGCTGGTCAACGATGATTTTTTTGATACGGTCTGCGATGGTGGACATGGTGGGACTCCGCGAAAGTTGTTTGCCGCCAAACAATCCGACTGAATTTGCGCCCAGGGCACTAGCGAAAATCGAAACCGGTTTTCGCAAGGCGTGATACGCAGAGTCAAAGGGTCAGAGCATCGATGACACCCGGACGTAGCACGCCTTTGACGGCTGCGAAAGAGCGTCGGTCATGAGTACATGCCCATAAGAATGCGGGGTGCGTACCACGTTAAATAGTTTTTGACTGGAAGCGATGAACCACTGCGCGGTAAACCTCGTTTTCCTGGAGTAAATATAATCCAACCCTGTCGAGTAGCAAAGCCCATGGTCCAGTCATCCCCGGAACGCTTCATATTGCTCGATGGCATAAGGGGCGTGGCCGCGATCTTCATCGTGCATCGCCATGCCGAGCAGTTTTTCGGGAGAGACGGCGCTTCGAGTTATCTCGCCGTCGATTTGTTCTTCGCCCTCAGCGGTTTCGTGCTGGCGCATGCCTATAGTACGAAACTGCGCGAAGGAACGATCACATCAGGCTTTTTCATGAAAGCGCGCCTTGCGCGTCTTTATCCATTGTATGGGCTGGGGCTGGCTTTGATGGCGGCCTATTGCATCTGCCTCTATGCGCTGGGCCTGCCGACGCCGATTGACGATCTTCATCGCCATATCAATCCCGGCGAGCTGGCGATTGCGTTGGTGACCGGGCTTCTTTTCGTTCCAGCACCCTTCACGCTCACATTGAACGGCGCATTGTTTCTGGTCAGCCCGGCATGGTCTCTGTTCAACGAACTGGTGGTGAATGCGGTTTACGGCCGTTGGGGCGTGCGGGCGACCACGAAACAGACAATCGCTGTGCTGGCTGTCAGCGCCTGCGTGCTCGTGGTGGCGGCGGCTGAGTTCGGCAAGCTGCATGCGGGTTTTCGCTGGAACGAAATGTATGCCGGCATGGGCAGGGTGTTTTTCTCGTTTTTCGCCGGCGTGCTGATCTATCGTTTCCGCAATCGCGTAACGGAGCTGCGGCCCGTCCACGCGGCTCTCTGCCTTCTGCTGGTTTGCGTCATCCTCGCCGTTCCGGTTTCGCGTGAATTGCGGCCGTTTTTCGATCTCGCGGTCGTGCTGCTCGTCTGGCCGACGCTGCTGTTCGTGGCCAGCAAGACGGTTCCGGGTCGCAGGGTTGGAATGTTGTCGACGTTTCTCGGCACGGCATCTTACGCGGTCTATGTGCTGCATATTCCGCTGCTGGCCTGGACGGAGCTCCTGATCCCGGCGGTTGACCGGGAGGGCATCGCCCTGCCAGCCGGCATCGCTTTCCTGATCGGGACGACGTGTCTCTCATGGTACCTGACGGTCCATTACGATCAGCCGGTTCAGAAGTGGCTGAAGGGTCGCCTGAAAAAGCGCGCAGAACTCAGACAGCCGGTGTGACCGGAGAGCGCGGGCTGGGGAACGTCAGTAATGAGCGAAAATCGGAGCCGTCAGGACAAAGGCCGCGACGAGGCTGAAGATCGTCAGTTTCGCGGCACGCATGCGGCGCATTCTACGGCCGCTCCAGTCATACGTCATACTCACCCTCCACGCAGACGCAAACTTTCGGACTTAATGTCCGATAAAATCAGTGTCTCCTGATATATCCCATTTGCCAAGTCGTTATTTTTACCAGTGATTTTGGCGGACATGGTCCGGCGAGGCAGCGCTTCAGGGAAAGAGCCGAATGAGTTGATTGTCTTTCAGCTTCAGGCGGCTTGCCTCATCGGACGAAATGCAATGCTCTATGTTCTTGCGCAGGTCGTCGGGAACCAGCGGCCCGCCGGCCTTCAAGAGCTTTTCGGCCATCGAAAAGAGAATACCGAATTGGGCCTCGCATTCGGACGATGTCATCAGTAGCGGCCGCGACGGGACGGTGTTTGCCGTAAAAGCGCTATCCGCCGCGTTATAGGTGCTTACGAGGTACCAGGTCAGAAACAGCCCCAGCCACAGGCCGGTGCTGACCATGATGTATTCGCGCATCTGCGCTCTCCCTCAATGGCGATGATAAAGCAGTGGCAGGCCCTGGATCGCATATCGGGGGAGCGGCTTCCACGGCTTGATGCGGTCATGCTTTTGCACGCCGAACAGGAAGCGCATTTCTCTCGTGAGTTCCGTCGGGTCCGTCAGCCCTTCCTGATACAATTCGATAACCTTGCGGGCGGCCCTGTTGTGCAGCTTCTTGTCGTCATCCTCGGCAAGGTGGTTAAAACCGACGCTCTCGAGAACGGATTGAAGCATCTTGAGATCTTGAGAGGAGATTAGGCAATTGCGGGATGCGGAAGACATGATGTCCTCCTTTCTTGCGAGTTCGGAAAAGCCAAAGCGTCGCGCGCTCCTTTAAAAGGTTGCACGGGGACGCTCCAACGCTTTGAAACGATATATCGGTGCGGTCGATGGACCGTTGCCGATTTTCGGGCCGATGCCCTTGTAAGCGCCTTGGGAAATTCAAGGAGCTGCCCTGTCGATTGAAGGCATGTGCAAGACGGGGCTTAAGACGGCAAACAAGCCTGACGGCGGTAGCGCCCTTTAATTACCGATAGTGAAACGTGCGCTCTTTGCGCGAAATAGGCAAGTTAATTCCACTGCCTATCGCGGGTATGTGACCGGCGGGCGGCAATCGTCACGCGGCTGCTGCAGGCAACAAAAAAGGCCGGGGCAATATTGCACCGACCTTCCTCATATCGCTATTAACACCAGTGCCAGTACATCCGTGGTCAAAAGTCTAATGCGACGAAAACAACTGCGAACAACGAATTCCGTGCTCACCAGCAGTTGCTGTATGAGCTTTATAGAAGGGCAATGTGGCCAAAACAAGTCTGTGTTCTAAAGAGTTGTTTTATTCGTTACGACCCTTCAAGATCCGGATCGCAGTTTGTGAATTCGTGTCGAGGCGTGGCGCTGTTACAAGCGGGTAGCCCGGACCTCCTATTATTTCTTCTTGCCATCCGCAGTCGTGGAGTTTGCGAACTTGACCTGCGTGCCGGCCGCCGGTGCCGCAGCGGGGGCTTTCGTCTTGTCCTTCTTCGGTTTGCGGACTTCTTTGTTACTACGTACTTGACCCTTGGCCATGGTGTCCTCCTGGTATTGAACTGATGTTGGATATGGTGTGGTCCGGGGCATGATCGCTCGCCGCAGGCAGGCTGCGGGGAACGGTTTCATCGTCAGGGGAAAGGCGGTCCGTTGAGCGGATGTTTCCCGAAGGGAAGGGTCGGTTTGGAGAGGCGGATACGCCCTGCGGAAACGGTTCTCCGCGCCATGCCGGTCTGGAGGCCAAAATCAGGAAAAGCCGCAAAGTCGGAGGATGCGCCGCGATCCTGATCCAGACGCATGGCCGTTTCTTCGGCAGCGCTGAGAAGGAGGCGAAGCGAGGCGTTTTCCCGATAGCCCAAACCGCCGGTGCGGACGAGGTTCCGTGAAAGGCTTGATGAATAAAAGTCGGAAGACATCTCGTCCTCCTTTCGTTTGGGGGCGAGGACACTCTGCCCTCAAACACCAGCGCTCTTCAGCGGATTGCTGACAGGCGGAGCGTGCGCCTGTTGCGTATCAGGTTCAAGAAGTTTTTCGGGAAGGCGACGTCAAAACGTGCAACCGGGTTATTTCTTGCCGGATGGCTTTTTGGTGCGGGTGGGTGGAGGGGCGGCGATTGCCGCCTCCTGAGCTTCGCGAAGCTGGCGAAGCCGTTCCGTCTTCTTGACGCGCTGGTCGGACTCGGCGGTTATGATCTGTTTCGCCGCCTTGTCCGTCATGGATGCCTTGTCCTGCGAGGACAGCTTTCCGGGTTTGAAAAAAGCCTCTTTTATCGCGGTCATGGCATTCTCCTTTGCGGAGCGAATTGACAGTTATCGGGCGCGGGCAACCTTTTTGGGAGCAGGAAGCAGTCCCTCGCGCTGCAACTTCTTCTTCGCCATCTTGCGGTGGCGGCGCACAGCTTCGGCTTCTTCGCGGATGCGCTTTTCCGACGGCTTTTCGTATGATTCCCGTGCGCGCATCTCACGGAAGATACCCTCGCGCTGCATCCTCTTTTTCAAGACGCGGAGGGCTTGCTCTACATTGTTATCCCTGACGAGTACCTGCAACATATCTCCTTAACGCAGCCATCGCTGCTATTTTTTGATTCTGATTGTATTCGAATTGATCCAGCTCGATCCCGCATCACGCGAGGACGAGCCTTCGATTTCCACCGGCCGCGATGAAGACGCAGCCACATCGATTTCATCGAGCGCTATGTTGCGTTCGAAGTTCTCGTGCTGGAAACGTACCCTGTAGCGAACCGCTCCTTGCTGAGTCTCGGGCAGAGCCGTTACGACCCGACCGGGACCCGTGGGCTGGTTGGCCCCAAGCACGCCCGCTTTCAGAACGATAGCATCGCCGGAGCGATAAAGATTTTTGCGCATGAGAGCCTCCCCATGGCCAAAAAAACAAAAGGCCGGGCTTTAACCCGACCTCTCACAATCACTCAGCGCCACTGCCAGTACATCCGTAGCCAGCGGGGCCGATGACAAATCAAGCTGCGCGAAGGTTGTCGGCGGAGCTCTTGCCGGACTTGCGGTCCTGCACGATGTCGTAGGTGATCTTCTGACCGTCGTTCAGCGAACGCAGACCTGCGCGCTCAACAGCCGAAATGTGAACGAAAACGTCCGTGCCGCCGTTGTCAGGCTGAATGAAGCCGAAGCCCTTGGTGGCGTTGAACCACTTTACAGTACCAGTGTTCATAACGATTTCCTTTCGTAGTAATCGTTGTTGGTTCCCGCGATACCTTGCGGAATTAGATCGATTATTTGAGAGGAAATCCGACGGGAACGTAGAGTCCCAGGAGCGACGTCACAAGCAATTGTCGATTTGCCGAATATAGCCTCAAATTTTGATTTTGCAATGGGCCGATGCGGAAAAATGCGTCACCGGGCGATTGCCCGCGCCGGTTCAGGTGTGTTTTTCACCGTCAGCGGCGCGATCTCGGTTTTTTCTCCTCCCTGTTCATATCACGTCCCACCCATTTGAAGAAAACGATCAGGCTGGTGCCGATGATGATGAGCGGAATGAAGGATCGAAACTGGACATGGTCAACTCTTTCTCCCCCCGACCATCATTTTAGCGGTATGGAAGAAGCGCGTAATCTGCGGAATGTTATCCGTTCTTTTTTGGCAGTTGCGGCCTGCGGTCCGCTGTCAAAAGGGCCGCAGGCCGAAAATCTCTAGCGGGGCAGGGATTTCACCGCCGCGGCACCACCTTCGCGGGCACTTTTCAGCGCCGCCACGCCGCAAAGAACCGACATGGCGCCGGCGCGCGAACCCGCCCGCTGCCGCAGCCGGTCGTTCGAGCCGGGCTTGAAGATCATGTCGCGCATGCGGTTGTCGCCGCCATAATGGCCGCCCGGTTCATGCGGCACCCATATGCGTTCAACACCGCCGCCGAAGCTTTTCACCAGCAGGATTTCGTCGGCAGGCGGCTCCGTCCACGGCTGCTTTTCATATTGGCGCATCTCGATTCGGCCCTTGTGGCCGTTGAAGGCGATGTGATGTCCCTCGATCGGCATATAGGTATTGAGTGAATAGGAAACCTGCACGCCGCTCGCATAACGGATCGAAGCGCTCATCGTGTCGGGAATGTCGATCTCCTCGCGGAAGACGCAGGCGTCACGCACATAGCCATCCAGGGTCGAAGGGTCTTCATAGAGTGCGTCGAGGAAGGGATCGGCAGCGAGATCCATGAAATAGTCGCACTCACCCTTGTGCGGACAGGTGCGACAGCGCGTTCCCCGGAACGGTCCGTTCTTGCCATAATGCAGCAATTGTCCAAAGCCCTTCACTTCCACGGGGTCAGGATCGAGATACCAGTTCAGAAGATCGAAGTGGTGCGTGGCCTTGTGCACGAACAGGCTGCCGGAATGTTCGGTAAAGGCGTGCCAGCGGCGGAAATAATCCGCGCCGTGCTGGTTGTCGAGATACCAGTGGAAATCCACCGAGGTAACGGTGCCGATGGCGCCGTCATCTATCAGTTCCTTGATTCGCGCGGCCGTCGGCGAAAAACGGTAGTTGAAGGACACGTCGACCCGGCGGCCACTTTTGGCCTCCGCCGCGCGGATGCGGTCGATCTTTTCCGGGGTCGTGGTCATGGGTTTTTCGCTGATGACATCGGCTCCGCCTTCAAGGGCGCGGATGATGATGTCGTCATGGGTATCATCCGGCGTGCAGACGATCACCAGTTCCGGGCGCTGCTCGGTCATCATCCGGTCGAAGTCATCGTAAAGCGGCGCGCTTGATCCCATCATGGCGCGGGCCCGTTCGGCGCGCATCAGGTTCAGGTCGCAAATGCCGACCAGCTCGACGTAGTCGCTCCACCCGGCCAGAAGCTCGCGCCCCCACATGGTGGTGCCGCGATTGCCGGTGCCGACCAGCGCATAACGTTTGCGTTTCACCCTTTCAGGCATTGTCTCTCTCCCGGATATATCAACAAACAGTCTTGAAGCGCTCGACAACGGTGGTGAGAACCTCGTCCATCGGGCGCGCCTGCCAGCGATGCGAAAAAATCTCGACTTCCTGCGGACCGTGAAAGCCGGCGGCCTCGATCATGGCGCGAAATGCCTTGAGGTCAATCACGCCGTCGCCCATCATGCCGCGATCGTTGAGCGGATCGGTGGTCGGCACCAGCCAGTCGCAGATATGGTGCGCCAGAATTTGCCCATTCTTTCCGGCGCGCGCCACCTGTTCCTCCAGCTCCGGGTCCCACCAGACGTGGTAGACGTCGATGGCCACACCGGTTCCCGCACCCAGCCGGTCGCAGAGATCGAGCGATTGTTTCAGCGTGTTGAAGCAGGCCCGGTCGGCGGCATAGAAGGGATGCAGCGGCTCGATGGCGAGCGGTATGCCGGCTGCCCTCGCATAGGGCAGGAGTTCGGCCATGCCGTCTTCCACCATCTGCCGCGCACCTTTGATATCGCGCGAACCGGTGGGCAGGCCCCCCACGACAAGCACGAGGCAATCGGCCTTCATCGCGGCGGCCTCATCGACCGCACGCCTGTTGTCCTCAATGGCGCGGCGGCGACCTTCCGCATCCGGTGCGGGGAAAAAGCCACCACGGCAAAGGCCACTGAGGCGAAGGCCGTTCTGCTCGACAATGTGGGTGGCCTCGGCAAGGCCGACGCCATGCACCTGATCGCGCCAGGGCGAGATGGTGGTGATACCTTGCGCAAGGCAGGCATCGACGATCGCGCCGAATGAGCCACCTTGGCGCACGGTGGCAAAATTGATTGAAAGGCCTTCAAGGCTCATATCGCTATCTCCCCTAGTTCTGCTGCCTCAGCCAATGCCCCGGACCGAAAGGAACGCCTTCATGCGGTGCGTCGCGAGATCCGGCTCGGCCAGCACATTGGCCTTGTCCGCCAGCCGGAAAAGCTCGGCAAAATGCTGCGTGGAGCGGGTGCTTTCCTGCCCGCCGACCATGGTGAAATGATCCTGCAGGCCATTGAGATAGGCGAGGAACACGACGCCGGTTTTATAAAAGCGGGTTGGCGCCTTGAAGATATGGCGCGAAAGCGCCACCGTCGGCTCCAGAATGTCGAAGAATTCATTGTCCGCACCGCGCTTCAGGCTGGCGAGCGCCTTGGAGGCCGCCGGCGCAATGGCATCGAAAATGCCCAGCAGCGCATCCGAATGACCTTTTTCGTCGCCGGCGATCAGTTCGGCATAATTGAAATCATCGCCGGTATACATGCGCACGCCAGCGGGCAGGCGGCGGCGCATGACGATTTCCTTCTCCTTGGAGAGAAGCGAAATCTTGATGCCGTCGATCTTGTCGGCATTCTCCTCGATCATAGCAAGGCAGGTTTCCATCGCCTCCATGTGGTCGCGAGACCCCCAGTATCCCTCAAGCGCGGGATCGAACATTTCTCCCAACCAGTGGATCACCACTTTTTCGTTCGCATGGGAAAGAACCTTGGCATAGGCCTTGAGATAGTCGTCCGGCGAACGGGCGGCGGCGGCCAGCGCGCGGCTCGCCATCAGGATTACGCGTCCACCTTCTCCCTGAACAAAATCAAGCTGTTCCAGGTAAGAGTCGATAATCTGGTTCAGGTCGTAGCCGCTACCATTGAGGTGGTCGGTGCCGACGCCGCAGGCGATCAGCGCATCCTTGCGGGTGGCCGCTTCCTTCAGCGAACGGGAGATCAGTTCCTGCGCTTGCGGCCACGCAAGCCCCATGCCGCGCTGCGCCGTGTCCATGGCTTCGGCGACGCCAAGGCCGAGGTCCCACAGGCGGTGACGGAAGCGCAATGTGGCGTCCCAGTCTATGGCGGGGTTAAGCCATGGGTCGTTGTCGGCAAGAGGGTCGGCCACCACATGGGCGGCGGCGAAGGCGACGCGGTTGAAATCCGCGGCACTTCGTTTCTCAACGGCGACCGGCGTGCCTGATAGACTGTAGACCTCGATGCTGCGGTCGTCTTTCGGAAGCTTGAGTTCGCTCACTGTCGCCTCCTCAGGAGATCGCCGGAACGTCGAGCCAGCGGCGTTCCTTCCACGATTTCAGTCCCAGTTCGGCCAGTTGCACGCCCTTCACGCCTTCCATCAGGCCATAGGGCCACGGGTCGTTGTCGACGAGGTGGCGCACGAACATTTCCCATTGCGCCTTGAAGCCGTTGTCATAGGTGACGTTGTCAGGCACCTCCTGCCAGGTCTTATAGAAATCGATGGTCTGTGGCTGGTCGGGATTCCACACCGGCTTCGGCGTATTGGTGCGGTGCTGGGTAAAGCATTTGGTCAGGCCCGCCACCGCCGAACCATGCGTGCCATCCACCTGGAACGTCACGAGGTCGTCGCGGCGCACGCGCACCGCCCATGAGGAGTTGATGTGGGCGATGGCGCCGCCTTCCAGCTCGAAGGTGGCATAGGCCGCATCGTCCGCATCCGCCTTGTAGGCCTTGCCCTGCTCA
The DNA here is from genome assembly GCF_030757975.1 of Rhizobium sp. AN73. NCBI lineage: Bacteria > Pseudomonadati > Pseudomonadota > Alphaproteobacteria > Hyphomicrobiales > Rhizobiaceae > Rhizobium > Rhizobium sp. AN73. Next base: position 1,983,646 of record NZ_JARWME010000001.1, read on the forward strand.
TCGAAACGCTCGGGGATATGGGTGGCGCCGAGGCAGCTCACCGATTTCACCGGGCCGAACAGATTGTCGAGCACGTAACGCCAGTGGCACAGCATATCGAGGATGATACCGCCGCCATCCTTCAGGCGATAATTCCAGGAGGGTCGCTGCGCCGGCTGCCAGTCACCCTCGAAAACCCAGTAACCGAACTCGCCGCGGACCGAGAGGATCTTGCCGAAAAAGCCGCTGTCGCGCAGCATCGCCAATTTGCGAAGGCCGGGCAGGAACAGCTTGTCCTGTACCACGCCGTGTTTGATGCCGGCGCTTTCGGCCAGCCGCGCAATCGCCAGCGCCTCTTCCATCGTGTCGGAAATCGGCTTTTCGCAATAGACGTTCTTGCCGGCCTTGATGGCCTTTTCCAGCAGGCTGCCGCGCATCTGCGTGGTGCCGGCGTCGAAGAACAGCGTGTCATCCGGGTTCGCAAGGGCTGCGTCAATGTCGGTCGTCCAGCGTGCAACATTGTGCTTTTTGGCGATTTCCTCGATCTTCGCGCCATTGCGGCCGACCAGGATCGGGTCGAGCATGACCCTTTCACCGTTCTTCAAAAGCACGCCACCCTGATCGCGAATGGCAAGAACGGAGCGCACGAGGTGCTGGTTGTAACCCATGCGGCCGGTAATGCCGTGCATGATGACGCCGATACGTTTCATGAATTTCCTCCCTAGGCGGCCTTTTCCCGCAAGGCCGCATCCGTCAAACAATGGCAGTTTGTAACCATTTGGTTATTTGTGGTCGTGAAGAGCGCAATCTGTCAAGGTGTTTTTGTCGGGAAAAATGGATGTTGTGGGACGCGCCGCAACCACGGCTTTTTGCCGCGCCGCGAAAGCGAAAGGCGCGCTTCGCCATTGCGAAACGCGCCTCGTCACTGTTCTCAAAGGGAAATCCGGTTCTGCTGGTTCAGATCGGCCGCACCGCAGCAAGCAGGGTGTTGACGATGTGCTGGCCCCAGCGTTCCAGCTCAGTGGGGTCGGTCAGGTCGCGCTGGAAGATCGTCGACAGCGTGAATCGGTTCGACAGATAAAAGGCGCCGAGCGAGGCGATCGTCAGGTAGATGTCGATCGGATCGAGTCCGTCACGGAATTCGCCGGTGTCTCGGCCGCGCCGCAACACGTCTTCAAGCTCGGAGATGAAATTCGAATGCATCGCCGTAATCGTCGGAGATTGCCTGAGATAACGGGCTTTATTGAGGTTTTCCGTCGCGAGGATGCTCAGGAATTCCGGGTGGTCGAGAAAATAATGCCAGGTGAAAAGTGCAAGTTCCCGCAAGCCCTCCGAAGGCGCCTTGCGGGTCAGATCCAGCCGCCGTTCGGTGTGGCGGATATGGCGATAAGCGTCCTCCAGCACGGCAAGGTAAAGCGCGTCCTTGTCGCCGAAATAGTGGTAGATCATCCGCTTGTTGGTGCCGGCACGCCGCGCCACGACATCGATCCGTGCTCCCGCCAGCCCCTTGGCGGCCACCTCACGGCGGGCGGCTTCAAGAATGGCGGCCCGCGTTCTTTCCGGGTTTCGCACCTGTGCAGTGGCGCGTTTGCGCTTCGGGGCAGGCGTTTCCTCAGGAGCCGGGTCGGGCAGCTGGTTTTTCGTTGTTTCTTCCATCGTGACACCCGCTTGACAATGTTGTCGATCAGTGTTCCCATGTAACCAATTAGTTATAAAACGGCAATAGTCGTTTACACTCATCATCAATTTGGCAGTCAATTAGGGAGGAGTTGCCAATGCCCGTGATGCTTCACAGGAGAAGTGTGCTTTCAACCGGGCTTGCGGCCCTTTCGCTGGCAACGTTGGGAGGCGTTTCAGCACAAGCTCAGGCCGCACGGCTACGTATGTTGTGGTGGGGATCTCAAGAGCGTGCGGATCGCACCAACAAGGCGATTGCTGCCTACAAGCAGGTGAAACCGGATCTCGATATTGCCGGAGAATTCGCCGGATGGAGCGATTATTGGCCGCGTCTGGCCACGCAGGTGGCGGGCCGCAATGCGCCTGATCTGATCCAGATGGATTACCGTTATATCTTCGAATATGGCCGGCGCGGCGCGCTTGCGCCGCTTGACGACTACATCGGCAAGGGCCTGAAGATCGAAGATTTCGGCAAGATGAACATCGATTCCGGCCGGGTCGACGGCAAGCTTTACGGCATCAATCTCGGGGTCAATTCAAGTGCTGTCTTCTTCGACAAGGCGGCCTGGGAAAAATCCGGCGCAACGCCGCCCTCGATCGGGCAGACCTGGGAAGAGTTTGCCGAAAACGCCGCCAAGCTCAGCAAGAACAAGCCGAAACCGGGCTATTATGCCACGGCTGACGCCAGCGGCGTGGAGCCGAGCTTCGAGAACTGGCTGCGCCAGAACGGCAAGTCGCTTTATACCGTCGATGGCGGCATCGGTTTCGATCCGACTGACGCGACCAAGTGGTTCACCATGTGGGCGGATCTGCGCAAGAGCGGCGCCTGCGTACCAGCCGATATTCAGGCGCTCGACCAGTTGAACATCGAAACCAACGCACTGACGACGGGCAAGGCGGCAACCGCATTTGCCCATTCCAACCAGTTCGTCGGTTATCAGGCGCTCAACAAAGCCAAGCTGGCGATAACCTCCTATCCCAAAAGCGCGAAGGATGGCCCTTCCGGCCACTACCTGAAACCCTCCATGCTCATCAGCGTCGCCAATGGCAGCGCCGGCATCGAGCAGGCGATCGGCTTCATCAACTTCCTTGTTGCCGAACCGCAGGGCGTTGACATTCTGGGCGTGGAGCGCGGCGTTCCGCCATCGGAATCCATGCGCAACCAGCTGACCGGCAAGCTCGACGAGGTCAGCAAGAGCATGGTGGAATATATTGCCGAAATCACCCCCAGTGTCGGCGATCTGCCGCCGGCACCACCTCCGGGCGCTGGCGAATTCGCCTTCGTCCTGAAGCGCACGGCGGAGGAGATCGGCTTCGGCAAGATTTCGCCGAGCGAAGGTGGCGACCGGCTCGTCAAAGAATCTGAAACCGTTATCAAACGGAAGTGATGGCATATGGCCTTTCGATCTGAAACTCTCGTGGAGGAGAGCCGTGGCGCGGCTCTCCCGAAGCGGGCAGGCGTGAAGCGGCTTTTGGACCGCAACATTCACGCCTACCTGTTTCTCCTGCCCTGGCTGATCGGCTTTTTCGGTCTGACGCTCGGCCCGGCGCTGGTATCGCTTTATCTGTCGTTCACCAATTACGACCTGCTTCAATCTCCTGATTGGGTGGGGGCGGCCAATTACGTGCGCATCGCCACCGCCGACCCCAAATTCGCCGCCGCCATGCAGGTCACCTTTACTTATGTGCTGCTGTCGGTGCCGCTGAAGCTGATCTTTGCGTTGCTGGTGGCGCTCGCCTTCAATCGCGGCATAAAAGGGCTGACGCTCTACCGGGCGATCTTCTATCTGCCGTCGCTGCTTGGCTCCAGCGTGGCCATCGCCGTTCTCTGGCGCCAGCTTTTCGCCTCCGATGGTCTCGTCAACATGATCCTGTGGCAGGTTTTCGGTTACGAGGGACCAAGCTGGATTTCCAATCCGGACTATTCGCTCTACACGCTGGTCATCCTGTCCGTCTGGCAGTTCGGCTCGCCGATGATCATCTTCCTCGCCGGGCTCCGGCAAATCCCGCAGGATATGTATGAGGCCGCCGATATCGACGGTGCGAGCAAGATGCGGCAGTTCTTCCGCATTACGCTGCCGCTTCTGACGCCGGTGATCTTCTTCAACGCCGTGATCCAGACGATCGACGCCTTCAAGGCCTTCACGCCCGCCTTCATCATTTCCGAAGGGACCGGCGGGCCGATCAACTCGACGCTGTTCTACACGCTCTATCTCTACCAGGAGGCCTTCGGTTTCTTCCGCATGGGATATGCCTCGGCACTTGCCTGGATTCTTGTGATCATCATCGCGCTGTTCACGGCCTTCTCGTTCCTCAGCGCGAAATACTGGGTGCATTACGATGACTGACGCTGTTACCGCTCCCCGGCCGGGACAGGGCCCGCAACGCTCACCGCTGATGTCGGTGTTGCTGCATGCGGCGCTGATCCTCGCCTCCTTTGCGATGCTCTATCCGATCCTGTGGATGATTTCGGGTTCGTTTCGCCCGCAGGACGAGCTGTTCGGCTCCTCCTCGCTCATTCCCTCATCGGTCGATTTCGGCGGCTATATCCGTGGCTGGACCGGGCTTCAGGTCAGTTTCGGGCAGTTCTTCTGGAACTCCTTCTTCATCTCGGTGCTGGCCACCATCGGCAACGTGGTCGGCTGCTCGCTTGCCGCCTTTGCTTTCGCCCGGCTCCGGTTCGGCGGGCGCAATTTCTGGTTCGCGCTGATGCTGGGCACGCTGATGCTGCCCTATCACGTAGTACTCATCCCGCAATATATCCTGTTTCTGGAAATGGGCTGGGTGAACACGTCGCTGCCGCTGATCGTGCCGAAGTATCTCGCGACCGACGCCTTCTTCATCTTCCTCATGGTGCAGTTCTTCCGTGGCATTCCGCGCGAGCTGGACGAGGCGGCGGTGATGGACGGTTGCTCACCTTTCCGGATTTACTGGAAGATCATGCTGCCCTTGTCGCTGCCGGTTCTGGCCACGGCCGCCATCTTTTCCTTCATCTGGACCTGGGACGACTTCTTCGGTCCGCTGATCTATCTGAACGACATCAACACCTACACCGTGCAGCTCGGCCTCAGATCCTTCGTGGATTCCACCGGCAGCTCGGACTGGACCTCGCTTTTCGCCATGTCCAACCTGTCACTGGTGCCGGTCTTCCTGTTCTTCCTGTTCTTCCAGCGGCTGTTGATCGAAGGCATCGCCACCACCGGAATGAAACGCTGAACGGACGAAACGGGACCGAAAACGAATTGCAGAACATCAACACCGTCGCGGCTGCCTTGTTTGCGGCGCGACGGTCGGGAGAAACAGCATGGCAAGCAGCATTACTCTGGAAAAAATCGTCAAGCGGTTCGGCGCTTTTCCGGTCGTCCACGGCATCGATCTCAAGATCGAGCCGGGCGAATTCACCGTCTTCGTCGGCCCCTCGGGCTGCGGAAAATCTACGCTTTTACGCATGATCGCCGGGCTCGAGGAAATCTCCGAGGGTGATCTTCGCATCGATGGTGAAAGGGTCAACGAAACAGCCGCCTCCAAGCGCGGCATCGCAATGGTCTTCCAGTCCTATGCGCTCTATCCGCATATGAGCGTTTACAAGAACCTCGCCTTCGGGCTGGAAACGGCAGGCTACAAGAAACCAGAAGTCGAGGCGCGGGTGCAGAAGGCCGCCGATATCCTGCAGATCGGCCCGCTGTTACAGCGCAAGCCGAAGGCACTTTCGGGTGGCCAACGCCAGCGTGTCGCCATCGGCCGGGCGATCGTGCGCGAGCCGAAAATCTTCCTGTTCGACGAGCCTTTGTCCAACCTCGATGCGGAGCTGCGTGTGCAGATGCGCGTCGAAATCGCCAAGCTGCACCAGACGCTCGGCAGCACGATGATCTATGTGACGCATGACCAGGTGGAAGCCATGACCATGGCCGACAAGATCGTGGTTCTGCGCGATGGCCTCATCATGCAGGTCGGTCGCCCGCTCGATCTCTACAACAATCCGGGCAATCAGTTCGTCGCCGGTTTCATCGGTTCGCCGAAGATGAACTTCCTCTCCGCAAAAGTGGCTTCAGGCGACAGCTCCAACCGCACAATCGAGGTCGCCGGTCAGCGTATCGTGCTGGAGAAGCCGGTTGCGGCTCAGGAGGGCGAACCGCTCACTTTTGGCGTGCGCCCGGAGCATGTGAACCCGCAGGCACAATCGGCCTCGCTCGGCAACGCCGCGATCCAGCTCGTCGAACATCTCGGTGGTTCGACGGTGGTTTACACCAGCACCCCAGACGGCCAACCCGCCACCGTGCTGCTGGACGGCCAGCGCCATATCCGCATCGGCGAGACCATCCCCTTTGCGTTTGATCTGGAGAAGACGCATCTGTTCGGGTCGGATGGGCGACGGATATAGCTTGCTGCCCGACGCAGTTTCGTGAACCCGAAGCGGATTGCCCTAAGCGGCGTGTTTTGGGCGTCCGGGCCGGCGGGGGCGGAAATGCGCATGCATCAAAAGCGGGTCGCGCTGGGTGGCCCGCAACAGCATCTTGACTGCGTGACTTACCGGTGCGCCCGCACGGTAGTTGTTCCACGTCCGTAAAGTGACACCGAGAAAATCCGCCACCTCATTGTTGGAAAGGCCGATTTCTTCCTGCCATTTACGCAAATCCTCGACATCGAAATCCCGCTGGTCCTCGGCGATCTGGTAAAGATGATAGGCATCAATCGCCAAGTCGTCGCCGTCCCATTCCACGCTTGCACCATAATCGGTGATCGTCGCGGTCTTCCAGATATCGGCTGAACGGAGCGGAGTGAGCAATTCTCCTCCGGTCGCTATCCATCCGGTCAGATCGGCAGTTGATTGGCTGCCATCCACCCAGTCGATGGTAAGCAGGCTGGGCAGGTTGGGCAAGATGGCTTTGATGCGTGGTGTCATGACTTGTTTCCCTTTTCTGCAATGGGAAAACGCGGGTTTGTGCGATTCCATTCATCGACAATCAGGACCGTGTTTGTTTTGGCCCATGCCAAAGCTTCGGCTTCCGCCCTGCGGGAGAGCTTGCCGCGCAGGATTTCCAGAGTTTCGATGTCGACAAGAGCATCAGCATCCGGTGTTATGATGTGAAAATGCGGTGGCAAATGATCGTTTGCATACACACGTATGATGATGTTCCCGATCTGAATTAACTTGCCCATGCAGCACCCACAACATCACTTGTAATGTAGTGCATAATTTTCACTATGTAAAGCGACGGTATGAAGCATATTTCTGGCAAGCGGGCGAGGCGTAGACGGGTCTTATGATCCGTAAAGAACGTTCCCGAGCGTCACCGCATCTTCCGCAAACTGACCGACGTCGTCACCCTTGACGAATTCCAGCATCGCATAAGCCGTCTTGCCCCAACTGCTTTCCGACAGGGCTTCAAGGCACGCGCACCAGTAGTCCGCGCGTTCGCGAAGCGGCAGGCGGCTGGCATCACTGAGCCAGGCGAAGACGTGCAGGTGGCAGATGCGCGAGCCGAGCGCGGATATTTCCTCAAGTGCGTCGTTCAGCGGCAGGCCGGGGGCGGGTTGCCAGTAAAAATAGAGGTTGGGCATCGGCAAGTCCTGCATGAGTTGCAGGGCCGAGGGCAGGGTGTCCGTCAGCGAGTTGGGGTGATATTCGAGCCCGATCGTCATGCCATAGTCGTCCGCACGGCGGGCTATTGTCGCCAGCGCCTCCGTCGCTACGCGACGTTCCCCAGGCGAATATTCGGCGGAGGGCCGTTTGCGGCTGCCCGGCCAGATGCGGATATGGCCGGTGCCGAGCGCCTTTGCGGTTTCCAGTAAGGCGGTCACATCCTCCGGCGCAAAATCCGGTGCGAAGATGTAGGATCCGTAGGAGGAAACCGTGAGGCCTGCTTTTGCCGTCCGCTCGCCCACATCCCGTGCATTTTCGAGATCGCCTGATGGCACATGGATGTCGGCGCCCCATTCGATCCCCTTGATGCCGTTTGCGGCGGCAAGGTCGATGACCGCCTGCGGTGTCATCGAGCGGAAGGTGACGGAGCAGAGGCCCGGTTCGAAACGTCTCATGCAATCAGTTCCAGATGTTCCACCCGCACCTGCTGTTCAAGCGGTGCTGCACGACAGAACCGTTCGATCTCGGCAATCGCCATATCGCCGAGCCGGGCACGTTCAAGGCCGACGGCGCCGGCGATATGCGGTGTCAGGAACACGTTCGGCAAATTGTAAAACGGCGAATCCTGCGGCGGCACTTCCGGGTCGGTCACGTCGATAACGGCTTCGATGCGCCCGGTTTTCAGTTCCGTCAAAAGAGCCTCTTCATCCACCAGCGCGCCGCGCGCCGTATTGATCAGGGTCGCGCCGTCCTTCATCTGGGCCAGCGCATCCGCGCCAATCATGTGCCGGGTCTGTGGCAGGGATGGCGCATGCAGGGAAATGACGTCGCTCACCGCCATCAGCTCATCGAGCGATACAAGACGCACGCCGAGCTTTTGCGCTTCTGCCGTGCTTAGAAAAGGGTCGAAAAGGATGAGATCGAGATCGAAAGGCTGCAAAAGATTAATGACCCGGCGGCCGATGCGCGACGCTCCGACAATGCCGACCGTCAGGCCGAGATTGCCGATAGCCTGAGATTTCAAGTGCTCGACATTTTCCCGGTCGCGATCCTTTTCATACATGCGCCGGAAGTCGAAAGTGCGTTTGCCGGCAAGCAGGATCATCGCCAAGGTGAATTCGGCGACCGGCTGCGCATTGGCTTCCGCCGCGCTGCACACTGTGATGCCGCGTTCGAAAACCGCTTGCGAGAGGAAATACTTTACCGTGCCGGCGGCGTGAGAAATCAGCCGAAGATGCGGCATCAGCGCCAGTTCCCGCACACCGATCTCGGGGCAGCCCCAGCCGGTCAGAAGAATATCGGTGCGTTCCAGCTGGTCTTTTACGGCTGGATCGTGAAAATCGCAGATCCGCCTGACGTCGAGGATATCGACGCTTTGCGACAGCTGATCGAAAGCCTGTGGTGTCAGCAGGTGCCGGGTCCGCTCCGGGTCCATGGCAAGGCTGAGGCGTGGAAGCGGGTTCTTCATTGCGCTTCTCCCGTAGCCGTCATGCTGCTGACCGAAACACCGCTTTCCGCAAACAGGCGGTCGAGCGCCTCCATGTCCGGAAGTGTGGGGATTGCCGCCAGCGCTTTTTCGCTTTCAGGCCCGGCCAATCCCACGAAGACGGCACTGGCGAGCAGGGTTTTGCCTGCCGGAATGTTACCCCGCAGTTGCGGCACGGTGGTTTTGGCATTGATGAGATTGGTGTTCGGCAAGGCTTTCAGGGCCACGCCCTGGCGCGATATGTCGGAACCGAGATCGACGATGGCGGATATGTCGGTGCCGCAATCGGCTGTCGCTTTGCCGGTCGCCTCGCTTACCGTGTCGCGGTCACCATCGTTGCGGTTGATCGCGAAGCCGCCTTCGGTGACGAGAAGAGGTCGGGCGGAGGTGATCCGGTGCAGCCGGATATGCCAGTCTCCGGCCGCAATCAGCGTCGTTTCGACTTTGACGTCAGGGAATGGTTTCCATCTTGCCCGCAGATTGTTGCCGGCCAGGAGAACCGTGCGGTTGGTTTCGCGCACCCGGTAATGCAGGCCATCTTCGGAGAAGGCCAGCATATTGTCGAAACCATTGGTTTTGAAACCGCGCTCGTCCACTTCCACGCCAAAAGCGTAACGGGAGGAATAGGCGAATTTGGCGTATTTCTCCGGCCCGCCACGCATCGACAGGTTTTCCTGCCCGCTCGAAAGCGCGGTGACGTTGCCCTTCGCCCGCATCATCACCATGCCGGGATGAACGAGCGGTCGCGGATTTTCGGATGTTTCGGGCAGTTTCTCCTCAGCCCGCCAGAAGGGGTGGTTTTCCGGAAGCGCGAGCGGCAGGAAGGCCTTGAAGGCCCAATAGGGTGAACCCGCCGAATTGTAACTTTCCGACATGGTCAGTTGCGGATAGGCGTAACCGATGGAAAGCGCGCCGTCGCGATCGGCAATCGGTTTGTTTGCCCACCAGCGCAGGTGGCTGAGATACAGCCCCTTGATCTCGCCCCAGGGCAACGCTTCCTCATCCGCGAAGGCGAGGGCGGCCCAGAAGCCGCCGCAGGCAAAACGGTAGGTCATGGAGCGGCCGAAGGCCAGCGTGCCGCCATCCTCATCGAACCAGCTTGCGAAATCGCCGGCGAACAGGCGGGCGCGTTCGCGGTAACGCTCGGCGTGAGCATCTCCCGGTTTGCTGATTTTTGCGTAGATCAGGCCGTAAAAATGCATGGCGAAGGCGATGTAGTGGTCGATGCGGCGGTAATTGCCGTCGCGATACCAGCCGTCGGCGATGTAAAACCCGTCCAGCTCCTGCAGGAAGGTGTCGGTGAGGCTCCGGTCGAATTCGATGCCGAGATGATCGAGCGCCGCGTCGACCATCACCCGGAAAAACTTCCAGTTATTGTCGGCATAGATGCGCTCGCGTGCCGCCAGAAGATAGCGGCGCACATTCGCCTTCTGTGCTGCGGACAGGGGGTCCCACAGATGTTGCGGCGCAAGCCGCAGCGCAAAACCGAGGGCGGCAAGTTCCACCAGCCGCTGATCCTTCTGGCGCACATCGCCCCAATAATCGGGATGGGCGGGATCGGTGCCATTGGCGATGCCCTTTGCCAGCAACGGCCAGTGGGCGAACGCATCGCCGCTGAGTGCAAGCGGCGCAATGCCCCAGAGGGGGCGTGCAAACCCTTCCAGATCGGCCGCCGCCCGATCAAAATGTGCGGCCGCGCCGCTCAACGTCACCCTTGCGCCGCTCTCCGAAAAATAGGGAAGAAGCGGCGCAAAACTGTCGTCCAGCGCCCGTCTCACATCGGCGCGGGTTTTGAGCGGATTGCCGTGAAGCGGATTAAAACGGGTCATCGGGTCGTGGTTTGCCGCATCATGCATTGCGTGCCGCCTTTCCTGTCTTTTTCGCCTGGCCGGCGGTCTGTCCTTCCACCAGCTGCACACCCAGCTGAACCTGCCGGGCGTTGGCCGATGGCTCCGTCAGCCGGCGGCGCATCAGATCGACCGCCTCGCGGGCAATCTCGCGGCGATCCACCCGGATGGTGCTGAGCCGCGGAGTGGAAAGTTCGGCAAAGGGCAGGTCGTCGAAACCGATGATGGAAAGATCGTCCGGCACGCCAAGGCCAAGCTCCTGCGCCGCACCCAGCGCGCCGAGCGCAATCGCATCATTCATGCAGAAAATGCCGGTCAACTCGGGATCCCTAGCCAGCAATTGACGAACCGCATCGCCCGCCTGCACGAAGCCGCTTTCCGCAGTCGAAAGCAGAAACTCCTGATAGGTGGCTCCCTCTTGCTCAAGGATCGTCTGCCGGAAGCCGCGCATGCGCTCGCGTATGGTGTGGCGGTGGTGCGGGCCGATATAGGCGACGTTGCGATGTCCGAGTTCAAGAAGCCGCCGCGCCGCCAGCGCACCGCCGTAAAAATTGGAAGGCGAGACGCAGTCCAGCGTCATCGACGGATCGGCGCTGTTGACCAGAACCGGCTGCAGCACCCCTTGTGTGATGCGATGGATGATCTCTTCTTCCGGGTCGAGACCGATGGCGAGAAGGCCGTCTGCCTCGCAAACCCGTTGGATCAGGACATCGTCGACCTGCTTCTGGTGCAAAAGCCGGACATCGAGTTCGAAACCCTCCGTCTGGGCAAGGCTGCGCAGCATGTCGAAAATATCATGATAAAACGCGCCGATATCGCCGGTCGCCCGTTCGGCTGACATGAGGGCGAGAATTTTCTTGCCCTCCAGCGCGACGCCGCCGGTCTGGCTGGTGACCGGCCGCAGCGGATAACCGAGTTCGGCCGCAACGCCCAGAACCTTGGTCTGTATCGATGCGCTGATGCCTTTTTCCCCGGCGAGAACGCGCGAGACGGTGCTGATGGAAACCCCTGCACGCTGGGCGATATCCGACTGGCGCGGGCGGCTGATGTCGGGTGTATCGTTCATGTCGTCTCCTGCACTTGCAAAAAAATCTGTTATGATGCAAATATTGCAAATAAAGAAAATTTGCAAGAATTTAAGTAATGAACGAAAATTTGCAAAACGCGGGAGGAGCAGATGCAAACTATCGACAGGCGCGGATTTATGGTGACGGCGGCGCTGGCCGGTCTTGGTGTGGCAGTGGGCGGTTTCCGGGCAGTGGCGGCCGAGACACGCCTTCGCTGCGTATGGTGGGGATCAGCCGATCGCAGCCGGCGTACAAATGAGGTGATTGCCCTTTATCAGAAGGCCGATCCACAAACGACGGTGAGCGGCGAGATGATCGCCGGTTCCGATTACTGGACCAAGCTTGCGACATCGATGGCGGGGCGTAACGTTGCCGATATCTTCCAGCTCGAGCCTTCCACCATCGCCGACTATTCCGGCCGTGGCGCCTGCATGGAGCTGGATCAGTTTGTCGGCTCGTCGCTTGATCTTTCCAACTTCGGCAAAAGCGAAGTCGATCTTTGCCGCATCGATGGCAAGCTTTACGGTGTCGGTCTCGGGCTGAATTCCTTCTCGATGATGTATGATGCCGAGACGCTGAAGGAGGCTGGCGTCTCCGTGCCGAAGGACCAGATCACCTGGAAGGCGCTGGCGGAACTGGCGCGCGATTTCAAGAAGAACGCGCCGGCGCGGCGGAACTATTGGGCGGTGCCCTATGGCGCGCGGTATCATTACGTCTTCGATGTCTGGCTGCGTCAGCGCGGCAAGTTGCTGTTTCAGGATGGCACCATCGGTTTCAACAAGGAAGATGCGAAGGAATGGTTCGCCTATTGGGAGGATCTGCGCGAGAACAAGCTCTGCGTTTCCGCCGATATCCAGACGCGCGATGACAACACCATCGAGTCGAATGCGTTGACGCTTGGCAACTCGGCCATCGGCTTTGCCTATTCCAACCAGCTCGTCGGCTACCAGCAGCTCAACAAGAAAACGCTGTCCATCGGCATGCTGCCGGGCGAGGGGCCTGGCAAGCCTACCGGGCATTATTACCGGCCGGGCCTCATCTGGTCGATTTCGTCCACTTCCACCAATCCGGAAGCGGCGGCGAAATTCATCAACTTCTTCGTCAACAATGAGGAAGCCGGTAAAGTTCTCGGTGTTGAGCGTGGCGTGCCGCCGGCGAAGAAGGTGCGCGAAGCAGTGTTGCCGAGCCTTAACGAAACCGAACGCAAGACGGTGGAATACATCGAAAGCCTGTCCGGCAAGACCGATGCCTATCCGGCTCCGGCCCCCATCGGCGCCAACGAGTTCGACCGCGGCGTGATGCGCCCGATCGCCGACTCGCTCGCCTTCGGCCGCGCCACGGTGGACGAAGCGGCGCAGAACCTTGTCGATACCGGCACTCGCACGCTGCGCAAGCGCGGGTAGTAACGAAAATGGGCAGCGCAATGTGGTGTGAAAGCCGCGAGGCGCTGCCCCCAATTCACAATCATTCCTTGCGTGCCAGGCTTCAAATATATCGGCACGATAAACAATGCTGGACAGCATAAATTATTTAAGCCAGAAATTCTGATCTACATCGGTAAATCTGAAGATCAGACAATGGCTCCCAACTTTCTCCTTATTGACGCTGAAAAAGAATTTGATGTTTTGAAGGCGGCCTCGTCGCTGATCCGCGTGCAGATATTGAAGCTGTTGCACGACGCAAACGGTCTGAACGTCAACGAGATCGCGCAGAAGCTGGACCTTCCCCAGTCCACCGTTTCGGCCGGCGTGACCGTTCTTGAGGAGGCGGGGCTGCTGCGAACCGAAACGCGCAAGGCGCGCAAGGGCAGCCAGAAAATCTGTTTTGCGACCTGCGATGAACTCATCGTTTCGTTTCGACGACCCGAGGCGCCGGCGGCGTCCAATTATATCGCGGTGGCCATGCCGCTCGGTCTTTACACGCAGAGTTCGGTGACGGCACCTTGCGGCATCTGTTCACCGGAGGGCATTATCGGGCTTCTCGATGTGCCCGATACCTTCATGGATCCGGACCGCATGAAGACAGCACTTTTGTGGTTCACGTCTGGCCATGTCGAGTATCAATTCCCCAATAATGCCAAGATTCAGGGCCGAAACGTCGAAGAAATCGAGTTTTCGATGGAGGTCAGTTCCGAGGTTCCGGGCACGCACAGCAACTGGCCATCGGACATTACCCTCTCCGTCAACGGCAAGGAAATCGGCGTCTGGACCTCGCCCGGCGACTTCGGCGACAAGCGGGGTACGTTTACGCCCGACTGGTGGAAGCTGTCCGGCTCCCAATACGGCATGCTGAAAACCTGGCGCATTACCGCCCAGGGAACCTATGTCGACGGGACGCGCATTTCCGACGTCACGCTTACGGATATCGATCTCTCCAGCCATCGTTCGATCCGCTTGCGGATCGAGGTCAAGGCCGATGCAAAGCATCCGGGCGGGCTCAACATTTTCGGCCGGGGTTTCGGAAATTACGATCAGGACATCGTATTGCGTCTGCGCACGGCGGACTGATCCGGCCAATTTCAAAAAGTATGATTTTCGCGGTTGACAGGCGCGGATTCCTTGGCAACTATATTATGAAATATGGTTTATATCATATTTTAAGATATAAATGCGCATGGGAGGAGAGCCTATGAAAGCGCGGGTTTCAGTCCACCGGGACTTCCGGATTGGGCGTATCGACGATCGCCTATATTCCGCCTTCATCGAGCATATGGGGCGGGCGATCTATGGCGGGATTTACGAGCCCGGCCATCCGCAGGCGGATGAAAACGGCTTTCGCAAGGATGTCCTGAAATTCGTGCAGGATCTGAAAATCCCGGCGATCCGTTATCCCGGCGGCAACTTCGTTTCGGCCTATCGTTGGGAAGATGGCATCGGCCCCCGTGACAAGCGGCCCGTGCGGCTGGATCTTGCGTGGCGTTCCAAGGAAACCAACCAGATCGGCGTCAACGAGTTCGCAGACTGGGCCTCGATGGCCGGCATAGAGATGATGCTTGCGGTCAATCTGGGTTCCCGTGGTCTGGATGATGCCCGCAACTTCCTCGAATACGTGAATTTCCCTGGTGGTACCGAGCTTAGCGACCTTCGCCGCAACCACGGCGCTGAGAAGCCCCATGGCGTGAAGATGTGGTGCCTTGGCAACGAGATGGACGGTCCCTGGCAGATCGGCCACAAGACGGCGGTGGAATATGGCCGTTTGGCAAACGAGACCGCCAAGGCCTTCAAGGGTTTCGATCCTACCATCGAAGCGATCGTCTGCGGAAGTTCGAACGACGGCATGCCGACCTATCCCGAATGGGAGCGCGAGGTGCTGGAAGAGTGCTACGAGAATGTGGACCACATCTCGCTGCACAAATATTTCGGCAATAACAGCCGCGACACGCTGAACTACTTCGGCAAGATCGAAGAAACCGGGCGTTACATTCAGACCATCGCTGGCGTCATCGATTATGTGAAAGCCAAGAAGCGCGCCAAGAATGAGGTTTCCATCTGCTTTGACGAGTGGAACGTCTGGTATCATATCCGCGAAGACGACGGCAAACGCGTCAAGAGCTGGGACTGGCCGGAAGCACCGGCACTTCTGGAAGAGACCTATAATTTCGAGGATGCTCTTTTCGTGGCCGGGTTGCTCAACGAGTTCATCCGCCGTTCGGACCGGGTGCGCATCGCCTGCATCGCCCAGCTCGTCAACGTCATTGCCCCCATCCGTGCGGAAAAGAACGGACCGGCATGGCGCCAGACGATCTATTATCCCTATCAGTTCGCCTCGCTCTATGGTCGTGGTGTTGCGCTGAACGTTGCCGTCGATTGCCCGACCTATGATTGCAACGCGGCGGATGACGTCAAATATCTCGATGTCGCCGGTGTGTACAACGAAGAGGAAGGCGTGGTGACGCTGTTCGTCCTCAATCGCCATCTCACCGAGGCTGCGGAGCTCAATGTCGGCCTCACCGGGTTTTCGCCCGTGGCGCTCAGCCTGCATCTTGCCATGGCGGGATATGATCTGAGGGTCGGCAACGGTCCTGATCAGCCTGATCGTGTCGTGCCGGTGCCGGGCAGCGGTATCGGTGTCGAGGATGGAGCGCTCAAAGGCTCCGTGCCGGCGCTGTCCTATCATGTTCTGCGCGTGAAGGTTAAGTGAGGCGGTGATGGGTGTCCGTCTCAGCAATATCGCCAAGTCCTTCGGCTCCTTTGCAGCCATCCGGGATGTTTCGATGGAGATTCCGACGGGCAGCTTCGCGGTTTTCGTGGGGCCTTCCGGTTGCGGAAAATCCACCCTGTTGCGCATGATCGCCGGTCTTGAGGAAACCAGCGGCGGTCACATCGCCATCGACGACCGCGATGTCACGGCCGTCGAGCCGGCGGATCGTGGCGTTGCCATGGTCTTCCAGAATTATGCGCTCTATCCGCATCTGACGGTGTTCGAGAACATGGCTTTCAGCCTGCGTCTCGCCCGCCGGCCGAAAGCGGAGGTAAACGAGAGGGTGGGGGAAGCTGCCCGCATCCTCCAGCTTGAAGATAATCTGCACAAAAAACCGTCGCAGCTTTCCGGCGGCCAGAGGCAGCGCGTTGCCATTGGCCGCGCGATCGTGCGGCAGCCAAAGGTGTTTCTCTTCGATGAACCGCTGTCAAATCTGGATGCGGAACTGCGCGTCCAGATGCGGCTGGAACTGACCCGGCTTCACCGCAAGCTCGGCGCCACGATGATCTATGTCACGCACGACCAGGTGGAGGCCATGACGCTTGCGGATAAGATTTTCGTGCTGAAGGGCGGCATCGTGCAGCAGGCCGGTGCGCCGCTCACCCTTTACGACGATCCGGATAACCGTTTCGTCGCGGGCTTCATCGGATCGCCCGCGATGAACTTCCTTGCAGCCGACATTGTCGGGCAACGGGATGGCATCGTCACGCTTGCGCTTGAAGGCGGGGAAAAGCAGCTCGAAGCCCGGCTTTCGCAACCGGTGTCCATCGGCCAACGGGTCGAAATCGGCATCAGGCCCGAACATCTGGTGATCACGCAAGAGGGTGCGTTGCCGGTCAACGTCGAGGTGGCGGAGGAGCTTGGCGATCTGTCTTATCTCTACACCCGCACGAAGACCGGGAAAGAACTTGTCGTGCAGCGGCAGGGCTCGCGCGAGCGGCTGGATGGCCGGTCCGTCTCGCTGAGCGCCTCGCCCGATAACATCATGGTTTTCGACAGCGACGGCAAAAGGTTGCGATAGGCGCGAGGAGGCGCCTGTCGATGCAGCAAACCAACCCTTTGAACGGGGTGTTTCCAAAAAACGGGAGGAGTGAACGATGCGACTGATCAAGACATTGCTTGTTGGTACGGTTCTGGGCCTGAGCGCCCTGCCGGCGCTGGCAAAACAGGATATCGTCTGGTGGGACTTTCTGTCGGGCGGCGACGGCGTGCGCATGAAGGCGCTGATTGACGCCTTCAACAAGGAACACCCCGATGTCCAGATCAAGGGAACGACGCTTGAATGGGGCGTTCCTTTTTACACCAAGGTGCGCACGGCTTCTGCCGTCGGCGAGGGTCCTGATGTCATGACCTATCACCTGTCGCGCGCGCCGCTCGGGCTTGAGGAAAAAGTGCTGAGCGAGATCACCGAAAAAGACCTTGGTGATGCCGGGTTGAAGACCAGCGATTTCTTTAGTGCACCCGTCGAGGCCGCAACCCATGACGGCAAGCTTTATGCGGTGCCGTTCGATATCCATGCCCTCGTGCTTTATTACAATGCCGATCTCCTGAAGGGGTCTCCCTATCTTGATGCCGAGGGCAAGTTGACCGGTATCAAGACGATGGAAGACTTCGAAATGGCGCTGGCCTGGGCGAAGGACAAGGGCGTGCAGACGCCGGTCACCTATCAGTCCGGCGGCGAAGCCGGTGTCTGGCGTGTGTTCTATACATTGTTCTCGCAGCAGGGTGGCGAGCTGGTCACCAACAACGAGGTACTCGCCGGTGACAATGCCGAAAAGGCCGCCAAGGCCATAGAGACCATGTCGAAGTGGCGGGAAAACGGCTGGGCGCCCGAGCAGGCGGAATATCCGGCGTCCGTTGCTCTCTTCTCCGCCGGCAAATCCGCCTTCCAGCTGAACGGCGTATGGGAGGTTCCGACCTACAAGGATCTGGAAAAGAACGGCAAGCTCGGCTTCAAATGGAGTGCCGTCGAAGTGCCGCCCTTCATGGGCAAGCGCGCCACCTGGGCGGATCTGCACGCCTTTGCGATCCCCAACCAGGGCGACAAGACCGTTTCCGGCGAGAAACGCGCCGCTGTCATGAAGGTTATCGGCTGGATGGAAAAACACGCCATCAGCTGGGCCGATGCGGGGCATATCCCGGCCTATAAATCGATCACCGAAAGCAGCGAATACAAGGCGATGCAGCCCAATGCCACCTATGCCTCGCTGGCGGAGGCGGCGGTGTTCGATCCGAAGACCACGATTACCGGGGTTGCCTCTCCAGCCTACGATGCAGCGCTCAACGTCATCGCTCCGGCCATTCAGGGCTATATGAGCGGTGCGGATGCGGTCGAGCAGATCAAGTCCGAGCTGCAAAGCAAGCTCAAGTAATCCGTGACTGCCCTCCGGCTGTCGGCCGGAGGGCAGCGTGCAATACGGGAGGTCCCGGAGGCATTCCATGGCTATGATTGAAAACCGGCGCAAGAAATCGCTGATCGCGCTGTCGATGGTGACGCCATTCATCGTGGTCTTCACCACGTTCTTTCTTTACCCCCTGATCGAGATGGTGCGCATCAGCTTCACGGATGCGCCGCTGATCGGCGACGGAAACTGGGTCGGCCTGCAGAACTACGTAAAACTGCTGAGCGACCGCCTGTTCGTGACCTCGCTCAAGAACAATGGCTATTTCGTGCTGCTGACGGTGGTGCCGACAACGGTCATCGCCTTGATGATTGCGCTTGCGGTCAGCCGATTGTCCGGCGTCAAGCAGACGATCGCCATGAGCCTGTTTTTCCTGCCCTACGTCCTGCCGGTTTCGGTCGTCACAGAGATCTGGGCCTGGATGCTCGATCTGCAGTTCGGCGTTCTCCAGCCCGTCATTTCGCTGCTGGCGGGCAAACCCACCGCCGTTTTCAAGAACCCCAATTGGGTCATGCCGATGGTCGCTGTCGTCACCATCTGGTGGACGAACGGCTTTAACGTTCTGCTGTTCATTGCCGGCCTGCGCAACATTCCGACCGAGCTTTATGAGGCTGCGGCTCTGGATGGCGCAACGACATGGCAACGGTTCTGGCGTGTCACATGGCCGCTTCTGTGGCCCGTGACAGCTCTGATCCTGACTCTGCAATTGATCCTGCAACTGAAGATATTCGACCAGATCTATCTCCTGAGCGGCGGCGGACCCTTCAATTCCAGCTTCGTGCTTCTGCTCAAGGTCTACCGGGAAGCCTTCCAGATGAACAATGGCGGTTATGCATCCGCCGTTGCAACCGTACTCTTCCTGTTGATCGTCATCGTATCCGTTCTCCAGTTCCAGTTGCTGCGCATCCGGAGGAATTCATGAGCCCGACCAAAAGACTAGAGAACGTCGTTCTCACCCTGCTGACGTTTTCGGCAGCGCTCGTGTGGATTTTTCTGCTTTACTGGGGTTTCGTGACGTCGTTGCGCTCGGACGAGAATGTTGCGGGCAACACCTCGCTGCTGCCTGATGAATTCCAGCTCGGTGCCTATGTGAACGCGATCTTCAACACGCGGCTGTTGACCTGGTATGTGAACTCCATCGGCACCGCCGCCATCGTCACGGTTTCTGTCCTGATCATTTCGATGTTGTGCGCCTATGCGCTGTCGCAGATCCGCTTTCCGGGGCGGCGCCTGCTTTATGGCATCGTGCTGGCGAGCTTCATGGTGCCGGCGCAGACGCTTGTCGTCACGCAGTTCATCCTGATGAAGAACCTCAACCTCATCAACACATGGGCCGGCATCATTCTGCCGCAGCTCATCACGCCCATCGTCATCATCGTTTACAAGCAGTTCTTCGACAGCGTGCCCAAGGAGATGCGCGAGGCGGTGGTTCTGGATGGAGGCGGCGAATATACGATCCTGTTCAAGGTGTATCTGCCGCTGAACTGGGGCATCACGACCGCCATGGCGATCGTGACTTTCATTACGGTGTGGAACGCCTTCTTCTGGCCTTTCCTCGTGGTCACATCCGAAAACATGATGACGATCCCCGTCGGCATCACGCAGGTCAACGATACTTTCGGCATCGTTTATGCGCGCCTGATGGCCATCGCCATGCTGGCGGCGCTGCCGGTCATCGTCGCCTATGTCATCTTCCAGCGGCGCGTGACGGAAGCCATCATGATTTCATCCGGCGTGAAAGGGTGAGGGCGGCGGAAGACGCCGATGCCGATCAGATGACATGGGCGTTGTGCAGGGCGGTCAGCACCTCGTTCTTGAGGCTGGCGAGCTGTGGCGACCTTCGGTCACGCGGGCGCGGCTCGTCCACTTCTATCCGTTGCTGGATACGGCCGTCATGGGCGCCCATCATGTAAATCCGGTCACCGAGATAGAGCGCTTCGTCAATATCGTGGGTGACAAGCAGGAAGGAAATGCCGCGCTGTTCAACGAGTTTCAGGACAAGGTCCTGCAATTTCATCCGCGTAAAAGCGTCGACCGCGCTGAAGGGTTCGTCGAGCAGCAATATGCGCGGCTGGGTATAGAGCGCTCTTGCAATGGCGACCCGCTGCGCCATGCCCCCTGAAAGGGCTTTCGGCAACACGCTGCCATGGCCACTCAAACCTACGTCGTTGATCAGCCCTTCGACACGCTCGACGTCATATCTTTTACCTGCCGCATAACCGATATTTTCAGCAACCGTCAGCCATGGCATCAGGCGGGGTTCCTGAAAGACAAAGGCGATGGGTGGGGAGTCCGATGCCTGATCTTCCGTTGCCTGCTGAACCTTGACTGCGCCTGAAAAATGCCGGTCGAGGCCGGCGGCGATGCGCAGCAAGGTACTTTTTCCACACCCACTCGGCCCGAGAAGAACCGCGGCTTCACTATCGCCGAGCGTCAGGTGGATATCCTGAAGGACCACCGTATCTCCGAAGGCTTTTTCGCGCACATTGACATTGAGCAAACTCATCGCAGGCGCCCTCCTTGCTGAAGGGGATAGGTGTCGCGCCATCTGAGGCAACGTTCCTCGACCATCTTGAAGAGGCTGTCGGAAATCTTGCCGAGAACCGCAAGGCAGATAATCGCGATCATCACCAGATCGGGTCGGGACAGTTCCCGCCCGTCGGAAAGCATGTAACCGATGCCTTCAGATGCGGCCAGAAGCTCGGCAGCGACAACGCTCAGCCAGGCCAACGAAAGTCCGTAACGCAGACCGGTGAACAGATGCGGCAAAGAGGCGGGAATGAAAATCCGCCACACCAGCACGGGCAGCGGCTGGCGATACATCTCGCCCACTTCCACCAGCTTGCGGTCGACATTTCGGATGCCGGAGAAGAGGTTGAGATAAACAGGGAAAAACGCGCTTTTGGCGATCAGCACGATTTTCGAGGTCTCGCCGATGCCGAACCAGATCATCAGCAGCGGTACCCATGCAAGGCTTGGGACTGCTCGAAGTGCCTGAAAAGTCGGCTCGAGATAGCGTTCGGCGGCAACGACCAGCCCGACCAGCGAACCGACGACGATTGCAAGCAAAGAGCCGATAACGAAACCGACGAAGACACGCGCGGTACTGGCCGCGACATTTGTCCACAAAGGACCTTCCGCAAGGCGCAGAAATGTCTCGTAAAGCTCGGAGGGCGGCGGCAGCACATAGGGGCTTACCCAGCCCACGCGCACAAAGAATTCCAGCAGCAACAATGACCCGACCGGCACGATCGCGCCCCGCAGGTCGAACCGCTCAAGGAAATTCCCCGCCCTCTGCAAGAACGGCAATCGGGAGGGGAATTGTTTCGCAGTCTGTTTCACGCGCTGGAATTCGCGCGGATGGGAATTCATGCGCCGAGTGCCTTTTTCGCCGGTGCCGGATCGATCAGCGACGAAAGGACGTTGTCGACATTGACACCCGGACGCAGCACATCGTCGCCGAGCAGCGGGGTCACGATGCGGATCGAGTTCAGCAGCTCCTCGCCCGGAACAGGATCCTTCCAGTCGCGCTTTTCGATCGTCAGCTTGGTGATCTTGGGGTCGTTGCCGGTGACCTGCGTGACGAAATCGATGAATTCGCTGTTGTTTTCGCGGATCCATTTTTGCGTCTGCACCCAGACGCCGAGAAGTCTATCGACCGCTTTCGGGTACTTCGCCAGAAATTCCTCGGAAACGCTGAAAACGCTGCCGTCGCGCCAGCTGCGCTCATCGAAAATCGCCCTGTCACCGGCAAGTTCTGCCTGAGAGGTATGCGGATCGATGCCGACCCACGCATCAACCTGTCCCTGCTGAAGCGCATTGAAGCCTTCCGGATGCTGCAGGTTCACGACCTTGAGGTCATCGATCGACAGTTTGGACTGGGCTAGGGCGCGGAGGAGGGTGAAATAGGGCGCGGTACCCTTGGTGACCGCAATGGTTTTGCCCTTGAGATCGGCGACGGTCTTGACGGGTGAATCCGGGCGCACCTGAATGATGGAGGAACCACCCCAGCTTGCCACATAGATGACTTTCAGCGGCACGCCGTTGGCGCGGGCCAGGAAGGCGGAAAGTGCCGCTGAACCGGCAAAATCCGTCGAGCCGACCTTCAGGAATTCCAGCGAATTGTTGCTGCCCCGGGATTGCACCCAGGTGATCTTGGTGCCGACATCCTTGAAAGCTTCCTCAAGCCAGCCCTTGTTCTTTATCAACAGCGTGTGGGACGAGTAAAATCCCCAGTCCAGCTTCAGCTCCGCGGGGAAGTCCGGTGAGCTCTCTGCCAACGCATTGCCGGTGACAAGCGGTGCCGCGAGAGCGCCGGCAATGCCGAGTTTGAGGATCTGGCGACGAGAATGTTCAGCCTTCATATTAATTCACCTAATTTATGTATTTTGTGTACTTAAAGGGTATTGGCGAGCGTTTTTGAGGTCAATCGGCCCTTCTGGAACCTCATGCCAAACTTCAGGGCAGCTGTGGAAAATCTCCCTACAGTCGGTGGGATCGGCGCGACGGCGCCTTATTCAGGGAAAAACGATTGGCCGGCCGTTGCAGACCCAGGTGGTCGCGCAAGGTCGATCCCTCATAGTCCTTTCTAAACAGGCCGCGTCTTTGCAGTTCCGGTACTAGCAGGGTGGTGAAAGCGTCGAGACCGGCGGGCAGGAACGGGAAGGTGACGTTGAAACCGTCCGAACCCTCTTCGTATAGCCATTGCTCCATTTCATCGGCAATGGTCCGTGCCGTCCCAACGAAGGCAAGGCCGGCATAACCGCCCAGCCGCTGGGCAAGCTGGCGCACGGTCAGGCCTTCGCTTCTGGCGAGTTCGATTACCCTTTCACGGCTGGATTTGCTGGCATTCGTTTCTGGGATGTCAGGCAATGGACCATCGGGATCGAAACCGGAGACATCGTGGCCTAACGCAATCGAAAGCGAGGCGATCGCGCTTTCATAATGGACGAGGCTGTCGAGCCTGGCGCGTTTGGCCTTCGCTTCTTCCACCGTATCGGCGACCAGAACAAAAGCACCTGGCAGAATGACAATGCCGTCGCGGGAACGCCCCGCCGCGACAGTCCTGTCCTTGACGTCCTTATAAAAGGCCTTTCCCGCCGCAAGGGTGGGCGTTGCCGCAAAAACCACTTCAGCGGTTTCGGCGGCAAGCTGGCGTCCCGGCTCTGAGGCGCCAGCCTGAACGATGACAGGCCAACCCTGCACCGGACGCGCAATATTGAGCGGTCCGCGCACGGAAAATTCCGGTCCTTTGTGGTTGAGGACGTGCATTTTTTCAGGATCGAAGAACAGCCCGCTATCGACATCCCGGATAAAGGCATCGTCGGAGAAGGAGTCCCAGAGGCCAGTGACGACATCGTAAAATTCCCGCGCTCGCCCATAACGTTCGGTATGGTCAGGCTGTTCGTCACGACCGAAATTCAGCGCAGCATCCGGGTTCGACGTGGTGACGATGTTCCAGCCGGCGCGGCCATTGCTGAGGTGGTCGAGCGAGGCGAAACGCCGGGCGACGTGATAGGGCTCATCGAATGTGGTGGAGGCGGTGGCGACGAGGCCGATTCGGGAGGTGACGGCAGCGAGCGCCGAAAGCAGGGTGAAGGGCTCGAAAGACGTCACGGTATGGCTGCGGCGCAGGGCTTCCGTGGGCATGTTCAGCACCGCCAGATGATCGGCCATGAAGAATGCATCGAATTTCGCTGCTTCAAGCTGCTGAGCGAAACGCGCCAGATGGGCGAAATTGAAATTCGCATCCGGGTAGGAACCCGGATAACGCCATGCACCCGTGTGAAGACTGACGGGCCGCATGAAGGCGCCGAGATGCAGTTTGCGATCATTTGCCATTGGGCTTCACTCTTTCGTCGGTGTTTCTGATCCGGGCGGCTTGTATTGCCTGTTGCCTCCGAGGGGCGAAGGCGGCCCGATACTCCTCGCGACGATATCCCTGCCGGTGGATTAGCGCCGCAAAGACTATTCCGATTATGATTTCCAAACCGAAAGAATTTTCCTGAAATCCCCCATTTGGCGATGATCACCATCACCGTTGCTGGCTTTGTTTCAACGCTGGTGAGCGTTAGAATCGACAGGCTGAACCTCACTTTCTGCCGCTTGCGCCAAAATTTGCTGAAAACCGCAAATCATTAGAAGAATTTTGCTTTCCGCATCTGCGCATCTGTGTTTCTTATAATGCTTAAATAGAATTTTTAATGCCTATTAATTCAGAAATGACATGATGGAAGATCGCAAAACCAGTGCTGTGTCCTCTGATGCTGTCGGCTTGCCGGCGCTTGAGGCGAGGCTTGCGCAGGAGCTAACCCTGCTCGAGCGGCCGGCGAAGCCGTGGGTGCCGCGCATGCAGCTCGAGGGTGCCGAAGTGCTTGACGTTGCGGTCATCGGCGCAGGGCTTTGCGGGCTCACCGCGCTGGCTGCTCTTTCATTTGCCGGAATCGACAATATCAGGGCTTTCGACAGGGCATCGAACGGGCTGGAAGGGCCGTGGATGACGAGCGCGCGCATGGAAACATTGCGCACCCGCAAGGAACTCGCCGGTCCCGCTCTCGGCGTGCCCTCCCTGACATTCCGCGCATGGTTCGAGGCGCAGTTCGGCGGCCGCGCTTACGAGGACATGCAGCTTATTCCGCGTGAGGCGTGGATGGCTTACATGGTCTGGTATCGCAATGTGCTGGCGCTGCCGGTGAGCAACGATACCACGCTCGTCAACCTCGTTTTGCGCGAGGATGGCCTGCTCGATCTCGAATTGCAGGGGCCGGAAGGTAGGGCCAGGGTTTTGGCGCGTCGGGTGATTTTGGCGACGGGGCTCGATGGCCTCGGTGCGCCGCGATTGCCGGATGTGGCGAAAACGGTTCCCGCCCGCTTCGTGCGCCACAGCGGCGACGTGTTCGACATCAGCGCCTTGCGGGGCAAACGTGTCGCCGTGGTCGGTGCCGGGGCTTCGGCGATGGACAATGCCGCCGCAGCACTTGAGGCGGGGGCTGCTCGCGTCGACCTTTTCATTCGCAGGCCGGATATTCCGCGTGTGGAGAAATTCGGTGGCGTGGCCAGCCTTGGGATGACCCACGGTTACATTGGCCTGCCTGATGCTGACCGCTGGGCCTTCATGGTCGAGGCGGAACGGACGCAAATCCCGCCGCCGCGCCACAGTGTGCTCAGGGTCTCGCGCCATGCCAACGCCTTCTTCCATCTGGCCAGCCCAGTTCTCAGCCTGACGGAAGTGGGCGATGCGGTGGAAATCGAGACGCCGAAGGGGCACTATCCGGCCGATCGCATCATTTTCGCCACCGGCTTCGATGTCGATTTTGCCCGGCGTCCGGAATTTGTGGCCTTAAGCGGCCGCGTCCTGCTCTGGCGCGACGCCTACCAGCCGCCCGTCGAGCAAAGCAACGATGCGCTGGGGTCCTATCCCTATCTCGGGCCGGCCTTCGAATTTCTGCCGAAACCGGATTTGCCGACGACTGAGGCGGAGACGATTTCCCGTATCCATTGCTTTGCCTATCCGGCTGTTCCCTCCCACGGAAAAATCACCAGTGGCATTCCGGCGGTCAGTCAGGGGGCGGAGCGGCTGGCGCAGGGTATTGCCCGCTCGCTTTTCGTCGAAGACCGCGCCCGCCATTTCGAGACTTTCATGAACCACGACGCCGCTGAAATCACCGGCGAGGAATGGCGCGACGCGGACGCGCAGGACAAGATCAAGGAGCATGCCAATGGCTGAACCGGCACTGAAACTGGAGATATTTTACGGCATTTCATCGCCGTGGGCCTATTTCGGTGCGCCACGGGCGGTCGAAGTCGCGCGTTCGCATGGAGCCGAGATTGTACTGCGCCCAATCCGCATCATCGAGGCCAATGGCGGCATTCCGCTGCGCAGCCGCCCGGATGCCCGGCAGAATTATCATGCGGTGGAGCTGGACCGGTGGCGGCGTTATCTCGACATGCCGCTCAATCTCACGCCGAAATTTTACCCCTGCGCCACCATCGAACGCGCGGCCCAACTTGTCATCGCCGCGCAGAAGGCCGGGCTGGATGCGATCAGCCTTTCCTTCGCCATCCAGCGCGCATTGTGGAGCGAAGATCGCGACATTGCCGATCTCGAGACACTCCGCGCCATCGCGCAGACCGTTCTCGGTGCTGAAGCTGTGTCACTGGTGCGCGATCCGCAGCCTGAAGACATCGTGGCGGAGTGGCATGGAAATCTCACTGAGGCCGAGCGCCTCGGTATCTTCGGAACGCCGACCTATGTGGTGAACGGCGAGCTTTTCTGGGGGCAGGATCGCTTGGAATTCGCAAGCCGCGCCCTTGGGGCGCTCAAGCAGCAGCTTTCACAATCCGCAGTGAGGACATCCGCATGACCGATGCCGCAAAACTCCACAATGATGCCATCGTCATCGACGGCCTGCAAACCTGCCAGTGGAGCAGGTCGATATTCGAAGACATGCGCGCGGGTGGCCTGACCGCCGTCAACGTCTCCAGCGTGATCTGGGAAAATTTCCGTGAAGGCATCGGTTATGTCAGCGAATGGAAGCGTTTCCTGCGGGAAAATGACGACCTGATCCGCCCGGTGCGCACGGTCGCCGATATTCACGCGGCCAAGGCGGAAAACAGAACGGGTATCATCATCGGCTGGCAGAACACGTCGCCGCTGGAAGACAAGCTTGATTATGTCGAGATTTTCAAGGATCTCGGCGTCGGCATCATGCAGCTCACTTACAATACCCAGAACTATTCCGGTGCCGGCTACCTTGAGGAAAACGATAGCGGCCTGACCGGCTTCGGCCGCGAGGTGCTTGGGGAGATGAACCGCGTCGGCGTGCTTTGCGATCTGAGCCATGTCGGCGACAGAACCACGGCGGATGTCATCGCCCGCTCGAAGGCGCCGGTCTGCATCTCGCATGTGCTGCCGCGCGCTCTTCGCGACGTGAAACGCAACAAGCCGGATGAACTCCTCAAGGCATGCGCGGAGAAAGGCGGCATCATCGGCATCAGCCTTTTTGCGCCGGGTCTTGCTGCCGGAAACGATGCGACGGTCGAGGATTATCTCGATGCAATGGCCTATGTCATCGACCTCGTCGGTGAAGATCATGTCGGCATCGGCACGGATTTCTCGCAGGAGCGGCCGCGTCCCGGCCCCTGGCAGCTCTGGGCCAACCGCGACAAGGGCACGGCCCGCACGCTGACGGAGTTCGCAACGGTCAAGATTTCCAAGCCGAAGGGCATCGAGCGCATCGGCGAGGTGCCCAATATCACCGCCCGCATGCTGGCGCGCGGCTGGAGCGAAACGCTCGTTCTGAAACTTCTCGGACAAAACTGGCTGCGGGTGCTGGATGCCGCGTGGCGACCCGTAATCTGACAACACCACAATCAAACGGAGGCAATTGAAATGAAAAATGCTCATCAGCGCCGCAAGGCCGCTCTCTTCGCCGGCATCGTTGCCGCCGGGATCGCATCGCTCTCGGGAACCGTCTTTGCGCAGGATGCGACGAAAGGCACCGTCAATATCGTCGGTTTCTCCGGCGTCTTTGCGGATAACTATCAGAAATTCATCATCGATGCCTTCAAGGCCAAACATCCGGGCATCGAGGTGAATTATCAGCAGAGCAAGAATTCGGCCGAAACGCTGGCGCTGCTCACCCTTCAGCGTGCCGAACCGAAGGTCGACGTCGCCCTGATCGACGTCTCGGTTGCCATCAAGGCGAACAAGGAGGAATTGTTCACCAAGCTTGATCCCGCCAAGGTGCCGAACCTGGCCGAGCAGCCGGAATGGGCGCGCATCGACAGCGACCGCGCCGTTGCCTTCTCGCAGGACAATCTCGCCATCCTCTACAATACCGACGCGGTGAAGGAACCGCCGACAAGCTGGACCGATCTTGCCGACCCGAAATACAAGGGAAAGATCGCCGCCAAGCTTTCCGATACGCGCGGTGTCATTCTCTTGCCGATCCTCACCAAGCTGAAGGGCGGCGACTACATGACCTCCGTCGATCCGGCCATCGATTTCCTGAAACAGGTTGCGCCGAGCGTTTCAACCTTCGAACCGGCTCCGGATTGCTATGCCGTGGTGCAGAGCGGCGAGGTCGATCTTTCCATCTGCTGGAATGGCCGCGCGCAATATCTGCATGACACGCAGGGCGGCAAGATCGGCGTGGCCTTGCCAAAGGAAGGCTCCATTGGCCAGACGAACACGATCGGTCTGGTCGAAGGTTCCGCCAATAAGGAGGCCGCCGAACTTTTCGTCAATTATGCGTTGAGCGCCGAGGCGCAGGCGACATTCGCCGAAAAGAGCTTCTACGGTCCGGTCAACAGCAAGGTCTCGCTGAGCGAGCCCGTCGCTGCCCGCATCTATGGCAGCAAGGAAGCGCAGGCCGCGCAGTCTTCTCTCGACTGGAACTTCGTGGCGGACAAATATTCGGCGTGGATACAGCGGATCAACCGCGAGGTCATCGCGGCGAATTGAGACAGGAAGCAGAGGACGCCATGGCCGATCATCATGTCGAGATCGACAATCTCGTGAAGACCTATCCGGGCGCCCTCAAGCCCTCCGTGGATCACGTCAGCTTTTCCCTGCCGCGCGGGGAAATGCTGGCGCTCTTGGGGCCATCCGGCTGCGGCAAGACGACGATCCTGCGCATGATCGCCGGTCTTATCCCGGTAACTTCGGGTGAAATCCGTCTGGATGGCCGCGATATCTCCGCAACCCCCGTCCATCAGCGCAATATGGGCATGGTTTTCCAGGCCTATGCCCTGTTCCCGCATATGAATGTTTCCGAAAATATCGCCTTCGGGCTGGAAATGCGCGGCATTCCAAAGTCGGAGCGCAAGGAGAGGGTGGCAAGGGCGCTCGATCTGGTCAAGCTTTCCGGCTTCGGCGAAAGACGCGTCTCCCAGCTTTCCGGCGGTCAGCAGCAGCGGGCGGCAATTGCGCGCTCGCTCGTCATCGAACCCGCGCTGCTGCTGTTTGACGAGCCACTCTCCAATCTCGATGCGAAACTGCGCGACGAGATGCGCGATGAAATCCGCGATATCCAGAACCGCACCGGCGTTACCAGCATTTTCGTGACCCATGATCAGGACGAAGCGCTTTCGATGGCCGACCGGCTCGCCGTCATGTCTGAAGGCCGGATCGAGCAGATCGGCACGCCACGCGAGATTTTCGACAGGCCGAAGACGGATTTCGTCGCCTCCTTCATCGGGGCCGGCTCGTTTCTTGCTGGCACCGTGGTCGCGCCGGGCCGCGCGGAAATCCCGGGTCTCGGCTTCCTGCATTTTGCAGGCGCCGTGCCGGCCGGGCAGAAAGCACGGTTTCTGGTGCGGCCGCACCGCTTCGTGTTGGGCGAGGGCGTCAATACTTTTTCCGGGATTGTCGAACATGTCACCTATCGCGGCCAGATGCTCACGCTCGGCGTGCGCGCGGGCGACCACCGCCTTCAGGCTGATTTGCCCACCCATGCCGCCGCTTTGCCGGTGAAGGGCGAGCGGGTGACGCTTTCCGTTGCACCAGAGGATGTGACGCTGATCGGGGAGGCGGCCTGATGGCGGCGGCAAGCCATTCTGCCGGTGGCAGCGCATCGCATCGCGGCATCCTGCTTCTTCTGCTTTTGCCGGGCCTTATTGCGCTACTGACGACCTTCCTGCTGCCACTCATCTGGCTGGTGCGGGCGTCATTCGCGTCCTCGGCCATGGCCGCCCTTCGCGGCGGCGACTGGACGCTCGAATCCTACCGAACCGTGCTGTTTGACCCGTTTTACTGGAAAATCGCCTGGAACACGCTTTATCTCGGCGTAAACGTCGCGGTTCTGGCGGTCGTGCTTTCCTATCCCATCGCGCTCTTTCTTGCCCGTACCCAGAGCCGCTGGCGCGGTGTGCTGACCGCACTTGCCGTGGCACCGCTTCTCACCTCCTCGGTGGTGCGCACCTATGGCTGGATGGTCATTCTGGGGGACAGGGGCGTCATCAACTCGGCGCTGCAATCCTCCGGCCTGACGGATGGCGTCATCCGGCTGACCAACAATTATTTCGGTGCCACCGTCGCACTGGTCGAAATCCTGATGCCCTATGCAATTCTTGCGATGCTGAGCGGATTTGGCCGGCTGAACACACAATTCGAGGAGGCCGCCGCGATGCTCGGGGCAAACCGCCTGCGCGTGTTTACCCGTATCGTGCTGCCGCTTTCATTGCCCGGGGTTCTGACGGCCGCACTTCTCGTCTTCGTGCTGGCCATCTCGTCCTTCGTCACGCCGCGCCTGATGGGCGGTGGCCGTGTCTTCGTCATCGGTACGGAGGTTTATAACGAGGCGACGGTGACGCTGAACTGGCCGCTGGCCGCCGCACTTTCGGTGCTGTTGCTCGTCCTGTTCGGCAGTGTGATCGTGATTTACCAGCGCGCCATGCGCGCGCTTGAGACGTGAGGCCGGCCATGGACGCGAAATTCGGACGTCTCGCCCACGCGCTTCTGCTGACCCTGCTTTACCTGTTCCTTCTGGCGCCGATCATCGTCGTCCTGATCATTTCCTTCGATACGCGGCAATATCTGGCGTTTCCGCCGGAAAGCTTCTCCTTTGGCTCCTATGCCAAGGTTTTCGCCAATGCCAAGTTCATCAGCGCCTTCTGGCGAAGCCTTGGCATCGGCCTGCTCGTCGGTTTTGTCTCGATCTTCGCGGGGTTGCTTCTGTCGCTGGCGCTGTCGCGGCACGAATTCCGCGGCAAGGGGGCGCTCAATTTCCTGATCCTCGCGCCTTTCCTCGTGCCGCATATCGTGCTTGCCGTCGGTGTGATGCTGGTGCTTGGTCCACTAGGGTTGCTCGACAGCTATACCGGCATCTTTCTGGCGCATCTCGGCATCACCACACCCTATACCGTGCGCACCATCACCATGAGCCTTATGGCGGTGGATCGCCGTGTCGAGGAGGCGGCGCGCGTTCACGGCGCATCGCCCGCCATGGTGCTGTGGCGTATCACGTTGCCGCTTGTTCGACCCGGTCTCATCGCCGGTGCGGTCATCGCCTTCCTGATTTCCTTCGACGAAGCGACGATCTCGCTCTTCATCGTTTCGGTGAAATCCTCGACGCTGCCGACGGAAATCTATCACTATCTGGAATATTCCACCGATCCGCAGATCGCCGCGCTCTCCGTCATCCTCATCTTCATCTCGGTTGGTGTGGTCGTGGCGGTCGAGCGGCTGATCGGATTGCGCAAGGTGTTGTGACATGACCATCGTGAAGGTGGCAGCCGGCGCGCTGCAGGGTATCAGGGAAAACGGAATTCACGCCTTTCTCGGCGTGCCCTATGCCGCGCCGGTCACGCCGGAACGGCGTTTCGAAGCGCCGCAGCCGGTTTTGCCATGGCAGGATGTGCGCGATGCCACCCGGCTCGGCCCCGTCTGTCCGCAAATTCCGACCTACGGCCCGGTCGGCACCGCCGCGACCTCGAAACTTGCTTTCGGCGAGGATTTCCTGACCGTCAATATCCGCACGCCGGATCCGGCTGGCCGGGCGCCGGTGCTGTTCTGGATCCATGGTGGCGGTTATGCGGTCGGCTCGGCCAATGAACCGGTGCTGCAGAGCGGTGCTTTTGCGGCAAGTGGCATTGTCGAAGTCACGGTCAATTATCGCCTTGGTGCGCTCGGCTTCCTTCATGTCGAGGGCAAGCCTGACAATCGCGGTCTGCTCGACCTCATCGCCGCGCTCGAATGGGTGCGCGACAATATCACCGCCTTTGGTGGTGATCCGGACCGGGTGGCGCTGGCGGGGCGCTCGGCCGGAGGCTTTGCGGTCGCGACGCTGATGGCGATGCCGCAAGCGCAGGGGCTTTTTCATCGGGCCATGCCACAAAGCGGCGCAAGCACGGCAATCGCCTCTCTGGAGGATGCAGCCAAGCTCTCGCGCCGCTTTCTGGCGGCGGCGGATATGGATGATGCGTCGCTCGCTGCTCTTCCCATGGAGAGGCTGCTCGAAATCCAGCGCGATCTCTGCAACCAGTCCTATGAACATCATGATTTTGCCCGCGACGGGACGGCCGCGATGCTCGGCGTTCCCTTCGTTCCTGTTGTCGATGGGGTGAGCCTGCCGGAACATCCTGAAACCGCCGCGCAGGCAGGGCGCACGGCCGCCGTGCCGATGATGATCGGCTGCACGACGGGAGAATACGTCACCCACGCGACCGCGCAGCCGGAGATGGATTTTGCTCTCTGCGCCGAACTGCTGCATGAGCGCGTTCTGCCATGCGGCCTCAGCGGGTCGCGTATTGTCGAGCGTTATCGCAGTGCCCTGCCGCGCCACAGCCCGCGCGGCATCTGGCGGGCGGTTGCCGGTGATCTGGTCTTCCAGCTTCCCGCGATCCGTTTCGCAAAGCTGCATGTCCGTTTCAACCCGGTCTATAAATATCTCTATGGTTCACTGGGGGTCGATGAGCTGGGCGAGCCGCATGGGGCAGAAGTCGGCTGCGTCTGGTATCGCGATGGCCTGAACGGCCGCGAACTGCCGCAACGCCAGCGGGTGACGGATGCGGGCTTTGCGAGAACGATCCATGCTCTATGGGCCTCTTTCATAAAGGACGGATGGCCCACCGCGCCGAATGGCGAGTGGCCGCATTATCATGCCGAAAAGCCAATGGTTCTGCGGTTAAGCCCGGCGGGGTTTGGTGCCACTCCCGATCCCTTTGACGGGCGCGAGGCGCTTTGGCTGCCGGCTGGCCATGAAGATCACGGGCAGGTATAGCGCTTAGTGGCGATCAGGAAGAAGCACATGTCTCGGGGCGGAGTGGAAAATGGTGTCTGACTATCTCGATACGCGGCAACTCGAGGCTTTCGTGGCCGTGGTTTCGATCGGCAGCATAACCGGTGCGGCGAAGGCGCTGGGCAAGTCCCAACCCGTCGTCACGCGCCTCATCCAGGACCTTGAGGGTGAAATCGGTTTTGCGCTGCTGCATCGCAACGGTCCCCGCATCACGCCCACCGAAAAGGGTGTCGCCTTTTTCGCCCAGGCGGAACTGTTCCTCAGTGGCCTCAGGACGATCAGCGAAAGCGCAAGGCGCATTCGCGCCGCGCGCCGCACGGCCATCGAGGTTGCCTCCATTCCGGCGATTGCCGCCAGTCTTCTGCCGAGGGCGCTTGCCGCGCTGCCGCCAGACAGGTTTCCCGATCACGTGCATCTGCAAAGCATTTCGTCGGAAAATGTCGTGCAGGCGGTGATGGCCGGCACAGCGGATCTGGGTGCCGTCAGCCTCCCGCTCGATAATCCCGGCATCGACATCCACTGGCTTGGGGAGGTCCCATGCGTGGCCGTGGTGGCGGAGGATCATCCGCTTGCGCAAAAGGCGGTGATCTCCGCGGAAGACCTTGCCGGACACCGGCTTATCGCTTCCGCAAACCCCTTCCGTCTTCGCATGCGGATCAATGACGTGCTCTCCAATCTCGGTGTTGACCTGTCCTCCGTGATCGACAGCAACGCGACCTATGTTTCCCTCTCGCTTGCGCGCATGGGGCTCGGCATCGCCATCGTCGAATCGATCACCCTCTGGGGCCTGCCGGTGGAGGGGGTACGCGTTCTGCCCCTCTCGTTCCACATACCGTTCCAGTGGGGCCTCGTCACAGCGGCCGGCCGGCCGGTCATCTACGAGGTGGAACAGCTGGTGGCCACAGCGAAACGAATGGTAGCGGATATTCCGCAGGCCGTTGTGTATGATAAAATATCGCAAATTCAGAATATTGACTGAGTTTGTTCATGTAATTTATGCTGTCGGTGTGGCTGCATAGCACCAAACCAAACGTCGCTCCCAGGTCCGGCGAGGCGGAATATTTCCGCAGCCACGCCGGACGTGTCACGCCGCCGTTAAACCGCCAGCAGCTTCTCGTTGCCGATGCGCGTGGCTTGGACCGCGCCTTCGGTTTCGATCCGCTTGCCGGTGGCAGGATCGAAGAAGTGGAGGTGGGCGGTGGGCAGCTCGAAGTGGATGCGCTGGCCGGGTTTGACCAACAGATCCTCGCCGATGGCGGCGGAGAAGGTCTCGCCGTTGATATCCGCATGCACGATGCGACCGGAACCCAGCTCCTCGACGAAATCGACGGTTGCCGGCACGCCGGCACCTTCCGTGCTGACCAGGCATTGTTCCGGGCGGATGCCCACCGTTACGTCACGACCGCGCAGTTCCAGCGCGGTTTCGGGGAAGAGTTTGACCGGCGTGCCGCCGAGCATCACGGAAGGAGATTCGACCTCTACCCGCGTGTTGAACAGGTTCATTGCTGGCGAACCGATGAAGGAGGCTACGAAGGTGCTGGCCGGGCGGTGATAGATATCGAGCGGATGGCCGACCTGTTCGACATTGCCCTTGTTCATTACCACCAGCCGGTCGGCCAACGTCATGGCTTCCACCTGATCGTGGGTCACGAAGACGGAGGTGGCCGACAGGCGCTGGTGCAGCTTGCAGATCTCGGCGCGCATCGTCACACGCAGCTTGGCATCGAGGTTGGACAGCGGCTCGTCGAAGAGGAACACCTGCGGTTCGCGGATGATCGCGCGGGCCATGGCCACGCGCTGGCGCTGGCCTCCGGATAGGGCGGCGGGCTTGCGTTCGAGATAATCGGAAAGGCCGACGATCTTTGCCGTTTCCTCGATACGGCGCAGGCGCTCGGCCTTGGGCACGCCTGCCACTTTCAGCGCATAACCGATATTGCCTGATACCGTCATATGCGGATAAAGCGCATAATTCTGGAACACCATGGCGCAACCGCGCTCGCGTGGTTCCAACGTGTTGACGACGCGCCCGCCAATGGCGATTTCACCTGACGTGATATCCTCCAGCCCGGCGATCATGCGCAAAAGCGTGGATTTGCCGCAACCCGAGGGGCCGAGGATGACGACGAATTCGCCGGTTTCGAAAGTGAGATCCACGCCGTGCAGGGTCGGGGTCTTGCCGTAGGATTTGCGGACCTGCCGAATATCGATCTGAGCCATGATATTAAAACCTTGTTGTTGAAGCCACACGCCGTCTCGTCACTTGTCGGACGAGACGAGACCGCGGACGAACCAGCGTTGCAGGAACGCCACGACGAGAAGCGGCGGCAGGATGATGATGAGGGAACCGGCGAGCGTGACGTTCCAGTCCGGCGAGCCGTCCTCGGAAGGCAAAAGCGCACGCAGCGACATCATAACCGTCTTGTAGGAAGGGTCGGTGACCATCAGCAGCGGCCACAGATACTGGTTCCACGAGCTGACGAAGAGAATGGTGGTGAGGGCCAGCATGTTGGTGCGCGACAGCGGCAGCAGCACGTCGAAAAAGAAACGCACGGGACCGGAACCGTCCATGCGCGCCGCTTCCGCCAACTCGTCGGGCAGGGTCATGAAGAACTGCCGGTAGAGAAAGGTGCCGGTGGCCGTGGCGACGAGCGGCAGCGACAGGCCGGCATAGGAGTTCAGCAGGTTCCATTCGACGTTGATTTCGTAACCGCTGACCAGCGCCACGAGGTAACGGAACGGCTGGAACACGTCCGCCGCCACGGCATAGGTTGGAACGGCGCGAATTTCGAGCGGCAGCATCAGCGTGATGAAGACGGACCAGAAGAACAGGTGTTTCAGCGGCGAACGGAAAAACACGATGGCGAAGGCGGTGAGTGCGGAAAGGGCCACCTTGCCCGCCGTGACGAGCGAGGCCATGACCAA
Source organism: Rhizobium sp. AN73 (assembly GCF_030757975.1). Classification (NCBI taxonomy): domain Bacteria; kingdom Pseudomonadati; phylum Pseudomonadota; class Alphaproteobacteria; order Hyphomicrobiales; family Rhizobiaceae; genus Rhizobium; species Rhizobium sp. AN73. The sequence continues at coordinate 2,019,551 of NZ_JARWME010000001.1, forward strand.
GCTGTTGAACATGGCGTTGCCCAGATTGGCGCGGGTCCATGCGGCGCTGAGATTGTTGAAAAGCTCGCCCTGCGGCATGAAGCTGAAAGGCGTGTGGTTCACCTGCTGCACCGTCTGGCTGGCGCCTGCCAGCACCACGATGAAGGGGCCGATGAGAAGCAGAAACCCGGCGACCATGATCACGTAGGTCAAAGCGTCGGAATAGGGCGTGCGCTGGATCATGCCGGTCTCACTTGTAATGGACGCGCCGCTCGATGAAGCGGAACTGGATGAAGGTGAAGACCATGATGAGGCCGATCAGGACGATGGTTTGTGCCGAGGCGCCGGAATAGTTCAGTCCTTCGAAGGCTTCGGTGACAATGCGGTAAACCATCACATCGGTGGCGCGGTTGGGGCCGCCTGCCGTGAGTGAATGCACGATGCCGAACGTATCCTGGCCGACGAAACCTTCGGTCATCATCGTCACCATCAGGAAGAACAGCGTCGGTGCGAGCAACGGTACCTGAATGTCTATGGCGCGGCGGATCGGCCCGGAGCCGTCCATCGCCGCGGCTTCTGTCAGCGAACGGGGTACGGATTGCAGGCCGGCGAACAGGAAGATGAAGGTATAACCCGCCCATTTCCAGATGAAGATGGCGATGACGAGCGCCAGCGCATGTTCGCCGTATTTGGCCGGGTTCCAGATGTCAGGCCAGGCGGCGTTCAAAGATGCGGCAAGCCCGCGTTCGGGCGACAGGATGAAGCGGAAGGCGAGGCCGGCGGCAGGCCCTGCAATGGCGAAGGGCAGGATATACAGAACCCGGAAAAATCCGGAGCCGGGAAGCTGGCGATCGACGGAGAGAGCCAGGACGAGGCCGATGAGTATGGCGACGAAGGGGCCGACGGTCGCGAAGATCAGGCTGACGGTAACGGAATGCCAGTAGAACGGATCGGAGAAGACTTCCTGGAAATTGGCGAAACCGACGAATTCCGCCGCACCGCCAAAGGGCGGCTGGAGGGTGAAGGCCCAGTTGATCACCGCCGCGACGGGCCAGTAGAAGAACAGGAGGATCAGTGCCAGCTGCGGCAATGCGAACAGCAGCGGCAACCAGGTGCTTTTGAAAACGGCGCGCTTTTCCATGAAATATCCGAAACAGAAAATGGCATTAAGGGTTTGCCCGTGCGGACACGGGCAAACCCAGGCGAAAAGGACCGTTTAGTTCAGCTTGGCGCCGGCATAGGTCTTTTCGAAGCGGCGCAGGCCGGCATTCGAGCGCTCGACAGCCTTGTCGAGTTCGGTCTGGATGTCGGCATTCTGCATGAAGATGGCTTCGAGCGAGGTCGCGACTTCCTTGCGGATCTGCGTGAAGCCGCCGAGACGGATACCGCGGGTATATTCGGAAGGCGGCGTGAATGTCAGGCTTTCAATGGCCTTTTCACGGCCCTTGTAGGGGGCCTTGTCGTAGAAGCCGTTGGCCTTCATGGCGTCGAAACCGGTCTTGGTGACGGGGATGTAGCCGGTGACGGTGGACCACCACTCAACCATATCAGGCTGGGCGATGAAGTTCAGGAATGCGGCTGCACCCTTGTATTCAGCGTCCGGACGACCGGCCATGACCCAGAGCGACGCGCCGCCGACGAGCGAGTTGTGGCGCTCGGTGCCCTTCCAGATCGGCAGCATGGCGACGTCCCACTTCACGCCCTCAGGCATGGCCTTGCCGACGGTGCCGTGGCTGGCGATCGAGGACATGAACATCTGGCAGTTCTGCGAGGTAAAGGCGGGCAGGATGTCCATGCCGAGCTGCTTGGTCTTGACGACGAACAGCTTCTCGTCCTGCATCTTCTTGAAGAATTTGACCTGATCGATGAACTTCGTTTTGTTGATCGTCAGTTCGGCGTCGAGGCCCTGATAGCCGTTGCCCTTGGTGGCAATCGGCTGGTTGTGGATGGCGGAGAACTGCTCCATCAGCATCCAGGTGTCGAAATTAAATGCCAGCGGGCATTCGAAACCGGCCGTCTTCAGCTTCTTGGCAGCCTCTTCGACCTGTTCCCAGGTGTCTGGCTTGAAGGTGATGCCGGCTTTTTCGAAAGCGTCGACATTGTAATAAAAAACGGCGGTGGAGGAGTTGTAGGGGAAGGAGTTCAGCTCGCCCGCAGCCGTCGCATAATAGTTGGCGATGCCGGGGAAATAGTTGTTCCAGTCGATCTTGTAGCCGTTGTCGGCCATCAGCTTCTTGGCAGGAACGAAAGCCTTGGACAGCATCATGTCCAGCGTGCCGGCATCGTAGATCTGGGTGATGGCGGGCTGCTTCTTGGCGCGGTAGGCGGCAATGGTGTTCTGCAGCGTGGCGTCGTAATCGTTCTGCGAGGTGCAGACGATCTCGAATTCAGCCTGCGAGTCGTTGAACTTCTTGCAGGTTTCCTGAACGCGGTCGCCGAGATCGCCGGAAAGGCCGTACCAGAATTCGAACTTGGTCTTTTCTGCGTGGGCAGCCGTGGCGCCGAAGGCGGCGGCAATGGCAACGCCGGCCACGAAAGAGGTCAGAGCGGAAGGTTTCATGAGTTGAGCCCCGTTGAAGGAATAATGGCATGACCGGCAAGGACATCACGTCCCCAGCACGAAGCCACGGGCTCTGCTAGCAGCCGTCTTTGACGGATCGCTTACACTTTGTTGAACGTTTTGTGATGACTGGCCGCGCAGGACGATCTGCGCGGCAAAACACGCGGGATAAACGCCACGAGAGCGGATTTTCCTTTATTTTTCGGTCATTTACGGATTTTAGGCGCCCTTCGCTACTTGCTGCTGAATAGTCCGTCTTGGTCAACCCCGACGTGCGGCCTTAATGGCGGCGACGTCGATTTTCGTCATCTTCATCATTGCTGCAAAGGCGCGTTTGGCCTCCGCGCCGCCGGCTGCCATTGCTTCCATCAGCACGCGTGGGGTGATCTGCCACGAGATGCCCCATTTGTCCTTGCACCAGCCGCAGACGCTTTCCGTGCCGCCATTGCCGACGATGGCGTTCCAGTAACGGTCGGTTTCCGCCTGATCCTCGGTCGATATCTGGAACGAAAAGGCCTCGCTATGCTTGAATTCCGGCCCGCCATTGAGACCGACGCAGGGGACGCCGGCAACGGTGAATTCTACCGTCAGCACGTCGCCCTCCTTGCCGGAGGGATAGTCGCTCGGCGCGCGATACACCTTGCCCACCGTGCTGTCGGGAAAGGTCTCGGCATAAAATCTGGCGGCTGCCTCGGCATCCTTGTCGTACCAGATACAGACTATGTTCTTCTTCATTTGCTTGTTCCTCCACAATTGAAGCCCCCATTCGGTATAGAATGCCACTCTGCGGCGAACGTTCCGAAACAGTGGAGGAAAGGCGTAATTTTGCGAAGAGATAAAAGCTGCGTGTCAGGCCGGCATCGGCTCGGCGGTCCAACCCGACGCGCATATCGTCGTTAAAGCCAGCGCCTCACTTTGCGTCGATAGGCATCATATGCCGGGCCGAGTTCTTTCGCCAAAATACGTTCCTCGATCTTCACCTGCAGCACCACTGCGATGATAAGAGCGATGGCGACAACAAGCTGCAGAACCGAGGTGAAGACCAGCACCAACCCGGCAAACAGCACGATCTGCCCGACGAAAACAGGATTTCTGGAAAGGCCGAACGGGCCGCTATCCACGATTGCGCCGAGATGGCCTTCGGCCGCGCCGATGCGCCATGACTTGCCCATATAATGCTGCGCGTAAAGCGCGGTCAGGCCTCCAGCCAACACCAGGCCCGCACCGGTGATGCGGATTGCCGCGCCAAGATCGCAGCGGTTCAGAAGCGGGATTGGTTGTTGCGGCCCCAGCCAAAGGCTGACAAGCGGCAGAAGAGCGCCGAGAAGAAAGGTTATGCGGAAAAGCATGGCAGGGATGGCCTGCCGTTCACGGCCTTTTGCGAAAAGCCAGATCGGTTCTCCCGTCTGTCCTGCCAACCGCGCCGTCAAGATCAAAAAGCCGGCGATATACGCCCAAACGGCGAGTGCGGTTACGATGTCGATCATATTTCCTCCCAGAATACTTGAAATATTGGTCGTATTGACTTCAAGGGCAACGATGTTTTTAATCATGCAGCTCTCAAAGTATAGATACAAACGACGTCTCTTTGTTACTTGAAGCGCATGCTTGAGCTGATGCGCAGATCTTTTGTGGCAGGAAGGGGCGGTTGCTCAAACTTCGCCCGTGTCATTTAAAATCGTCGCGCGTCCATCGGGGGGTAGGCAGTCATTCCGGACCCGCATAAGCACCAACCGGACCGGAAAACTGAAACTTCCATTGAAGATGAGCCGAAGGTCTGGGCATATCGTCCGGATTGTCTGATAATCCGCGCATCGTGCATGGAATTTTCGGGGACGCTCGCTTGGCAGGGATATCGACAAGCCGCATGGGTCTTGCGCTCTGGTTTCTGACTGTCGCCTGTGGCGCGGCCGGGGCTGAGGAGCCGGCTGCGGGAAAAGTGTCCTGCGCCTACACCCATGATGTCGCGCCGGAATTATGTATCCGCGTGGCCAGCTACAATAGCGATCTGTGTCACGCCATCGAGGTTCTGGCCGGGCGCCACGCGGTGCCGCCGGATTATTTCGCAAGGCTCATCTGGCGGGAAAGCCTGTTTCGGCCCAATGCGGTCAGCCCGAAAGGTGCAGAAGGCATAGCCCAGTTCATGCCGGGAACGGCAAGGCTGCGCGGCCTCGAAGACAGCTTCAACATCATCGCCGCGCTGGAGGCGTCTTCCCGCTACCTGTCGGAGCTGAATGTGCAGTTCGGCAATTTCGGTCTGGCAGCGGCGGCCTATAATGCCGGCGAAGGGGGATTGCGGACATTCATCTCGACCGGCCGCCTGCCGACGGAAACCCGGGATTATGTGTTTGCTATAACCGGATATCCCGTGGAGAGCTGGAAAGACAATCCGCCGGAAAAGGCGGCCCCGGCGCTGGATGACAGCCGATCCTTCATCGACGCCTGCCTGCGTCTGGCCGACACGCGAACCATAAATGATCCCGTTCTCATCTCCTCGGCAGATTGGGCGCCCTGGGGCGTGCAGCTTGCCGCGCATTATAATCCGGCGGTGGCAAACCGGCTTTTCACCCGCGCAATAGGCCAGCTGTCCGGGCCGCTTAATGCTGAACGCGCCTTGATCGTCCGGCAGCGAGGCGGAAACTTCGGCTCACGCCCGCGTTATGCCGCCCGCATCGGTCGTGAGACACGGGGGCAGGCCAATCAGCTTTGCGGCGAAATCCGGCAGGCCGGGGTTCCCTGCACCGTGTTTCGCAACAGGTGAGAGTGTCCGCATGGTGCCGTCGATCATAACAAGTTGATCGGCATTTCCGCCGCCCCTTCTTTCAGCGCAAAACTATCGAGCCTAGATTGCGCGCACATCGCAGTGGAACGTGTCCGCCGGTGGCAATTTGTGAAGGAAGAAACTGAAAATGAGATGGCTTGAAACGGGATGTCTGGTCGGCGTGCTGGCTGTTGTTTCCGCGTGCGCCACGACCGGGCAGACGGACGTCTTCCGCACGGTGGCAAGCCTCGTGGGTCAGCCCCGCGATGCCGCTATCGCGAGATTTGGCCGTCCGAACAAGGTCATCATCGAAAAGGGTGCGACGGAATCCTATTGGCTGAAGGTGGATGTCGAGACCTATGCCGGCCTCAGCAACAAGCGGGAAGCCCGCACCGTGGACGGGCAGATGCGGATATCCGAAACGGAAGGCATGAAGATCAAGGAGCACCGCCGCGACTGCATCATCAAGATCACTGCGGACGCTGCTTCCACCATCAAGACCAGCGAGATCATCGGCGATCCGGCCAATTGCGAGAATATTATCAATCGCCCGCATTCCTGAGACAGGCCGCTTCCCGATTGTTGCATCGCTTCGAGCGTCCACCACGGTAACAACCGGATTGTGAGCAGTCTCCTAATATGCGACCATCCGCCCCGGAGGAAGCATGCATGGTATCGACGCTGTCGCATATACGGGAGATCGAACGTGTCGGCATGGGCGCGGTCAGCCCGCGTGATACGCCCGTCATCCAGTCCTGGCTGCGCTGTCTGAACGACTACAAGCTCGATCCGACGATCGCGCAGGAAGCCTATATCGTGCCGGAGCTGAAGCTTCGGGAGCATCGTGAGCAGGCCGAGGAGCTGATCCGCATCGGCCGCTCCGGCCTCGAGGCCCTGTTCAACCAGATCGCCGAACAGAACTATGTGCTTTTGCTGTCGGATGCACGCGGCGTCACCGTCGATTTCATGGGCGATCCGACCTTCGACAACCAGTTGCGCCGGGCGGGGCTTTATCTCGGCTCGGAATGGTCCGAGAACCGAGCAGGCACTTGCGCCGTTGGTGCCTGTCTTGTTTCCGGCGAGCCGGTCATCATCCATCAGGATGACCATTTCGATACCAGCCATATCGGGCTGACCTGCACTGCGGCCCCTGTTTTCGATACGCTCGGCGATCTTACCGCCGTGCTCGATATCTCCCAGCTGCGCTCGCCGACGGCCAAGGCCAGTCAGCAACTGGCGCTGCATCTGGTCGCCTCCACCGCGCGGCGCATCGAGCTTGCCAATCTGATGACCCGCACCCGCAATGACTGGGTACTGCGTCTTGCCCGTTCGCCTGAGTTCCTCGACGTCGATCCCGATGCGGCTATTGCCCTTGATGGTAGCGGGCGCATTACCGGCATGACCCATGGTGGTTTCGGGGCGCTCGCACGCTCGATGAACATGCATGGCCTTGCCACGCGCGATTTTCTCGGCAAGCCGATTTCCTCGGTCTTCGATATCGACGTGGACGACCTGCCGCGCTTCATGCGCGGGCGGCCAAACGGCGAGCGGCTTTTGCGCGCCCGCAACGGTCTGGTGCTTTTTGCCAGCGCCATCGCGCCCGCGGTCAGTATTCGCGCACCGGTTACGTCGGAGCCCCGGTTGCCGCGCGCGCTGAGGGACATGAGCAATGGCGATACGGCGATGGAAAAGGTGCAGGTGCGGGCCGCCAAGCTCGCCGCCCGCGATATTCCCATCCTCATTCAGGGTGAGACGGGCAGCGGTAAGGAATATCTTGCGCGGGCGATCCACGACAGCTGCAACAGCGGCGGCAATTTCATTGCTGTCAATTGTGCGGCGATCCCGGAGCATCTCATCGAATCCGAATTGTTTGGTTACGCGCCCGGCGCTTTCACCGGCGCCAGCCAGAAGGGCAAACGCGGCCTCATCGAAGAGGCAAGCGGCGGCACATTGTTCTTGGATGAGATCGGCGATATGCCGCTTTCCCTGCAAAGCCGCCTGCTGCGCGTGCTCTCGGAAAACGAGGTGCAGCCGGTTGGTGCATTGAAGGCGAAGCCGGTGCGTCTGAGAGTGCTATCCGCATCGCACCGCGATCTTGCCGAGTTGGTGAAGGAAGGTCGTTTCCGGCAGGACCTCTATTATCGCCTGAATGCCGCGACGGTGACGCTGCCGGCGCTGCGGGAGCGCGAGGATCTCGGCTGGCTTATCGACCAGTTTCTCCACCGCATCGAGAAGGAAAACGGCGAGACCTACAGGATCGACGCGGCGGCACGCGAACTCCTGCTTGCGCATGACTGGCCGGGCAATCTGCGCGAACTCTTCAACGCCCTGCGGGTTGCGGCGGCGCTCTGCGACGGCGGCACCATCGATCCCGGTTGCCTGCCGGACCATCTCTTCACCGAAGCCACCGCCAATACGTCGCGGGATGACGACGATCTGCGTCGGGCGCTACAGGACTGCGGCAACAACGTCTCGGCGCTGGCGCGAAGCCTCGGCGTCAACCGTTCCACCATCCACCGCCGCCTCAAACGCCTGAACTTATGCGACCGGTGCAACACCTGTTGCGCGTGACCTGTTGCATTTGTCCGACAGGCTAAAGTGGTGTCTTCGCAACCTGTTGAAATCGCATCATAATAGAGCGTCAAACATTCTGGCATGCCGCTTGCTGATCCTTCTGTGCAAGAACAACAGGAGGAAATGCAATGAAAGCACTGCGCTTTCACGCCGCCAAGGATTTACGCATCGAAGATGTGAATTCGCCGCCCGAGCCCGGCCCGGGCGAGGTGCTCGTTGAAAACAGGTTCTGCGGCATCTGCGGTACGGACCTGCACGAATATGCCTATGGCCCGATCTTCGTGCCGAAGGAGCCGCATCCTTTCACCGGCGCTCACGGGCCGCAAATTCTCGGTCATGAATTTGGCGGTGTCGTCAAGGCCGTGGGCGAGGGCGTCAGCCATGTAAAGCCCGGCGATAGGGTATCGATCCAGCCGCTGATCATGCCACGCCATGGCGATTATTACGCCGATCGCGGTCTCTATCATCTGAGCACAAATCTCGCGCTCGCCGGCCTGTCCTGGCATTCCGGTGGCATGGCGCAGGCGGCTCTTCTCAATGACTACAATGTCCAGCCGATACCCGATGCGCTTTCCGATCAGGAAGCGGCCCTCATAGAGCCCACGGCGGTTGCGGTTTATGCCTGCGACCGTGGCGGTGTAACGGCTGGCAGCAGCGTGCTTGTCACCGGTGCCGGGCCGATCGGCATTCTCGTTGCCATGGCGGCGCGGGCGGCCGGTGCCTCGCAGATATTCCTTTCCGATCTCAACGACACGCGTCTGGCGCTGGCGCGGGAGGCGCTCGGCGAGGTGCGCACGATCAATCCGAAGACGGAAAAGGTCGGCGATGTCATTCGTGCCGAGACCGAAGGCAATGTCGGCTGCGATGTCGCCATCGAATGCGTCGGTAATGAATATGCGCTGAAGAACTGCGCCGATGCCGTGCGCAAGCAGGGTGTCGTGGTGCAGACCGGTCTCCACCCCGGCGAAAACCCGCTGAACTGGTTCGACGTGACCTTCAAGGACATCGATATTCGCGGCTCCTGGGCCTATCCGACCCATTATTGGCCGCGTGTTGCCCGGCTGATCGCCAGCGGCCAGATTCCGGCGAGCCGGATCGTCACCAAATATGTCTCGCTCAGCGAGGCGGTCACGGAAGGGTTCGACCAGTTGCTCGACCCGGCCGGCAAACATCTGAAAATCCTGATCGACCTGTCGCGATAGGCCGATCCGACATGCGGGGCGGTTGAGGAGCCGTCCTGCCACATTGAGCAGGAGGAGGAACACATGCTCGAAAAGACCCCCACCACCCGCCTTCAGGCGCTTCTAGATACCTTCGGCGCGGCGCTTGAAGCTGGCCGGGTCGATGATGCCGTCAATCTGTTTGCCGAGGATTGTTACTGGCGCGACCTCGTTGCCTTTACCTGGAACATCAAGACCGTCGAGGGGCGCGATCAGGTGCGTGACATGCTGCAATCGCAGCTTTCGACGGCGAGGCCCTCCAATTGGCGTGTCGCCACCGGTGAAGAGGCGACGGAAGCGGAAGGCGTTCTGGAAAGCTGGATCACCTTCGAGACGGCAACCGGGCGCGGTTACGGTCTGGTGCGTTTCAAGAACGGCCAGATATGGACGCTGCTGACGGCGCTGTCCGAACTGAAGGGCCATGAGGAGAAATCGGGCTTCACCCGCCCGCTCGGCGCCCGGCATGGCCAGAACCTCGGTGCCAAAACGTGGAAGGAGGAGCGCGAGGAGGAAGCGCGCACGCTTGGCTACGACAGGCAACCCTATACCGTCATCATCGGCGGTGGACAGGGCGGCATCGCGCTTGGCGCGCGGCTGCGCCAGCTCGGCGTGCCGACGATCATTCTCGAAAAGAACGACCGGCCGGGTGACAGCTGGCGCAAACGCTACAAGTCGCTCTGCCTGCACGATCCTGTCTGGTACGACCATCTGCCCTACATCGATTTCCCGAAGAACTGGCCGGTCTTTGCACCCAAGGACAAGATCGGTGACTGGCTGGAATTCTACACCAAGGTGATGGAGCTGAATTACTGGACCCGCTCCACCGCCAAGTCTGCCAGATGGGATGAGGCGGCGAAGGAATGGAAGATCATCGTCGATCGTGACGGCGAGGAAGTCGTGCTCCGGCCAAAGCAATTGGTCTTTGCCACCGGCATGTCCGGCAAGGCCAATATTCCGGATTTCAAGGGGCGAGAGCGTTTCAGCGGCGATCAGCACCATTCCTCGCAGCATCCGGGGCCGGATGGTTACAAGGGCAAGAAGGTTGCGGTCGTCGGCTCGAACAACTCGGCCCACGATATCTGCGCCGCGCTCCATGAAGTGGGTGTTGATGTGACGATGATCCAGCGTTCGACCACCCATATCGTCAAATCCGACACGCTGATGGATATTGGGCTCGGTGCGCTCTATTCCGAACAGGCTCTGGCGAACGGCGTAACGACGGCAAAGGCCGATCTCATCTTCGCTTCGTTGCCGTATCGGATCATGCACGAGTTCCAGATTCCGCTCTATGACAGGATGCGGGAACGCGACGCCGATTTTTACGCCGCGCTGGAAAAGGCCGGATTCCAGCTCGATTGGGGTGCGGATGGTTCGGGCCTGTTCATGAAGTATCTGCGGCGCGGCTCCGGTTATTATATCGATATCGGCGCCTCGCAGCTCATCATCGATGGCAAGGTGAAGCTTGCCGCCGGTCAGGTGGACGAGATTACCGAGAGTTCGATAAAACTTGCCGGTGGCAAGGAAATTCCCGCCGATGTCATCGTTTATGCGACGGGCTACGGGTCGATGAATGGCTGGGTTGCCGATCTCATCGATCAGGAAACGGCTGACAGGGTCGGCAAGGTCTGGGGTCTCGGCTCGGATACACCGAAGGATCCGGGGCCGTGGGAAGGCGAGCAGCGCAACATGTGGAAGCCGACGCAGCAGGAGGCGCTGTGGTTCCACGGCGGTAACCTGCACCAGTCGCGTCACTATTCGCAATATCTCGCCTTGCAGTTAAAGGCACGCATGGAGGGGCTTCCGACACCTGTTTATGCATTGCAGCCGGTTCACCACACACGCTGACCACGGGTATTTCAATCGATAGCGGCAAAGCAAAGAGGGGGGCGGAACATTCCGCCCCTTTTGCGAATCCGATGCGGGCAATGCCAAACGGACGCCGCCCGGTTTCTGTGGATGAGAGAAACCGGAGTTGTTAGTGTCAGCCTCTGCGCATATGTTGGAGTACTTATTCTCGATTTCCGGCCAAGGCGGACAGGAGTGGAATGACCTCCCAGTTGGATTTTTTCGGCTCCGCGACAGCGCGGCTTCCTCAGGCTGAGCGCGGGCGAAAAGCGGGTGGTCGCGAAACGACGCAGAAGACGGTTCCCGACGACGAGGCTCTGGCCGCACATCTCGAATCGACAGGCAATTACCGTATCCTGCGCAAGCTGCAGCCGCGCGCGGTCAGCGACCAGCCCAGAGCGGGATTTCCACGGCAGGGCGTGATCCTCGATACCGAGACGACGGGCCTCAACCACCGAACCGACGAAATCATAGAAATCGGTATCATTACCTTCACATTCGACGATCAGGGTGCGATCGGTGATATCACCGGCGTTTATGGCGGTTTGCGACAGCCGGGCACTCCCATTCCGGAAGAGATCACGCGCCTGACGGGTATCACCGATGAGATGGTTGCCGGACAGTCGATAGACATCGACCAGCTGACCTCGCTTGTTACCGGCGCCGATTTGATCATTGCCCACAATGCCGGCTTCGATCGTCCCTTTTGCGAGGCCTTCTCGCCGATCTTCCGCAACAAGGCCTGGGCCTGTTCCGTTTCGGAAATTGACTGGAGTGCACGCGGTTTCGAGGGCAGCAAGCTTGCCTACCTGATCGGGCAATCCGGCTATTTCCATGATGGCCATCGCGCCGTCGATGATTGTTTCGCACTGCTGGAAGTGCTGGAGCAACAGAGGCCGGGCCAAAGCGGAACGCCTTTCATGGAGCTTTATGAGGCGAGCCAGCATTCCCGGGTCCGTATTTATGCGGAAAACAGCCCGTTCGACATGAAGGACCACCTGAAAAAGCGGGGTTACCGCTGGTCGGACGGTTCCGACGGTCGGCCGAAATCCTGGTGGGTGGAGCTGTCGGAAGAAAAGCTCGAAGACGAGCTGCATTTCCTCCGAACCGAAATTTACCGATGGGACGCCGATCCCACGGTCAAGTATCTCACGGCTTTCGACCGCTTCAAGGCCGGTTAGAGCGAAGTCCCGCGGCAAACGCACCGGGGTCACGCAGCTCTGCGTTTTTTTTGATGGACGTCAATTTTCTTGCTCAAAATTTGAGCGAGTGGGCGCGTGCATTTCAGGTAGATTTTGATTTTAAAAGAATAATCCGTTCTGGCACGGGCCTTGCTTTCAATCTTGTATGCAAGATTTACATACCAGGCAGGACCGTCAGATAAATATCGAAGAAGCCATCGTTTCCGGCATTCTTTCGGCACGTATCCGGCCGGGCACGCGGCTCAGCGAAAATCAGCTGGCCGGACTTTTCGCCGTTTCGCGCACCCGGGTCCGGGAGGCGATGATGCGTCTGGAAACACGCGGCATCGTCCATGTCAGCGCGCGCCGGGGCTGGTTCGTCGTCGAACCTTCCGCCGAGGAGGCGATGACCATTTACGAGGCCCGGCGGATCATCGATCCGGGTTGCTGCGCAGCATGCGGGTGCTGTCGGAGGAGGGGCGCAAGGTTCTCGTCGCGCATCTCGAGGAAGAGAAGATTGCAATAGCCGCAGGCGACCGCCAGCGCCTTACCTGCCTGATGGGTGATTTCCATATCCGCATCGCTGAGCTTTGCGGCAACGCCGTCCTTATCGAGCTGCTGCGTGATCTCACCGCCCGGACAATTCTGATCTCCATGCTCTACCAGTCGGAATTCCATGCCCTCCAATCCCATGAGGGGCATTGTCGGATCTTCGACGCCATGGAAGCGGGCGATTTCGTGAGGGCGGCGGAACTTTCCATAGAACATCTGGACGAGGTGGAAACCGGCCTCGACCTCACACGACGCCCGGATCCTCTCGCCGGCCTTCGCCGGTCGCTTGCCCTGCCGGAAAAGAATGGCGGCGATCCGGACAAAATCCACATGCAACCAAATCAACACAAGGAGAACGACATATGATCTTCAGACGGACCCTCATCGCTGCCGCTGCCATGGCTGCCGCCTTTGGTCTTTCCGCGCCCGCCAAGGCGGACGCCCTTGCCGACATCACCGCACGCGGAACGCTGCGGGTGGCCGTGCCGCAGGATTTCCCGCCCTTCGGCAGCGTTTCGGCTGATATGACCCCGCAGGGTTATGATATCGACATGGCCAAGATGATCGCCGACAAGCTGGGCGTGAAGGTGGAACTCGTGCCTGTCACCAGCGCCAACCGCGTTCCCTATCTCCAGACCAACAAGGTCGACCTTGTGATCTCCAGCCTCGGCAAGAATGCCGAGCGCGAAAAAGTTATTGATTTCTCCGATGCTTACGCGCCTTTCTTCAACGGCGTTTTCGGCCCGGCCGATGTTGCGCTCTCCAAGGCCGAAGACCTGAAAGGCAAGACCATCGCCGTCACCCGTGGCGCCGTCGAGGACCTGGAACTGACAAAGGTTGCGCCTTCGGATGCCACCATCAAACGCTACGAGGACAATAACGGCACCATCTCGGCCTTCCTTTCTGGCCAGGTGGAGGTTGTCGCGACTGGCAACGTCGTCGCCGCCGCGATCCTCGCCAAGAACCCGCCGAAGCGCCCGGAACTCAAGTTCCTCATCAAGAACTCCCCCTGCTATATCGGCCTCAACAAGAACGAACCGGCCCTGCTGGAAAAGGTCAACGCCACCGTAGCCGCCGCTAAGGCAGACGGCTCGCTGAATGCGATCGCCGCCAAGTGGCTCGGTCAGGATCTGCCGAAAGACCTTTGATCATCATTCGCCCTGGTCATCCCGGATCCGCCGGGATGACGCCTTTCTTCACCGGCGCAAGGGGACTGTTTCTTGAGCTATCAATTTGATTTCCTGTGGCTTGGCGAATATTGGCCACAAATTGCCAAAGGCATCGCCATTACCAGCCAGCTCACGCTCGTCGGCGGTGTGGTCGGCGTTTCATTCGGCATCGCCTGCGCCTGGGCGCGGGCGCTTGGACCTGCATGGTTGAAGCCCATCGTCGGCATCTATGTGGAACTCATCCGCAACACGCCTTTTCTGATCCAGTTATTTTTCATCTTCTTCGGCCTGCCATCGCTTGGTTTCAAGCTTTCAGAGCTGACGGCGGCCAATCTGGCGATGATCATCAATCTCGGCGCCTATAGCTGCGAAATCATCCGCGCCGGCATTCAGGCGACACCGAAGGGCCAGTTCGAGGCGGGCGCGAGCCTTGCAATGACGCGCTTCGAGACCTTCCGCCATGTGGTGCTGACGCCCTCGCTGCAACGCATCTGGCCGGCGCTCTCCTCGCAGGTGGTCATCGTCATGCTCGGCTCGGCCGTCGTCTCGCAGATCGCCGTGGAAGACCTGACCTTTGCGGCGAACTTCATCCAGTCGCGCACATTCCGCGCCTTCGAGGCCTACATCCTGTCAACCGTCATCTACCTGGCGCTCGCTATCCTGCTGCGGCAGGGCATGCTGGCGCTCGGCAGCTTTCTTTTCCCGAGGAGGGCGGCACGATGACCGAATTCACCCTTTGGGACATTCTGCGCAATCTCCTGCTTTCCGCCCGCTGGACGCTGCTGCTCTCGCTCGTTTCCTTCATCGGCGGCGGCATGGTCGGCATCCTGCTACTGTGGTTGCGCATCAGCCCGCGCCGGGCTTTGAACCGCACTGCCCGCGTCTATATCGAAGTGTTTCAGGGCACGCCGCTGCTGATGCAGCTCTTCATCGCCTTTTTCGGCCTCGGTCTCCTCGGCGTCGATGTTCCGGCCTGGCTTGCGGCCGGTGTGGCGCTGATCCTCTGGACGGCTGCCTTCCTTGCGGAAATCTGGCGCGGCTGCGTGGAGGCGATTGCCAAGGGGCAATGGGAGGCGTCCGCCAGCCTTGCCATGGGCCGCCTGCAACAGATGCGTTACGTCATCCTGCCGCAGGCGATGAAGATCGCCATTCCGCCGACGGTCGGTTTCTCCGTGCAGGTCGTCAAGGGCACGGCACTCACCTCCATCATCGGTTTCGTTGAACTGTCCAAGGCCGGCACGATCGTTACCAACGCCACTTTCCAGCCTTTCACCGTCTACGGGCTGGTCGCTCTCATCTATTTCGCTCTCTGCTGGCCGCTGTCGAAATCCAGCCAGTTCTTGGAAAGGAAGCTCAATGTCGCTCATCGAAATCACTGAAGTCCGCAAGAGCTTTGGCGACAATGAGGTTCTGAAGGGCATAAACCTGGATGTTGAACCCGGCGAAGTGATCGCCATCATCGGAAAAAGCGGCTCCGGAAAATCGACGTTGCTTCGCTGCATCAACGGGCTGGAGACGATCAGCGGTGGTTCCATCCAGGTCGCTGGTGCACAGTTGCTGGATGATGAGCTGCATCTGAAGGCGTTGAGGCTGAAGGTCGGCATGATCTTCCAGCAGTTCAATCTTTTTCCGCATCTGACGGCCGGCGGCAATGTCATGCTTTCGCAGATGGTGGTGAAGAAGGTCACCAAGCCGGAGGCGGAGGTGATGGCGCGCAAGATGCTGGAACGTGTCGGACTGGCCCACAAGTTCGATGCCTTTCCGGATGAACTGTCCGGCGGCCAGCAGCAGCGTGTGGCGATCGCCCGCGCCCTTGCCATGCAGCCGATCGCCCTTCTCTGCGACGAGATCACCTCCGCGCTCGACCCCGAACTCGTATCGGAGGTGCTGGCCGTCGTGCGTGAACTGGCAAAGGAAGGCATGACGCTTTTGATGGTGACGCATGAGATGAAGTTCGCCCGCGATGTCTGCTCGCGCGTCGTTTTCATGCATCAGGGCCGCGTGCACGAGATCGGCCCGCCGGAAGAGGTTTTTGCCAATCCCCGGACAGCGGAACTCAAGCAGTTCCTGGGCGTGCTCTAAGCAACTTGCCGACGCACGTCACCGAAACGGTGTGTGCGTCGGCACCATTCTTCGCAAGGCTGCGCTATTCCAGCGGTGCCAGCGCCGTTTTCAGGCTGACGCCCTGTTTCGGCTGCAGATCGAGATCCGCTTCGATATGGTCGAGATGATGGAGCATGAGGTCGGCGGCCCGTTGGGCCTTGCCCTGTTCGATCAGGTCAAGAATGGCGAAATGTTCGCTGTGGCCGCAGCTCGATACGCCGGAGCGACCATAAAGGGCGACCACCAGCGAGGAACGGGCGACCAGTTCGTCCATGAAGCGCTGGAGAATGACATTACCGGACACGCTGGCCAGCATGAGGTGAAAATCACCCGACGCCTTGATTTCCGCTCGACGTGCGACAGGGCCGCGCGCGTTCATGTAGCGCTCCTCTTCGGCGAGATGCTCGCGAAAGCGGGCGATATCCGCAGGCGTGATGCGCTCCACGGCCGCTGCGATGATACCCGGTTCGATCAGGCGGCGGGCGTCGAAAATCTGGCAAGCTTCTTCCGGGGAGGGCGTGGAGACGAAAGCACCGCGGTTGCGCTCGGTCTTCACCAGACCTTCGAAGGCCAATATCTGCAGGGCGGCACGCGCGACGGTACGGCTGACATCAAAGAGCGCACCAACCTCCGCTTCCGAGAGTTTTGTCCCCGGCGCCAGCCGCCGATCGATGATGGCGTTGCGAAGGGATTCGCGGATAACGAGCGAGCGATCCTCGATTGAAACATCAACGGAAACTGGGGGATTTTCTTGCAAGGTCATGTCACGGTTCCGGTATCGCTTCTTCTAACCTGATAGTGGCCTTTTTCCTAGTCCAATATCTCGCAATCGATTACTAGGATCGCATACAATTTCCTCAATCAATCGAAAACAATCGCTGTAAATTTGAGCAGCCGGGTGGCCGGGTCCAAGTACCACTCGAAAATATCCTTTTACATCAATAACAAAGCCGATTGGCACGCCTCCTGCATGACAAAGACGTCGCAGGAGAGTGTTCATGAGCAAAGCCGCAGCAATCGACATCGCTTCCGTTTCCAAGATTTATGGTAGCACCACCGCCGTGCACGCCATAAGCCTCAAGATACCGGCGGGAAGCTATTGCTGTCTGCTTGGGCCATCGGGCTGCGGGAAAACCTCGACGCTGCGCATGATCGCCGGCCACGAAAGCATTTCTAGCGGTGATATCAGGCTTGGCAATGTGGTGGTCACCGATCTGCCGCCCGCCAGGCGCGGCACGGCGATGATGTTCCAGTCCTATGCGCTGTTTCCGCATCTCGATCTCGTCGACAATGTTGCCTTCAGCCTCAAGATGAAGGGGGTGGACAAGGAAACGCGTCACGCCAAGGCACTCGAGATGCTGCAACTGATGCAGCTTGAACCCTATGCCAACCGGCGCCCGGCCCAGCTTTCCGGCGGGCAGCAGCAACGTGTGGCGCTGGCGCGCGCATTGATCACCGATCCCGAGGCGCTGCTGCTGGATGAGCCGCTTTCGGCGCTCGATCCCTTCCTCAAGATCCGCATGCGCGCCGAGTTGAAGAAGCTGCAGACCTCGCTCGGCATCACCTTCGTTCATGTCACGCACAGCCAGGAAGAGGCCATGGCGCTGGCCGATGTCATCGTCGTCATGAATGACGGCCGTATCGAACAGGCGGCGACACCGCGTGAGCTGTTCGAGCGCCCGGCCACCGCTTTCGTCGCCCGCTTCATGGGCGATCACAATGTCATTTCCGGACGGTTCAGGGAAAAGAACGGCGATCTCGTCACGCTGGAAGTCGCAGGCGGCGGCACCTTTACCGCCAGCGGCATCGCGCCGCCGGATGGCGCGGTTGATATTGCCGTTCGTACCGACCGCGTGCGCGTCGGCGAGGCAGATCAGCCGGGCTTCGGTTTTACCGGCATCGTCTCGAATGTCGAATATCGCGGCGCCAGCGTGAAGATCGCCGTCACCGGCGCGGGCATTGAGGATTTCAAGGCCATCCTCAGCGACGTCGCCTTCTTCGAAAAGCCGGTCAGGACCGGCGACGCCATACCGCTTTCATGGAATGCGGCCGATGCCATCGTGCTCGGCCGGGTAGAGAAGTAACCCCAAAAATAACCAGAGGAGAACTTTGAAATGACCGACAATTCCAACAGCACCAAGGGCCTGTCCCGCCGCGGACTTCTAAAAGCGGGTGCCGCCGCAACGGGTGCGGCGATCGGCTCCGGCCTCATCACCGGTTTCCCGACCATCTGGGCCCAGAACCCGATCACGATCCGCCAGTTCGGTACCGGCGTTTCGAACCTCAACGCCATTGCCGAAAAGTGCAAGGCCGATCTTGGCATCACGCTCGAGATGACGGCAACGGATTCGGATGCGGCCGCCCAACGCGCCGTTACCCAGCCGAACTCCTATGATATCGCCGATATCGAATACTGGATCCTGAAGAAGGTCTATCCGGCCGGCGTCATCCAGCCGATGGAAATCAAGAAGCTGAAATATTACGACAAGATCGTACCGCTGTTCAAAACCGGCAAGCTGACGCCGGACAGCGTTGTGGCGCAGGGCACAGCCCCGCACACGGTAGGCTTCGTCGAAAAGCCCGGTGACAAGAAGTTCGCCAAGGGCGAGACCGATTATTTCACCATGGTTCCGACGATCTACAATGCCGATACGCTCGGTATCCGCCCGGATCTCGTCGGTCGCGATATCACCAGCTGGGCCGATATCATGGACCCCAAGTTCAAGGGCAAGGCCTCCATCATCAACATCCCCTCCATCGGTATCATGGATGCGGCGATGATCATGGAAGCCACGGGCAACATCAAATATGCCGACAAGGGCAACATGACGAAGGAAGAGATCGACAAGACGATCGAATTCCTCATCAAGGCGAAGAAAGACGGCCAGTTCCGTGCCTTCTGGAAGAGCTTCGATGAAAGCGTCAACCTCATGGCGTCGGGCGAAGTTGTCATCCAGTCCATGTGGTCGCCGGCTGTTGCTGCCGTCCGCTCCAAGGGCGTTGCCTGCAAATACCAGCCGCTGAAGGAAGGTTACCGCTCCTGGGGCGGTGGTCTCGGCCTTGCCAAGCACCTCTCCGGCGCCAAGCTCGATGCGGCCTATGAATACATCAACTGGTACACGTCAGGCTGGGTCGGCGCTTATCTCAACCGTCAGGGCTATTACTCCGCAGCCATGGATACGGCGAAGGAGCATATGTCGGCCGACGAGTGGGGTTACTGGGTCGAAGGCAAGCCCGCGCAGGGCGATATCATCGCCCCGGACGGCAAGGTCATGGAAAAGGCCGGTGCAGTGCGCGACGGCGGCTCGTTCCAGGAGCGCATGGGCAAGGTCGCCTGCTGGAACTCCGTCATGGACGAGGACCGCTACATGGTTCGTCGCTGGAACGAGTTCATCGCGGCCTGATGTTTTCATGAAATAGAACCGGCGGCGAAAGCCGCCGGCCTTGAGAACGACAGAGCACCAAAACCTCTCCGTCATCCTCGGGCTTGACCCGAGGATCTAACGATCCGCCACATCAGACGTGGTTGGATCCTCGGGTCAAGCCCGAGAATGACGTCGAGTTTGAAGAGAGCTTTGCCTGAAACGCTTACTGGCGGCCAATGCCGCCGGTGCTTCCGGAAATACAGCGAAAGGCTTCATGATGGTGACGGTCAGACTAATCGGCGTGAGCGAAAAAAAGGACAAGCCGTCCCGCAACTTCGTGCTGCCGCAAAAGCTTGTGTCCTATGTTCAGGCCACACCGCTTTTCCTGATCCTCGGCTTTTTCTTGGCTCTGCCGATCGTCATGATCGCCGTCGTCAGTTTCTGGGATTATGATTTCGCCCAGATGTATCCCGGTTTTGTGACCTTCAATTATACCGAGACGCTCGGTTCCTGGGTTACATGGCAGACCTATATCAACACGCTGAAATTTGCCGCCATCGTCTGGGCGATAACGCTGTTCTGCGGTTTCTGGATTGCCTATTTCCTGGCGTTCCATATTCGCACCACCACTATGCAGATGGTTCTGTTCCTCGTCTGCACCGTGCCGTTCCTGACATCGAACATCATCCGCATGATCTCCTGGATTCCCGTTCTCGGGCGTAACGGGCTGGTCAACAGCGCGCTGATCGGGGCCGGCATCGTGCCCGAACCGATCGAATGGCTGCTCTATTCGGATTTTGCCGTGGTGCTGGCCATGGTGCATCTTTATACGCTGTTCATGGTTACGCCGATCTTCAACACGCTGATGCGCATCGACAAATCGCTGATCGAGGCGGCGCGCGACGCTGGCGCGACGGGCTGGCAGACCCTCTGGAACGTCATCATTCCGCTTGCCAAACCCGGCATGGCGATCGGCAGCATCTTTGTCGTGACGCTCGTCATGGCCGATTTCTCCACGGTTCAGGTCATGTCCGGCGGCCAGAGCGCCTCGGTGGCACTGATGATGAAGAACCAGATGTCGCTGCTGCAATATCCCGCGGCGGCCGCAAATGCCGTCATCCTGCTCATCCTCGTTCTTTTGATGGTCGCGGGCATCCTGCGCATCGTCGATATCCGCAAGGAGTTGTGACCCATGAATTCGGAAAAACGCGGCCGCGAATTTTACATCCTCGCCTTCTTTTTTCTTCTCTTCGTGCTGTTCCTCTACGGCCCGCTGTCGGCGATCCTCATCCTTGCCTTCCAGGGGCCGAATGGCGGATTGACCTTTCCGTTGAACGGCGTTTCGCTGCACTGGTTCGGCAATCTTTTCGAACAGCAGGCGGTCGGCGATTTCGGCGGCTCGTTCCGCCGTTCTTTCGGGCTCGGTGTGATGGTCATGGTCGTCACGGTGCTCGTCTCGCTTCTGGCGGGGCTTGCCTTCCGGCGCAAGTTCATCGCCGCGACGCCGCTATTCTATCTTTCCGTCGCCAGCCTCGTGGTGCCATCGATCATCATATCACTCGGCATTGGCGTTCTTTTCCAACAGCTTGGGTTGGAACCTTCATGGTACACATCAGCTTTCGGCGCGCACCTCACCTGGACGCTGCCCTTCGGCGTGCTCATCATGCTGGCTGTCTTCAACCGCTTCTCGCCATCCTATGAAGAGGCGGCCCGCGATCTCGGTGCATCCGCCTGGCAGACTTTTGCCCATGTGGTGCTGCCGATGATCGCACCGAGCCTGATCGGCGTCGGCCTGTTCGGCTTCACGCTCTCCTATGACGAATTCGCCCGCACGCTGATGACATCAGGCACCTACAACACCCTGCCGCTGGAAATCTACGGCATGACCACCAATGTCACGACGCCGGTGCTTTATGCGCTTGGGGCGGTCACGACCCTGTTTTCCTTCCTGGTGATTGCAGCCACGCTTGGCCTGATCGTTACCCTGAACCGCCGCCATTCACGCGGATAAAGAAACGTAAAATGCGCATCCTCGTCATCAATCCGAACACGACGCAATCCATGACGGCGACGATCGCCGATGCAGCGACGCGGGCAGCGAGCTGCGACACGGAAATCCTCGCCGTTACCTCCTCAATGGGACCGGTCTCCATCGAAGGCTATTACGACGAGGTTTTTGCCGTACCCGGCCTGCTGCTGGAGCTTGCCAAGGCGCCAATGCTCGGTGCCAGGGCGGCCGTCATTGCCTGTTTCGACGATACCGGGCTCGATGCGGCCCGCGCTCTTGCGGACATACCGGTGATCGGCATCTGCGAAGCGGCGGTTTCCGCCACCGCCTTCATCGCGCAGAGGTTCACCATTGTGACGACGATGGAGCGTTCGCGGCTGCCGCTCGAACATCTCGTTCATCGCTACGGCATGTCTTCCCGTTGTAATGTGCGTGCCGCCGATATTCCCGTTCTGTCATTGGAAGAACCGGGTTCGAATGCCCGCGAGCGGTTGCGCGAAGAGATTTCGCTGGCGCTCAAGCAGGATCGCGCCGAAGCGATCGTGCTCGGTTGCGCTGGTATGGCGGATCTCACCGCCGAACTGCGCAGCGAATTCGGCGTTCCGGTTATCGATGGTGTTACCGCAGCCGTCAAACAGGCTGAAGCGCTGGTGTCGATGGGGCTTTCGACTGCCAAACGCGGTGCCTATGCCACGCCGGTTGCCAAGCCCTATCGCGGATTGCTGGAAGCATTCGGGCCGGAGAGGCTGGCCGCGGTGTCGGCCGACGGTTGATAAGACCGTTTCAACAGGTTTCCAGCGGGGGGGCGGCCTGCCGTAAATTGCACGCGAATATATCCCAGAAATCAGCGACGGATTTTGCGCGGACCTGCGTTAAAGTGACAAGGTGCGGAACTTCCTCACTGACATCGCTATAAATCCGCATGGAATTCGCCCCTGTCCGGCAGGACGGTACGGAGACAAAGCCCGATACATGGTAAGCGATCCGGATGCAGATTTGGTGGCGGACGTCGCTGCGGGAGATGTCCGTGCGATGCAGGCTCTGGTGACGGCCAAACTGCCGAGGATCATGGCGCTTGCCACCCGCATGCTGGGTGATCCGGCAGAGGCGGAAGACATCGCGCAGGAAACCTTCCTGCGGATATGGAAACATGCCGGTACATGGCGGCAGGGGCGCGCGCGGTTCGATACCTGGATCCACCGGGTGGCGCTCAACCTGTGTTACGACCGGCTGCGAAAGCGCCGGGAAATATCGGTAGCGGAGCCGCCCGAACAGATCGACGGCAGCGCGCTGCCCGATGCCGACCTGCCATATGGTGGTGACGAGAGCGGTGCCGTGGCGCGTGCCTTGCAGGCTATACCCGCCCGGCAACGGGAGGCGATTGTTCTGGTCTATTATCAGGAGATGTCGAACCGCGAGGCGGCCGATGTCATGCATGTCAGTGTAGACGCGCTGGAAAGCCTTCTGGCGCGGGGGCGCCGGGCACTCCATGCAATTTTGAATGAGGGCGACAAATGAACGGAGCGAAGAAGACGCTCATGGATAACAAGGTTTTTTCCGACCTCGTATCGGCCTATGGCGCCGATCCCGAACGCTGGCCGGAAGACCGGCGGGCAGAGGCCATGATTTATGCGGGGACGGAAGACGGCAAACGCCTGATCGCGCAGGCGGCCGGTCTCGATCTTGCGCTGTCGGCGTACCGTCTTCGCGATCCCTCGGCCATTCTCAACGCGAGG
Organism: Rhizobium sp. AN73; assembly: GCF_030757975.1. Classification (NCBI taxonomy): domain Bacteria; kingdom Pseudomonadati; phylum Pseudomonadota; class Alphaproteobacteria; order Hyphomicrobiales; family Rhizobiaceae; genus Rhizobium; species Rhizobium sp. AN73. Next base: position 2,042,604 of record NZ_JARWME010000001.1, read on the forward strand.
ATCATGGCGCAGGCAAGAACCCACACCACCAGACACAGGTGGATCGTCCGCTACGGTCTGGGGGCGGGCATGATCGGCATCAGCCTTGCGGGAGCGCTGACGGGAGCAATCGCCGTCATCAACCTCACGCCACCACCGGCCCTGACATTGGGCGACACGTTGACGGCCTTCGGAAACCTGCAAACCGAAAACGAAATGACCGAGGAGGCGAAATGAGCGATCAGAATTTCCGCTGGATAGTCGTTGTCCTTCTCGTCGCGAATACGTTTCTTGTCTGCGCGCTTGCCGGTGCGGGGTTCGTTTATCTGCGCAACGATCCCGCCGCTGCCGCCGCCCGCATGCCGCTTGCGGGTGAGCAGTTGCCCAAGGCTGAAAGGGAGGCCTTCCGGCGCAACCTTAACGATGCGCGCAAGACCATGCGGGAAACTTCGGCCGAGGCGCGTCAGGCGCGTATAGAGGCGGCGTCCCTGATGGGGGCGGAAACGCTCGATCCGGAAGCATTGTCCGCAGCGCTCGAACGCGCGCGCAAGGCCGAATACGAGGTGCGTGCCGCGACCGAGCAGCAGGCGGTGGAATTCGCCCGAACATTGTCGCTCGAGGCACGGCGCCGGCTGGCGGAAGGGCTGCTTGCCCGTGAGGCGCCAAAGCCCGCCACGAAATAATCACATTTCAACAGCGACGGATTTCGGACCGGGCACCCGTTGAATGGTCGATAACGAAACGGAGTTCGTATCGGCCATGTCAAATTCTAGGGAATTGGATGCAGCGCTCTGTCTGTGGCGTTTCGGCCTCGGCGCGCGTGAAGGCGATATCCAGGCGATCAAAGACGATCCGCGCGATCTTTTGCGGCTGGAAATTACCGAACACGCCACGCCGATCCCGGTGGGCGCGCAGCTGCATTCCAGCGCTGATCTTCTGATATCGCTGCTGGCATATAACAAGGAAATCAAGGCCGAGCGCGAAAAGCCGGCGGTCCTTGCCGTCTCGGCCACTACCGGTGCGGCGGGAGCGACCGCAGGGGTGATGAACCCACCATCGCAGGCAATGGCGCCCGCCGCAAATGCGATGGACAAGGCAGGCATGGCGCCACCGCCCGGTGAGCCACAGGAAAAGAAGCCGGACGCAGCAGTCTCGAAACGTCCCTATTTTCCCCAGCAGATCCTGCTAGCGGAGGCGGATGCCCGCTTTAACGGCACGATACGCCAGCCTTTGATCGGCTTTGGCGAGCGACTGGCTATGTTCTGGGCTAACCATTTCGCTGTCGCCACCGGCAAGGGCGGCGATGTGCATATTCTGGCCGGAGCTTTCGAGCGTGAGGCGATCCGCCCGCATGTCTTCGGCAATTTCGAGGATATGCTGATCGCGGTCGAGACCCACCCCGCCATGCTGTATTTTCTCGACAACCAGCAATCGATCGGGCCGAACTCCCAGGCCAACAAGGACGGCAAGCGTGGGCTCAACGAAAACCTCGCGCGTGAAATCATGGAACTGCATACGCTCGGGGTGGATGGCGGTTATAATCAGGCCGACGTGACGGCGCTTGCGCGCATCATTACCGGCTGGAGCGTTTATCGCGACGAGAAGCGCCCCGGTCCGCTTGGCCACTTTTCCTTCAACACCTACAACCATGAGCCGGGCGACCATGCCGTGATGGGCATCACCTATGGTGAAGTGGGGGTAGAGCAGGGGCGGCGGGCGTTGCGCGATCTCGCGCACCATCCGTCCACGGCGCGCCATCTCGCCTACAAGCTGGCACGTCATTTCGTCAGCGACCAGCCACCGCCGGAACTGGTGGCGAAACTTGCCGCCGCCTACACCAAGAGCCACGGCGATCTTTCCACGACCTATATGGCGCTGATCGAGGCTGAGCAGTCGTGGAGCCCGGCCCTGACCAAGCTCAGACCGCCGCTCGACTTCGTGACTGCCGTGATCAGGGCAAGCGGCATCACGCCGAAGCCCGAGCAGATTGTCTCCGTGCTCAACGCATTGGGCCAGCCGCTGTGGAACCCTTCCGGCCCGAACGGTTTTGCCGATGTCACCGATAGCTGGGGTTCCTCCGAAGGGCTGGCAACGCGTATCGATGCCGCCAGCCTGTTTGCCCATCAGGTTGCGGGTGCAATCGATCCGCGCGACTTCGTCGCAGACCGGCTGGGGCCGCTTTTGTCCGATGAGACAAAAAAGGCGGTGCAGCGGGCAGAGAGCAAACCGCAGGGGCTGACGATCGCATTCCTTTCCCCCGAATTTCAGAGGCGCTGACCATGCTGTGTGAACATGTTTCCCCCACTCGCCGTGCGATCCTTGGTGCAAGCGGCGCACTTTTCGCCTGGGCCTTTATGCCGCGCTTTGCTTTCGCCGCCGGCGGACGCGACCCGCGTTTCGTCACCATCATCCTGCGTGGCGCGCTGGACGGATTGACCGCCGTGCCGCCGGTGGGTGACCCCGACTATGAGGCGCTGCGGCAACAGATCGCCATGCGCACCGAGGGCGGCAATCCCGCCCTTGCGCTGGATGGTTTCTTTGCACTGCATCCCTCCCTTCGCAATTTCCAGCGGCTTTACCGGAAAGGCGAGGCGGCGGTCGTGCACGCCAGCGCCACCGGTTATCGCGACCGTTCGCATTTCGACGGGCAGGATGTGCTGGAATCGGGTTTCCCGACCCCCGGCCATGTCGAGACGGGTTGGCTGAACCGCCTGCTGGAGCAGATGCCGGCGGGTGAAACCATCAATCCGGCGGCCGGGCAGCGGGTGAGTGGCCTTGCCGTCGGCGCCAGCGCGCCGCTGGTCATTCGCGGCAAGGCACCGATATTGGGATGGGCGCCATCCGTTCTCAAACCCGCCGATGGCGACCTGGCTCCCCGCCTTGCCGACCTCTACGGCCAGACGGACCCGATGCTCGCGGCACTGCTCGCCGAGGGCATCGAAACCGGCAAGATCGCCTCGGGTGTCGATATCAAGGCGCGCGGCGGTCCGGGGGATCCCGTCGGCATGGAGCAGATGGCGCGGGGTGCCGCGCGGCTGATTGCCCACCCCGAAGGGCCGCGCGTTGCGGCGCTGGCTTTCGAGGGTTGGGACACCCATGCCCATGAGGTCGAGCGTCTTTCAAAATTATTGAGCGGGCTGGACAATGCGCTCGCCGCCTTCGAACAGGAGCTGGGGCCGGTCTGGAAGGACACGGCCATTTTGGTCGCCACGGAATTTGGCCGCACTGCCCGCATCAACGGCACGGAAGGGACAGACCATGGAACGGCAACGACGGCTTTTCTCGCCGGCGGCAGCATCCGTGGTGGGCGGGTCATCGCCGATTGGCCCGGCCTCAAGCTCGCGCAACTGCGGGACGGGCGAGACCTTGCGCCCACCACCGATATTCGCGCGATCATCAAGGGGCTGGCGGTCGATCATCTCGGCGCAAGCGCTGCCATGCTCGACAAGGCGGTCTTTCCCGGCTCGGAAGCCATCCGGCCCATGAAGGGCCTGATCGTCTGAGATCGAAAAATACGTAAAAACAAATATATGGAGCGCGTCCAATGATCTCGGTCGTTCCGGGCGCGCTCCCGCCTCTTCATATCCCTGTCATAATAGTGTCTGATATCGATATCGTTTTTTGATACGGATATTGTGTAGACGAACAGCCGTTGCACGCTCAGGGAGCATTTTCGTGAAGTCGTCAACGCAAACCATTCGCACCGAAGCCGCCACCCCTCGAAACGGCACACCCGGAGAAGTTTTCGCGGCGTTCCTGAAGCTAGGCGTTACCTCCTTTGGCGGTCCCATCGCCCATCTCGGTTATTTTCGCGATGAGCTGGTCGTGCGGCGCAAATGGATCGACGAGGCGGGTTATGCCGATCTCGTGGCGCTTTGCCAGTTCTTGCCCGGCCCGGCCTCCAGCCAGGTGGGTTTCGCTTTGGGGCTGCTGCGGGCAGGGCCGCTTGGCGCTCTGGCGGCGTGGACGGCCTTCACCCTGCCATCCGCCATCCTGCTGCTTCTTTTCGCCATGGTCGCCGCCTCCATCGAGGGACCGGTTGGCACCGGCCTGTTGCATGGCCTCAAGATCGTGGCTGTCGCCGTGGTGGCGCAGGCTGTCTGGGGCATGGCAAAAAGCCTCGCCCCGGATCGCCAACGCGTCAGCATCGCTCTTGCCGGCATTATCTGCGTCGTGTTTGTCGCGGGGGCTTTTGGCCAGATTCTGGCGCTTGCGGTGGGCGCCGTTGCGGGGCTAGTCTTCTGCCGCACCGAAGCCGTGCGAGAGGCCACCCATCTCGGATTCCGGGTGCCGAAAAGTGTCGGATACATTGCGCTTGCCACTTTCGCGCTCCTGCTGGCTTTCCTGCCGGTCGTCGCGGCAATGGCCGGGTCGCAAGGCCTCTCATTGTTCGATGCGTTCTATCGCGCCGGCGCGCTTGTCTTTGGCGGCGGCCATGTGGTGCTGCCATTGCTGCAATCGGCAGTCGTTTCCACGGGCTGGGTGACGGAAGATGCGTTTATCGCCGGTTATGGCGCAACCCAGGCCGTCCCCGGTCCGCTCTTCACCTTCGCCGCCTATCTCGGCGCTGTGGTGGGACCGCAGCCGAACGGCATTGCGGGGGCGGCCATCGCACTCGTAGCGATCTTTCTGCCGGGCATGCTGCTGCTCGTCGGTGCGCTGCCCTTCTGGGAGGGGTTTCGCAAGCACCTTCGGGCGCAGGCCGCCATGCGGGGCGCAAACGCCGCCGTCGTCGGCATTCTCGGCGCAGCGCTTTACGATCCGGTGTGGACAAGCGCCGTCTTCACACAGAAGGATTTCACGCTCGCGCTTGTGGGCTTCATCCTGTTGACGGTGTGGAAGACGCCGCCGTGGATAGTCGTGGTCATCTCCGCAGTCGGTGGCGTTTTACTCGCCCTTTCATAGGCCCTCTTGCGCCGAGCCGATATTGGCGAACATCCAGTCGGAAAAGGCCTGCATGGCTGATGTCTGCGGTTTTGATTGCAGCCGCGTCAGCCAGTAGCTGCCAAGCGATATGGTGACGGGGAAGGGCTGCACGATTGCCCCGGATGCTAGATGCCGCGAAAACATCGATGGTGGGGCCAGCGCCACGCCCAACCCCTGCAATGCTGCCTCCATCATACCGAGCGACGTGTCGAAAACGATGCCGGCATTCACCTGTGCCACCGGGGGCACGCCAGCCGCTACAAACCACGTACTCCACTCGTCAGACCTGTAGCTGCGCAGCAGCGTTGCTTCCGTGAGATCAGCGGGTGACTTCAGCGTCTCCGCCAGTTTCGGCGTGCAGAGAGGTGACAGGGGCGCTTCGAAAAGCCGGAACGCATCCGTGCCATGCCAGGAGCCCTGACCGAAGCGAATGGCGAAATCCAGCCCTTCGGCGGCCATGTCCACCCGGTTGTTGTTGGTGGAAACCCGCACATCAATGAACGGATGTTGTTTTTGAAATTCCTTCAGGCGGGGCAGCAGCCAGCCCACGGCAAAGGTTCCGACAACCCCCAGAAACAGCAGCTCGCGCACCTGACCGGCCTCGATCCTGTCGAGTGTGATCGCCATCTGGTCGAAGGAGCTGGTGACTGTCGGCAGCAGGGCCTCACCTTCCGCAGTGATTTTCAGACCTCTTGGAAGCCGTTGAAAAAGGGAAACCCCCAGCCGCTTTTCCAGCCCTTTCACCTGCTGGCTCACAGCCGCCTGCGTCACGCAGAGTTCGATGGCCGCGCGGGTGAAACTGAGGTGCCGGGCTGAAGCCTCAAACGCCCTCAAGCCGTTCAGGGGAAGGAATTGCCGAACCATTCAAGACCTAGATTTTGTTATGCCTCCTCCGAGATATCATGATTTGTTCGTACAAAGTAGGGCGGTTAAACCTCCTTCGCTGGGGACGGCGCACGCGCTGAAAATCCACTTAAGGTTCTGGAGAACGCGAAAGATGAAACTTAATCGCAGACACATCGCACTGGCCACCCTGCTCTCGACGAGCCTGTTCACTCAGGCATTTGCGGCTGATGATGCCAGGCTGAAAGCGATAACAGATGCCGCGATCAAGCCGGTCATGGAGAAGAACGGCATTCCGGGTCTGGCCGTTGGCATCAGTGTCGGTGGCGAAAGCCATGTCTTCACCTACGGCGTCATGTCCAAAAGCACGGGCCAGCCGGTCACCCCGCAGACGCTTTTCGAGCTGGGCTCCATCAGCAAGACATTCACGGTCACGCTCAGCACCTATGCGGAAACGCAGGGCAAACTGTCACTATCAGGCAAGGTCGGCGACTATCTTCCATCCATGAAGGGCAAGCCGTTCGGCGATGTCACGCTGATGCATCTCGGCACCCACACCGCCGGCGGTTTTCCGTTGCAGGTGCCGGACAATATCAAGACCGAACAGCAGCTTTTGGCCTATCTCAAGGCCTGGAAGCCCTCATACAAGGCCGGAACGCACAGAACCTACGCCAATCCCAGCATCGGAATGCTCGGCTACATCACCGCAAAGGCTCTGGGCCAAAGTTATGACAGCGCCATGCAGGAAACGCTTTTTCCAGCGCTCGGATTGAAGAACACATTCGTTGCGGTGCCCAGGGCAAACATGGCCGATTATGCGCAGGGTTATAAGAGAACCGGTGAACCGGCCCGCGTGACGCCGGCCATTCTCTCTTCGGAGGCCTACGGCGTCAGGTCGACGGCAACCGACATGATCCGTTTCGTCAATGCGAATATGGGTCTGGAAAAGCTGGACGGAAAAATCCAGCAGGCGATCACCAATACCCATACGGGGTATTTCAGCGTCGGCGCCATGACGCAGGATATGATCTGGGAGCAATATGCTCAGCCGGCCACGCTGAAAACGCTGGTTGATCTGAACTCCGGCGCATTGCTCAAGACAGTGCCAGTATCGGAAATTTCACCGCCGATGAAACCGCGTCAGGATGTCTTCATCAACAAGACCGGCTCCACCAATGGTTTCGGCGCTTATGTGGCGTTCATACCGGAGCAGAAACTCGGTATCGTCATTCTGGCCAATAAAAACTATCCCAATGAGGATCGCGTTGCTGCGGCTTACGAGATTTTGACGGCGCTCAAAAGCACCGAATGACGCCCGTGCTGATGTAAACTTGCGCAGGGCAAGGGTGGCATTCCGGTCGAAACTCATTATCCGCCGACATTGTCATTCCTGCACTGAACGCACGCAATCCTTCCACTGAAAATAGCGGGATGCCTATGTTTTGAGCACTTGTAATCAAGGCTCAAAAATGGGCTTGACGTATGCCGAAATTTCTCACCAAATGAACCAATGTTAGATTGGTTCACACAAATGGTGCGGCGTGACGGCAAACCCTAACGACAATTCCAACTACGCTCTGGCGAAGCTGCGCGAGTACATCCGGACGAAACATCTGGCGAAAGATGGCCGTCTGCCGACGGAGCGGGCCTTTGCCGAGACCTTCAATGTCGGCCGTCGGTCAATCCGCCGCGCTCTGGAGGTGCTGGAAGCCGAGGGGCTGATCTGGCGTCGTCAGGGGGCTGGAACCTTTGTCGGTGAAAAGCCGGATGATTGGTCCACGCAGGTGACCGAGATGGTCGCCAGCACCGATATCATGGAAATCATGGAAGTGCGGCTGCGCATCGAACCGCAACTGGCGCAGCTCGCGGCCATGCGAGCCAAGCCCGCCGAGGTCGAGCGCATGCGTGCCCTCGTCAAGAAGACCGGCGAGAGCACGGATGCCGATGCCAAGGAGCTGTGGGATGGTTCGCTCCATCGCCAGATAGCCCAGAGCGCCGGCAACAAGCTGTTCCTGTCGATTTTCGATGTCGTGAACCGTATTCGCCAGGACGATGCCTGGCAGTCGATACGCGAGCTCGCCCGGCGCAGCGGCACGAATGGCAAGGCCTCTTTCGAACAGCATGTGGCCATCGTTGACGCCATAGCCGACCGCGATCCGGCGAGAGCCGGAGAAGCGATGCGCCAGCACCTTCTCATGCATCAGGAAAGATTGATCCGCGCCACCTCTCTCGGGTTTCAGGAAGAAAAAGCCGCAGAAGACGGTGCGGTGAAGGGCATGAACGAAGCCGACAATCCGCTTACCCCGGCCTCATAGGCTGCGGGCCAAAACCCGTCGGCCTTTTGGGGCCGGCCAATGACAAAAAGTCAAAGAAAACCAGACCAGAGGATCGAACATGAAGAAAATCTACACATTGACTGCAGCTCTATTGGCCAGCGCGCTTTTGACCGCACCAGCCATGGCGTCCGAGTTGCGCATCGGTCTCAACGACGACGCTGACGTGCTCGACCCCGCGCAATCGCGCACCTTCGTCGGCCGCATCGTCTACACCTCCATGTGCGACAAGCTGGTGGACATCTCGCAGGACATGAAGATCGTTCCGCAGCTTGCCACCGAATGGGCATGGTCGGAGGGTGGCAAGGTGTTGACGATGAAAATTCGTGACGGCGTGAAGTTCCACGATGGCGAGACTTTGGATGCGGCTGCCGTCGTCGCCACCATCGAGCGGAACATGACCCTGCCGGAATCCCGCCGCAAGAGCGAGCTGTCCTCGGTCGAGAAGGTCGAGGCCACGGGTCCGCTGGAAGTCAAATTCACGCTGAAGACGCCCGATGTCACACTGCTCGCGCAGCTTTCCGACCGCGCCGGCATGATCGTCGCACCGAAGGCAGCCAAGGAACTGGGCGCGAACTTCGGCTCGAAGCCGGTTTGCGCCGGGCCGTTCAAGTTTGTCGAGCGCATCCAGCAGGACCGTATCGTGCTCGAAAAATTTGCGGATTATTGGGACAAGGACAAGATCCTCGTCGACAGGATCGTCTACCTGCCAATCCCCGATACGACGGTGAAGCTGGCAAACCTGCGTTCGGGCGACCTTGATATTGCCGAACGCATCTCGGCGTCCGACGCGGAATCCGTCAAGAACGATGCCAAACTGACCTATGCTGACGTCATCGGCCCGGGCTACATGGCCATGTACGTGAACATCAATAACGGTGCGCGCGCGGATAATCCGCTCGGCAAGGACAAGCGCCTGCGTCAGGCATTCTCTTACGCGATTGACCGCGAAGCGATCGGCCAGATCGTTTTCGAGGGCACGTCCAAGGCTGGCAATCAGTCATTCCCGCCGACAAGCCCCTGGTTCAACCAGAACTTGGCCGTGCCGCCGCGTGATATCGACAAGGCCAAGCAGTTGATGAAGGAGGCGGGCTACGAGAAGCTCGATATCGAACTTCAGCACGCCAACAATACCACGCAGACGCAGATGATGCAGGTAATCCAGTCGATGGTGGCGGAAGCAGGCTTCAATGTGACCCTGAAGGCCACGGAATTTGCGACGCTTCTTTCCGAACAGACCGCCGGCAACTATCAGCTCAGCCGTTCCGACTGGTCCGGTCGTATCGATCCCGATGGCAATCTTCACCAGTTCGTCACCTGCAAGGGCGGCATCAACGATGTGAAATATTGCAATCCTGAAGTCGACAAACTGCTGAACGAAGCACGCGCCTCGACAGAAGATGCGGTCCGCAAGGAGAAATACGATGCGGCAAGCGTCATCCTCAACGATGACATGCCGATCATCTATCTCGGCCACCAGCCCTATGCCTATGCCATCTCCAAGAAGGTCAAGGGCTGGGAGCCATCGCCTGATGGCATGATCCGCCTTCTCGGCGTCAGCAAGGACTAAGCGCTTCAAATCCGCCGCACGGCTTTGCCGTGCGGCCCTTCAGAATGAGCACGAACGGGGGCAATGCCATGCCTGTCTATATCGGCAAGCGACTGCTTGTCGCGATCCCGACGCTTTTGATCATCTCCATCTTCGTCTTCTCGCTGCAGAAACTGCTGCCCGGCGATCCGGTTCTCGCCATGGCGGGGGAGGAGCGTGACCCGGCAACGATCGAATTCCTGCGGGAGAAATATCGCCTGAACGACCCGGTGCCGCTCCAGTACATCAACTGGCTGGGCGGCGTGGCGACCGGGGATTTCGGTATTTCGCTGCGAACGAACCAGCCCGTGCTGGAACTGATCGGACAGAAGCTGCCGGTCACCATCCAGCTGGCTGTGATGGCGATGTTCTTCGCGATGGTCATTGGCATTCCGATCGGCATTCTGGCCGCCGTCAAGAAGAATACGTGGATTGATTACACGGCCAATATCGTGGCGCTTTCCGGCCTGTCGATCCCGAATTTCTGGCTCGGAATCATGCTGATCCTGTTGGTTTCGGTGAAACTCGGCTGGCTGCCGGCATCCGGTTATGAATCGATCTTCGTCGACCCCGTTCGCTCCATCGAAACGATGATCATGCCCGCCTTCGTGCTCGGCAATGCGCTTGCGGCAACACTGATGCGCCATACGAGATCGGCGATGATCGCGGTGCTGAATTCAGATTATATCCGCACCGCACGCGCCAAGGGCTTGTCGCCGCGGGAGATCATCCTGTCGCACAGTTTTCGCAATGCGCTTCTGCCGATCATCACGCTGTTGGCACTGCTTTTCGGCGAATTGCTGGCTGGTGCGGTTCTGACGGAGCAGATCTTCACCATTCCCGGCTTCGGCAAGATGACCGTCGATGCGGTCTTCACCCGCGATTACGCCGTCGTCCAGGGCATCGTGCTCTGCACCGCTGTTGGCTTCATCCTCATGAACCTGCTGGCGGACATCGCCTATGTCCTGCTTAACCCTCGCCTCAGGGCGACGATCTGAGGCCCGATATCATGACCGCTCTCGATCAAAACCTGTCCGTACCGGTGCCGAGGCAAGAAAGCCGCGCCTGGAAGAAAATGAAGCGCAACAAATCGGCGCTGGCCGGTCTGGTTATCGTGCTTTTCTTCACAATTCTCGCCGTCGCAGCACCGATCCTGCCGATTGCAGACCCGATTGCGACCAGCTGGTCGGCGATCCGCAAGGCGCCGTCCGCCGCCCATTGGCTCGGCACCGATGATCTCGGCCGCGATATTCTCTCGCGCATGATCTATGGCGCGCGTGCCTCGCTGATGGCGGGCGTCGTCTCCGTCATGATCGCGGTGGTCATCGGCGTGCCTTTCGGGCTGATCGCTGGCTACTTCGGCGGCTGGGTCGATATGGTCATATCCCGCGTCACGGAAGCCTTGCTGGCCATGCCCTTCCTCATCATGGCAATTGCTCTCGCGGCCTTCCTCGGCCCGAGCCTTACCAATGCGATGATCGCCATCGGCCTTTCCGCCATGCCGATTTTCGTGCGGCTGACCCGTGGTCAGGTGCTGGCGGTCAAGATGGAAGATTATGTCGAGGGAGCAAGGTCGATCGGCCTCAACCACGTCGACATCATGACGCGCTACATCCTGCCGAATGTCTTTGCTCCCATCATCGTGCAGGCGACCTTGACTGTCGCGACCGCCATCATCGCGGAAGCGAGCCTCTCCTTCCTCGGCCTTGGCCAGCAGGCGCCGGCGCCCTCATGGGGTTCCATGCTGAACACGGCAAAGAACTTCCTGAGCCAGGCGCCATGGATGACGATGTGGCCCGGCATTGCAATTTTCCTCGTCGTCATAGGCTTCAATCTTCTGGGCGACGGCCTGCGTGACGCGCTCGATCCGCGCGAAGCATGATTTCTCATAAGGAACTGACTGAATGACCGAATTCACCACACGCCCCGAGATTCTTGGCACATTCGGCGTCGTCACCTCGACGCACTGGATCGCATCGGCCGTGGGCATGGCAATCCTCGAAAAGGGAGGCAATGCCTTCGACGCGGCGGTCGCCACCGGTTTCGTGCTGCAAATCGTCGAACCGCATCTCTGTGGTCCGGGCGGCGACATGCCTGCGGTCTTTTATTCGAAGAAGACGGACAAGGTCGAAGTCATCTGCGCGCAGGGGCCTGCTCCGAGCGGTGCGACAATCGAGCATTATACATCGGAGGGGCTGAAGCTCATCCCCGGCGATGGTCTGCTCGCAACCGTCATTCCCGGAGCCTTCGACGGCTGGATGCTGATGCTGCGCGACTACGGCACGATGAGCGTGCGCGAGGTGCTGGAACCGGTCATCTATTATGCCGAACACGGACATCCGACCCTGCCGCGCGTTTCCGCCACCATCAAGGGGTTGGCGGAATTCTTCAAGAAGGAGTGGCCAACCTCCTACGAGACTTGGTTGCCGGGCGGTGCCGCACCCGAGCCGCACGCCCTTTTCAGGAACCCGGTTCTTGCGGAAACCTACAAGCGGATCGTCACCGAAGCCGAGGCACGTTCGGGTCGTGAAAACCAGATTGAAGCCGCGCGCGACGCTTTCTATCGGGGTTTCGTTGCGGAAGCCATCGACACTTACGTAAAGACCGCCGAAGTCATGGATGCAAGCGGCACCAAACACAAAGGCGTGCTGACGGCGCAGGACATGGCGGACTGGCATGCGACCGTCGAAGCGCCGCAGACGGTTGATTATCATGACTGGACGATTGCAAAGACGCCCGCCTGGGGGCAGGGACCGGTTCTGTTGCAGTCGCTCGCCCTGCTGAAAGGTTTCGATCTTGCGGCCATGGATCCTTCCGGTCCCGATTTCATCCACACGATCGTAGAGGCCATGAAACTCGCCTTTGCCGACCGTGAGGTCTATTACGGTGATCCTGATTTCGGCCAGATTCCGACGGAATATCTTCTCTCCGAAGGTTACAACGCCGGGCGTCGTAAACTGATCGGCAGCGAGGCATCGCTCGAGCTGCGTCCGGGCACCGTGCCGGGTTACGAAAAGCAGGTGGATGCCACTATGGCCATGCTGGCGGAGATGAGCGGCAAGGGTGCGGTTTACGAACCGACCATGTCGCATCTGACGGAGAAGCGCGGCGACACCGTGCATATCGATGTCATCGACCGCTGGGGCAACATGGTCTCCACCACGCCGTCCGGCGGCTGGCTGCAATCCTCGCCCATCGTGCCGGGCCTCGGTTTTGCGCTCAATTCCCGCGCCCAGATGTTCTGGCTGAAGGAAGGCCTGCCGACCTCGCTTGCACCGGGAAAACGCCCGCGCACCACGCTGACACCTTCTCTCGCGCTGCATCAAGGACGCCCTTCGATGGTGTTCGGCACGCCGGGCGGCGATCAGCAGGATCAGTGGCAGCTGCCTTTCTTCCTTCGATATGCCCATCACGGCAAGAACCTGCAGGCGGCCATCGACATGCCGCTGTTCCACACCTCGCATTTTCCGGGCTCGTTTTATCCGCGCACCAGCTCGCCCGGCGAAATCATGGTGGAAAGCACGGTGGGTGAGGTCACGCTGCAGGAGCTTCGCCGCCGTGGACACAGGGTCACCGTTGCCGATGCATGGTCGGTGGGGCGCCTGACCGCCGCGCGACGGGATGCCAATGGCCTGCTGCGGGCCGCCGCAACGCCGCGACTGATGCAGGCCTATGCTGTGGGGCGATGAGATCATGAAGACGACACCTGTCCTTTCCGTTAGAAACCTGACCACCTCTTTTCTTGTCGACGACGTGTGGAAGAGCGTCGTGCGCAATGTCTCTTTCGATGTTGCGCCCGGCGAAACCGTCGCGATTGTCGGCGAGTCCGGTTCGGGAAAGTCCGTTACCTCGCTGTCAATCATGCGGCTGCTCGCTCCGGCTTCCAGCCGGATTGAGGGTGAAGTTCTCTTGAACGGGCGCAATCTTCTGGCGCTTTCCGAAAAGGAAATGCGGGGCGTGCGTGGCAACGACGTCTCGATGATCTTTCAGGAGCCGATGACGTCGCTCAATCCGATCTTCACGATCGGTCGCCAGATTTCCGAGGTCCTTATCCGGCACAAGGGCCTTTCAAAGCAGCAAGCGAGGGCGGAGACGGTCCGGCTTCTCGAAAAGGTTCGCATTCCCAACGCGGCCAGCCGCTTCGACGAATATCCGCATCAGTTTTCCGGTGGCATGCGCCAGCGCGTGATGATCGCCATGGCGCTCGCCTCCCGGCCGAAACTGCTGATCGCCGACGAACCGACGACCGCGCTCGACGTCACCATTCAGGGGCAGATCCTCGACCTGATCAAGCTGCTTCAGGAAGAGGAGGGCATGTCTGTTCTCTTCATTACCCATGACATGGGCGTCGTGGCTGAAATCGCCGACCGCACCATCGTCATGTTCCGGGGCGACGAGGTCGAGACGGGACCGACCGGGGATATATTCCAGCGCGGCAAACATCCCTATACGCGGGCGCTGCTTTCGGCGGTGCCGAAGCTCGGCTCGATGCGCGACCGGCAATGGCCGACGCGTTTTCCGGTCCTCGACATGAAAACCGGTCTGTCGACAGAAGCGGTGGAAGTGGCCGAAACGGTGGCGAGCGGACAGACGCCGGTGCTGTCGGTCAAGAACCTCGTGACGCGTTTTCCCATCCGTTCCGGACTGCTGGCGCGCCAGACGGGCGCGGTTCATGCCGTTGAAAATGTCTCCTTCGATCTGTTTCAGGGCGAGACGCTCGCGCTTGTCGGTGAGTCCGGTTGCGGAAAATCCACTACCGGCCGCTCGATCATGCGCCTTGTGGAGCCGACGGCCGGCGAGGTGTCGCTCGATGGTTATGACGTGATGCGGCTCGACACTGTCGGCCTGCGCAACATGCGCAAGTCCGTGCAGATGATTTTTCAGGACCCGTTCTCTTCGCTCAATCCGCGCATGACGGTGGGGACCGCGATTTCCGAACCCTTCATCAAGCACAAATTGGGCACCACGAAACAGGCAAAGGAAAAGACGGCCGACCTGCTGGAGAAAGTTGGTCTCACCGCCGATATGGCCAGCCGCTACCCGCACGAATTCTCCGGCGGCCAGCGCCAGCGCATCGCAATCGCCCGTGCGCTTGCCCTTGATCCAAAGGTCATCGTTGCCGATGAAAGCGTGTCGGCGCTTGATGTCTCGATCAAGGCGCAGGTCTGCAACCTGTTGCTCGACCTGCAGCAGAGCCTCAATCTGGCCTTCCTGTTCATCTCCCACGACATGGCTGTCGTGGAGCGCGTCAGCCACCGGGTGGCCGTGATGTATCTCGGCGAGATCGTAGAAATCGGTCCGCGTGCGGCCGTCTTCGACAACCCGCAACATGCCTATACGAAGAAACTCATGGCGGCGGTGCCAGTGCCTGATCCTGCACGGCGCGGGATAAGATGCGGCATATCCAATGATGAGCTGAAAAGCCCGATACGGGCGATGGGGTATGAGGTGCCAACGCGAAACTATAAAACAGTTTCTCCAGGCCACCTGGTTCAGGTGGTTTGAGGCGATTTCAGCATCGACAAACCGCGATATTTCGCATCGGACATCTGCCGTGGGCAGGGCAACATTTTATTTCACGGCGTTGCTGAACGCACGTCGTGGAAAGTGGTTCCCAGCCGCATGGAAAATAAAACGTTCGCTTCAATCTCCGGCATATTCTAATTTACTCTACGATTGAGCTGCCTGCCGGGAATTTTATTACTGTGATTAGTTTTTCGCCTTTTGCTCAGCGAAGCCTGTTTATGCTCGCTGTTGGTGTTGCAATATTAACTGGAATGGTCGCCACGTCGTTGTGGCTGGTGCAGGTGAACAACCGTTACTCTCAGGAAACGGCCGAACTGCGTCGCGTGCGTGCAGCGATTATAGATATCCTGACATCCATGCAGGATCTGGAAACGGGGCAGAGAGGGTACCTGCTGACCAACAACATCGATTATCTGGGTCCCTATCAGGAGGCTTTGCGCCTGTTGCCGCAACGGCAGTCCAGACTTCTCGAAGTGCTGAAGGACCGGAATCAATATGAGCAGGATCTTTCGGATCTCGGCACTGCCATCGCCAACAAGCTTGCTGAAACCCAGGAAACCATCGACCTGCAAAAAACCGGACGCATGACCGAGGCAGTCGAGGTCGTGCGTGAGAATGACGGCAAGCGTTTCATGAACGAAATCAGAGTGATCTTGGCGAAGTTGCAGTCGGATACCGACGACCGGCTCCGCATCATCGTCGGAAACCAGCTTAGCGCCGCCAATACATTGCAGTGGGTTACGCTCGGCGGTGCGCTGGCGATCCTGCTTGTTGTCGGAGACTCGATCTTTCTGGTCTTTACCTATATCCGTGCATTGAACCGGTCCCGGCAGGATGTCGACGAACTAAATCGCCATCTGGAGGAGCGCGTCGAGGAAAGAACGCGTGATCTTCGTCGCGCCAATCAGGAAATTCAGCGTTTCGCCTACATCGTCACTCATGATCTGCGTGCGCCGCTCGTTAATATCATGGGTTTTCTCTCCGAATTCGATACGTCCCTGAAGCCGGTCAGCGCCTATGTTCTTGCGGATGGCAAAATGCCTGCCGAAGGGGTTGTGCGGGAGGCCAGGCTGGCAGTTGAGGAGGATCTTCCCGAGGCGATCAGTTTCATCCGCTCCTCGACACGTAAAATGGATCAGCTGATCAATGCGATCCTGAAGATATCCCGTGACGGTCAACGCAAGCTGCAGCCGGAAAAGGTCGACATAGAAACATTGCTGTCATCACTCTCCGAGACGGTGCGCCACCAGATCAAAGTCAATGGCGGCGAGATCAATGTCGAGGCGTCAAGGCTCACGGTCGTGACGGACCGCATTTCTCTCGACCAGATCCTTGGCAATCTTTTCGACAATGCGGTGAAATACCAGATGCCGGGTCGCCCGCTGAGATTGACTGCCCGCGCCTATCCCGCCGGACGTGGCGCCATCTACATTGAGGTGAGCGATAACGGGCGCGGCATTGGCGAGCAGGATCTTGAACGGGTGTTCGAACTCTTTCGCCGCGCGGGTGATCAGGACCAGCAAGGGGAAGGGATCGGCCTTGCACATGTTCGATCGCTAATCAGAAGTTTAGGAGGTGACGTTAGAGTGACGTCCGAACTTGGCAAAGGCAGTACATTTACCTTGCTGCTGCCGAGCGACCTCAGAAAAGTGACGAAAGAAGGCGAAAAATGAAGGCAACCGGTCAAGAAGTAACGATCGTGATGATCGAGGATGACGAAGGTCATGCTCGCCTGATCGAAAAAAACGTGCGTCGGGCGGGTGTGAATAACGACATCATGCCTTTTACGCTCGGCGCGAAGGCGCTTGACTACATTCTCGGTGAAAACCGGGATGGTCTTGTCAGTAAAGATCGCTATCTGCTCGTCTTGCTCGACCTCAACCTTCCGGATATGTCGGGTATCCGGATACTCGAGGAGATCAAGAGCAACGAATATACGCGCCGTTTGCCGGTGGTCGTGTTGACGACGACGGATGACGAAACCGAAATCCAGAAATGCTACGACCTCGGTGCGAACGTCTATATTACCAAACCGGTCGACTACGAAGGCTTTGCGAGTGCAATCAAGAACCTCGGCCTGTTTTTCTCCGTCATTCAGATACCTTGAAGGTTGATGGTCTTGCGCGTTTTGTATGTTGATGATGATCCAGCTCTGGCACGGCTATCCAGCCGTATCCTTGGCCGTCATGGAATGGAGGTGGTGCATGCCGCATCCGTTGCCTTGGGGCTCAGGCTGTTTCAGGACGAGCAGTTCGACGTCGTCGTCCTCGACCATTATTTCCAGACATCGACGGGCATGGAATTTCTTGCCGCGATTCAGTCGTTGCCCGGACGCATTCCCGTCCTTTACGTAACGGGATCGAACGAAGCCCAGATCGCGATCGACGCCCTCAAAGCCGGTGCTGCCGACTACGTCATAAAGAATGTTGGCGACGACTTTTTTCCGCTTTTGCGAACCGCCATCAATCAGGCTCTGGAAAACCACCGTCTGCGCCAGACCAAGGAAGAGGCCGACCGGTTGCTGGTAAAGGCAAAGGAACATGCGGAAATGATGGTGAAGGAGATGAACCATCGGGTTGCCAACAGTCTTTCGCTGGTCTCTGCCATGATCCGCCTGCAGATAAACACCGTCAAGTCTCAGGAAGCCGAAGTCGCCCTGTTGGAAACTCAGAGCAGGATTTCCGCGATCGCCGGCGTCCATCGCAGTCTCTACAATACCGACAATGTGGGTTTGGTATCGCTCAATTCCTATCTGACGTCGATCATCGATGGCTTGTTTCAGGCGGTGCCCGGTTCTTCATCCGTTACCGTCGAGACATCCCTTTGTGACGTCAGTCTCAAGGCAGACCATGCGGTTGCTCTCGGCGTCATCATCACCGAATTGCTGACCAATGCGCTGAAATATGCCTATCCGGATCAATCCGGCAGGGTTCGCGTCAGGCTTTCGGAAGAAAACCGGCAATTTGTTCTCGTTGTCGAAGATGACGGTATCGGTTCGACGCCAGACGCATCTCCTCGCGGTACCGGCCTGGGTACAAAGCTGATCATGGCGATGGCACAGAACATCGGTGCGCGCGTCGAGCAAACGCATACACACCCGGAACAGGGTAAGGGAACGCGTTACACGATGACCTGGGGCGAAAAATAAACGCCGATACCTTCGTGCTTTAAATGAAATTCCAATTTAGTATTTTTCATTGATGCCTAAGGCATCGTATTCCCGCATGACAGCGTGTAACTGGCGCTGTCGCGGATGATCTTCAGGCGTTTGTTCCGACTATGATGTCGTCAAAATGATCATCGCGCACGGGCGCGTTTGGCAATAAGAGCAGACGTCGCTGAAATGCGATCAGACTCTTCTTTTGCAAGACGTGCTTCACGAAGCCGCAAGGTCTTGGCTTCGCGGGATTGCGTGATGGAATCAAGTTCGTCCATCGCTTTGTCTTTTGCGAAGAAAGGCGCCTGGATATTGCTGAAGGCAACCTCGGCCTTCTGGCGCGAAATACTGTATTTTTCTGTCATGGGTGTTCCGGTGGTAAGGCTCGACAGGCGAGCGAAAAACAAAAGGCCAGGCAATTTGCCTGGCCTTGATTGGGTCGGGGTGCTTTCGGCAGTGCCAGTACATCCGTGGTCAAAGGAAAGCACAAACCCGTTCAGGCAGCCTGGAGATTGCAGGCCGACATTTTGCCAGACTTGTTGTCGCGCTCCAGATCGAAGCCGATCTTCTGGCCTTCGACGAGTTCACGCATACCTGCACGCTCAACAGCGGAGATATGGACGAAAGCATCAGCGCCGCCATTGTCAGGCTGAATGAAGCCGAAGCCTTTTGTGGAATTGAACCATTTAACTGTGCCAGTGGTCATAATGAACCCTTTCATAGCGATAGAGAAACCACAGCACTCAAAGCGCTGCGGATGGTGATAGCGATTTTGAAAGGAAAGGTTCGTTCAGAACGCGGTGCTAATCGCGCAACAAGCAAAGCTAAGCAAGCAAATTCGATGGTTCTTTGTAGCGCGCTTATTCGATCGCGTCAACTATTAGTTTTTCCATTGTTAAATATCGACAAAAAGTTGTGTCCGATCAAGGCGCTGACACCGATGCTTCCCCACATCCCGAGGAGATGTGGGGAGTTCCTTTTAAGAATTGTCGCCGCTCAAAGATCGAGATCGAGCAGTGCCTGCCGCATGACGGCGGCGTCGGCGTCGATGCCGGTCCAGTATTTGATGCCGATGACGCCCTGATTGACCAGCATTCCAAGCCCGTCGGCGGTTTTGCAGCCGATGGATTCGGCAGCCCGGATGAGCCGTGTGCGCGGCGGGTTATGGATGCCGTCCGCAACAACCATGGAGGGACGGAGCGTCGAGAGGTCGATATCGGGCAGGCCATCGACATCAGGATAAAGACCGATCGATGTTGCATGAATGACGATATCGGTCTCCTCAGGAATGGCGAAAGCACCTTCCCACGCGGCATAGACAGAAGTGGCGGGCGTCTTTTCATCGATCAGGCGCGCCACGGTTTCCCCGCGTTCCTGTCCCCGGTTGACGATGGTGATATGCGCGGCACCGGCAAGAGCCATCTCTACGCCTACCGCGCGCGCCGCGCCGCCCGCGCCAAAAAGTACGACCTTCCTGTTCTTCGGATCGATGATGTCGCGAAGCGCCTTGACGAAACCCTTGCCGTCGGTGTTTTCGCCGATCAGCCTGTCACCGCGCCGCACGATCGTGTTGACCGCGCCGATGATTTCGGCGGATTCACCCAGTCCGTCGAGGTGCTGGATCACGGCAACCTTATGGGGAATGGAGCAATTGAAACCCGCCCAGCCCATGGCGCGGGCGCCCGCTACGGCATCCTTCAGATTCTCGGGGCTGACCTCGCAATTGATGTAACGCCAGTTCAGATCATGATGCCGATAGGCAGCCTCGATCATGGCGACTGTCGGGTTTTCACCGGCTGGCATGGCAAACGAGCCGGTGATCTGCGCGAGGAAGTCATGGGGCATGATTGCTCTCCTAGGATGAAATTTCATGGGTGCGGCGGTTTGCAAACCAGCTTTCGCGAATATGATCGCCAACACGTAACGCCTGCGCCGCGACTGTCAGGGCCGGGTTGAGGGCTGCCGATGACGGAAAGAAGCCAGCATCGACGACGTAGAGGTTCGGATGGTCGTGTGCGCGACAGAGGGCATCCAGCGCCGCTTGTTTCGGGTCGTCGCCCATGCGGACCGTACCGCACTGGTGGGATGGAGCCTCGATGCCGAAGGAATGACCGAGCACGACGGGAAAGCCGTTTTTCTTCAACAGCGAACGCATGTGGCCAACAAAGCGCTCATGGGCTTTGCGGTCGCCGGGGCGATAGATCACTTCTGCCCCATTTTCGTTCAGCGGTCGCACCCGGCTCTCATATTTCGGCGTGTCTTCCGACATGACAAGGAAGTCGACGCTGTGGCGGGCAAGAAGATTAGCCAGAAACCGCGGCATTGCGGGGTAGGCCGCGCGGATCATCGCACCTTGGATATTGCCCAGCATCTGGATGTTGCCGCGTGCAGCTTCATCGCCCGGCGTGCCGTAATAGAAGTCGTTGATGGACATCGTTTTCGGGAAACGGGTGTCGTTGACGGTGAAAGGCATGAGCCCCATCAACCCGCTGAGATGGTGGTTCATGAGATAACGGCCGACAACGCCGGACGAATTGGCGAGACCATTCGGGTTCCGCTCATCTGCCGAGCGAAGCAGGATAAGGGCGGAGTTGATCGCCCCTGCCGAGAGAACGAAAAGCGGCGCCTCGATTCTGAGGATTTCGCCCGCGCGCTCGATTTCCGCCGACACGATCTGTTTGCCGTGTTCGTCGGCAATCAGCCGGCGTACCCGCGCGCCCGTCATAAGGGAGACGTTGGGGTGTTGCAGGGCAGGGCGCAGCAGCCGCGTTTCCGCATCGCCCTTGGCATCGAAACGGCAGACGAAAGCGTCGCAGGTGCCACAGCGTCGACAGAGGCCGCCAGGGCCATAGTCGATGGCCGAGGGCATGTGGAACGGGTGTAGCCCAAGACGCGCGAAACCCGCCGCAACGCGGCCGATGACAGGTTCGTGGGGGACCGGTTCATGCCTGTAGGATGCCGAGCGCGAAGGCTCCGTGGGATCATCTCCGGCCTTGCCCCGCACGCCGAAAAGTTGCTCGGCCTCGGTGTAGAACGGCTCCAGATCCGCGTAGAAAACAGGCCAGGAGGGCGAAACGCCATCTTCATGGGCAACCTCGCTGAAATCGCGCTCGCGGAAGCGGAACATGGCGGTTCCGTAAAATTTCGTATGACCGCCGACGTAATAATATTGTCCGGGCCGGTAAGTACGACCGGTTTCGTCGCGGTAAAGATCAGTCGTGCGATAGCGGTTCTCTATAAAAACGGCCTCCGCGTCCGCGTTTTGCGGCTCGTTGGGCAGCTTTTCGCCCCGTTCGATGATCAATATCTTCGCGCCCGTTGCGGCAAGCTTCAGTGCGACCGATCCGCCGCCCACGCCGGAGCCGATGATGACGACATCGGGTTTGGTACCAGCGTCCCATTGTGTGCCAGCAAACATTTCTCCTCCTCGTATCTGTTTTTTTGCTGAGGATAGCGATCGCCGACCGACAGGCCATTCCCGGTTGCCGCGTCTTTTTGTATGATTGCCGCATATCGATGCAGCAATATGCAGGAAAGGTCAGGTCATGGAGCCGTGGTTCGAAGCTGTTAGCGTTCCCGCCGACCGATCCTGGCTGCTGTTCGATCGCCGTTTGCCGGAGTTTCCCTTCAACTGGCACTATCATCCCGAATTTGAGCTGACGCTCACGCTCAACAGCACCGGCATGCGTTTTGTCGGCGATTCCGTGGAGCGTTACGGTGATGGCGATCTCGTGCTTCTCGGTCCGAACCTGCCGCATGCCTGGCAATCGCAGGCGTTGATAGACACGCAGGGTGTTCATCGCGCCATCGTCTGCTGGTTCACCCGCGACTGGATCGACGGGCTGATTGCCCTGACGCCGGAATTTGCGGCCGTCAAATCGCTGCTCCACCAAAGCGGCCATGGCGTCAGTTTTGCGGGAGGGGTGCTGGCGAAGGTGCGCGAACGTTTGACGACATTAAATGAAACGGCACCCGATCAACAAATTCTGACGCTGCTCGGCGTGCTTGTCGATCTGGCACGGTCTTCCGACCACAGGCTGCTTTCGACGGGAGATGTAACCGTCAGTACCGTCCCGCGTGACCGAGCGCGCATGGAGCGGGTGCTCAATTACATTCACGCCCACTATACGGATGCCGTCAGCATCAAACCCTTAAGCGAAATCGCCCATCTGAGCGAAAGCCAGCTGCAGCGTCTCTTCAAGCGTTCGACCCGCATGACGATCAGTCAGTATATCGGCCAGTTGCGGGTTGGCGGCGCATGCCGGCTGCTTGCCCAGACGGACCGGTCCCTTGCCCAGATCGCCGAGACGGTCGGATTTTCCGATGCCGCGCATTTTTCGCGCCAGTTTCGTGCGGCCAGAGGCATGACGCCCGGCGACTACCGCCGTCAGTTTCGTGGTGACGGTCGGAGCGTTTACCGGGCATCGCCATGAGGTGTACGATTCTGTACTGTGATGCTGCCTGTCGTTTGGCAGGCGTATGAGTTGGACACCATGACAAGAACCTTCGAGCCAAGGGACGACATCCAGCGCCGCGAGATCGCGCGGACGCTACAATCGCTGGCAGCCTTCGACACGCGAGACGTATTGGAAGGCGGAAGCCCTCCCATCATTTCCGCATTCGTCTCCGGAAGACGCGAAACCATCACGCAACTCGTCATGCCATCGGCAGGGCTGGTCGTGGTGATCGAAGGCCGCAAGGAAATCGTCGCAGGTGTCGAACATCGCATCTATCAGGCAGGCGAAGTTTTCGTTCTTCCGGCAAACGCGCATGTCGATGTCGTCAACGAACCGGATGCGGAAACCGGGTTTTACCGGGCGCTCTTTATTCGCTTCCCCCGGGAGCTTGTCATAGAAGCAGCGCGGCGATGGCCGCAATTCGTCGGGCAGAAAGCCAGCCTCGAACCGGTTCTGAGTGCTGATCTCTGCTCCGCCATTTTTCATGCGGCCGAAGCCCTGTCTCAAAGAGTGAAGGCATCCCGAAGGGTTTGCGAGCACCGTATTCTGGAAATACTCCTGATCCTCGCCGAGCAGGGCGTCCTGCCGCTGGTGCCAAAATATGTGGACGGCTCGACATCCGAGGCGGTGCGTCTGCTCATCCGGCATCGTCTCCACCACGCCTGGAGTGCTGCAAATGTCGCAGCGCATCTTGCAATGTCGGAGGCCACACTCCGCCGTCGTCTCCGTTCGGAGAAGCAGACGCTGCAGATGTTGCTTCGCACGGAACGGATGAACGCGGCCTACATCGTTCTCAACGACCGCGATGCCGATGTCGCGGATGCGCTTGCCGCAACCGGCTATCGGTCCCGCTCGCATTTTGCCCGCCATTTTCGCGATAGCTTCGGGGTCAGTCCCGCAGCCGTCCGTCAGCGAAAACAGGAGCGCGTGACGGGCTGATCGGATCGGGCTCATTGTTGATCGGAAGCGGTTCAATAATGCGCCGTCCGTCCTCTATCGTCCTTGCAGATGCAGGAACGAGTACGAGCGATGAGAAAGAAAAGCAGCAGATTTACGATGACGGCCATTCTGGCCGGGATGATGGTCACTTCGGTCGCCAGCGCCGAGAACCGGTTTCTGACGGTTCAGCTTGGCGGGTTAGATAAGGGCGGCCGCGTTGCGGACCATATGGCCTTCTGTCCGCCCGCCTCCAGCAAGGCAAGGAACATCAGCCCGGAGGTTTCGTGGTCGCCCGGACCAGAGGGAACACGATCCTATGCGTTGCTGATGCTTGACCCGGATGTGCCGCAGGATTTCAGCCAGATCAACAAACCCAATACGGTGATCAGTGCAGATGCGTCTCGCATCAGCATCCACCATTGGGTGCTGGCGGATATCCCCAAGACAATCACGACCCTTTCGGCGGGGGCCGAAAGCGAAGGCGTGGTGGCACGGGGCAAGCCGATTGGCGCGACGGCCAATGGTCTGCGCGGCGCGAATGTCTTCACCACCTTTCTTGCCAAGGATGAGACTATGGCAGGGACCTATGGCGGCTACGATGGTCCATGCCCTCCCACCAATGACGAGCGGGTTCATCACTATGTTTTCCGGGTCTTTGCTCTGGATGTGCCATCGCTTGGATTGAGCGGCGCCTTCGATGGTGAAGCGGTGGAGAAGGCCATGCGCGGACACGTTCTCGCGCAGGGCGAAGTGGTCGCCACCTACACGCTCAACCCCTGATCTTTCGCAAGCGGTCCTCTTGAAGGACGCATAATGGAATGCCGTATCGCATGGTCAAGACATTGAACAATATCGCGCCTGATCCTTCCGTGTACTGGAGAGGCAACCTTGTCGTCTGCTTTCTGGGTTCATTCACCACGATAGTGGCTATGACGCTTCTGCTGCCGTTTCTGCCGCTTTACGTCGAACAGCTTGGCGTCACCGATCATGCCGCCATCGCACAATGGTCTGGTATCGCCTACGGGGCAACCTTCCTGACTGCCGGCTTTACCGCCCCCTTTATGGGGAAGGCTGGCGGATCGATACGGCCGAAAGCTCATGTTGATCCGCGCCAGCCTTGGCATGGCTATCGCCATGTCACTCATCGGCATGGCCACCAGCGTCTGGGCACTCGTCGCGTTGCGTCTGCTTGCCGGTCTGCTCGGTGGTTATGCCTCCGGCTCCATGGTTCTCGTCGCATCACAAACCCCAAAGGACAAAACCGGCTGGGCGCTTGGTGTTCTCTCGGCCGGTATCATGGCGGGAAACCTGGTCGGCCCGCTGGTCGGCGGGGTCGTGCCGGCGATGATCGGCATTCGCATGACGTTCATTTCCGCTGGCGCCGTCATTTTCGTGACCTTCATCACGACAATCATGTTCATCCGGGAGGCACCACGCGCGCACCGGAAGGACGCTGAAAAGACAAGCTGGAAGTGGTCGCTGATCCCGGACAGGCGTCCGGTCGTCGCCATGCTGTTCACCGGCTTTTTACTGATGGTCGCAAACATGTCGATCGAGCCGATCATCACCCTCTATGTCGGCGGCCTCGTGGCCCCGGCACGGGTGACGTTCATCTCCGGCGTCGTCATGTCGGCCGCAGCTTTCGGCAGCATCCTGTCTGCGTCCCACCTTGGCAAACTTGCAGATCGCATAGGCCACTGGAAGATCGTTGTGGCGTGTCTGGCCGCGGCGGCGGTGCTGCTGGTCCCGCAGGCCTTCGTCACCAGCGAATGGCAACTCGTCTTCCTGCGTTTCCTTATGGGACTGGCTCTCGGCGGATTGATTTCCGCTATCGCGAGCGTCATCCGGCACAATGTGCCGGAGGCGATGGTGGGAGGTGTCCTCGGTTATTCCGTTTCCTCGCAATATGCCGGTCAGGTCATCGGCCCACTCGCCGGAGGATTTATCGGAGGGCATATCGGGATGCGGGCCGTCTTTCTCGGAACCGCCGTGTTGATGGCGGCTGGTGCAGCGGCCAATTTCTTCCTCGAAAGGCGCATCTGGTTGGATGGAACCGAAAATGTTGCAGAGACGAACTCGACGTAACGATGTGGTGGCGTAGTGCGAGTTGAAATCGGCTCGTGAAAGTAATACCATCTCCAAGGTTGGTATTACAGGAGTGCCGGATGACGACGACAGTAACCGCCAAAGGGCAAGTCACCATTCCCAAAGCTGTGCGGGATCTTCTTGGAATTGCTCCGGGAAGTTCCGTCGATTTTGTTCGTGCGCCAGACGGCCGGATTGTTCTCGTCAGGGCCGATAAAAAGCAGCCGCCAACGCGCTTTGCCAAACTTCGGGGTCATGCCGGAGAAGGTCTGAATACCGATGCCATCATGGCGCTTACGCGTGGTGACAAGTGACGCTCGTCGACACAAATGTTTTGCTTGATCTGGTAACGAATGACCCCAAGTGGGCCGACTGGTCAATCGAGCAGCTCGAACTCGCAAGCGTCGCTGGTCCATTGTTCATCAATGATGTTGTTTATTCCGAGCTTGCCGTTCGGTATGAACGCATAGAAGCGTTGGACGCATTTGTTCATGAGGCGGGATTGAAATTGATCCCTTTTCCCCGCTCTGCGTTGTTCTTAGCGGGGAAGGTCTTCACTCGGTATCGTCGTGCGGGCGGCTCTCGAACAGGCGTTTTGCCAGACTTTTTTATTGGCAGTCACGCAGCGGTTCAAAGTCTTCCGCTTTTGACACGGGACGTGGGTCGATATCGATCCTATTTCCCAACCGTGGCGCTGATCTCTCCCGAATAATAAAGCAGACGAGCCACCTCGCCAAAATAACTGCATGCTATTGGCCCCTGCAAATAGCTACAGGGGCCAAGGAGTGTCAGATGAGGTCGCGTTTGTAGCGCTCATCCCACTGTCGCGTCTTGACGACGCTGCCGTTTTCAAGGGCTGAAAGTTCTCCGGTCAGGTAGAAGTTCTCCCTGTCGGAACGCATCTCGGTACGGCTCTCGATCTTGATGCGCCACCCATCCCGGCCAATTTCGTAGGTCTGGGTGAGGACGTATTTCGCGGAGAGGGGGTCCCCGTCGCGAATGGTCAGTTCACGGCGCAGGCTGTGGCTGAGTTCAGTGTCGATTTCGTCAAACCGCAACACGCCTTCACCGAACAGGCCGCCCACGCCTTCCGTGACATAGGTGTTGATACCCGTTTCATGATCCTGTTCGGTCCAGCGGCGGACCGTACCCGGATCGACCTGCGTAATAGGGGTCGAGGGGCCATGAGCAGGGGCCTCGAAACGCACGGACGTATCGTCGCTTGCGCTGCGCACCGGCAGGTCAAGCGCGCTTTCCGCAACGGAAACGCTGATCGTCGCATCGTAAGGTGAAGTCCATACCATCGGCCAGTACGACGTCGCGACGGCGAGTTGCAGCCTGTGCCCTTTGGCAAAACGATATCCGCAATCGTTGAGCTTGATCGCGACGTCATAAAATTTGCCGGGTTCCAGGGCTTCCGGATTTTCGTGGCTGTCACGGTGGGTCAGGTTGAAAACCTGATAACTGACGCGTGTGACGCGACCATCAGGCAGGACGTCGTTGAGGCGTAGCGAAATCTGCGCAACGGGGCAATCTGCGGCAATGCGCAGACGCGCCACCGGCGCACCGAGAACATCGAAATCCTCTTGCAGCAAAGCGGTTTCGAAAACGAGCGCGCCGCCATTGTCGAGACGCTGATCGGTCGGATGTTCGCCGGGGCAACCGGTCGCCATCCATTCCCCACCTGCTTTGCCGTGGCTTTGCGGCGAGCGGATGCTGAGAACTGCAGGGTCGCTTGCCGTGTCACGCAGTTCCCTGGCTGCACTAGGGTACAGTGACCGGGTCGAAATTTCAGGCGAAGGCCATGTTGCTTCGCCCACCCAGCGTCCCTGCGTCGTCGTGCGCGTGCCGGTTGGTTCGATCGTGTCGCTGACGAAGGCGCGCAGCATCGGCTCGTCCATGACGCCGGTATCCTTGCCTTTCAGCCAATGGTCCCACCAGCGCGTTGCTTCCTGCAGGAAGCCAATCGCCGGACCGGGAACACCATCCTGGGGGTAAATATGGCCCCACGGACCGATGATGCCGCGACGCGGGACCTGAAGGTTCTCCAGAAGTCGGGGAACGGCATTGGTATAGCTGTCCGCCCATGCGCCGATGGCAAGGACCGGGCACTGGATGGCGCTCCAGTCTTCGCAGACCGAGCCGTGTTTCCAGTATTCGTCGTAACGCTGGTGCTCCAGCCAAAGTGCCGGAAAGAAGGGGAGCTTCTCCAGACGCTCGATCCAGCTGTCGCGCCAGGCGTCGCCGACGATCTTCGGATCGAGCGGACGGCTCTGATAGGCAAGCATGATGGTGCCCCACCACAGATTGTCGTTCAACAGCAGACCGCCCATGTAGTGGATGTCGTCGGTATAGCGGTTGTCGGTCGAGTAGGCGGTGATGATGGCTTTCAGTGCCGGCGGGCGGCGGGCGGCGACCTGCAGGCCGTTGAAGCCGCCCCAGCTCTTGCCCATCATGCCGACATTGCCGCTGCACCACGGCTGGCGGGAGATCCAGTCGATGACTTCGAGTGCATCGTCCTGTTCCTGCTTCAGATATTCGTCGGCCATGTGGCCGTCGGATTCGCCGGTGCCGCGCATGTCCACGCGAATTGCGGCATATCCCTGGCTTGCAAAATAGCCGTGCATCGGCTCGTCGCGTCCGCGGGTTCCGTCACGCTTGCGATAGGGAATATACTCGAGGATGGCGGGAACCGGTGATTGCTCCGCGTCCTCCGGCAGCCACAGGCGCGCGCCGAGGCGCACGCCATCGCTCATGGGGATCCAGATATGTTCTTCAACACGTATCGTCATTTGGGGGTATTCCAGTCGAGTCATTTGGGACGGGCATCGCTGCGCCGGAGATCAACAATGAAAGAATGAGAGGCGGCGCACATCAAAGAGTGGGCCGCCCCGCAGATCATGCGGTGGGGAGGCCGCGTTTTGCCAGCACACCATCCAGCCAGTCGCGCCGCAGTTCGGGGACCGAGGTGATGAGCTGTTCGGTATAGGGCTGGTAAGGCGGTGCAAAAACCTCCGCGGTCGTGCCGGTTTCGACAATGCGGCCATGCTGCATCACCATCGTCCGGTCGGCGAGCCGGCGAACGACACCCAGATCATGGGTTATGAACAGATAGGAGACGCCCAGCTCATCCTGCAGGGAGCGCAGCAGTCTGAGAATCTCTTCTGCTACGAGAGGGTCAAGCGCCGATGTCACCTCGTCGCAGATGATGAGGTCCGGTCGGGCTGCCAGCGCACGAGCGATACACACACGCTGCTTTTGTCCCCCGGAAAGCGCTTTTGGCAGGCGCTCCGCGAACTCCCGTGGCAGACCGATCAGGTCCAGCAACCGGTTCACCTCGGCCGTGCGCTCATCTTCATTCATTCCGAAATAGAACGACATGGGACGGCCGATGATCTCGCCGACGGTGTGACGAGGATTTAGCGCCACATCCGGAAGCTGATAGACAAGCTGAATGCGACGCAGTTCCTCGCGGGAACGTCTGGAATACTTGTCGGCAAGCCGGTGCCCGGCAAGCGAAACGACGCCGGAAGACTGCGGCGGCAACCCGGCGATGACCCTGGCCAAAGTGGATTTGCCGGAACCGGATTCACCCACGACCGCCAGCGTTTCGCCCCTTCGGATTTCGCAGTGAATATTGTCCAGCACCTTCTTGCGGCCGTAATAGGCAGTGACGTCACGCGCTTCGAGCAGGATTTCTCCACCCCTGTGATTGATGGATTCGCCCGACATGCTGGCTTCGCGTTCGGAAACCAGACGGCGTGTGTAGTCTTCCTGCGGGTGCTCCAGGACATCCTCGGCAGAGCCGGCTTCCACCTTTTTGCCGTGACGCAATACCATGATGCTGTCGGCAATCTGCGCGACGACGGCAAGGTCATGCGTGATGTAAAGGGCGGCGGTGTTGTAGCGCTGGATGAGACTGCGGAGCAGGGCCAGAACCTCGATCTGCGTCGTGACATCAAGCGCCGTGGTAGGCTCGTCCAGCACGAGTATGTCAGGGCGGCATGACATCGCCATGGCCACCATTGCGCGCTGTAACTGCCCGCCGGATACCTGATGCGGGTAACGGTTGCCGAAATTCTGATAATCGGGAAGTTGCAGCGCCTGCAGCAGTTCCAGCATCCAGGCTTCCGCCTCCTGCCGGTTCATTATGCCATGGTAGAGCGGCCCTTCCATGATCTGTTCGCCGATCTTCATGGCAGGGTTGAACGCCGCAGCGGCACTTTGCGCCACATAGGCGATACGTGCACCACGCGCGGCCTCACGACCGGCGCGACCGACCATCATCAGCGAAACGCCATTCACGACGATTTCTCCGCCAACGATGCGGCAACCGTTGCGGCCGTATCCCATGGCTGCAAGTCCGATCGTGGATTTGCCGGCGCCGGATTCACCGATCAGCCCTTTGACCTCGCCGCGCTTCAGGTCCAGATCGATGCAATCGACCAGAATGGCTCCATTCGGCGCGGCCACTTTCAGGCCGCGAATTTGCAGGACCTCGTTTTCACTCATCGGTCTGCTCCCTGAATTGCGCTGCGGCCAGCCAGCAGCCAGTCCACGACGAGATTGACGCCAATTGTGAGAATGGCGATGGCAGCGGCCGGGTAAAGCGGAGCATAGAGGCCATAAAGAATGGCCTGCTGGTTATCCTTCACCATACCGCCCCAGTCTGCGAAAGGCGGCTGGATACCCAGACCCAGAAAGGACAGGCCCGCCACGAACAGGAAGGTGAAGCAGAAACGCAGGCCGAATTCCGCAATGAGCGGCGGCAGGGCATTGGGCAGTATCTCCTTGAACACCAGCCAGATCAGGCCTTCGCCGCGCAGGCGTGCTGTTTCGGCATATTCCAGAACATTGACGCCCTGGGCCACAATACGCGCCAGACGGAAGACGCGGGTGGAATCCAGTAGCGCAATCGTCACGATCAGCACGGGAATGGACGAGCCAAGCGCCTGCAGCACGACCAGAGCCGAGATCAACACCGGAATACACATGACAGTGTCGACGATGCGCGACAGAACCATATCGATCCAGCCGCCGAAGATGGCGGCGATGAAACCAAGCGTGATCCCGATTGTGAAGGAGATCAGCGACGCCGCCAGCGAAACGCCGATGGAGATTTGCGCACCCGCCAAAAGACGCGAAAGCATGTCGCGGCCGTTCTGATCAAGGCCGAACCAATGCATTGCCGACGGCGGATCGAAAGGCGATCCGACGATTTCTTCTTGCCCGAAAGGCGCGATGTGCGGGCCGGCTGCGAACAGGACGATGTTGACCGAGATGATGAACAGACCGACCCATGCGGTAGGGGTGATGGAGCGGAGCATTTTCATCGGGGATGCCTCAGGCGCGGATTAAGCGCAATTGCCGAAACATCGGCAATGATGTTTAGAATGACGTAGGCTGCACCGAAAACGAGGGCGGCAGCCTGTACCAGCGGAAGATCCCGCTTCGAAACGGCATCGACCATGAAGCGGCCAAGACCGTTATAGTTGAACACGGCCTCTACCAGCACCACACCGGTAATGAGATAGGCGATGTTGAACGATACGACGTTGACGATTGGCGCTGCGGCATTGGGAAGCGCATGGCGAAGAACCACGCGTTTGGTCCGCAATCCCTTGAGATAGGCCGTTTCGACATATGCCTGATCCATGACAGCAAGAACGGCGGTACGGGTCATGCGCAGCATCTGCGCCACTGTCACCAGAACCAGCGTAAGAGCCGGAAGCGTGGTGGCTTTCAGCCAATCCGCAAAGCCCATACCTGGATAGGTGTCGGCAAGGCTCGGCAGCAGATTGTACTGCACGGAAACGAAAAGGATCAGCAAAAGACCCAGGAAATATTCCGGAAGGGAAACGAAGCCCAGCGCGACAATATTGACGGCACGATCGAACAGGCTGCCGCGCCAGATGGCGCTGAACAGACCCAGAAGCACGGCAACCGGAACGGACACGACTGCGGCATAAAGCGCCAGCGCCATGGTGTTCCAGAACCGTGGCCACAGAAGGTCTGCGACGGGCTGGTGGTTCGCCAGCGAGTTTCCAAGGTCGCCGGTCACGAAACCGCCAAGCCAGGAAAGATAACGTTGCAGAATGGGCTGGTCCAGACCGAGATCGGCGCGCAGCACGGCGAGAGATTCAGGCGTCGCATTTTGTCCGAGTATTGCCGACGCCACATCTCCGGGAAGAAGCTGAGTGCCGGCGAAAATAAGCGCCGACACCAGCAGAAGCGTCAAAATACCCAAAGCAACGCGCTTCAGGATAAGCTTAGTCATTATGCGTCCAACCAGACCTTTTCAGCAAGGCGGGCACCCATGAAGTTGAACATTGGATGCGTGGTTACGCCTTTGAGTTTCTTGGATGTCGCGTCCAGATAATCGCCGAACATCGGGATCATGGCGCCGCCCTCGTTGGAGATGAGCGCCTGAAGCTCGGCATAGATTTCCTTGCGCTTCGCGTCGTCGAGGAGTGCACGCGCCTCAATGAGCTTCCTGTCGAAGTTTTCATTCTTCCAGTGCGTATCATTTTGCGCCGACGTGGATTGGTAAGCGATGGTCAGCATCTGGTCCGCGGTCGGGCGTCCGCCCCAGTATGACATGCAGAACGGAGCCTTCATCCAGACATTGTCCCAATAGCCATCGGCGGGTTCGCGCTTGATCGACACATCGATGCCACCATTGGCCGCGCTTGTGCGGAAAATCGCCGCAGCATCCACAGCGCCGGAGAAGGCAGCGTCGGAAGCGGAAATCTCGACCTTCAGCGTATCGAGGCCAGCCTGCTTCAGATAGAACTTCGCCTTTTCGGGATCGTATGGGCGCTGTGCCAGATCCGCAGCATAGAAGCGATCGGAACTCGGGACCGGATGATCGTTGCCGATTCGACCGTAGCCGCGCAAAGCGGTTTTCAAAAGCTGCTCGCGGTCGATGGCGTGTTTGATGGCGAGGCGGATATTGTTGTCCTTGTACGGCGCCTGCGTGCAATCCATCAGGAATGTGAAGTGCTGGCCACCAGCCGATTGCACGATGTTGAGGTTGGGGTTACGGCGCAGCAGGTCCACCGTCTTGAAGTCGAGCTGGTTGATCGCATGGACCTGACCCGACATCATGGCATTGGTGCGAGCGGCGATATCGTTGATGACGATGACTTCCACGGCGTCAACGTGAGCGGCATTCGCCTTCCAGTAATTCGGATTGCGGGTAAAGCGCGAACGAACGCCCGGATCGTAGCTCTCGAACACGAACGGCCCGGTGCCGACAGGCTTGTTGAAATCCGTCCAGCCTTCCGGAACAACGAGGAAATGGTAGTCGGAAAGGATGTAAGGAAGGTCGGCATTACCGCTTTCGAGGACGATCTTGACCTCGGTGTCGGAAAGCTTATCGACAGCCTTGAGGGCAGACGCAACCGAGCGTGCCGCAGAGGTGGTTTCACCGCGGTGCAGGTTGATGGAATAGATGACGTCTTCTACCGTGAGTGTCTTGCCGTTGTGGAACGTGACACCCTGACGCAGCTTGAAGACCCACTCCACGGCGCCGGGCTGTGCTTCCCAGCTTTCGAACAATTCAGGCACAGCGTGATTGCTGGCGTCGATCTCGACAAGGCCATTCATGATCATGAAAGCCTGATTGACGGGCACCCAGTCTTTCAGGATGCGGGGGTCGAGATTATCCGTGGTGCTGCCACCGCCGATGCCCAATTTTAAAACGCCACCCTTTTTTGGCGTATCCGTGCCTTGCGCACTGGCGTTGGTAATGAAACCGGCAGAAAGCGCCGCGAGGCTGGCCGCGCCGGCAAGGAAATGCCGCCGGTCGAGCGAGAAGGAAAAGGGGGAGGATGTCATGTTTGGGTTCCCTGTTTTTTATCGGGGCCGGACGTGGCTCGGCTGGCAGTGGCGTATCGTACTCGACGGTTCGGCACTAGATACCGAGCAGTGAAGGGGGGTATGATTTTTGCGCATGGGGTCATGAAATCTGAGCGCATCCGGTTATTGGCGAAGCGGAGTAAAGGGATGCGCCGGAGCGGATCCGGTGTAGCAAACCACGCCAAGTGGGCGCGTTTATGGAGTGAATACAAATGGGGCTAGCGGATATTGTCGGCCTTGCTGGAGCCTTTTTCTATCTCTTTGCCTATGCACTGTTGCAACTGCGACTTCTGACAATAGAAGACTGGCGCTACACTCTTTTAAACGTTCTGGGTGGCGTGTTTCTGATCTATTCGCTGATATGGAATTTCAACCTCGGCTCGCTGATTTCGCAGGTCGCCTGGTTGCTGTTCACCATTATCGGTTACGCGCGTTTTCTGCTGGACCGGCGCCGCAAGACGCCTCCCGCACAGGCCTGATGGGCCTCAGCGCGCGGTTTTATGGTTGTCTGCAATCAGCCAATCGGAAACCTCGCGCACAATTTTGCGCTGGTGGCGATCTGCCGGACGCATCAGGTAAAATTTGCCTTCCGAGCGCATGGCATGGGAATGCACCGGAACCAGTGCGCCGCTATCCAGTTGATCGCGGATGAGCCAGGTCCACCCGAGCGTTGCGCCAAGCCCCTGTGATGCCGCCGCGACGCAGAGGCCGTAGTCCCCGAGTTTCCACTGGATCGCATCCTGAGGCGGCAACAGGTGTGATGAGCGCCACCAGTCGCTCCAGTCCTGCCATTCCCGCATCAGAATCTTCGATGGAGATCAAAACCGGGGCTTTCTGCTCCATGAGGTTGGCCATGCCGCGTGCCGAGACGGGAACGACTTCTTCCTGCCCAAGTTCCGAAAGCCAGACGCCGATCGGTCTTTCCTTGCGATAGAAAATGGCGAGATCGAATTCGTCCAGCCGCAGATGCGCCACGTCGTCAGTCACCCGCAGCCGCAATTCGATGCCGGGAATATCGCGTTTCAGCTTCTGCAGGCGGGGCATGAACCATTGATCCGCAATCCCGCGAGAGCAGGCGATGGTGATCTGGCTGGCGCCGGTCCATGAGCGGACACCGTCCGTGACGCTTGCGATATCGAGGATCAGCCGCGATACATCGATCGAATAATTTTCCCCGATGGTTGTCAGTCGCACGCCCGTCGGCACGCGCTCGAAAAGCTTGGAGCCAATGAACGCTTCCAGCTTGCCGATCTGCCGACTGACGGCGCTCTGTGTCAGACCAAGCTCGTTGCCCGCACGGGAGAAGCTGCCCAGGCGGGATGCAGCCTCGAAAACAACAAGCGCCTCCAACGGCGGCAATCTAAATGACGGTTGCATCCAAGTTCCTAAAATACAATTTGCGATCCGATACACCGACGCCGCAAACTCTTCAATTTTTTAGGATTCCATGTCGCGTTTCGGCTTTGCCAGCGAGGCCGGGCCAGCAAGGCCGGTCTGTTCTTCGATATTAAGACTGACGATTCGGTATTATCAACCAGAACAATTGCACGAGGTCGCGCCAGGTTCGGGCCATGTCCTCGGCAACGGATGTCAGTTCCCTGTACACATAAATGCCGGCAAGCGTCAGAACGGCTGCAAGCGTGAGAATGGCCAGGAGCACCCAAGGCCAGATGCGACGTCTGCTTTTTGGCTTTGATTCAGGTTCTGCGTGCAGATTGGGGTTCAATCACCGTCTCCTCGTTCACTTGAGGACTATGCCGAAAACCACAGGACTGCAACCGGACGGGATATATTGCGCCCCTGCTACTTTGACGTTCCCTTCAGCCTTTCTCAGGTTGGGGCACGGCGTCGACATCCGCCACAATTGCGGAATTTTGCCACGAAAACATCAAGATTCATTCAGCCACAGTTCACCGGCCGGGGCGCTAAATCCCTCCATCCCGGAAGGAGGGAGATGAAATGCGTAAGATGATTTTAAGCGCTGGAATAATTCTCAGTGCCCTGTTCGGCAGTGGCGCGAACGCCATGCCTCTCGGTCAACCGTCCGCCCCTCTGGCAGCCAATGTTCAAAATGTGGACTATGCCTGCGGCCGCGGCTTTCATCTATCGCCGCGCGGATATTGCCGGCCCAATGGACCGCCGCGATATGAGCGCGGCTGGGACAGGCGTGATCGCTGGGAAGGCCGCAGGGAGTGGCGCGAACGTCAAGCCCGCAGAGAATGGCGTGAGCGCAGAGATTGGTACGAACAGCGCGAATGGCGAGACCGTCGCGACTATCGCTGGTAATCGGAGCATTTCCGGTAAAAGTACGTAGCGGTTTTGCGTATGAAAAATACGTAAAAACAAACAGATATAGTATGTTTTTAAACTGGCGTGCTCGAGTGCAGGCCCTCCCCAAACCGGGAGGGCCTTTTTATATGGATACATGCCTTGGCCGGTTTGCGCCAAAGGCGGCTCAGGCCTGTCCAGATCAGTGCTGCGATGACCGCATTGGGCCAATAGGAGACATAACTGTACAATTTGATATTGTCGTCTTTCGACCTTTAGTGCGGACGTTTGCCGACTCAGTCGAGCGGTCGAAGACCTGACGTTGATCTACCGGAAAAGCGTGTCGCAGATTTCGGGAATTCTGCGACAATCTAGGTCGGAATTCAGAGATTTGAGATTATATTTAGTCGGCCGGACCAGCAAACAGTATGAGGTTTTCGTCCGGGTCCCTAACAATGAAATTTCGAGCACCCCACGGCTCCTTCTTGAGCGTTTGGTGAAAATCCACTCCGGCGGCTTGGAAATCCAGAAAGAGTCGCTTGATCTCACTTGCGGTGTCGACCGTGATCGAGCCGGAGAGCAGATGTTCGCGTTGTCGGATGTCGCCGACAAACACTGGCTCGCAAACTAGCCTCAGAGCAAGGCGTGCGTTGTCACGAACAACCTGTCCGTAGAATGGAGGGTCGCCGTAAACAAAGTCGACCGCGAAGCCGAGTTTGTCGGCGAAGAATTCACACGACGCTTTGATGTCGGAGACGAAGAGTTGCGCGGAGACAGAACTGAGAACAAGGTTGGATGCGGTCTGTTTGCTTTGATTGTTCATAAGGGTTCCTGACTTGAGCGCTAGCCACCCCTCGAGATCCCAATTGACGCGCGACAAGTTCTTGTGCGTCATTGAGCTTGAAACTGGATTCCAATATCTGATTATCGTCGAGGTGTTGAAATCGTGGCAAAGCAGCGCGGATATGGGCCGCGACTGGATAATACCGCTCGCGATGCCACCGCAAATACTGCTTGGCTTGCTTCTTGAGGTTTTCGAGATTCGGCATAGGCGCTACCTTTGAAATTGTAGGCGGGCGTTGCCCAGTCGGCTCAACGGCCGGTGCACCCTACGTAGCGCTATCTTCAAAATGCGGAATTTCAGTGAGACGGTCAAGACCTACGACCCTTGTTGCGCTCCGCGACTCAATCGGCAACACATTCTAGAACAATCTTTCCTCATCAAAGAGCTCTGCCACCGTCTATCACAAAGCTTTCAATCGAACTCCGAAGAGTTTCCTCCACGACGCCGGATAGCTAGCTCTCCCGAGAACCCAATGGTAAGCCGACCGTCCGTTGTCCACCCTTATCTCAGTCTTCCGGAGCCCGGTCCCGGAATGTCTCCTTTTGGCCATTTGCGGTCAAACGTCATTGCGGTCGCCTGAGGCCGATGAACGAGAGCGCAGCGCCGAGTAACAGCAGCACTACCGCGACGATGAGCGAGAGATGCATGCCGTGCATGAAAGCGGCGGGCGCTGTGTCTCGTACGAAATAACCGCATGTCGCGACGCCGAGCATGCCGCCCACCTGCCGCGCCGTGTTGAGGACACCCGACGCGATACCGGCCCGTGATGGATCGACCGAGGAAAGAGTAACATTCGTCATTGTCGGCACCATCAGCGCGATGCCGCTTGCCGCCATCAGCATTGGCAAGACCAGTTGCCAATAGGAGCCACTGAGACTGACCGGGATGAGCAGAAGATATCCGGTTGCCGCCAGCAGCAGGCCGAATACCATGAGCCGCCGCGCGCCAAGGCGTGTGATCAACCGGCCTGCCAGGATGTTCATGACCATCAGAACAATAGTCATCGGCAGGAATGCGATGCCGGTTTCCTGCGGTGAAAGATGTTGCTCCAGCTGAAAGAACAGGCTGAAAACGAAGATCAGGCCGTAATAAGCGAAGTTGACGATGACGCCGGTGACCGAGGTGATCGAGAAGGCCGGGCTGGAGAAGAATGACAGCGGCAGCATCGGAGCGTGGCTTCTGGCCTCGATCAGGATGAAGCCAATTGCGGCGAGGACGGCCACGATAAGCGCCGCGAGAATCTTCGGATGCATCCAGCCAAGATGCGCCGCATCCGTCAGTGCCATCGCGAGGGATGCGAGCGCAATGATGGCGGCTGCCTGCCCGGGCATATCAAGCGAACGCCCCTTGTTTCTGCGGCTTGGCGCGGAATAGTGCAGGATGAGGATAAGGCCGACAAGCCCGACCGGAATGTTGATCAGAAAAACGCTGCGCCAGCCCAGATGTGTCACCAGAAAGCCGCCGACCACGGGCCCCGCCGCCAATGCAATGCCGCCTGCGGCCCCCCACCAGCCGACCGCGCGATTACGCTGCTCCCTGTCGGGAAATGCCTGTTGAAGCAACGACAGCGAGTTCGGAACCAGCAGCGCGGCGCCGACGCCCTGCGCCAACCGCGCCGCAATCAGTGCCGCCAGCGTTGGCGCCAGCCCGCAGGCGAGCGAAGCGAGTGTGAAGAGAACGAAGCCGGTGGTGAAGATGGCCCTTGCGCCAAAGCGGTCACCCAGGGCTCCGGCCATAAGCAGCAGGGCGGCAAAGACCAGCGTATAGGCGTTGACGACCCATTGGAGGCCGGCGACGTCGGTTGAGAAGCTCGTGCGCAGGGCATCGAGCGCGACATTGACGGCGCTGACATCGAGAAGGACGACCACGAAGCCAAGGGAAGCGGCCGCGAGCGTGATGCGTGGGCTTGAAGGGTGAAATAAGGACATCGAGACAACCTTGCAAAGATGATTTGTCTCGAAATTACGCCAATGATTTCCGTGCGGAAATTCGGTATATATGCCAGTGAAGCTGGAGGAATCGCACAGATGACCGATTGGGAAAATCTTCGTCATTTCCTCGCCGTGGCACGCAGCGGCACCCTGTCCGGTGCTGCGCGGGCCTTGAAGGTTGACCACGCCACCATCAGCCGCCGGCTGGCTGCGCTCGAAGCCGAACTGGATGTGACGCTGGTCGACCGCCTGCCGCGATCGTCTCGCCTGACGACAATTGGCCAGCAGGTCTTCGATCAGGCCATCGCGATGGAAAATGCGGCGGATGGCATTGCCCGGATTGCGCGGGCTGCGCATACGCCGCTTGTCGGCAAGGTAACGCTCAGCGCTCCGCCGGTGCTGGCCGCGCATGTGCTAGCGCAGCATCTCGCGCAGTTTCGATCGCGCTATCCGGATATCCGGCTTTCCCTCGCGGCGCAGGCGCAGCAGGTGTCGCTCAGCCGCAGGGAAGCGGATGTTGCTCTCCGTTTAGTGCGGCCCGAGGAAAACGGTAGCTTCACGCGAAAACTTGGGACAATGGCCTTCGGTCTCTATGCGCGGAGCGACTATGTGCATCGCGATGCACCAGATCGATGGCAATTTATCGCTTACGACGAGAGCTTCGCCGACATGCCGCAACAGAAGTGGTTGCTGGGCATTGCCGGCACAAGGCCGATAGCGTGCGAACTGAACGACATCAGCGGGCATTTGATTGCAGTGCGCGCTGGCGCTGGCGTTGCCGGGCTTCCCTGTTTTCTCGGAGATGCCGACCCGAATCTGGTGCCGGTCGGCAAGGACATCCCGGCTTTCTCGCGGGACATCTGGCTTCTGGTCCATCGGGATTTGCGCAAGACGCCTTCCGTCCGCGCTGTGATGGATTTCGTTGTTGCGCTTATTGCCCGGCATGGCGGTTTTTCAGATTGACCGATGACGACAGCCTTGCAGCCGATCTCATGCATGCCACTCGGATTTCAGAACCGCATAGATGAACTCGTCGCCCCAATTTCCATTGAAGCGATCGTTTTGAACCAGATGCGCTTCTCTGCGCATTTTGAGACGCTCAACGATACCAATTGATCCGTGATTGAGGGTGTCCAGCCGCGCAAAAATTCTGTGGCAACCAAGCTGGTCGAAGCCAAGGCTGATTATCGCGCGCACAGCTTCGGTCGCATATCCTTGTCCCGAAAAGGAAGGGTTGAAAATATAACCGACTTCCGCCTGCAACGCAGTTTTACTGGCGATTTTCAGAAGCACTTCCCCGACTACCGCCTGATCGTTGCGGCGGACCACCGCCAAGCGCAGGGTATCTCCATCATTTTCAAAAGGTGCCGACAGCATTGAAGCAAATTGAGCTTCAAGCGCCTCCTTTTCAGGTGGCGAGGCGTAGAGGAACCTGTAGACGTCTTCCCGCCCGTGATAGTCGGCATAGGACGGTAAATCTGCAGGACGGAATTGACGGAGGATAAGGCGTTCGGTGTTTATGGGCAAAGAAGCCGACGTGTTCATGGGTACTCACTAACAAAAAATATCTTCGGCAATGTGGGATTTAAGGGCACGAGGAACAAGTCCGCAAAGGAGCCCATTCGATCAGGTTTCGGCAAACAGCTTTTCGATCGCGAAATCGATGAAAACACGCAGCCGCGGGGTTATGAAACGCGCTGACGGCCAGACTATCGAAAATTGCCCCGGTGCGGCGAGATGTTCGTTCAATACCGTCTTGAGCAAGCCATCCCGGATGGCGTCCGTGGCCAGGAATTCGGGCATGTAGGCGAGGCCCAGCCCGTCAATCGCCGCTGCCCGTATCGCCTCCATATTGCCGCAGGTGAGGGCGACACGCATGCTCGACAAGGGGTTATCGCCGTTTTCCAGCCGCCATTCCT
The DNA here is from genome assembly GCF_030757975.1 of Rhizobium sp. AN73. Taxonomy (NCBI): domain Bacteria; kingdom Pseudomonadati; phylum Pseudomonadota; class Alphaproteobacteria; order Hyphomicrobiales; family Rhizobiaceae; genus Rhizobium; species Rhizobium sp. AN73. The sequence goes on from NZ_JARWME010000001.1 coordinate 2,083,259, forward strand.
GAAACTTTCCCGAGGTGGGAAAGCGGAAGCGCAGCGCTTCGTGCTCTGACAATTGGTTTGGGTGCCGGGGCGTGCCCATTCGTTGAAAATAGTCTGGCGATGCGCATAAAATGAACCGGAACGGACCCAGACGTCGCGCCATCAGGCTGGAATCGTCGAGCTCGCCGCTGCGGATAGCTGCGTCGAAGCCGCCTTCGATCAGATCGACGCGCCGGTCGTTAAAGTCGAGTTCCAGATCGATGTCGGGATAACGCTGACGAAATTCAGGCACGATCGGCAGCAGAAAGCGGTATCCGATTGTCGGAAGTGTTACGCGAAGACTGCCGCGCGGCAGGGCCAGATTGTCCGTGACAGCCTCGTGGGCATCGCGCAGGTCGGTCAGGATCGTCCGATATCGCTCAAACAACATTGCCCCTTCATTGGTCAGGGAGACCTGCCGTGTGGTGCGGTTGAACAGCCGCACACCCAATGACGCTTCCAGCCGGGCGACACTTTTCCCAACCGCAGAAGGAGACAGCCCGAGGCTCTGCCCGGCCTTGGCAAAATTCAGCCTTTCGGCAACGCGGACGAAGGCATCGATCTCACTTAGCTTATCCATGACCAATGATTAGAGAATTTTGATCCGTAATGAAAGGCCCGCAAGGCTGATTGTCGAATTCATGTCACTTGATGAGAATGCAGCCCGATACGCGACCTTGATGTCGCGATACCATTTTCACCACTGGAGTTCGCATGATCGACGCCCCTCCCAGAGCCTCCGCCAGCCGAAATTCGGTACTGGTGGCGGTATGTCTTGCCGCCCTGACGCTTCCCTTGAACTTTTCCGCCGGTGCAGTTGCAACACCGGCGATTGGGCAGGATCTTGGCGGATCACCGGAATCTCTCACCTGGATCACTAATGCCTTCATGCTGGCATTCGGCAGCCTGTTGATGGCAGCCGGAGCGCTAGCCGATCGATATGGCAGAAGACGGGTGTTCTTGATTGGCCTTGCGCTGTTTACCGGGTTTTCCTTCGCTCTTGGGCTGGCGCCGTCGGTCTGGATCATCGACCTGCTGCGTGCCGGTCAGGGCGTGGGCGCCGCTGCCGCCTTGGCTGGCGGAACGGCCGCACTTGCGCAGGAATTTGACGGCCACGCAAGGACACGCGCCTTCGGGCTGCTTGGAACGACCTTCGGGGTCGGTCTTGCTTCCGGCCCGCTGCTGACAGGATTGATGATCGAAACAGTCGGATGGCGGGCGATATTCCTTGCCGGCGGTCTGATCGGTCTCCTCGCCCTGATCCTCGGCCCGCCACGGATGCGCGAAACGAGGGATCCCGATGCGGCGGAACTCGACTGGCTGGGTGCGGCGAGCTTTACCCTGACGCTCACCCTGTTCACCGTCGCGATGATCGAGCTGCCAGTTATGGGGCATGTCGGCATCATCGCTTTCAGCGCAGGATTTGTGCTTTCGCTGGCGGCCTTCGTCGTGATCGAAATCCGCGCGGCGCGGCCGATGCTGGACCTGTCGCTGTTCCGTTATCCTCGTTTCGTGGGTGTGCAACTGCTGCCGATTGCCACCTGCGCCTGCTTCGTTGTCCTTCTGGTCATAATCCCGTTGCGCCTGATCGGCATCGAGCAACATGGAGCGCTCGGGGCAGGGTTCATCATGCTGGGACTGTCTGCTCCGATGCTTGTGGTGCCCATAGTCGCGACGATGCTGGCGCGCCATGTTTCCCCGGGCATACTCTGCGGTATCGGCCTGCTGATCGCCGCCACCGGCCTCGTCTGGCTTGCCGGTTTTACAGCTGAGGATGGCGCCACGATCGTTCTGCCCATGTTCGTCATCGGCGTGGGCGCAGGCCTGCCCTGGGGTCTGATGGACGGCTTGTCGGTCGGTGTCGTGCCTGTGGAGCGCGCAGGAATGGCGACCGGCATATTCAGTACCGTGCGGGTTGCCGGTGAAGGTATCGCGCTTGCAATCGTCAGCGCCGCTCTATCGGCATTGACCTCCGCATCGCTCGGTCACCTGACACCCTTGTCCACGTCTCTCTTGAACCAGACGGGGCAGCGTCTGGCGGTCGGCGATCTGGCGGGGGCAGCGGCAATGTCGTCCCACATCGGCGACGACCTGTTGCGGGATGCCTACCAGACCGCGTTTTCGACACTTTGCTGGTGGCTTGCCGCAGTGACGGCACTATGCGCGATCGCGGTCCTTGTCCTCTTGCCGACTAATGCTGCGGTCGCCGATGAGGTGGCGGCTCCGTAAATTTCCGGAGACGCACGCTGCGCCTCCGGCAACCGGACGGATTTATTTGATGGCGAAGCCAAGGCGACGCAATGTTTGACTCAATTCTGCGCGCCCCTTCAGGGCATCGGCATTTTGCACACGCTGTGCAATGGGTGCTGTCCAGCCATTTTGCGGCAGGCCCTGTTTTTGCTGAAACGCCTTCAAGACATCGTCATAGGAATCGAGGTCATCCCGCGCCGTTTCCGAATAAGTCTCATGAAACAGAATGGATGATTGCGGCAGGCGCGGTTTGACGTCGGTTTTCACCGTCGGGTCGGGATAACCGACCGTAAGGCCAAACACCGCAATCGTCTCCGCAGGCAGGTTCAGTTCACGGGAAACCTCCTCCGGTTTGTTGCGAATGCCACCCACGTAACAGGAGCCGAGACCGAGTGAATCGATTGCAGCAACGGCGTTCTGCGCGGCCAGCGCCGCATCGATGGCACCGATCAGGAAGCTTTCCAGATAATCCAGCCCTTCGCCCTGATTGCCATGGTTCGAAGCGACGGTTCGCAAGCGCTTCAGGTCGATCAGCCATATGAGAAAAACAGGTGCGTCTTTTATATGGTTGTTGCCACCCGTGAAGCCTGCCAGACGCGCCTTGCGATCCTTGTCCCGAACCGCCACCACGCTCCACGCCTGAAGATTGGACGATGTCGGCGCTGATTGCGCAGCCGCGACCAGAAGTTCCAGAGTACCGTCCGGCAGCGCCTTGGGCAGGTAGGCGCGTGCGGTGCGATGATCCAGCAACGTATCGATGGTGTCGTTCCAGAAGGGCGGCGAAAAGGCGGCTTGCACCCCGTAACGGGCCTCGACCCGCTGTTGCGGAATTTCAGGGCTGGGGATCGGGTTGGATCGGGTCATCGTGTGAAACTCCGTAACGTTGGGAGTGGAGGGCAGGGCCAATGACGCGGACCGGAGGCCGTCAAAGGCATATCATTTGATATGCCTTGCCAGCTCGTCTGCCGAGCAATCTCCTACTCATTCGCCATCGCTCGATGAAACAACATTTCCGGCGCCAAGGGAGATCGCCTCTTTCACAGCCAGTTCCGCCATGGCGAGTGCGGCGTCGCGGGTCTTGGCGGCTGCGATAAAGCGGCCGTTGTGGCAGAAGCTCGCGCCTTCAACGCCACAAACCGCTTCCAGATCGCCATTGGTCAGGCCGGCCCATGCCGCCGGCAGGTCTGCCCGCAGCTCAAAACCCTCGTCTGCGCGGCGGATGCCGGTCAAGCACCAGTCCTTGTCGCGCGGGTGAACGACAAACAGCAGATGGTCGGCACCGGCCTTCACGATGGCGGGCCGGAACGGCATTCCCATCGGCAATTCCAGAACTCGCCCTTCACCGGTATCGACGATCGCCTGGGTAACAAGCGCTTCGGCCCGCAATTTCGCGGCGCTTTTGGCAATTTTCGCCTCGACGAAGCTGCGGGCAATGGCCAGCGCCGCGTGGAAACAGCGATCATCCGCTTCGGGGTCGGTCTCGTCAAAAACAGGTTTCAGAGTTTCCAGCAGGACAGGCAGCGTCAGCGCAACGAGCGGCCCGGCGGTGGAGGGGCTGAGCGCGCCATTGTCGACGAGATCGACCGGCAGCACAAAGCTGGCATCGAAAGAGGCTTGGACGGCTTCGACATGTTCGCTGGGAACGCCGAAGGCGGCAAGATAGTCCTGGCCGAAATGTTTCCAGATCAGTCCGAACGAACTGTATGGCTGGCCGTCTTCGCGGAGCGGCGCGCCGCGCTGGTGGTGATCGAAGATCCCCTTCGTCGCGTCATAAGCGCCACCGACATCGTAAATGATGCGATCCACGCCGGGGGTGATCCATTCCGGCGCCCTGCTGCGGATGATGCGGGCCTGCGGAAAAAGCCGCGTCAGGATGACGCTGGACAGCAGCTCATCGGCATGGAAGCCACCGGAATGGGTGACGAGAAAATCCGGGATCATGTCAGGATACGCCTTGTTGTTCGCGGGAGGTCCGCCTGGAATTGAGGCACCTGATACCCTTTGCCCGACACCATCTCAACCCGTCATTCGCTGCGCAGTTCAAAAGTAATGATATGCCGTCAGGCGTCCTCAGGCACGATGACGTTCGATCTCCGCTATCGCGAGGTTTGCTATAGGCAAAAGCGCCGTATCTGATGCGCCGTCCTGCGCCTGCACGGACATGCCCTGAATCATTGCGCCGACGAAACGCGCAAGAGCCGCCGCATCGGTCGCCCGCTTCATTTGCCCTTCCTCAATGCCACGCGAGATCCGCGCTTCGATTGCAGCAAGCGTTTCATTGCGCAGACTGGAGACATGCTGCGCGACAGGCTCGTTCTCGACAGCACAGGTCAGCACGGCGGTCGAAACCATACAACCATGAGGGCGACCGGGGCGGGTGAATTCATGGGCGGATTCACGAAGCACGCTCGCCAGCGCCGCCACCACGTCGCTCTCTTCAAGTGCGCGCGCCGTGGAGGCCCCGATATGAGCCTGATACCACGCCAGAGCCTCCCGATAGAGATCGGCCTTTGACGTAAAGGCCGCATAGAGGCTTTGCGGCGTGATGCCCATCGCCGCCGTCAGGTCGGCAATAGACGCGCCCTCATAACCAAGTCGCCAGAAGGTCTCCGCAGCCTTTGCCAGCACCTCGTCGCGGTCGAAGGCGCGGGGGCGGCCGCGTGGTCGCGAAACGGCCTTGCTATTTTTCACATCGATCACTCTAGAAATATCCTTTCGAGCTTGTTATTCAGGAACGATCATTGTGATTATAGAGGACGAAATCCCATGAGTCTCCCTGATTATTCCGAGGCACCCGCCCGCATCGACGCTGTGATCGACAGGGCGCTTGCCGAAAAACGCATCGTTGGTGCTGTCGTGCTCGTTGCCCGTGACGGACAGGTCATCCATCACCGCGCCGCCGGTTATTCGGATCGCGAAACCGGGACAGTGATGCGTGAAGATTCGATCTTCCGGCTCGCCTCCATCACCAAGCCTGTTGTTACGGCCGCCACCATGCGGCTCGTGGAGGAAGGGCGGCTCGACCTTCATGCGTCGGTGACGCAATGGCTGCCGGATTTCCGTCCTGCTCTGCCTGATGGCACGCGGCCGGAGATCACCATCCATCAACTGCTCACCCATACGTCCGGCCTCGGTTATGGTTTTCTCGAACCGTCCGATGGGCCATATCACACGCTTGATGTCTCTGACGGCCTCGATCAGCCGGGCCTGTCATTGCAGGAAAACCTGTCACGTCTTGCAGCGGTTCCTCTCGCTTTCGCGCCCGGCACGGGCTGGCTCTATTCTCTCGGCCTCGATGTGCTCGGCGGTATCTTGGAGAAGCTGGAGGGCCGCAGCCTGGCCGAGATCGTCCGTGACAAGGTGACGGCCCCGCTTGGGCTTGAAGATACAGGTTTTTCCGTCCGGGAAACGTCACGGCTGGCTGCGGCCTATGCGGACGGCAATCCCGAGCCGACGCTGATGAGTGATGGAATAAGGGTGCCAATTTTCGGCACGACCGCGCGCTTCGCGCCGTCGCGCATCCTCAATCCCAAGTCCTACCCTTCGGGCGGCGCAGGCATGGCTGGTACGGGAGGCGATGTTCTGCGTTTTCTGGAGGCGATCCGCACTGGCGGGGCATCGATCCTCGACGCCAGAACAGTAGACGCCATGACCATCGATCACGTTGGCACCGAAGCTGAAACGCAAGGGCCGGGCTGGGGCTTCGGTTATGGATGGGCGGTATTGGTTGATCCCGCGCCAACCGGCACGCCGCAAGCGCCGGGCACGCTGCAATGGGGCGGCGCCTACGGCCACAACTGGTTCATCGACCGCGCAAACGGTCTTTCCGTGGTCGCACTCACCAATACGGCATTTGAAGGCATGTCCGGCGCATTCCCGGGGGATGTCAGGAACGCCGTCTATGGATAGGGCGCGATTGATGCGTTAGCGGCTGAGCAAGTTGCAGAGCGCCATGCTCTAGCGGTCGGCACCAGCGAGATGCGGTGCCGGCTCGCAATACTCAATCAGCAATTCGGTGAGAACCCGTATCTTCCGTGCAGGATGCTGGCCCGGCGGGCGGATGACATATGCGCCCGCCGGAGGTGGAGGGTAACGTGTCATGACCGGCACAAGCGCTCCGGAGGCGACGTGTTCATCGGTGAGGCCGTCAGGGAGATAGGCGATCCCCAGTCCTGCAATTGCGGCAGCAACCAGAGCCGTGCCGTTGTCTGCCTTGAAACGCCCCTGCGGACGAACCGTGATGATCTTGTCGCCATCCGTGAGCTGCCAGGCTTCGGTGCCCTGCATGAGAGCCTCGTGCGCGACGAGTTCCTCCGGCGTCTCGGGCGACCCGTGCGCCTTGATGTAGTCCGGGCTCGCGACGAACTTCCCGTGGATCGGTCCGACGCGCCTTGCGATCAGGTTGAGTCCTGAAGATAGCCAACCCGTATCGCACAATCATAACCTTCTGTGATGAGGTCGACGAAGCGGTCGCTGTAACATGTCTGGATCTGGAGCTTTGGGTGACGGCGCGCCATTTCCGCGAGGATGGGTGCGAAGTGAGTGGGGCCGAAAGAAAGCGGCAGGGCAACACGCAAGCGGCCGCGAAGTTCACCGGCAGGCAGGATCGTTTCCTTGGCCATGTCGATTTCGGCGCAGACCCTGGCCGCATAATCCCGGAAGATGGACCCTGCTTCCGTGAGCGCGGCGCCTCTTGTGGTTCGTGCCAGCAGCTGGACGCCGAGTTCCGCCTCAAGCCGGAAAAGCCGCCGACTGACGATTGACTTGGAGACGCCGAGCCGGAGTGCCGCAGGCGAAACTCCCCCGGCATCAGCCACTTCCACGAAGGTCCGCAGTTCTTCGATATCCATTTGGCGTTCCCCAATTTGCGACACAGCTTGCCAGAAAGCGACGCTACCGCATCTCGAATGGGAACGGCAATACTGGAGCCAGGCAACGTCGCCGCTGGCGCATGTCTCTCGCAAAATCAATGCCGATCACAACGGCAGCAAAGGATGTAATGATGACCTTTCGTAATGGCCTTGCTTCGCTTCTGCGTCCCGAAGATTCGGTACTCGTTCTTATCGACCACCAGCCCTACCAGCTTGCCAATCTGAACAGCCATGACCCGCAGGCCGTGGTGAACAACACGACGGCTCTGGCGAAAACCGCCAAGGCTTTCGGCGTTCCCACCATCCTGACCAGCGTGATTGCGGCGAGAGGCGGTCTGATCTTCCCGCACATCACTGACGTGTTTCCGGGTCAGGAGGTAATCGACCGCACCTTCATCAACACATGGGAGGATCGGAAGGTCGTGGATGCGGTCAAGGCGACAGGCCGCAAGCAACTGATCATCGCCGGCCTGTGGACCGAAATCTGCGTCGCCATGCCGACAATCCAGGCGCTTGGCGAAGGCTGGGATGTGACGGTGGTCACGGATGCATCGGGTGGCACTTCAGTGGAGGCTCACGAGGTCGCCATCCAGCGCATGATCGGCGCGGGGGCGAACATGATGACCTGGCTGGCCGTGGCTTCGGAGTGGCAACGTGACTGGGCGAGGACAGAGCACGCCGCGGAGCTGACCGAAGTTCTCAAGCAGCACGCCGGTGGCAGCGGCATCGCCTATCTGTGGGAACAACAGCTGCTCAACACACCGGTGCCCGGCAACGCAGGCTGATTTGAGCGGGGAGGGCGTCTGCCCGCGTTACGGCAAGCGCCCTCTCAAATCCGCGATGGAACTGGGTACATCGTCTTTAGAACGGTTGTGGAATTGCCCTACCAGCCATAGCTAAATGTCAGGCCGCTCCCGTTATCGCCTTCCTGCACGACGTTGGTTTCCGTGTTTCGGCCATACTGGAAAATGCCATAGGCATTGTTGTTGCCGTTCTGCTGCAAGGTTGCGGAATGGCCGTTGCCCCGTTGCCGGATAAAGCCGAGATTGCCACCGCCGTTCTGGGCGATGCCGGCGGCATTGCCCCGGCCCAGCTGCCTGATGTCGGCATCCTTGAAGCCACGGTAAAGCGAATAGGCGCGCAGCCCGGTTGAGAACAGATCCGCATCCGTGGCGTTGCCGGGTGCGAGGTCGAAGGAGATCCGGCCTCCGGCATGGGCCGGGGTGGAAAATCCCACTGGCGCGAGGCTGCCGACAAGCAGAGTAATGGTAAGAAGTTTCAATACGTTGTGGGTCATTCTTATCTCCGTGTGTCAGTGCCTTGCTGATGATCCACTGTCGCATCTTTCAACTGAACCCGAACGGAATTGCCCATTCACATGGCGTTCAGTCGTTCGGTAAAATCAAAAGAAAAGGGCGCCGAAAACCGGCGCCCTTTTTAATGGCAGTTCCACAGCGGGATGGCCGCTTAATCGTCGCCAGTCTGCTTGGTGCAACTGTAGCTCTTGCCACCGATCACGAGATCCAGCACCGCCTTGTAGCGGGCTCCCTTCGCATCGAGCGTAACCGAGCTTAGCAGTTGCGAACGTCCCGCTTGGGCATCAAGGTCGCCACCCTGATTGATGACGGAACGACCGCCATCACCCGATTTTTCGACATGAAACGCGTAGGTCCCGCCAGCACCGGTGTCGCCCCTGGCGAAGGCTTCCAGTCTCACCATGCCCGCCTGCGGCGTTGCCTTGATTTCGCAAAGCTGCGACCCGTCAGATTGTTTGGCAGTGGTCATTGTCGCAACGGCGCCAACGGGAACAAGGGCCAGCGCGAGGATCGCCATCAGGCGGCGCGGATGTTTGATGCTATTTGGCATGGGTTGTTTCCTCCTGATGATCTGCTGTTGCGATCTGAACCGGTTTCACGTCATCCGCACGCGGCCGCTTATGGGCAGGCCTGCACGAAGGCTGCGACGTTGTCGTTGCCGCCCTGGTTCACATTGGCGCTGCAACCGTGGCCGACCTGAACACCAGCTGCGATGTTGCCATTGCCGTCCTGCGTCAGGATGGTCGTGTGGTTGGAGCCAAACTGGCCGATGCCGGCCACGTTGCGGTTGCCGTTCTGGTAGGTGGAGCCGTAATTGCCATTGCCTTCCTGACCGACTGCCGAGAGGTTATGGCGACCATATTGATGGCCGACAATCCGGTTGTAGCCACCGTTCTGGTAGGTTCTGATCCGGTTGCCATATCCTTCCTGCGCGCCACCGGCAGAGTTGGACCAGCCATATTGTTCGATGCGCACATCGTTGGCCATGGCGGGGGCTGCGGCGGTGAAGCCAACGAGAGCGGAGAGGGCAATTGCAACGAAAGACGTACGGATCATGACTGTCTCCTCAGGCGGATAAGACCGCGGTTGAACGTCTTTGTTCTAGACGGTCCCGTTGGAATGGAAGCTGAAGAGACTATTCAGTCGGGGTTCATTCGCAGAGTTCGCGTGCCGGATGTCTTTCGTTAAATCCGGCAAGGCGAAGGGCGCACGTTTTCGCGCCCCTCTCATCCCGCTGGTCAGGCGCCAAACGCACCGTCAATCGTATGCATCGCGCCCGTCACGAAGCCGGCCTCTGGGCCTGCGAGCCAGGCGACCATTCCCGCAACCTCTTCCGGTCGTCCGTGGCGTTTGATCGCCATGAAACTGTGCATCAGGTCTTTCATCGGTCCGCTCTCCGGATTTGCGTCGGTATCGATCGGTCCCGGCTGGACGACATTGATCGTGATTCCTCGGGGACCGAAATCCCGTGCCAGCCCGCGGGCCAACCCCTGGAGGGCGGATTTGCTCACGGCATAGGATGCCATGCCCGGCACGGGCATCCGGTCACCATTGACGGAGCCGATGACGATGATCCGCCCGCCCTCCGGCATCTGCCGCGCAGCTTCCACCGAGGCGTGATAGGGGGTCTGGATATTGATCTGAAAAAGACGGTCGATCGCATCCGGATCCTGTTCCAGTGCATCGCCGAAAATGATGATGCCGGAATTCACCACCAGAATATCGAGAGGGCCGCTTTCCCGCACGCGGGCGATCACGGCATCACGGTCGGCGCTGTCTGTCTGGACGGCGGTGCTGCCTGTCTCGGCAGCCAGCTGCTCCGCCGCCTCGCGCGATCCGGCATAGGTGAAGATTACTCTGGCACCTTCGGCTGCGAACCGACGCACGATGGCTGCGCCGATACCCCGGCTGCCGCCGAGAACCAGAACGGACTTTCCATGGAAGAGGGTCATATGAACTCCTTGCGAATTAAATTAATGATCGCTACATAAATATTCGATAAGGCCAACGTCAAGGTATTTTGTAGTGAGTGATACAAATAAATCCAATTCGCGTCCGCGCGGCCGTCCACGCCGCTTTGACCCCGATCAGGGTGTGGTCACTGCCCAGAACCTGTTCCATGCGCGAGGTTACGATGCCGTGGGCGTTGCGGAAATCACGTCAGCGCTTGGCATCAACCCGCCAAGCTTCTACGCCGCTTTCGGCAGCAAGGCCGGCCTTTTTGCGCGCGCCCTCGATCACTATGCGAGCACGAAGGCTATACCCCTTAAGGATATCCTGCGGCCGGACCGTCCGGTTGCCGAGTGCCTTGCTGCGGTGCTGGAAGATGCCGCCCGGCGCTACGCAGCGGATTCTGCCGCCGCTGGCTGCCTTGTTCTGGAAAGCATCGGTTGCCATGATGAAGAGGCGCGCGCCACCGCCCGTGTTTTCCACAAGGCGGCGCTGGATACGTTACGGGAATACATTTCCGCCCGTCATTCCGACGAGGCTGAACGAGTGACTGATTTTGTCAGCTCCACCATGGCAGGCATGTCCGCTCAGGCCCGCGATGGGATGGATCTTGCACGGCTTCTGGAGACCGCACGTATTGCTGGCCGTGCGATAGCCAGAGAGCTTTCGGTCTGAGGCTACGGCAATTGGCGGAGTAGGGTGGCATTTACCTCTTCGTCAGGAGACATCGAGCGAGAGGGTCAGGTCGGCGATAAGATCGTCGGGATGTTCGATGCCGATTGACAGCCGGATCGTGGAATCAAGCACACCAATGCGCTGGCGCACATCGGCCGGAACACCCGAATGTGTCATCGTTGCAGGGTGAGAGGCGAGGGACTCCGTACCGCCGAGGCTTACCGCGAGCTTGAATATCTTCAGCGCGTTGAGGAACTTGAAAGACGCGGCCTGCCCGCCCGCGATGTCAAACGAGAAGGTCGATCCCGCGCCGGTGCATTGAACCGCAAACACCTTGCCAACCGGGGATGCCGGATCGTTAAACGGCAGGTAATGGATCCTCTCGACTTTGGGATGCGCCTTCAGGAATTCAGCGACAATGTTGGCGTTGCTGTTTGCCCGCTCCATCCGGATTTGCAGCGTCTCAAGCGAGCGCCCGAGCATCCAGCACGAGTGCGGATCAAGCTGCGTGCCGATCGCGCCACGCAGAGCCTTCACCTGCTTCATCACGTCCTTCCGACCGAGCGCTGCCCCGGCAATGAGGTCGGAGTGCCCGCCAACATATTTTGTCAGCGAATAGAGCGAGATGTCGGCACCGTGTTCGATGGGCCGCTGGAACACCGGGCCAAGGAGCGTGTTGTCGCAGGCGACGATCGGCCTGTGCCCCTGTTTTTGGCCGATCATGTCGGCGACGCGGCTGATCATCGAGACGTCGACAATGCTGTTCGTCGGGTTGGCGGGGGTCTCGATGAGGATGACGGACACCCTGCCTTTCGCCATCGCAGTTTCTGCGGCTGATATCACCGAGGCCTCGCTGACACCGTCGGCGAAACCCACCGCCGAAACGCCAAAATTATGGAAGGTCTTCGCCAGCAGCGTCTCCGTGCCACCGTACAAAGGCTGGGAATGGAGCACGGTGTCGCCGGGCCGGACGAAGGCGAAAAGTGTTGTCGAAATGGCTGACATGCCGGACGAGAAGAGCGCACAACTCTCCGTGCGTTCGTAAACCGCAAGACGATCCTCGACGATCTCGCTGTTCGGGTGGTTGAAGCGCGAATAAACGAGGCCTGCACCCTTGCCCGCGGGTGGCTCCTTGCGCCCGGAGACGTAGTCGAAGAAGTCGCGGCCGTCTTCCGCCGACTTGAAGACGAAAGTCGATGTCAGGAACACCGGCGGTTTCACCGCTCCTTCCGACAATTCCGGATCGTAGCCGTAATTGAGCATCTGGGTTTCAGGGTGGAGAGCGTGGTTGCCGATATGGGTTCTGGACGGATGTGGTGCGGTCATTGCCGATAAGCCCCTTCAACAGGCGTTGAACTATCCGCAGCTTACATCCAATCAGGCCAAAATACCTTGCATTCTGAAGCGCACATCTATCTCATGAAGCAATATATTGCGGAGATTTCTCACTTATGTCGCAGAAAATTGCGGACACAATCGACAGGCGGATACTGAAAGAACTGTTTGCCGATGCAAGGATCACGAACAACGAACTTGCCGAGCGGGTGGGCCTGTCGGCATCGGCGTGTCTGCGGAGGCTTCGACGGCTGGAGGAGGTGGGGGTGATCAAGGGGTATTCCGTGATCATCGATCCGGTAATTGAGGGATGGGCCATGACGGCGCTTGCATCCGTCCGCCTCAGCCGCCAGCACGATGACGAAATCCGGATGTTCGAGGCTGCCGTTCTGGATTGGGACGAGGTTCTCGAGTGCCACCTCGTCACGGGGTCGAGGGACTACATGCTCAAGGTCATGTGCGGCGGGCTGGAGGACTACGAGCGTTTCATCAAGGAAAAGATCGCGAAGCTGAAATGCGTCGATACCATTGAGACCAGCTTCGTCATGAACACGATCAAGGCGCGGCGTATCTGAGCTTTGCTACAAGCCTTGTTTCAAACGGCTCAAGCTCAGAAAACTGGAGCTTGAGCCGTTTGGGAGCGCGACCGGACCGCTTATTCAGCCGTCGCCTGGATATCGACCTTGTCGAGAAGAAGCATCGGATTCTCGGACGCTAAAGCCAGATCAAAAAGACCGAGGCCGTTTGCGCTATTGGATCGGACAGTTACAGTCAGGGTTCCCGGAGTGCTGATGAAGCGGACGAGCGCGTCCACTGCACCCTTGAGCTTCGGCTGTTCAGCCGCGACCTGCTGCAACCCCACGCTGGCCACCAACGTCAGAACACCGCGCACCTGATCCTCGGTCATGTCGTTTTGCAGAGCATAAAGCTTGATCGCCTTGGCCATCAAACCTTCGTCCTTGATCGTCAGTTTCACCTCGCGACCCGCGAGCCCCAGGACGGCGGTCTGAGCGCGATTGACGTCGAAGGAGAAAAACTCCTCCGTGAACCCACTCACCAGACCGGAAAAATTGACGCTGCCAATGTCCTTGCCGCTCATGGAGATTTCCCGGATCACCAGGTTCTTGTTCGGTTCGTCCCAGCTGGCGGCGAGCGCATAGGACAGGGCGAGGGCCTCAAAACCGAGTTTGCGCGCTTCGACAAAAACTTCCTCCGACGAATCTGCCGGGATGGGAACAGAAAGGTCATCCTGCCGGATCTCGATATCGGTCGGGATGCCATTGAAGGGCTTTGTCAGTCCCATCTCGAAATTCTTGAGCGAAAATTTGATGCGTTCAGGCGTGCCCGCCGTCTCTTCTTCTCCCTCTTCCTTTTTCGGGGCCGCGACATCAACGTTGATGCCGCCGACACGGACGGTACCCAGTTCCGGTATCAGGTGGTTAAACGGGAAGGTCTCGATCTGTTTCTCGTCGAGCGCGGCGATTTCGGACAGACCCTTGATTGTGGAACTCCAGTCAAAGCCGTTGAGGCTTGCCTCGGCGACTTCGATCGTGTCGACGCCATTGCCGATCGACATGCCATTCAGGCCAAAACTGAGCTTACGGCTGTCCATCTGCATGTCGATACGATCAATGCTGGCCTTGACCCTTTTGCCTGCCGCCCCTTCGCTTTCGTCCGGCGCGTCGATCTTGAGCCCGAGCAATTGCATGTTGCTCTTGCCAATCATGTCGAGAATCGACAGAGCCTTGGCGACAATTGCCTGGCGTTCCTGCGGTGAAAGCTCTTCAGTATTTTTGGTGGTCGTCAGTGCCTTCAGGGTTTCCAGAA
>NZ_JARWME010000001.1:2102500-2181726 GCF_030757975.1 Rhizobium sp. AN73
GGAAATAGCTGGTTCTCCGCGAAATCTATTTAGGTAGAGCGTCGACCGAATACCCTCGGGGGTAGAGCACTGGATGGGCTATGGGGACTCACCGTCTTACTGATCCTAACCAAACTCCGAATACCGAGGAGTACTAGTCGGCAGACACACGGCGGGTGCTAACGTCCGTCGTGAAGAGGGCAACAACCCTGACCTCCAGCTAAGGTCCCCAAGTCATGGCTAAGTGGGAAAGGATGTGAGGATCCCAAAACAACCAGGATGTTGGCTTAGAAGCAGCCATCATTTAAAGAAAGCGTAACAGCTCACTGGTCTAAATAAGGGTCTTTGCGCCGAAAATGTAACGGGGCTAAAGCCATGCACCGAAGCTGAGGATATGCCGTAAGGCATGTGGTAGCGGAGCGTTCCGTAAGTCTGTGAAGGGGTACCTGTGAGGGGCCCTGGAGATATCGGAAGTGCGAATGTTGACATGAGTAACGATAAAGGGAGTGAGAGACTCCCTCGCCGAAAGACCAAGGGTTCCTGCTTAAAGTTAATCTGAGCAGGGTTAGCCGGCCCCTAAGACGAGGCGGACACGCGTAGTCGATGGGAACCACGTTAATATTCGTGGGCCTGGTGGTAGTGACGGATCTCGTGTGTTGTACATTCTTACTGGATTGAATGTGCGGCGAAGAGGTTCCAGGAAATAGCTCCACCGTATAGACCGTACCCGAAACCGACACAGGTGGTCAGGTAGAGTATACCAAGGCGCTTGAGAGAACTATGTTGAAGGAACTCGGCAAATTGCACGCGTAACTTCGGAAGAAGCGTGACCCCATTTTACGCAAGTATGATGGGGTGGCACAGACCAGGGGGTAGCGACTGTTTATCAAAAACACAGGGCTCTGCGAAGTAGCAATACGACGTATAGGGTCTGACGCCTGCCCGGTGCTGGAAGGTTAAAGGGAGGGGTGCAAGCTCTGAACTGAAGCCCCAGTAAACGGCGGCCGTAACTATAACGGTCCTAAGGTAGCGAAATTCCTTGTCGGGTAAGTTCCGACCTGCACGAATGGCGTAACGACTTCCCCGCTGTCTCCAACATAGACTCAGTGAAATTGAATTCCCCGTGAAGATGCGGGGTTCCTGCGGTCAGACGGAAAGACCCCGTGCACCTTTACTATAGCTTTACACTGGCATTCGCCAAGGCATGTGTAGGATAGGTGGTAGGCTTTGAAGCATGGACGCCAGTTCGTGTGGAGCCATCCTTGAAATACCACCCTTATCTTCGTGGATGTCTAACCGCGGTCCGTTATCCGGATCCGGGACAGTGTATGGTGGGTAGTTTGACTGGGGCGGTCGCCTCCGAAAGAGTAACGGAGGCGCGCGATGGTGGGCTCAGACCGGTCGGAAATCGGTCGTCGAGTGCAATGGCATAAGCCCGCCTGACTGCGAGACTGACAAGTCGAGCAGAGACGAAAGTCGGTCATAGTGATCCGGTGGTCCCGTGTGGAAGGGCCATCGCTCAACGGATAAAAGGTACGCCGGGGATAACAGGCTGATGACCCCCAAGAGTCCATATCGACGGGGTTGTTTGGCACCTCGATGTCGACTCATCGCATCCTGGGGCTGGAGCAGGTCCCAAGGGTATGGCTGTTCGCCATTTAAAGCGGTACGTGAGTTGGGTTCAGAACGTCGTGAGACAGTTCGGTCCCTATCTGCCGTGGGTGTAGGAATATTGACAGGATCTGTCCCTAGTACGAGAGGACCGGGATGGACGTATCTCTGGTGGATCTGTTGTCCTGCCAAGGGCATAGCAGAGTAGCTATATACGGAATGGATAACCGCTGAAGGCATCTAAGCGGGAAACCAACCTGAAAACGAGTGTTCCCTATCAGAGCCGTGGAAGACGACCACGTTGATAGGACGGGTGTGGAAGCATGGCAACATGTGAAGCTTACCGTTACTAATAGCTCGATCGACTTCTTCGTTCCCATTGAATATGTTCATCGATGATGAACATCATCTGTTCTGTCCTGACGCGCATAGCGCTCCGGACGGGCCGCGCCACAGGGCGCGACGACCTCTGGTCTGTATGGCTGCCACGCTCATCCTTGAGCAAAGGTGGAATACGGATCGGTCGCAGAAAGACGTGTTAAATTAAATGAAGCGCAAGCTTCCCAGCTTCTCGAAAACTGTTTCCATCTCATAAATGGAAATCGTTGCGTTTTGCCGACCTGGTGGTTATCGCGGGGCGGCTGCACCCGTTCCCTTTCCGAACACGGCCGTGAAACGCCCCAGCGCCAATGGTACTTCGTCTCAAGACGCGGGAGAGTAGGTCGCTGCCAGGTCTGCAAAACGCAACAATAAATCTTCTCATTCACATACCTCGGCCCAGCCGATACAAAGGGCCGCCATAAGCGGCCTTTTTGCATTGCGGAACATGAAAACATAAGGAAAACGCCCCGTGCGTCCCTTACAGGAGACAAATCGCCTTCGGCAATTTGCTCCGGCAGTATGCATCACAGCTTCCCTGTGATGCAGTCGCGATAAATCCCATAGGGATTTACGCTGGTAACGCGGGGTGGAGCAGCCCGGTAGCTCGTCAGGCTCATAACCTGAAGGCCGCAGGTTCAAATCCTGCCCCCGCAACCAAAATTACCAGATTATCAAAGGGCTCCGAGGAAACTCGGAGCCCTTTTTGTGTTTGAAAATGTCCTGATGCACCGCTCGTACCAAATGCAGCCGACAGATCACAAACGCTGACACAGCAAACCGTAATAACCGCCAAGTTGTGGAATAGCCCGTTCGAGGTTTGTGGAGACCGCATCGCTGCCGCGCAGGGTTCCCTGCATATTTTGACAACAATGAGCTGTCGGTGGCTCTCGAGCACATGCTGCGAGACAGGTATAGACGCGACTTCGAAGAGCAATGTTCAAGATATTTGCAAAAATCAAAGTTAAATTACTGATTTAGACATCCGGCAAAATATCATTTCCGGACTTTATCAAAAGCCGCTCCAGTTAACTGGAAGCGGCATGCTTGATGAAAATGAATACAATAATGACTGCAAATATTCGGGAAATTTGTGTGAGCTAAAATATGTCGCTCGTTCCCTTGAAACACCCAGACTAATTGTGCGGATCAGGACATTTGTCAATCAGCTCCCGCTGATATGCTTAATCCGGCCAATGTTTCGCCATTCGATGGCGAGTTTTCTGATTGGTCGCCGAGATTTGCTTCCCCGTTGATCCATCGTAGACGTTCCTGCCAAATCGCATCCGCGACGATTTTGATAGTATCTTTTTCTCCCCGACATTGATGCTTGGCGGTGACGAACCAAGCGGTGGTAAGAATATCTTCCGGGTAATCTGTTGGGGCAGTCTTCATCGCTTTTTCTCAGTTGTGTAACGATCGCACTTAAATCGACCAGGATTGCGCGAGGCTTAAAATTAGACTTTGCTGAAAAAGAAGACGGCCGGCTGCCAAAAAGTGTCACGGCTCTGAGCGGACCGACAGCATAGTTGACGGCTGCCGGAAATCGGACGCTGACGGAAACCTATGGCATGCTGAAGCCGGTGATCCAGCGGTTGATGATGGCGGGTAAATCGAAACGCTCGACCTTGAAGGGCGTATTCGGCGAACACCAGGCGATCATCGATGCATTGCGGAGTAAGGATCGGATCGCCTTCTCCTATCATATGGACCGGCATTTGAGTGCGGGTCTGGTGTTCATTCCGAACGCCACCGTGTCGCGAAATTCCAAAATCAAATAAGGGACTGGTATCGTGGGTGATTTTACCGACAAGATTGCTGTTGTGACCGGAACAACCGGTATTGGCCGCGCCGTAACGCTCAATCTTGCGCGCAGCGGGGCTCGCGTCGTCGCTCTTGGGATCGACGTTGCGGCCAATACCGAGCTCACAGGACTTGCAGCCGCCGAAAAGCTCGACGTTCTGGTGCTGGAGACAGACGTTGCCGATCCCGCAGCCGTGAGCATCTCTATCGGCAAGGCCGCAGAATTGGCCGGTGGCATCGATATCATCGTCAATTCGGCAGCAGTTCACCCCTATGGGGATGCGACCGAGACGTCTTTCGACACATTCATGCACTGCATGGCTGTCAATGTTGGCTCTATTCATCTTACCGCACAGTTCGGCGTTCCCGAGATGCGCAAGCGTGGCGGCGGCGTCATCGTCAACATTTCGAGCGTTCAGGGACATGCCTGCCAGAGTGGTGTTTCGGCTTACGTAGCGTCGAAGGGTGCTATCCATTCCATGACCCGCGCCATGGCGCTTGATTTCGCAGCCGACAAGATCAGGGTTGTTTCTGTCAGTCCGGGTTCGGTGCGTACGCCGATACTGGAACTGGCTGCGCGCACATTCGAAGGTGCGGATGCCGATATCGAGGCTGTATTCCAGCGCTTTGGTGCCGCCCATCCGCTCGGCCGCATTGGCGAACCGGAGGAGGTGGCCGATCTAGTCGCCTTTCTGGCCTCGGCTAAAGCGGCTTTCATCACCGGGACCGATCATCGCATTGACGGCGGACTGACCGCCGGCATCGGCGTGCACTAAGATCAAGCCGAAGGCGCTTCAAAATGACTACCAAACTGCTGAGAAGCGATATCAATCGTATTCTGCGTGAAGCAGAAACCTTCATGGCCTCATTCGGCTACGTGCTGCCACCGTTTGCGAACTGGACGCCAGCCGAGATGCGGGCGCGTGAGGGCGAGATCACCAATATCACGCGATCGGGTCTCGGCTGGGACATCACCGATTTCGGCATGGGAGACTTCGAAAAGACCGGTTTGTTGCTGTTCACTTCCCGCAATGGCAGGCTGGCCGATCTGAAGCGTGGCGGCGGAATGCTCTATGCCGAGAAGGCGATGATTTCGCGCCTTGATCAGATCACGCCGAGCCATACGCATATTCTGAAAACCGAAGACATCATCAATCGCGGCGGCGGTACGCTCGTTGTCGAGCTGTTCGGTGGAAGTAATGGATTGTGTGACCGCGACAGGGGCACATCGGTGGTTTGCGATGGCATCGAGAGGACGTTGCCGCCAGGTGCAAGGCTGCGGTTGCAGCCCGGTGAAAGCGTCACGTTGATGCCCGGTGACTGGCACGCATTCTGGGCCGAGACGTGCGATGTATTCGTCGCGGAAGTGTCTACCGTGAACGATGACGCGACCGACAACATCTTTGAAGACCCGAGGGTCACCCGGTTTTCCGGCATCGAGGAGGATGCTGACCCGTACCGGCTGCTGGTGTCCGACTACGCCACGTGGCTCAAGGAATAAGGATACGAAGAGCGTTTTCGCGTGCGTTTAGTCCCGTCAGCATGTCGTTCAGTTGCGTGGAAAGCTCTGCAGCCTTGGACAGTTCACCTACCAGTTTGTCGCATTCCGGGTTGCAATAATGTTGAATACTCTGGCTCTGCCTGCAACTTGCTGGACCCGGGAATTTGTCGCACAGCCATGACGCCGCCGAATAAGACGGGGCACTGACATTGCGCAGTTCCGCTTGACTATCGTGCTCTTGCGATGGATGCGCGCGCAACAATCTCTGTTTGCAACACCACATTGCGGGCGGCTGT
The DNA here is from genome assembly GCF_030757975.1 of Rhizobium sp. AN73. Classification (NCBI taxonomy): domain Bacteria; kingdom Pseudomonadati; phylum Pseudomonadota; class Alphaproteobacteria; order Hyphomicrobiales; family Rhizobiaceae; genus Rhizobium; species Rhizobium sp. AN73. The sequence goes on from NZ_JARWME010000001.1 coordinate 2,108,069, forward strand.
CCTGTTGCCATTCAGCCGTTCCATCAGCAGCTTCGCCGCCGCTTCGCCGAGCTGGTACACCGGCTGGCGAATGACCGTCACCGGTGGAGAGGTGACGCTGGTCCAGTCCGCATCGTGGAACGAGACAAGGGAGAGGTCGTCGGGGATAACAAGCCCGATCGCCCGGCACGTTTTGAACACTTCGAGCCCGATGACGCTGTCCGAAGCGATGATGGCGCTTGGCCGGTTGTCCGCCTGGAGCAGGGTTCTAACAATGCGGTGCGTGGCATCAGGTGTTGTCGCGCCGACACGCACCCAATCGCTCATTGCCGGCAAACCCGCCTCCTGACCGGCGCGGAAAAAACCTTCGATGCGTCGTCGCACCGAGCCGGTATCGATGTCGGCGAGGGTGCGGAAAACGTGGTTTGAGGTATCACAGGCCGTGAGATAGGCGATGCGGTGGTGGCCGAGCGCGATGAGTTGGCGGGTGATGCTTTCCGCGGCGTTCTGGTCGTCGGCGATGACAGTGTCTACGTCGAGAGCGTCGCCGCAACGGTCGAGCAATGCGAGTGGCAAGCCGGAGCGGATGGCTTCCCTGAGGTGATCGACATCGTTCTCCTTGGCAGGGGAGACAATCAGGCCATCGACGCGTTTGGCAAGCAATGTACGGATTGCCGCCTTCTCCGCTGTCGCGTCCTCACCCGAATTGATGAGAATGGCGGTAAAGCCTGCCTGCCGCGCGATATCCGTGATGCCGCGTACGGCGAGGCTGAAGAAGGGGTTCTCGATATCCCCCACTACAACGCCGATCGTGCCGGAACGGCCCGTCGTCATGCTGCGGGCAAGCTCATTGGGGCGATAGTCAAGGGAATTTGCAGCAGCTGTGACAGCCTCGCGCACCCGGTCGCTGACAGTTCCGTAGCCGCCAAGTACGCGCGCAGCCGTTGCCTTCGAGACGCCGGCTCTGCGCGCGACGTCAGCCACGGTGACGGAGGTAGTTTTAGGTAGGCTCTTGTCCATAAACGGTAGCCTTACAAGAGAACTTGACGGCTGGCAAATGCGAAGATAACAATTGCCAATAAGCAAAGAGACCGGTCTCTTTATGATTGAGACCGGTCTCAAATATAAAAAAGACTTCCGACATGCGAACTGCATGGGCTGGGCGTGTGAGGTCATGCCGCCGTCCGGATGGGACCCGTGCGCCTTGAATACATCGCAGACAACGACACCAGAGGAGACGAAACCAATGCGATTTACCGAAGCCTTCACTTCCCCCTTTGCCAAAATCCGCGCTACCGCCATCGCGGTCACGCTCGGTGTCCTCGCCGGCGCGGCGACGCCGGCGCTTGCCGACAATCCGCTTGGCCTCATCGATCCCACCACCATAAGTGTCGGTACGATGGGCGATGCCAAACCCTATGCCTTCACCACCGCCGACGGTAACTTTACCGGTTTCGACATCGAGCTTTTCCTGAACGTCGCCGGACGCCTTGGCTTCAAGAAGGAGCAGGTCGTCTTCACCGGCCAGGAATTCTCGGCCCTGATGCCCTCGGTCGCGAACGGCCGTTTCGATGTTGCAGCCGCCGCAATCGGCACGACGGCCAAGCGCAAGGAGACTGTTGATTTCTCCGATGGTTATCTCGCAGGTTTCCTGAGCGTCCTTACTCCGGAGGCCGGCATCACCGATGCAGCGGGTCTCAAGGGCAAGCGTCTCGGCGTCGTGCAGGGCACGCTTCAGGAAATCTATGCCGAAAAGAATTTTGCCGGCACCGATCTCGTGAAGTTCCCAGACAACAACTCTGCCGTTTCCGCACTTAACAACGGCACGGTCGATGCCCATTTCCTCGATTTCGAGGCGGCAAAGGACTATTCCGCCCGTTACCCGGCGCTGAAGGTCGCGGTCAATATTCCGAGCTTCGATGCACCGGCCGGTTTCGTCATCCGCAAGGGTAACGATGCATTGCGCGAGGCGCTCAACAAGAGCCTGAAAGAGGCCATGCAGGACGGCACCTGGAAAAAGCTGCACGAAAAATGGTTCCCCGGCACGCCGATGCCGCAGGCATATCTTCCCAAGCAGTGATGCCGCCTTCCGGTCCGGCCCTTACCGGTCGGACCGGCCTTTCTTTCAAGGGATATCCTGATGAACTGGCTTGAAAACCTGCGCCGCAGCTTCCTCGACTGGAATGCCATGGCCGAAGTGCTGCCGACCATGATTACGGTCGGCCTGAAGAATACGCTGATCCTGGCTGCGACCTCGACGGTGCTTGGCGTCGCCATTGGCATGATGCTTGCCATCATGGGCATTTCCCGCTCGCCCTGGCTGCGCATCCCCGCCCGCCTTTATACCGATATTTTCCGCGGCCTGCCGGCCATCGTCACGATCCTCCTGATCGGTCAGGGCTTTGCCCGCATCGGCCGCGAACTCTTTGGCCCGTCGCCTTATCCACTCGGCATTATGGCGCTCAGCCTGATTGCCGGCGCCTATATCGGCGAAATTTTCCGCTCTGGTATCCAGAGCGTAGACCGCGGCCAGATGGAGGCCTGCCGGGCGCTGTCGATGAGCTATGGCCAGGGCATGCGCCTTATCGTCGTGCCGCAGGGCGTGCGCCGCGTGCTGCCGGCCCTCGTCAATCAGTTCATTGGCAACGTCAAGGATCTCGAGCCTTGTTTATTTCCTTGGGCTTCTGGCCTCCGAGCGTGAGATTTTTCGCGTAGGGCAGGATCAGGCGGTGGTGACGGGTAATCTTTCACCGCTGCTGCTGGCGGGCGTATTTTATCTCATCGTCACCGTGCCGCTCACCCATGTCGTCAATGCGATCGACAATCGCCTGCGGATTGGCAAGCAGCGCCCCTCGACCATCACCAGTGGGCTGGAGGAGGTTAGCGAACTCGACAGTGCAGCCCGCGCCACCGGTGTCTCCTTCAAGGGCGGCAGCCTCGACGTGCGCCGTCTCGGCATGGCCTATGGCGATCTCGACGTGCTGAAGGGTGTCGACCTCTCGGTGAAGCCGGGCAGCGTCACCTGCATCATCGGCCCGTCCGGTTCCGGCAAATCGACCCTGTTGCGTGGGCTCAACCGTCTGGTCGAGCCGAAGAGCGGCGATATTCTCATCGATGGTGAAAGCATTCTTGCCATGAAGCCGGAAACGCTGCGCCGCCGGGTCGGCATGGTCTTCCAGCATTTCAACCTCTTTCCGGATCACACGGCGCTGGAAAACGTCATGCTGTCGCTGACGAAGATCAAGGGCCTGCCGGCAGCAGAGGCCGAGCGCATTGCCAAGGCAAGGCTTGCCGATGTCGGTCTCGCGAGCCGCCAGCATCACCGTCCCGGCGGTCTTTCCGGCGGGCAGCAGCAGCGCGTCGCCATTGCCCGTGCGCTTGCGATGGAACCGGAAGTCATCCTCTTCGATGAGGTGACGAGCGCGCTTGATCCGGAATTGGTCAAGGGCGTGCTCAACCTCATGGCAGAACTCGGCACGCGCGGCATGACCATGGTCGTCGTCACGCATGAAATGGGCTTTGCCCGCCGGGTCGCCGATCAGGTCGTCTTCATGGACGAGGGGCGCGTGGTGGAAGCCGGCACGCCGGAGGCGATATTCGACAATCCGCAGAGCCCGCGCCTTCAGCGCTTCCTTGCGGAAGTGCTCTGAGCGTCGAGAGGAGAAAAAGATGACACGAACGATACGATGGGGCGTGCTCGGTTGCGCGGGCATTGCTGCCAAGGCGGTCATTCCCGCCATCCAGTCCAGCCGCCTGGGGCGCGTTGCGGCAATCGCCTCGCGCGATGCCGCCAAGGCGAAGGAAATGGCGGCCCGCTTCGGCATCGCCAAATCCTATGGCAGCTACGAGGATCTGCTTGCCGATCCGGACATAGATGCGATCTACAACCCTTTGCCAAATCACCTGCATGTGCCGCTGACGATCAAGGCGCTGGAGCAGGGCAAACCCGTGCTCTGCGAGAAGCCGATCGCGCTTGATGCTGCGCAGGCGATGGAACTGGCGGCCGCACAAAAGGCGGCGGGCCTGCCGGTCGCGGAGGCCTTCATGGTGCGCCACCATCCGCAATGGAAGAAGGCGCGCGCGATGATCGCCGAGGGGCGCCTCGGCGAGGTCAGAGCCATCCATACGATCTTTTCCTATTATCTCGACGACCCCGGGAATGTGCGCAACCAGGCCGATATTGGCGGCGGCGGTCTGTTCGATGTCGGTTGTTATGCCATCAACACGGCCCGTTTCCTGTTCGACGCGGAACCGGTGCGGGCGATCGCGCTCATAGAGCGCGATCCCGTCTTCGGCACGGACCGGCTGACGAGCGGGCTGCTGGCGTTTCCGGAGGGAAGGCAGCTTGCCTTTACCTGTTCCACGCAACTGTCCCTCACGCAGAAGGTTACGGTGCTTGGAACGCGCGGGCGTCTGGAAATCCCCATTCCCTTCAATGCACCGGTCGATGAGCCGACCGTCCTTATCTTCGACGATGGCCGCGATCTTGCCGGCGGCGGACGCGAGGAAATTACGATCGGGCCGGTCGACCAGTATCGCGAACAGGTCGATGCATTTGCCGAGGCCGTTCTCTCCGGCAAGCCGCTCGAGACGGGGCTTGGCGATGCGATCGCGAACATGAAGGCGATCGACGCACTTTTCCGCTCTGCCGCCAGCGGCCACTGGGAAGAGCCCTGACCGCATCCCCCATCCGTATGACAATTGATTGAAAGCCAACCCCATGACCGACAACACCATCTTTTCGGCCGTCATCATCGGTGCCGGTATCTTCGGCGTTTCCACTGGCGTGCAGCTTGCGCGACGCGGCATCAAGGTCACGATCCTCAATGACGGCCCGCCCGCCAACGGTGCCTCCGGCCGCTCGCTCTCCTGGCTGAACTCGGCGCGCATGCGCTCTGAACCCTATCATCGGCTGCGCATGGCCGGCATCGACCGTTATCGCACGCTCGCGGCTCAGAACCTTGATGCGGAATGGCTGCGCTTCGATGGCGGACTGACCTGGGATGCGGATGACGAGCGCAACGAAATCGACGCGGCTTATCGCCACGAGGTTTCGCTCGCCTATGACGCACTGCGGCTTTCCGCAGCCGAAGTCGCCAGTGTCGCGCCCGGTCTCGACGCACGCGCAATCACCCCGCAGGGTGCGATCTTTAATCCCGGCGAAGGCTGGGTCGATCTGCCAACGCTGATCGGCGTGCTTCTGGAGGAATTTTCCGCACTCGGGGGCATTCTGGTGACGGACCAGGGTGCCGCGCGGGTCGTGATCGAGGGCGGTCGTGCCGTTGGCGCCGAAACCGCAAAGGGTTCCCTCCATCGGGCGGATGCTGTCGTGCTCGCGACTGGTCCGGCGGTGCCGAAGATGGCTGCGGAAAGCGGGCAGGTCATTGGCGACGGAACACCGATCGCCCTTCTCGTGCAGACCAAGCCGCTAGCCCATCCCCTGCGCGCTGTCCTCAATACACCACGTGTCGCTGTTCGCCCCGCGCCGGGCGGCACCTTCTCACTGGATGCCGACTGGGCGGCCGACGAGGGGGTGACAGTTCGCGTGGACGGCAGCTATGACATCGATGAGAGCGTCGTTGCGGCTCTTCTGGTGGAGGCTGCCAAGGTGATGGAGGGCAATCCGCAACTCGAGGTGGCTTCCATCGGCGTTGGTGGCAAACCGATCCCGGGCGACGGCGAGCCGGTAATTGGAGCCATCAAGGCCATCCCCGGTTATTACGTGGCCTTTAGCCACAGCGGCGCAACGCTTGGTCTTATAACGGGCGAGCTGCTGGCCTACGAGATTGCAACAGGGGCGGAACACCCGATGTTGACGACCTTCCGTCCCGAGCGCTTTTCCTCCAACTAGGTGTTTGATCCCGGACTTTGATGGTGCAGTCGGTTTGCAGGAACGGAAGGATGCACTGGGGGCAGGTTGGCTGGCATCGGCACCATTCTGCAGCGGACCCAACGGTTGTCACCGCCGGGGGTATGCTACGACTTTGGCAACGACGCCGGGTTCGATGGCAGTGGCGACGGCGCCGACTTACGACTATCGCCACGTACCCCCGTCCTCGCCCGGTTGCCTGAAGCGCAAAACATGGAAGCGCTTCATCGCGCCAATCCTCAGTGCGTCAATTCTCGAGGCTTGCTTGCCTCCCGCCTGCGGACCAGCCGCCCTTCCCAGAAGCCGGCTGCCAGCATGACGATCGTCGTCAGCCAGCCCATGGTCAGTAGATCAGTGTTCCGCGCGACCGGAATAAGGGCCAGAAGCACGACGACGCCCGTGATATGCGAAGCTGGCAGGACGCCATAGACCACCTTTTTGTAGATGGCGCTGCCGAGAAGATAGAGCGCCGGTCCACCCAAAAGTATAAGGGCATAGGCCGTCTTCAGCCCGTCATGCGGATGCGCAAGCACCAGATCATTTCCGACTGCTGTTGCGATAATCCCGCCCACCAGAATGGCGTGGACGTAGTGAAAATATGCGCCGATCCGGCCGGGATCGTCGGAATGGGTAATGGCATCGGTCGCGTCCTTGCTCGATGTCCCGAAATACAGCCACCACATGGCGAGCGTGCCCAGAAACGTCGCCAGCAGCGCCGAAAGGATGGCCATGTCCCATGTCTCGGCACCGGCCATGGTCGCGCCGGTCGCCAGCACCGTTTCACCAAGCGCGACGATGCAGAAAAGCTGGCAGCGCTCGGCGAGATGCCCGCCTTCGATCGTCCAGTCACTGGTTTTCGAGCGGCCGAAGCCCGGTAGCGAGAAGCCGAACATCGGTGCGATATATTCGCAGGCGACCGCGATTGCCCACAGCGCCATGCGTGCTTCATGCGATGCGAACGCGCCGGCGATCCAGAAGACGGCAGAGATCGAGACCCAGCCGAGCATACGCCGGTAATTGGCTGAAAGCGGATGATCAGGCCCCAGCTCCCAGACAATATAGGCCGTGCGGCCGACCTGGATCGCGACATAGGCAATCGCAAAGATGAGCGCCCGTTCGCCAAAGGCGCCGGGGATTGCCGAGGCCATGATCAGGCCAGCCAGCATGACGGCAAAGATCAGCCCGCGAATGCGGGGGGTCTCGGGGTCGAACCAGTTGGTGACCCAGCAGGTATATTGCCAGCCGAGCCAGACCGCAAACCATAGGATCAGGGTCTCAACGACGCCGGTCAAGGTCAGATTGTGCAGCAGCTCGTGGCTGAGTTGCGTGACGGCGAAGACATAGACAAGATCGAAGAACAGTTCCTCGAAAGTGACCCGGGCGTGGTGGCCGTCACGGCGACGCAGGAGGGGATGATGCTGAATGGGCTGTTCGGTCATGTTTCTCAGGTCCTTACCGCGCAAGTCGTCAGATTACCACGCCGGCGAGTGCCGCGGGAACCGCGAAAGCGACGAAGAGGATCGGCAATTCCTCGCGCACGGAGTAACCGGCTTTCGTCACGCCGATCCAGAGATTGACGGTCGCTATGACGAACCAGACTGGAATGAAGAACCTCGCAGCCGGTCTTCTGATCCTGTCCGAGCCTTGAGCGGCGCCTGATCGGGCCGATAGGCAAACAGCTTGCGTCCACTCCTGATCCCGAGCGGAATGAAGATACGAAGCAAGAGGTCGCGCATCAGCATTCGCCACCGGCCCAGGGTGCGCTTCTGCGAACTGTTCCGCGCAGTCAGTCTGACAACGTTGGCGACACGGGGACGTCGTAAGCTCTCGTAGCGCCTAAAGGCTGTCTGGAAATCCCCTTGAAGCTCCACTGCCGCCTCGAGCACGAGCGCGTCCTCAATCGCCATCGACGCGCCTTGACCGGCATGAGGACCAACGGCATGGGCAGCGTCACCAAGCAGCACGATGCGCCCCCGTGACCAGACCGGCAAATCCGGCATATCGAAGACGGGGTATGCCCTGTCTATGCTGTCAACCTCGGCGAGGATCGTGCGATTTGGCTCGGGGTCACCGGTGTGCATCTGCCGGATACGGTCGGCAAAGGCCTTGCCATCAGACACCCCACCGTTCTCGGGCGTATCCGCATTGTAGGATGTAAACCAGAAAGCCTGTTGCCGTGCGTCGACCAGATAGCCGAAGAACGCCTTCTCACCGAACGTCATGCGCATCGAGCCGCCAGTGCTGGCGACACTGGTTCGCGTTATGCCGCCTGTGCCCATCAACCCGGTGAAGTGAGGAGCTGGATAGTCGGGAAAGGCTTGGGCGCGGACGGTCGAACGCAACCCGTCGGCCCCCACGACGATATCCGCATGGAAGACGACGCCATCTGCAAAAACCAGCCGGACGCCCTTGGCATCTGAAGTCAGTGTCGCCAAGCTTGTCGCAAATCGCAAATCGACGCTTGCCGACCGCGCGCGCTCCAGGAGAAGCTTCGCCAGTTCTCCCCGGCCAATAGTGATGCTGGGCGCGCCGAAGACGCTCTCGTGATCAGTCTGATCGGCGCTGCCGAGGCGGACGCCTCTCGCGCTGCAGAATTCGATGCCTGTCGTCTCGGCCCCGGTGCGGCGTACCGCATCATAGCAGCCGACCGCCTTCAACCCGTTCATGCCGTTCGGCGCCAGAGTAAGGAATGCTCCTTCGTTGCATATTTCCGCGTCTTTACGTCGCTCGAAGACCGTGGGCCGAAAGCCCTGTTCAGCTAATCGGATCGCCAGAACGAGGCCACCGATGCCAGCGCCACAGATTGCGATATTTCCGAGGGTACCCCTTGCATTCGATTGGGGAATGCTCATGATGTTAGATATCCTAATTATTTGTTTATCAAACCATATGAAAGACAAACTAAATGTCAAGCGATGCGGACGAGGATGTCATTGGCGCGATCGGACACACGATCATGCGCTGGCAGGATGCAAGGCAGGACTTCGATGAGGCGTTCGGCCGTATTCATGGCTTAAGCAGCCCCGAGTGCCGTTGTCTCGGCCTGATCGCGTTCGCTCCGCAGACAGCGCGCGCCATCGCCGATGAGACAGGGCTGACGCCAGGCTCGATTACCGCGTTGCTCGACAGACTGGAAGCTCGCGGTCTGCTGTCGCGCAAGCCCGATCCGAATGACCGTCGAAAGGTGATGATCTGGCCGACACACAGGATGCAGGTCATGGTCGACGAAGCTTATGGGCCGATCCATCGCGAGGGGGTCTCGCTGTTGGAAGGATATTCGCCGGACGAACGGGCGATTGTCCTGAAATTCGTGACCGACGCGCTCAACCTTCAGACCCGCATCAATGCCGATTTTCTCGACCGGTAACGCTCTTGCTTACCGGTGTGTTGACTTGCACTGAGAGGTGACCCGGTTTTGAAGGCTGGATCTCGCTCATAGGATCAGCCCCCGACCGAACCGGCTCTCCGGTTGCAAGGGAAGGGAGGAGGCGGATGATAGAATGCCCCTTCGGCTTTAGCTTGCTCAATCGTTTTATGATGTCACTTCTGCTTTGCGCCAAAAGGCGACATTCTGGTCACCATCCGTGCGCGTGGTTCGGGCCGGAGCCAAAGCTCCAGCCCGTGACCCTTCCAACTTTAAAACTTTTGCGCAGCGTCTGCGCTCAGTGCGCCTTGCAGAAAGACCGCCGCACCTTTCAGGGCTTGCATTCCTTCCGGCAGAATGGCCGCGAACATATGCCAGACATGAAACATGCCGGGCCAGACTTCCAGAGAAACGCGGACGCGGTTTTCGGCGAGATGCGTGGCGAGTCGTATCGCATCACTGAGCATCACCTCACTCTCACCGATCTGGACCAGGATCGGTGGCAGTCCGCGCACATCCGCGAACACGGGTGACGCATCCGGGTTGTTTTTTAGAGCGCCGTTGAGAAAGGCCTTTGCCATCAGGTCGAGTCCGGCAAGACTGACAGTGGGATCGATCCCGTCGCGCGTAGTCATAGACGACCCCGAATGCTCGAGATTGGCCCAGGGAGAGATTGCAACGCCAGCCGCTGGAAGCGCAAGTCCGGCATTGCGGGCAGCGACCATCACCGACACGACCATTGCGCCACCGGCTGAATCTCCGGAGAATGCAATCGATCTGGAGTCATGCCCATTGTCGAGCAGCCATTTGTAAGATGCAAGCGTATCATCGATTGCGGCTGGGAAAGGATGTTCCGGTGCGAGACGATAATCCGGCATGTAGACCACGGCTTTTAAAAGCTTTGCGTAATGTCCGGCGAGACCGTGGTAGGCCCTAGGACTTCCCCCGATGTAACCGCCGCCATGGATGTACAGCAAAACTCTGCCTTCTTCTGCATCCTCGGGCGTGACCAGCGTGGCTGCGACCCCGCCCATATCGATCTGGCTGATCGACACGCCGTCCGGCGTCGGGTGCTGAGCGAGCACCGCGTCATATTTTTCTCTCTCGACGGCCCAGTCCCCCCGCTGCCCCATCAACAGGGGACCGAAAGACGAGGACGCTGCGTTCCAGGCGTCGATGCGCTGCTGGACGGCGGGAGTGATTGGCATTGTGGACCTCATTCATTGGTGGATGTCCGGCATCGACTTGACGCGGGATCAGAATTCACCATAACTGAATGATTGAGGAATGATGTTCCCGTCTCTGGTGACGGGCAACAGCGGCAATCAGAGCTATGCGTACAAATCTGGACGAGATATTTGCATTCATCGCCGTCGTCGATGCCGGAAGCTTCAGCGGCGGTGGGCAGGCGATTGGCTTAACGCGGTCGGCCGTCGGCAAGGCAGTCACGCGGCTGGAAACCCGCCTCGGGGTCCGTCTTCTCTATCGATCGACACGCAAGCTGAGTGTCACGGACGATGGCCGTGTGTTTTACGAGCATTGCTCGCGAGTCGTCAGCCTGCTGGAAGAAACAGAAGCCAGCGTCGGGCAGAAAAGCGCAATACCCACGGGCCTGTTACGGCTGACAGTGCCGGAAGGTTTCGGGCGCACGCACGTCCTTCCCTTGCTGCATCGGTACATGAAAGAGTGGCCCGATCTGCAGGTCGACGTGAACTTCAGCGACCGTATTGCCAATATGGTGGAAGACGGTTTGGATCTGGCAGTTCGGATCGGGACCAGCGGAACGGACACGCGGCTGATTTCTCGGGTCGTCGCCGAGCACAAGAGCATCATATGTGCGTCACCTGCCTATCTCGACAGGCGCGGCCGGGCGGAACTTCCTGACGACCTGGCATCGCACGACTGCCTGTCTTTCAAAAGCGGATCACGCAAACAGCCATGGCGGTTGCGAGAGATTGATGGCACTTGGTCCACGGTTGGCGGAGGCGGCCGACTCCGCCTCGATAGCGGCGAAGCGATACGCGATGCCGCTATTGCCGGGATGGGAGTGGCCTATCTTCCCAGCTTTCTGGTTAACGATGCAGTCGCTGACAGACGCCTTGAACCGGTACTGACAGCGTTCGAAACACAAACGATCCCGATTATCGTGGTCTATCCAAGCAAGCGCTACCTGTCGGCGAAAGTTCGACGTTTTATCGACCTGATGGCGGAGGAATGGGCTTATACGCGGATCGCGTTATGTGATGTAGGAGATTAGCTAAAGTCCCGTTGCGAAGCCCGAATGTCCGCTTTAGGCCACACACCGACAAGCGTGCTATAGTCCGTCTGCCTGACGGAGGCGACGCGGTGGGAGGAGTGGCGGAGGCTTTGGCATGGACACCGCCGTACTGCGTAACCGATATCCATGGAACAAGGGAATCCTGGTGGGGCAGAAGCGCCCACTACAGCCGAAGAACGCATGGTCGATCCGTGTTCGACTAGAGATGAGCGGCGCGATCCGGGAACTGGCGCTCTTCAACCTTGCCATCGACAGCAAGCTTCGCGCTTGTGACCTCGTCAAGCTGAAGGTTGAGGACTTATGGTCCGGTAGTTCGATCCGAGATCGAGCCACCATTATCCAAAAGAAGACGAAGCGGCCCGTGCAGTTCGAGGTCACCGAACAGACCAAGATCGCGCTCGTGGCGTGGCTCCCTTTCGTTCGGAGGAATGGCGGCAGCTATCTATTTCCAAGCCGTAGGAAGATGTCGCATCATTTGTCCACGAGGCAATATGCTCGGATTGTCCACCGCTGGGTCGCATCCGTCGGGCTTGACGCTAATGCCTATGGCACCCACTCCATGAGGCGAACCAAGGCAGCGCAGATTTACAAGAAGACGGGCAACCTTCGAGCCGTCCAGATTTTGCTCGGCCATACCAAGCTTGAAAGCACCGTCCGTTACCTTGGCGTCGAAGTCGACGACGCCCTTAGAATTGCGGAGCAGATTGAGCTATAGCTATCGGCTCGTGACCATCGGCACTAGCCGATGGTCTCTCTCGCGCCAATTGCAGTCATATGACTACGGCGGGACTTGATATACGCTACGCCGCAAAATCAAAAAATCGTCTGGGTCGTTATCGGGCGTTTAGCGGCATGTCACGACCTTTGCAGTGCGGGAAGAATCATGCCTGCCGTCATGATAGCGATGGCCAGAAATTGGGCTGATGCCGGAACTTCCCCCAGTACCATCATACCCGTCACGGCCGTAGCGATTGGTACGCAGGGCATAAACAGGGAGGCAATCTGCGGTCCCAAATGGCTGACCGCATAGGTGTACAGGAACATGGCTGCCGCACCGGCGAGGAAGCCCTGTATCACGATCTGCGCGCCGATTTCTGAGGCTGACGCCGCGCTCAATCCGCTCCGCGCGTAGATAGCCAAGAGCGGAACCAGCAGGCAAGAAAGCAGGACGATTGCGGCAGTGGCCGTGACGGGGTCGACAGCCCACCGCCGCACGAGGACAGCATAGGCGGAAAACATGACGCCCGATCCGGCAAACAGCAAGTCACCGAATAGGGTTTCGACTGTTCCTGTCTCCTGGTGAAAGACGAAGATCAATAACCCCACCATGATCGTCGCGATCCCGACCAGCCGCAAATTTGAAACCCGATCTTTGAAAACGATGCGGGACAGCGCAAACGAGAAGAATACGATCGAGGCTGGGCAGATGGCGGCAGCATGGGCAGCGGGGGCGTAACTCAAACCCCAGTTGATCAAAAGTGGATAAGGCAACCCTACGAGCAAAGTCAGGATCGCCGCCCGCCGCAAGCCAAGAATTTTCAACTTTGCAAGGCCGGTCATCCAAATGATCGGGAGAAAGGCTACGCTAGCACCTGCGTAGCGCAGGATCGCTATGTCGGCGGCTGTCAAATGCTCCCGCAAACTGAACCGGGCTGCGACGAATTGTATGGCAGTGATGATCACCATCATCGCCCCTGCAACGAGGGCAAGCTTCATGCTGCGGCTTTCCAACTTGGAAATCGTCGGCATTAAATCCTCCATCTGTCCATTCGTTTGGGCGTGAGGAGGATGCTAGCGCTTAACTCCGTGCCTCTGATGATGCACAGAATATTGCGAGGTATGGCGCGATTAAATATGCTAATTTACGTTCATATGAGTGATAATCAAACAATTATGGAGTTGAAAGCGTGAATGATGAAGTGTCAAATCTTGATAAGGTTGACCGCAGTCTTCTTCGGTTGCTTCAGGAGGATGGCCGCCGAACGACCCTTGATCTTGCGCAGCAGGTTGGACTATCCCCCACTGGCACCAGTCAGCGCGTCAAACGTCTTTTCCGGGAAGGCTTCATAACGGCAGTAAGGGCTGTTCTCAATCCGCAAAAGATCGGTCGCGGAACTCTGGTTTTTATTCAAGTTCGACTTGATCAGACAGCCCCTCACGTTTTCGACCGTTTTGCCGAGGCGGTAGCGAAGGCCCCCGAGGTTTTGGAGTGCCATATGGTTGTGGGCGGCTTCGACTATTTAGTGAAGGCGAGGATAGGCGACATGTCTCTGTTTCAGGATTTCCTTCAAAGGGTGATTCTCCCGCTGCCCGGCGTGAGAGAGACACATACCTATGCTTCCGTTGCTGATGTTAAGCCAGATACTATGCTGCCCGTTTGATCCTGCGCTTTCGCAGGCGTCTGCGTTCCAACGACAGGTCTTCGGAGCTCGCAATGTCCGCAATGGGCCAAAAGCGGCCTGTTTGGAGAAACTACTCCAAGTGCATCATGCCCATGTTAGAGGGTGGGGGATCAGCGCCTTGCTTGCAGATGGGCCATGAACACCTCGGTGTTTTGTAGACCAGACATTTTCTCGGCGTGTCGTTCAGATGATGCGCTAACTGGATCAGGACCGATTGCGGCACTTCGGCAAGGTCGGTGTCGCCTGGCATGAAACGAATCCAGGCGTATAGGCATTGGTTGGTCCAATCGTATCAACACCTCAGATCGCTTGGTCATGTATCTTCCGCGATCCGTCAAACTGCGCGCGCTCGAACGCTGTACTTTCCATCACTGAGGCAAATAAGCATCGGCGCCTCTGGCGATGATGTCTTCCTCGCTGAGTGACCTGTGCCAGTGCGAGTAGAGCACGAAGCGGTCGCGGGGTAGCTGGATTTCCTTCTTTAAGTGGCGGTGAATTGCGCTGAACGCCTTGTGTTCGCATCCACCCCAGAAGAAGGCGTTCGTCATGTTTTCCGGCCAATGAACAGTGTGCAATGCGTCCTGAAGCAAAGTTGTCGTGCCTGCGGCCTTGCCGTTGCGATGCAACCACGTGATCACGATGCCGGGTGGAAAGGAAAGTGGCAGTTCGCCGACTGACGTGTCGATTTCTATGAAGGCATGGCCGGTCGCTGTCGTGGGCAGGTGTTGGAGAATCCTTGCAACGCCCGGCAATGCGGTCTCGTCGCCCGCTAGAACGTAGAACTCCGCATCTTTGATGCCATTGGCGGCAGGGCCGAGAATGCCCGCGATGTCCCCCGGCTTTGCGTCCATTGCCCATTGCGTGGCGGGGCCGGGGTTGGCATGCAGGGCGAAATCGATGGTGATCTCCTGCCTCGCCGTGTCGATGAAACGGATCGTGTAGACTCGCGTCGCAACCGCGGCATCGTCCGGCCAGACGACATGGCCGCGGTGGTCGAGCATCGGCCAGCGTGGTTCGGCGATGTTGCGTGGCTGGAAAATGAGACGACAGTGAAGCTGGTCTTTCCGGTCGTAACGTTCGAGGTTCTCCCCCTTGAAGACGATCCTGCGAAAGCGGGGCGACAGGTACTCGATGGTCTGCACCCGCAGAATGCGCAGATCGTCGGGCAGGGCCGGTTCCGCATGGTCGCCTTCCCATTGAATATCGAGATTTTCGCGGGCAGCGATGAAACCGATCGGCCCGACAAGAGCATGTTTCAGCCGGTTCAGCCCACCGGGATCGGACGCTTCCGCCGTCAGTCGGAAACCGCTTGGGGTCGGTTCGAACGTAGCGTCACCGAAGGGGGAGCGAATGTGATGAACGCCTTCGACCTCCTCGACTGCCATATCGTGAGTGGCAATCGCATCGACAATCGGCTCGATATAATCGCTGATATTTTCAAAGCGCACGGCGGCGTTGGCGCGGTATCGCTTGTTGTTTGTTACTGGCATCGGACGTGGTTCCCTGTCTCAGATCGACGCCCACAGCGGTCCCTCCAGGGGAAACGCCGCGAAGTCGCGATTGATCGTGTCGAGAATGATGGTCGGATCGAGATCGGCGCATTGTTCCGGGTGCAGCCATTTGGCAGTCTGGGCGACGAACAGGATGTTGAGTGGCAGATTGGTGATCAACCCGGTCCAGATCCCATAAACGCGCTTCGCACGAACACTCGGCAGGTGTTCAAAACTCGGCCGGCCTTCGATCAGGCGCTGTAATCCCTGCCGGCCAAGTTCGGGGTCGATTCCTGGCCCGATGGGCGGGCGGCCACCCGAAGTCCAGCCTCCGCCGGAGGCGATATAGACATCCTGTGGTGTCGCAAGAAGATATTCGAGGGAGAGCTTCTCGAACCACGGTGCGGTCACACCGGGAAGGGGCTGGCCGCCGGCAAGCGCCAGTAATTCGCCCCATACCTTTCGACCCGCCGCCCAGCAGCAGTCGTCGAGCGTGGACTGGACCTCCAGATAGGTCGTCACCGGCTTTTGACCTGAAACGCGTGTAGCAATTCCGGCCAGTTCCCGCTCGAAGAAGGAGATGAAGGTTTCTGCCTTTTCCGCTGCGCCGAGAAGCCCTCCCCACATGCGAAGAGAGGCTTTCATTGCATCCACCTGACCAACCAGCGGCTCGCCGTCCGTTGCGTTGGAGGAGGCATCGCTGAACACCACGGGGATACCGAACTCCGTCAGCTTTTGCAGCAGGCCATCGTCCTTGCCTTGGGGCGTCATGAAGGCCGTCGTGACGATCAGGTCCGGGGAGAGGCCGATCAATCCCTCCAACGAGAGCGTATCCGGGCTAAGCCTGCCGACCATGCTGATCGCATGACCGTTCAGCAAGCGCGTTTGCAGCACCTCGCTGTCGAGGCGGTCGATTGCAGCCCAGCCCACGACCAGCGAAGCCGGGTCGGGATGCAGGAGCGACATCGTCAGCAGGTCATGCGCCTCCAGCAGAACGATCCTTTTCGGCAGGGCGGGGAGGAGAACCTCCCGCCCTGCCATATCCGTCACGGAAATTGGTTGTGCCTGGGCCGGGCGGATGCCAGAGACGAGCCCTGCCGCTGCGACGGACATGCAAAAGTGTCGTCGTGTGAAGGTCACAGCCACGTCACCACTTGTATCTGAGGCCGGCCAGCACCGTGCGACCGTTTCCGTACTGGCAATAATATGTGGAACTGCAGGATGAGTAATATTCCTTGTCCAGGAGGTTGGTCACGTTCAATGTCGCCTGCAGGCCCTTGAGGTTCGGATTCTTTGCGCCGAAATCATAACCGAGTGCCGCATCGAGCAGCGTGTAGCCATCGGCCTTCACCGTATTGGTGTCGTTACTGTAGCTTGATCCGACGAAACGTATCCCACCGCCGATGCTCAATCCTTCCAGCGCGCCGGAATCGACGGTGTAGTTCGCCCAGAGAGAACCATAGTAGCGCGGCACGGCCTGCGGGCGATTGCCGATGACCGACGTGATGCCGGATTCGGAGACTTCCGTATCGAGCAGGGAAATCGCGGCGATGAGCTCCAGATTGCGCGTCAGGTTCCCGCGTGCCTCGAATTCCAGCCCGCGCGAGTGGATCTCCCCCTGCTGTTCGTTGAAGCCTGATGAGGCGTTGTAATAAACGACATTTTGCTGGCGGATATCGAAGGCGGAGAGCGTGAAGACGGCATCCAGCCCCGAAGGCTGATACTTGATGCCCACCTCATATTGCTGTGCTTCCGTCGGCTTGAACGGGCTGCCGGTGGCGTCCACGCTGGTGGAGGGTTCGAATGACGTGGAATAACTGACGTAAGGAGCCATGCCGTTATCGAACAGATACAGAAGGCCGGCGCGGTAGCTCGTTGCGCTATCTGAGCGTTCAGTCGAAGTTCCGGCAAGAAGGTTATCGGTATCCTGATTGGCCCAGTCCTGGCGCACGCCGAACACGCCGCGCAGACCGCCGATCTCGATCTGATCCTGTAGATAGATGCCCGTCTGGCGAAGGGACTGGTCGTTGTTAATCGCGGTCATGAACGGACCGGCGGTGCCACCATAGACGGGGTTGGTGACATTGAGCGACGTTGCTCCGCCCAGCAGATATTCCCAACTGCTGCTGGAGTGCTGAATGTCGAGACCCGCAAGAAGCGTATGGCGCACGGCGCCGGTGTCGAACTTGAACTCCGCCTGGTTATCGAACGAAAAGCCTCTTGCATCCTCGATAGAATGCACCGCCCAACGCGGTATGAGGCCGGCCGCAGACATGGGACCGTTCATCTGGAGTGACTGCATGTCGGTGTCCACGCCGGAATATCGGAAGTTGGAACGTACCGTCACCTGCTCATCGAAGCTGTGCTCAAACTTGTAACCGATGCCATACTGGGTGCGTTCGAAGGCGTCGTAATTTGGATCGCCTACATTGAGATTACGACTGAGGAAACCGGCGTAGCCTGCTGGCGCCAGAAACTTCGGATAAAGCGAGTTGAAATAACCGCCTTCCGGGTCGCGCTGGTAGTAACCGGAAATGACAAGTGAGGTATCCTCGTCCGGCTGCCACTTCAGCGACGGCGCAATACCCAGACGCTTTTCATCGACGTCGTCATAGCGTGTGCCGGAGGAGCGGCCGACGACGCCTATGCCATATTGCAAGGTTCCGTCGGACGTGATCGGGCCGGTCGAATAAAGACCGCTCTGGACCCTGCCATCGGTTCCGACCTCAAGCCTGACCTCGTTCGACTGCACATTCGATGGCTCCCGACTGACCTGATTGACGAGACCACCCGGGCTGACTTGACCATAAAGAAGGGCTGCCGGTCCCTTCAGCACATCGACATGGTCAAGAAGGAACGGATCGATGGAAGGTGTCGCAAAGGCCTGACCGCGCTGAAGCTTGAGGCCATCAAGATAGTTGACGTAACTGGTCGCTGTGCCAAATGCGCCGAAGCCGCGTAGAAACACGGAATCGTAGCGCGAATTCGAATCCCGGTCCGACAGCACGCCGGCCGTATAGCGCAGAGCCTCGCTTATCGTTTGCGGATTCTGGTCATCGATCTGCTTGCGCGTTACCGTTGTGACAGACTGCGGCGTCTCCATCACGGGCGTGGCGGTCTTTGTTGCCGATCGCGTCGACTTGGCCGCGATCCGTGCGGATGTTCCAGTTGTCTCGGCATTGCCCTTGACGACGATGGTTTCCAATCGCGTGCTCTGTTCCTGGGCAGCGGCATGGTTGGCGGCCACCAGAAATGTCGTCGTCATCAGAATGTTTTTTAAGGAAAGACCGTGCTTCACGAATTGCCCCCGTGGTCGAAGCTTCAGAAATCTGTTAGAGCGAATAAATCAAACGGGACCGTCCTGTCCAGTTAATATGAAGAAACAGGTCAACTTTTATGTTGGCAATCCCGGCCGTGGCCTTCAGACAGGCCGGGGACGGCAAGTGCGGAGGAAATCTGGTGTCGGAAAAAACGAACATGACGGCGAGGGTGGGGCGCCCATCAAAGCGGGAGCAGAACGCAGCAGCCGAAAGAATCATCGATGCGGCAACGGCACTCTTCGCGACACGAGGCTTTGCCGGCACATCCATGGAGCAGGTCGCTTCGCAGTGCGGGGCAGGCAAGGATACGGTCTATCGCCGCTTCCCCTCGAAAGTAGCCCTGTTCGAGGCCGTGGTAGAGCAGGCGCATGGCCGGGCCATGGCACGACTGAAAGACTTGCCGGTGGTGGAGGGCGACGCGCTGGAGCGGTTGCGGGCGCTGATGCGCGAACTGTTGCATATCAATATGGAGCCGGACCTGATTGCGCTTAAGCGCATCACCTTCAGTGAAGCCGTCGTGTTCGAGAAGAATGGCCCGATCCCACCGCAGCCAGACCCGATCATGGGTCGTCTCATTGATGCCGTTGGTGCTGCCCAGGGGGAGGGCGTGATCGTGGAAGGTGATGCCATCTTGATCGCAAACCATCTCATCCACTGTATGGTCGCGCTGCCCACCTCATCTGCAATGATGGGTAGTGCCGAATTCGACAGCAGGCAGTCTGTCGATGTGTATTTCGACAGGACGTGGAACTGGCTCTTGAACGGCATGTCCAGATAGTGCGGGTGATGTCGTTCTTCGGCTTTAGCTTTTAGAACGGTTTTTGAAGCGCCAGGATTAGCTTCCGGTCTCGACGATCTCGCAATGGTGGGGCAGGCGGTCCAGTAGCGCCGTCTTCATCGGGTTACATCCAGCTTTCACCCAAGGTCGCTCTTCATCTGTTCAAGCACATTCAGTGCGTGGCCTGCATATTGGCTGATCCACCGGTCCGAAATGGCCTTGATGGGTAAGGCATTGAGATAGTTCCATCGCTCACGTCCTACACGCTTAACGATCACCAGATCAGCATCTTCCAATACCTTCAAGTGCTGCATCACCGTACACCGGTCGATGGTAGGATGCGCTTCGCAAAGACTGCCCGTCGTTTTCGGTTCGTCCTTGATTTGATCCAGCATCGCACGCCGCAGCGGATGAGCCAGTGCCTTGAAAACGAGATCGCTATTCACTTCGCTTGACATGTTATGTTTTTATAACATATGTTCGAAACAATCAAGTCTGGAGGCTCCGATGGCGTACGAATTCCGGGTCAATGCCCGCATCAACAAGCCGACTCCCGAGGTCTTCGACGCGGTTGTAAATCCCAAAAAACTCTCTGGTTACTTTGTAACAACCGGTGGCGGGGCGAGTGCGCCGCTCACCGCGGGAACTACGGTAATCTGGTGGGGCAATGTCTCTGTGGAAGTCGAAACCGTCGAGCGGGATCGACGCATTGTTTTTCGCTGGGGTCCGGATTCCGGCGAGGTTGCGCATAAAACCACGGTTGAGATGCGCTTCGAGCCTTTGGACGATGGGGGGACGATGGTGACAATCGCTGAAGGTGTCTGGCCTGCGAACGATGCTGGACGGAGAAACAGCTATATCAACTGCGAAGGCTGGACCCAGATGCTTTGCTGCCTGAAGGCATTCCTAGAGTACGGGATCAATCTGCGTGACGGGTATTACCCGAGCGAAATGAAAGGTCATCCCGCACGACCGTACGAGTAGCAATTGCAAAGTAAAAGGAGAGGGATAATGACTGCAATGCTCTATGGAGGCATCGACATCGCAATAAAGGTGCCGCCGCATCAATACGAAGCCACGGTAGCTTTTTATCGAGATATAGTCCGGCTTGTTCCCATCACAGATAAGGCGCCGGATGTCGGTTTTGAACTCGGTCCGAACAAGCTCTGGATCGCCGAGGAGCCTCACATGAGTCAGGCCGAAATCTGGCTGGAGCTCTTTACTGACAATTTCAATGCAACGGCCGACTATCTCGCGCAGTCAGGCGTGACCCGTTGCGATCAAATCGAACCACTTCCTGAAGGCTTCAAAGGTGGATGGATTACCAACCCGGCAAATATTGTTCATATGGTCCGAGAACCCGATGCCTGGTAGGTGATGCGGGTCACCCCGCGGCTCTTACTGCGCCACGGGTAGGGAATGATACGGCCCTGCGCAATTCCAAAGACGCTCATCTGCCATCGGATCGTGAGTTCTGGAAAGAACCTTGATCAGGTCTTCGCCGTTTCTTGACAATAGGGTTTCAAGGTCCCGCCGTTCACGAGCACTTCCGGCCGGCCTTCGTTATTGGAGAGTTGCCTTCGTCAGCCGTCAAAAGGGGTGTTTCCGCCACGCGATTTCGAAATGTCTCCGTCAAATAGAGGCATTCCAGAAAGATAGACCCATGAGCATCATAATTATCGAAAAATATGTCGATGGAAACCGCGTGGAAGTGCTGCAATTCCCCGCCGCGCCATTGCGATTTCTGGCCAGACTCCTGCCTGTCAAAATAAGAAGTGGATTGCTGCGCCGTGGACTCGATATCGATACACTGCTGAACGGCTCCACTCCTTCTTTTACCCCTCAGTGGATGGAGATCGAAGAAAAGAAGGTAGCAAAGCGCATCCGAATTTCCCGCAGGGATTAGGTTCTTCAACAACACCCGCTGCGCCTCGCGCTGGTCAATGGTCAGGGCAGCGGGAAGTTGGCGGTGTCAACGGTTCCGATGCCGGCGCCGCGTCCCTGAACTGAAGCGTAGTATCAAGGCGGCGGACGGTGGTCATCATCGTGACGGAGCCCGTTGCGTTAAACGAGTGCCAGAACACGAGCCGGGCCACCCGTCCCGCCTCGGTGGGCTGGTGCGCCGACGACGATTGTCGCTCCCTTGAGCGGCAAGGCTTCAAGGTTGTTCAGACCTTCAATGCCGTAGCGGCCTGCCGGGAGCCACGAATTATGCACTGCAAAATCGGCAGAGTTGCCCGGATCCAGTGAGAGTGTGTCGACGCCGATTGCGACGGTGTCGAGCTCGAGCAGTAAATCCGTTGCCGACTTACTGAAACCGGGAAAGGCGAATTTTCCAGCGTCGTCGTTACGGAATGCGGGGCTTTTTACCTTTGTCGCCCAGCCAGAACGCAAAGCCACGACAGCACCTGCGGGAATCTCGCCATTTGTGCTGATCCACCGTTCTATATCCGCCGCCGCGACGGTTGAATTGGCATCCTCTTTGGCACGATCCGTGATGTCAATGATGACCAGCGGCGCGACCAGCTTTTGTGGCTCCAGCTGATCAACGCTGGCGCCATCGGCGCTGAAGTGGAAAGGCGCGTCGATATGGGTTCCAGTGTGCTCAAAAACCGTCAATTTATGGAGTTGATATCCGTCCCTGGCGATATCGGCCGCCCATTCAAACTCTATGCCGGGCTTGCCATCAAATGTTGGAAACGATGAATCGTACACATGAGTGAGATCGACAACTTTGCTGGCTGTTTGAGCAAGCACCGGTGTCGCCAGGCTTCCCGCGCCTACGGCCACTCCCGCCAAGGCTGCACCTTTGAATAGCATACGACGCGACAGCATGTTCTTCTTCACGCCCTCTATCACGCAATGATTGCACATCCGATCTTCCCTCCGTTACAAAACCTCTGTTCATGACGGTATCTCAAAACCGTGATGAAGCAAGATTGGACGGTTTTAAGGTCGCATGCGCGATTGAAGAAGAAATTCGGAGCTCAGCTTCATATGCCCTCCGTCCGCGATGATCCTTCGTCGCCATCGGTCTCTAAAATGCTTCCCGCAGACCGGTTCTTTCTCTGGTTTTTTCCTGACGGAAACCCAGACGAGCCAAGCCGTTTTTCACGTCCGTCGCATTCATGAACAAATCCCAGATCAAACCACTGCGATAGTTTTCCATCATTGCAACGACAGGCCCCTGATTGATCGCAAGATGTGTTCCGGACACCCAGCCGGTTGAAGGCTGGAAGGAGTCCATCAGCCCAAAGCGGCCGACGAGTGCGCCGTCACGCCATCTGAGGAAGCGCAAAGCTGCCTGACCCGACCGCAATGGCAGGAAAGGAATACTTGAGAGAGCCGCCGTCGTGGCGATGATGCCATGATCTTCAGTTGGAGAATTCACGACATAGCCCTTCGGTCCATCGCAGGCGGACAGACCCCATGCGTCTTCGACGCTGTAACGCGTACGGCAGTAGCGGTAATTGATCAGGCAATGTGCGTGAACCTGCTCGAGATAGTCGCTACAATAGGCATCACCCAAGCCGTGCGGATCGAGCGTGCAGAACGAATAGTGCGACAGGAAAAGCGGTCCCCCATAGGCCTCGCCAAGGGGTAGCCGGACACCAAGATATTTCGTTCCATTTCTGATCCCGCCATGGCGTGCCCACCCGGAATGATAACATTCCGGACTTATGGGATGCGCATTTGAACCTGCCGCGAGTACATAACAGACCAAGGCCTCGTTCCAGCCCACGATCGGCAGGTTTTTTGCCCAGGCGTAACGTGGACTCCAGTGCCAGAAAAGCGGCCCGGGCGCTTCACGCGTAAACCAGTTCCACTCCACCGCCTCGACAATTTCAGCGATGGAGCGGCGCAAGTCGATTTCGGCAGTGGCCTGCCCGCCAAAGAATTCCCGGACGCATATCAGCGCCTGAACCAGAAGCGCGGTTTCGACCAGATCACCGCCATCATCGAATTTCGCAAAGGGAATTGTCTTTCCGCTGGACGCGTCAACGAAGTGGGGAAAAGCGCCGTGGAAACGTTTCACCGCAGCGAGCGACAGCAGCATGCGGTTCGCACGCGCGACTGCCTCCTGTCGCGTTATCCATGAGCGATGAACGCCGACGATGAGCGCCAGGAACCCAAACCCTACTCCCGAGATTGACGTAACCTCATGGATCGGCAGGCCGTCGGACCGCATGCGGTCCCGGGGTAACCCGCTCTCAGGATGGCTGCCGGACCAGAAATAGTCGAAGGTGCTGTGATGCAAGCCATCAAGTTGAGCAGATAATTCGTCTGTCACTTCCAACCTCAGATGATCCGCAGCAATCAGGAGTAAATCTGTGCCAAGCCCTATCCGACTTGGCTATCTATTCCAAATGTGGACGGAACAGGAGTGATGCGACGCCTTGCATCAGGCTTGAAACTGTCCATCAGGATGAATGTGGCATCCTGCCGTTGATGGGCATTGATGAGCGGGACCAGCCGCCTGAAATGCTCGGATGCGCAATGGGCATCCAACGCCGCCTGATCCGGCCATTCCTCGATAAAGATGAAGTGCCCGGGGTCTTTCTGGTCCACGAAAAGATCATAAGCGATGCAGAGAGGTTCCTGCCGTGTGAGTTCCACAAGCTCGCGATAAAGGGGAATGACAATCTCAAGGGCATCCAGCCGCATGAAATCCTGTGCAATGACTTTCAGCATGTGTCTCCTTCGCCTGATCTGGTCGGAATCGAATGCTCTTCATATGCTCCAGAGTGTCCGGATGATATGTTCAATCCGCCCGATTATTCACGCTTCATCGTCTGCAGCACATTCGCCAGTTTCTTGACGGCCACCTCGATTTCGAGAGGCGTATAGGCGGCAAAGCCCATCAGAAATCCGGCTTTACCCTCACCGGCTGCGTGCAACGCCGACAAGCCAAGAAGCTCGATCCCGACACGTCGTGCCGCATCGATGACGGTGTGCTCCGGGAGATTGCAGGTCAATATGCAGGGCATTTGCAGCCCACCAATGGGAACACGCGGTTCCACGAAGTCCGACAGGTGTTTTCTGACGAGGCCAGCCAGCACATCGAGCCGCCCGGCATAGATACCGCGCATGGTGCGAATATGCGCACCGAAATGCCCACCCTCGATAAACCGGGCCAGCGTCAGTTGCGCCATGGGAGCCGTATGACCGTCCATCAACGTGCGGGCAACGGTCATGGGTTTTACGAGTTGCGGCGGCAGTACGACATAACCAATCCGCAGACCGGGAAAGAGTGATTTGGTGAAGGTGCCGATGTAGATGGTGCGGTCATGCGGATCCAGACCTTGCACGCAGGCTGTCGGCTTGCCGGCGTAGTGGAACTCGCTGTCGTAATCGTCCTCGATGATCCACGCCTGATGCCGGGCGGCCCATTCGATCAGGGCCAGGCGGCGGTCCAGCGCCAGCGTAGCTCCTGTCGGGAACTGGTGGGAGGGCGTCAGGAAAACCGCCTTGGCTCCGTGCGGTTCGTCAATGATCTGATCGACGACGATACCCTGCGGGTCGACACGAACCGGCACGCATTCGAGCCCCGCTGCGTCAAACGCCTTGCGCGCGCCGTAATAGGCGGGATCTTCGATAAATATCCGATCGCCGGGATCAAGCAGCATGTTCCCACATAGCGACACGGCCTGCTGCGAACTGGTCAGCACCAGTACCCGGTCAGCGGTGGCACGCGCACCACGTTCAAGGTTCACATAGTCGGCAATGGCGCGGCGAAGCGGCTCGGTCCCCTGCGGGTCACCATGAAGCAGGGTCTGCACTCCTGCCTCCCTGCGAACCTGCCGTTCCAGGCGCTCCCATAGTTGCAGCGGAAAGGTTCGGGTTTCCGGCACACCATGGGCAAAAGGCCGCCGAGACAGCATTTCGCGCACGTCACCGCTTTGGAACATGGCCGCTCCCCGCTTGCTGAGATTGGGAGCCTGGTTGCGCAAGAGTGCGTCCCGCCGGGAAAGACGGCGACGGGGCGTGAACTCCGTCATTTCCGCTACGAAGCTGCCACTTCCAACACGCCGGTCGATGAAACCTTCGGCATGAAGCTGGGTATAGGCCGCTTCGATCGTGTCGCGCGACACGCCCAGCGATTTGGCGAGTGCGCGTGAGGCGGGCAGAGGCTTACCCGGTCCAAGCGCGCCATCGACAATCAGCTGCCGGATGCCCCTTTGAATCCGGGCATGAAGCGGCATTGCCGCATGTGCGGGATGGGCAATCCACGCCTTTACGGATTCCAGTTGGGAATGCTTGAACAAATGGTCTGGATCCTTTGAGGAAAATGGACGGGTACATCAGGCCATTTACCGACTAGTTGTCAAGCCAACTCGTTGCCCTTGCGGCCCAACCCTCAGGAGTCCGGTCTCGACCATGCCATCTAGCTCAGCTTCCATTCGCCTGCACGATCTGACACACCCGATTGTGGCGGGTCTTATCTCCGTCATCGTCAATTATGGCGGCACCTTCATTCTGGTCTTTCAGGCGGCGAAGGTCGCGGGCCTCAGCCCTGACCTTACGGCATCCTGGGTCTGGTCGGTTTCGATTGGCGTAGGTCTGACGGGACTGATCCTGAGCTGGCGTTATCGCGAGCCGATCATCACGGCATGGTCGACGCCGGCAGCGGCGTTTCTCGTCACGGCACTTGCGACGACGCCCTATGCGGAGGCGATCGGCGCCTACATGATCTCGGCGGCAGCCTTCGTTGTGCTCGGTGTGTCCGGTTATTTCGAGAAGGTGATCCGTCTGATCCCACCGAGTATCGCCTCGGGTTTGCTGGCCGGCATTCTCCTTCAATTCGGCATCGGGGCTTTTGGCGGCGCAAGCGTCGACCCGCTGCTGGTCGGCTTATTGATCGTTGCCTATGTCGCGTTGAAGCGTTTCTCCGCGCGTTACGCCGTGGTTGGCATTCTGGTTCTCGGGCTTGCTTTCCTTCTGACACAAGGTCGTGTCGACCTTTCAGGGCTCCAGCTACGCTTCGCCGCGCCGGTCTTCACGATGCCGGAATTCTCCCTCAACGCACTGCTGAGTGTCGCACTGCCTTTATTCCTCATCACGCTGACCGGCCAATACATGCCGGGGATGTTGGTCCTGCGGAACGACGGCTTCAAGACAAGCGCCAATCCCATCGTGACCATGACGGGCCTCGGCTCACTCATCATGGCTCCATTCGGCTCGCATGCCTTCAACATCGCCGCCATCACGGCGGCAATCGCCACCGGCAAAGACGCGCATGAAGACCCTTCCAAACGCTGGATCGCCGGCATTGCAGCGGGCTGCTTCTACGTGCTGGTCGGCGTGTTCGGTGTGACACTCGCCGCCGTTTTTATGGCGTTTCCGGCAACCTTCATCACCACGCTTGCTGGTCTGGCGCTCCTTGGCACCATCGGCGGCAGCCTTGCAGGGGCGATGGCCGACCCAACCTCTCGCGAGGCTGCACTGATAACTTTCCTTGCGTCTGCCGCCAACATCAAATTGCTCGGTATCGGCGGAGCGTTCTGGGGGCTGCTGATCGGCCTCGTTGCCTATCTTGTCCTCAACCTTCGCCTGCCGCACCGCGAGCGTCGTCGGCATTGTTGCGGGAAAGGAACATTAGCTTCATGAGGAGAGAAATTATCAATATAATTCAGAGACTTGATGTCTGTTTCCCAAACTGGCTCCGTTCAAGGGCAATCGATTGCGGTAGGGATGTATGGCGAATGCCTCCGCAGACAATAACTTGCAGTCGGATGAACGGCTATAGTGGTTGCCCTGCGCAGGCGGATCGATGTATTCAGGGGGCCTAATTCTCACTTGAACCTGCGGGCACATGGAAACTTCGCTTTATCTGCCCGTCAAAGGCTTTCTTGAGAAGGCGGGTTACGCTGTCAAAGGCGAAGTCGGAGGTTGCGACCTCGTTGGCTTGAGCGACAACGATCCGCCTGTGGTCGTAATCTGCGAGCTAAAACTGAGCTTCAATCTGGAACTCATTTTGCAGGCGGTTGATCGCGCGGCTATTGCGGATGAGGTTTGGATCGCGGCTCGAGTTTCAGCCAAGGGCAGAGGCCGCGAGGCTGACAAACGCTACCGCGATCTCTGCCGCAGGCTTGGCATCGGCATGCTCGGCATTTCCGATGCCGGCGACGTCAGCGTTATCATCAGTTCCGTATCACCGATGCCGCGAACTAATCCGAAACGGCGTTCGCGGCTTACGCGTGAACACCAGAGGCGACGCGGCGATCCGGCGGTAGGCGGGAGTACACGCGCGCCGATCATGACCGCGTACCGTCAGCAGGCGCTCGGCTGCGCTTTAGCGCTTGCATCAGGGCCGATGCGCGTGCGTCAAGTCAGATCCAGCGTACCGGATGCCGGGAAGATTTTGCTTGCGAACGTCTATGGCTGGTTTGAACGTCTCGATAGAGGAGTTTATGGCTTGACCGACGCCGGACAGGAAGCACTGCAGCGATGGCCGCAACAGGACATGCCGGAAACAGTTAACGTTTCCGGCTGATTTCTGTGCCGTTATCGAGCTTTACGCTGCTCAGGCTAGGTTGCTCGATAACCGGGCGCTTGCGCGGGGCAATGCCCGTTCGAAGCGGCTCAGAAATATCTGACGTCTTCAACTTGAGTGCTGAGTGGATTTTTCCCGCGTTTGCTAAGCCAGGAATATACCGGCGGCACCCGGTCCGCGATCGACTCTATATGAATATCGATGAGGCAGGGGCCGTCCCTGTAAGCGAAGGCTGCTTCAAGCGCTGTGTCGAGCTCCACTGAATTCGTTGCTGTCCAGGCCTTGAGATCGAAAGCTTCTGCAATCGCCTGACCGCGTGGGGGCATGAAATCCACACCGAAGCACTGGTTGTGCCCCTTCAGCCGGTGAAGGCCTTTGATCCACCCGAAGGTGCCGTTGTTGAACAGCAGCAGGATCGCCGGAACCTGCAGACGGACGAGTGTTTCGAGTTCTCCGACCGTCATTCCGAACGAGCCGTCGCCGAACATGCCGATTGGCCGGTGTTCCTTGTTCGCGAACCACGCACCGACGGTGGCGGGCAGTGCGGAGCCTAGCCCGCCAAAGGCGCGGGGGATGGCAAAACGGGTTCTGCCATCCCTGAGTTTCAGGAAACGCGTCATGTGCGGGGTGGGCGTTCCCGCATCCGAATAGATGTGAGCCGGCTTACCATAGGTCTCCAGTGCTTCGTTGAAGCAGCGCACGGCGCGTTCCGGTCGAAGCGGAGATGCCTCGGAGCCAAGTAACGCCTCCGCATTTTCCCAGAAGTTGGCGCGCAATGCGTTCAGTTCATCGACCCAGCTCTGCGTTCTGGTCGCGTCGTTTTCGGCTGGCACGAGATCGATCAGCCGCTGGAGGACCAGCTTTGCATCTCCCTGCACCGAGAGCACGTTTTCATAGTTGTTTGCCATGATCTCCGGATCGATATCGATCTGGGCGACACGCTTGTTCAGGGTAATCTTGGGGAAGGTCCAGCCGATCGTTACCACCGATCCCATCTTGGAGCCGACGAACAATACGAAATCTGCATGTTCCAGTGCCCAGTTTGCATGGGGATGAAATCCGTTGTCGCCGATGACGCCGACCGCCAGACGATGGTCATCAGGCATGGTACCCTGGCCGGTCATTGTTGTGCAAACCGGGATATTCAGCTTCTCCGCCAGTTCGGTAACGGCGGAGCCGGCGCAGGATCGGTTGACGCCACCGCCGGAGACGATGAGCGGTTTTTTACTGCTGGTCAGAAGTGAGATCAGCGTATCGAGTTTTTCGGGAGAGGGCAGCGTCGGATAGGCGGGAAACGTCTTGCACTCCGTCTCGACATGAAGGGAGATCCGGGCGGGGTCGACTTCCGCCAGCAACATGTCTTCCGGGATCTGCAAATGCACCGCACCGGGCTTTCCGGAACAGGCCACGCGGAAGGCGCGACGGATGATTTCCGGCAGCTTTTCCGCCGATTTGACCTGTACCGACATCTTGGTGATCGGATCAAACAGGCGGGCACAATCAAGTTCTGTGAGTACGCCACGACCTTCACCCGGTAGCGGGATGTCGATCGTCAGCAGGATGACGGGTACGGAGGAGGAGTTGGATTCCGCCACCGGCGGCAGGGAATACATTGCGCCGGCACCTGACGGGCATTCGAATACCCCCGGCTTGCTTGTGAAACGGCCGTAGGCGTCGGCCATGTAACCTGCCGAGCGCTCGTCGCGTGCCATCACATGACGGATCTCGTCTTCCCGTTGCTGAAGGGCTTCATAGAAAGGGACGTTGGTATCACCAGGCACACCGAAGATGACCTCAACGCCATAACCAATCAACATTTCAACCAGAATGTCCGCACCACGCATTCAGAATTCCCCTTCATGTTGTTGCTGTACGCCGGTCTGCTTGACCGGCAAGCGTCGCTGTTTGTTTCGGTTTGCTCGCGTGTCGTCTGAGGTGCCCGATGAGATCGCCTGTCCGCGACCCGGCACCTGTTCCCTATGGCTCGTGCCGACCAAGCTTGAACCGTCTCGGGGAGTACGCGCTGATATCGATAGCCTGCGGGGCTCGCATGATCTGCTGAGCGATGATCTTTCCGGTGATCGGTCCCGATGCGAAGCCGACATGACCATGGCCAAATGCATAGAATATATCCGGTGAGACGCTTGATCGGCCGATGACGGGAAGGCCGTCGGGAGTGGAGGGACGATGCCCCATCCATTTATCGACTTTGATGTTCGCCATCCCTGCGAGCGCGGGATAGGTTTTGCGGGCATGCTCAAGAAGAATGTCGACGCGGCGCCAATTTGGCGGCGTGTCGACGGATGCGAGTTCGACCTGGCCCGACAGTCGAAGTCCCTGCGTTGTCGGCGTATTGGCCATTTTTCCGTCGCTCGGCATGACGGGATGTCTTGGGCCGCCATTCGCTAAAGATACGACCCCGTGATAGCCGCGTTCGCTTTCGAGCGGGATCCTGTCTCCCGCCATGCGGGCCAATGCC
Organism: Rhizobium sp. AN73; assembly: GCF_030757975.1. Lineage (NCBI taxonomy): Bacteria > Pseudomonadati > Pseudomonadota > Alphaproteobacteria > Hyphomicrobiales > Rhizobiaceae > Rhizobium > Rhizobium sp. AN73. Next base: position 2,138,522 of record NZ_JARWME010000001.1, read on the forward strand.
TTGGACCATATACCGGCGGCGATGACTGCAGCGTCGCATGCAATCAGTCCCTGATCCGTTTGCACGCCGACCAGGCGCTCACCCTCGAATGCAAAGGCCTGCGCTTTCGCCCGGACAAGCTTTGCGCCACCCGTGCAGGCTGCTTCGACTATCCTGGCGACATACGTGCCCGGATCGACGCAATGAGCGCCATCTTCGGCCAGCACCGCAAAGGAGTAATGTTTGTCGAGACCCGGTTCGCGCAGGGCAAGTTCCGCCTTGTCCAGCTCCCGCCAGCGAAGGCCGGTGATACGGCGCAGATGCCAGGAAAGTGTCTCCCGCTCGAAGGCCTGCCGGTTTGGATAGGCGTAAAGCAGGCCATCCTGTCGAATAAGATGGGAAACGCCGAGTTCTTCGCTTAAGCCCCGATGCATGTCCGGGCTGCTGCGCAGTAATCTGGCCAGTGCATGGGCCGTTGCCTCGACCCGCCGCACTGTCGAGCCGGCCCAAAGGAAACGAAGCAGCCAGGGCGCCAGCGTTGCGAAGTGGCGCCATCTTATGACAAGTGGACCTTCGGGGTTCATGAGATAGCCGGGAACCTGTTTCCACAGGCCGGGCATCGACATCGGCACCACCGAGCCGGGACTTATCCAGCAACCATGTCCATAGCTTGCCGCCTGCCGGCCACCGGGTTCCCCCAGATCAACGATGGTGACCTGTTGGCCGGCGCGGACGAGTTCGAGCGCCGTGCATGCACCAACGATACCCGCTCCTATGACGACTGTGTGCTTTCTTCCCGCACTGGACATCGCTGTTTTCCCGAAATTTTCGCAATACTCATCGTCTCCGGGCACGGCTGCGCCGCGCCCGTTGGACGTCGTCGTGATGTATGTCTTCTCGTGTCAGCGCTCGGCGAGTATCCGGGCGTTTGACCTCAATGAACTCTCCGAGATGCGGATGCCGAGGCCCGGGCCATCCGGCACCACCACTTCACCGCCGCGGTTTTCGATCTTCTCTTCAAGCACGTCTTCCGTCAGCACGTGATGCGGCATGTAGAATTCGCACCCAAGAGAGACGCCAGGTGTTGCCGCGATGAACTGCGTACCGGCTGCAAGCGCGACGCCGCCTTCCCATAATGTCCCGCCATAGCCGGGAATGTGGGCGGTATCGGCGATTGCCATCAGCGCCTGTGCGTCCAGAAGGCCGCCTGTTTTCATCAGCTTTACCGAAATGGCATCGGCGGCCTGAAGCCCGATGATTTCCATCAGGTCGCGGGCATCAAAGCAACTTTCATCGGCCAGAATGGGGGTGTCGAGATCGGCAGCGAATGACGCCATCGCCTTCAGGCAGTCGCGCGGCACGGGTTGTTCGATAAAGGTTGGCTTGAACTGATCGACATCGCGCAGGGTTGCGATTGCGCCAAATGGCTGGAGCGCCTGATTATAGTCGATGCGCAGGTCGATCTGATCGCCAAATGCGTTACGCATGGCTTCAAGATGAGCGACATCTTCCTTGTGAGATTTGACTCCGGTCTTGACCTTGAAGATGCGGTTTCCTTCCGGAACCATCTGTTCCATGCGGCGCATGTCGGCGTCAAAATCGGGATCGGCGATCGAGAAGGAGAGGGGGATCGTGTCCCGCACCCGGCCACCGAGCAGATCGGCAATGGACAGGCCTGACGACTTGCCGAGAATATCGAACATGGCGGTTTCGATGGCGAGTTTCGCCTCCCCATGGCCGACGAGCACCTTCTTCATCTTCAGAGTCAATTCGCGAATGCGATCTATCCGGGCGCCAATGACGATTGGGCGCAGATATATGTCGATTGCCGCGAAGGCCGCCTCGGCGGTGCCGGTGAATACTTCCCACGGGGCGGCTTCACCCCAGCCGACGATGCCGGAAGAGGAGGTAAGCTCGACCAGTACGCGCTTCACTGTTCCCTTCACGTTACCCACGCCCTGCTGCCGGGCCATTTTGATCGGGCTCTCGATGAGGAAGACACGGAGATTGTCGATGGTTTCCATTGTAATGTGCCTTTGAATGCGGGTGTTCATCGGGCGAAAGCGCCCTTGTGGAAGTGATTGAGGAACGCTTTCGTCGCGTCCATCCGGGGTGTGTCGATAACGTCGCGCGCGATGCCCTCCTCAACGACATAACCGTCTCGCATGAAGATCACGCGGTCTGCGACATCGCGGGCGAAGGCGATCTCATGGGTGACGATCACCATCGTCATCCCGTCCGCAGCGAGTTTCTGTATTGTCTGGAGCACCTCGCCCACAAGCTCGGGATCGAGTGCCGATGTCGCCTCATCGAAGAGCATGACCTCCGGTTCCATGGCGAGAGCGCGCGCGATTGCCACGCGTTGTTTTTGTCCGCCGGAAAGCGTCTGCGGCATCTGCTGCGCACGGTCCGCCAGCCCGACTTTTTCGAGTTGCGACATTGCGAGGTCGGTTGCGACTCTCCTGTCCATCCCTTTGACGTGAATGGGCGCCTCGATGACGTTCTGGAGGACCGTCATGTGCGGGAAAAGATTGAAGTTCTGGAAGACCATACCGGTGCGTGAACGGAAAGCGGCAAGCGGTTTGGTCTTCGGCTGCTGTACGGACTTGCCGAACTTGAACATCGTGTCGCCAACGCGGATTTCGCCGTCATCGGGAACCACGAGGAGGTTCATGCACCGCAACAGGGTTGATTTCCCGGATCCCGACGGACCGAGCAGCGCGACGACACCGCCGTGCTCGACCTTGAGATTGATATCCTTCAGAACCTCAAGCGGCCCAAAACATTTCCGCAGCCGCGAGATTTCGATCATGGGAGAAGTCCTGGTCATCGTCCTTCTCCCAATTTGCGTTCCCGCTTGCGTACATAGAGCGTCAGCGGGAAGAGGATGGCGAAATATGCCACTGCCACGGCCGTATAGGTTTCAAGCGGACGGAAACTGTCATGCGCCGCCATCTGGCCCTGATAAACCAGGTCCGGAACAGCCAGGACGGAGACCAGCGAGGTGTTCTTGAACATCAGGATCGACTGGTTCATCAACGCAGGCAACATCCGATGCAGGGCCTGGGGCAGAATGATGCGGCGCATGGCCAGCGAAGGTGTCATCCCCAGCGCCGAGGCTGCTTCGGACTGACCGGCATCGATGGAGACGATGCCGCCGCGAATGATCTCCGCGAAGAAGGCGCCGCCATAACAGGACAATGCCAGCAGCGATGCGGTAATCGGGGTCATCTCGATACCGGCCACCATCGGCAGGGCGTAATAGCACCAGATCAACTGGACCAATACCGGCGTGCACCGGAAGATCTCAATGAAGCCGAGCGACAGCCCTCTTAAAAGCCTGAAGCGTGACAGAAGACAGATCGCAGCGGTAAGGCCGATAATGAGGCCGCAGACAACCGTTGCCGCGGTGAACCCAACCGTTATGCCTAGTCCCTGAAGGAGCAGCGAGCGGTATCCCCATAGGATGGAGAAGTCCCATTCATACATGGTTTCGGTATCCAGTCGTCGATGGTGAGAGGAGGCGGGTTCAAATCCCCGCCAGATCTACAACTTAGATATCGAAACCGGGCGGGAAATCGCTTTCCTTGACGCCAACGAGACCCATGTTCCGGATGATCGCCTCTTTCACGAAACCGCTTTCACGCTGGCTGCTGATCCATTTATCGGCATATTCGCGCCAGGCCTGATCCTCCTCCCGCCGGAAACCGGCATTGGAGGTCGTGAAATCCGCCGGTGTCGGCATGACCAGTTCGCCGATCGACGGATTTTTGGCCCGAAGCGACAGGGCGAGGACCATCACCAGGCACTGGGCATCAGCCCGTCTGGACTGCAGCGCTGCCGTTGCATCGCTCGCGGTTTTCAGGCGTGCGACTTGCGCCAAGGGAGCGTGGCGGGAAATTGCGGCATCGTGCGATGAGCCGGCATCGACCGCGATGCGCATGTCAGGCTTGTTGAAATCGTCCCAGGAGGTTCCGCCCACGCCCTTGCGGACGATCATCGTAAAGGCATTCTTGAAGACGGGTCCGGAAAAATCGATGACTTTCTTGCGTTCGGGCGTCGGGTTCAGACCAAAGAATACATCGATCTTGTCTGCCTGCAGATCGAGTACCGAATTGCCCCAGGTCGTTTCCAGGATCGAGAGTTTCACGCCGAGATCATCGGCCAGCTTCTGGCAGATGTCGATGTAGAAGCCTCGCCACGAACCATCGGTCAGGCTTTTTTGATAATACGGGGCTCCGTCGGCCACGCCGCCGATCCTTAACGTGCCTGAAGCTTTGATGCGTTCGAGAGAGCTGGCCGCAAACAGAGGTCTGGTCATGCTCAGGCCAGCCGCTGCAGCGACGGTTCCAACCCCCATGAGTCTGGTGAATTCACGTCTCTTCATATCGTTCCCCAATTGTTGGACACGCAATCAAATCGATGGCCTTCCATCGCTTCGGTGTCATCCGGCGCTCCCATCCTGTTTGATTGCCCTCACCCTCCAGATCTCTGCCGGTTATGTGTGATGGTCTCAAACTTTGCCGTAGCGCTGATCTTTGACCAGCCTTTCTAAAAACAAAAACATTGAAAAATATCTCTTTCATGACTTTTATTCATCATAGAATAGGGGTTCCCAATGAGACGATATCTTCCTTCACTGTCAGCGTTGCACGCCTTCGAGGCTGCAGCGCGGTACATGAATTTCACCAAAGCAGCCGATGATCTTGGCCTGACCCAGAGCGGCATAAGCAGGCAGATCAAAAATCTCGAGGACTTTCTCGGCGTAACCCTGTTTCATCGGTCGGGTCCGAGGCTGGTGCTGACCGAGGTGGGGGCAAACTACTACCGGGATGTCGCCTTGTCCCTTGATAGGCTTCAGGAAATTTCCATCGACGCGGTACGGGGGCGAACGGTCGATAGCTCGCTGATGATCGGCACGCACCCGACTTTGGCATCGCGCTGGCTTCCCGAACGCTTATCGACCTTCATCAATGCGCATCCGGAAATACCGCTCGAAATAATGCCAGCGGCGCCAACCACGGACTTCGAGACGACGCGCCTCGACATAACCGTTTTGCGGGGAGCGGGGACATGGCTGCACGCTCGCTCTATCGAACTGTTTCCGGAAACTCTCGCCGTGGTGGCGTCTCCAAGTCTCATTCCACTCGGTGAAAAACGAGCGCCGCTGGATTTTTCAAATTATCCCATGTTGCAAAACTCCGGGCGGCCAAGTCTCTGGTTGAACTGGCTGAGGCTCGCCGGGCTATCTTACAGCGGCCGGATTCAGGGCTCGCGTTTTTCCCATCACGAGATGATTATCAATGCTGCGGTCCACGGTATCGGCATCGCCGTTATTCCCACTTTCTATATCGAGCGGGAGCTGGAGAACGGCCTGCTTCATATGCCGTTTGGCGATCCTATCCGGTCGGACGATTCCTATTTCGCTGTCTATCCGGAACGAAAATCGCACAATGCGAACATCATCCTCTTTCGCGACTGGCTGATCCGGCAGACGAGAAAGCATGGTTCCTGATCAGAGCCGGAAAACTCCAATCTTCGGCGGTCTATCGACCGCATATGGCGCCACTACTCACTGGACAATATAGTAGACATAGTCCACCATATTGTTTCCGGCGCCTGACGCGTCGGCTAAAGCGAACAAAGTTACAAAAAAACAAGGGGAACTTATGTCGCATCCAACCACGTCGGCCGACGTGGTGCTGTCCGTTCGCAATCTCACGGTGGATCTCCCGCCGGGAATGGAGCGCACCCACGCGGTCAAGGATATCTCATTCGACCTCCACGCAGGTGAAATCCTGTGCATCATCGGTGAATCCGGGTCCGGCAAATCCGTCACCGCCAGTACGATCATGGGACTGCTGTCGCCCGTGATCACAGTCAGTTGCGGTGAAATCCATTTCAAGGGAATGGACATACTTGCGGCTAAAGAAGAAAAGATCCGGCCGCTGCGCGGTCAGGCGGTTTCAATCATTTTCCAGGACCCGCTTTCCGCGCTCAACCCGTTGATGACCGTCGGCGACCAGATCGCCGAGGTGCTTGAGGCCCATGGTGCGGGAACGCCTGAAACCCGCAAGGCCAAGGTTCTGGAGCTGCTGGAAGAGGTCGGTCTTCCGGACCCACCGCTGATGCGGCTGCAATATCCGTTCCGCCTGTCAGGCGGGCAGCGGCAGCGCGTCATGATCGCCATGGCGCTGGCGCTTGACCCGGATGTGTTGATCGCCGACGAGCCGACCACCGCTCTCGACGTCACCACCCAGGCGCAGATTCTCGATCTCATCCGCAAGATCCAGAAGCGGAAGAACATGAGCGTCATGTTCATCACCCATGATTTCGGCGTCGTTGCCGAGATCGCCGATCGCGTCGTGGTGATGGAAAAGGGGTATCTTGTGGAGCAGGGAAGGGCGGATCAGGTTCTGGTAAATCCCGCTCATCCCTATACCCAGCGACTGGTTGCTGCGGTTCCGCGGATGCGCAGTGCCGAACGTTCGGTCAGCGAAGAAGCCCCCGTCGTTCTCGAAGTCGAAAATCTTGAGAAGGAATATCGCAGTTCTGGCTCGTTTTTCCGCAAGGCCCGCATTGTCAAGGCTGTGAACGGGGTCAGCTTCAAGCTCCGCAAGGGCCAGACGCTCGGCATTGTCGGAGAAAGCGGATCGGGTAAATCCTCGCTCGGGCGTGTCCTCCTCAAATTGCTGGAGCCGGATGGCGGTTCGATACACTTCGATGGCCGCGACATCGCCGCCATGGACGAAACCGCGTTTCGATCCTTGCGACCCTATATCCAGATGATCTTTCAGGATCCATTCGCCTCGCTCAATCCGCGCCATACCATCGGCAGGATTTTGACGGTCGGTCCCGTTGCCCATGGAATGGCTCTGCATGAGGCGCGAATAAAAGCTCTTGGAATTCTGAAACTCGTCGGTCTGGATGAGCAAGCCTATGACCGTTTCCCGCACGAATTTTCCGGCGGTCAGCGCCAGCGCATCGGCATCGCCCGTGCCCTGATGTTCGATCCGGTGGTTCTTGTGGCCGACGAAGCCGTGTCTGCTCTTGATGTTTCCATACAGGCGCAGGTTCTGGAACTTCTGGCGCGGGTGCAGAGGGAAATGAAGGTCGCGATGATCTTCATCACCCATGACCTCCGCGTTGCAAGCCAGATCTGTGACGATGTTCTTGTCATGCACAAGGGCACCGTCGTGGAACAGGGGCCACCGACGAAGATTTTCCGGGCGCCGACGCATCCCTATACAAGGAAACTCGTTGCGGCCATCCCCGGTGCGGACTGGGAACCTGCGGCCAGGGCCGTGGGCACCTGACACCGGAGCCTGCCTGGCGCGACTGCTCAAGGTCGGGCCTGCGTATCGCGCGACATCAAGCACCATCTAAACCGCCGGCGTCTCACGTAGATCCGGCGGCACTTTAGCTTGTTCGATTAAGTGTCTGTTTTAAATAATAATTTTCAGAATATTCCGTAAAAAATAGTTGCGTTTATCCACTAATTGTCATTTCATATAGTCACAAAACTGCAATACGACATGGCCGGAAAACCTGCACTGTGGCACGCCCGAAAAGCGTATCCGCAAATGCTGTCCTTTGACCATTCGAACGGAAACTTCATGTCCAAACCAACTGCAAAACCGCCGATATCGCCGACAGACATCAATCTCGACGTGCTTGAAGACACGCTGAGCTTCTACATCCGCACGATCAACCTTGCCGTATCGCGTGATCTCGATACCCGGCTGGAAGGTCTGGATGTGGCCAAGGGTACTGGAAAGATCACGACTTTGCTGCTTGTCGATGACTATCCGGGCATCCGCCCCTCCGTTATCGCGCATGTGACGATGCGGGACCGTTCGGCCATGGGCAGGGTCATTGACCAGATGGTCTCCCATGACCTGATCCGCAGGGAAGTGTCGCAGGAGGATAGCCGCGCGCAGGAGCTTTACATCACCGAGACCGGCGCGGCACTCGCGGCGAAAATCCGGGAAATCGTTCCGCAGCAATCGCGCGATTTCTTCAGTTTCATTCCGGAAGACGAACAGAAGCAGGTGATCGACATACTGCGTCGCGCCTACCGTCACATTGTGGGGCGTGAATGACCGATTACACGACAAAACGCGTTGCTCTCATATCCGGCGCAAGCAGAGGCATAGGTGACCACGTCGCCGCAGCGCTTCTTGCCGATGGCTGGCTGGTATCACTTGGCATGCGCAGCCCCGTGTTGCCGCAATGGGCTGTGGGCCAAGAAGAACAGGTCCATCTTGCCGGTTACGACGCCAACGATGTCGCATCAGAAAAGCACTGGGTGGACGATGCCTTTCAGCGTTTTGGACGCATCGACGCGGTCGTGGCCAATGCCGGCATCATGATCCCGAAGACAGTGATCGAAGCGGATGACGACGACATCGATGCCATGTTTGCGGTCAACGTCAAGGCGCCGCGGCGGCTGGTGAAGGCCGCCTGGGAAGCGTTGTGCGAAAGCGGCCGTGGCCGCGTAATCATCCTCGCCTCGCTTTCGGGAAAGCGGGTGAAGTCTGCCTCGGCCGGCAGTTATTCGCTCTCCAAATTCGCCGCCGTCGCGCTTGCGCATGCCATACGGCAGGCGGGCTTCGACAGAGGCGTGCGCGCCACCGCCATATGTCCGGGTTTTGTTGCCACCGACATGGCTACGGCCTTATCCGAACGGCCGGTGGATCAAATGACCCAGCCTGCCGATCTTGCCCGCATCATTGCCATGCTGCTGTCCCTACCGAACGAGGCTTCTGTCGCCGAATTCGCCATCAATTGCCAGCTTGAGGAGTTTTTCTGACATGCCCGGTCCTTATGTCGTTCCCGTTCACGGTGATGCGGAATTGCCGAAAGAGGTAGACGTTGTCGTCATCGGCGGTGGCATTATCGGCACCTCCACCGCGCTTGAACTTGCCGATCAGGGGCTGCGGGTCGCGCTTTGCGAAAAGGGCGGGATCGGCCACGAACAGTCGAGCCGCAACTGGGGTTGGGTGCGTATTTCCCGCCGCGATCCACGCGAAATACCCTTGATGGCTGAGTCACTGCGTATCTGGGCCGACCTCAACCGTCGCACCGGACGGGAGACAGGTTTCAAGCGTTCCGGCATCGTCTTCACCTGCGCCAACGACAAGGAATTTGCCGAGCACGAACGTTGGAACCGCAATCTGGAAGGTTACCAGATTGAAAGCCGTATGCTGAGCGCGGCGGAATTCAAGTCGAAGTATCCGGGCTCGAACATGAATGTTGCCGGGGCGCTTTACACTGCGGGCGACTGCCGTGCCGAGCCGCAACGGGCCGCCCCCGCCATCGCCGAAGCTGCCCGCGACCGGGGCGCCTTCATCCTGACGGAATGCGCCGTGCGCGGTCTCCAGCTTTCCGGCGGCAAGGTGTCGGGTGTTGTGACGGAGCGCGGTGAAATCGCCTGCAAGGCGGCGGTGATGGCCGGTGGCGCCTGGTCCAGCCTGTTTCTCGGCAATAACGGCCTCGATCTGCCGCAGCTGAAGGTCATGAATTCCGTGCTGCGCACCAAGCCGTTGGAGGGTGGGCCGGAAGAGGCCATCTGGTCGAATGGTTTTGCGATCCGCAAGCGTCTTGACGGCGGATATACCATCGCAAACGGCTTCCAGAATATCGTCGACATCGTGCCCGCGTCTTTCCGTTATGCACTGAAATTCCTGCCGGCGCTGCGGCATGAGTGGCGTTCGCTCGACCTGCGCCTGACCGGCCGGTTTTACGATGAATGGCGCATTCCGCGCCGCTGGGCGCTCGATGAACCGTCGCCCTTCGAATATAACCGCGTGCTCGATCCCGTTCCGTCGATGGGCATGACGGACGGCGCCTTCGCGAAGCTGAAGCAGGCCTTTCCGGTGTTCGAAAAGGCCGAGATCTCGCAGCGCTGGGCAGGCATGATCGACGTGACGCCCGATGCCATTCCGGTCATCGACAATATCGACGCCATTCCGGGTTTCCATGTCGCAACCGGCTTTTCCGGCCACGGCTTCGGCATCGGCCCGGCGGCGGGAAAACTCATGGCCGATATCGTCACGGGCCGCAATCCGATCGTCGATCGTCGTGATTTCCGTTTCAGCCGCTTTAGCGACGGTTCGAAGATCGAACTGGTCAGCGGCTTTTGAAATGAGAAGCCCGGCGGTCCGGTGCCGCCGATCTTTTGAAGCATGAGGCAGGCAACTGCTGATGGGAGTAGTACCGCCCAAAGAGGCGGAAGCAAAAATAATCGTCGTGTTCAACCATCGGATCAAGGGGAACTAAAAATGTCCGACCAGAACAAGCCGCTTATCAACACCACCCGCCGTCAGGCACTCGGCCTTTTGGCGCTCGGCGCATCCGGCGTCGTCCTTTCCGGTCTTCCGGGTTTTTCCCGCGCCATGGCGCAGGGTAAAGACGCCAAGGGCCAGCTCACGGTCGGTTTCTCGCAGGAGCCTACCGTCTTCAATCCGCATATGCCGCATATCGAAGTCGACGAAGGCATCCATTTCAGCATCTTCGACCCACTCTTTTATGTCGATGAGAAAGGCGCGTTTGTTGCGGCGCTCGCCGCCGAGGTGCCGACGGTTGAAAATGGCGGCATATCCGCCGATGGTCTCAACTGGAAGGTCAAGCTGCGTGACGACGTCAAGTGGCACGACGGCAAACCGTTCACCGCCGAGGACGTGAAGTTCACGCTGGAACTTCTTGTCGATCCGAACTTCCGTTCGTGGCGCAAGACTGGCCACGAATTCGTGCGTGATCTGACGGTGGTATCGCCGACGGAAATCACCTGGAAGATGGAAAAGCCCTTCGCGCCCTATCCGTCGATCCTTGCCTCCACCTTCATCACGCCGAAGCATCTGCTGGGCGCGGAAGCCGACCGCAACACCGCCGCCTATAACAACGCGCCGGTTGGAACGGGCGCCTTCAAGTGGAAGGAACGCGTTGCGGGCGACTATATCCTGCTCGAAGCCAATACCGATTATTTCGGCGATGGCCCGCATATCGAACGTCTGATCTACAAATATGTGCCTGATATGAATGTCATGTACACCCAGTTCAAAACCGGCGATATCGATGTCGTCGGGCTGCAATGGATCACGCCCGACCATTATGACGAGGCCAAGGATCTAGCCGGCAAGGTCGTCAACGTCGTACCGGGTTCGACGATCGAATCCCTCTCGTTCAACATGGAGCGACCGCAGTTCAAGGATCCGGCGGTGAGAGAGGCGCTCTATGCGGCCATCGACAAGCAGTCGATCATCGAAGCGCTTTATTATGGGCTGCCAACACCCACCGAAAGCTATGTTCCGCAGCAGTCGTTCTATTACAATCCCGATCTTCCCAAACACGAATATTCCATCGAGAAAGCAAAGAAGCTGCTCGATGATGCGGGCTGGGTGGCCGGTGCCGATGGTATCCGCGCCAAGGGCGGCGTGAAGCTTGCTTTCACCTGCTCCACAACGGCTGGCAATCACATTCGCGAACAGGTCCAGCAATACATGCAGCAATCCTTCAAGGATATCGGCGTGGAGATGACCATCTCGAACCTGCCGCCGGCTGTCATGTGGGGTGACTACTGGATGCTGTCGAAGTTCGATTCGGTTATCGTCGGCCTCGATTTCCTGACCGGCCCCGATCCCGATACTTCCGACTTTTTCCGCTCGACGTCGAGTGCTGCAAAAGGCGGCTCGGGGCAGAATACCTGGCAGTTCGTCAACAAGGACGTCGATGATCTTCTGGCCAAGGGTGGCAGTATCTTCGTGCCGGAGGAGCGCAAAGCCGTCTATCTGAAGATCCAGGAGATCATGCGCAAGGAACTGCCGCTGCTGCCGCTGTTCCAGTACGCAACGGTGCGTGGTCACAAGCAGGGCGTCGAAAACGTGAAGCCAAACGTCAATAACCGCATCGATACCTGGAACGTTGCGACCTGGCGTCTGGCATAGAGCCTGCCGCAGACAGGGCTTCGTGCCCGATCCATGTGAAGTGCCGGCTTTGAAGCAGCCGGCACTCTAACGGCTATTCGTGGATGGTTGCTATCCGTTTCCACGATGCGACCTGGAGTCTCATCATGCTGACCTTTCTTCTCCATCGGATATGGCAGAGCCTCGTGCTTCTGCTGCTTGTCTCGATCATTGGTTTTGCGATCCTCAATCTCGCGCCCGGTGGGCCGCTGTCGCAATTTGCCCTGACGCCGGGCATGACGCGGGAGGCGCTTGATCGCATCGCCCACCAGATGGGTCTCGATCGACCCCTGCCGGTTCAATATCTCGAATGGGTCTGGCGTCTGCTGCAGGGCGATTGGGGCAAATCCTATCGTGACCAGCGTCCGGTGCTCGACATCATCTCCGGACATCTGTTTGCGACCTTGCTGTTGATGGTCTCATCAACCGTCGTATCGATCCTTGTCGGCACCTGGATCGGTATCAAAGGGGCCACCAAACGTTATACGCTGTTCGACTACACCGCGACGGTTGGCGCAATGGTGGCGCTTTCCATTCCCACCTTCTGGTTCGGCCTCGTTGCCATCTATGTTTTTGCGCTGCGACTGAAATGGCTGCCAGCGGGCAACATGTATACGATCGGCGACCAGTCCTTTTACGACTATGCAATTCACCTGATCATGCCGAGCCTCGTGCTCGCCCTCGTCAACATCGCCGTCTGGAGCCGCTATATGCGGACTGCAACGCTTGACGTCATCAATCAGGATTTCGTCCGCACCGCCCGCGCCAAGGGGCTGACCCCACGCCGGGTTCTGATGAAACATGTCGTCGGTAATGCGCTTCTCCCGATGATCACGCTTGCCGGTCTCCAGCTCCCGACAATCCTCGGCGGCGCCCTTGTAACGGAGACCGTCTTTACCTGGCCAGGCATGGGCCGCCTGTTCCTCGATAGCCTCGGTTACCATGACTATCCTGTTGTGATGGGGCTTCTGATGTTTTCCGCCATCCTCGTGCTGCTCGGCAGCTTGCTCGCTGACCTGATGGTCGCTCTCGTCGATCCCCGTATCCGTCTCGGATAGGGCCAGATCGACGAATGCCGCACTCAACCGAAGGAAAGATCATGTCCGCTGCAACACTCCATCCCTCGCAGGCCGTGCCACGCTTCCACTGGTGGCAGAACCGCACGCTTCGTCGTTTTGCCCGCCACAAGCTGGCTGTGCTTGGCCTCATCATGATCACCATCATGATTTTCGCCTGTGTCGTGGGGCCGTATCTTCTGCCTTACGACGAATTGTTTATCGATCTGCGTGCCCGTTTTGCGCCGCCGATGACCGGCTACCATATATTCGGTACGGATCCGCTCGGGCGCGACATAGCCGCGCGCCTGTTCAATGCCGGTCGCATCTCGTTGCTGGTCGGCTTCTTCGCCATGGTGCTGTCGACGATGATCGGCACCGTCATCGGCGTCGTCGCCGGTTATTACGGCGGTCGCATCGGCGCGATACTGATGCGTTTCGTCGATGCATTCCTGTCTTTCCCCAGCATTTTCCTGCTTCTGGCATTGGCCGCTTTCGTCAAGCCGAGCCCGTTCATGATCACGGTTATCATTGCGGTGACGAGCTGGATGGAGATTGCCCGTCTGGTTGAAGCGGAAGTGCGGTCTTTGCGCGAACGCGACTTCGTCATGGCAGCCCGCATGCTCGGCCTGCCCAATGGCTGGATCATGTTCCGGGAACTGTTGCCGAATGCGGTCGGCCCCATCATCGTCGCCGCCACCCTGACCGTTGCGCGCGCCATTCTTCTGGAAGCCTATATCAGCTTCCTCGGTTATGGCATTCAGCCGCCGCTGCCGAGCTGGGGCAATATGCTGAACGGAGCCCAGCAATATCTGGACAAGGCTCCCTGGCTCGCCATCGTACCTGGCGTTGCCATCACGCTTGCCGTCACCAGCTTCAATTTCATCGGCGACGGGCTTCGTGATGCGCTCGATGCCCGCAGCGACCTGAACTGAGGGGTATCAGAGGATGGTTTCGTTCTCACCCTTTGACGTGACGCTGTGGTATGCGACCGCGGCGTCCGCGCCGCAGACGGAGCCTCTCTCCGGTCGTGTTCAGGCTGACGTCTGTATCGTCGGCGCAGGCTATACCGGTCTGACCACCGCATTGGAGCTTGCGAAAACCGGCATCAATGTCGTGCTTCTGGAGCGGCAGGAGGTCGGGTTCGGCGGTTCGGGCCGCAATGCCGGACATTGCACGCCCACTTTTACCCATTACAGCCTGCCCGAGCTGCGCAGGATGCTGGGCGAACCCTGGGCGGAACGGCTTATCGAACGGCAAACGCGGGCGAATGACCGCGTCTCAAGCATGATCCGCGATTACCAGATTGACTGCGAATGGATACAGAACGGCTATGTGATGGGCGCGCCGCACAAAGGCGCCATGGACGAGATCAGACGCAAGGTCGAGACCTATAATGCGGTGGGCGCGAAAACCCGGCTTCTGGGCCACGACGAGGTGGCCGCGGTTACTGGCAGTCCGCGTTTCCATGGCGGCTGGCTGCATGAGGAGGCGGGACACCTCAATCCACTCGGTTATGCCCGAGGTCTCGCCCGGGCCGTTATCCAGGAGCGTGGGAAGATATTCACCGGCTCGGCCGTGACGGGTTGCGTGCGTGACACGAGTGGCGGCTGGAAAGTGACCACAGATCGCGGAGAAGTGGTTGCGTCGAAAGTGATCTTTACCACCGGCGCCTATACCGTTGGCGGCTGGCCCAAACTCGACCGTACTTTTAAGATCCAGCGTGTGTTCGTTGCCGCGACGCAAATCCTGTCGGAAGAGACACGCCGGACTGTCCTGCCGCAGAACACCACGATCCACGATGGTCGCGGTGACATCTATGTCTATAAATACAATGCCGAAGGCCGGATCGTCGCTTCGATGTTTCCAATGGGACGCCGCGGCCGCGACATGGCCTATACGAGGCAGGTCATGAGCGAACGGCTCAAATGGCTGCATCCTCAGCTACGGGAAGAGATCCGCTGGGACTATTTCTGGTTCGGCGAACTCGACATGCAATATCGCACCGTTCCACGCTTTTATGATCTCGCGCCGGGCGTGGTGGCGCTTACCGGCCTTTCGGGTCGCGGCGTGCCGACCGGCTCGATGCTCGGCTCCATTCTTTCGGAATGGGCGCTCGGCAAGCCGAAAAACGAACTGGCGCTGAAGCTGGAGCCGCTGAAGGCCGCTCCCTTCTACATGGGTTTCGCGCCAGCCATGATGCTGCGTTATTACCGGCTGCGCGACAACATATCCACGAAACTGGCAGGCGTGGAACTGCCACCCCATGCCTGACACCGGCGCACGGCCATGAGGTCCGTGCGAGCCATCAACAGACACAGCAAGGAGAATTCCCATGACGATGCCGATTTTCAATATTTCCGATGATGTGGATCTTGTTCCGGCCATGCCGGCCGAAGGCCGGGACGGCGGTTCCTACCGTCGCCAGATATGGCAGGACCAGATCGAAAACGGCACGATCGTCGCAGTCTGGAAGGCCGAGCCCGGCATCTACAACTATCCGGGTCGCGACCTTGAGGAAACCTTCGTCGTCGTCGAGGGCGAGGCGATGTATTCGCAGGCCGAAGCCGATCCGGTAAAGATCGGTCCCGGATCGATTATCAGCATCGCCAGGGGCGTGCCAAGCCGCCTCGAAATCCTGTCGCCGTTTCGCAAGCTCGCAACTGTCATCCCAAAGCCGTAAGGTTTGGGGAGGGGCAGTAGCTTCGGCGAGGCCGGAGAGGCAGGCGCTCGACCGCCACAAGTAGTCGGTCAGCAGCCTGCCAGTTAGCGTACCGTCCCCCCGAAGGTCATCGGCGCCAAAGGCATCATTAGGCTCAGCCTTGACGGGCTGGGCCTTGAGCGAGATCCTTGGGACCAATCTTCAACCGTCGTTGAAGCTCGCCGCCGGAACTCTGGTTTAGCCTGCGCGCTTCAACTGCAGGTGCGAGACACCTGCGGCGATGTTGACGCCGGTGCCGACTTCGGCGCTGAGCGGTTGAAGCGCGAAGTTTTTGGCATTGCCGCCGATCAGTGCATTGGCGCCGACGCCCACGCCGACAGAGGCGCCTGCGGAAGCGCCGACATAATCGCCGCTCAGCGCACCGTCACCCACGCGGCTGGCTGCGGTGTTCAGCACGATCCAGCTCATATAGGTCTTGCCGGTCACACCGATATCGAGACCAAGCTTGCCGATCGTGCCGGTGTAACGCTCGGTCTTGCCGGAGCGCTGGCGGAACTCGCAAGCAACGCTCTTGCTGGAACCGACCACAAGCCCGACGCCGCCAGCGATTTCGCAGGACAGCGTGCCGACGCGTTCCTTCTGCACGGTTTGCGTGGTGCGCTTTGCACCGTGTTTCGTTTCGGCGGAAGCAATCGGGGCGAGGGCCAGCGTTGCAATCGCGGTTGCGAGAACGAAAGTCTTCATTGTTTGTCACTCCTGTTGTTGTTCGCAAGATGGATGCGCCGGGACGGTGCATCCAGATAGGTGTGGGGCCGCTGCCGTATCGCCAGATCGGCGACGATGGGGCGCGACGCGAAACATTCTGCGATGATGACCGCGCGTTCGAAGGCAGAGAGTGTTTCCACCTCGCCGGAGAGCACGATGCGGCCCTCGACGGAGGTGACGGAGATCGAGCTTTTTTCCTGCCCGTCCGCATAGGCAATGACGGCTTGCAGCGCGGCGCACAGGCTGACTTCGCGGGGATTGCAGCTTGCTGCCGGGGCCGGTCCATATGCAAGCATCATGGTGAAACCTCCTGCCGTGAACATTGGTGGTTCACTTGAGGGTTTTTTTGACGGCGTCCTTCGCCTGGCCGAGCTTTTCCTGTACCTGGCCAGCCAGCTTCTCGGCTTTGCCTTCCGCCTGAAGCCTGTCGTTGCCGATGATCTTTCCGGCGGCTTCCTTGATCGTGCCCTTTGCCTGGCGGGCGACACCTTCGATACGGTTATTGTCCATGACGAACTCCTTCCATCGTTAGAAACGACGCCGCTGTTGCTAACGGCATGATGGAAAGGTAGGCCGGAAAAACTGCCCATTGCAGAGCATTAGCTACTAGTTGAACTGGTACTAACTGACCTATTTTCGTAAAGGCGGCCGTTATTTTTCCTTCCGACCGGTAAAACCGCGTTCGCGCGCCCAGATAACGGCGGCGGTGCGGCGGTTCACACCGATCTTGCCGTAGAGCGAGGCGATGTGGTTGCGGATCGTATGCTTGGACAGGTTCAGCCTGTCGCTCATTTCCTTGTCGCTGCAACCATCGCAGATCAGTGACAGGATTTGCTCCTCGCGCTCCGTCAGATCCTTGAGGGAGGTGGAAGACGTTGCACCGCGCGAGTTCTGCCGCAGCCCGGCCAACCGCTCGACCACCGTGCGGCTGAACCAGGATGTATCGGTCATGACACTTTCGATCGCTTCGATCAGTTCGTTCTCGGTTCTGCGCCGCTCCGTAACATCCTGTATCGCCCAGATGACACAGAGCTGATCGTTGATCTCGGCGCGTTCGGCGGAAATGATGCACTCGGCCATGCCGCCACCGGCAAGATTCATGCGCATGTTTTCATCGCGGATGGGGATGTTGTCCTTCAGCCGCTTTTCGAGGTCGCGGCGCGCGCCCGCGTCCTCCCATAGCCGCAATTCGCTGGCGGTCTTGCCCACGACTTCGGCCTCATTGCGCCCACACAGGACCAGAAACGCGTCATTGACTTCCATAAATACGAAGTCGTCGAGCCTCGAAATCGCTGCCGGGACAGGGGACAGGCGGAAGGACTTGAAGAAGCGTTCCTCGCTTTGTCGCAGAGCGTTCTGGGCTTTGCGGCGGCCATCCAGATCGGCGAAAGTGAACAGCATGCATGGTTCTTCGGCAACGGCGATCGTTTCGCCAGCGACGATAACCAGCCTGTCGCCTCCGGGGATAGGTATCAGCGCTTCGCGCTGGCGAATAAGCCGGCCGTCCTCCAGCTTTGTCAGTGCGTCCTCACCGGTGTCGCATTCGGAAAACAGGCCGAGTTCCTCGACACTGATGCCGATGATCTCTTCACGGCTGAACCCTGTCATTTCAAGGAAGCCCTGATTGGCGCGGATGAAGCGCTTGTCCTCCAGCCGGCATATCAGTCCCGGTGCCGGATTGGCGTTGAAGGCGCTCTCGAAGCGTGCCTCGGCCTCGAAACGCGGCGTTTCGTCCCGGATAATCAGCACGAGAACGTCCGGCTTTGCACCTGCATCTTCAAGAATGAGGCCTCGCACCGCGTGGATCCAGCATTCCGCTTCATCGCCACTCGGCGATATCTGCACCGTCACATCTTCGAACGTTTCGCCCGCCAGAAGCCGTTCCAGCGGGTATTGCCCTTCATCGAGAAGATGGTTGTTGCGATATCGAAGCGTGAAATTTCGGCGGTAGGCAGCGGCATCCTCTCCAAGCTCCGGGATCGTCTCAAGACGGTGCATCTGAAGTGCCGCTTTGTTGGCCCAGGTGATTGTTCCGTCGCTTTCGAGCAGGATCAACCCGTCGCTGAGGCCCGCTATGAGGTTTTGCAACACGAGCCGGTTGATCCTCGGAATGCTCACCTTGTCGTCCATGTTGCCCCCGGCATTTTGATAGTTTCTGCCCCTTATAACGCGCGGTTTCGCCAAGTGTTGCAGGGGCGGTAAGGGGAGGGCATGAAATGCGCCAGGCGCGTCTGTGACCGGATTCGATTTCACACCAGGACGTTGGTCAACTCACGCAAATATTGCGTGGCCGCGGAATGATAAGACTTCTCCCAACAATTGGATTTTTCTGTAACAGAGCCAGAGAGCGCCCGGCGCGGCCGGGCGATAATCTATGGTGTCACTTCCGCTGAAAACGCGGATTTGATGAGTGTTTCGGTATATTCAGCCGTCGGCCTCGTGAATATGGCGTCCGTTTCTCCCTCCTCCACAATCTTCCCGTTTCTCATGACGATGACGTAATCCGAAATGGCCTTGATGACAGAAAGGTCGTGGCTAATGAAGATGTAAGAGAGGCCATGCGCCTTCTGCAGATCACGCAGCAGGTCGATAACCTGTCCTTGAACGGATCGGTCCAGCGCAGATGTAGGTTCGTCAAGAATGACGACCTCGGGCTTGAGGATGATGGCACGGGCAATTGCGATACGCTGACGTTGTCCGCCTGAAAACTCGTGAGGGTAGCGGTTGCGGGCGGCCGGATCGAGACCGACTTCTTTCAGTGCTTCGATTGCCCGCTTGTCCCGCTCCGGTCGGCTCAGCTGTTGCTCGTGTACGAACAGACCTTCAGTGATTATCTCTCCGACCGTCTGTCTTGGCGAAAGCGACCCATAGGGGTCCTGAAACACAAGCTGCAAATGCCGCCGCAACGGCCGCATGGCCTTTCGGTCAAGACTGGTGATTTCCGTCTTGCCGAAGAAAATGCGGCCGTTTGCATGTGCAAGACGCAGAAGCGCGCGGCCGAGTGTTGACTTGCCCGATCCGGATTCACCGACGATGCCGATGGTCTGTCCCTGGCGAAGGTTGACATTGACGCTGTCGACAGCCCGAAAATGGCTCGACTTCGACAGGAAGCCACCCGGAATTTTATAATCGACCGTCACGTTCTGGCCGGACAGGACGACCGGCGCCGCGTCGCCTACCGACGGCTTGTGCCCGCTGGGTTCTGCATCGAGAAGCATCCTGGTGTAGTCCGCCTGCGGGCGCTCGAAGATATCTTCCGTCGTGCCGGATTCGACAATCTCCCCGCGGCGCATGACAGCGACGCGATCGGCGAAATGACGGACAACGCCGAGATCGTGCGTGATTAGAACGATGGCCATGCCGAAGCGTTGCTGCAACGACTTCAGAAGGTCGAGGATCTGCGCCTGTATCGTCACGTCAAGCGCGGTGGTTGGCTCATCCGCAATCAAAATGTCCGGCTCGTTCGCGAGAGCCATGGCGATCATGACGCGCTGGCGCTGACCACCGGAAAGTTCATGCGGATAGCTGTCGATACGCCGCTCCGGGTCGGGAATTCCCACAAGCTTCAGGAGCTCCAGAACACGAGCACGGGCTTCCTTTTTACTGCCGCCCCTATGGTGGATGATCGGCTCGGCGATCTGCGTGCCGATCCTGTAGAGAGGATCGAGCGAGGTCATCGGCTCCTGGAAAATCATGGTGATTTTCGCGCCGCGGATATTGTTCAGCTCGCTGACCGGCAAGTTTATCAACTCGCGTCCACGATATTCAGCCGAACCCTGGATGACACCGTTGGATGCAAGCAATCCCATGATGCCCATCATGGTCTGGCTTTTGCCGGAACCGGATTCCCCGACGACAGCAAGTGTTTCACCCTGTTTGACGTCAAGATTGATGCCTTTGACGGCGTTTACGGTGCCGTCAGGCGTGGTGAAATCGACCTTGAGATTACGGACGGTGAGGATGGTTTCAGATGTCGTATTCATGTCAACGATCCTTGGGATCGAGTGCGTCACGCAACCCATCGCCCACAAAATTCAGCGAAAACAGGGTCAGCACGAAGAAGATTGCCGGGAATATCAGCAGCCACGGGGCCGATTGGATATTGTTGGCACCTTCGGAAATCAGCGCACCCCAGCTCGTCAATGGCGCCTGCACGCCAAGACCGAGGAAGGATAGGAAGCTTTCCAGAAGAATGACTTTGGGTACGACAACCGTGACGAACACGACCACCGGGCCAATGGTGTTGGGGATGATGTGACGTCGGATGATCTGCCAGTCGCTCAAACCCAGGGCCTGGGCGGCGCTTACAAATTCCCGCCTTTTCAACGCAAGCGTCTGGCCACGCACGATACGCGCCATATCCAGCCATTCCACCGCGCCGATGACCAGAAAGATCAGGATGAAGCTGCGGCCGAAAAAGACCACCAGAACGACAACCAGAAAGACGAAGGGCAGCGAATAGAGGATTTCGACGAAACGCATCATCACATTGTCGACGCGCCCGCCGATGTATCCCGCCGTTGCGCCGTAGAGAACGCCGATGCCGAGCGAAACGAGGCTGGCGAGAATGCCGACGGCGATGGAGATTTGACCGCCCAGCATGACGCGGGCCAGCATATCGCGACCGTTGGAATCCGTGCCGAAGAAGAAGTATTCGCGGTTTACATCGCCTTCCAGCTTCAGCGTTCGACCGTCATCTTCCGTTGCAACGACCTTCGTGTTTTCGAATTCGTTGGCGCGGTCGAAATAACGTGTCGTGCGCGGGTCAATCGGGCCGCTGGAGGTGACGGTTGCGGTGAAGGTCTGCCCTTCGACGGAAAACTCCTTCAGCTCCACGCGGGCGCGGCCTGCCACACCTTCCATGACGCTCTGGAGGTTGTTGACGTCCGGGCGTGGCTCGAGGCTTGGCGCGACGGAGACATAGGACGAAAACACCTGATCATAGGTGTGAAAGGAAATGCGGGCCGATAAATGAGAACAGTGTGATCAGCACGAGCATGATGGAGCCGGCCATGGCGGCCTTGTTTCGTCTGAAACGCAGGGCTGCAAGCTGGAACAGGCTTCGGCTTTTCACCGATTGAGGGGCTATGTTGCCGGAGATATCAGTCATGTCTGACCCTCGGATCGAGCAGGCCGTAGAGAATATCGACCACGAGATTGAACAGGATGACGAAAATGGCGACGAGAACAACGGTTCCCATGACCAGCGTGTAGTCACGATTGATCGCGCCAAGAACGAAGTAGCGGCCGACACCGGGAATGGTGAAGATCGTCTCGATGACCGCCGAGCCCGTCAGCAGTGCTGCGGCACAGGGCGCCAGATAGGAAACGACCGGCAACATCGCCGCCCGCATCGCGTGAACCACCACCACGCTGCGCGCTGGAAGGCCATAAGCCCTGGCGGTGCGAATATGGTCCATGCGCAGAGCCTCGATCATCGCACCGCGTGTCAGACGCGCGATGACCGCAAGCTGCGGTAAAGCCAGCGCGATCATCGGAAGAACGAGATATCGCAGCGACCCATCACCCCAGCTGCCCGCGGGCAGAAGCCCGAGCAACACCGCGAAGATCAGCGTGAGAACAGGCGCGACAACGAAGTTCGGCACGGTGATGCCGACGGTAGAGACGGACATGATCGAGAAATCGAAGGCGCTGTTCTGCCTGAGCGCGGCAAAGGTGCCGGCAAGAATGCCGCCGACCAGCGCCAGCAAAAGAGCATAACAACCGAGCTCCAGCGAATAAGGCAGACCCTTGCCGATCAACTGGGCGACGGTGTTGTCCTTGTAGATGTAGCTCGGACCGAAATCGCCGGTGACGGCATTGCCGAGATAGATGAGATACTGGCGCCACAATGGCTCATCCAGATGATAGGTTCTCATCAGGTTTTCCATCGTCTGCGGCGGCAGGGGGCGTTCGAGGTTGAACGGACCGCCCGGTGCAAAACGCATCAGGAAAAACGAAATCGTGACGACGATAAACAAAGTCGGCACGGCGCTCGCCAAACGGCGCAGAATAAACAAGATCATGGCTTCGGGCTCCGGCATGGCACGGTGGTGTCAGCCACCGTGCCGGCACTGCTTATTCGGAAACGCTCAGGAAGCGGCTGAGGTGTTCGTTAGCAGCATTGTCTTCCCAACCCTTGACGCGGTTGGAAACCAGCCACAGGTCTGCCTGCGTCAGAAGCGGAGCAACCGGCTGTTCCTTCATGAGGATGGTTTCTGCCTCATGCAGCAGCTTGGAGCGAGCTGCTGGATCCTTTTCGTCATATGACTTCTTCATCAGCGCGTCATATTCAGCGTTGTTGAACTTCGAGTAGTTGAAGGTCTTGTTGGAGGATATGGAAAGGGCGAGGAAGTTTTCCGCATCCGCATAGTCGGCAACCCACCCGGCACGCGCCACGTTAAATTTGCCGCCTTCCTGCAGATAGCCATAGTGCGAGGCGACGTCGAGGTTCACCAGCGACACCTTCGCGCCGAATGTGTTCTTCCACATATCCGCAATAGCCGTTGCGACGCGTTCATGGTTCGGGTTGGTGTTGTAACGGATTTCGATGGAAAGCGGCTTGCCGCCCTCGCCGTAACCGGCTTCCTTCATAAGTTTGAGGGCCTCGTCTTCGCGATCAAGCTGCGACAGCGTCGCAAAATCGGCTTTAGCGGGCTCGCCGTAGGAGGCCATGCCCGGAGGAACCATGGAATAGGCGGGAACCTGTGAACCGCTGTAGATTTCCTTGGCAAGGAAGTCGCGGTCCACCGCCATCGACAGGGCTTGGCGGACACGGACATCGTTATACGGGGCTTCGCGGGTATCGAAGGTATAATAGTAGGTGGCAAGCGTCGGCGAAACGTGAACCTGTTCACCATAGGCCTTGCGCAGACGGTCGATCTGATCTGCGGAAAAATTGTAAGCGAGGTCCATTTCCTTCGCCTCGAAACGACGAACGGATGCGGCCTGGTCATCCACTGGGTAGAAGATGACCTTATCGATCTTGGTGTTCGATGCATCCCAGAAACTGGTGTTCTTGACGACCGTCAAGCTGTCATTCGGGACGTGCGCTTCGAGCTTGTATGCACCATTCGAGACCATGACGCCCGGCTTTACGAAGTTGGTGCCGTTCTTCTCAAAGCTCGCCTTCGATATGGGCAGAGCCGCCTGATGGGCAAGCAGTTCAACGAAGAACGGTGTCGGGCGCTCAAGTGTGATCTCAAGTGTCTTGTCATCCACCGCCTTCACGCCAAGCTGATCAACCGGAGTTTCGCCCTTGTTGATCTTTTCGGCGTTCTTGATCGGGTAAAGAATGTTCGCATATTTTGCGGCGGTCTTCGGGTCCTCGACGCGTTGGTAGGAGAAAACAAAATCTCCAGCCGTTACCGGAGCACCATCCGACCACTTCGCATCCGCACGCAGTTTGAAGGTATAGACGGTGCCATCCTCAGACAGCGTCCAGCTTTCTGCCGTACCGGGAATGATCTTGCCGGCAGCATCGTAAATGGTGAGACCTTCATAAAGGTCTTTCAGGATAAAGGCTTCGATGTTGATGGAAGTCTGTGCCTGATCGAGCGTCTGCGGTTCCCCAGCATTGCCGCGGTGCAGAACTGTTTCTGCAAGTGCGGAACTGGCGCCAATCAGAAGCGATCCTACCAGCAGAGTGGCGCGAGTTGTTGTTGTTATCGACATTGTTTTCTCTCCCCGTGAGTATTTTGATTCCATAAACAAGGCCAAATTGCTCCGAAGCGCAATTACAATAAATTGTAAGTTCATACGGGAGCCGCGACTTTCACTTTGGCTGACGCCCATCCGGAAACAAGCTGTCCCACAGCGAAGATAAAGGCCCTCGGCGGTGATTGCCGGGCGCATGATGCAACACCCAGTCGGCAACCATGCCTTTGGCGAGGAGGCGTTCTTCGACGACAGCCGACACCAGCGCGATGTTCTGTTGTGGGGAGAGCTCGAGCGGCAGGGCAATTGCGCCCTGTCCGAAACCACTCCCGGAACGGCGCGATGATCTGCGAGACAGAAGGACTTGCCGACTGCTGTTTCTTCTAGTCGCAAGGAGAGAGTGAGATGGTGGCTGGCTCCGTTCAGACAAGGTGCGTCGACAGCCAAATTCATTGCAAGAAATACCTCAGATCAGCGAGATGTCTCTCGTGCCAGCAACAGTGCCGACGAACAAACCAAGCCGCGGCTGATGCCAATCGCCCTTGATCTGATGCCGATCGTGGTGATCGGTAATGCGTAGGGCGGCGTGCCGAAACGGAGGCTTATTCGCGCCATTTTTGCCTGGCAGATTTTAGCTTCCGCCTTGTTTTCCGCGCAATCCAGGCGCAGAAACAAGCTTCGTTGTGCTGGCCACTTGGCTCCTTGGGGGCAGAGAGGCGCCGTCTTCTCTTCGATATCCTGTCGCGACTGTTTGTGCTGACGCTGCCGTATTCCTGTGCGACAATACCCCCGCGCTGTCACCCATTCTGGTAGGAGCTTGCCAGTTGACGGGCCGGCCATACCACCCCAGTTGCACAACGCAGATCATCTGCATTTCTTCAATGCCCTCTGCGGGGCATCTGGTCGTTTCGTCCATACATTTTCTCGGAATCCACCGGGACGGACACGGCATCTCAATCTTGCCGCTGCCTGCCTGAAGCAGCACTCTTATCGATAAGAGCGTTCGGCCAGGAGACAGGAACACAGCAATCGCGACGTAAAATGAGACTGGCTCCACGGGCGACGAAAGCCGCGCGGGAGAGCTTCGGATGAAAGGCAAAATCATGGATATTCATAACGAGCAAAGACGCCAGGCACTCAGGATCGAAGTTTGGGAGAACGAAGGCGGGGCTTCCGTCGCCGATACGCTCGACTCCCAATATGGAAGAAGGATCGAGCGGGATCAGACATGGACGATATACCATGTATTCACCGGCGTGCCGGTACGGGTAGGTGGCCGCCGGCTGACTGAACTCAACATATCCGAAGCGACCGATGGGATGTTGTCTCTCAATCGCCGCAACGCTTTGCGAAGGGAAGAACGCAACAGGTGTCAGCCATGACGCTGGCTTTCCCAAACTCGGCCCGCAGTTTTGACGAAGTGCGTAAAGCTGTGCGGTTTTTCGGCCATGACGGCATGTTCGAAATCCGGTTTTTTGTTGAGGCTGCGGCGCTGGCCAAAGGCCGCGTGCCTGCGACAGGCATGTCTGAAGCCCAGTGCCTTTCGTCTTTCGACGCAATGCGTACGCCCATCTATGCGGCCGCGAAGAAGGTGTACGCCAAGTACCGGCGCAATCTGAACGTCCTGACAATTTCCGACTTCGGCTAGGCCATGCCGATACCGGTCCCGTAGCGCCAAGACATAATTTCTCCGCTCGCTGGCAACGCTCGACCAAGGCGCAATTACGGAACGGCGCGCGGGCTGACGGCAGCGCCATCACGAGCCAACGCCTCATCTATCTCGGCTGATGATACCTGAAGGAACTGGCGCCGGGTTACCGCGACGGAGATCGCGGAATCTCAAGGTGGGTTGCTACCCGGCGATATGCCGTGAAGCTCAAGCCTTCGATCAGTTCCTCGTCCACGACCAGACGGTATGTGCCCGCTCCCAAGGGTTCCGAAAGAGATTCCAGACGGAATGGATGTGTGAATGTGATTTCAGTCTCTGTGGTTCTTTCGATCATGTCGACCACCGCTTTCCGTTGCGTCATAACCGGCGCATTTGCAGTCGGTTATTGCAACTATGCGCTGATCAGGACGTAAACGATCAGCGCGACACTGGCCGCAGACAAGACGTAGCCAGCCAGAGTCGGGAGATGATATTTCGTCGGTTGGTGAAATATGGAAGACATGGCGTCCTCCTCTGTCGGGGCCAGGGTATTCAACCCTTAAACAGCAGCGCCCGTAATATGGCTGCTGGAGTAATCACAGTGGACCTGTTTCTGTTTTTTAGCAATGAAACAATTTCGGTGGTCTGGAGGTGCTTATCAAAGGCCTCCGTCTTCGTTTGTAGAGCCTTAGCTAGTCGGAGGAGAGGTTGTGGTGATTGCCTCTACGGAGAGTGACTGTGCACATTGCTCGCGCCTATATCCAGTTGCCAAGTCGATAAATTGTTCAGAGTAACAGTGGCAACGTTGTCATAAATTCGTCCGAAGACGATGATGAAAATCGCGACTGGAATTGAAATATATTCGTTGTCGAGATCAATCTCATGCCCCTGGCTCCACCATCATTTCCCGTTGGCCGGTATATTGCGGCCCTTGTCTTTCTTTTCAGTCTGCCGCCCCATACCGCTCAGGCATATGATCGCCGTGAGGTCGTGGAACCGTCCTTGCCAACGCATGTCTGCATGACACTGTCGGCGGAGACAACCGCTACTCAACTGGAAGAGAGTGGTGGCGACACGGGCCGTCTGCAATTCGCAATCGATCGATGTCAGGCGGGGGGAGCGGTCCGGCTTGTTCCGGGCGGGCAGGGAGGCCGGTTTTTCAGCGGCCCGTTGATCATGAAGTCTGGTGTGACGTTGTGGATCGATCAGGGTGCCGTGCTGACGGCAGTCTCCGATCCGCGCGTCTATGACCGCGGTAACGGTCGCTGCGGTATGATCGACGACAAGGGTAAGGCATGCCGGCCCTTCATTCTGTTCGATGGGACACAGGGCGGCGGCATCGTCGGCGACGGCGCAATCGACGGTCGCGGCGGCGAAACCATGGCCGGCCGAAGCGAAACATGGTGGCAACTTGCTCGCCGCGCCCAGGCCCAGGGGGAAAGCAAAACAATCCTCGCCTGATAGAGGTCGACAATGCCCGCGACATCACCTTCTACCGGATCATGCTGCGCAATTCACCCAACTTCCATGTCATGCTGAATAGTGTTGCCGGTGCCACTGTCTGGGGTGTGCGGATCGATACGCCCGCAGACGCCCGCAACACGGACGGTATAGATCCCGCTGCATCTCAGGACATTACCATCGCCCACAGCTTCATCCGCACCGGTGATGACAATATCGCGATCAAGGCCGGAAATGGTCCGACCCGGCATGTCTCGATTGTGAACGATCATTTCTATTGGGGGCATGGCCTGTCGATCGGCAGTGAGACGAATGCCGGGGTCAGCGACATTCTCGTTCGTGACGTGACGCTCGATGGTACGGCCTCAGGGCTGAGGATCAAGAGCGACGTCAGCCGCGGCGGCGCGGTTCGCGGGGTGCATTATGAGAAGGTCTGTCTGCGCAACAACAGGAAGCCGGTCGATTTCGATACGCGGTATGATGACAAGGCGAAGGGCAACGCCATCCCGGTCTATAGCGATATCGTTCTGCATCATGTGACGGGGCAGAACGGAACGCTCGTTCTCCGCGGTTATGACGGTGCGCACCCGCTTGACGTGGTATTTGATGATGTGCGCTTCGAGCAAAACGTCATGTGGAACGTCGAGAACGCGAAGCTTTCTGTCGGACCTGGAGGTCTCACGCCACCTGCGCCGGAGGTCGCCGGTCCAACCGTGACGGACGATGCCGTCGACGGCTGCAATGCGCGTTGGGTTGCGTTTCCGGTTGCAAATGGGACACGATCCTGATCCAGCCGGGCACAGGAGGTGCTCCGTCTGCGCACCCCGGATAGGGGAGCACACCGTTGTCGGTTTGTTTCAACCCCATGGTGCAGGCTGATCCGCAACAATTGAATTGAAGTCGCCAATGGAAGCGTAGCGCGCGGCTCGCACCTTGCCGAACTTGCTGGCGTCCACCACAAGATGCTTTTGCACCGAGCGTTGCATAACCATCTGTTTGATCGGCACTTCGTGGAAATGTGAACAGGTGACGCCGTGCTGGTCGTCCACGCCACCGGCAGACAAAAATGCTTTGTTGATGTTGATGCGCTTCAGCACCTCAATGCCCTCATCCCCCGAAAACGAGGCGGCTTCCGGGTGATAGAGCCCGCCGAGCATGATCAGGCGGACATCGCTTCTGCTCGCCAGCTCCTCTGCAACATTGAGGGAGTAGCAGATGACGGTTACATGGGCGTTAGCCGGAATTTGCCGCGCCAGATGCGGCATTGTCGTTCCGCAATCGATGAATACGGTATCATATGGTTCGATCAGAGCTGCCGCCTGCGTACAGGCGCGCGCCTTGGCTGTCGCGTGGCAGTCCTTTTCCTGGTCCAGCACATAGTCGCTGTTCACAGCGCCGTCCTGAACCGGAATAATGTAGCCGCCAAGACAGCTCAGCCGCTCACCGTCGGCGGCAATGTCGCGGCGAATGGTAATTTCGGATACGCCAAGCCGGGAAGCCGCGTCCCGTAGCCTCAGCACGCCCGTTTCCTGAACAAGAAGAGCCAGCGCGTCCAACCTGGCATTGTGTGCACTTATTCTGCTCACCGTATCTCCGCTTTCGGTTTGTCCCCTGCGCTTCTTATTTGGGTGTTACTTTCCTGGCAATTGCCCCCTGACTGCGCTTGACAAGGGAACGCCAATCATGAAACGATCGAAACATAATGATCGGATTGTATCATAATAATTCGCATTATCGGGAGAGGAAAACAACAGGTTTCTGGGTCGCATAGTGGTCCATGTACCGGGGCGTGGGAAGCCTTTCTGGGAGAATAAGGAGGCGTCAGGCGCGTGAGAAGCGATTGCCGGCGTTAGGGATCGAACATTGTCGGGTGCTGCGACCGGGATAGGCGCGGCACATTGAATCCGGTTGTTGGTGAAGGTTTTCAGCTGTTGGCCGCATCAGAATGTCGACCGTTTTCCTCTGTAGGTTGATGGCGGTGGTAATGCTTCATGAGCTTGCGCGAGCGTTTCCATCCATGTTGCGAGGCCATCGGGAACTGTATCGTTGCCGGCTTCCAGCGCCTCGATCCATGAGAGTTCACATTGCAAGGCAGAGGCAATATTGATCGGCGTCCAGCGGATCACCCGCAGGCATTCATTAAAGCGTTCTGGCGACATGATGATTTGTTATGTTCCCCGTATTTTCGCGCAGAGGCTCCCCTCACGCAGCCGCGATAGTCAATCATTTTTGCAACTTTTGATAGGCTGAACGATCCGTATTTACCTGTCATTCGATTACATGAGGGGAGCACGCGCTGCAGGGCGTGCAGGCGGAATATTATACCTTCGCAATTGCTATTAATACATATATTTGTATATTTATACTTGTTGATCGGAATGAATTTTCCCTTATGCGAGGGTGAATTGGTGGCTTGGTTAGGATCAGATCAACGGCTGGAGGGTGTTGTCGGTAAAACATATAATTTATTCAACTGGACACGCAAAACATATAAATAAGCATAAACCAACCGCATTAAGGGGAGGATGGGGATTTGATTGGTAAAGCTCGTCTGTTTGTGCGCAGATAATTTTGGACCGCTATAACCATGTGATTTTATATAGGTTTTTACAGCGAGTGGATTTATTTATATGGGGAAGCGGGAAGGAATCTGATTGGGAAGTGGATTGAAAAGGCGACGAAAATTAGCGGCGATCGATTACAATAACAATATCATGATATTGTGTATTGTGATCGATCGCCGCTAATTTCGTCCCCTTAACCTAAATCTCACTTCCCAATCCAGGTTCCCCTCCCGCTTCCCCTTATAAATAAGTCCCCCTCGCTGTAAAAACCTGTATATACTTAAAAATCGCATGGTTATAGCGGTCCTAAATTATCTGCGCACAATTGATTTGGCTTTATCAATCAAATCCCCATCCTCCCACTTTAATGCGGTTTGGTTGATCTTTATTCATATGTTTTGCGTGCCCAACTGAAGGTAAATTATATGTTTTATCGAGCGCTCTCCCGCCGTTGATCCGTTTCTAACCAAACCACCGCATTCACCCTCACATGGGAAAATTTCATTCCGATCAACAAGTATAAAATTTACGGGAATTGTATGTATTGATGGCTTTTTTTCATTGCGAGGTATAATATCCCAGGCCTGCGCGCCCCGCAGCGCGTTACCTCCCCCTAATGTAATCGAACGACAGACAAATGGACGGATCATTCAGACTATCAAAAGTTCTCAAAAATGATTGACTATCGCGGCTGCGTCGACTGCGTCTGCGCGAAAATACTTTAACATAACAAATCGTCCTGTCGCCAGAGCGCTTTAATGAACGCCTGCGGGTGATCCACTCTGGACTCCTGATGTAATATTGCCTCTGCCTTGCAATGTGAAGCTCATGGATCGAGGCGCTGAAGCCGGCGACGATACAGTTCCCGATGGCCTCGCACCTGGAAGGAACGCTCGCGCAAGCCTCGCGAAACATTACCGCCTCCATCAACCTGCAGAGGAAAACGGTCGACATTCTGATGCGGCCAACAGCTGAAAACCTTCACCAACAACCCGGATTCAATGTGCCGCGCCTATCCCGGTCGCAGCACCCGACAATGTTCGATCCCTAACGCCGGCAATCGCTTCTCACGCGCCTGACGCCTCCTTATTCTTCCAGAAAGGCTTCCCACGCCCCGGTACATGGACCACTATGCGACCCAGAAACCTGTTGTTTTCCTCTCCGATAATGCGAATTATTATGATACAATCCGATCTAACATGTTTCGATCGTTTCATGATTGGCGTTCCTTGTCAACGCGCAGTCACAGGGCAATTGCCAGGAAAGTAAAACGCAAATAAGAAGCGCAGGGGACAAGCCGAAAGCGGAGATACGGTGAGCAGAATAAGTGCACGCAATGCCAGTTGGACGCGCTGGCTCTTCTTGTTCAGGAAACGGGCGTGCTGAGGATACGGGACGCGGCTTCGGCTTGGCGTATCCGAAATTACCATTCGCCGCGACATTGCCGCCGACGGTGAGCGGCTGAAAAGGCTTGGCGGCTACATTATTCCGGTTCAGGACGGCGCTGTGAACAGCGACTATGTGCTGGACCAGGGAAAGGACTGCCACGCGACAACCAAGGCGCGCGCCTGTACGCAGGCGGCAGCTCTGATCGAACCATATGATACCGTATTCATCGATTGCGGAACGGCTGTGCCGCATCTGGCTGGCAAATTCCGGCTAACGCCCATGTAACCGTCATCTGCTACTCCCTCAATGTTGCAGAGGAGCTGGCGGTAGAAGAAGCGATGTCCCATGATCATGCTCGGCGGGCTCTATCACCCGGAAGCCGCCTCGTTTTCGGGGGATGAGGGCATTGAGGTGCTGAAGCGCATCACGTAACCAAAGCATTTTTGTCTGCCGGTGGCGTGGACGACCAGCACGGCGTCACCTGTTCACATTTCCACGAAGTTCGATCAAACAGATGGTTATGCCACGCTCGGTGCAAAAGCATCTTGTGGTGGACGCCAGCAAGTTCGGCAAGGTGCGAGCCGCGCGCTACGCTTCCATTGGCGACTTCAATTCCAATTGTTGCGGATCAGCCTGCACCATGGGGTTGAAGCAAACCGACAACGGTGTGCTCCCCTATCCGGGGTGGGCAGACCGACACCTCCTGTGCCCGGCTGGATCAGGGTCGTGTCCCATTTGCAACCGGAAACGCAACCCAACGCGCATTGCAGCCGTCCGGCATCGTCCGTCACGGTTGGACCGGCGACCTCCGGCGCAGGTGGCGTGAGACCTCCAGGTCCGACAGAAAGCTTCGCGTTCTCGACGTTCCACATGACGTTTTGCTCGAAGCGACATCGTCAAATACCACGTCAAGCGGGTGCGCACCGTCATAACCGCGGGAGAACGGGCGTTCCGTTCTGCCCCGTCACATGATGCAGAACGGTATCGCTATAGACCCGGATGGCGTTGCCCTTCGCCTTGTCATCATACCGCGTATCGAAATCGACCGGCTTCCTGTTGTTGCGCAGACAGACCTTCTCATAATGCACCCCGCGAACCGCGCCGCCGCGGCTGACGTCGCTCTTGATCCTCAGCCCTGGAGGCCGTACCATCGAGCGTCACGTCACGAACGAGAATGTCGCTGACCCCGGCATTCGTCTCACTGCCGATCGACAGGCCATGCCCCCAATAGAAATGATCGTTCACAATCGAGACATGCCGGGTCGGACCATTTCCGGCCTTGATCGCGATATTGTCATCACCGGTGCGGATGAAGCTGTGGGCGATGGTAATGTCCTGAGATGCAGCGGGATCTATACCGTCCGTGTTGCGGGCGTCTGCGGGCGTATCGATCCGCACACCCCAGACAGTGGCACCGGCAACACTATTCAGCATGACATGGAAGTTGGGTGAATTGCGCAGCATGATCCGGTAGAAGGTGATGTCGCGGGCATTGTCGACCTCTATCAGGCGAGGATTGTTTTGCTTTCCCCCCTGGGCCTGGGCGCGGCGAGCAAGTTGCCACCATGTTTCGCTTCGGCCGGCCATGGTTTCGCCGCCGCGACCGTCGATTGCGCCGTCGCCGACGATGCCGCCGCCCTGTGTCCCATCGAACAGAATGAAGGGCCGGCATGCCTTACCCTTGTCGTCGATCATACCGCAGCGACCGTTACCGCGGTCATAGACGCGCGGATCGGAGACTGCCGTCAGCACGGCACCCTGATCGATCCACAACGTCACACCAGACTTCATGATCAACGGGCCGCTGAAAAACCGGCCTCCTGCCCGCCCGGAACAAGCCGGACCGCTCCCCCGCCTGACATCGATCGATTGCGAATTGCAGACGGCCCGTGTCGCCACCACTCTCTTCCAGTTGAGTAGCGGTTGTCTCCGCCGACAGTGTCATGCAGACATGCGTTGGCAAGGACGGTTCCACGACCTCACGGCGATCATATGCCTGAGCGGTATGGGGCGGCAGACTGAAAAGAAAGACAAGGGCCGCAATATACCGGCCAACGGGAAATGATGGTGGAGCCAGGGGCATGAGATTGATCTCGACAACGAATATATTTCAATTCCAGTCGCGATTTTCATCATCGTCTTCGGACGAATTTATGACAACGTTGCCACTGTTACTCTGAACAATTTATCGACTTGGCAACTGGATATA
This sequence comes from Rhizobium sp. AN73, assembly GCF_030757975.1. Taxonomy (NCBI): domain Bacteria; kingdom Pseudomonadati; phylum Pseudomonadota; class Alphaproteobacteria; order Hyphomicrobiales; family Rhizobiaceae; genus Rhizobium; species Rhizobium sp. AN73. Next base: position 2,171,873 of record NZ_JARWME010000001.1, read on the forward strand.
GGCGCGAGCAATGTGCACAGTCACTCTCCGTAGAGGCAATCACCACAACCTCTCCTCCGACTAGCTAAGGCTCTACAAACGAAGACGGAGGCCTTTGATAAGCACCTCCAGACCACCGAAATTGTTTCATTGCTAAAAAACAGAAACAGGTCCACTGTGATTACTCCAGCAGCCATATTACGGGCGCTGCTGTTTAAGGGTTGAATACCCTGGCCCCGACAGAGGAGGACGCCATGTCTTCCATATTTCACCAACCGACGAAATATCATCTCCCGACTCTGGCTGGCTACGTCTTGTCTGCGGCCAGTGTCGCGCTGATCGTTTACGTCCTGATCAGCGCATAGTTGCAATAACCGACTGCAAATGCGCCGGTTATGACGCAACGGAAAGCGGTGGTCGACATGATCGAAAGAACCACAGAGACTGAAATCACATTCACACATCCATTCCGTCTGGAATCTCTTTCGGAACCCTTGGGAGCGGGCACATACCGTCTGGTCGTGGACGAGGAACTGATCGAAGGCTTGAGCTTCACGGCATATCGCCGGGTAGCAACCCACCTTGAGATTCCCGCGATCTCCGTCGCGGTAACCCGGCGCCAGTTCCTTCAGGTATCATCAGCCGAGATAGATGAGGCGTTGGCTCGTGATGGCGCTGCCGTCAGCCCGCGCGCCGTTCCGTAATTGCGCCTTGGTCGAGCGTTGCCAGCGAGCGGAGAAATTATGTCTTGGCGCTACGGGACCGGTATCGGCATGGCCTAGCCGAAGTCGGAAATTGTCAGGACGTTCAGATTGCGCCGGTACTTGGCGTACACCTTCTTCGCGGCCGCATAGATGGGCGTACGCATTGCGTCGAAAGACGAAAGGCACTGGGCTTCAGACATGCCTGTCGCAGGCACGCGGCCTTTGGCCAGCGCCGCAGCCTCAACAAAAAACCGGATTTCGAACATGCCGTCATGGCCGAAAAACCGCACAGCTTTACGCACTTCGTCAAAACTGCGGGCCGAGTTTGGGAAAGCCAGCGTCATGGCTGACACCTGTTGCGTTCTTCCCTTCGCAAAGCGTTGCGGCGATTGAGAGACAACATCCCATCGGTCGCTTCGGATATGTTGAGTTCAGTCAGCCGGCGGCCACCTACCCGTACCGGCACGCCGGTGAATACATGGTATATCGTCCATGTCTGATCCCGCTCGATCCTTCTTCCATATTGGGAGTCGAGCGTATCGGCGACGGAAGCCCCGCCTTCGTTCTCCCAAACTTCGATCCTGAGTGCCTGGCGTCTTTGCTCGTTATGAATATCCATGATTTTGCCTTTCATCCGAAGCTCTCCCGCGCGGCTTTCGTCGCCCGTGGAGCCAGTCTCATTTTACGTCGCGATTGCTGTGTTCCTGTCTCCTGGCCGAACGCTCTTATCGATAAGAGTGCTGCTTCAGGCAGGCAGCGGCAAGATTGAGATGCCGTGTCCGTCCCGGTGGATTCCGAGAAAATGTATGGACGAAACGACCAGATGCCCCGCAGAGGGCATTGAAGAAATGCAGATGATCTGCGTTGTGCAACTGGGGTGGTATGGCCGGCCCGTCAACTGGCAAGCTCCTACCAGAATGGGTGACAGCGCGGGGGTATTGTCGCACAGGAATACGGCAGCGTCAGCACAAACAGTCGCGACAGGATATCGAAGAGAAGACGGCGCCTCTCTGCCCCCAAGGAGCCAAGTGGCCAGCACAACGAAGCTTGTTTCTGCGCCTGGATTGCGCGGAAAACAAGGCGGAAGCTAAAATCTGCCAGGCAAAAATGGCGCGAATAAGCCTCCGTTTCGGCACGCCGCCCTACGCATTACCGATCACCACGATCGGCATCAGATCAAGGGCGATTGGCATCAGCCGCGGCTTGGTTTGTTCGTCGGCACTGTTGCTGGCACGAGAGACATCTCGCTGATCTGAGGTATTTCTTGCAATGAATTTGGCTGTCGACGCACCTTGTCTGAACGGAGCCAGCCACCATCTCACTCTCTCCTTGCGACTAGAAGAAACAGCAGTCGGCAAGTCCTTCTGTCTCGCAGATCATCGCGCCGTTCCGGGAGTGGTTTCGGACAGGGCGCAATTGCCCTGCCGCTCGAGCTCTCCCCACAACAGAACATCGCGCTGGTGTCGGCTGTCGTCGAAGAACGCCTCCTCGCCAAAGGCATGGTTGCCGACTGGGTGTTGCATCATGCGCCCGGCAATCACCGCCGAGGGCCTTTATCTTCGCTGTGGGACAGCTTGTTTCCGGATGGGCGTCAGCCAAAGTGAAAGTCGCGGCTCCCGTATGAACTTACAATTTATTGTAATTGCGCTTCGGAGCAATTTGGCCTTGTTTATGGAATCAAAATACTCACGGGGAGAGAAAACAATGTCGATAACAACAACAACTCGCGCCACTCTGCTGGTAGGATCGCTTCTGATTGGCGCCAGTTCCGCACTTGCAGAAACAGTTCTGCACCGCGGCAATGCTGGGGAGCCTCAGACGCTCGATCAGGCACAGACCTCGATCAACATCGAAGCCTTTATCCTGAAAGACCTTTATGAAGGTCTCACCATTTACGATGCTGCCGGCAAGATCATTCCCGGTACGGCAGAAAGCTGGACGCTGTCTGAGGATGGCACCGTCTATACCTTCAAACTGCGTGCGGATGCGAAGTGGTCGGATGGTGCTCCGGTAACGGCTGGAGATTTTGTTTTCTCCTACCAGCGCGTCGAGGACCCGAAGACCGCCGCAAAATATGCGAACATTCTTTACCCGATCAAGAACGCCGAAAAGATCAACAAGGGCGAAACTCCGGTTGATCAGCTTGGCGTGAAGGCGGTGGATGACAAGACCCTTGAGATCACACTTGAGCGCCCGACACCGTTCTTCGTTGAACTGCTTGCCCATCAGGCGGCTCTGCCCATATCGAAGGCGAGCTTTGAGAAGAACGGCACCAACTTCGTAAAGCCGGGCGTCATGGTCTCGAATGGTGCATACAAGCTCGAAGCGCACGTCCCGAATGACAGCTTGACGGTCGTCAAGAACACCAGCTTCTGGGATGCATCGAACACCAAGATCGATAAGGTCATCTTCTACCCAGTGGATGACCAGGCCGCATCCGTTCGTCGTTTCGAGGCGAAGGAAATGGACCTCGCTTACAATTTTTCCGCAGATCAGATCGACCGTCTGCGCAAGGCCTATGGTGAACAGGTTCACGTTTCGCCGACGCTTGCCACCTACTACTATACCTTCGATACCCGCGAAGCCCCGTATAACGATGTCCGTGTCCGCCAAGCCCTGTCGATGGCGGTGGACCGCGACTTCCTTGCCAAGGAAATCTACAGCGGTTCACAGGTTCCCGCCTATTCCATGGTTCCTCCGGGCATGGCCTCCTACGGCGAGCCCGCTAAAGCCGATTTTGCGACGCTGTCGCAGCTCGATCGCGAAGACGAGGCCCTCAAACTTATGAAGGAAGCCGGTTACGGCGAGGGCGGCAAGCCGCTTTCCATCGAAATCCGTTACAACACCAACCCGAACCATGAACGCGTCGCAACGGCTATTGCGGATATGTGGAAGAACACATTCGGCGCGAAGGTGTCGCTGGTGAACCTCGACGTCGCCTCGCACTATGGCTATCTGCAGGAAGGCGGCAAATTTAACGTGGCGCGTGCCGGGTGGGTTGCCGACTATGCGGATGCGGAAAACTTCCTCGCCCTTTCCATATCCTCCAACAAGACCTTCAACTACTCGAAGTTCAACAACGCTGAATATGACGCGCTGATGAAGAAGTCATATGACGAAAAGGATCCAGCAGCTCGCTCCAAGCTGCTGCATGAGGCAGAAACCATCCTCATGAAGGAACAGCCGGTTGCTCCGCTTCTGACGCAGGCAGACCTGTGGCTGGTTTCCAACCGCGTCAAGGGTTGGGAAGACAATGCTGCTAACGAACACCTCAGCCGCTTCCTGAGCGTTTCCGAATAAGCAGTGCCGGCACGGTGGCTGACACCACCGTGCCATGCCGGAGCCCGAAGCCATGATCTTGTTTATTCTGCGCCGTTTGGCGAGCGCCGTGCCGACTTTGTTTATCGTCGTCACGATTTCGTTTTTCCTGATGCGTTTTGCACCGGGCGGTCCGTTCAACCTCGAACGGCCCCTGCCGCCGCAGACGATGGAAAACCTGATGAGAACCTATCATCTGGATGAGCCATTGTGGCGCCAGTATCTCATCTATCTCGGCAATGCCGTCACCGGCGATTTCGGTCCGAGCTACATCTACAAGGACAACACCGTCGCCCAGTTGATCGGCAAGGGTCTGCCTTATTCGCTGGAGCTCGGTTGCTATGCTCTTTTGCTGGCGCTGGTCGGCGGCATTCTTGCCGGCACCTTTGCCGCGCTCAGGCAGAACAGCGCCTTCGATTTCTCGATCATGTCCGTCTCGACCGTCGGCATCACCGTGCCGAACTTCGTTGTCGCGCCTGTTCTCACGCTGATCTTCGCGGTGTTGCTCGGGCTTCTGCCCGCGGGCAGCTGGGGTGATGGGTCGCTACGCTATCTCGTTCTTCCGATGATCGCGCTGGCTTTACCGCAGCTTGCGGTCATCGCGCGTCTGACACGCGGTGCGATGATCGAGGCTCTGCGCATGGACCATATTCGCACCGCCAGGGCTTATGGCCTTCCAGCGCGCAGCGTGGTGGTGGTTCACGCGATGCGGGCGGCGATGCTGCCGGTCGTTTCCTATCTGGCGCCCTGTGCCGCAGCACTGCTGACGGGCTCGGCGGTCATCGAGACGATCTTCACCATTCCCGGTGTCGGCCGCTACTTCGTTCTTGGCGCGATCAATCGTGACTACACGCTGGTCATGGGAACCGTTGTTCTCGTCGCCATTTTCGTCATCCTGTTCAATCTCGTGGTCGATATTCTCTACGGCCTGCTCGATCCGAGGGTCAGACATGACTGATATCTCCGGCAACATAGCCCCTCACATCGGTGAAAAGCCGAAGCCTGTTCCAGCTTGCAGCCCTGCGTTTCAGACGAAACAAGGCCGCCATGGCCGGCTCCATCATGCTCGTGCTGATCACACTGTTCTCATTTATCGGCCCGCATTTCCTTTCACACACCTATGATCAGGTGTTTTCGTCCTATGTCTCCGTCGCGCCAAGCCTCGAGCCACGCCCGGACGTCAACAACCTCCAGAGCGTCATGGAAGGTGTGGCAGGCCGCGCCCGCGTGGAGCTGAAGGAGTTTTCCGTCGAAGGGCAGACCTTCACCGCAACCGTCACCTCCAGCGGCCCGATTGACCCGCGCACGACACGTTATTTCGACCGCGCCAACGAATTCGAAAACACGAAGGTCGTTGCAACGGAAGATGACGGTCGAACGCTGAAGCTGGAAGGCGATGTAAACCGCGAATACTTCTTCTTCGGCACGGATTCCAACGGTCGCGATATGCTGGCCCGCGTCATGCTGGGCGGCCAAATCTCCATCGCCGTCGGCATTCTCGCCAGCCTCGTTTCGCTCGGCATCGGCGTTCTCTACGGCGCAACGGCGGGATACATCGGCGGGCGGGTCGACAATGTGATGATGCGTTTCGTCGAGATCCTCTATTCGCTGCCCTTCGTCTTTCTGGTTGTCGTTCTGGTGGTCTTTTTCGGCCGCAGCTTCATCCTGATCTTTCTGGTCATCGGCGCGGTGGAATGGCTGGATATGGCGCGTATCGTGCGTGGCCAGACGCTTGCGTTGAAAAGGCGGGAATTTGTGGCGCAGCCCAGGCCCTGGGTTTGAGCGACTGGCAGATCATCCGACGTCACATCATCCCCAACACCATTGGCCCGGTGGTCGTGTTCGTCACGGTTGTCGTACCCAAAGTCATTCTTCTGGAAAGCTTCCTATCCTTCCTGGGCCTTGGCGTGCAGGCGCCATTGACGAGCTGGGGTGCGCTGATTTCCGAAGGTGCCAACAATATCCAATCGGCCCCGTGGCTGCTGATATTCCCGGCAATCTTCTTCGTGCTGACCCTGTTTTCGCTGAATTTTGTGGGCGATGGGTTGCGTGACGCACTCGATCCCAAGGATCGTTGACATGAATACGACATCTGAAACCATCCTCACCGTCCGTAATCTCAAGGTCGATTTCACCACGCCTGACGGCACCGTAAACGCCGTCAAAGGCATCAATCTTGACGTCAAACAGGGTGAAACACTTGCTGTCGTCGGGGAATCCGGTTCCGGCAAAAGCCAGACCATGATGGGCATCATGGGATTGCTTGCATCCAACGGTGTCATCCAGGGTTCGGCTGAATATCGTGGACGCGAGTTGATAAACTTGCCGGTCAGCGAGCTGAACAATATCCGTGGCGCGAAAATCACCATGATTTTCCAGGAGCCGATGACCTCGCTCGATCCTCTCTACAGGATCGGCACGCAGATCGCCGAGCCGATCGTCCACCATAGGGGCGGCAGTAAAAAGGAAGCCCGGGCTCGTGTTCTGGAGCTCCTGAAGCTTGTGGGTATTCCGGACCCGGAGCGGCGTATCGACAGCTACCCGCATGAACTTTCCGGTGGCCAGCGCCAGCGCGTCATGATCGCCATGGCTCTCGCGAACGAGCCGGACATTTTGATTGCGGATGAGCCAACCACCGCGCTTGACGTGACGATACAGGCGCAGATCCTCGACCTTCTGAAGTCGTTGCAGCAACGCTTCGGCATGGCCATCGTTCTAATCACGCACGATCTCGGCGTTGTCCGTCATTTCGCCGATCGCGTCGCTGTCATGCGCCGCGGGGAGATTGTCGAATCCGGCACGACGGAAGATATCTTCGAGCGCCCGCAGGCGGACTACACCAGGATGCTTCTCGATGCAGAACCCAGCGGGCACAAGCCGTCGGTAGGCGACGCGGCGCCGGTCGTCCTGTCCGGCCAGAACGTGACGGTCGATTATAAAATTCCGGGTGGCTTCCTGTCGAAGTCGAGCCATTTTCGGGCTGTCGACAGCGTCAATGTCAACCTTCGCCAGGGACAGACCATCGGCATCGTCGGTGAATCCGGATCGGGCAAGTCAACACTCGGCCGCGCGCTTCTGCGTCTTGCACATGCAAAGGGCCGCATTTTCTTCGGCAAGACGGAAATCACCAGTCTTGACCGAAAGGCCATGCGGCCGTTGCGGCGGCAGTTGCAGCTTGTGTTTCAGGACCCCTATGGGTCGCTTTCGCCAAGACAGACGGTCGGAGAGATAATCACTGAAGGTCTGTTCGTACACGACCAACAGCTGAGCCGACCGGAGCGGGACAAGCGGGCAATCGAAGCACTGAAAGAAGTCGGTCTCGATCCGGCCGCCCGCAACCGCTACCCTCACGAGTTTTCAGGCGGACAACGTCAGCGTATCGCAATTGCCCGTGCCATCATCCTCAAGCCCGAGGTCGTCATTCTTGACGAACCTACATCTGCGCTGGACCGATCCGTTCAAGGACAGGTTATCGACCTGCTGCGTGATCTGCAGAAGGCGCATGGCCTCTCTTACATCTTCATTAGCCACGACCTTTCTGTCATCAAGGCCATTTCGGATTACGTCATCGTCATGAGAAACGGGAAGATTGTGGAAGAGGGAGAAACGGACGCCATCTTCACGAGGCCGGCGGCTGAATATACCGAAACACTCATCAAATCCGCGTTTTCAGCGGAAGTAACATCATAGATTATCGCCCGGCCGCGCCGGGCGCTCTCTGGCACTGTTACAGAAAAATCCAATTGTTGGGAGAAGTCTTATCATTCCGCGGCCACGCAATATTTGCGTGAGTTGACCAACGTCCTGGTGTGAAATCAGATCCGGTCACAGACGCGCCTGGCGCATTTCCGTGCCCTCCTTACCGCCCCTGCAACACTTGGCGAAACCGCGCGTTATAAGGGGCAGAAACTATCAAAATGCCGGGGGCAACATGGACGACAAGGTGAGCATTCCGAGGATCAACCGGCTCGTGTTGCAAAACCCTCATAGCGGGCCTCAGCGACGGGTTGATCCTGCTCGAAAGCGACGGAACAATCACCTGGGCCAACAAAGCGGCACTTCAGATGCACCGTCTTGAGACGATCCCGGAGCTTGGAGAGGATGCCGCTGCCTACCGCCGAAATTTCACGCTTCGATATCGCAACAACCATCTTCTCGATGAAGGGCAATACCCGCTGGAACGTCTTCTGGCGGGCGAAACGTTCGAAGATGTGACGGTGCAGATATCGCCGAGTGGCGATGAAGCGGAATACTGGATCCACGCGGTGCGAGGCCTCATTCTTGAAGATGCAGGTGCAAAGCCGGACGTTCTCGTGCTGATTATCCGGGACGAAACGCCGCGTTTCGAGGCCGAGGCACGCTTCGAGAGCGCCTTCAACGCCAATCCGGCACCGGGACTGATATGCCGGCTGGAGGACAAGCGCTGTCCGCGCCAATCAGGGCTTCCTTGAAATGACGGGAACAGCCGTGAAAGAGATCATCGGCATCAGTGTCGAGGAACTCGGCCTGTTTTTCGAATGCGACACCGGTGAGGACGCACTGACAAAGCTGGAGGGCGGCCGACATTCGCCAGCGCGAAGCGCTGATACCTATCCCGGAGGCGACAGGCTGGTTATCGTCGCTGGCGAAACGATCGCCGTTGCCGAAGAACCATGCATGCTGTTCACTTTCGCCGATCTGGATGGCCGCCGCAAAGGAAGCCCAGAACGCTCTGCGACAAAGCGAGGAACGCTTCTTCAAGTCCTTCCGCCTGTCCCCTGTCCCGGCAGCGATTTCGAGGCTCGACGACTTCGTATTTATGGAAGTCAATGACGCGTTTCTGGTCCTGTGTGGGCGCAATGAGGCCGAAGTCGTGGGCAAGACCGCCAGCCCGAATTGCGGCTATGGGAGGACGCGGGCGCGCGCCGCGACCTCGAAAAAGCGGCTGAAGGACAACATCCCCATCCGCGATGAAAACATGCGCATGAATCTTGCCGGTGGCAGCAGGCCGAGTGCATCATTTCCGCCGAACGCGCCGAGATCAACGATCAGCTCTGTGTCATCTGGGCGATACAGGATGTTACGGGGCGGCGCAGAACCGAGAACGAACTGATCGAAGCGATCGAAAGTGTCATGACCGATACATCCTGGTTCAGCCGCACGGTGGTCGAGCGGTTGGCCGGGCTGCGGCAGAACTCGCGGTGCAACGTCTTCCACCTCCCTCCAAGGATCTGACGGAGCGCGAGACAAAATCCTGTCACTGATCTGCGATGGTTGCAGCGACAAGGAAATGAGCGACAGGCTGAACCTGTCCAAGCATACGATCCATAACCACATCGCCTCGCTCTACGGCAAGATCGGTGTGAACCGCCGCACCGCCGCCGTTATCTGGGCGCGCGAACGCGGTTTTACCGGTCGGAAGGAAAATAACGGCCGCCTTTACGAAAATAGGTCAGTTAGTACCAGTTCAACTAGTAGCTAATGCTCTGCAATGGGCAGTTTTTCCGGCCTACCTTTCCATCATGCCGTTAGCAACAGCGGCGTCGTTTCTAACGATGGAAGGAGTTCGTCATGGACAATAACCGTATCGAAGGTGTCGCCCGCCAGGCAAAGGGCACGATCAAGGGAAGCCGCCGGAAAGATCATCGGCAACGACGAGGCCGGGCGGAAGGCAAAGCCGAAGCTGGCTGGCCAGGTACAGGAAAAGCTCGGCCAGGCGGACGCCGTCAAAAAAACCCTCAAGTGAACCACCAATGTTCACGGCAGGAGGTTTCACCATGATGCTTGCATATGGACCGGCCCAGCAGCAAGCTGCAATCCCCGCGAAGTCAGCCTGTGCGCCGCGCTGCAAGCCGTCATTGCCTATGCGGACGG